>CAWERB010000010.1:0-82621 GCA_963811335.1 uncultured Actinomycetota bacterium | reverse complement strand
GTCACTCGACGAGCCGCAGGGTGGACGGGATGTCCATGCGCCGCATCCGGCGCAGGGTGAACAGCGGCGCGACGCTGACCGCGGCGATGCCGAGCAGCAGCGCCGCCAGGATGCTGCCGCCGGTAAGCGTCGCGGTGACGCCGAGTTCGGGCATGACGCCGGGGATGGTGGTGCTGACCAGCCAGGTGAGCAGGCCGTAGCCGCCGGCCAGGCCGGCCAGGGTGCCGAGGACGCCGGTGACCGCCGCCTCCGCTGTCGTCAAGGCGAGGATCGTGCGCAGCGGCAGGCCGAAGGCCATCATGGTGGCGTGCTCGCGGCGGCGCTCGTCGACCCCGATGGACGTGCTGTTGAACGCGATGAGCAGGGCGAGCAGCAGGCTGACGGCGGCGGCCACGTTCAAGATGCCGGTGAACTGGCCGAGGCTGTCGCGCAGTCCGTCGGTGGTTACCCGTACCGACTGGGCGGAGGTCACGTGCGGGATGCCGAGCAGGGCGCGCTGCAGGTCGCTGGTTGCGTAGCCGCGGGCCGGCTCGACGGTGAGCAGGTTCGCCGTGCCGGCCAGCCCGAAGACCCGGGCGCCGGATGAGCTGAGGTAGGCGAGCCCGCGCATCGGGCTGGGATGGATGCCGCTGACCGTCAGCTTCGTCGAGGCAGTGCGCATCCCGCCCGGGGCGGACTGCGGGTGCTGGAGGATGACCGTGCTGCCGACGCCGGCGTGCAGGTCAGCGGCGGCCTTACCGGACAGCACGATGCCGCCGGCGAGGCTGCCGCTCTTCAGCGTGGGTGTCCAGGCGGGCGCGGCGGGTAGTACCTCGGCGGCGATGTCCATGCTGGTACCGCCACGGACCGGGTTGGCACTGCGGACGGTGGCCGGCAGCAGCAGGCCGGTCTGGACGCCTCCTGCCTGCGGCAGTGCCCGCACCGCCTGGATGACCGGGCTGCCCGCCGGGTAGAAGGAGTCGAGGGAGACGCTGACCCGGGCGGGGGCGCTGTGGAGCAGCTCGCCTTGCGCGGAGTTCAGTGTGCCGCGGAAGGTGTCGAGGAAGCCGGTGATGGTCACCAGGGTGGCCAGGGCGGCACCGATGCCCAGCATGGTGAGCGCGGTCCGGCGCGGGGTGCGAAGTACGTTGCGCACCGGGATCTGGCGGTAGCCGCGGCCGGGCAGCGGCAGCTTGCGCAGCAGCGGGGACAGCCCGCCGCCGCGGGCGGCCAGGTGCCCGACGCGGATGGCCTCGACCGGCTGCACGCGGACCGCCCGCCAGACCGGCCAGGCGACGGCGGCGAACGGAAGCAGGAAGCCGATGGCGGCCGCCTGGGCGTAGGTTCCGGCCTGGAACGGGGTCTGCCAGGCCGGGAGCGGCAGCATGCTGGTGAACACGTTGCGTAGCGGGAGACCGACGGCATAGCCGACGGCGATGCCGAGCAGTGCCCCGATGACCGCGACCTGCGCCCCGAACAGCAGCGGCCGCAGCGCGAGCAGCCGCGGCGGGACCCCCAGGGCCATGCCGATGCCGATCTCGCGGCGCTGGGCCTCGACGACGCGCGCGGTCAGGTTCAGCGCGGCGAGCGCCGCGCCGCCCAGCACGAGCAGCGCGATCACCCTCCACAGCTCGGTGTCGCCCTTGATGTCCTCATACAGGATGCGGCGTGACTCCATCTGGGCCTGGGTGGTCACGTCGGCGCTGACCGGCGGCGTCGCCGCGGCCAGCGCCCGCTCGAGCTCCGCCTTGAGCAGCGGCTGGCTAGCACCCGGCCGCACGGTAAGGACGACGTTGTTGACCCGTCCGGGTGCCCCGGCCAGCGCCTGCGCGGTGTGCAGGGAAGCGAACAGCACGGCGTAGTTCTTCTGGCTGAGGAAGGGCGCCCCGCCCAGCCCGGCGGTCACGATGAAGTACTCAGGTGACTGGCCCACCCCGCTGTAGCGGACCGCGTGGCCGCCGGAGACGCGCAGCGTTCCGCTGTCCGGCAGGTGGTTCTGCCGCGCGAATCCCTGTTCAAGTACCACCGCGGGCTGGCCGCCGGCGGTAGCGGCAGGCCGGCCGGCCGAGACGTAGACGTTGTCGACGCCCGGCCCGCTGCCCTCGGCGGTGCCGGCGATTTCACCGGGTACAAGCACATCGGCCCCGACGGCGACCTGGGTCGGGACGACCAGGCGTTCCCGGACGTCCGCAACCTGGGATGCGTGCGGCAGGCCCCGCACCAGCTCCAGCAGCCTGCCCTCCGGGACCGTGCTGCCGGTCGCCAGTGCCGCGCGCAGGTCGTGGGTGTGCAGCAGGGCGAAGCTGACGTCGTTGGACTGGGTGCGCCACGCCGACGTGCTCAGCAGCGCCGCGTAAGTCCCAGTGCCGAGCGCGATCACCAGGGCGATCACCGTGACAAGCGGCCACCGGCCGCGCAGGTCCCGCCACGTCCAGCGCAGCCACAGTCCCCAGCGCGCCGTCTGCTCCTGCCGGGCCATGACCGCCTACCAGTGCAGGTCGCGGACGGCCGCGCGGCCGCCGGCCGGCGGGCCGTCGGCCACGATGCGGCCGCTGGACAGTTCGATGACCCGGTTGGCGACCCGGGAGATCTCCCGGTTGTGCGTGACCACCAGCACGGTCTTACCGGCCTCGGCCTGTGCGCGCAGCAGTTCCAGGATCTGCACGCCGGTGCGGAAATCGAGTTCGCCGGTCGGCTCGTCGGCCAGCAGCACCGGGTTACCGGTCGCCAGCGCCCTGGCGATGGCGACCCGCTGCTGCTCGCCACCGGACAACTGGTGAGCGAAGTGATCCGCCCGCGCGCCCAGCCCGACATCGGCGAGCACCTGGCGGGCGATCAGCCGGGTTTCGGACCGGCCCGCGACGTCCGCGCCGAACTGCACGTTCTCCAGTGCGGTCAGTCCCGGGAACAAGTTGAAGCTCTGGAAGATGAAACTCACCGTCTGCCGCCGGATCCGGGTCCGCCCGGCGCGTGACGCGGTAGTCAGGTCCTGCCCGGCCAGACGGATCGTCCCGGCGGTCGGCGCGTCCAGCGCGCCGACCAGGTTCAGCAGCGTCGTCTTGCCCGACCCTGACGCCCCCAGCACAACAACGAACGCCGCTTCATCGACGTGCAGGTTCACCTGGTCAACCGCCTTGACCACGGTGCCGCCGACCTGGTACCAACGGCACACGTCGTCCAGGTCGATCCGGGTACCCGCCGACCCGGCCCGCGCGTCCACCGCCGGCGCGGCTGACTCGCTCATCTGCCCGCCTCCGATCATGGCTACATCCCCCCCGCGGCTGGCTCTATGGTGACCGATCCGGTCCGGGTGCCAGCCGTGATGACATGCGGCGACGCCGGGCTGCGGGTGACGCTGACCTGGGTGCTGCCCACGCCCACATTCGTCGTCACGTTGTAGGACACGCTGCCAGGGACGCGCAAGGTTACCGAGCCGATGACGCTGGTGGCGGTGACCGCGGCGGGCGCCACGGTGAAGGCCACGTCGATCGTGCCCGCCGTTGAGCGCAAGGTAACGCGCGGGGACGATACGTCCTGGCCGCGGATCAAGCCGGCGTGGCCGGTGGCCTCGACCGGCCCCGAGATAGCGCCGAGGTCGATGGTACCGGCGTTAGCATGGGCGGTGACCTGCCCGGACAGTGACCGGAGGCGGATCTCGCCGACGTTGCTTGTGACCTGGACCGTCATCGCCCTGGGCACGGTGATGTCGTAGCCGACGGTGCAGGTCTCCAGGGCCGGGCAACTGCTGTCCAGGGTCAGGACGCCGGCGGCGGTTCGGTGGGTGGTGGACGGTGCGGTGCCCCGGAAGCTGATGCGCTCGGTGACCGAGACCTTGCCCGAGTCTCTGCCGGTGACATGGACGCTGCCGACATGCGCGTTCACTACCAGCGTCCGCGGCGGCCCGGACGGCGAGTAACTGATGGTGCGATGCTGCAAGGCCCCGACATCGACAGCGCAGCCGGCCAGCACGGACACGGCCGCCACCGACCCGGCGAACACCGCGATGGCCGTCCTGACAGCCCTGCGCGCAGGCATGGCATCCCTTCCCGGCGGAGCGAATCGCTGTGGCGTTCTCCACCACCATCACTGTTAACTGGGGGCCGCCAGTACCGGCAGAGCCGATGGACGGGAACCGCCGGACCGAAGGTCATCACCTGAGGTCCACCGGCCGGACGGGCCGCGTGAGCGACAGGCAGACAGTGGTCACCGAAGGGCCCCAGCCACCCCGCTCCATCGGATCTCCATAACGGCTGCACAGGGGTCTCACAAGCGAGAGCGAGCGTTACTGACAGCCGGCTTTCCGCATCTGGGCAGCCGACCCGCACTCTCTTAGGAGCACCCGATGACGATCGAAGCCACCACTTACCCGGACACCGCCCGCGCTTTCACCCTCGACTCGCTGCCCAGCGCGGTTCGCGTGCTGGCCGTTACGGCGCGTCCCGTGCAGGAGGCGGCCGCACTGGGCGGGCCGCTGTACGCCTTCCGCCGGTCCGGGGCCAGCCTGAGCCTGCTGTGCCTGAGCCTGGGCGAGGCCGCCGCGCAGAGCTCCGACTTCGCGCGGCTTGTAGCGACGCGGCCGTGGGAAGTCCAGACGGCCGCCTCGATCCTCGGCATCCGCCAGGTGTCCGTCGCCAGTGACCGCGACCGGAGACTGCACCACTACCGCACGTCCGAGCTGGCGGGACGAATCCAGCAGGCCATCAGCAAGTACTCCGCCGAGCTAGTGCTGGTCGTCGCGCCAGAGACTGGCGACATCGGCGATGCTGCCGTCGCCCGCGCCGCGGCGGTCGCCGCCGTGCAGGCCGGGGTGCCGCTCGCGGCCCGCACCAGGCCTGGCGTGTTCGGCGCCTGGATGCTCGATCTGGGAGCCGAAACGGAGGTCGCCCGGGCTATCCAGAAGGCGGCCGCCGCCGCGCACGCCACCCAGTCGGAAGCACTCCCGGAGCTGATCAGCCGACTTGACCAGCTCGGCAACGTGGAGGCGCTGCGCTGGCTGGTGTGCCCGGCACGGGTGCCCGGGCAGCGCGTCATGCCTTGAGCACGTGGCCGGAAGGAGCCACCGGTGTCACTTCGCGGGCCTTCAGTCATCGTGGGCCAGTCCAAGCCGGTAACCGCCGCCCAGGACCGTCTGGACGATTTGCGGGCTGCCCGGATCTTCCTCGATCTTGCGGCGCAGGTTCTTCACATGCGAGTCGACGGTGCGCTCATACCCCTCGAACTCGTATCCCCGTACCCGGTTGACCAGCTCGAACCGCGAGTACACCCGGCCAGGCACGGTGGCCAGCGTGACCAGGATCCCCCACTCGGTCGGAGTGAGCTCGACGGGGGTGCCGCGGACGGTCACGGTGCGCTGCGGCTCATTGATGACGATCTCGGCTCCGCCGTAGCTGGTGATGCCCTGTTGCACGGCGGGCGTGCCTCGGCGCAGGATCGCCTGGACCCGCAGCACGACCTCCCGGGGGCTGAATGGCTTCGTCACGTAATCGTCCGCCCCGAGCTCAAGGCCGCGTATCCGGTCTTCCTCCGAAGCCTTGGCCGTCAGCATCAAGATGGGCACCGGCGCCGCCGCGCGCAGTTCCCTGGCGACGGTCTCCCCGGCCACGTCGGGCAGCCCCAGGTCGAGGATCACGAGGTCGGGCGATGACTCCGCGGCCATGCTGACCGCCTCCGCGCCCGATCCGGTCGACAGCACGGCAAACCCTGCGCGTTCGAGGTAGGAGCGGATGAAATCCCGTAGTTTGCGCTCGTCCTCGACCACCAGCACCGTGGCCGCCATCGCGCCTCCCCTCCCCTCCAAGCCGCTGGCTCGCCCGTCCCGCACCATCATGGCAACTATGCACCAGAGCACCGAACGATTCACAGTCCGCCCACGGAGGCGCACGAGGAGTAACTCTCCATCGCTTCTCCACGTGCCGCCGAGACCTCCCGCACAGCCGCGCCCGACGCACCCGCGGATGATTCGGCCTGGTGAAGCTGTCATGGTAACGGTGTGGAAGCGATGACTGATAAGGCAGCGCCGGCGCCCGGGGCCAGCGGCGGCACGCTCGCGCTGCGGCTCGCGCTGGCATTCGTCGCCGTCGCACTGGCGGCGGTCGCGCTGCTCGCCGGGCTGACCGCGGCATTCGCCGCCTCTGACGTCTCCTCCCTGGCCAGCCGGCAGCGCCAGGAGCTGATCGCGGTGATCGCGGTGGCCGCCGGAGCGGTATGGGGCCGGAACGACACCTGGGCCGGGGCCGACGTTTCCCTCGTCCTTGACCTGGCCGCACACACCGGCACATACGTCCAGATACGTGACGCGGCCGGCCGTGCCATCGACTCGTCACCTGGCTTCGCCGCGCAGCCAGGCCCCCAGGCAAGCGAGCCGGTCATGGTCCGCGGCCGACGGGTAGGCACGGCGGTGGGCCGGTCCACCGGTTCGGGGCTCTACGCCGCCGACCGCGTGCTGCTGAGCACGCTGCTGCGGGCTATCGCCGGCGCGGCCGGGCTGAGCGCGCTGCTGGCCCTGGTCACTGCCCTGGTCATGGCCCGGCGGATCACCCGTCCGGTCGCCAGGCTGATCACGGTGACCCGGGCCATGGGGGCCGGCGACCGGGCCGCCAGGGTGGGGGAGCTCCACGCGGCGGGCGAGCTGCGCGAGCTGGCCGGGGCGTTCGACCAGATGGCCGGGACGCTGGACCGGCAGGAACAGGTCCGCCGGAACCTGGTCGCCGACCTCGCCCACGAGCTGCGGACCCCGGTCGCGGTGCTGCAGGCCGGCCATGAGGCCCTGCTCGACGGCGTGGCCGAGCCAACCCAGGAAGAGCTCGGATCGCTGCGCGACGAGGTGCTGCGCCTGGCGCGGATGGTCGGCGACCTGCAGACGCTGGCCGCCGCCGACGCCGCCGCCTTGCACCTGTCGCGGCGATGGTGCGACCTGGCAGGCATCGCCGCCGACGCCGCCAGCAGCCTGGCCCGCCGGTTCGAGGCCGGCGACATCACCGTCGACCGGCAGCTGTCGCGGGCCCCGGTGCTGGCCGACCCGCACTGGATGCACCAGGTGATCACCAACCTGCTCGCCAACGCGCTGAAGTTCACCCCGGCCGGCGGCCGGGTCACCATCTCCACCGAGCGGGCTGGACCGGACGCGGTGCTGCACGTCACCGACACCGGCATGGGCATCCCGGCCGAGGACCTGCCGCACATCTTCGACCGGTTCTGGCGCGGCCCGCGGGCGGCCCAGGTCTGGGGCAGCGGCATCGGCCTGGCCATCGCCGCCGAACTGGCCCAGGCCCATGGCGGCCGGCTCACCGCCGCCAGCCAGCCAGGCCAAGGTACCCAGATGACGCTGACCCTGCCGGCCGCCGGCCACGGCACCGGCCGTGGTCCGGGGGACGTTGGTCTCTTGTTAGGGCAGCGGCGGACGGCAATCCTTGATGTATTCCGGTATGACGTGCGGGGCGTGCATTTAGCGGGCGCTCGCGGCCGTGCAGGCTCTCGCTGTGCCTCATGCGCGTACCGGGTGAGGAGCGATGATCGATGTCGCGAGTGTTGCGATGGAATCCGTTCCGGTGGAACCGCCGGGCCCGGGTGATCGCCGCAACGGCCGGCGCCGCGGCGGTAGCCGTGGCCGTATCGCTCGTGCTCGTGCTCACCGGAGGTTCCCCGCCCGCGAAGCCTGTTCAGCCATCGCCGCCAGGGCAGGCACAGTCGCCAGGGCAGGCACAGTCGTCCTCCCCGTTCACCGGCGAGCCCCTGACGACACCCGGGCCGGTCCTGGCGGTCAAGATCGACAACATCGCCGCGGCCCGGCCGCCGACCGGGCTGACCAGCGCTGACCTCGTCTACGTCCTGCCGGTGGAAGGCGGGCTCAGCCGGATACTCGCCGTGTTCTCCTCTCGCGTCCCGCCGGTAACCGGCCCGGTGCGCAGCGCCAGGGAGGACGACCTGGAACTGCTCGCCCAGTTCGGCCGGCCCGCGTTCGCCTACTCCGGCGCGACACCCCGCCTGCTCCCCTTCGTGCAGCGAGCCCGGACCGTCGACCTGTACGCCGGCCGGGCCGGCGGGTACTTCCGCGACCCGCGCCGGGTCGCGCCGCACAACCTGTACGCCCGCACCCAGCAACTCCTGACCGAGGCGCCTGATGCCAGCCAGGCCCGCGACATCGGGTTCCGGTTCGGCCCCGCGCCCGCGGGCGGCCGGGCCATCCGTTCGTTCCCGGTCTCCTACACCGCGGCGGCCTTCACGTTCAACTGGTCGGCCAGCGGAAGACGCTGGCTGGTTTCCATGGACGGGAAGCCGGCCCGTGCGGCCGAGGGCGGACAGCTCAGCGCCCCGACCGTAGTGGTCCAGTACACCAAGGTGCGCACCTCACGGTTCCTCGAGGCGGGCAGCCGGCCGCCCTACGCCGAGAGCACCGGGTCGGGCACCGCCGTAGTGCTGCGCGACGGCCGCGCCTACGACGCCCGCTGGTCCCGGCCGGCTCCCGACGGCGGCACGTCGTTCACCACCACGTCCGGCCGGCCGATGACATTCGCCCGCGGCCCGGTGTGGATCGTCCTCGCCGCCGGCACCTAGAAAACCGCATGGCGAATCGTCACGATTCCGGTGGCGTGCCCTGCGGTCCCTGGCCGATGCGGTCAGGGCGCGGAGCCGACCCGCTGGCCTGCGGCGTCTGCTGGTGCCCGAGTGCGACAGCGCTCGCCACCAGGCAGCCGAACGACGTAACCTGCAAGACAGCGCGCATGTCGCGCGGCAGCGACTCGCCGAACAGCACGAACCCGGCCGCGATCGGGACCGCGTTCGTCGCCAGCGTCGCCATGCCCGCAGCCGTCAGCGCGTCGCCCTGCTGGTACGCCCACTGCAGCACGCTCGTCCCGACCCCATAGGCGACGATCAGTGAGGCGAGCGCTACCAGCCACAGGCCGCCATAGCCGACCAGCTTGGCCGAGATGTCTCCGTCGGCGAACAGCAGGCCGGCCGCGAGGCCGAGCGCCGCGGCACGGGCGATCCGCATT
Organism: uncultured Actinomycetota bacterium; assembly: GCA_963811335.1. Taxonomy (GTDB): domain Bacteria; phylum Actinomycetota; class Actinomycetes; order Streptosporangiales; family Streptosporangiaceae; genus Trebonia. Next base: position 73,649 of record CAWERB010000010.1, on the reverse strand, counting down.
CGGGCGGCCATGAGCACAGCGGCGGCGCCGCCGCACGCCGCCATCCAGATAATGATCCCGACGGCCGGCGGGTGCTCATCCGACGGCGTCGTCCCGATAAGCGATGACGCGAGCAGCACCAGCCCGGAAACCGCCAGCACCACCGCTAGCTGCTCGCGCCGCGCGAGCCGCGACGGGTGCCCGCCTGCGGTCGCGAACGCCAGCACCGCGACCCCGGACGCCACCACCGCCTGCACCAGCGCCAGCGGCGCGAGCGCCAGCGCCGCCACGTACATGAGCCAGCCCGCGGTCTCCGCCCCGAACGCGACAAGCCACCGCCGGTCTACCGAGAAGCATCCGCAACGACCGGAACGGACGGCGCGGCACCAGCGGCGGCAGCGCCGCCGCCGCGTCATGCTCCAGCGAGTAGGCCGTGTTGGTGACCAGCGCCGAGGCGAACGCCAGCAGCAGGCCGGCCCATGTCAGCGGCACCCTGCGCACAGTACCAGCGGGAACAGCCGCCTGAAACGCCGGCCAGTCCCGTACCGCCGCAGCCGCACCGGGCGCCCGCCCCGGGCCAGCTAATGACGGCGCCACGCGGGATGTCGCCGCGGGCGGGAGCCGCATCCAGCCGGACAGGACGTTCGCCTCTGCCCGGTCATGAGCTGCTGTCCGATGATGGGCGGGTGCTGAGGGGGCAGAGCCGGGCCGCGCGGGTGGTCCTCATGTCGGCTTTGGCCGCGGGTGCCGCGCTGGCCGCCGCGGCCGGGATCCTCGCCGTCGGGAACACCGGTCCGCCGGACCGGGGCGATGGTGCGCCGGGCGGGGCGTGGGCCGCGCCGTATCTCTATCTCGGTACGAGCTGGCCGCCTGCTGCCGAGGTGATGAAGACGACGGGGGTCCGCCGGTTTACTGTCGCGTTCGTCGTCTCCGACGGGGCCTGCAACCCGGTATGGGACGGCGGCGGCCGGCTGACCGGTGGTGCCGCCGACGCCGCGATCCGCGGTATCCGCGCCGCGGGCGGCGAGGTAGCGGTGTCGTTCGGCGGCATGGCGGGCGCCAAGCTCGGCGTTGCCTGCTCCTCACCGGTGGCGCTGGCAGGCGCCTACCAGAAAGCGATCGCCGCTTACCGGCTGCGCGCCGTGGACATGGACGTGGAGAACACCGAGATCGGCAGCGCGGCCGTCCGCCAGCGGGTGATCACCGCGCTGGTCCTGCTGCGGCGGCGGGATCCGGGGCTGTGGACCTCGATCACTATCGGCGCCGAGCCGGACGGCCCGGATGCCGCCGGGCGTGACCTGATCAGCCGGGCGGCCGCGGCCGGGCTGCGGGTGAACGCGTGGACGATCATGCCGTTCGACTTCACCGCTCCGGTGGCCGACATGGGGCGGGCCAGCGTCCAGGCCGCGGAAGGGCTCAAGAACGTGCTGATGAGGGCGTACCGGGAGCCGGCGCAGGCTGCCTACCTGACCATGGGCATCTCCTCGATGAACGGCCGCACCGACGCCGGGGAGACCGTCACGGGCAGCGATTTCCAGGTCATCCTGCGGTACGCGCGGGCGCATCACCTGGCGCGGCTGGCTTTCTGGTCGGTGAACCGCGACCTTCCGTGCACTCCGGGCACTGCCGCGGACTCGTGCAGCGGCATCCCCCAGGCGCCCTACGCCTTCACCAGGCTCATCGCCGGATACCGCGGGTAAGACGGTGCCGGTCCGCGCGGGCCGGTACCAGCCCAGCGCCTTCCCCTTCGCCGCCAGCAGCAGCGACGTGTACAGCACGTAGGTCCGCAGCGGCTCGTAGATCAGCCGGTAAACCGGGACGACCAGCAGGTGCCACGGCCGTTCCCGGGCCATGCAGACCGCCAGGATCGATATGACCAGGTGCACGCCGACCACGAAGAGGGCGAACAGGGCGACATTCTGCCAGCGGCCGGAGGCGATGCCCACCCCGGCCGCGACGTACGTCAGCGGCATGAACGCCAGCGGGATGACAACCGACAGCAGCGCGTAAGGGAGCACTACCATGCCGAGCACGCCGTAACGGGGCCGCAGCACCATGTCCCGGTGCTTGCGGTAAGCCTGCAGGTTCCCGAACGTCCAGCGCAGCCGCTGCCGGGCCAGCGCGCGGACCGTCATCGGCGCCTCCGTCCAGGCGACGGCCTCGTTGTCCTGCCTGACCTGGTAGCCGAGCCGCTGGATGCTCAGCGTCAGGTCGCAGTCCTCGGCCAGCGTCTGGGACGAGTAACCGCCGGCCTCGACGATGGCCCGCTTGCGCCAGGCGGCGCACGCGCCGGGTGCGATCGAGATGGCGCCGACAAGCCCTTCGGCCATGCGGGTCACGCAGATGCCCGACATGTACTCCAGGCTCTGCCACGCGGTCAGCAGGTTCCGCCGGTTGCCGACCCTGACCTGCCCCGCCACCACCCCGACCCGGGGATCGGTGAAGTGCCTGGCCAGCTTGCCGATGGCCTCCGGCTCGAAGACGGTGTCGCCGTCCATGGTCACGACGATCCAGCCCCGTGCCTTGGCTATGGCGAGGTTGAGCGCGGCCGCCTTCCCCTGGTTGCGCTGCTGGCGGAAGACGCGCAGCCGGGGCCACACGCTCGCGAACGCGGTCAGCACCCCCCAGGTGTCGTCGGTGGAGCCGTCGTCGACCGCGATGACCTCGAACCGCCCGTACCTGGTCCTGGCCAGCGCGGACAGGGTCTTCGCGATGACTTTTTCCTCGTTGTAGCACGGCAGCGCCACGGTGACCCAGATCTCTCCCGGCGGGGACGGCGCCCAGCACGGACGCTGCTGGCGCCGCCAGTTCACCAGGGCCAGGGTGATGTACAGGAGCGACATCACCGCGACCGATCCGGCGCCGGCCCAGAACAGCCAGCCGATCAGCTCGGCCGGCAGGACCACGGCCGTCCAGGCGGCGTAGCGGGTGAAGTAATCCGCCGCGGTCGGCGCCGCCGCGGCTGGCGCGGATGCTGGGGGAACCAGGGACGCGGCCGTGGTGAACGTGTACCCGGCCGCCTTCGCCTGGGCGATCAGGCGCGGCAGCAGGCGGATCGTCGCCGTGCGGTCGGCGCCGCCGTCGTGCATGAGCATGACATGGCCCTCGCCGTCGAGGCCAGGCAGCGGAATGGCCTGCCCGGCCCGGTACTGCCAGTCATGGGTGTCGATGTCGTAGTCGACCACGGTGTAGCCGAGCTGCTGGGCCCGCAGTACGGCGAGCAGGTTCTCGTCCGGGTCGCCGTACGGGATGCGGAACAGCCGGGTCCCGTAGCCCGCGACGGCACGGATGACCCGGTTGGCGCCGACCAGGTCCTCGCGGTCCAGCACGTCGCCGTGCCGCAGGCCGCTGTGCGAGAGGGTGTGGTTGCCCACCACGCTCCCCTGCCGGATCTCCTGTCCGACCAGCCCCGGATGGCGCACCGCGTTCTGGCCGACCACGAAGAACGTGGCCGGCACGTGCTCGCGGGCCAGTATGTCGAGTATCGCCGGGGTACTGCTCGGATCGGGACCGTCATCGAAGGTGAGCACGAGCTGACGACGGGCCGGATGACCGTACCACTCCAGCGCGTACGGCCAGCTTCCGATCTTCTTCACCTCGGCGGCGGTGGCGGCGCGGAGCACCCGCCCGCTGAACGGGTCACTCAGAAAGGCCTGGCCCGCCCGGCGCTGTACGAGGTCGACCCGGACCAGGGCGTCGTCGCCCTCGCCGCCGATGACGGGTACGGTGCCAGGGCCGCGCTGGCTCAGCAGCTGCGCCGGATAGGCGCTGGCCTGGTGCGCCCGGCCCGGGCCACAGCGGCCGCAGGGCAAATACCGTGAACCCGGCGGCCGCCGTCGCGACCGCGAGGACGGTTACCGCGACCCCCGCACGAATCCGGCGCCAGCGCCGGCAGGCCGGATCGAAGAAGACCGGCACGGCCGGCCGGACACCGGCACCCGGTCGCGGACGGGTCCGAGCGGCCACGGTCACCCCGCTATCGGCAAAGCGGACTAGGTTACACATAAGGTCATATACGCGCCCGATCTTTCGCAGTACGGTCATCTGCCCTCATAACCCCAGCAAAGGTCACCGAACGGTGCCCTATTACGGCGAAGGCCATGCTTATGGCGCGACGAAGGTCTCTGCCGAGCATTACCAAGCTGCCGAACGGGCGGGTGGTTACCGCTACAGGCGAAGCCACGCACCGTTCGGCGTGCTTGACCTAAGGGCTGGATGATCTCGGTGCGACCAGGCTGCCGGGCCGGGCTCGCTGACGGGCCGGTGAAGTAGGCCTCCCACGCGTCTCCGGCACGCGCGCGGCGGACTTGGCGCCGCCGCGATCTTGACGGCGACAGGCCGCCAATGTAGCCCTTATGTCAGCAGTCGCGCAGGTCCCGGTGGAGGAGAACTCGTGTTCGCACGCCAGCAAGCCATCGCCAGCCCTGACAAGCCGGCCATCATCATGGCCTCGTCAGGCGAAACGGTCACCTTCGGCGAGTACGAGGCCAGGAGCAACCAGGTAGCCCGCCTCCTGCGGGACGCCGGGCTCCGGCGCGGCGACCACATCGCGGTCTTGATCGAGAACAGTCCTCGGCTGCTTGAAATCGAGGGCGGCGCCGAACGGGCCGGCCTGTACTACTCCCTGATAAACACCTACCTCAGTGCGGCGGAGGTGGCCTACATCGTCACCAACTCGCAGGCGAAGGTGCTGTTCAGCTCGGCCGGCCAGGCAGCGGTGGCGGAAGCCGCCGCGGCGAACTCCCCCGCGCTCGACCGCAAGCTGATGACCGGCCAGGGGCCGCTGCCCGCCGGCTGGGAACCCTACGACGCGGTGGTCGCCAGCTACCCCGGCGACCCGCTCGACGACGAGGCGCTCGGCGCGGCCATGCTCTACTCGTCGGGCACGACCGGCCAGCCCAAGGGCATCCTGCGCGATTTGCCGGAGGGCGGCCCGGACCAGCCGCTGCCGGTGATGGAGTTCGTGAAGTACATGTTCGGGTTCCGCGAGGGCATGACCTACCTCAGCCCGGCACCGCTGTATCACTCGGCGCCCCAGGCGAGCGTGGCGGCCGCGCTGCGCCTAGGGTCCACGGTCGTCGTGATGGAGCGCTTCGATCCCGAGCAGTGGCTGGCCCTTGTCGAGCGTTACCGGGTGACCCACTGCCAGATGGTGCCGGTGATGTTCAACCGGCTGCTCCGCCTCCCCGAGGAAGTGCGGGCCCGCTACGACACCTCGTCGCTTGAATGCATCGTCCACGCGGCCGCGCCATGTCCTGTCCATGTGAAGCAGGCAATGATCGACTGGCTCGGCCCCGTCATCACGGAGTACTACGGGGCCACGGAGGCCAACGGCTTCACGTTCTGCACCGCCGCGGAATGGCTCGCGCATCCCGGCACTGTCGGCCGTCCCATCCTCGGCGAACTGCTCATCCTGGATGGCGAAGGAAAGCAGTGCCCGACCGGAGCAGACGGCACTATCTGGTTCCGTGGCGCGACCGCGTTCCAGTACTTCCAGGATCCGGCGAAAACCGCGGACAGCCGCTCAAGCGACGGCACGACCAGCACCGTGGGGGACGTCGGCCACGTCGACGCGGACGGGTACCTGTACCTGACCGACAGGAAGAGCTACATGATCATCTCCGGCGGGGTGAACATCTACCCGCAGGAGACCGAGAACGTCCTTTCCGCTCATCCAGCGGTCGCGGACGTGGCGGTCATCGGCGTCCCGAACGAGGATCTCGGCGAAGAGGTCAAGGCCGTGGTCCAGCTCGCTGACCCGGCTGCCGCGGGCCCGCAGCTCGCACAGGACCTGATCGCCTACTGCCGGGACAGGCTCGCCCACTTCAAGTGCCCGCGGACCGTCGACTTCGTGCCCGAGCTCCCCCGGTCGGAGACCGGGAAGCTGTACAAGCGCATCCTGCGGGATGCGTACTGGGCCGGCCACCAGACCCCGATCGTCTAGCGGCAGCAGGATCTACTGCGGCACGATCCGCAGGCCGGACCGGGCCACCATGTCCTGCAGTGCCGCCACGTGCTGTTCGAAAGCGGTGCGCCCGGCCGGGGTGAGCCGGGCCGAGGTACGCGGGCGCTTGCCCACGAACCCTTTGCGGATCTCCACGTAATTGGCTTGCTCCAGGGTGGTCAGTTGCTTGGAGAGAGCGGAGTCGGACAGGCCTGTGCTGTCGCGGATGAACTTGAAGTCTGCCCACTGCGAGGCGGCCAGCAGGGAAACGATCGCCAGCCGGGTGGGCGGGTGGATCAGGTCATCGAAGCGGGCGACGGTCATCGCGGGAACCCGGCGCGGTTGCCGAGCATTATCCGGCGCAGCGTCCGCATCAGCACCGGGCCGCCCAGGCCCATCGCGATGCCGCCGGCCGCGCAGGCCAGCGTCGCCGGGTAATGGACCCCGCCCGCGCGCAAGGCGAAGGCGACCGCGATGGTGCCGCCCACGATCGGCGACGAAGCCCAGGATCGCCGTTACTCCCCTGCCGTCAAGCAGCCCGTTGCGCAGCCGGGCCTGGCGGAACTGGCCGCGGACAGCCGCGCCGGTGGCCGCGGCCAGGGCGACGGCGAACACGGGGACGGCCGTCCCGACCGCGGCGGAAGTGCGGATGTCGACGCCGACGGCGAGAACCACCATCAGCGCGCCCACCGCCCACCAGTACCAGCCAGGCACCGTGGCCTGATCGATGACCTGCTGCTGGCGCGCGCGGACCTCGCCAAGCGCCCAGGCGGCGTCGCCCGTACGTGTTTCCTCGTCCATGACCGTCGACCTTCCCGTGCGGCTAGTACTTTCCTGATGAGGAAAGCTTACATCTCACTTTCCTGGCTGGCAAGTACGTGCGCCTGCGGCAAGGGAGTCCGCCCGGCCGGTCGGCATTCGCCGGGCCCGCGCGGCGCAGTGCGGGCGCTCAGGATTCTTATGTATTCTCTATGAGTATTCAGCGAGCGAGGGTGGTCCGCCGCACGGTCAAGGGCAGATCCCTGTAATGAAAATTCCCGATAAAAGATCGAATTCTACTGGCTCTGACCTCAGATTTCAGTATGTGAACCGCCACATTAGAGTGACGCCGGAAATCTGACTCCTTTCGAAGCTAATCAGTCGCTGTTAACATCCCCAAAAAGCGATCGAGAGGAGTTCGGTATGTTCGAAATGCTACAGGGACGCCTTATGCCTCTTTTCTCCGCCGAGACCGCCAGGAGAATGGGCCGGGCCGGGCTGCAACAGCCGTGCCTGATCATCTTGACCGGGCTGGCCGTGCAGCTTGCCCTGGGTATGGTCCTCAACCTCTACATCGCCATCCCGGCCGCCGACGCCCGGGCATCGTACCTGCGGGAGATCGAGACCGCACCGGGAGTGCTGACCGCGCACGCGCTGGTCGCCCTGCTGCTTCTCGCCACCGCGGGCGTCATGCTGCTGCGGTCGATCGCGCTGCGGGACATGGCGGTCATCGCCCTAGTCGGGGCCGGACTCGCAGCCCTGCTCGGCGCGTTCGGCGCCGGGGAGCTATTCGTCAGGGACAACGAGAGCAGCGTGTCACTGACGATGGCGATGCTGACCGGCACCGCGCTCCTGTGCTACGCCTGCCTGCAGGCGGTCATCATCCGGCAGCGACCGCGGGTACGGGTAGGGCGCCGCGGGCCACTGGCGGCAGGCGGACGCCGGACGCCGCCGGCGGAACAGCCGTTACGAGGCTGGCCGACGCGGCCCGGTCCCACTGCCAGGGGCGCGCGGGCAGCGGCGGTGTTCATTCACCGTGCGACGGCCCGAACAGCGGCTGGTTCGCCGGGGCGCTGACCGTGCTCACGTTCTGGACTACGGTGCCGCTCAGCAGCGAGCCGCTCGGCGTCATCTCCGCCGGCGGGCCGGTCGCGCTGCTGCTGTACCTGGCCTGGACGCGCCGCGACGCCGGCCGGGCCGCCAAGGCCTGGGGACTGCTGGCCGCGTTCGGCGGCGCGCTGGCCGGCGGATGGTACGGGTACACCGTGATGCCCGGCTTCACCGGGCTGTTCGCCACGATCATCGGCGCCGTCGCCGCCGGCAACATCGCGCTGACCGCCCTGGGGCTGTCCGGCGTGCTGTCCAGGCGGCCTGCCGCGGCGCCAGCCCTGCGGGTCATGCCCGAGTACCTGGCATAGTTCCCTATCTCGTCTCCGTGTGGCGTTGGGCCGACGATCGCTGACCCAACGCCACACGACGATCATGACGGGCGGGGCAAAACCCGGCAGAAAGGGTGAAATGTCCCTTCTGCGCGTGCGGACACGGGGCTACGACCCGCCGGCCGGTCTCGCTAGACTCCTGCGGTATGGTCGGCACGTTCTTGGACGCGGCTGAGCGGGCCCGGCTCAGCGACCTGTTGCAGGAGCTCGGTCCCGGTGCCCCGACCCTGCTCGCGCCGTGGACGACCCGTGATATCGCCGCCCACCTCGTCTTGCGCGAGCACGATCCCCTCGCTGGGCCCGGGCTCGTCGTGCCCGGCGCGTGGAGCCGCTTCGCGCAGCGGCGGCAGGCCGCGCTTGCCGGGCGGGACTTCACCTGGCTCATCGCGACGTTCCGGTCGGGCCCGCCGCCGGGCTTCTTCCGCGTCGGATGGGTGCGCCGGCTGGCGAGCCTCAATGAGTTCTTCGTCCATCACGAGGACGTGCGCAGGGCCAACGGGCATGGTCCGCGGTCGAACGAGCCCGCGATGGACGAGGCCCTGTGGCTCAATGTCACGCGCGGGCGCTGGCTTCTCGCGCGGCGGCTGCGCGGGGCGGGGCTCGAGCTTCACTGGGCCGGGACCGACAGGACCGTCCGGGCCCGGCGGGGAGAACCTACAGCCTGTATCGCCGGGCCGCCGGGCGAGCTGCTGCTGTACTTGTTCGGCCGGCAGGAGGCGGCACAGGTCGAGGTGAGCGGGCCGGACGCCGCGGTCGAGGCCGTGCGGCGCACGCGGTTCGGCATGTGAAAAGGGAGTATCAGTCGCTCATCGCGCCGGCCAGGATGCCTCGCCGGCCTGGGCGAGAGCGCCGAGGACGATGCCGGTGGCCGGCCTGGGCTGGGCGGGGCCAGCCTGGTACCAGGCGGCGACGTGGCGTCCGCCGAGCGACGGCAGCGCGCAGACGGTCACCGGCGACTGCCCGAGGGCCAGCCGGGGGATGATAGCCGCGCCGCGCCCGGCGGCGACCAGGGCAAGCACGGAGGGAAATTCAACGCAGACGTCCCCGGCCGGGATGCCGATGCCGGCCTCGGCCGCGAGCCGCCGCAGGGCGTGGTCACAGGCGGTTCCCGGCGGCCCGGCCACCCAGGGCCGGCCAGCCAGGTCCGCCAGGCCGCGGGGCCTGGCCGGCCAGTCGGGCGGGATGACCAGGAGGTAGGGGTCGAACACCAGGTCGCGCAGTCCGAGGCCGGGTTCGGCTGGCGACGGACTCGCGGCGTCGTACTCGGTGAGCACGACGTCCAGGTCACCGAGGCGCAGGGCGGCGACGGCGGCGGGCCCGTACCGCTCGGTGATGACCGGCTGGACCGCCGGGCTCGCGGCGGCGAGGTCGCGCAGGGCGGGGCCGACCAGCGGGGCCATGACGCTCTGGAAGGCCGCGATCCGTACCGGGCCTGACGCCCGGCCCGTGAGCTCGGCCAGGTCCCGTTCTGCCTGGCGGAGCTGAGCCGCGACGCGCTCGCCGTGGGCCGCGAGCAGCCGCCCGGCCGCGGTCAGCTGGACCTGCCTGCCGGTGCGGTCGACGAGGCTCGCGCCGGTCTCCCGCTCCAGGGCCAGCAGCTGCTGTGACACCGCCGGCGGGCTCAGGTGCAGTGCGCTGGCCGCGCCCGCCACGCTGCCGTGCACGGCGACCGCCTGGAGCACGCTCAGACGGCGGGGATCGATCATACGGAAGGCTTGCTTTCGTTTAACGGAAGATGATTCACCTTTACTTTTATATCGTGGCGGGCAACGATGACGGCATGACCAACGCGCGGCAACAGACGGTCAGAACCTGGTCGGCGACCGCCGACGCCGAGGGCGCCGGGAACTACAGCCGCTACTTCACCGGGACGCTGCTGCCCGGGCTGCGCGAGTTGCCCGGTTTCCAGGGCGCGTGCCTGCTGCGCCGCGACCTCGACGGGAACGGGACGGTCGAACTGACCGCGCACACGTTCTGGGAGTCTCCCGAGGCGATCCGCGCCTTCGCCGGAGACGACATCACGGCGGCCATCGTCGAACCGGAAGCCCGGGCCATGCTGCGTGACTTCGACCGGACGGCGACTCACCGCAGCGTGATAGCCGATGCCCGCAGATGACCCAGCTGCCTGGCCTGACGAGAACTTCAGAAGAAACTGAAAAAGTCCTCATAGCGGTCATACAGCCTAAGCGGTTAACGTCTCTCCGTGACTCATCAGGGGCAGCATAGGGATCGCGGTGCCTGGCCGAACCCGCAGGGCCAGCCGGGGCCAGGTGCCTGGCCGAACCCCCAGAACCCGCAGGTCCGGCCGGTCCCGAGGGCATATCCTCAGGACGGCTACCGGGATGAGCGGCAAGTGCCAGGTGCGTACTCTCGCGACGGCCACCCGGATCAGCGGCATGGCGGAGCGGAAGGCAACGAGCGGCTGACCGCGATAACCGGGGCGGTGCTGCTGGTCCTGCTGGCCGCCGAGGGCATCACGATCTTGCGCCTCGGCCAGCTGCTCACCTTGCACTTCTTCATCGGCATGCTGCTGCTCGGCCCGGTCGCGCTCAAAGCCGGGTCGGTGACCTACCGGTTCTACCGCTACTACACCGGCAACGGCCCGTACCGGCGCAAGGGCCCGCCCGCCCCGCTGCTGCGGTTGCTCGGCCCGTGCATCATGCTGCTGACCGCGGGCGTCTTCGGCTCCGGCATCATGCTCGCCCTCCTCGGCCCGTCCGGACGACAGCCGTGGCTGTTCCTGCACAAGGCCAGCTTCATCCTGTGGTTCGGGGCGATGGCCATCCACGTCCTCGCCTACCTCCCCCGGCTGCCGCGGCTGCTGTACGCCGAAGCCCGCGGGGTGGACCTGCCGCAGGACGACGGCCGGGGGTACTACGGCGGCCCGGGGTACCCAGGCGGCCGACCGGTCACCCGGGCGGCGCAGCTGCTCGGCGGTCGCGGCGTACGTCTGTCGCTGCTGATCGCCTCCCTGGTCGCGGGCCTGGTGATTGCCTTGCTTACCGTTCACCTGGCCGGCGCCTGGCAGTCTCCGGCCGGGTTCTTCGAAGGCTAGCCGGGGCGTAGCACGTCGGCGGGGTCGTGGCCGAGGTCGTGAAGCAAGACCATCGCGGCGTTGCGGCCGGGCGCGCCGGTGATTGAGCCGCCGGGATGGGTGGTCGCCCCGGTCTGGTAGAGGCCCGCGATCGGCATCCGGTGCGAGCCCCAGCCGGGGGCCGGGCGCAGGCCGCCGGACTGGGCGACGCCGCGGTCGCCGCCGTGGAACGCGCCGCGGACCATGTGCGGGTTCAGCCTCTCGTAGTCCTTCGGCGACTTCACCAGCATGGCCTCGATCACGTCGTCGGTGAAGTTCGGCGCCGCCTCGCGCAGGCGGGCGAGCTGGCGCCTGGCGTGCTCTTCCTTGGCCACGTCCCAGTCCGGCACGTCGTAGACGTTCTGGCTGAGCAGCTTGACCGTGTGATGGCCCGCTGGGGCGCGGGTCGGGTCGGCCAGGGTGGGGGTGGCGACCAGCAGCCAGGGGACGCCGTCGATGAACCGGCCCGCGCGCAGGTCCGCACCGAGCCTTATCACGTCCTCCGGCCATCCGACGGTGCCGGCGGAGACCGCCGTCCGTTCGGTATTACCTAGTGCCTCGAACACCGGCGGCGCGCTGGCGGCCAGGTAGACGCCGAAGCCGGGGATGCCAACGTCGTAGGTGTCGACGCTGTAGTGGAACTCCTCGGGCCAGCTGCTCGCGGGGGCCATGCCGCGCAGGTGGGTGACGTGGATGGTGGACAGCACCGCCCGCGCGGCCCGGTATGCGTGCCGCTGGCCGGTGCTGCTGTCCACTGCCTCGACGCCGGCGCAGCGGTCGCCGTCGAGGATCAGCCTGGTGACGGTCTTTCCCGTGACGATCGTGGAGCCGTGATCTTCCAGGTAGCGGACGAGCGCGTCGATCAGGGTCTGCGAGCCGCCCGGCAGGATCGACCAGCTCCGCTGCTGCCGCCCGAAGATCAGCGAGTAGGCGAGGACCCCCGAGCCGGGCATGTCGACGGCCTGATTGGTCTGGAAGGCCATCCAGAGCATGAACGCCCGCACGTGCCGGTCGGTGAACTCGTGCCTGATCACCTCCCACGGCGACAGTTGCGCGATCCGCTGCCAGACCCGGCCGCGCGGGTGCTCGGCCAGCCGCTGGTCGAGGGACGGGCCGAAGCCCACCGGGGTGAACTGCGCCCCGCTGAACGCCGACTTCACCTCGTCGTAGTCGGCGAGGAGCCGCAGGTACGCAGCTGCGTCGGCTTGACTGAAGCGGGCGATCTCCGCCGCGGTGCGGTCCTTGTCCAGCCACATGGTGAGCTGCTCGCCGTCGGGGAAGGCAACGAGGGCAACCGGGTCGGGATCGAGGTAACGAAGGCCGTAGTCCCTGATAAGCCCGAGTTCGTCCCTGGTCAGCAGCGGGTTGACCCGGATCAGCGTGTGCCCGGTGGCGCAAGTATCGATTTTGTAGCCGGGGAGCAGGACCTCCTCGGTTGTCGCGCCGCCGCCCGGGATGTCCCTGGCGTCGAGCACCAGGCAGCGGTACCCGGCCTTGGCGAGGTAGCAGGCGGCGATCAGGCTGTTGTGCCCAGCCCCGGCAACGACAATATCCGCGTCCGCAGTCATGGCCCCCTAGTCTGCCCGATCGCGGCGGCGGAGGCGGCCGGTGCGCGCCGGCGCGATGATCACCGTGCGCACCTACGAGCGGACGGCCTATGACGAGCAGGCGCAGGGCCCGGCGCTCAGCAAGATCCATGTGGAAGAGAGCTTTCCGGTGACATCACCGGCGAGGGGGTCGTGGAATTCCTGCAAGCCGCCAGGGAGGACGGATCAGCGAGCTTCGTGGGCATCGAGCGGGTAACCGGGGCGGTGGCCGGGCGGTCCGGCACGTTCCTGCTCCAGGACGCCGGGACCGTGGACGGAAACATCGTCAGCGGTGACTGGTTCGTGATCCCGGGCTCGGGCACTGGGGACCTCCGCGGGCAGGCCCGTCGGACGGGCCGCGCCGGCATTTACCGGTAAACAAATCACGACATGTAAAGAAAAGACGTCCCGAACGTCTTTTCTTTACATCCGGTGAAAAGTTTACCTGATACGAAAAATTCCGGTAACCCTGTTGCCGCGGGGGCGCATGGTAAGCCGGGGCCGTCCCGGCCGGGCAAGCGGACCCGGCCGGGCACGGCGGGCCGGGCACGGCGGGCCGGGGGCCCGCGCCAACCGGGCAGGGGCCGGCCGGGGCGCACGCCTCGTACAGCGACATGGTGAGGTCGGGGCCGGAGTTGGTATAACCCGCTCCTCGTGTCAGTGAGACTAGATGCGGGCATTCCATGCAAGCGCGCAGCCGTGCCGGTAAGTTCGCGGCACGGCTGCGCGTTGATTAAATTCTGGGCAATTGCATGAGACGAAACGGTACTCGGGGACGGCCGCGCGGCTCGGCAGGCGCTAGCATCCTGCGACGTCAGCGGGTATTTCATTGATGGTTTATCTATTTATGGCCCGTGCGACGAATGGTCCGCCGGCGGCGGCGGTGTCGCTGCCGCCGGGACGATCCCCGGTCAATTGCCGCTGGCGGCAGCGGTAGCTGCCGCCAGCGGGCCGGGTCGCGGTTATGCGCCGTCGGACCTAGTTACCTGCGGTGCCTGCGGTCCTAGCTACATGCGGTGCCGTTGATTGAGAAGCTGGTCGGGCTGTTGTCGTTGCTTGTCCAGCTGCCCTGGAAGCCGTCGGTGATGCTGGCTCCTGGGGCGATGGTGCCGTTGTAGCTGGCGTTGGTGAGGGTCGCGTTCTCGCCAGTCTGGGCGAAGCCACCGTTGAAGTTGCTGGTGACCTTCTGGTCGCCAGGGAAGGTGAAGGTCAGCGACCATCCGTTGATCGCGCTCGTCCCGGTGTTGGCGATGACCACCTGGGCGGTGAAGCCGCCGGGCCATTCACTGTTCTTGGTGTAGGTGACGTGGCAGGTGCCGCCCCCGCTCTTGGGGTTGACCGTCCAGCTGAACGAGGCGGACCCGGAGGCGTTGGTACCGTCCGTGGCGGTCACGGTGACCGAGGACGTAGCCGCGGCGGTCGGCGTGCCGCTGATCAGGCCCGTCGAGGAGCTGATCGACAGGCCGGCCGGCAGCCCCGTCGCCGAGTAGGTCAGGGTCTGCCCGGAACCGGAGTCGGTGGCCTGGATCTGCACCGACGCGGCGGTGCCGACGGTCGAGGTCTGGCTGCCCGGGTTGGTCACCGTGACCGTGTTACCGCTGCTCTTGGGGTTGACCGTCCAGCTGAACGAGGCGGACCCGGAGGCGTTGGTACCGTCCTTGGCGGTCACGGTGACCGAGGACGTAGCCGCGGCGGTCGGCGTGCCGCTGATCAGGCCCGTCGAGGAACTGATCGACAGGCCGGCCGGCAGGCCGGTCGCGGAGTAGGTCAGGGTCTGACCTGAGCCGGAATCGGTGGCCCGGACCTGCACCGACACGGCGGTCCCGACGGTGGAGGTCTGGTTACCTGGGCTGGTCACCGTGACCGTGTTCCCGTTATTGCCGGCGGCCAGCGTGTTCTGCACCGAGGTGAAGGCGGGCTTGGGGTTGTAGCTCTGGTCGAACATGGTGGCGGCGCCCTGGCCGGAGAACGCGCCGGGCACCCAGGAGTCGGCGTCGCCGACGGCCCACTGGGTGACCCCGACGCAGCGCGACACGTTCAGGCAGTCCTGCACCACCTTGGAGAACTCGCTGGCCTGCTGCGTGAGGTTGGCGGAGCTGGCCGGCAGCTGGATGCGGTCGTCAAGCTCGGTGACCGCGACATCCAGGCCGAGGTTGGCGAACCGCTGCATGTTCGCCTGCATGTCACTCGGGATCCCGCCGAGGACGAAGTGGCTCTCGAAGCCGATGCCGTTGAGCGGGACGCCCTGCGAGAGCAGCGACTGGGCCAGGTTGAACATGGAGTTGCTCTTGGCGTTCACGCCCTCGATGTTGTAGTCGTTCAGGTACAGCTTCGCGTTCGGGTCGGCGGCGTGCGCGGTCTTCAGCGCGTCGGCGATGTAACCGATGCCCATCGCGTTGAAGAAGACGTCCGCGCGGGGGGTGCCGTTCGCGTCGTCGTTAAACGGCTCGTTGACCACGTCCCACGCGTAGCAGCTGCCCTTGTAGTTGCCGGCCTCCCTGGTGATGTGGGTCTCCATCGCCGACTGCACCTGGTTGCTCGGCAGGCTGGACACCCAGGACGGGAGCTGGCTGTGCCAGACGAGGTTGTGACAGCGGACCCGCTCGCTGTTGGCCTGGGCATAGGAAACGATCTGCTGGCCAGGGGCGAAGTTGAACGTGCCGTTGGACGGCTCAGTGGTGTCCCACTTCATCTCGTTTCCCGGCGTGACCATGTTGAACTGCTGAGACTGGAGCTG
Organism: uncultured Actinomycetota bacterium; assembly: GCA_963811335.1. Classification (GTDB taxonomy): domain Bacteria; phylum Actinomycetota; class Actinomycetes; order Streptosporangiales; family Streptosporangiaceae; genus Trebonia. Next base: position 58,132 of record CAWERB010000010.1, on the reverse strand, counting down.
GGTTACCGTCGACTGGGACAGCAGGTTCCCGGTTATGTCACTGCCGAAGTACCGGCCGCCGTCCGCCGCGGCGAGCGTCTTCAGGGGTGTCCCTGGCGCCAGCGTCGCGTGCGCGCTTCCGACCGCCACCGTCGCCATGCCTGCCACGGTCGCGATTACCACGCCGGCGGCCAGCAACGGACGTCGCACCGCGCGGCCAGGGGGCCTGGTCGCGTCGGAAACCGGACGGGATTGCCACTTCGTCATGGCGTCCTCCTTATCGAAAGTTATCGGATTAATTTGCGATAACTATTAAGGATTGAAGGACGTCATTCGATTGTTCGCAAGAGGTTGTGCGGCACCTTATGTGAAGATGCTGGTAACTCAATTGCGAAAGTTTTTCGGAGACGCCGATAACTTTGAAACTTTCCAGCGGCAATCAACTGCCGCAACAAGAAAGTTTCGGGACGCGCCTATGACCCGGCGATGAGTCCTGGCGACTTGCGGCTCCGCAGGGCAGCCCGCAGGCCGAGGAAGGCCGCGACGACGATCGCCAGGTACGCGACGTACACGATGAGCTGGAGCGGCGTCGGGGAATCGCTGTACCCGAAGAAGCTGTGCAGCACGTCGCCGAATGCGCTGTCCTGCGACAGCAGCTGCCCCGTGTGCCACATCGGCCCGTCGAGCACGCGCAGCCAGCCGAGTTCCTGAAGGTTCTGCACCGTGTCGGCGAGCAGGCCGGCGGCGAAGACCATCAGCAGGCAGCCGATGACCGTGAAGAACCTCGACATGTTCAGCTTGTGGCCGAGCCGGTAGATGACGAACGCGACCGCGAGAGAGCCCGCCAGGCCGATAACAGCGCCGGTCAGCGCGCTCGCGGTGGACGTGGAGAAGATGATCGCGAGCGTGAACACCACGGTCTCGAGGCCTTCGCGGCCGACGGCCTGAAAGGCCAGCAGGGCCAGGCCCCACCGCGCCTTGCCGTCGAAGGCCGCGTCCGCCTTGGACCGCAGTTCGCTGGATATCGAGCGCGCGTGATTGCGCATCCAGAACGTCATGTAGGTGAGCACGACCGCGGCGATGAGGTACGTGACCGTCTCGAAGATCGTCTGCACCCGCGAGCCGTCGTACGACTGGATGGTGAGGTACGCGGCCACGCCGCCCCCCGTCGCGAGCAGCAACGCCGCTCCCACGCCAAGGAACACGTCCTTGAAGTGCTCCCGGCGACCGAGCCGATCCAGGTACGCGAGCAGGATGGCGACGATCATGCTCGCCTCGATGCCCTCGCGAAGGAAGATGACTAGGGTGGCGAGCACATGGTCTCCAGCGGATGCAACGGGGACAAGTCTTAGGTAAGGCAAACCTAATATAGGGCTTCCTGGTCCCCTGTACCCAGTGCCGTTCGTCCCATTCCGCTGTGACAAACAGCACGTCGGGGCGTTCAAGCGCCAATCGTGTCGAGCCACGCGGCGACGCGGGCCGACTCGCGGGCCAGCAGGCCCGGGTCGCGCAGGGTGCTCGCCAGCAGGGCGCTCCCCTGGTACCTGGCGATGACCTCGACGGCGAGGTCCCTGGCGTCGGCGCGGCCCAGCGCGCGGAACTGCCGCTCCGCCCAGTCGACCGGGACCCGCATCAGTTCGGCCGCCGGCCCGGGGCCGTCGGGGAGCTTGTCGAGCTCCGTGCACAGCGAGCCCTGCGGGCAGCCGTACCGCGCGATTTCCGCACTCTGGTCCGCGAACGCCGCGAACAGGGCCTTCAGCCGCTCGCGCGGGCCTTCGTGCGCCGCCTCGACCCAGGCGAGCATCGCCCTGGCCTCGCTCAGGCGCGCCTCGACGACCGCCTGGATGAGGTCGTGCTTGGTCTTGAAGTAGTAGTAGACGTTGCCGAGCGGTATGCCGGCCGCGGCGGCGACGTCCGCGAGCGTGGTCCGCTCGACGCCGTTGGCGTAGAACACCTGGCAGGCGGCGTCGATCAGCCGCTGCCGCTTGCCCGGCACCCCGGCTTGGCCCCTGGCTTGGCCCCCGCCCGCCGCTGCGGGGGCCGCGCCCCGGGTGAGGGAAACGCCCTGAGGTTCAACTGAGTCAGTCATCTTGCTGACAAGTGTAGACCCGAACGAGGAACGGGAGTAAGTTAGCTAACTGACTGATTACATCATTACAAGGAGACTCGCCGGTCATGACGGAACCGCCGCTCGCAACCTCGTCCTTCCTCGCCACCCGCCGGGGCAAGCTGGTCCTCGCCTTCCTCTGCGCGGTCGCCTTCCTTGACTTCCTCGACACGTCGATCGTCAACGTCGCTCTCCCGTCCATCGCCCGCGACCTGCACTTCTCCGTGCAGAACCTGCAATGGGTGCTCAGCGGCTACATCGTCACCTACGGCGGCTTCCTGCTGCTCGGCGGACGGCTCGCCGACCTGGTCGGCCGCCGCCAGATGCTGATGACGGGCACGGCCCTGTTCGGCCTGGCCTCGCTGGCCGGCGGGCTCGCCCAGAACTCCGGCATGCTGGTCGGCGCGCGGCTGGCCCAGGGGCTCGGTGCCGCGCTGATGTCGCCGGCCGCGCTGTCCATGCTCACCACGTCCTTCAGCTACGGCACGGACCGGGTGAAGGCGCTCGGCGCCTGGGGCGCGATGGCCGGCATCTCCTCGATCGCCGGGGTGGCCCTCGGCGGGCTGATCACCGCCGCGCTGAACTGGCGCTGGGTGCTGTTCGTGAACTTGCCCGTCTGCGTGGTTGTCATCGCCGGGGCGGCGCGGCTCGCGGTGGAGAGTACGCCGCGCTCGTTCGGGAGAAGGGAATTTGATCTTTCGCACTTCGACTTGCCCGGCGCCTTCCTCGGCACCGGCGGGATGCTGCTGCTCGTCTACGGGCTGGTGCGCGCGCCGGTGATCGGATGGGGCGCGAGCGGCACGATCGGCGTGCTCGCGGGCGCGGCGGCGCTGCTCGCCCTGTTCGCGCTCGTCGAGGCACGCAGCAAGAACCCGCTGGTCCCGGTGGCGATCTTCCGGATCAAGGGCCTGCCGGCCGCCGATGCCACGCAGGTGATCGGCATGGCCGGGTTCTACTCGGCGTTCTTCTTCCTCACCCTGTACATGCAGAACGTGCTGGGCTTCTCCCCGACCCGCGCGGGGCTTGGCTACGTCCCGGTCGCCGCCATGGTCGTCGTCGCGGCGGCTGCGGGCACTGTCCTGATTCCCAGGATTGGGACCAGGCCGCTGATCGTCGGGGGCGCGGTGATCGCGGCGGGCGGCGTGTTCTGGGTGTCGCGCATCCCGGCGGCGGGCCACTACTGGACGGACCTGTTCCCCGGCCTGGTGATCATGGCATTCGGGCTCGGCGGCGTCTTCGTCGGCGTGCAGACCGCCTCGCAGGCCGGGGTGCCGCCACGGCTCGCCGGTCTCGCCGGCTCGCTGATCAACGCATCGTTCCAGGTCGGCGCCGCTCTCGGGCTCGCGATCTTCACCGCGGTCGCGACGTCGTGGACGAACACGCTGGAGGCGGCCCACGTGGCCCGCCCCGCCGCGCTAACCGACGGGTTCCACCGGGCGCTGCTGCTGAGCAGCATCTTCATCCTGGTCGCGGCGGTGATCGCGCTGCGCGCCGCGAACACCCGGGGCGAGCCGTCCACTGAGATCACCAGTGAGATCACCGGGATAGCGGTCGCCGATCCCGTCGAGCCGGCCGTCACCGAGCCTGCTATCACGGGGCGGCCGGAGACGGAGGTCGCACCGTGACGGACGCCTAGCGCGGCTATGCCCCAGTGGGTTGGCGACTGGGGCATAGCCGTACGCCAGGGATGCGCCGTCAGAACGTGCGGGCGGGATGCTGGCGGCCGGGGACAGGGGAGAGCATGCCTACCTCAACCGCGCCTCCCATGCGGCGGGGGCCTCGGGAGTCCCGCTGTAGTTGGGCGGGTGACGGTGCACGAGCAGATAGGTATTCATCGCGCATCGCCTTCCGCCGGGGCGGCGCCGAGTTGTTGCATCAGGGCGGTGTTGTCGAACTGCGTCCAGATGTCGGTCACGCGGCCATCCTTCAGGCGGTAGAAGTTCATGCCCTCGACCCTGATCGGCTGACCGGAGGCGGCGATCCCCATGAAGTCCTGCTGCAGGGAGCCGGTCAGCACCCACCGGGTGGCGACGGTGTCGCCGCTGGCGATGATGTCTTGCATGTCCTCCTTGATGTCGGGGAACAGCGACACGAAGTACGCGGCCTTCTGCTTCAGCCCTTCCAGCGTGCCGTCGAGGTCGTGCCCAATGTTGTGGTCGACGAGGCCCGGGTCGGCGAGTTCGTCGATCGTCGCCTGATCGTTTGCGCGGAATCCGAGCTCGAAGCGCTTAATGAGCTCAATGTTGGTAGCCAAGGCCAGCCCCTCTTCTTTCCGTCGGTGTTTGGCGGTTCAGTTCCAGTTGCGCGTGCCCTCAAGCCCGGTCGCGTTAACCGCCGCGCCCCAAGCCTGCATCGCATTGCCGGGGCGAAAACAGAGAAAGGGGTGCCAATCATCGGGCGATCAGTGCCAGTGCCCCTATCATCCCAGGCAGCAGGGGATTGTCATGGCCGGGCCGTAGTGTCAAGGTCGGCGGGCCGTCCGCCCTTTCCGCTAAGACCTGAAGGAGCGACGTGTGCCACGTCATCGCGTAGCCGCCTTGGTGCTTGGTGAAGTTTCTGCCCTGGACCTCGGCGCGGTCGTCGAGATCTTCGGCAATGACTGGGAGGTCGCACCTGACTGGTACGAGTTCTCCGTATGCGGCCCGCGCCCGGGCGGCGGCCGGACTCGAGGCGGCCTGCAGGTGGTCGTTGAGCACGGGATGGAGGCGCTGACCACGGCCGATACGATCGTGGTGCTGCCGGTTGGCCGCTATGCCCGCCAGCGGCCTGAGGATGAGCTGCTCGAGCCGCTGGCTGTTGCCGCAGCGCGCGGCTGCCGCATCGTGTCGGTTTGCCTGGGCACATTCGTGCTGGCCGCGGCCGGGCTGCTCGATCACCGTCGCGCGACCACTCACTGGCGGTTCTGCGCCGCATTGGCAGCGGCCTACCCCTTGGTCCGGGTCGTGCCTGAGGCGCTGTATATCGATGACGGCGACATCTTGACCTCTGGTGGCGTAGTGGCGGGCATCGATCTTTGCCTCCACCTAGTGCGCAAGGACTACGGCGCCGAGATCGCCACTCGACTGGCCCGCCGTCTGGTCGCAGGTCCGCACCGGGCCGGCGGCCAGGCTCAGTTCATCGAGCAACCCCTCCCGGACGGTTCCGGGCAGCCAGTGGGCCCGGCCATGGCCTGGGCGCTACAGCATCTGCCGGATAGGCCGACCCCGGCCCGGCTCGCCGAGATCGCCGCCATGAGCCGCCGCACGTTCTACCGCGAGTTCCGTGCGGCAACTGGCACCACTCCGCGTACATGGCTGGTTACCCAGCAAGTCAGCCTCGCCGCCCGCCTGCTGGAAACTACCGGCCTCACCGTCGCCCAGGTCGCCGACCGGGCCGGCTTCGATGACGCGTCCGTGCTGCGGCGTCACTTCAGAACCCGGCTCGGGGTTAGCCCAAGCGCGTACCGGCGCACCTTCGGCGGGCCAACTGTCTAGCGTCAAATCGGGAGTTCGCTGTGCACGACCCGCCCCGCGACGACGGTCAGGTCGGCACGCATGCCGCGCAGCCGGGCGGCGTCGCTTTCCAGCGGGTCGAAGGCGAGGAGCGCCACGTCACCGGGCTGGCCGACGGCGATCCGCCTGCCGTCCACCGATGCGGCGATGGCCTCCGCGGCGGTGATCGCCTGCTCGGGATGCCACGGCTCGGCACCGGGCAGCCCGCGATGCACCGCGGTGGCGATCGCCAGCCACGGGTCAAGCGGCGCCACCGGCGCGTCCGAGCCGAGCGCGACCCTGACTCCATGGTCAAGGAGGTCACGGAGCGTGAAGCAGCGATCCGCTTGGCCGGCCCATACCCGGTCGGTCACCTCGTGGTCATCGAGAAGATGCGCGGGCTGCACGCTCGCGGTCAGGCCAAGCCTTGCCATCTCGGCGATGCTTTCCCGCGTCGTCACCTGCGCGTGCTCGATCGAGCCGCGCGCCCCCGTCATGACGTACGCCCGCACGGCGGCGTCAAGCGCCCGGTCCCCGATCGCGTGCGTCGCGACCGACAGCCCTGCCCGCTTTCCCTCGGTGAGCAGCTCCGCCAGTTCGACGTCTGACTGGTTGGGCGCGCCGCAGCCGCCCGTGTCCGCGTAGGGCTCGTAGCACCACGCCGTCCTGTGTGCCGAGGGACCCGTCGCTGATGATCTTGAGTGAGCCGACCGACAGGCGGTCGCCGGCACTGTTGTCGCCGCACCGTTCGCCGGCACCGGGCAGGGGCGATCCGCTGCGCAACCCCGCCGCGCGGACGCTGTCCAACTGGTCGGGATACGGCGACCAGCGGATCCGGAGGAGGTCACAGCCCTCGTGCCAGCGCTCGTGCCCAGTCGCTCCATGGCGCGCTGAACTCGAAGTCGACAAGGCCGGCCACGCCCCGCGCCGCGGCCGCGCCGAGCACGCTGCCGGTAGTCGGCCGACGTGGGCGGCCCGTCAAGGGCCCTGACTACCAGCGGGTAGGCCGCGAACCACTCGGCTTCGGCGACCACGGTGTCACGACGGGGCAGGCCGAGCGCGTCGAGCGCCGCGCTGTTCAGCCAGCCGTGGTGGCAGTCGCTGTTGATCAGGGCAACGGGAACCTCGGCGCAGGCCGCGTCGAGTTCGGCGACCGTCACCTGACGGTGCCAGGCATCGGCCCGGTGGCCCATCCCGACGATGGGCCGCCTGTCCTGCGCTGCCCGGTCCCGCGCTGCCTGGTCCCGCGCTGCCTGGGCGACGATGGTGAGCACGGCCTCGGGCGATGACGTCTGCGACAGGTCGAGTCGCCGCCCGGACAGCGCCCACTGCCCGAGGTGCACATGCGCATCCCAGAGGCCGGGGATGAGCCAGCGCCCCTCCCCCTCCACCGTGGGCACGGTCACCGCGGGAACACGATGCGAACCGGCGGCCGGGCCGAGCCCGGTGATGACGCCGTCCTCGATCAGCACGTCAACCGGATCGGCGGCGGCCGGACCGTCGAGCGGTACCACCCTGACCTGGCGCAGCAGCAAGGATGACATCCCGTCGATCATCGCATGGCGAGACGCCTGGGCCTGAGGTTGGTAGTTAATCCTGGAAGACGCCGGCTGCGGTCTTGGCGGTGATAGCGCGGTCAAACCACAGGTTGAGCTGGGACAGGTCGGTGCTTGCGGCGACCTGAGCGCGCTGTGCATCCGTCAGTTGCAGACCGCGCCCGTCCAGGAGCCTGAGGAGCTTCTCGGCCGCGTCGGCGATCGCACCCTGCTCGATGCCCTGCTCGATGCCCTGCTCGATGCCGACTCGGACGTAGCTTTCGATGAAGTCGTTCTTGTACTCGGTGGTTTTCATCAGTTCCTCCAGGTGCCGCCGGGCGGCGTCGGAAGCTCTTTCCAGGATAATCGTCGCCAGCCGTTTGCGCTGGGCGGCAGAGGCCCCGGTGCCGCGGATGGCGTCCAGGACCCGCGCCGCGCCTTCCTCGGATTCCATGTCCAGGGCTGGCAGGCAGGCCAGGAACAGCAGCAGGTACGGGCCCGCGCCCCGGTCGGAGGGCGCGTGGGCGGGATCGATGACGATCGGCCACAGGTCCCAGCCAGGGTGGCCCATCGGGATGACCCTGCGGCATTTCTCGGCCTCGCGGGGGTCGGGGCAAACGACGATGAGGACCGCGCTGGGGCACTGAACCGCCTCGCGGATGTTAGCGAGGTAGACAGGCCAGGAGTAGATCTTGGTCTTGTCATCGCGCCCTTGCGGCTCTACGACGATAACCAGGGCAGGCAGGCCGCTGCCCGGGTCGTCGACGATGACTACGGAGTCGGCGGTGAACTGCGCGGGGACAACGCTGCTGGCGTCGGTAGGCCCGAGTCGGGCGCGGCCGCCGACGGGTATCGGCACGCTGGTCATCGTCCGCACCAGATCGATGGCGAGGTCCGGGTGCTGGCGAATGAGTTCTAGCGGAGCCTCGTGAGCGATAGTGAGTGTAGGCATAATTTCACGCTACGTGACGTATAAGATAACGTGTTCATAATTTATCAAAAACTATCAATATATTCGAAAATAATTCTGGCAACTTGTTGCCAGTTGTAGGTGATGAGCCAGCGGGCAGCGCCAGCGGCTCGCTGCCCGCTGGCGGTGAGGGATCAGTTAGCGGACGATGAAGGCCCCGTGCATGCCCATCTGGGCGTGGCCGGGCATGGGGCAGACGTACTGGTAGGCGCCGGGGTGACCGGCCGGAAAGGTGATAGTGCTCGCTCCTTGGCCACTGGCCGTGGGGTCGCCGATCAGCCCCGAGAACGCGCCGCTGACGGCCGGGACCTTGGGCTGGCCGAAGCTGAACGGCGGCTGCTCGTTCACGACGAGCCAGCCGTGCGCCTCGTCGCTGTCGCCGTTGATGAACTGGACGGTGACCCGGGCGCCCGCCGGGACGACAAGCGCGGGATCGGTGAGGCCCGCCACAAGGAACGCCATGTCGGGACCGCCGGGCGGGACCGCCACCACGGTGAACGACACCGAGCTCCCGGTGAAGTTGATCGTGTCCGCCGCCTTGTCGACGACGGCCCCGGCGGGTACCTGGTCGGCGAGCGCCCGCGTCCGGGCGAGGCTCACGGTCTGCGGCGCCCGGCCCGCCAGCGCGGTACCGGCCTGCCTGGCGATGACCTGGGCCAGTGCGGAAGACGAGAACCCAGCGACGGGCCGTGCGCCGCCGCTGCCCTTGGTGACGGCATACCCGCAGCTGGCGACGGCCGCGATGACGGCCGCCACGAGGGCCAGGTGGCGGGCGGCGGCGCGCCGCCGCGGCGGTGGCGGAGCGGGGAGGTCACCGTTTCGGCGAGAGGAGGTGGAGGAGGTGGAGGTGGAGGAGGAGGAGGACGAGGAGGAGGACGAGGAGGAGCGGGCGCTGGAGTTGAGATCAGTCATACTCGCAGGTTCGCGATTCGCGGCTGAAGAACCGTTGAAGGCCGTTCAGAGCGTGCGCGCGGCGTCCGCTCGGCGTTCTTCCAGCCTTGGCTGCCACCCTGGCGGCGAGTCTGATCGCTCTGCCTCCGGGCCTGAGAGGAAGCGGCATGCGCGTCCTGGTCGTGGAAGATGACGGGCTGCTGGCGGGCTCGCTGCACCGCGGGCTGACCGCGGAAGGGTACGCCGTGGAGGTCGCCGCGGACGGCGTCGACGGCCTGCACCTGGCGCGGGAGTTCGAGTACGACGCGATGATCCTCGACGTCCTGCTGCCCGGGCTGAACGGCATACGGGTCTGCGCGCAGTTGCGCGCGGACGGCCGTGACCTGCCGGTCCTGATGCTGACCGCGCGAGACGGCGCCGCCGATCACGTCGCGGGCCTGGACGCCGGCGCCGATGACTACCTGGCCAAGCCGTTCAGCTACGGGGTGCTGCTTGCCCGGCTCCGGGCGCTGCTGCGGCGCGGTCCGGCCCGGCTGCCGCCCGTGCTGCGGCACGGGCCGCTGACCCTGGATCCGGCCCGGCACCGGTGCACCAGGGACGGGGCCGCCCTCGACCTCACCCCCCGGGAGTTCGCCGTGCTCCGCTACCTGCTGGCGCACCGGGAGGTGACGGTCACCAAGCAGGAACTGCTCGACCACGTATGGGGTGAGAACGACGCGAGCGACCACAACGTGGTCCAGGTCTACGTCAGCTCACTGCGGCGCAAGATCGACGCCGGCGGGGAGCCCTCGCAGATCGACACCGTCCGTGGCATCGGCTACCGGATGCGGGAGTACCCGTGACCGCAAGCCCGGTCCGGCTGTGGCGGTCCAGTCTCCGGCTTCGGCTGACCCTAACCGGAACGCTGCTAGCCGCGGTGATCTTCGGCATCGCCGCTCCTGCCGCGCTCAGCCTCTACTCCACGTCGCTGACCGATTCCGCGTGGAAGACCGTGACCGAGACCGCTAGCGAGGTAGCCGCCAAGCTCAAGTCGACGGGGCAGCTGCCGGATCCGATCCCGATGCCGGTGGCACCGGGCGTGCCGCGGATCCAGGTGCTCGGCAGCGGGAACCGCGTGGTCACCGGCGACCCGGCATCCACCGTCAGGCCGGCGATGTTGCAGCTGCCGGCCGGGCGGAGCAACGCGCGGGCCGTGGTGGCCCACCCGGCGTTCATGGCCGCGGGCAGCGCGGCGGTCTACGCGGTGCGGACCGTGACGCCGCACGGGCCCGCGACCGTCGTGGCCGCGCTCTCCCTCGACCCGGCCGGCGCGCAGGCCCGGCAAGTCGCCGTGCTCACGGCGGGGCTGGTCGTGGTCGCGCTCGCGGTGGTGGCAGCGGTGTCCTGGCTGACGGCCGGCTGGTCGCTGCGGCCGGTCGAGCGGCTGCGCGCCCAGGCCGCGGCGATCGCGGCCGGCGGCGACCTGTCCGGCCGCCTGGCCGGCCGGGGCACAGGCCATCAGGGGGTGCGGGAGGTCGTCACCTCGCGCGGCAGCGGAGACGAGCTCGCCCAGCTGGGCAGCACGCTGAACGCCATGCTTGAGTCGCTGGAACTGTCGGTGGACCGCCAGCGCCGTTTCGTGGCCGACGCCGCGCACGAGCTGCGCACTCCGCTGGCCGGCCTGACCACCGTCCTTGAGGTCGCGCGCAGTCACCCAAACCCGAGCGAGACCCTGGCCGACGACCTGCTGGCCGGCCACCGCAGGCTCGGGCGGCTGGTCAACGACCTGTTGCTGCTCGCCGCCGTCGACGGCCGCGTGGCCCACCGGGCCGAGCCCGTCGACCTGGCCGGCGTGGTGACCGACTGCTCCCGCCGGCCCGTCCCCGATGGCGTCAGCCTCCGCCTCGGGCGCCTGGACCGGGTGTGCGTCTTTGGTGATGAGACGCAGCTCAGCCGGGTGATCAGCAACCTGGTGGACAACGCGCTGCGGTACGCGAGCAGCGTGGTGGAGCTGTCCGTGCGCCAGGACGGCCGACACGCGGTGGTTTCCGTATCCGATGACGGGCCGGGGATACCGGTGCCGGACCGCGAGCGGATCTGGGAACGGTTTGCCCGGCTCGACGACGACCGGTCGCGGGCCAGCGGCGGCAGCGGCCTAGGGCTCGCGATGGTCAGGGAGCTGACCACCGCGCACGGCGGCACCGCCTCGGTGACCGGTACGCAGCCCGCTCCCGGAGCGACCTTCCTGGTGCGCCTACCCGCGGGCGGTGCGGAGACACCACGCACCCGGAAGGCGGGCGTGCCGCGTGTCAAGCCCGCGCCCACGTCAACGGACCGCCGTCCGTGGTGTACTTGACAACGGGCAGCTCTTCGAACGGTTCAGTTCACACATGAGCCGATGCACTGGTTGAGGAAGGCGGCTCGGCATGGTGTCTTTCGAGATGGTCACGATCGACAAGCCCGAGGGCATGAATGTGATCGTCGGGCAGGCTCACTTCATCAAGACAGTGGAGGACCTGCACGAAGCGCTCGCAGGTACGAGCCCGCACTTGCGTTTCGGCCTGGGGTTTTGCGAGGCATCGGGCGCCAGGCTCGTTCGCTGGTCCGGCAATGACCCGGAACTCGCCGAGCTGGCGGCGCGGAACGCGCTGGCGATAGGCGCCGGGCACGCGTTCGTCATCCTGCTCAGGGACGGTTTCCCGATCAACGTGCTGAACCAGGTCAAGGCGGTGCCCGAAGTCTGCCGCATCTACTGCGCGACCGCTAACGAGGTCGACGTCCTGGTCGCGGTTACCGAGCGCGGGCGCGGGATTACCGGAGTGATCGACGGATCACCGCCCGTCGGTATCGAAACCGAAGCCGACGCGGCCGAACGGCACCAGCTCCTGCGCGACATCGGCTACAAGCTCTGATCATGGCCAGCCGGAGCGCGGGCGTTGCATTCCGTGAAGGGTTTCGGTTTTGTGAACGCTTAGTGGCGTGATATAGCGCCACAAACGCTTCGTGTCATGACCGAATGGGCCGCGCCGCCGGTGCCTGGGGGGCGGCTGCTGCTAGGCACTGACCGGGTAGCCCCGCAGGTTGAGCTGAGCCGCGACCTCCAGCGGCGACTCCCTGATGTTCCTGTACTGCCGGCTGGTTCCGTCATTACGGGTAATGCTCAAGCCAGTGTGATGATCCGGGGCATGGGACGTCAGTACGCCGTACGTGGCGATGTCACCGATCGGACTGTGGTGAGCCCGTCGATGTGGATGGCGGCAACGTCTGCCTTGTGCCAGTGCTTGCGCCCTGTGCGACGCGGGAAGCACCAGTTCGTCGTCCTTGACGATCACTCGTCCGCTGACTGTGTGGAACCTGTAATCCTTCATCGCCGACCACTTCCCGTTAGCCACTGTGGCAGCTCCACCGCTGCGCCTACAGAGGCTTTTGGCCCAGGTTACGACCGGGAGCGGACCAGGCACGACCGGGCCGTGGCGGGGCACTGGATCATGTTTTCAGATGCTTTGCAGGTAGTTAACAGCGCCCCTGCTTGACTTTGTCGCCCTACCGTGGGTGCGTGGCCCGGAAAAGCAACAGTAATGGCAGGTTCGTGCCGCTCGTCGTGCTGCTGTCCGGCGTGGCCGCGCTAGCGGCGTGCAGCGGGATCAGCGCATCGAGCCTGCGGCTGCCGCAGCGGACGGCCGCGGCCCCCTCCGTGGGCATCACCGCCGGCCGCGCGGCTCCGGGCGCCGGCCCGGCCGTCGTCCGCGTCGTCACGCCGGGGGCGCCGCCGCTTTCCGCCCCGGCGGCGCTGCTGCCGTTCCCCGGAACGCCGGCCTTCCGTGATCTCGGGGCATGGCAGCCGGCCGGGCGGCTCGTGACCGGGAAGCCGGCCGTCTACGAGACGCTGCTCGTGCCGCCCGGCGACACCAAGCGGGCCGGGATCGCCTGGATGGACACCAGCCTGCTGTCCGCGCGGCTGTACTCCGGGTCGCTGTCACCGGGCGGCGGCCCGTACAAGTACACCGCGCCGGTCGCGCCCGCCGCGGCCAGCCTGCTGGTCGCCGCGTTCAACGGCGGCTTCCAGATGAAGGATGCCCACGGCGGCTACTACACGGAGAACCGGATGATCAGGCCGCTGGTGCGCGGGGCCGCTTCCCTGGTGATCTACGCCAACGGGGCGGTGACGGTCGGGGCGTGGGGCAGTGACGTCACCATGACGCCGTCGGTCGTGGCCGTCAGGCAGAACTTGTACCCGCTCGTCGTCGACGGCAAGCCCGCCGGGCGCGCCTTCACCCGCACCTGGCGGGTGTGGGGCGGGACCTGCCCCTGCGGTAAGGGGCTGCACGGCTCGGAGCACCAGTGGCGGTCCGGCCTGGGCGTCACCGCCGACGGCGCCCTGGTCTACGTGGTCGGCCCGGGACTCACCCCGGTCCAGGTCGCCGATCTCCTCGTGCGGGCCGGAGCGGTGCGCGGGATGGAACTGGACATCAACCCGTCCTGGCCGGTGTTCGCCAGCTTCAAGCCGGCCACCCAGGGCGGCCTGGCCGCCCCGTCCAACGGCGTCCAGCTGACCAACACCTCCCGCGGCCCCGCGACGTTCTTTGACCCGCGCTACGCCCGCGACTTCATCACGATGTCCGCCCTGCCCGCGCCCCGGTAGCCGCGCGACCCCCGGTGGGCCGGCCAGGTACCGACGCGGCCGAACAGCACCACGAACGCGGGCACGAGGATGGACCGCACCACCACGGCGTCGATGATCACTCCGATGCCCATCAGCAGCGCAATCTGCCTGAACTGCTCGAGCGGTATCACCGCGAGCATGGCGAAGCTCGCGGCCAGCGCCACGCCCGCCGTGGTGATCGCCCGCGAGGCCCGGGGCACCGCTACCCGCACCGCGTCGCGGAGCGGGCGGCGCCTGGCCTCCTCCCAGATCCGGCCCACGACGAACACGTTGTAGTCGGAGCCGAGCGACACGAGCAGCACGCCGCCCGCGATGGGCACGAAGTACACGAGGCTGGTGATGCCCAGGAAGTAGCGGGAGGCCAGCAGGGTCAGCCCCAGGCTGGCGAATACGGCAAGGACGCTGGCGAACAGCAGGTACACCGGCGCGAGCAGCGAGCGGAGGAACACCACGAGCAAGACCAGCGACACGGCCAAGATGGCCAGCACGACGCGGCTCAGGTCGGCGAGCACGGAGCTGATGGCGTCGCTGGTCAGCGCGGTCTCCCCGCCGACCTCCAGCCGGACGTTGGCCAGTCCGGCGGACCGGGCGAGCGACGGCAGGTGACCGGTCAGCGCGCTCAGTTCGCTGATGGCGGTGGCGCCGAGCGGGTCGGAGTCCTGCACGACGACGAACCGCGCGGCGCTGCCTGACTTGGCAAGCAGCGGGTTGGGCGCGGTGGGGGGAACGCCTGACAGCTGGTTAAGCGTCGCCGGGCCCGCTATCTCCGCGACGCCCGGCTGGGCCGCCAGTTCATGCTGGAACCTGGCCAGCGCCGGCCCCTGCGCGGCCAGTCGCGGCCCGGTAACCACAATGTCGGTCGGGGCCACGATTCCGGGCGCGAAGCCTTGACCCGCCGCGCTCTGCGCAGCCGTGGCCGGCGAGGGGGGAAGCTCGTTGATGAGTGGCGAGTCAAGCTGCGGGTGGCGCGCGAACAAGGCGATCGCGACTAGCCCAGCGGTGCAGGCCACGGCCGCGAGCAGGGCAACCGGCCGGGTGACGGCGAACCGGGCGGCGGAGTCCTTCGCGGATCTGGTCCGGCGGGCCGAGGCCGACCGCCGGTACGGCACCGAGCGGAACAGCAGGCCGCCGAACACCGACATCAGCGCGGGCGTCAGCGTCATCGACACGACCATCGCCGTCAGCACGGTGAGCGCCAGCGCCGGCCCGAAGTCGCGCAGCGACTGGTTCCTGGCCACCACCAGCGCCCCCGTGCTGGCGGCGACGATGAGGCCCGCGGCCAGGATGATCGGCGCGAACTCCGCGGTGGCCAGCCGCGCCGCCTGGACCCGGGGTACGCCTTCGGCCAGCCTGGCCCGCATGCCGGACAGGAAGAACACCGCGTAGTCGGTGGTCACCCCGAGCAGCAGGACGACAAGCACGGGTCCCACATCCGCGGGCAGCGAGGTCCCCATTCGCTCGACCGCCCACGCGACGACGCGGGTGGAGAGAAGATACGCGGTGCCCGCACAGGCCAGGGTGACCAGCGGCGCGCCTACTGACCTGAACCGGACCCCGACGATCAAGGCGATGGCGAGCACGGTGAAGAGCTCGACCCAGGGGAGGAAGTGCTGGATGATGCCGTCCTGTGCGACCTCCGCGGGGACGGGCCCGGTCACCCCGACGACGTCGCTTGACGGGTAGCTGAGGTACCAGTGCACGTAGGCGTCCGCTCCCGCGGTCTGCGCGGTGAGCGAGGTGCCCGGCTTGAAGTACAGGAACGTGATGACCGTTGTGTCATGCTCCCGGGTGCCGCGGATCAGGCCCGAGACATTGGCGACCGGGACCGCCGCGGCCAGGCCGGGGATGCCGCCTGGCGGCCCGGGGCTGACCGGCCCGGCGGCGATCTGCGCGGCGTCCGGATAGCCGGCCTCGGCCAGGGTCGTCGCCGCCTGCGCGTCCTGGGCCTGGTTGCCTGGCAGGCGCGACAGTGCCTGGTCGACCACGATGGCCTGCCGGACGGCCCGGTCAAGCGCCGCCTTCGGCATGCCGTGGGCGTCGCGCTGCACGACCGCTACCGGAGCGTCGAGTGGCGCGCCGAACAGCCGGGCCGCGTCCGTTTCCGCGCTGGTCGCCGGGGTGTTCTTGGGAATGAGCGCGTCCAGTCCGCCCGAGGCGGTAGCGGCGAGCGGTGGAAGGAAGACAATGGCGAGCGCCAGGGCCGCGATCCAGCCGCCGATGATGAAGAAGCGCAAGGCCACGACGATGAAGGCGTATCCCCTTGGCATGACGCCCACGGCCGGCGCGGGGCGGCCGGCGGCCTCGGGGCGATCCTGGTCAGGCAACTCGGTCTGGGCCACGCGTCTCCATTACCCAGCTCAGGCGCGTTATTCCGGGCCGCGCCTGAGGAACTGGGGCTACACCTGGCCGGTGAGTACCTGGCTGTTGTCGCTTCTCGGCTGTCACGGCTAGCTGGTGAGGGCGCTGAGGGTTACCGTCACCGTGGCGCTGGTGCCGTCACGGGAAATGAGTGCCTGGACGCGGTCGCCTGGCTTGTGCGCGGCGAGGACCGACTGGAGGGCGGCGAGGGACGTGACGGGCTGGCCGGCGAGGGCGGTGATGATGTCGCCCGAGGCGATCCCGGCGCGGGCGGCGGCGCCGCCCGCGGTGACGGCGGCGACGCCGACCCCGGCGGGCTGCCCGGTGGCGTCGGCGACGGTCTGGGCGCTGATGCCGAGGGAGGCCCGGCCGGAACTGGTGACCTTACCGCCGGAGATCAGCTGGGCGGCGATGCGGGTGACGGTGTCGCTGGGAATGGCGAACCCGATCCCGGCCGCGGCCCCGCCGAGCTGCGGGGAGGTGGCGGCCAGCGTGGGGATGCCGATCACCTGGCCGGCCAGGTTGACCAGGGCGCCGCCGCTGTTGCCCGGGTTGATCGGCGCGCTGGTCTGGATCGCGCTGATCAGGACCGCGGAGCTGCCCTGACCTTCGGACACGGTGCGCCCGGTGGCGGACACGATGCCGTCGGTCACGGTCCCGGTCAGGCCGAGCGGGTTGCCCATGGCCAGCACGATCTCACCGACCCGGACAGCGGACGAGCGGCCGAACGACGCGGGGTGCAGCGCGCCGCCCCCGGACTGCACCCGGATCACGGCGAGGTCGTCGGGTGCGAACACGCCGACAACCTCGGCGGGCAGCGGCTTGCCGCCGCTGGCGAGGCCGACCTGCAGGCTGGTGGCGGTACCCACCACATGGGCGTTGGTGACGATGTCGCCCTTAGTGTCGTACACCACCCCGGACCCGGATCCCTCGGCGGTGGAAATCTGCACGACCGAGGGAAGCACCTGGGCCACGACCTGCTCGTACTGCTGCTCAAGCGAGGAGGCCGCCCCGGAGGATGCGGCGCCGGACGCGGGGGCCGTGGCGGACGGCGCGGCCGCGGAAGATCCGCCCGCGGACGCGCCTGGCTTGCCGGGGGCGGCGCTGCTGCAGGCAGCGACGCCGAGGAGGGCCGCGGTGATTCCCGCCGCGGCCAGCCGACGCCTGGCGGTTATGCTGACACCCATCTCGGGCCTCCTGCGCGCAGAGAACGCTATCCCCTCATGGGTACCGCGCCGTCCGCGTGCCCTCCCAGGGTCACGCGGCACCGGGCCGCGGGCCGTACCGCCCGATCCGGCGAGACGGAAGCCTGTCCCGATAGGGACTTAGGACCGCCCCCCGGCATCGGCCGGTCCCGCGCGTGTTTTATCCTCCCTACGGGCCGAGGCTCACCACCCGCGGCGCGCCCGCTGGCCCGTTGGAGGACGCATGGCCGAACGCCGGCAGGAGAAACTGGACAGGAAAGCCCGGATCGAGGCCATGCGCGCCAAGGAGCGGGCCAGGAAGCGACGGGTGCGGCTTGCCTGGCTAGGCGGCGGCGGAGTCGCCATCGTCGCGGTGATCGCGGTGATCGTGGCCGTGCTCGTCTCGGGTGGCAGTTCCTCCTCATCCACCGCGGGCTCATCCACCGCGGGCGGCGGCTCGGCTGAGGTGATGCCGCCCGGGGTCACCGGGGCGACGACGACGCAGCCCGCCGCGCTGACCGTCCCGAATACCACCGGCATCGCCGGGGTGGTCGCCTACGACACCACGGGATGGCCGACGAGCAGCCACAACGGCCCGGCGAACCAGGCACTCGGGCATAACCACGTCACCGGGCCCGTCACCTACTCCGTCACGCCGCCCGTCGGCGGCGATCACAACGCGATCTGGATGAACTGCGGCGTCTACGGCCAGCCGGTCCCGAACGAGCGGGCCGTGCACAACATGGAGCACGGCGCGGTCTGGATCACCTACTCCCCCACGCTGCCGCAGGCCACGGTGAGCCAATTGCGGGCGCTGTTCTCCCGCCAGACGGTCCTGAACCCCAGCGGCCAGGGCGGCTCGCGCTACGTCGACCTGACCCCGTACCCGGGCCTGCCGTCGCCCATCGTCGTCACCTCGTGGGGATTCCAGCTGCGGCTCACCTCACCAAGCGACCCGCGGCTGCAGGCGTTCATCGACAAGTTCCGGGTCTCCCAGCAGTACACCCCGGAATACGGCGCCGAGTGCACCGGCGGCCTCGGCACGCCGCTACAGCAGTAGCGTCCCGGATCTCACGCTCGTGGGCGCCGGCGCGTCTACGGGGCATGAGCGCATCGATAGCGGAAAAGAACCGGCACCGCCGGCTGCTGCTTGGGGTCCTGCTGACCGCGCCGTTCATGGCGCAGGCGGACGTCACGATAGTGAACGTCGCCACGCCGTCCATCCACACGGACCTAGGCGCGTCGGGAGCGGCGCTGCAACTAGTGGTCGGCGGCTACCTGATCGCGCTGGCCGTGCTGCTGATCACCGGCGCCCGGCTCGGGCAGGCCTTCGGTTACCGGCGGGTGTTCCTGGCCGGGGTGTCGCTGTTCAGCCTGGCCTCGCTGGCCTGCGGGCTGGCCCCGGACCCGGCCGTGCTGATCATCGCGCGGGTGCTGCAGGGCGCGGCGGCCGGGCTGATGTTCCCGCAGACGCTGACCGGGATCCAGTTGCACTTCTCCGGGCCCGAACGGATGCGGGCGATCTCCACCTACGCGCTGGCCCTGTCGGCGGGCGCGGTGAGCGGCCAGGTCCTTGGCGGCCTGCTGGTCTCGGCGGACCTGGCCGGCCTTGGCTGGCGGTCGGTCTTCCTGGTCAACGTCCCGGTCGGCGCGGCCGCGGTCGCCGCCGGGCTGCGCTACCTCCCGGCCCACGGCCGCGGCCAGTCCAGGCTTGACCTGGCCGGCGCGGCGCTGCTGTCGGTCACGGTGCTGCTCGTCGTGGTCCCGCTCACGCTGGGCAGCGCGGCCGGCTGGCCGATCTGGGCCTGGGCGTCGCTGGCGGCGAGCCTGCCCGCCGTCGCGGTCTTCATCGCGGCGGAAGTGCTGGTCGCCCGGCGCGGCGGCACCCCGCTGCTTGACGTGCGACTGTTCGCCGTTCCCGTGATCCGGTGGAGCCTGGTCGCCCTGACGACCGCCACCGGCACCTACTACGTGCTGCTGTTCACCGTGGCCCAGTACCTGCAGGCGGGGCTCGGGCGCAGTCCGGCCCAGTCCGGCCTCATGCTGGTCCCGTGGGTCGCCGCGTTCGGCCTCGCCGGGCAACTCGTCCGCCGCCTGCCCGGCCGCCGCTGGCTGCCGCCCGCCGGCTGCCTGCTGCTCGCCGCCGCCTACGCGGCGATCAGCGGCGTCCTGTTCGCCGGGCAGCGCGGCGCCGCGCCGCTCGCGCTGCTGTTCGCGATCGGCGGGCTCGGGCTCGGCATCAACTTCGCCGCGCTGACCGGGCGGCTGACCAGTGCCGTTTCTGCTCGTCACGCGCCCGACATCAGCGGGGTCAGCGCAACCCTGATGTCGATCGGCGGGTCGATCGGCGTGGCGGGCCTCGGCTCGCTTTACCTGGCCCTGGCCAGTACCGGAACCTCGGCCGGGCCCGGCGCGGCCACCGCCGCCCGCGCGGTCGCCGTCACCACCGCCGCCCTGGCCGGGCTCGGCGCCCTCGCCGCGGTGGCCGCCTACCGGGCCGCCCGGTCCGTCACCGCCGAGCCCGCGGAGCCGGCTCCGGGTCCGGCGACGCGGGCGGCCGAGGTCCGGCTGTCCGGCCGCTAGCCACGCGGCGAGGTCCCGCGGCCATCGCCGCCCGGGAGCCGGCCAGATAGCGGCCTTCTCTTTAATTAATGAGTTTTAGTGTTAGAGTGCTGTCATGACCACGCGGGACCTCGCCTCGGTAAGCAGCCTGGAGGATCCGGTACGCCGGCGGCTGTACGACGTGGTGAGCTCACGCGCGGAGGCGGTGAGCCGTGACGAGGCGGCCGCCCTGGCCGGGATCGGCCGCCCGCTGGCCGCCTACCACCTGGACAAGCTGGTCGAGTCCGGGCTGCTGACGGTGACCTACCAGCGGCTCGGCGGGCGGAGCGGGCCCGGCGCGGCCGGCCCGCGAAGCTGTACGCCAAGTCGGATCGCGAGTTCGCCGTTTCCGTGCCGCCGCGCGAATACGAGCTCGCGGCCCAGATCCTGGTGCAGGCCGTCGCGGACGACCAGGGCGGAACCAGCCGCGCCGCCCTGGGGGACGCGGCGTACCGGCTCGGGGCCGAACTCGCGGAGCGCGGCCAGCCCGGTGACGCGCGCGAACTGCCGCACGTCCTGGCCGCTCACGGGTACGCCCCGGTAGTGCAGGACGCGGCGGACGGCACCGTCATCCGGCTGCGCAACTGCCCCTTCCATCACCTGGCACAGCGGCATCGCGACCTCGTCTGCGGCATGAACCGGTCGCTGATCTGCGGGATGGTCGACGGCCTGCGCCTGCCTGACTGGCAGCCAGTCCTTGACCCGCGGCCAGATCACTGCTGCGTGGTAGTCGAAGAGCACCAGCCAACAACCGAGGAGCCCAGCCCATGACGCACCAGGCACTGCGGATCGTGAGCGACGCCGAGGCCGTCGACATGGAGGCGGCGGAGCTCGCCGCGTCCGCCTTCCTGACGGCCCTGGGAGTCGACCTCACCCGTGAGGAGCTGCAGGAAACCCCCGGCCGGATGGCCCGCGCCTACGCGGAGCTGTTCGACGCGCACCCGTTGCGGCTCACCACGTTCCCCAACGACGAGGGCTACGACGAGCTGGTGCTCGCCCGCGCCATCCCGTTCCGTACCGTGTGCGAGCATCACCTGCTGCCGTTCTCCGGGGTCGCGCACGTCGGTTACCTGCCGGGCGAGCGGATACTCGGGCTGTCCAAGCTGGCCAGGATCGTGCAGCACTTCGCGGCACGGCCGCAGATACAGGAGCGGCTGACCAAGCAGGTCGCCGACTGCCTCTTCTCCCAGCTGCGGGCCAAGGGCGTGGGCGTCGTGCTCGAGGCCGAGCACTCCTGCATGACGCTGCGCGGAGCGCGCGCCTACGGGTCGACCACCGTCACCTCGGCACTGCTCGGCACGCTGCGATCCGACCCGCGGTCAAGGGCCGAGTTCTTCTCGCTGGCCGGGGTACCCGGCTGACCACCAACTTTCACTTCGAAGGGATCGTCAGACAATGACCGCTAATGAAGCGCTTGTTATCGCCGGAGCGGGCCTGGCCGGGGCCAGGGCCGCGGAGACGCTGCGGGCCGAGGGATTCGCCGGCCCGGTCGTGCTGATCGGCGACGAGAGCGAACGGCCCTACGAGCGTCCGCCGCTGTCCAAGGACTACCTGATGGGCAAGGCGGAACGCGACTCGATCTACGTCCATCCACAGGACTGGTACCGCGAGCACAACGTCGACCTGCGGCTCGGTGCCGCGGTCACCGGCATCGACAGGGAACGGCACGAGGTCACGCTCGCCGACGGCAGCCGGGCCGGGTACGGCAAGCTGCTGCTCGCCACCGGCTCGTCCCCGCGCCGGCTGCAGGTGCCGGAGCCGGCCTGCCTGGCGTGCACTACCTGCGCACGGTGGGCGACAGCGACCAGATCAGGCAGGCGTTCCAGGGCGCGGGACGCGTGGTGGTCATCGGCGCGGGATGGATCGGCCTCGAAGCGGCCGCCGCGGCCCGCACCGCAGGCGCCGAGGTGGCCATCGTTGAGATGGCCGAGCTGCCGCTGCTGCGGGTACTCGGCCGCGAGGTGGCCGAGGTCTTCGCGGGCCTGCACCGCGCCAATGGCGTCGACCTGCGGATGAGTGCGGGCGTTGACGAGATCACCGGCACCGGGGATCGCGTTAGCGGCGTGCGCCTCTCCGACGGCAGCCACATCCCGGCCGACGCCGTGGTGGTGGGAGTCGGCATCACGCCGAACACGCAGCTCGCCGAGGCGGCCGGGCTTGAGGTCGGCAACGGCATCACGACCGACGCCTCGCTGCGGACCTCTGACCCGGACATCTACGCCGCGGGCGACGTCAGTTGCGCCTACCACCCGCTGCTGAAGTCCAGGATCAGGGTCGAGCACTGGTCCAACGCGCGTAACCAGCCGGTGACCGCGGCCAAGGCCATGCTCGGCCAGGAGGCCGTCTACGACCGGCTGCCGTACTTCTACACCGACCAGTACGACCTCGGCATGGAGTACTCCGGCTACGTGGAGCCCGGCGGCTACGACGAGGTCGTCTTCCGCGGCGACAAGCAGCGCCGTGAGTTCGTCGCGTTCTGGCTCAGCGGGGGCCGCGTGCTCGCTGGCATGAACGTCAACGTCTGGGACGTCAACGACGCGGTCCAGGCGCTGATCCGGCGCGGCGCCCCGGTGGATACCGCCAAGCTGGCCAACCCGGACATCCCGCTCGAGGAGGCCAGCAGCTAGCCTGACGGATTCACCGCCTCCCGTTCGGTTGGCTTGTCCCTGAGCCGCGCGGTGCCTGTGCGAGCTCCGGGCGGGCGGGAGCGAATGGCCGGAGTGCAGGTGCAGGGGTGCACGTGCCTGCCCTACATGCAGACGACGCGCGAGGGCCCGCACCTTCACTAAAGCGGTGGAGGCTCAGGCGCTCTTGGCGTAGTCCGGTGCCCACGCGTCACGCTTCTCCAGTTCTCCCTGGGCGTGGCCCATGAAGTTGGCCAGCGCGCGGGCCAGTTGCGCGTTGGGGCGGAAGCTCATGATCTGGTAGGCATGGCGGTAGGCGGCGATGATTTCCCAGGTCTGCATCTCGCTCGGCTTGCGGTGGACTGGGCCGTCATTTTCGGACACGGCTTTTCACCTTTCCGGATTAGTGAGGCTTACTTCCGGCACGTCCGCCGCGTCATGGGGTGGCGTCGCGCGGCGGCGCGCTATGGAAACCATTGCAGCCCGGCGTGAGTGATCGGTATCTTGAGTTATATAACGTCAAGAGCGCCGCACGACTGTCTCTCCCGTTCAAGGTCTCCATGATCATGTTCAAGTCCGTTCAAGGTGGTCCCGGGATGCCGAAAGATGATGAAACATCACCGTCACCCGCGCGATTCTTCGGCGCAGAGGTACGTGAGGCACGCAAGCGGGTCGGCATGCCGCAGCCTGATCTGGCCGCGATATCGGGCACGCTCCTTCGTCGTAGCGAAAGTCGAGAACGGCTATATCACGCCTGACGAGAAATTCATCAGCGCGTGCGATGCGGCGTTCCCAGATATGCACGGCTGGTTCTCCCGGTTCTGGGCGGAATCTCGTAGATGGAACCCGTCATATCCGCCATGGTTCGAGGAATGGATCGACGCGGAGCGGCAAGCGCGTGTTATCCGCTGGTGGGAACCGCTGCTCATACCCGGCCTGCTCCAGACGGCTGATTATGCCCGTGCACTGTTCCTGGCATGGCAGAAATCGGAGGACAGGGACAAGATCGAGCGAGACGTAGCAGCGCGGATTGACCGCAAGCGCATATTCCAGCAGCCTGACCCTGCCACCTTGATCGCGGTCATTGACGAAGGGGTCCTACACCGGAAAATAGGCGACGGAAAGACGATGCGCGAACAGCTGGAGCATCTTGTCGAAATGAGCATGCAGCCAAATATTTCGCTGCACGTGGTGCCGGCCGGGATCGGGGCGCATACCGGCCTGCTGGGAGCATTCGCCCTTGCGGATATCGAGGAGGGGATACCGCGAGTAGTTTACATGGAAAATCCCGATCAAGGGCTTACCAGCGGGACGCCGAGCGTGATATCTAAGATCGCCGGCATGTTCGAGCGGGTACGATCAGAAGCGCTCCCCAGGGGAGCAACGCACGACCTGATCCGGAAAGCGGTGAGCGAGCGATGGACATCCTAGAGTCCCGCTGGCGCAAGTCCAGTTACAGCGGCGGGAATGGCGGCGGCTGCGTCGAGGCGGCCAGCACGCCCGGCGTGGTCATGGTGCGAGATACGACCAACCGCGCGGGCGCGGTCCTAGAGGTCCCCGCGACCGCCTGGCAGCAGTTCACCTCCAGTCTGGTGTCGCGCCCTGCGGACTAGCGCGTTCTAGCCGCGGCACCCCCGTTGAGGCGGTAGCGGCGCACTCTCCCGGCAACGGGCGGAGTGCGCCGTTCGCATGTCCAGGCCTCGCTAAGCGCGCCCGGGGCGGACGACGTTCGCCAGCGGCTGCCCGGCCGCGAACCGGGCCAGCTGCGCGGCCATCAGCCGGTCGGCCCGGGGCGCGAACGCCGAACTCGCGCCGCCGACGTGCGGCGAGATCAGCACTCCCGGTGCGTGCCACAGCGGGTGGTCCTTAGGCAGCGGCTCGGGGTCGGTCACGTCGAGCGCGGCGGTGATCCGCCCGGTCGACAGCTCGGCGAGCAGGGCCGCGGTGTCGACCAGCTTGCCGCGGGCCACGTTGACGAGCAGCGCGCCGTCCGGCAGCAGGCCGAGCAGGCGCGCGCCGAACATGCCCTCGGTCTGCGGCGTATGGGGCGCGCTAACGAAGACGACGTCGGCCTCGGGCAGCAACCCGGGCAGGTCGCCGACCGGGTAAACGAGCGGCGGCCCGCTCCGGCCGCGGCCGGACACCCGGGTGACCGAGGCGACCTCGAAGCCCTGCAGGCGGGCCTCGATGGCGGCCCCGATGTGCCCGTAGCCAACGATCAGCACCCGCTGGTCGGCCAGCGACCGGCCGGGCCGCTGGTCCCAGGTGCCAGCCACCTGATCGCGGGCGAACCAGTCCAGGTGGCGGCCGCTGGCCAGGGCCAGGGCCACCGCCAGCTCCGCGGTGCTCGCGTCGTGCAGCCCGGCCGCGTTGCACAGCGTCACCCGGTCCGGCAGCAGCGGCAGGACGTCCTCGTAGCCGGCCGTGAGCGTCTGCACGACCTCGAGCCGCGGCATCTGCCCGACCAGGTCGAGCACGGCGGTGCCCTTCATGTAGGGCAGTACGTAGAAGGCGACCTTGTCGGCCGTACCGGGGAAGGCGTCTCCGTCGGCCCGGTAGAAGTCGAGTTCCAGCCCGTCAGGTATGCCCCCGAGCCGCCGCTCTGCTTCGGCCAGGCCAGCGTAGGGAACCCAGGCCAGTGGCACGGATCGTCCTCCTTCTGTCGGTCGCCCATGGTAGCGGCCAGACGGCGGACTAACTGCGAGGGCCGTTTCGCGCCTGGGCCAGGCGCCGCCTCATGCTTGCGAGCATATGGTCCGCGACAGCAGACATCCGCGGTCCGCGAGCGTCGCCGCAGCGCGTAACCGCTAACGTCCTATCAGGTTCTGCTGACTGGCTTCCTATCAGTTCTAGCCACTCCAGTGACCGTTTTGTCAGGAATATGACACCGGAACGTGCAGGTACCCGTCAGCGGGGAGATCTACGGGTAAATCATCCGTGTATCGGCTTTTAACTTCACGGCATTCGTCTCAGGCCGTGCGGAACTTACCCGACTGCGCAAGATTTACCCGTTGATGCTGCGGTAACCGATCTCATCTCATCGCCGTCAGCCCCTGCTACCACTCGCGCCCCGGAGTTCTTCGCCAGGGCCGTGACGGGCGAGACGGTCGCGCCTGTCGGGTGCGGGGTAGCGTGAAGGGCACGGTCCTTCTGGAGGTCTGCTATGGCGACGGTAAGTGTCCGGTACATCGTCAACGACGTTGACGCCGCGATCGCGTTCTACACGCAGTACCTGGGCTTTACGGAGGTGATGCATCCCGCCCCGGCCTTCGCGATGCTCGCCGGGGCGACCTTCGGCTGGTGCTCAGCGCGCCGGGCGGGCCGGGAGGCGGCGGTCGGGGAGGGCGGGGCGGGAACGAACTGCCGGACGGGACGGTGCCGGCGCCGGGCGGCTGGAACCGCTTCTCGATCGAGGTCACCGACCTCGACGCGCTCGTCGGGAAGCTGCACGACGACGGCGTCCGGTTCCGGGACGACATCGTCAACGGGATAGGCGGCAGGCAGATCATCGCCGAGGACCCGTCAGGCAACCCCGTGGAACTGTTCGAGCCGACCCTTCCCGAGGCCAAGCTCGGGTAACGGGGCTCGGGTAACGGGGGCTCGGGTAACGGGGGGTCGGCAGGCCGGGACCTTGGGCATCCCGCTGGCTGGCCAACGGCCCTGTGCCCCGGTCCCGGGCCGGGTGATTATCGCGACATGAGCCAGCGAGCGGACAGCGTGGCACACGATGCCGCCGAGCAGGCGCAGGTACTTGCCAAGAATGCCCAGTACCTGATCGCCACGGCGGCGCGTGCCCCATCGGTACACAACAGCCAGCCGTGGCAGTTCCAGGTGACCGCGCAGTCGGTCGAGCTGTGGTCCGATCCGCGGCGCAAGCTGCGAACCGACCCGATCGGCCGGGAAATGCTGATCAGCTGCGGCGCCGCGCTGTACGGGCTGCGGCTGGCGGTTCGCTCGCTTGGCTACCAGCCGACGGTCGAGCTGCTACCCGACCCGGCGCGGCTGCGGCTGCTTGCCCGGGTCGGCGATCGGCGGTGCGCTGCCGGTGAACGCCCTGGAACGACGGATGCTGGCCGCCGTGCCGCACCGGCACACCCACCGGGGCCAGTTCGCGGCCGGGCCGCTGCCTGCCGGGCTGCTGGCGGGCATGCAGCACGACGCGCTCGCCGAGGGCGCCAGGCTCGCGCTCATCGAAGACGGCCTGCCGTATGAGCGGCTCGCCCGGATCGTCACCGACGCCGCCCGCCGCGGCGACCGCGATCCGCGGGCGCGGACGGAAGTACGGAAGTGGACCAGGGACCCGGGCAGCCCGGCCAGGGACGGCGTGCCCGCGGTGTCGCTCGCCGCTCGGCCACCCGGCCGTATCCCGCACGGACAACTGCGGCAGCGCGACTTCGACCTGGGGCGCGGCCTGGCCATGCTGCCCGGCGGGGCGGCCGGGGAGGAGGTGCCGCCGGCCGCGACCGCGGTCCTGCTGACTTCACGTGACCGCCGGGCCGACTGGCTGTGTGCCGGGCAGGCGCTGCAACGGCTGCTGCTGCGCGCCGCCGGCCAGTGGGTGTTCGCGCGCCTGCATACCCAGCCGATCGAGGACCCGGTGGCCAGGGACCTCATCAGGGAGGCGCTGGTGCTGCCGGGCAGCCCCCAGATGCTGCTGCAGCTCGGCCGGGCCGACAGCGCCGCGAGCACGGCCCGCCTGGCCGCCCGGCGAGCTCTCAACCTGACCGCCGAGGAGGGGCCATGGCGCAACTGCAGTGATCAGCGTCCGTGTGGGCCGCCCGATGTTGCCTGGGCTGACCAGCCGCCGCTCGCCTATCCCGCCGCGCTCCGCGCGCTCGGCGGCTGTGCGGTCCGCGTCGTGGCGCTGCTGTGCCGGCGGCGGATGCACCGGCCGGCCAGCTGGGTACGGACGCGGCTGCGGTTCGCCGACGGGACCTCCGCGCCGGTATACCGGGAGACGGTCATCGACTACGGTGCCGCGCCCGCCCGGTGCGTGCTCGTGGTGACCTTCACACTGCGGTGGGTACGCGGCTGGGGGCATGCGGCGTTCCGCGCGGAAAGCCTGCTTAACACGGTGCTGTTCGCCGGCTTCCCTGGCCTGGTGTCCAAGCTGTGGCTGGCTAACGACTCGCTGGGGCGCTACCGGGGCGTGTATGAGTGGGACGGGCCGGAGCGGGCCGACCAGTACGCGCGGGCCCTGTGGCGGGTCCTGGCGCTGGTGTCGGTACCTGGCTCCATTCACTACGTCGTGCTACCCGGGCTGGCGCGCGACGAGTTCCTGCGCGAACCGCGGGCAGCAGGCGAACTGGCGCCAGAGAAGCCGGCGTGGTGGCGCGTGGTGGCTTGCTCGTTACGCCGCCGCCTGACGTCCTCGTGGTCGGCGCGGGCCCGGCCGGGCTGGCGCTGGCGCTGCAGGCGCACGCGCACGGCGCGCGGGTGCGGGTGATCGACCGGCGGCTTGAGCCGTTCCGGCCGTCCCGCGCGCTGATCCTGCACCCCCGCACGCTTGAGGTGCTGCGCCCGCTCGGCGTCACGCAGGCACTGCTCGCCAAGGCGGACGTCAAGCCGGCCGCGGACCTGCATGCGGGCAACCGGGTTGTCCAGGTCCGGCTCTCCGACCTGGCGCTGCCGGACACCGCCTTCCCGCACGTCTCGCTGATCAGGCAGATGGACGCCGAGACGGTCCTGGCGCAGGCCCTGGCCGATCGCGGCGTCGAGGTGGAATACGGCACCGAGCTGGTGTCCGCCCGCGACGCGCCTGATGCGGCGCGGGCGGTGCTCCGCACGGGAGGCCGCACCGCCGAGGCGGACTTCGCTTTCATCGCAGGCTGTGACGGACCCGCGAGCACCATCCGGTCGCTGTCAGGCATCGGGTGGCCGGGTGCCCCCTACCCGGTGGAGATCCTGCTCGCTGACGTCGAGCTGGCCGGCGACCTCGCCTGCGACCGCACGCACGTCGTGGCGGGGCGGGCGGGAATCGCATTCGCTTTCCGGCTCGGCGAGCAGGCCACCTGGCGGCTGCTGTTCACCCGGCCCGCTTCCCCCGGGACGTCCCGGCTGCCGTTCGGGCAGCCAGGCCCGCCGGTCCCGGACGATGAGCTGCGGGCACTGCTGCGCGGCGCGGGCCTGACGGCGACGGTCACCGACGTGGCCTGGTCCGCGCGGATCCGGGTACAGCGCCGCGTCGCCGACCAGTTCCGGCGCGGGCGGCTGTTCATCGCCGGGGACGCGGCGCACGCCTACTCGCCCGCCACCGGCCAGGGAATGAACGCCGCCATCCAGGATGCGGCCAACCTCGGCTGGAAGCTGGCTTTCGCCGCCGCGGCGCCGTCCGGCAATGCGCTGCTGCTCGATTCCTACGAATCGGAGCGCCGCCCGGTGGCCCGCGAGGTGCTCGGCCTGACCCACCTGGCGTTCTGGGCCGAGGCGGGCGCCGGCCAGGTTCCCTCGCTGCTGCGGGCCAGGGGGGTACCGCTCGCCGCCCCGCTGGTCCCTGTGCTCATGCGCCGCCGCCGTCTCGTCGCCCTGGCGATCCGGGTGGTATCGCAGCTGACGGTCGGCTATCAGGGCAGCCCGTTGTCGGTCTCCTACGGCCATGGCCCGCGCGGCGGACCGCGGGCCGGCGACCGGCTGCCGGACGCGACCGTCACGGCCGACACCACGGGCGGGCGCCGCGTCCGGCTGCACGAGTTGCTCGCCCGCCCCGGGGTGCACGTGCTCCTGGAGCGCGACGCGGAACTGGCCCGGCCGCCGGCTTCGCCCGTTGTGCACGTGCACCGGCTAACTAGCGCTCCCGGGCGGGGCCTGCTGACGGTCCGCCCGGACGGCTACGTTGGCCTGCGCTGCCAGGCCGCCGACGCGAGCCAGCTTGACGCGTGGCTGCAGGCTCGCCGGCCGCCCGCGGGCTTGAAGCGGCGTAGCCGGAGGCTGTTGGTGACCACGAACACCGAGCTGAAGGCCATGGCGGCGCCGGCGATCAGCGGGGAGAGGAAGCCAAGGGCGGCGAGCGGTACGGCGGCGGCGTTGTAGGCGAAGGCCCAGAACAGGTTGCCCTTGATGACGGCCAGGGTGCGGCGGGACAGCAGGATGGCGTCGGGGACGGCGTTCAGGTCACCGCGGACCAGGGTGAGGCCGGCGGCCTCGATCGCGGCGTCGGTACCGGTGCCCATGGCCAGGCCGAGGTCGGCCTGGGCGAGCGCGGCGGCATCGTTGACGCCGTTGCCCGCCATGGCGACCACCCGCCCGGCGGCCTGCAGCTCCTTGACCACGGTGGCCTTGCCCGCCGGCAGGACGCCCGCGATCACTTCGCCGATTCCCACGGCGTCGGCCACGAAACGGGCGGCTCGCTCGTTGTCGCCGGTGAGCAGCACCGGCCGCAGGCCCATGCCGCGCAGCCGGGTGACCGCCTCGGCGGAGGTGGGCTTGACCGTGTCGGCGACGACGAGCACGCCGCGGACGGCGCCGTCCCAGGCCGCGAACACGGCGGTCTGCCCGGCCGCCTCGGCGCGCGCCGCGCGGCCGGCGAGGGGCGCGGGGACGGGCTGCGCCCATTGGTCCGCCAGCCAGCCGGCCCGGCCGACGGCGACCGCGTGCCCGTCGACGACGGCGGTGACGCCGAGCCCGTGGTAGCTGGTGAACTCCGTGGCAGGCGGCAGGCCGGCCGCGAGCCGCTGCCGCGCGCCTGCCGCGACCGCTACGGCGACCGGGTGCGCGCTGCCGTCCTCGGCGGCGCCGGCCAGCCGGAGCAGGTCGCGCACGTCCTCGCCGGGCCCGGCGGCCGCGTCGGCCAGGGACATCGTTCCCGTGGTGACCGTGCCGGTCTTGTCGAGCACGATCGTGTCGATCGCGCGGGTCGACTCGAGGACCTCGGGTCCCTTGATGAGGATGCCGAGCTGCGCGCCGCGCCCCGTGCCGACCAGGATCGCGGTCGGGGTGGCCAGGCCCATCGCGCACGGGCAGGCGATGATGAGCACCGCGACCGCGGCGGTGAACGCGGCGGCCGGGCCGTGCCCGGTGGCCAGCCACGCGGCCAGGACGCCAAGCGCGATCGCGATGACGACAGGGACGAACACCGCCGAGACCCGGTCCGCGAGCCGCTGCGCCGGCGCCTTGCCGTTCTGCGCGTCGCTGACCAGCCGGGTGATCCTGGCCAGCTCGGTGTCCGCGCCGACCCGGACGGCGCGCACGACCAGGCGGCCAGACGCGTTCACGCACCCGCCGGCGACCGCGTCCCCCGCGGCCACCTCCACCGGGACCGGCTCGCCGGTGAGCATCGAGGCGTCCACCGCCGACGCGCCGGAGGTAACCACGCCGTCAACCGCGACCTTCTCCCCCGGCCGGACCACGAACTCGTCCCCCACCGCAAGCTGCGCTACCGGGACGCGGACCTCGCGGCCGTCGCGGAGCAGCGCCGCGTCCTTCGCGCCGAGTTCGGCGAGCGCGCGCAGTGCGGCACCGGAGCGCCGCTTGGCGCGGGCCTCAAGATACCGGCCAAGCAGGACAAGCACCGTGACGCCGGCCGCGGCGTCCAGGTAGATGGCGGACGCGCCCGCGCTCGCGTCTTGCGCGAGCAGGGTGAACGGCATGCGCATCCCGGGCATGCCCGCCTCGCCGAAGAACAAGGCGTACAGCGACCAGGCGAACGACGCGGTCACCCCGACCGAGATCAGCGTGTCCATGGTGGCCGCGCCATGACGCGCGTTGACCAGGGCCGCGCGGTGAAACGGCCACGCGCCCCAGACGGCGACCGGGGCGGCCAGCGCCAGCGACAGCCACTGCCAGTTGCGGAACTGCAGCGCCGGGACCATCGCGAGCACCACCACGGGAACCGCGAGCAGCAGCGACGCGAGCAGCCGCCGGCGCAGCGCCCTCGTCTCGTCATCGGGCGTCTCGTCATCGGTGCCGCCCGGTGCGCCGTCCGCCCCGGCGCCGTCCGCGGGCTCCGGTGGCGGGGCGGGCAGCGCGGCCGTGTAGCCGGTCCGCTCGACCACCGCGATCAGGTCGCCGGCGGTGAGCCCGGCGGGGAACGTGACCGCGGCCTTCTCCGTGGCGAAGTTGACCGTGGCGGTGACCCCGTCCAGCTTGTTCAGCTTCTTCTCGACCCGGGCCGCGCACGACGCGCAGGTCATCCCGCCGATCGACAGTTCCACCGACTGCTGCGCCGCCGCCGACATGGTTCCTCCTTCCGGTGAGCCGCGAAGTCACGCCCCCGTTCTGCTCAGCCGTCTAGCCGGTAGTCTCCGGCCTCGTCGAGCGCCGCCGCGACCGCGCCGGCGGTGAGCGGGGCCTCGCTGCTGACCGTCACCGCCGACGCGCCGCCGGGGTGCAGGTCCACCGTCACGTCGCGCACGCCGTCCAGGTTCTTCAGCTCGTCGCTGACCGCGCGCACGCAGTGCCCGCAGGTCATGCCCGTCACCTGGTAGGTCGCCGTGGTCATCGGATGCTCCGTTTCCCTGGCTGTCAGGACTTGACCAGGCGGGCGACCGCCTGGGAGGCCTCGCGGACCTTCTGCTCCGCGACGTCACCGCCTTCGGCGACCGCCTGGGCCACGCAGTGCCCCAGGTGGTCCTCGAGCAGGCCGAGCGCCACCGACTGCAGGGCCCGCGTCGCCGCGGAGACCTGGGTCAGGATGTCAATGCAGTACTTGTCGTCCTCGACCATCTTCTCCAGGCCGCGGACCTGGCCCTCGATCCTGCGCAGCCGCTTGAGGTACTCGTCCTTGTTGGGGGTGTATCCGTGCATGCCGCCCCTCCTCGCTCGAGATCATCTTACATACCCCAACGGGGTATGGGTAGGACTTCCGGTCCTGGCGAGGGTGCCCTTGGTCACTGCCCCGGTAAGGAGTAGCTGGTCCCCGGTCAGGGGGAATTGCCGGGTTATGCAATAGAACAGGTGTTTTAGTGCCACATCTGAAAATGGCAGCGGGCCAGTATGCTGGGTGCCCAGGAACACCGGCGGAGCTGCGCGTGGGCTCCGCGAGGCCGGCTTGGGCACGGACCGGGGGCAGCACGTGAAGGGGATCCCGCGTCAAGGCGGCGATGCCGCCACGCAGGCAAGGAAGCGGCTGGACGCGCTGGCGGGCAGCTTCCGCGCGGCGGATGAGCGGTACCGGACGCTGTTCGAGACCCTGCCGCTCGGGATCGTCCACTATGACGCTGACGGCTCCGTCATCGGCGCGAACAAGGCCGCCGGCGAGATCGTCGGCACCGACCTGACCACGACGGCATCCTGGCCGGTCGTCCCCCCAGGGCAGGCGCTCCGCGAGGACGGCGAGCCGTTTCCGTTCGAGGAACTGCCGGTACCGGTGGCGTTGCGGACGGGTGAGATCGTCGCCGACGTCGTGATCGGCTTCGCGCACGGGAAGAACGGCAAACCGCGCTGGGTGAAGGTCACCGCCGTGCCCGACGCGCGTGACGAGCAGGGCCGAACGACACGGGTCTACGCGATCGTGACCGACCTGACCGAGCAGCGGCAGACTGAAGCGGCGCTGCGGCAGAGCACCGCCTTGCTTGGCCGCCTCAGGGAGGCCAACGTGCTCGGCGTGATCCTTCAGGACGAGCACCGGGTCTACGACGCGAACGACGCCTACCTCGACATCATCGGCTACAGCCGCGAGGACCTGGAGGCCGCCCGTATCGTCTGGCGGAAGATCACCCCGCCGGAATGGGCCGGCGCCCAGGAGCGAGCCATTGCGCAGCTGCGCCGGACCGGGGCTTACCCGCCGTACGAGAAGGAGTACGTGCGCAAGGACGGGCACCGGGTGCCTGTGCTCATCGGAGCGGCGGTGATCGGCTATGACCCGCTCCGGTGGACGTCGTTCGTGATCGACCTGAGCGCGCCGCAGGGCGCCGCGCGGGACCGCGCCGCGCTGGCGGCGAAGGCCCGCGCCGACCGCGTTGCGGGCGAAAGCGCACGGGAGCGGCTTGACTTCCTGATGCGGGCCGGCGCGCTGGTCGCCGCCACCCGGGACCGCGATGAGCTGCTTGACCATGTGGCCAGCCTGGCGGTGCCGAGCCTGGCCGACTACTGCGTGGTGTTCTTGCCGACCGCGGAAGGGAAGCTGCTCGCCGGCGCGCTCAGCCATCGTGATCCCGCGCTCGCCCGGCAGCTGTCCGCCCTGCACGAGCGTCCGATCGCCGCGGAAGGCCCGCTGATCCCCCAGCGCGCGTACAGCTTCGCCGCTACCCAGCTGTCGCATGACGTGACCGACGAGATGCCTGACTGGACCAGCGTGGAGCCTGAGGCGATGCGCATCGTGCAGCTCGTGAGCCCGCGCAGCGCGATCGCCACGCCGTTGCCTGGTCCCAGCGGCTCGCTCGGGGTCGTCGTGCTCGGCCGCGGTGCGGAGCGTGCCCGGTTTACCGAGGCTGACGTGCCGGTGGTGGAGGAGCTTGCCCGCCGGCTGGCGGCGGGGCTGGTCAACACGGACGCGTTCGCCCGTGAGCATGCCATCGCCGAGACGTTGCAGCGTTCCCTGCTGCCCGAGAGGATGCCGCAGGTCGCGGGGCTGGACCTGGCGGTCCGCTACCTGCCCGCCACCGAGGGCGCGGACGTCGGCGGTGACTGGTACGACGCGTTCCCCGTCGATGGCGGGCGGGTCGGGCTGGTGATCGGGGACGTGGCCGGGCACAACATCGCGTCGGCGTCGGTCATGGGCCAGGTGCGCACCCTGCTGCGCGGCTACGCGATCGACGACCCCGATCCTGGCCGGGTACTTGACCGGGTCAATGCCGCCATGGCCCGGCTGCTGCCTGACGCGCTCGCCAGTGCCGTCTACGCTGTGCTCGACCCGGCCACCGGTGACCTCGGCTACGCCAATGCCGGGCACCCCCCGCCGCTGGTCACCGGCGGGGCCGGGCAGGCCGACTACCTCGACGACGCGCCCGGCGCCATGCTCGGCGCGTGCGCTCGCGGGGAGTTCGGGACCGGGCAGCGGGTGCTCCGGCCGGGTGAGGGGCTGCTGCTGTACACCGACGGGCTCATCGAGGACCGGCGCCGGGACATTACCGAAGGCCTGGAGATCCTCGCGGGGACGCTGCGCCGCCGCGGGGCTGGCCCGGCCTCGCAGGCGTGCGTCGCCGCGCTTGAGATGCTCTCGGGCAGCGCGCAACGGGACGACGACGTCTGCCTGCTGGCCGCCCGCCTCACCGGCCCGGGGCGATCGTGATGCCCGGTGGCCGTGGCGCGGCAGGCGCGCACCTGAGGCTACGCCCGCTTGGCCTTCGCCTCGCGGGGAATCTGCTCGCCAGCGGCCACGGGCACCGGGAGGCGGTTTCCGGCGGGCGGGAGCGGGCAGGTCGCGAAGTCCGTGTAGGCGCAGGGCAGGTTGGTCGCCCGGTTGAAGTCCAGGGTGACGGTCCCGTCCGCCTCGGGTGCCGGTACCCGGAGCGACCGGTTGGCGGCGTAGGTGGTGACGCCGCTTGTCCCGTCGGTGAACAGGATGTGCAGGCTGCCGGGGGTGTAGCCGTTGAAGGCGGTCAGGGTGAGCGGCTGCCCGTCGATCTCGAACTCGACGACGCCGGGCGTCGCGTACACGTGCTGCAGGCCCTCGACGACCGAGCCGACGGTGACGTCCTGGGGCCGGTCGAAGGGCCGGTAGCGGCCCTGGATCACCCAGCGCGGGTCAGGGGCGAACGCGGGAGTGCCGCGGAAGCCCGCGCGCAGCGGGGCGTCGGGGTGACGCGGGCGCAGGATGTCGTTCCCGCCGCGCTTGGCCACCTCGTACACGCCCGCGGCGTCGGCGGGGAAGAGCCCGCCCCGCTCGGGGATCTGCCCGAAGTGGTGCCTGCCGCTGATCCTGGTCCCGTCCAGCGTCAGTTCCTCGCCCGGGGCGAGGTCCACGGTGACGCCGGAGTCATCGGCCGCCCACTCCCCCGGCGCGTCAGGGAACCGGGCCGGCGTCTCGGTAAGCCAGTTGATGCTGGTGATCGCGAGGAACCCGTCCGGCGCGGCGAACCTGTCCTCGTGCTTCTTGTGCCATGCTGCCCAGTCGGCGGCGAAGTCGCCGCCCGCCTGAAGGTCCGATGCGCTCATAGCGGGGTAAGCACCCGCGTAAGCCGGAATATTCCCGTCTTAATCTATCGGTTAAGAAGGAAATAGCCCCCTACCGCAGGATCGGGGCGCCGGGCGGGAGCCTGCGGATCCCGGGGAACCGGTCGTGCACCTCGTCCGGGCCGAGCCGGTCAAGTCCGGCCGCCCACCACAGGCAGTCACCGGGGTCACCGCCGAGCTTGTAGCGGTCGCCGGGAAGCAGCGTGATGTACCCGCCGGACGGCAGGGGAACCAGGGTGGCCAGGTGCGCCCCGCTGGCGACGTCCCACAATCGCGCGGTGGCGTCGGCCGAGGCGGTGGCCAGCAGCGCCCCGCTGGGCGAGAACGCCACGGCTCGCACCGTGTAGTCGTGCCCGGTGAGGGTGATCAGGTGAGCGCCAGAGGCGGCATGCCACACCCGGACGGTCGCGTCCCCCGAGGCGGTGGCGACGACCGCACCGTCCGGTGCGAACGCGACGGCCTCGACTGTCCCGGTGTGCCCGGCCAGCGTGGCCAGGCAGGTGCCGTCGGCGGGATCCCAGACCTTAGCCGTGGTATCCCAGGAAGCGGTAGCGAGCAGGCCGCGCGAGGAGAACGCGACACCCTTCACCCATGAGTCGTGCCCGCTGAGCGTGCGGAGATGGGCACCGCGAAAGGGGTCCCAGACGCGGGCGGTCCGGTCGTCCGAGCCGGTGGCGACCAGTGCACCATCAGGAGCGAACGCGACCGACGTGACCTGGCCGCCGTGCCCGCGCAGCGTCGCCAGGCCCGCGCCGGTCGCGGTTTCCCAGGTGCGGGCGGTGTTGTCACCTGACCCTGTGGCGATCATGGTTCCCGACGGCGCGTACGCGAGCGTCCTGATCCACGATGAGTGCCCCGCCAGCGTGAGGCGCGGCTGACCGGTGGCCGCGTCCCAGATCCGGGCGGTGCCGTCAAGGGAACCGGTCGCGACCGCACCGGACCATGCCTCCGGCGAGAACGCGACCGCCGTGACGGAGCTTTCATGCCCCGTCAGGGTCCGCTCGGGGACGCCGGCCGCGACCGGCCAGATGCTCGCCGTCTTGTCGGTGGACGCGATGGCGAGCAGCCTCCCGGAAGGCGAGAACGCGACCGCGGTCAGGTGATCGTGGCTTCCGCTGAGCGTGCGGCCCGGCTCGCCCGTGGCGGTCTCCCAGGTCTGCGCCGTGATCGTGGTCGTCGCCGCGACGAGCGTGCCGTCCGGTGACACCGCCAGTGCGTTCACCTCGCTGGCGGACCGCAGCAGAGCGCGGCCCGCGCCACTGGCGACGTCCCACGCCCGCACGCCAGGGTCACGGGACGCGGTCAGGGCGAGGGAGTTGTCCGGGGTGAAGGCGACGTCGTTAACGCTGCCGTACCGGCCGCTGAGCGCCACCTTCTCCGCGCCCGTGGCGGCGTCCCAGATCCGCGCCGTGCCGTCAAGCGATCCCTCGCCGTCGAGGGAGCCAGAGACCGCGAGTGTCCCGTCCGGGGAGAACGCGACCGAGGTAACGGTGTCGCCGTGCCCGCTGAACGACGCGATTCGCTGACCCGACTCGGCATCCCAGATCATCGCGGTCAGGGCGGACACGGTTGCCAGGCGCGTACCGTCCGGCGAGAACGCCACGTCCTGCGCGCCGTTGAAGTGTCCCGCGAGGGTGAGCAGGACCGCACCGCTCGCGGCGTCCCAGACGCGGGCGGTCTCATCGCTCGAACGCCGTCGCGACCCGCGTACCGTCGGGCGAGAACGCGACGGCGTACACCCCGCCCGTGTGCCCCGCGAACGTGCGGAACGGGATCCCGGTCGCGACCTCCCACGTCCTGGCGGTGCCGTCGTAGGACCCGGTGACGATGACGCGCCCGTCGGGTGAGAACGCGACGTCCGCCACCGTCCCCGCGTGCCCCCGGATCAGCCGCAGCACGCGGCCGTCGCGGGCACCGATGATCTCGGCATGGTGCGCCGAGCAGACGGCGAGCAGCGTCCCGTCAGGGGAAAACGCGATTCCGTTGTTCGGGCCGAAGTTCATCCGGAGCATGACGTCGGCCCGCTCCGCGCCCGTCATGCCCTGATCCGGCCGAACCCGTCGATGAGCCACTCCGCACTAGTCATGCCCCTTGTCTACCGCCGCGGCGACCCGGATGACGAGTACGCCGAGGCGGGCCCGGCCCCTTCTCCGCCTGGAAGGACCGGTTTACGCTGTTCAGCATCGTCGCCGTCGCAAAGGAGCGGGCACCAGTGAGCTTCACGGTGGAGAAGGACGTCATGGTGGCCATGCGGGACGGCGTGGAGCTGGCGACCGACCTGTGGATCCCGTCCGTTACCCCCGCCCCCACCCTGCTTGTGCGGCTGCCGTACGGCAAGGACCTGCCGCAACTGCTGGCCTACGGGCTGATGCCGAACGTGTTCGCCCTGGTCGAGGCGGGTTACGCCGTGGTGTACCAGGACTGCCGCGGCACCTGGCGGTCCGGCGGGGAGTTCGTCCCGATGGTGAACGAGCCCGCCGACGGCGCCGACACCGTGGCGTGGCTGGGCAGCCAGCCGTGGTGCGACGGCAACATCGGCAGCTACGGCCCGTCCTACCTGGGCTTCGTGCAGTGGGCGAGCGTGTCGGCGGGCGCGCCGGTGAAGGCGATCGCCCCGGCGGTGACCACGACCGACTACTACACCGCGCCGTGGTTCTCGGAGGGCGGGGCGGCCTCCTGGCACGCGGTGCAGTCGTGGAGCACGCAGATGGCCATGATCGAGACACTGCGCCAGCTCGGCCGCGGCGGCGGCGACCCGCAGCTGCTCGGCGAGCTGACCGGCATGATGGCGAATCCGCAGCCGCACCTGGAGGCGCTGCCCGCGAGCCGGCAGCCCGCGGTGGAGAAGGTCTGGCCCTGGTTCACCCAGCTGCTGTCGCACCCGTCACGTGACGCCTGGTGGCAGGACCTGTCCGTGCTCGACCGGGCCGAGCAGGTCACGGTGCCCGCGCTGCACATCGGCGGCTGGTTCGACATCTTCGTGGCCAACACGGCCCGGTCGTTCACCGAGCTGCGCGCCCGGGCCGGCACCGAAGCGGCCCGCGAAGGGCAGCGGCTGATCATCGGGCCATGGGACCACCTGAACGCGACCGGCATCTACCCGGACCGCAGGTTCGGCCTGACCGCCGACGCCATCACCCAGGACCTGACCGGCCAGCACGTGCGGTTCTTCGACCGGTGGCTGCGGGACAGGCGCGGCGCGCTTGACGGGTCCGCCCCGGTGCGGATCTTCGTCATGGGCATCGACCAGTGGCGCGACGAGCAGGACTGGCCGCTGCCAGGTACCAGCTACGTGCCCTACTACCTGCACAGCTCGGGCCGGGCCAACACCGCCGCGGGCGACGGGGAGCTCGTTGCCGCGGCGCCGGCGCAGGCCGAGGCGGACACCTTCCTGTACGACCCGCGGCGGCCGGTGCCCAGCCTGGGCGGCCGGGTCATGCTCCCGACGACCGCTAACGCGGCGGGCGCGGTCGACCAGCGGCCGGCCGAGGCCCGCGACGACGTGCTCTGCTTCACCTCCGCTGTGCTGACCGAGCCGCTCGAGGTCACCGGGCACGTGTCCCTGACGCTGTACGCGTCCTCGTCGGCGCCGGACACCGACTTCACCGGCAAGCTGGTCGACGTGTTCCCCGACGGGCGCGCGATCTTCCTGACCGACGGCATCATCCGGGCGCGGTACCGCAACTCGCTGGCCGAGCCTGAGCCGCTCACGCCCGGCGAGCCAGTCCGGCTCAGCCTGGACCTGTCGGTGACGTCGAACGTCTTCCTGCCGGGCCACCGGATCCGGCTCGAGGTGTCAAGCAGCAACTTCCCGCGCTTCGACCGCAACACCAACACCGGCGGCGTCATCGCCGACGAGACGGCCGATCAGGCGGCCGTCGCCGTCAACCGCGTGCTGCACGGCCCGGACTTCCCGAGCCAGCTGACCCTGCCCGTCATCAATCGGTAACCGCCGGGCCGCCAACTGGGCAATGCGGATGATCCGCTGGCATTACGGTTGGTCTGGCGGGAGCGCGGATAGAGCGGATCATGGCGGTGGCAGGTACGACTGTGCTCGGCGGCCGGTACACGCTGCTGGCGGTCTTGGGGACTGGCGGGATGGCGACGGTGTGGCGGGCCAGGGACGAGGTGCTTGGCCGTGACGTCGCGGTGAAGGTCCTCAACCCGCAGCACGCCGCCGACGCCGCGTTCCTTGAGCGGTTCGAAGGCGAGGCACGCCACGCCGCCGCCGTCAGCCATCCCCGGCTCGTGACCGTGTTCGACTGCGGCGTCGAGAGCGGCACGCCGTTCATCGTGATGGAACTGGCCGCCGGGCGTACCCTGCGCCAGGTACTTGACGAGGCCGGAATGCTGCCGCCCGGGCAGGCGGTCGCGATCGCCGCGGCGGTCTGCGAGGGGCTGGAAGCCGCGCACGCCGCGGGGCTCGTGCACCGCGACATCACGCCCGCCAACATCGTCCTGAACGGCGGCGAGGTCAAGGTACTCGACTTCGGCATCGCCCGGGCCGACGGCACCCGCGCCGCGACCGTGGCAGGAACAGTCGTGGGCACCGTCGCCTACCTGTCGCCCGAGCAGGCCTCAGGCCACCCGGCGGATCCGCGCTCCGACCTGTACTCCCTTGGCTGCGTGCTGTTCGAGATGCTCACCGGCAGGCCGCCGTTCACCGCCGACTCGGCGGTCGGGCTCGCCTACCGGCAGGTTCACGACGATCCAGGGCCGCCGTCGGCCTGGCGCCCTGGCCTGTCCGCCGAGCTTGACCAGGTCATGGCCCGGCTGCTGGCCAAGGACCCGTCGTCCCGGCCGCCCACCGCCGCCGCGGCCCGGGCGGCGCTGCTCTCCGTCTTCCCTCCCGCCGACGGGGCACCGAGCCGCGGCACCGCCGTGCTTCCCGTCACGCCGGTGACCGTGCCGGGTACCCCGCGCCGGGGCTGGCGGCCGCGGCCGGCCGAGGCGGCGCTCGGCGGCGCACTCGCCGCGTCGCTGATCGCGCTCATGGTGGTGCTCTTGACGGGAGGGCCGGGCGCGTCCGGTTCCCCGTCCGCACACCCGGCCGTCACCGGTACCGGGCAGCCCGCGGCCACCGTCGCGAGTTCGCCGTCCGTGCAGCCAGGAACGACCCTGTCGCCCGTTGCCGCCGCGGCCGCCGCGCTGGTGGGCGACCTGAAGGAAGGCGTGGCGGACGGGCAGGTGGCACCGCAGGCGGGCCAGAACCTGTTCAACCAGCTGCAGCAAGTCCTCTTCCAGCCGGGCATGGGCCCGCAGCAGGTTCAGCAGCAGTACTCGCAGCTCGTCCAGGCCTACACCCAGGACAAGTCCCAGGGGCAGATCACCGGCCAGGCGGCCACGTCCCTGTCCGGCGCGATCAGCGCGCTCGGCACGGCCCTGGGCACGCTCTAGCGCCTGGTGCTCAGCGGCCGACGGGACTAACGCGCACCGAGCCGACCCTGCCCGAGGCCAGGCTCGGGTAAGGCTCATCCAGCCGGCGGCGCACGCTCCCGGGCGTCAGGTAGCGGGACCGGGGGCCGACGGAAGCGGTCCGAGTATCCACCATGTGGCCTTGCTTGCGCGGGCGAGCCACCGGCAGCTGACATAGAGCAGCCTGCGCACCCTGCCGTCGTGCAGCTGCGCCTCGAAGTGGGCGGCGTAGGCCGTAGCCGAAGACTCGTCCGCCAGGATGAGATCGGCGCGCGCTTCCACCGTCATGGCGCGTTGCCTGCGAGTCATTTCGAGCCCTCCGCGTGATGCCGTCGGGGTTGGTCCCGGCTTCAACGATCGCGCTCCGGCTCGTCGCTCGCACCCGTGGAAGACCCCAGCCGGCCTCACTGGCACCCGGG
This sequence comes from uncultured Actinomycetota bacterium, assembly GCA_963811335.1. Lineage (GTDB taxonomy): Bacteria > Actinomycetota > Actinomycetes > Streptosporangiales > Streptosporangiaceae > Trebonia. Next base: position 16,887 of record CAWERB010000010.1, on the reverse strand, counting down.
GCGGTCGGCCACGTTACCGGCGGGCGGTGAGCTCGGCCACGATGTCCGCCGCCGGCTGTGCCTGCCTCGCGAGCGCGACGCTCTGCCCGGCCCACATCGAGAGCGCCTCGATCTCCCCGGTGGTCCCGGTCATCGGCGGCGCCGGCTCGTAACGAACGATCGCCTCACCGGAGGCGAAGTGCGCGATCACGTCGCCCGCCCCCGGGCGCTGGCTGTCTGGGGGGCGTCCTGCTGCTTCCCACGCCCTGGCGGTTGAGTTGCGGAGCGCGCGGTGGGGGGAGTCGGGCCACCCGACGTCGTACAGGTTGGGGTACCACTGCGCATCGGTCTCGGCCGCCGCTATCAGCCGGCGCCGGTAGTCCTCGTGGACCGGCATCTCCTGCGCCAGCAGGAACCGCGTGCCCAGCATCGCGGCCTGGGCGCCAAGCGCGAGCACCGCCGCGACTCCCCGCGCGTCGCCGATCCCGCCGGCCGCGATCACCGGCACCGGCGCGACCGCGTCCACCACGGCGGGCACCAGCGGCAGCGTCGCGACCTTGCTCCACACGTGCCCGCCGGCCTCCCAGCCCTGCGCGACGATCACGTCCACGCCGGACGCGACCGCCCGCCGCGCCTCCTCGGCGCTGCCGACCGTGTGCATGACAATCCCACCGGCGGCGTGCACCCGTTCGACGTAGCCGCCCGGATCCCCCCAGAAGAACAGCACGATCCGCAGTCCGGCCGCCAATGCCTGGTCAAGGCGCTGGTGCATGTCCCCGGTGAGAACGAGGTTGCCGGCGAACGGCCGCGCGGTCAGCGCGGCCGTCTCATGAACCAGGCCCGCGACGTCGGCCGTCCACGTCAGCGCCACCGTGCCGAGCGCGCCGGCATTCGAGACCGCCGCGGCCAGCCGGGGGACGTCCGCTATCGGTGCCTGGACGATCGGCTGCTCGATCCCGAGCAATTCGCATACTGGCGTGCGCACTGCCCCACCTCCTCTGTGATTACTCGCTGGCCTTCGCGCAGTCGCCTAGGCGGACGTATCCGATGGCCAGTGAGCGGGCGACCAGTCTCCCGCTGGGTCCGTGGTCTGCCCCACTTCGATCAGGTGACCGTCGGGATCGCGGATGTAGCAGCGCTTCTCGTACGCGTGCTGTTTCGGCGGCGTCAGGAACTGAGCGCCCCTGGCGCTCCACGCGGCGTACACGGCCTCGATGTCCTTGACCCGGACATTGAGGAAGCTGCTGACCCGGTCCGGATCGCGCGGCGTCTCCAGGGTGACCGTCGGCTTGTCGTCGGTCGGTCCGCCGCCGGAATTGATGACGATCCAGCTGTTGGCTAGCGCGACGTTGACCGGGTCTCCGCGGAAGGCCACCCGGCCGCCGAGTACTTCGGTATAGAAGCGCCGGGAGCGCTCGACATCGTCCGAGACAATGAAGTGGGCCAGCAGAATTCCATCCGGGGGCGGCGGGAGCTCGGTCATCTGGTACCTCCACTGGTTAGCTGTACGAGGTCGGGACCGAGCCGGGTGACCGCCGGTCCCAGCCATGGAAGTGCGAGAAGTCGCCCGCGTCCCAGGCCTCGCGCAGCCCCGGGGTGCTCAGGTCCCAGTCCGGGCGGATCTCGCTCGTGGCGGCACGCAGGTCACGCCACAGGTCATGGAACGACGGGCGCCCCCAGAACCAGTAGCCGTTGTAGACGCTGTGAATGACCAGCCCCGGCTTGAGCACCAGCGTGTGCGGGATCATCGGGTTGTGCTCGGGGTCGGTGTACTCCGCGATGTCGAGGTCCTGCTGGACGGTCCGGCCGGGATCGGACAGGAAGGTCCACTGGGCGCCCACCGACGCGCGGAACTCCTGCAGGGTGTGATGGTCGTCGGTGGCGATGGTGGCGACCTGGGTGTAGGCCACCGCGATCTTCGGGTAGTTGGCGGCCAGCTCGAGGTGCTGCTGGTGCTCCTTGGGGCAGTAGTTGCCGCGCGCCAGGGTGAGGATCAGCGGGTCGCGGCCCTGCAGCTCACTGAGCGTGCGCACCGTGCCGGCGTGGTCCGGCAGGGCGTAGTCGGGGAAAGTGCCGCCGGGCCTGATGTCGGGACGCATGGATTGACCGCCTCTCACAGCTGTCGGTGGACTGTCTGGTTAGTGAACCCGGGCCCGCAGGAACTGCCCGATCCGCTCGGTGGCCTCGGCCGCCTCCGGCGTGCCGAGCACGAGCTGGTAGACGTGGGCCAGGCCTCCCCGATCTCAAGCATGACATCCACCCCGGCCTCGGCTGCCACCGCGGCCAGGCGTTCGGCATCGCTGAGCAGCACGTCGGCCATGCCCGCCTGGATAAGCAGCGGCGGGAGCCTGGCCAGCACCGGCCCGCTGCCGGTCCCGCAAGGCGTCGATCGCGTGCTGCATCGCCTGGCTCGGCATGTCGGCATCTCCTTCGGCCTGGGCTGCCTCTGTAAGGATCGCGCGCAAAGCACGCGATCACCCCCGGGTAACCCCCTGGTCTCCGCGATCCAGGGTCGCCGCGACGAGCTTGCCCGAACCCTCGCAGCTGTAGTGCTGATTCCCGTGCTGGCCGAAGAGCCACGCCAGCTTAATGACTTTCTAGCGGGCAACGGATTCCCTGGCCGAAATCCCGAAGCTATGCTGACTGACAGGCATTGGGTCTAGCTCCGGCCTGCGCGGCGCGGCCTCATGGCCTCATCGAGCTGATCCGCCACGCTTGGAGGGCCGCGTGTCCGGTCGCACCCGTGCCGCCTCGCACTCGCGAGGACGTGCTATGCCGCTGCGGGGCCGCGGTGCTGAGGTCAGCGTGCTGGCGGACCTGGTCGCCGCTGTCCGGGCGGGACAGAGCCGGGTGCTTGTGGTGCGCGGCGAGCCGGGTGCGGGCAAGACGGCGCTGCTTGATTACCTGGCCGGGCAGGCGAGCGGCTGCCGGGTCGTGCGGGTCGCGGGCCTGCAGTCGGAGATGGAATTCGCGTTCGCCGGGCTGCACCAGCTGTGCGCGCCGATGCTCGACCGGCTGGAGGCGCTGCCGGCGCCGCAGCGGGACGCGCTGCGGACCGTGTTCGGTATCAGCGCGGGCCCGCCACCGGACCGGTTCCTGGTGGCGCTGGCGGTGCTGAGCCTGCTGGCGGAGACGGCCGGGGAGCGGCCGCTGGTGTGCGTCATCGATGACGAGCAGTGGCTCGATCAGGCGTCGGCGCAGGCGCTGGGGTTCGCCGCGCGGCGGCTGGCCGCCGACCCGGTCGCGCTGGTGTTCGGCGCCCGGGTGCCGGGTGCGGAACTGCAGGGGCTGCCCGAGCTGGCCGTGACCGGCCTGGCTGAGGGCGATGCGCGGGAACTGCTGGCCGCCGTGCTGCCCGGCCCGCTGGATCCCCGGGTCCGGGACCAGGTAATCGCCGAGGCCGACGGTAACCCGCTCGCCCTGCTTGAGCTGCCACGCGGGATGACGGCCGCTGAGCTGGCCGGCGGGTTCGGGCTCCCCGGCCCGGTGTTGCCGCGCGGGCCGGTGCCGCTGACCGGTCGGATAGAGGACAGCTTCCGCCGACAGCTCGATGCCCTGCCCGCCCCGAGCCGGCAGCTGCTGCTGCTGGCCGCCGCCGACCCGTCGGGTGACCCGGCACTGGTGCTGCGGGCGGCGGGACGGCTCGGGCTCCCGGCGCAGGAGGCGGCGGGGGCCGCCGCCGAGGCGGGCCTGGCGGAGTTCGGTGCCCGGGTCCGGTTCCGGCATCCGCTGGTCCGCTCGGTCGCCTACCAGTCAGCGCCGCCTGCGGAACGGCGACGGGCGCATGCGGTGCTGGCGGAGGCGGCCGATCCGGCGACGGACCCGGACCGTCGGGCCTGGCACCGGGCCCAGGCGGCGAACGGCCCGGATGAGGACGTCGCGGCGGAGCTGGAGGCCTCGGCGGGCCGGGCGCAGGCCCGCGGCGGGCTGGCCGCGGCCGCCGCGTTCCTTGAGCGCTCGGTCCGGCTGACCGCCGACCCGGCCCGGCGGGGCGCGCGCGCGGTGGCGGCGGCGCAGGCCAGCCTGCAGGCCGGCGCGTTCGACAAGGCACTGGGGCTGCTGGTCATGGCCGAGGCCGAGCCGCTGGATGAGCTGCAGGCGGCCCTGGTGGACCTGCTGCGAGGCCAGGTCGCGTTCGCCTCGGGCCTAGGCAACGATGCTCCCCCGCTGCTGCTTAAGGCGGCCAGGCGGCTCGAGTCCCTCGACCTGGACCTAGCCCGCGAAACCTACCTCAGCGCGTGGGGTGCCGCACTGTTCGCCAGGCACCTGGCGGACACGGACGACCTGCGAGCGGTCTCGCGCGCCGCCCAGGCTGCCCCGGCACCAGAGCATCCGCCGCGCGCGGTCGACCTGCTGCTCGATGGCCTGGCGCTGGCGATGACCGACGGCGTGGCGGCCGCAGTACCAGTGCTGCGGCAGGCGGTAACCGCCTTCACCAGCACGGACACCCCCGTCGAAGAGCGGCTCCGGTGGGCCTGGCTGTCCCTCGCGGCCGTCGGCTGGCTATGGGATGCCGACGGCTGGCTCGCGATCTCGGACCGGGTGACTCAGCTCGCCCGTGACGTCGGCGCGCTCGATCAGCTGCCGATCGTCCTGCAAGCTCAAGCGCAAGTTGCCGCGTGGAGCGGTGATCTCTCGGCGGGGACCGCCCTGAATACTGAGGCTAGCCTGGTCGCGGAGGCGACAGGAACCCTGATGCCGCCGCTTGTCACCATGTACCTCGCCGCTCTGCGCGGCCGGGACAGCGAGGCCACCCCGCTGATCGAGGCCAGCTTCGCGGCAGCCACGGCCGCGGGCCAGGGAATGGCGATAACTTTCACGGGCTGGATGACCGCGATCTTGTGCAATGGCCTGGGCCGCTATGCAGACGCGGCGGCCGCAGCACAACACGCCACCCAGGGCATGCCCGAGATCTACGTCTCATGGTGGGCGCTGCCGGAGCTGGCCGAGGCCGCCGCACGCACCGGGGACAGGCAGCTGGCGGCCAGCGCGGTCGATCAGCTCGTGGAAGCCACCCAGCCGGGCGGAACGGACTGGGGGCTGGGCATCGCGGCTCGCTGCCGCGCGCTGGTCAGCGAGGGCCAAGCGGCCGATGGCCTGTACCGGGAGGCGATCGACCGGCTCGGCCGGACCCGGCTCCGCACGGAACTGGCCCGCGCGCACCTGCTGTACGGCGAGTGGCTGCGCCGCGAGAACCGCCGCACCGACGCCAGGGAACAGCTCCGCACCGCCCATGACCTGCTGTCGGCCATCGGCATGGAGGCCTTCGCCGATCGGGCCCGCCGCGAACTGCTGGCCACCGGGGGAACCGTCCGCAAACGCACCATCCAGGCCGCCGTCGCGTTCAGCCAGGAGCTGACCGCCCAGGAGGCCCAGGTCGCGCTGCTGGCCCGCGACGGCCTGTCCAACCCCGAGATCGGCGCCCGGCTGTTCATCAGCTCCCACACCGTCCAGTACCACCTGGGCAAGGTCTTCGCCAAGCTCGGCATCACCTCCCGCGGCCAGCTCCACCGCGCGCTGCCCGACGGCCAGACCGGCTCAATGAGTTCCTAACGGGCGACGGTTCCCCTGGCCGGGCCGCCAAAGCTAGGCTGATGGGGTAGGTAGTGGGCCCAGCAACGGGCCAGGCGGCGCGGCCTCATGACCTCATCGGGCTGATGGTGCCAAGCTTGGAGGGCTGTGTGACCAGTCTCGCCTGGCTAGTCGATCCTGGTACGGGCTGATGGCCGCAGATTCTCCCCTGCCGGGGCGTGCCGACTCTCCCTCACGAGGACCGGTTGTCCGCCTGCGGGGCCGCAGTGGCGAGGTCAGCATGCTGGCCCGCCTGGTCGCGGCTGTCCGGGCGGGGCAGAGCCAGGTGCTTGTGGTGCGCGGCGACCCGGGCGTGGGCAAGACGGCGCTGCTGGATGAGCTGGCCGGGCAGGCGCAGGGCTGCCAGGTGGCACGCACCGCGGGCGTGCAGTCGGAGATGGAGTTCGCGTTCGCGGGATTGCATCAGCTGCTGACGCCGATGCTGGGTCGGCTGGGGCAGCTGGCGGTACCGCAGCGGGAGGCGCTGCAGACCGTATTCGGGATCAGCGCGGGCCCGCCGCCGGACCGGTTCTTGGTAGCGCTGGCGGTGCTGAGCCTGCTGTCGGAGGTGGCTGCGGAACAGCCGCTGGTGTGCTTGATCGATGACGAGCAGTGGCTGGACCAGGCGTCCGTGCAGACGCTTGGGTTGGCGGCGCGGCGGCTGGCGGCCGAACCGGTCGGGCTGGTCTTCGCGGTCCGGGTACCCGGCGAGGAACTGGCGGGGCTGCCGGAACTAGCGGTCGAAGGGCTCGTGGACGGTCATGCCCGGGCCCTGCTTGAGTCGGCGCTCGTCGGGCCGCTTGATGCCCGGGTCCGGAACCAGATCGTCGCCGAGGCGGGGGGTAACCCGCTGGCGTTGCTTGAACTGCCCCGCGGGATGACGCCCGCTGAGCTGGCGGGCGGGTTCGGCCTACCCGGCGCACTGCCCGGCGCGGGGTCGCTGACGGGGCGGATCGAGGATAGCTTCCAGCGCCGGCTTGAGGCCCTGCCCGCCGAGACAAGGCGGTTGCTGCTGCTGGCGGCGGCCGATCCGTCGGGTGACCCGTCACTGGTGTGGCGGGCGGCGGGTCGGCTTGGGCTCCCGGTTCGGGAGGCGGCGGCGCCGGCGGCCGAGGCGGGCCTGGCGGACCTAGGCGCGCGGGCCCGGTTCCGGCATCCGCTGGTGCGCGCGGTGGTTTACCAGTCGGCGTCGTTGGCGCAGCGGCGAGAGGTACACCGGGTGCTGGCGGAGTCGATCGATCAGGCGGCCGACCCGGACCGCCGGGCCTGGCACCGAGCGCAGGCCGCGGACGGACCCGATGAGGAGATCGCGGCGGAGCTTGAGCGCTCCGCGGGCCGGGCGCAGGCCCGCGGCGGGCTGGCCGCGGCCGCGGCGTTCCTGGAACGCTCGGCGCTGCTGACGGTCAACCCGGCGCGCCGCGGCGAGCGCACAGTGGCGGCGGCGCAGGCCCACTTGCAGGCCGGCGCGTTCGACAAGGCCCTGGGGCTGCTTGTCTTGGCCGAGGCCGGGCCGCTTGACGAACTGCAGGGCGCCCGGGTGGATCTGTTGCGGGCGCAGATCGCGTTCGCCTCGGGCCTCGGTGACGACGCTCCCCCGCTGCTGCTCAAGGCGGCCAGGCGGCTTGAGCCGCTTGACCTGGACCTAGCGCGCGAGACCTACCTGAGCGCGTGGGGCGCGGCGGTGTTCGCCGGGAGCCTAGCGAGCGCGGGCGATCTGCTCGAGGTCTCCCGCGCCGCCTGGGCTCTCCCCGCGCCGGCGCGTCCACCGCGCTCGATCGACCTGCTGCTTGACGCCCTGGCGCTGGTGATCACGAGTGGCCGGAGCGCCGCGGCGCCGCTGTTGTGGCAGGCGGCAGCCGCCCTTGCCAGCGCGGAGGCTCCCGTCGAGGAGCGGCTCAGGTGGGGCGGGCTGGCCCCTGTTCCCTCCCTCTACCTGTGGGATGTGGAGAGCTGGCTCGCGATCACGGTCGCGTCGGCTCAGCTCTCCCGTGACGTGGGCGCGCTCGATCACCTGCCCATCGACTTGGCCGGTCAGGCCGCCTGCGTCGCATGGTGCGGCGATTTCCCGGGTGCGGCCGCCCTGGTCGCGGAGTCTCGTCTGGTCTCGGAGGCGACCGGAACCCGCATAGCGCCGTTCGCCGCCATGCTCCTTGCTGCTCTGCGCGGCCGCGATGCCGAGGCGGAACCGCTGATCGAGGCCACCATCGCCGAAGCCACGGCCGGGGGCCAGGGAGCAGCGGTGACGTGGGCGCGCTGGGTGACCGCGATCTTGCGCAACGGCCGCGGCCGCTACGCCGAGGCAACGGCCGCGGCCGAGCAAGCCAGCCGGGACACGCCCGAGGCCTATGTCTCCATGTGGGCGCTGCCTGAGCTGATCGAGGCCGCCGCGCGCACCGGGGATACCCAGCGGGCGGCCCGTGCGCTCGATGAGCTCATTGAGACAACCCGACCCGGCGGAACCGACTGGGGGCTGGGCATCGAGGCACGCTGCCGCGCGCTTGTCAGTGCGGGCCAGGCCGCCGACGCCCTGTACCGCGAGGCGATCGACCTGCTCGGCCGGACCCGGCTCCGCCCCGAACTCGCCCGCGCTCACCTGCTGTACGGCGAATGGCTGCGCCGGGAAAACCGCCGCACTGACGCCCGGGAACAGCTGCGCACCGCCCACGGCATGCTGGACGAGATAGGCATGGAGGCCTTTGCCGAACGGGCCCGCCGGGAACTGCTGGCCACCGGGGAAACCGCCCGCAAGCGCTCCCGCCAGGCCGCCGCCGAGCCCAGCCAGGAACTGACCCCGCAGGAGGCGCAGGTCGCCCGGCTTGCCCGCGACGGCCTGTCTAACGCGGAGATCGGCGCCCGGCTGTTCATCAGTGCCCACACCGCCCAGTACCACCTCAGCAAGGTCTTCGCCAAGCTCGGCATCACCTCGCGGGGCCAGCTGCACCGCGCGCTGCCCGGCAGCCAGGACGCGCCAGGCAGCTAGTCAGCCGGGGCCGCGTCGCGCCACCAGCTGGTGACCGACGCCGCGTACTCGACCGCGGCGTCTTCCCAGGCGAAGTGGCCCGCGTCGATGACGTCGAGCTTGCGGTTTGGCAGCCGCTCGTGCAGGAACCTGGCGTTGGCCGGGGGAGTTGCCGTGTCCCTTGCGCCCGCGATGATCTGCACCGGGGTGGCTATCCGGGGCAGCAGGCCGGCCAGGACCGGCAGCTGCGCCGGGTAGGAGCGCAGGTAGCGAACCGACTCGGCGAACCGGTTCCCCTGGTAGGAGGCCAGGTAGTCATCCCGGACGGGCTCGGGCAGCAGGTACCGGCAAAAACCGCGCAGCGCCGCGGACACGAGCTGCCGCGGGTCGCCGTCCCGGAACCGGTCCAGGTCCGGGGCCTCGATGATCTCCCTGATCATCCCGCCGACCTGGAGCGGGACCGCGGCGGCGGCGCTGCCGACGACCAGGCTCCGCAGGCGGTCCGGGTGCCGTGCCGCGGCGAACAGCGCGGCCGGGGTGCCGGTGCCTGGGGCGACGACATGCGGGTGACGGAGCCCGAACGCGTCGGCGGCGGCGATGATGAACTCGCCCATCGCGCTCGGGGACAACAGCGCCTCGCTGCGCTGGGAGTGCCCGAACCCCGGCAGGTCCACCGCCACCAGGCGGGCATGCTGCGCCAGGCGCCACCAGATCGGTTCGTAGGCCAGCAGGCTCTCCGGCCACGGGCTGAGCAGCAGGGCATCATCACCGTGGTCCCCGCCGGCGGCGAACCGGACGGTGAGGGGGCCGATGAGCCGGAACCTCATCTCGAAGGGGGCGTTCAGCCAGGTGGTCACGATCGCGCTCCTCACCGCGGGCGGCCGGGCGGCCGCATCCCCCGGCATCATCGCGCCCGCGGCGGTGCGATCGAGTCCCCCGGATGGCTAGTCGAAGCCGTAACTGACCGCGGGCGCGGACCGTGGAACCCGCCATCGTTCGGTACTTCACATAGTCTTCGCGCTCGTCGTCAGATTTCCTCTCCCCTGGTGAAGATCGTCAGGAGGAACAGGAAGACGTTCAGCACGTCGAGGAAGATCGACGCGGCGAGCAACGGAGCCTCGGTGATGTCCTCGGCGCGGCGCAGCCGCTGGAAATCGAACATGGTGAACCCCGCGAAGATCACCAGGCCGAGCACGGAGTAGGTGAGCGCCGCGCCGGGGATGTTCACGAAGATCGCCACGATGCCGAACACGATCAGGGCCAGGAGGGCCCAGAAGCTGGCACGGGCCAGCCCGGACAGGTCCCGCCTGGTGGCGTAGCCCGCCGAGCCGAACGCGGCGATGAACAGGGCGGTGGCGCCGCCCGCGTCCCACACCGCTCGCGGGTCCATCCTCGCGTAGTAGGCAACGGTCGGCCCGACCGCGAGCCCGAGCAGCAGGCCGAGGGCACCAAGGAGCGCGAGCGCCAGTTCGCGTTGCCTGGCCACCGCGAACCGCATGCCGATCAGGACGGCGAACGCGGCGATGAAAGCGACGATGCCGACGCCGGCGCTCAGGTCGCGGCCCAGGTAAGCGCCAAGCGCGAAAATGGCCGTGGTGACCGCGACATAGCCCATGGTCTGCCCGAACAGCGCGTGCTCCTGGGCACGGGTAGTTCCCGCGGCCTGGCGGGGGGCGGTTCCGATCCCCTGATAAGTCATTGACTCGTCCATGACACCTTGTCCTTCTGTCTGTCTTCCTGCCGGAGCCGCCCGATGGCCGCCCCTGTCACGCCGTTCTCACGTTGACCGCTGCTTCCTCCGGTCGCGCCCGGGTGACGCCCTGGCCGACGCACGGGTGAGCCTGGCCAGGAACCCTGGCATTGATTAGCTGACCTTCACGGAGCCTTCTGAGATGGCTCTGCAGACCGCAATTATGGGATAGTTATTTCAGCGGCTGCCATTTCCCGTGGCGGCGGGAAAGGTGTTCTCGCGTGCTGCTGGGCCGGGCCGAGGAAAAGGCTGCCCTTGACCAGGTGCTTGCCACCGTTCGCGACGGGGCCAGCGGGGTGCTCGTCCTGCGTGGCCCGGCCGGGATAGGGAAGACCGCGCTGCTCGGCTGGGCAGCCGGGCGGGCGGGCGACATGCAGGCAGCCTCCGTGGTGGGCGTCGAGTCGGAGATGGACCTGGGGTTCGCGGGCCTGCACCAGGTCGTGGTCCCGTTCCTCGGTGAGCTTGAGCGGCTGCCGGGACCGCAGAAGGCGGCCCTCGGCGCGGCCTTCGGCATGGTTGCCGGGCCCGCCCCGGACCGGTTCCTGGTCGGCCTGGCGGCGCTGACGCTCATCACCGAGGCCGCGCTCAAGCAGCCGGTGCTGTGCGTCGTGGACGACGCCCAGTGGCTCGACCGGGTTTCGCTCGAAGTACTGGGGTTCGTCGCCCGCCGCTTGCAGGCCGACCCAGTGGGAATGATCTTCGCCGTCCGGGACGGGGAACGGCGGACCGGTCCCCTCGACGGGCTAGCTCAGTTGACCGTGGGCCCGCTGCCGGACGACGCGGCCATGGAGCTGCTCGCGGTGGCGGCGAGATGCCCGGTTGTTCAGCACGTGGGCAGCCGGATCGCGGCGCAGGCGGGAGGTAACGCGCTCGCGCTGATGGAGTTCGCCGGCGAGCTCACGGCCGCTGAGGCCTCCGGTGTCGCGCCGCTGGCCGAGCCGCTGCGCTTTGGCGGGCGCCTGGAGGAGCTGTACCGGTCGCGGGTGCGCGCGCTGCCGCCCGCGGCGCAGCAGCTGCTGCTGGTCGTGGCGGCCGACCAGACAGGCCAGCCGGACCGGGTCTGGGGAGCGGCGGGCAAGCTCGGGATCGACCCTGAGCTCGCCTGGCTGCCCGCGATGGACCAGCTGGTTAGCTGGGAACAGGCGGTACGGTTCCGGCACCCGCTGATGCGCTCGGCCGTCTACTATGCGGCGCCGGCCACCGAGCGGCGGCGGGTCCACGAGGCGCTGGCCGCGGCCTGCGACCCGGTGCGGGATCCGGACCGGCGAGCCTGGCACCTCGCCGAGGCCACCCTCCAGCCAGACGAGCAGGTCGCCGCCGAGCTGGAGCGGTCGGCGGAACGGGCACGCGGCCGTGGCGGCTGGGCCAGCCGCGCCGCGTTCCTCGAGCGCTCGGCGGACCTGACGCCGGACGAGCCGCGGCGCGCCCGGCGGCTGCTCGGGGCGGCCGAGGCGCGGTTCGTGGCCGGCGAGGCGCCCGCCGTGCTCGAACTGGTCGAGCGCGCGGCCGCGCGGCTTGCGGACCCGGTAGTCCTCGCCCAGGCCCGGCGGCTCGAGGGGCTGAGCCTGTACGCTGCCGGGGACGTGGCGCGGGCGACCACGGTCTTGCTGGACGCGGCGGCGATGGCCGGCCCGGACGACCCGAGGCTGGCCAGGGACATCCTCCTCGACGCGATCGTGACGGCCCACTTCACCGGGCCGGCCGACACCGCACGGGTACTCGGCATGGTGGCCGAGCTGCGGCTGCCGGAAGACGCCATCTCGACGCTCACCGACGTGCTACTTGACGGGTTCGCCGCACTGGGAGAAGGACGCCACGTGGCCGGCGCCGCCCTGCTGCGGCAGGCGGTCGGACCGCTGAGTGGTAGCCGGCCGCTGCCAGACGACGTGCTGCGCTACTTCTTGCCGGTGTCGATGGCCGCATCGATGATGTTCGACGACTCCGCGTGGCATGAACTGGAACACCGCTGGGTCGCCGAACTGCGGGGCCGCGGCGCACTCGCGGTCATGCTGGTGGCACTGGTCTCGGTCGCCTTCAACCAGATCGAGGAGGGCAGGTTCGCCGACGCCGAGGTCACCATCGCGGAGGGACGAACGCTGAGCGAGGCAACGGGGTTCCGTGCGCACCTCGGGCTTTTCGCGTGCGCGGAACTCACCGTCCTGGCCCGCCGCGGCCGGGAGGCCGATGCCCGCACGCTCGCCGGCCAAATGCTGCCGCGGTTCGAGGCGCGCGGCTACGGGCTTGGACTGTACTGGGCGCGGTCCGCGCTGTGCCAGCTGGAGATCGGCCTTGGCAACTACGATGACGCGCTGCGGATAGCGCTGGAGAGCGGTCTGCGGGCGGGGTCGACCGTGGACCTGATCGAGGCGGGCACCCGCAGCGGCGACATCGTCACCGCCGTGGCCGCCCTCGACAGCCTCGCCCCCATGGCCTCCGCCGCCGGCACGCCGGCCGCCCTGGGCTGGCTCGCCCTCGGGCAGGCGATGATCGCCCCCGACAGCCCGGCCAGCGAGGGAGCGGTCAACGACAATGCGGCCGAGGCCCAGTATCAACTGGCCATTAGGCATCTAGAGCGCAGCCGGTACGTGCCCGTGCTAGCCCGGGTCCGGCTACTGTACGGGGAGTGGCTGCGCCGTCAGCGCCGTCGCCGCGACGCCCGCGACCAGCTCAACGCCGCCTGTGAGATATTCACCCGGCTCGGCATGGACGCCTTCGCCGAACGTGCCCGGGTCGAACTGCGCGCCGCCGGCGAAGTCACTAGCAACCGGGCTGTGCACAGCGCCGGCGACCTCACTCCTCAAGAGCTGCAGATCGCCCGGCTAGCCAGCGAGGGGGCGTCGAACGCCGAGATCGCCGCCCGGTTGTTCATCAGCGCCAGCACGGTTGAGTACCACCTGCGCAAGGTCTTCCGCAAACTCGGCATCACCACCCGCGTGCGGATCGGCCACGCGCTCGGCGAGCGGTGAGACCTCACCAAGCAACCGCGAACTCGGCCAGGTTCGGGAGATCGTTCAGGGTCGGCCCGGGCCAGTCGCCGGGGATGGCCGCGCCAGCGGCGGGAATCGGGGTTTCCTTGAGCGGCGTGATACGTGCGGTGATCATGACATGTGCCCCTTTCCGTGCGGGACGGAGGTTCTTACTCGCATCCTGCCGGGAACGGGATGGGCATCGAATCTTCCAACCGCCTAGTGTGGCCGCGGCCCGTACCGGGACTAGCGGGTTGTTACCCCGGCCAGGGGCCAGTCAGCTCCCTGGTCGGCCCGGGCGCGTGTTGTTGGAGGTAACGGTAGGACTGGCGGGATTGCCGTCCGCGCCCGCGTACCCCCGCACTGGGGTTCTTGACTAAGGAATCCATAGATTCGCGCAAGCGCTGCCTCCGACACGATGCAGGGGCAGGAGGTGGTAGCTGACATGAACCAACCCAAGGGGTATGGCCCTGGCGCCAGCGCGGGCGACATTCCCGGCGTGAACGTCAACGCGAATGCCTTGGCTGGTGAGCCAGTGCTGTTCGGGCGCCAGGCGGAGTGCGAGATCCTCGACGGACTGGCCGCGAGCGCGCGGGCCGGCCGTAGCGGCGCGCTGGTGGTACGGGGAGAGCCAGGCGCCGGCAAGACGGCGTTGCTTGACTACCTGGCCAGTCGCGCGGGCGGGTTCCTGGTCGTCAGCGCGGCGGGGATCGAGTCGGAGCAGGACTGCGCGTTCGCGGCCCTGCACCGGCTCTGCGGCCCGCTGTGGAATCGGCGCGATCGCCTGGCCGGGCCGCAGCGCAACGCCTTGGCTGCCGCCTTCGGTGAGCTGGGGGCAGGCAACCCCGATCAGTTCCTTGTTGGCCTGGCCGTGCTGAACCTGCTATCCGACGCGGCCACGGACCGGCCGGTGATCTGCGTGGTTGACGACGCGCAGTGGCTGGACGCGGCGTCGCTGCGGGTGATCGAGATCGCGGCCCGCCGGCTGACCGTCGGGCCGGTCGCGCTGATCGTCGGGTCACGCCAGTCCGGCGCCGGACAGGACTTCGCCGGGGTGGCGGAGCTTGCGGTCCCGGGCCTGGCCGAGGAGGATGCGCGCGCCCTGCTGGATTCGCGGCTGGTAGGTCCGGTTGACCCCGCCGTCAGGGACCAGATGCTCGCGGAAGCTCGCGGCAACCCGCTCCGGTTGCTGCGGGCGGCGACCGGCCAGACACCGGAGGAGCTGGCTGGCGGATTCGGGCTTCCCCCCGCCATAGCCGCGCGGGACCCGGAGGTCGAGGCGATCTGGCGCCAGCTGGACGCGCTTCCAGCCACCACGCGACTGCTGCTGCTCATCGCCGCGGCCGAGCCAACCGGGAATCCGGTGCTCGTGATGCGAGCCGCAAGCAGGCTAGGTGCCGACCCGGGCCCGGAGAAGGCGGCCGGGATCATCGAGTTCATGGGACGCGTCCGGTTCCTCCACCACCGCGCCAGGTCGGCGGTGTACTGGGCGGCATCGCCGGCGGACCGGCAACGCGTCCACCGCGCCCTCGCCACGGCCATCGACCCCCATGCCGATCCGCAGCGCCTGGCCTGGCATCTCGCGCACGCCTCGGCGGCGCTCGACGAGGATGTCGCCTCCGCCATCGAGGAAGCGGCCAGCAGCGCAGGGAACCGGGGAGGTCTGGCGGCAAGTGCGGTATTCCATGAGCAGGCCGCCATGCGGACGCCTGACGCGGCTCGCCGGGCCCGCCGAGCCTTGGCCGCGGCCCGCGCTAAGCATCGCGGCGGCGCCCCGGGCAGCGCCCTGCGCCTGCTGACCGTGGCGCAGGCAGGTCCGCTTGATGACCTGGGCCGCCGGCACGCCGACCTGCTGGGCGCCCAGCTGCTCGCGGGCGGCCCCGGCGCCGCCCGAGGGCTACTTGAGGCCGCCGCTCACCTCGAACCGCTGGACCCGATGACGGCGCGTGCGGGGTACGGCGACGCGCTTCACACGGCGCGGGCGGGCGGCCGCCGGCCGGCGCGGATCATCTGCTCGAAGTCGCCGCGGCGGTCAGAGCGGCACAAGCCGCGGCAGGGCGCCAGGCGCACGACGATGACGATCTCGCGGGCGGGCTAGCCGTCCTGATAACAGACGGATTCACGGCGGGCGTACCCGCACTGCGACGTATGCTCGACGTGCTCACCGACCAGGCACGCGCGGCGTTCCCGGCTGCGCAGGCTGCTCCTCGGCTGTCGTGTCGCCCGGGACCTGTGGGATCACGCGACCTGGCGGAGATTGTCCAGCCAGCTGATCGAGGAGGCAAACCGGGCGGGGGAACTGCACGTGCTCCCCGCTGCCCTGCACAACGGCGCGATGGCCCAGTTGCTGGCCGGCGACTTCACCGCGGCGGCCGGGATGGCCCGGCAAGCCGATGCCGTCGCCCAGGCCGCCGGGATAACCGCGGGCCCGTATGGTTCCCTCGCGCTGGCCGCCTGGAGCGGCGCCGAGCCAGCGGTTAAGCAGCTGATCGCGACCGCCACCCCCCGCATGCTGGCCCGGCATGAGGGCCGGTGGGTGACCGCGGGCGCCTGGGCGACCGCGGTCATGAGCAACGGCCTCGGCCGGTACACCGAAGCGCTGGCGGCGGCCGAGGAGGGCGCCGCGGACGCGGTCGGCCTCGGGCTGACCGCGTGGTCCCTGGCCGAGCTCATCGAGGCCGCGGCGAGACTGCGGTATCCGGAGCGCGCCCACGCTGCCCTTGGCCGGCTCGGCGAGATCGCGGTGGCCAGTCGCAGTGACTGGGCGCGCGGGCTGCTAGCCCGGTCGCAGGCCCTCATGACCGAAGACGGGGACGCCGAGGAACACTACCGGACGGCGATAAGCCTGCTTGGCCGGGCGGGCGTGCAGGCGGAGCTGGCTCGCGCGCGGCTGCTGTACGGGGAATGGCTTCGTCGGCACATGCGCCGGGGGGACGCCCGCGAGCAGCTGCGCGAAGCGCATCAGATGCTGGCCGCGATGGGCGCGGCGGGATTCGCCGAGCGGGCCAGGGTCGAGCTCATGGCCACCGGCGAGACCGTCCGCCGACGCGTACCGGAAACCGCTTGCGACCTGACCGCCCAGGAGGTCCAGATCGCCCGGCTGGCGGCCGACGGCCTCACCAACCCGGAGATCGGCGTGAAGCTGTTCCTCAGCGCGCGCACGGTCGAATGGCACCTGCGCAAGGTGTACGTCAAGCTTGGAGTCAGCTCGCGGAGGAGGCTCCGCGAAGCGCTGCCGAACTCGCGCAGCTGCTTGTGCTCGCCGCCCGTTAAGGCACCCCTCATACGCCTGCCGGCAACCCGGTCGGCACAAAGGAGCACGTCATGTCTATGTTTTCGCGCCCCCGGGCGATCTGGCTCGTGGCGGCGCTGGCAACTGCGTCGTGGGCCGCCGTCGGCTGCGCTAGTACAACTCCGGGCCAGCCCGGCCGCGACCTCAAGCCCGGCTAAGAGCGCGGCGGGCGGGGCAACGGGCACCGCGAGCCCCACCTCGCCGGGCACGCCAATCGGCGGGGCGTCGGCGCCGGCGCAGTCGGGCACGGCGGCGCCCTCGTCGCCAGCGAGCGCCCCGCCGTCGAGTGCACCGCCATCGAGCGCGCCCGCTAGCGGTACGGGCCTGGCCGCCTGCAGGGCCGGGTCGCTGCTGATCAGCATGGACGACA
>CAWERB010000009.1:0-67876 GCA_963811335.1 uncultured Actinomycetota bacterium | reverse complement strand
GCCGCGCAGATCCTGGCTGACGTCCTTGTCCAGGTCGTCACGCAGTTCGTCCGCATCAAGCACCGGCGCGGTGGCGACGATGGCAAATACCTCGCCCTTCGGGATCGCCCGGCGCCGACGGATCGGAATCATCCTCGCCAGCGGCTCGCCGTTCAGCGTTAGCGTGTACGCACGCCCCTGTCGGAGGCCGCGGGTGACCGCCCCAGAGTCCGTCACGAACTGCCGAACCAGGCGATCACTCACTGATTCCCCAGGCCTCCGCGAGCTGACTGCGCGAAAGGGTAAGCCTCCCGGGTCAGCGAACCGAAATGTTTCTAAGATCGTTCGAAACTTAATGTCCGGCCATCCTCGGCAAGTTCCTCGCGAGCGCACCTGGAAGAGAACATTGACATGAAGTCTTCGCAGTTTTACGGTGCCTTCATCCCACGTAGCGTCTCGAAATCTTTCGCATAGGAGCGATAACTTTCGGCGGCGCGAAGGAGGCACCCTCAATGAAGCTATCCCGACTTGCCGTGATTGGCGCGACGGTAGGTGCGGCCGCGGTTCTCGGCATCAGTACCGCCGCCATGGCGACCTCCGGCGCCCCAGCCGCGCCGACGCACCCCGCCGCCCTCGGCGACCAACGTCGCCCCTGACTCCCTCAGGGCGCTGGCCGCGAAGGTCGGCCTGCGCATCGGCACGGCGGCCGGCGCGTCCCGCCTGACCACCCCGGCGTTGGCGGCCATCACCGCCGGCCAGTTCTCGGTCCTGACCCCGGAAAACGACATGAAGTGGCAGGTGGTCGAGCCCACTCAAGGCCAGTTCAACTGGACCGGCGCCGACAACCTGGTCAACTTCGCCCAGGCTAACCACCAGCTCGTGCGCGGGCACACGCTCATGTGGCACAACCAGCTTCCCGACTGGCTCACCACCGGCGTGGCGAACGGCAGCATCAGCAACGCCCAGCTCAAGGACCTGCTGCACCAGCACATCACCACCGAGGTGTCGCGCTACAAGGGCAAGATCTGGCAGTGGGACGTCGTGAACGAGTTCTTCTCGAACACGTTCGACTCGACGCCGCCGCTCCCCGACGGCATTAACAGCGGCGACTTCTGGGTGTCCCATCTCGGTGAGGGCATCATCGCGGACGCGTTCCGGTGGGCCCATGCAGCCGACCCGCACGCGCTGCTGTGCTACAACGACTTCAACATCGCCGGCGAGGACGGCACCAACGCCAAGTACCAGGCCGTTCACGATTTCGTGGCGAACCTTAAGGCGCAGGGCGTTCCGATCGACTGCGTGGGCGAGCAGGGCCACCTGGACACCCAGTACGGGTTCTCCGGCACGCGGTTCCAGCAGGACCTCCAGGGTTACGCTGACCTTCACCTGAAGGTGGCCGTCACCGAGGCCGACGTCCGCACGTTCGTCAACAACTCCACCGACCAGGTGCCCACCAACAACCCGGAGATGCTGGCCCAGCCGTATGAGTTCGGGCAGATGCTCAAGGCGTGCCTCGCGGTCAGGAACTGCATCTCGTTCACCATCTGGGGCTTCGATGACGCCGAGTCGTGGGTTCCCGGCGTCTTCGCGGGCGAGGGATACGCCGACATTTACGACGTGAACCTCAATAAGAAGGACGCCTACAACGAGCTGCAGCAGGACCTTAAGCTCGCAGCTTTCGGCGCACCGGACCGCCCCGACACCTTCTAGCGGCCGGCTTCGCGAAGACAATATGTAGTTGCGGGGGCGATCGCCCCCGCAACTACATGTCTTTCCGGCCCCGTACCAGGGCAACCCCGTCGCGGTGATCCTCGACGCGATGGCTGACCTCCACGGATCTGCCCCTGCTCGCCGACCGTCGCGGTCTCCGTCCCGGCCCTATAGCGTGTCGTTCGTGGCGGTGAATGAGGAGCACGAATCGAGGACGGGGAGAACGTGCTCGATATCGGGCCCGGCTGCGGTGAGGTGACCATTCTCGCCGCGCGCGCGGCCGGCAGCGGGCACGCCCTGGGCGCGGACCTGTCCCGGGTCCTGGTCGCCGAAGCGCGCCGGCTCGCCGCTGCCGCCGGCGTCGCTAACGTCAGGTTCGAGGTCGCTGACGCTCAGGTGCACCCCTTCACGGCGGGGAGCTTCGACGTGGTGCTGAGCAGTTTCGGTGTCATGTTCTTCGATGACGCGGCGGCGGCGTTCGCCAACTTGCGGAGGGCCCTGCGGCGCGGCGGCAGGCTGGCGTTCCTGTGCTGGCGGGCCCGCGCGGAGAACCCCGTCTTCACCACCGGGTTCGCCGAGACCGCGGCTGTCCTCGGCTTTCGCGAGATGCCTGGGCCGGGTGCTGCTTTCTCCCTCGCCGGCACCGGCCGGGCGGGCGCGCTGCTGAGGGGCGCGGGGTTCGGCGGCATCGAGTTCGCCAAGGCGGATGAGCCGATGCTGACCGGCCGTGACGTGGACGACGTGCTTGAGTACGAGCGTGCTTCCCCGACTGCCACCGAGGTCCTGGCCGGGCTCAGCCCGGCCCAAGCCGCCGAGCTGACCGGACTGATCCGGGACCGCCTGGCGGCGTACGCCACGCCAGATGGCGTGATCATGCCAGGCGCGGCGTGGCTGGTCACGGCGCAAGCCGTATGAACAAGCCCGCTACCGCCGCACCGCACCAGTCGCTTGAGCTCACGCGAGCGGAGGCAGGCAAATTGGCTTGTGATTAAGCGGCCGCCCCTATTTCGTATACAACTACCTGCTCGGCGGCAAGGACAACTACGCCGCTGACCGGGCGGCGATGGAGGAGTCGCTGAGCCACCTGCCATCAGCACGAATTCGTTAACTATCCCGCCTTGGTGGAAGCCCGAGGGGTCGCGAGGGTGGCATCGCTCGGCCTGCTCGGATGCCGGCCTGTAAGCCGAACGAGCAGGTTGTTCGAATGCGGCTCCTAGTCCGCTTTCCGTCCGACGGCGCCGACGAGTTTGATCTTGACTTGCGGGGCGTCCTGCTCGGGGTGCCATTCACTGATGTCGACCAGTCCGGGCTCGACGAGGTCGAAGCCGTCGAAGAACTGCAGGACTTCCTCGTCGGGCCGGAAGTTTACTGCCGCGAACCCTGTCTGCTGGCTGATGTTGTGGGTGTGGGCTATGGCGTCGGGCGCGCTGCGTGCCGACAGGTGCGAAATGCCAAGGTAGCTGCCGGGAGTCATCCGCTCGCGGAACTGCCGGAAGATCCCGAGCGGGTTGTCCTTGTCCTCGATGACGTCGAGCACGCTGAAGATGACCACGCCAACCGGCTTGTTGAAGTCGATGAGCGCCTGGAGGCCTGGATGATCCAGCACCGTCTCGGGCCGCCGGATGTCAGCCAAGATCGTGTCCAGCCCGGGGCCGATGGACCGCAGCGCGCGGTTGTGTGCGGCGACCACCGGGTCGACGTCGACGTAGACCACATGGGCGGTGGGGTCAACGCTGCGGACCGCGTCATGCACGCTGGGCGGGCTCGTGGGGATGCCACTTCCCAGATCGATAAACTGCCGGATCCCTTGTTCTGCGATGTACCTGACCGCGCGCTTCCCGAACTCCCGGTTCATCCGGGCGGTCAAAGGGGCTTCTGGAGCCACCATCCGGAGCATCTCCACGGCCTGGCGGTCGACCTCGTAGTTGTCCTTTCCGCCCAGGAGATAGTCGTAGGTCCGCGCCACACTGGGCGTAGCGGTATCGAATTCGGCACCCAGCGTGGGATCTCTGTCCATGACATCAGCCTATCGTGCGGTTGCTGCGGACTCCCGGCCTCCTATTCTGTTGTGCGTGCCGAAAACCCCATCCACGTCATGCGACCTGGGACATATTCATGAATGAGCCAGTTCATCGACGGGCAGCTATCTGGCCCTCTCCCACATGGCGGCCGACTCCCGGGACCACCGGCACCACCAGGTCATCCCTGTGGTGCGCGGTGGGGCGTAAGCGATGATGCACCGGCGCGGTTCGGTGCCGTGCTGGTCACCTCGTTGACGGGCGATCTCCATAACGTTTATCGTTAATAACGTTTTTCGTTAAGCGTGGTCATGACGCGGTCCCGCGTCACGGCGAGAGCGAGGAGCCCCGAGATGAGACACTCCGAGGGCGGCGGGCTGACCGAGCCGCTGGAGTCAGTGACGCTGTTCATCGGCCTGCTGCTGCTGTCCGCGGCGGGCGGCGTGGCCGCCGTGAACTTGCGGTCGAACACAGGGGTACTGCCCGGGTCGCTGTGCGTGCACCAGCCGCAGGCTCAGTACGGCAACAGCGCCTGGACCCAGTCCATGGTCACCGCCCGGCCTGGCGCCTTCGTCAGCATCGACGGCAGCCTGCAGGCATGCCTCGGTCATCCCGGTGCCGGCCAGTGGGCCCTCTACGGCCTGATGCTGGTCCCGCCTGGGCACGCTGCTGGTCCAGATGATCAACCTGCCGAGCCCGTTCGCCTTGGTCATCTACGGCGCTGTGCGCGGCGTGCTGCCCTTCCCGCTGCTGGCCGGCGCGGCGCTGCTCACCCTGGCGCGCATCATGCGGCTGGGGGCCGTCATGGACGATGAGATCCGGGCCACCGTGTGACGGGGCGGCCCAGCGCCCCCGCGGACACCGGACAAGACGCGGCGGCAGGCATCCGCGTACGCCTGGACGAACTGCTGCGCGACAGGGGCATGACACTCACCGAGCTGTCCGAGCGCGTCGGCGTGACGATCGTGAACCTGTCCATACTCAAGAACGGCCATGCCCGCGCGATACGTTTCAGCACGCTGGCCCGGCTATGCGAGGCACTAGCCTGCCAGCCCGGTGACCTGCTGCGCCATGAGCCTGACCCGCCCGGGGTTACCCGCCGGTAAGTCTGGGCAGTAACTTCTGGTGGCTTCGCATTAACGCACTATCGATCCAATGAAGGGGCGATGCGTTGTGAGCGAGCGATTCGACACCCGGCGGCCAGGCACCAGCGAAAGCGGTGGAACTCCCGCGACAGTTCCCGCGCAGGGCAGCGATCAGGAGTCGGCGAGGATGACCGGACCGGGGCCAGCCGGCGCCGCAGTCCGCCTCTGGCAGCGGAAGTCCGCAGGTCAGCGAAGCCGAGGCGAGGCGGGTCGCGGAGGATGCACGCGAGGACGCATGGCTGCGGCCGAGCTTCGGCAAGCAGCTCTTCCTCGGCGACTTCCAGCTTGGGCTGATCCATCCCTACCCAGCGCAGGACCCGGCGTCGGAAGAACGCGGCAAGGTGTTCTGCGAGCGACTTACGGAGTTCTGCACCCGGGCCGTGAACGGCGCGATCATCGAAAATGACGCCAAGATCCCGGACGAGGTCCTGAAGGGACTCGCGGACCTGGGCGCGTTCGGCATGAAGATCGCGCCCGAGTACGGCGGCCTCGGCCTCTCCCAGCTCTCCTACAACCGCGCGCTGATGATCGTGAGCTCGGTCTCCCCGGCGGTGGGCGCCCTGCTGTCGGCCCACCAGTCGATCGGCGTCCCCCAGCCGCTGGCGCTGTTCGGCACGGAGGAGCAGAAGCAGCGCTTCCTACCGCGCTGCGCCCGCGGCGAGATCAGCGCGTTCCTGCTGACCGAGTCCGACGTGGGGTCGGATCCAGCGCGCCTTGGCACCACAGCGGTCCCGTCCGAGGACGGCTCCGAGTACACACTGAACGGCGTCAAGCTGTGGACCACCAACGGCGTGGTTGCCGATCTCCTCGTCGTCATGGCTCAGGTGCCGAAGTCTGACGGGCACCGCGGGGGGATCACCGCGTTCGTGGTGGAGGCCGACGCCGAGGGGATCACGGTCGAGCACCGCAACGCGTTCCACGGGCTGCGCGGGCTGGAAAACGGGGTGACCCGGTTCCACGACGTGCGAGTCCCGGCCGCCAACCGGATCGGCAAGGAGGGGCAGGGGCTGAAAATCGCCCTTGTCACCCTGAACACCGGCCGGCTGTCGCTGCCGGCATCCTGCGCCGCGACCGGGAAGCTGGCGTGCAAGATCGCGCGGGAGTGGTCCCGGGAGCGGATTCAGTGGGGCAGGCCGATTGGCGAGCACGAGGCGATCGGGAAGAAGGTCGCGTTCATCGCGGCGACGGCCTACGCTCTCGACACGATCGTCGACCTGTCCAGCCGGCTCGCTGACGACAAGCACAACGACATCCGCATCGAGGCGGCGCTGGCCAAGCTGTACTGCTCGGAGATGGCCTGGCAGCTCACCGACGAGCTTGTTCAGGTGCGCGGCGGGCGCGGCTACGAGACCGCAGCCTCGCTGGCCGCCCGCGGCGAACGCGGGGTGCCCGCCGAGCAGATGCTCCGTGACATGCGGATCAACCGCATCTTCGAGGGCTCGACCGAGATCATGCACCTGTTCATCGCCCGCGAGGCGGTGGACGCGCACCTGGCGGCGGCGGGCGAGCTGATCGAGCCGGGCATTCCCGCGGGCAAACGAGCCCGGGCGGCGGGCCGGGCCGGCGCCTTCTACGGCCGCTGGCTGCCTACCCTGGTCGTCGGTGAGGGGCTGCGACCCAGCGGGTACGCGGAGTTCGGCCCGCTGGCGGAGCACCTGCGGTACGTGGAGCGGTCGAGCCGGAGGCTCGCCCGGGCAACGTTCTACGGGATGGCCCGCTGGCAGGGAAAGCTGGAGCGCAAGCAGGGCTTCCTCGGCAGAATCGTGGACATCGGCGCCGAGCTGTTCGCGATGAGCGCGGTGTGTGTCAGGGCCCATGACGACCCTGTGGCCGGCCTGACCGACGGAGCACCGGACCAGGAGGCCGGGACGGCGGCCGAACTGGCCGCGGCGTTCTGCGTTCAGGCGCGGTCTCGTGTCGAGGAACTGTTCCGCCAGCTCTGGCACAACACCGACGCGGACGACGTACGGCTCGCCCGCCGCGTGCTGTCCGGCCGCTATGGCTGGCTGGAGGCGGGCATCATCGACCCGTCACTGCCCGGCCCTTGGGTGGCGGCCGCCGAGCCCGGCCCCTCGACCATGGAAAGCGTGCACCGCCACATCAGGTGACCCCGTCGGCCACCCCTGGGGTTCCCCTCGGCCGGAGCCTCGGTAGCCAGCCGGGTTGCCACCGGCCCGGTCGGGACCAACGACCCTTGTTAGCGATGGCCCGGCAGCGTCTGATGTACATCGAGACCATATGCGCGCACCGCGTGCCGGTATCGCGGATGTGGCATCTGCGTATACCGGCAAGGAGGAAACCATGGACCGGAGCTATCCCGTGGAGGTGCGCGCTCGCCTGGACGAGCCGTTGAGCCGCTGGCTGTGGATCTTTAAGTGGCTGCTGGCGATCCCGCACTATATCGTGCTGTTCTTCTTGTGGATCGCATTCACTGTCGTCACCATCATCGCGTTCTTCGCGATCCTGTTCACCGCGCGGTACCCACGCGCGCTGTTCGACTTCAACCTCGGGGTACTGAGGTGGTCGTGGCGGGTCGGTTACTACACCTACAGCGCTCTCGGCACCGACCGCTACCCGCCGTTCAGCCTGGGTGAGGAGCCGGACTACCCGGCGACGCTGGATATCGCCTACCCGGAGCGGCTATCCCGCGGGCTGGTCCTGGTCAAGTGGTGGCTGCTGGCGATCCCGCAGTACGCCGTCGTCGCGGTGTTCGCCGGCGGCGCCGCGTACACCACCTCGAGCGGGGGCCAGGCCTGGCCGACCGACGCCTTCTCTGGTGGCCTGATCGGGCTGCTTGTGTGCTTCGCGGCGATCGCCCTGCTGTTCGGCGGCCGCTACCCGCGGGGGCTGTACAACTTCGTCGTCGGCATGAACCGCTGGACGCTCCGGGTCGTCGCGTACGCCGCACTGATGACCGATGCCTACCCGCCGTTCCGCCTCGACCAAGGCGGCGCGGAAGGGACGCCTGCTCCCCCGTCTGGTGACATCGCCCCCGGCACCTCTGCGCAGGCCGAGGCCCCGGTCCCGGCCACGTGGTGAGCTGAAGGCTTTCAGCGGCTAGAAGTCGCCGCCACCGAAGTCTCCGCCACCGAAGTCCCCGCCACCGAAGTCTCCGCCACCACGAAGTCCCCGCCACCGAAGTCCCCGCCGCCCGAGTCGCTTCCGCCGAGGTCTCCGCCGCCGTAGTCGTCGCCGCCACTCCCGGAATCGCCGTAGTAGTTGTTCACGTCCACCGGCGAGTACCCGTAGCCGAACAGGCCGGGACCGCCTAGGGCCTGGCCGAGCAGGAAGCCGGTGAACATGCCGCCGCCAAGGCCGAAGCCGCCCCAGTACGACGGGGCGAAGCCGGCGTTGACGTACTGAATCTGGTTACCGGCCCTGTCCTGGACCATGCGCATCGCCGGCTGGTCGCCTCGCTCGACGATCCGCTGGCAGTCGATGCACGCCGCGACCGTCCGGCTCGGGCCGCCATCCGGGGGCGCCCAGGACAAGTCGGCCACCGACATGCCATGGCGCGGATCGAAGAAGCACATCGGGCGGCGGCCAGGCTTGGGCTGACCGTGCGCGACGGCCTCGGCGCAGGCCAGCCGGTACTGGCCCTCGGCAATCGCCCGGCTGACGGCGGCCATGTCCGCTGGCTTGCGGGCCGCGTCCAGCGCATGCGTTCCGCGCTCGTACGCGTCCAGCGCGGCAGCCTGCTCGGCCGCCGCTTCCGAGTTGCCCGCGATAGTGACGTCGTTGCCGTGGTCGGTGATCCCGGCGTTGAGCGCGATCAGGTCGTCCTGGGCCGCGAGCTTGGCCTCCTCGAGTTGCTGATCCTGCTCCTGCCGCTTCCGCTTGTTGCGCGGCCGCAGAAGGAAGAAGTAGCCGCCCGCGCCGAGCAGGACGAGGACGCCCAGGACGATCAGGCCAACGGGTGGCCCGCTGGCGGACGGTTCACTGGCCGGGGCGCCTGCCGCGCCGGGCGTCGTACCCGGCGTTGCCGCGGACTGCTTGACCTCCTGCACGAACTCCTGCAATGCCGCGGGGATGTCCCCATCCGCCCGGTGCTTGCTTACCACGTTGGTGGCCACGCTCGCGGCAACGCCGTCCGCCACAACGCCCCGGTTATACGCGCCGAAGTGCTTGAGCCTGCTGTCCAGGAAGCCGATGGCGAACTGACCGTGCTTGGCGCCCAGCGTGCTGATCAACTGGCGCATCGCCTGGTCGTATCCCGAGGATCCAGACGGGGCGACCACCAGGTAAATGTCGTCATTGCCGATTTGCCGCTCAAGCTGTGACTGCTGGCCTTGCGAGACGAGGCTTCGCGCGTCACCGCTCACGCAGACGTGCTTGCTGGCGAGGCAGTCCGCTAGCGTGGCTGCCTTGGCGGAGCGAGTTCCCGTCGCCGCGCTGGCCGACAGGCCCAATGACAAGGCCAGGACAAGCACGCCCGCCAGGATGATCAGGACTCTTCGCACGGCAATCGCCCCCTCTCGGTCCCCCGCAGCATCCCGAACGCGACGATGCCGCCCACTTCCGAATACTTAGCAATCCACCAAGATCCACCGTAGTGCCCAGCGGGCCAACTACGCGAACGGGCCTGGTGGCGTAGCCCCCGCGGCTCATGACGGCTGCTGCGGCTGCCGCTCTAGTCGGGTCCAGCGGGCCCAGCCGCGCTCGCGCATCAATTCCTGTAGCCGGGCTACCCGGTGGTCGTACTCGTTTCCCAGTGCGTCCAGCAGGTCGAACGGCAGGTCGTCGTTAGCCTGTTCGCTGAAGCTGGCGTCACCGGCGGTGTATGCCTGCTCGGCTAGCCCGGCCATGATGTCGGCGGCTTCCTCCAGGCGCGGGTCGTCGTCGCCGGCATCGCTGGTGGTCAGTTCGGACAGGACCTGGTAGAGGCGGACGACTCTCGGGTCGTCAAGCTCCGCGAGTTTCGCGGGCATCCACTCGCGGACGTGCTCGGGCCAGCGGGCCGCGATCAGGATCCAGCCGTCCCTCTGCCCCTCCACCAGCCGCTCCGACATCCCCATTTCCCTGAGCCGGTCGAGGTAGGGGATCACCTCGGCTGGGAGCACGAGGCTGTCCCCGGCGACAAGCTGGGCGACCTGCTTGCGGTTGGCCTCAAGCCGCTCGATTTCCGCGCGCAGGTGGCTGTCGATCTTCTGGACCGCTTCAGCGAAGGCCGTTTCGTCGGCTTCGAGCAGTTCACCGACCTGGGACAGCGGCACGCCCGCGGTGGCGAGGGTGCGGATCTTGATCAGGGACACCACGGCCAGTGCGCCGTAGCGCCGGTAGCCCGAAGCATCCCGCTCCGGCTCGGGCAGCAGCCCGATCTGGTGGTAGTGCCGCACCGCCCGCGCCGTGACGCCGGCGTACGCCGCCAGTTGGCCGATCGTGAGCATGCTCTGATCCTGCCCTCCACGTGCCCGGTCCGGTAGCGCCGGGTTCAGGTGATCCTGCGACGGTAGACGATGACGGCGAACGTGCAGGCAACCACGAGGATGCCTGCGCACCAGGCGAGGGCGGTCCAGGCGCTGGCCCCGGACGGCTGCCCGGTGAACAGGCCGCGGATCGCGTTGACGATGGAGGTCACCGGCTGGTGCTCGGCGAAGGCGCGCACCGGGCCCGGCATGGTGGCGGTGGGCACGAACGCCGAGCTGATGAACGGCAGGAAAATCAGCGGGTAGGCGAACGCGCCCGCACCGTCCACGGACTTGGCGGCCAGGCCAGGGATGACGGCGAGCCAGGTCAGGGCCAGGGTGAACAGGATGAGGAGGCCGGCGACCGCGAGCCAGGCCAGCACCCCGGCGCCCGAGCGGAAGCCCATGGCGACGGCGATGAGCACGACGACCGCGAGGGAGATCACGTTGGCGGCCAGCGAGGTCAGCACGTGTGCCCACAGCACGGCCGACCGGGCGATCGGCATGGACTGGAACCGCTCGAAGATTCCGCCCTGTATGTCGGTGAAGAGCCGTACCGCGGTGTAGGAGATGCCCGACGCGATGGTGATGAGCAGGATGCCGGGAAGCATGTAGTTCACGTACGAGGTCGTCCCGCTGTCGATCGCGCCGCCGAACACGTAGACGAACAGCAGCATGAGGGCGACCGGCGTGATCACGGTCGTGATGATGGTGTCCGGGCTTCGGGTGACGTGGCGCATGGTCCGCCCGGTCAGCACGGCGGTATCGCCCAGGAAATGCGTGGCCATTGCTGTTCCTTACTCCTTACCCGACCTGGCCGACGACCGCGAAGAAGACGTCTTCGAGGGAGGGCTGCTTCTCGACGTACTCGACCTTCGCGGGCGGCAGCAGCCGCCTGAGCTCGGCCAGGGTCCCGTTGACGATGATCCGGCCCTGGTGCAGGATCGCGATCCGGTCGGCAAGCTGCTCGGCCTCTTCCAGGTACTGCGTTGTGAGCAGCACCGTCGTGCCGCCCTCAGCCAGCTCCTTGACGGCCTGCCACACCCCGGCGCGAGCCTCCGGGTCCAGCCCGGCCGTCGGCTCGTCGAGGAAGACGACCGGCGGAGTCCCGATGAGGCTCATCGCGATATCCAGCCGGCGGCGCATGCCGCCGGAGTACGTCGCCGCCCTCCTAGTGCCCGCCGCGGTCAGCGAGAAGCGCCCCAAAAGGGCATCCGCGACCGCGCCCGGGTCCTTAAGGTGCCTCAGCCGGGCGACCAGGACAAGATTCTCCCGCCCGCTGAGGACCTCATCGACCGCCGCGAACTGCCCCGTGAGGCTGATCGACTCACGGACGCCGGCGGCCTGCGCCGCGACATCGAAGCCGTTGACCCGGGCAGTCCCCCCGTCCGCTCTCAGCAGCGTGGACAGGATCCTCACCACTGTGGTCTTGCCCGCCCCGTTCGAGCCGAGCAGCGCGAAGATACTGCCCCGCGCCACCTCGAAGTCCACCCCGCGCAGCACGCGCAGCTCCTTGAAGGACTTTTCCAGGCCCTGAACCTGGATCGCAGGCCCATGGACCTGATCGGTTGCCGGTGTGATGCTCATGGCAGCCAGCATGCAGGGTTGACGCTACGTCAAGGTCAAGCCAGCCGGGCCGGGCACCGGCGGCTGATTCCACGCCGCGGCTCAGCCGAGGGGAAGTGTCTGGGTTCTGCGACGTATGATGCGGCTGTGGCGGTAGTCCCCGCGGCCGCGCAGGCGCTGGCGGTGCTGCGGTACCTCGGCACGCAAGCGGAGCCAGCGGCCGCGGCGGCGATCAGCCGCGAGCTCGGCCTGCCAAGGTCTACGACCTACCACTTGCTCGACACCCTGGTCCAGGCCGGGTTCGTTGTCCACGTGGCTGAGGAGCGGCGTTACGCCCTGGGCGTCGCCGTGTACGAGCTGGCCTCGGGCTACGCGCGGCAGACCTCGCTCCAGCGGCTGGCCCGGGCGCCCCTGGCCGCGCTGGTCGACGGCACTGGGCAGAACGCGCACCTGGCGATCATGCACGGACGTGACGTCATCTACGTCATCGAGGAGCGCGCGGCCGGCCGGCCGGCGCTGATCACGGACGTTGGCGTGCGATTGCCTGCGCACCTGACGGCGAGCGGCCGGGCGATGCTGGCGCTGATGCCCAGGGCGCAGGTACGGGCGCTCTACGCGGAACCGGGCAGCTTCGCGTTGCGCAATGACCGGGGCCCCAGATCGCTGACTGCGCTCCGCCAACTGCTGGCGCAGGCTCGCCGTCAGGGGTTCGCGTCCGAGGACGGCGAGGTGACACCCGAGTTCGCCTCGGTCGCGGTCGCCGCCAGCGACCGCGCCGGCTACCCGGTCGCGGCCGTGGCCGTGACGTTCCCCGGCGCGGAGGTTGACGCGCGGGAACGTGAGCGCCTCGCCGCGCGGGCGGCCAGGACCGCCGCCGAGGTCAGCAGGCGCCTGGGGGCGGCGGGTCAGGCTGTGGTGCGGCGGGCTGGACTGGGCGCGGCGGGCCGGGAATTATCTGTAATCCCAGACAGTGATGGCTGCGGAGGTGGTCACAACCTACGCCTCTGCGCGCGACGATGGGGTTATGAACGAGATCGCAGTGGGCGTCGAGGCGCTGACGCAGCAGCAGGTGCTCGCCGTCGCCCGGCAGGACGCGCGGGTGCGGCTGACCGACGAGGCGCGCAAGGCCATCGTCGCGAGCCGTGACGTTATCGAGGCGCTGGCCGGCGATCCCGAGCCGCACTACGGCATCTCGACCGGGTTCGGGGCGCTGGCCACCAGGCAGATCGCCCCGGAAAACCGCATGGCCCTGCAGCGCAGCCTCATCCGCTCGCACGCGGCGGGCTCCGGCCCGGAGGTCGAGCGCGAGGTCGTCCGCGCGCTGATGCTGCTGCGCTTGTCGACGCTGGCCACCGGCCGCACCGGCGTGCGCCCGCAGACCGCGGAGACCTACGCGGCCATGCTCAACGCGGGCATCACGCCCGTTGTCCACGAGTTCGGCTCGCTGGGCTGCTCGGGCGACCTCGCCCCGCTGGCCCACTGCGCGCTCGCCGCGATGGGCGAGGGCACGGTCCGCGTCAACGGCGAAGCGCGGCCCGCGGCCGACGCGCTCGCCGCGGCCGGCATCACGCCGGTGGTGCTGCGCGAGAAGGAGGGCCTGGCCCTGACCAACGGCGTCGACGGCATGCTCGGCATGCTGACGCTCGCCACCTGCGACCTCGCGCTGCTGCTGCGCACGGCCGACCTCGCCGCCGCGATGAGCGTCGAGGCGCAGCTCGGGACCGACGCGGTGTTCGCCGCGGACCTGCAGGCGCTGCGCCCGCACCCCGGCCAGGCCGACAGCGCCGCCAACCTGCGGGCGCTGCTCGCCGGGTCCGCCATCATGGCCAGCCACCGCGAACCAAATAGCTGCACCCGGGTGCAGGACGCCTACTCGCTTCGCTGCTCACCGCAGGTGCACGGGGCCGGCCGCGACACGCTCGCGCACGCCTGCCTGGTCCGCGACCGCGAGCTCGCCAGCGCCGTCGACAACCCCGTCGTCACGCTCGACGGCCGGGTGGAGAGCAACGGCAACTTCCACGGCGCGCCGGTCGGCTACGTGCTCGACTTCCTCGCCATCGCCGCGGCCGACCTGGCATCGGTCGCCGAACGGCGCACCGACCGGTTGCTCGACCGCGCCCGCAACCACGGCCTGCCCGCGTTCCTGGCGGATGACCCGGGGGTCGACTCCGGCTACATGATCGCCCAGTACACCCAGGCCGCGCTCGTCTCGGAACTGAAGCGGCTGGCCGTGCCGGCCTCCGTCGACTCGATTCCGTCCAGCGCGATGCAAGAAGACCACGTCTCGATGGGCTGGTCGGCCGCTCGCAAGCTGCGCCGCGCCGTTGACGCCCTGACCCAGGTGCTGGCGATCGAGATCCTCACCGCCGCGCGGGCGCTCGACCTGCGCCTGCCGCTCACCCCCGCCCCGGCGACCGCCGCCGCCCGCGACGCCCTGCGCCAGCGGGTCGCCGGCCCCGGCCCGGACCGCTACCTCGCCCCCGACATCGCCGCCGCCACCGAGCTCGTCCGGTCCGGGCGGCTCGTCGCGGCCGCCGAGGCCGCCTGCGGCCCGCTGCGCTAGCTCGTCACGACCTGGCCCGTAACTAACACACTGATCCATCACAACACACTGGGGAGACCCGACATGGAAGGCGCCCGCCCCGTCCGCGCACCCCGCGGCACCACGCTCACCGCCCGGTCCTGGCAGACCGAGGCCCCGCTGCGGATGCTCATGAACAACCTCGACCCCGAGGTGGCCGAGCGTCCCGACGACCTCGTCGTCTACGGCGGCACCGGCCGCGCCGCCCGCAACTGGGCCAGCGTTCGACGCGATCATCCGCACCCTCACCGAGCTGCGCGAGGACGAGACAATGCTCGTGCAGTCGGGCAAGCCGGTCGGCGTCATGCGCACCCACGAGTGGGCGCCGCGGGTGCTGATCGCCAACTCCAACCTGGTCGGCGACTGGGCCACCTGGCCGGAGTTCCGCCGGCTCGAGCAGCTCGGCCTGATGATGTACGGCCAGATGACCGCCGGGTCGTGGATCTACATCGGCACCCAGGGCATCCTGCAGGGCACCTACGAGACGTTCGCCGCCGTCGCCGCCAAGCGCTTCGGCGGCACGCTGGCCGGCACGCTCACCGTCACCGGCGGCTGCGGCGGCATGGGCGGCGCGCAGCCGCTCGCGGTGACCCTGAACGACGGCGTCGGCCTGGTCGTCGACGTCGACCCGGCGCGGCTGCACCGCCGGGTCGAGCACCGCTACCTGGACGAGGTGGCCGACGGGCTCGACGACGCGATCGCGCGGTGCGAGCGGGCGAAGGCGGAGCGACGCCCTCGTTCCGTCGGCCTGGTCGGCAACAGCGCCGTCGTCCTGCCCGAGCTGCTGCGCCGGGGAGTCGCGGTCGACATCGTCACCGACCAGACCTCCGCGCACGACCCGCTGTCCTACCTGCCCGCGGGCGTGGACCTGGGCGACTGGGACGACTACGCGAGCAAGAAGCCGGAGGAGTTCACCGAACGGGCGCGTGCTTCGATGGCCGCCCACGTCGAGGCGATGGTCGGCTTCCAGGACGCCGGCGCCGAGGTCTTCGACTACGGCAACTCGATCCGCGACGAGGCGCGCCGCGGCGGCTTCGCGCGGGCGTTCGCGTTCCCCGGCTTCGTGCCCGCCTACATCCGCCCGCTGTTCACCCAGGGCAAGGGGCCGTTCCGGTGGGCGGCGCTGTCCGGTG
The DNA here is from genome assembly GCA_963811335.1 of uncultured Actinomycetota bacterium. Taxonomy (GTDB): domain Bacteria; phylum Actinomycetota; class Actinomycetes; order Streptosporangiales; family Streptosporangiaceae; genus Trebonia. Next base: position 52,339 of record CAWERB010000009.1, on the reverse strand, counting down.
ACCCGAAGGACATCTACGCCACCGACCGGGCCGTGCTTGACCTGTTCCCTGACAACGCGCGGCTGCACAAGTGGATCAGTGCGGCCCAGGAGCGCGTCGCGTTCCAGGGGCTGCCCGCGCGCATCTGCTGGCTCGGCTACGGCGAGCGCGACAAGGCGGGCGCGCGGTTCAACGAGATGGTGGCCTCCGGCGAGCTCAGCGCGCCGGTCGTCATCGGCCGCGACCACCTCGACTGCGGCTCGGTCGCCTCGCCGTACCGCGAGTCCGAGGGCATGGCCGACGGGTCCGACGCGATCGCCGACTGGCCGCTGCTCAACGCGCTGGTCAACACCGCCTCTGGCGCGTCCTGGGTGTCGCTGCACCACGGCGGCGGCGTCGGGATCGGCCGGTCGATCCACGCAGGCCAGGTGACCGTCGCCGACGGCACGCCGCTCGCCGCGGCCAAGATCGAGCGGGTGCTCACCAACGACCCCGGCATGGGCGTCATCCGGCACATCGACTCCGGCGACGCGCCCGACGACGCCCCGCTGCTCGCCCACCCGGACGGCGGAGTCCGCGTCCCGATGAGCCGCTCATGACGTGGTGTCACTTCCACTCTGGAGTCGCCGCTGCCGCCTTGTGGTGGTGGGCTTCGAGGTAGCGTCGGGTCATGAGCAGGGCGGCGATCCCGTCGCCGACGGCGGAGCCGAGTTGCTTGGTCGATCCCGAGCGCACGTCGCCGGCGGCGAAGACGCCTTCCATGGACGTTTCCATGGTCGGGCTGGTAGCCAGGAAACCGCCACCATCACGTTCCACGTCGTGGCCGAGGAATCCGTTATTGGGCTTTAGCCCGATGAACACGAAGGCCGCGGCGGCCGGGAAGCGGAACACCTCCTCGCTGTCACGGTCGCGGGCCACGACGGCGGCGAACCGGCCGCGCTCGCCCTCGAGCGCCACGATGTCCACGCCGGTGCGGATGTCGAACTGCGGGTCGGACCGCACCCGCTCCTGGAGCACGGGCGAGGCGGTCAGGCCGGAGCGGGCCAGCACCCGGACCTTCTTGGCGAACTCCGACAGGTGCAGGCCCTCCTCAAGGGCCGAGTTGCCGCCGCCGATCACCACGACCTCGCCGGCCCCCTTGTAGAAGGGCCCGTCGCAGGTCGCGCAGAAGTGGACGCCGGCGCCGATGAGGTCATCCTCGCCGGGCACGCCGAGGCGCTTGTACGTGGAGCCGGTGGCCACGATCACGGCATGGGAGGTGAGCTGCTGGCCGGAGGACAGCGAGGTAACCAGGTCATCGTGATCGCGCTCGACGGCGGTGACCGATACCGCGGAAACGAGCTCCACCCCGTACCGGCGCGCCTGGGCCACGAACCGGTCGGCCAGCTCGCCGCCGGAGATGCCATCGGGAAACCCCGGGTAGTTGTCGATCTTGTCGCTGATCCCGGCCTGGCCGCCCAGGGCGCTCGCGTCCACGACGATCGCGTCGATGCCCTCGCGGGCGGCATAGATGGCGGCGGCCAGCCCGGCCGGCCCGCCCCCCACGATGACCAGGTCGTAGGCGGACCGGTCGGCTTCGAGGGTGAGGCCGATGCGGCGGGCAAGCGCCTCGTCGCCCGGGTTTACCTCGTGCGTTCCGTCCGGGTAGACCACGGTGGGGATGATCTGCCCGCCGTCCTGCAGCTCCTTGAGCTGCTCGATCGCCTGGGGATCGGCGTCGATGTCGATGCTGGTGTAGCGGACCCGGTGGGCGGCCAGGAACTTCTTGACGCGCTTGCAGTGAGGGCACCACGGGGCCCCGTACACGGTCATGACCGGCTCGTCCGCAGAGATCATTGCCCCACCTACCCCGTTTCCAGGCCGTCCCCGCGCTGGAGACTGCGAGCATGCTAACCCAACCGGGGCCTAACCGGGCCGGCGGGAAGCCCTCCTGTATGAGGTCGAGTATCAGGGCGAGCGGCGGCCAGGCGGAGCGACCGCGGCGGATCGCGGCGTATGCCCGCAGCATCACCTGCGGGTGGTGCAGGGGTTGCAGGGTCATGCCTTTCATGGCTGGCTGGCCAGGCGGGAAGCAGCCCGACTCCGAGGCCGGCGACGATCATGTCCTGGACTAGTTCGAGGCTGTCCGCACGGTGCGCGACGCGGGGCTCGAAGCCGGCCAGCGAGCCCAGGACACGGATGACTTCATCGTCCGCGGTGTTGCGGGAGTTGACGATCCAGTCGTGGTCACGGAACCGGCCGAAGGCTTCCGGCGCGGTCCCGCGTCCCCTGCCGGGGTCGGACGGCACCCCGAGGCTCCACCGCGTGCTGCCGAGCGAGGCGGATGGCCAGGCCGCGGGGGAAGGTGGCCGGCGCGAGGTTGTAGTCGTAGACCAGCGCGAGGTCGGTCTCGTCATCGGCCAGCAGGCCGAGCGCCTCGGCCGGCTCGTGCTCGTGGATGTGCAGGCTCACCTGGGGATGCTGCGCGGCGAGCATCCGGGCGACCGGCAGCAGAACCTGCCGGGCGGCGGTGGCGAACGACGCCACCCGCACGATGCCAGGCCGGCGCCGCTGAGGGGTCCAGGTCAAGGCGGGCGGCCTCAAGGGCGGCGAGGATGGTGACCGCGTGGTCAGCCAGGCGCCGACCTGCCGGGTGTCAGCCGGACCCGTCGCCCGGCGGGCTCGGTCAGCGGCGTGCCCGCCTCCCGCGCGAGCACCGCGAGCTGCTGGGAGACGGTGGAGGTGGTGACGTGCATGGTCTCGGCGACCGCCCGCATCGAGCCGAGCCGGGACAGCTCTAGCAGCAGTTCCAGGCGGCGCGGGTCCAGCACAGGATTGTTCATATCCGATTGAACGATATGTCAATGGAAATCAAGTGGACATGAATGATCACGGGTCTATGTACTGAAGAGCGTGAACGCCATTCCGGTTGCGCAGCGGTCCCGGGCCCGGGCCGGCACGCTGATGGCCGTGGGCTCGATGACGTGCGTCCAGCTAGGCCTGGCGCTATCGGTGCACCTGTTCGGCCAGGTAGGCCCGCTGGGTGCCGCGTGGCTGCGGCTGGCGTGGGCCGGCCTGCTCCTGGCGGCCTGGGTGCGGCCGCGGCCGTGGCGCTTCCCGCGCCGGGTCCTGCTCGCCGCGGTCATGCTGGGCGCCGTGACCGCGGGAGTGACCATGCTCTTCATGGCCGCGGTGGCCCGGCTGCCGCTAGGCACCGCCAGCGCACTAGAGTTCCTCGGGCCGCTGGCCGTGGCCGTCGCGCGCAGCCGGGGCGGCCAGGCTGCTGCTTTGGCCCGCGCTTGCCGCGGTCGGCGTGCTGCTGCTCACCCGGCCGGGGCAGGGCGGCGCGGACCTGGCCGGCATCGCGTGCGCCCTCGGCGCCGCCGGCTGCTGGGCCTGCTACATCCTGCTCACCCAGGTGGTCGGCGACGAGCTTTCCGGCCTGCAGGGGCTGGCGGTATCCCTCCCGGTGGCCGCCGCGGCGGCCACGCTGGCGGCCGGCCCCGCCGTCATCCCCGTCCTGACCCCGCAGCTGGTACTGGCAGGCCTGGGCCTGGCCGTGCTGCTGCCCGTGGTGCCGTTCAGCCTTGAGATGTACGCGCTGCGACGGCTGAGCACCGCGGCCTTCGGCACCTTGATGTCCCTGGAGCCGGCGATCGCACTGATCGCCGGGACCCTGCTGCTGCGCCAGCGCCCCGGGGCCTGGTCCCTGGCCGGCGTCGTCTTCGTGGTCGCCGCGGGCATCGGCGCCGAGCGGACGGGCGACCGGCCAGCCGGGCCGGGGCCGAACCGGAACCATCCGGCCCCGGGCCTGCGCCGCCCGGAGCCAACGTCACGGCCTGATGTCGGATTCATGATCTTCGCACGGGTTCCTGGTTCCGGTGCCTGGAGGCCTCTACCGTGGAAGGGTCGGCATCCGGTGACCTGATGCCATGGGACGGGAGGCGGCAATGCGGTGTCCCGGATGAACCGGGCCCCGGGCCCCGGTAGGGCGCAGGCGGCTGGCGGGCGGGCCGGAATGACGCGGTGGCGGCGGTTTGCCCTGGGCGGGCCGCTCAGCCGGGTGCTGCACTGGATGCGGTCGTCGTGGGTGGACATCCTCTGGGTGGTGTTCGTCGGGGTGAACCTGCTGGCCATGCACGAGATGGGGGCCTGGTCGACGATCCCCTTCCTGGGCATCTGGGTCAGCCTGACCCTCATCTACGGGTTCCGGATGTGGCGGCTGCAGCCCGCCATCATGACGGTATTGGTGGTGACGCTGGCGACCGGTGGAATCGTCGTGGCGCAGGTGGTGGACGGTCAGCAGGAAGCGGACTACCTGGTCGAGGTTCCGCTGGTCGCGCTGATGTTCCTGGCCATGGTCTGGCACGGGCGGCGACGGCAGGCGGCACTCCTGGAGCAGCTCGCGGCAATGGGCGAAGTGCAACGCGTGTCGCGGGAGAACCTGCGGTTGCTTGAGCAGCAGCAGATGTTCCTGCTCGATGCCTCACACGAGCTGGGCACGCCGATCACCGTGGCGCTCGGCCACGCTGAGCTCATCGAGCAGTCGGCCACTGACGAGACGGTCGCCGAGGACGCCCGCGTGGTGATCGGCGAGCTGGCGAGGCTGCGCAGGCTGTCAAGCCGCCTGTTGCTGCTCGCCGCGGCCGGCAGCCCGCACTTCCTTGACCTCGCGCCGGTCGGGGTCGGTTCGGTCGTGATCGAGGCGCTGGACCGCTGGGGTTACACGCCGCGCAGGTGGCGGCTGGGGGAAGTGACGGAGGTGACCGTCCCTGGCGACCGCGACCGGCTGGCCGTGGCCCTTGACGCGCTGCTGGAAAATGCCATCGCGCACACGGACAAGGACGACCGCATCGAGCTAAGCGCCCGCGTCGAAGACGGGCACGTCATCCTGGCCGTGGCGGACTCCGGCTGCGGCATCCCGGCAGCTGACCTGGAGCGGGTCTTCGGCCGGTTCTCCCGCGCGGCTCCCTACCTGAGCCGGGAGTCCGGCGGGTTCGGGCTCGGGCTGCCGACCGTGGCCGCCATCGCCGAAGCCCACCATGGCTCGGTCCGGGCGAACAGCACCGTGGGCGAGGGCTCGACGTTCGAGCTCCTGATACCCGCCGGGCTGGCCGCGGTGAACGCGAGCTCCGCCGCCGACTGCTAGCGTTTCGCAAGTTCCAGCAGGTCAGCGTGGCACCTGGCTATTCCGCCTGGTGGTTCTATGCTCGACTACATGGCACGAAAAGGCGGACTTCTTTCTGTTGTCGTGTCGGGCGCGGGGCCGGCCTCGGACATCAGGTCGCTGGTCAAGCAGGGCATAGAGCGAGGCTGGACGATCCAGGTGATCGCCACGCCGTCCGCGCTCGCCTTCTTCGACGCCGCGGAAATCGAGGCGCTCACCGGGTCGCCTGTCCGCAGCGCGCACCGGGCGCCGGGGACACCGCGATCACGGGTCCCTGATGCCATCGTGGTCGCGCCCGCCACTTTCAACCTGCTCAACCAGTGGGCGCTCGGCATCGCCGACTCCTATGCGCTCGCGGTGCTCGCCGAGCAGACCGGCATGGGCCTGCCCATCGTCGTGCTGCCCGCGGTCAGTGGCCCGCTCGCGTCCCGCCCGCAGTTCGCGCGCTCCATGGCGGCGCTGCGCGGCGAGGGCGTGTCCGTGCTGCTCGGACCGGGCGGAACGGCGCCGGACACGGGAGGGGAGGACGCCTTTCCCTGGCACCTGGCGCTCGACGAGGCATTCTCCATGACCGGCTTCGGCGGCTGACTTAAGAAGCGACTGCCCATGGCCGTCGCCATCGTCGAACCGGGACGACGGCCGCGCGCGGCGGGACCGAAGGCCGTGGGGCGGGCGCGGCGGCGGAGTAGCGTGTGGGCATGTCATCGGCTAAGCGCAAGCGCCGGCTAGTGATCTTCGCGGGGATCGTGGCCGGTTACGTGGCGGGGACCATCATCGCCATCCGCCACGACATCCCCGTGCCGTAGCCGGCATGGCCGGGACGCCGCAGGCACGCAAGCTGGGGCTCAAGGCCGGGCTACGGGTGGACCTCGACTCACCGCCGGCCGGCTGGGCGCTGAGCGAGCCGCCAGCCGGCCTGCTCGCACCGGACGAGGACGGTGCGGCGGACGTCGTCCTCGCGTTCTTCCGCGCTGCCGGGCAGATACCCGGCCGGCTGCCCGGGCTCGCCGAGCGCGTCTTCCCGGCGGGCGCGGTGTGGGCCCTGTGGCCGCGCCGGGCCGGCGGGCATGACAGCGACATCACGGACTCGGTGCTCCGCGGGTACGCGCTCGACCTCGGCCTGGTCGACGTGAAGGTCGCCGCGGTCGACGAGGACTGGTCAGGCCTGCGCCTGGTGTGGCGTTCCGGCAACCGCGGCCCGGGCTCGCGCGGCTTACCGGGGCCAGATCCGGCCGGCCCCTGGCGGCCGGGCAAGCAAGTCGCGAAAAACCGGTGGCGCCGTGTCGGATCGGCGCGATGGCGTTCGTGGAAGGGATGAAGGGGGCTTCGAACCGAGCGCCCGCGACAAGTTAGGAGACTCGCATGAAGTACGTGCTGCTGATCCTGGACACGCCGAACGAGCCCGCAGCGGACAGTGCCGAGTACGGGGCCTGGTACGCGGAGGTTGGCGCCTGGTACGAGAAGTGGGGCGCGACCGGGCGGCTTGACGGCGGGCACCAGCTCCAGGGTGTCGCGTCGGCCAAGACCATCAGGTCGGGGTCGGTGACCGATGGCCCGTTCATCGAGACCAAGGAGGTGCTCGGCGGGTACTCGGTGATCGAGGCCGACACGATCGACGAGGCCGTCGACATCGCCAAGACCTGGCCGGGCGTCGACCGCGGCTGGATCACCATGGAGGTCCGCCCGGTCATCGAGATGGGCTGAGGCTCCGGCCGGCGAAGTTCTTATGCGGGGAGCTCCCGCTACTCCAGCGGGCGGCGCGCGGCTCGCGGCGCGCGGCTCGCGGCGCGCGGCGTGCGCGGGAGCTCCCCGCAGCCCTGGGCATAGACATATGCCGCTAACAACGAGAGGCCGCGGGCGAGCAGGTCTCGCTCGGCCGGGTTGGCGGCCAGCCCGAGGGCCCGCTGGCGGACCATCTCGGCCTCGGCGTCGCGGCCGAGGGCGGCGAGCAGGGCCGCGCGCAGCGCGTGGAACAGATGGTAATCGTCGAGATCGGCTGACAGGGGCTCGATCTCGGCGAGCGCCTGCTCGGCGCCGATCGCGTACCTGGTGGCGACCGCCCGGTTGAGCAGCACCACCGGGGAGGGTGCGAGTTGCTGCAGGCGGCTGTAGAGCAGCCGGATCTGCCGCCAGTCTGTCTCCGCGTAGGACGGGGCCTGCGCGTGCAGCGCGGCGATCGCCGCCTGGACCTGGTAGGGACCTGGGCGGCGCAGCGCGATGGCGCGGTCCAGGTAGCCGGCCGCCTCGGCGGCCAGCCGGCTGTCCCACTTGGCGCGGTCCTGGTCCTTCAGCCGGATCAGCCGTCCCCAGCCGTCGAACCGCGCCCGCGCCCGCGACTCGTGCAGCAGGAGCAGCGCTAGCAGGCCGAGGACCTCCGGCTCGCGTGGCATCAGCCGGTGCAGCGTCCTGGTCAGCGCGATCGCCTGGGCAGCCAGGTCACGGCGGGCGGGCTCGCGGCCAGAACTCGCCAGGTATCCCTCGTTGAACACCAGGTAGACCACGGCGAGCACCTGCGCGACAGGCCGGCCAGTTCATCGGGGTCGGGGATGGTGACCGGCGCGCGCAGCGCGCTCAGCGTCTTGCGGGCGCGCAGGATGCGCTGGGCCATGGTCGGCTCGCTGACCAGGAACGCCGCCGCGATCTGCTCGGTGGTCAGGCCGCACACGGCGCGCAGCGTGAGCGCGACCTGCGCCTCGGTTGTCAGCGCCGGGTGGCAGCAGGCGAACGCCAGGCTCAGCAGTTCGTCGTCGGCTCGCCGGTCCGCCCCGCCGGCGTCCGGCTCCCCCGCCCCGTCGGACCAGCCCGCCGGGCCGCCCGGCGCCCGGCCGACTCCCGGGCCGCCGGCCGCGGCCGGGCGGTCCGCGGTTCCGCTGGGAGTGGCCCACGCCTCGGTCGCGGCGAGCAGTGCCATCTTGTCCGCGCCGACCTTGTCCCTGCGGAGCCGGTCAACCGCCTTGCGGCGGGCGGTCGTCGCCAGCCAGCCGCCGGGGTTGGCGGGAATCCCGTCGCGGGCCCAGTGCTCGATCGCCTCGACGAACGCATCCTGCACCGCGTCCTCGGCCAGGCCGACGTCTCCGGTACGCGCGGCGAGCGCGGCCCTGATGCTGGTCGCTTCCTCCCGGTAGGCGCGCTCAAGCGGTTCCCGTCCGGCATCCATGCGGCTAGTCTCGCAGCCCGGCGCCCGCAGGCGTAGCGAAGTCGGCGGGTTGCCGTGGCACCTCCCGACGGCTGGGAAGCGGTCGTGACGGCTGGGAAGCGGTCGTGACGGCTGGGAAGCGGTCGTGACGGGTGTTGCCGGCGCGGAAGCACGCGGGCTGCCGGTGCAGCCGCCCGTGCGGACGGGAGCCGAGCGGCCCGTGACCTGTGTTGATGATGTTAACGTGCACGCTAAGGTAGCTTATTGATATCAATGGAAGTAGAGTGCAGCATTAGTTGTGACCGGCGATTTCTCCACTGAATCCCGATTTCGCCAAATTTCTCAGCCAGTGGGTTTTACAATCTCGCTAGTCTGTGCGCGCGCGGCACTCATCGCGCTGGCACCGGCTCATGTCGATCTTTATCTGCGGCTAAGACATGAACAGGCGAGGGCAGAGCGATGAATGGCCCTGACGCGCTCGCGGGCGTGCGGCGAGGCGTGCGGCCGATGCTGCCCGAGACGGGCGCGGAGACGGTCGCGAGCGCAGACCAGGACACCGCGGCGGGCACGATACCAGCGGCAGCCACCGGAGCGGATTCCCCGGCGGCCCGGGGCGGTGCGAGCCGGGGCCCAGGGGGGCGTGGCCGGAGAGAGCGGCCGGGCGGGGAACCGCAGGACCGGATGGCGGAACGGCCCGCCGACCGTCCCGCACGGCTCTCGCTGAGCAACTGGCCGGTGTCCACGCGGCTAGCAGCCGTGTTCGTGGTGGCGAGCGTAACCGGCCTGGTGTTCGGCGGGCTGCGCGTCGCGAACGCGGTCAGCGCGGCGAACGCGTACAGCAGGACCGCGCAGCTTGCCGTAATGGCCCAGCAGAACACCGCGCTCGCCCAGGCCATGGAGGACGAGCGCGACGCCTACGCCGGCGTCACCGCGTACAACTCGCTCGCCGCCGCGGCGGTGGCGAGTAAAGCCGGGCCGACGGTCGCCGGGCCGATCAATACCGCGCTCGCGCGCCAGAGCGGCGCGCTCGCCGCCGCCGAGAAGGCCACTGACGTGCAGGCACGGCGGACGGGCGCGCTCGCCGACGCCATCGGCGCCGCCTTCCCCGCCAGCCTCCAGTCGCGGGCCGCGGACGTCGCCGCGATGACCCGCTCCATGACCGGGCTGCGCAGCGAGGTCTCAACGCAGCCGACGTCCGCGGTCATCTCCAACTACTCGAGCGCGATCGCCTTGCTGTTCGTGTTCAACGACGAGATCACCAGCGGCAGTAGCGATGCGCAGCTCGCCGACGCGGTGCGCGCGGCCGACGCGCTGTCCCGGGCCAAGGACCAGGCGTCGCAGCAGCGGGCATTCGTGTACAGCGCCCTGCTCGAGGCATCGGTCAACAACGCGGGATCCGGCAGGCGGACGCTCGCGCAACCTGGCGGCGCGGCGTACAACACCCTCGGCCCGCGGGCGGTCGCCGACGCCGGCGGGCTCGCCATGCTCACCACCGCGCAGGGCCTGGCCTCCGCCGACCTGGCCGCCTTCGACAACGCCGCCACCCCGGCGCAGGTCAACGCGTACCTGGGCGCCGTGGCCGGCACGCCGGACACCAACGTCCAGCTCATCGAGGAGTTCATCAGCCAGACCGGTGACCCGAGGCAGACGTTCGAGCCGGTCGACGGCCACGTGTCGCTCGGCTTCAACAAGGCCACCGTCGCGTCCATCTGGTACTCCAACGCATCCACCCTCATCGGCCAGATGCGGACGATCGAGTCGCAGCTGGTCGGCGGGATCGTCGCCCGTAGCCAGCTCCTGCAGCAGCAGGCCATGCAGTCGGCCGTGCTCACCGCCATCGTGACCGGCGGGGCGGTGCTCGTGGTGCTGCTGGCGACCGCGCTTGTCGGCCGCACCCTGATCAACCCACTGCGCCGCCTGCAGGCGGACGCGCTTGAGATCGCCGCGATCCGGCTGCCCGCGCGGGTGGCCGCCGCCGCCGCGGGCACAGAAACCGGCGAGGAACACGCCGTAGTGGAACCGATCGGCGTGCAGTCCACGGACGAGATCGGCCGGGTGGCGCGCGCGTTCGACCAGGTGCACGCCGAGGCGGTGCGGCTGGCCGGGAACGAGGCGCAGCTACGCGGCAGCCTCAACGCGATGTTCATCAGCCTGTCCAGGCGCAGCGTGCCGCTGATCGACCGGCTGGCCCGGATGATTGACGCGATGGAGCAGAACGAGGACGACCCGGACCAGCTGGCCAACCTGTTCGCCATGGACCACCTGGTCACCCGGATGCGGCGGAACTCAGAGAACCTGCTGGTGCTGGCGGGCGAGGAGCCGGTACGCAAGTGGTCGGAGTCCGTGCCGCTCACCGACGTGACCCGCGCCGCCGCGGCGGAAATCGAGCAGTACGGCCGGGTGGCGCTCACCGTCCAGCCGGGGATCATGGTCTCCGGCCAGGTGGCGGCGGACGTGGTGCACCTGCTCGCCGAGCTGATCGAGAACGCCACGCTGTTCTCGCCGCGCGATACCCAGGTCCGCGTGACCGTAACGGAGCTGCGCAGCGGCGGTGTGCTCATCGAGGTCCGCGACGAGGGGGTCGGCATCTCGGAAGTCCGCCTCGCGGACATGAACTGGCGGCTCGACCACCCGCCGGTGCTCGACGTGTCCATCTCGAGGCACATGGGGCTGTACGCAGTCTCCCGCCTCGCGGCCAGGCACGGCATCAGGGTCAAGCTCCGCCCGGGCACCCCGCAGGGGCTGTCGGCGCTGGTCTGGCTGCCGGGCGCGCTGGCCAGGCATGAGCACACCGCGTCGAACGGCAGCCACTCGCGCACGCCAGGGAGCGTCGTGGTCGCCCCCGTGCCAGTCCGTGCGACCACACTGACCAGGCACGCGGTGGGCAGGCACCGCAGCAGCCTGCTCGGCAGCGGAGAGCAGCTGGCTCTCGCCGGGCGCGGCGAGAACGCGCGCGGCGACATGGCGCGCGGCGAGCCGGTGCGCAGCGAGCACGTGGCGCGTCCGGCGACGGCCTGGTTCGCGGCCAAGCGCCCGTCCGGCGACGGTGCCGCCAGGCCCGCCGAGGAGCTGGCAGCCGGCTGGCGGTCGACGACAGGCGGCTGGCCCGCCGCGCCGGGACGAGGCATGGCCGCGAGCCACGACACCGGCCCGTCCGGCCGCTACCAGACCGGCGAGCTGACCGCGGTCTCTGAGCACGGCGGGCAGACCACCGCGGGGCTACCCCGGCGGGTGCCGCGGACAAGTGCCTACCCGGGCTCGGGCGCACCGGACTTCGGGCTGGGCACCGATCTCGACGGTATCCCGGCGCCGGCGCTCGGCGCGCCGGCCAACGGGATGGCCGCTCCCCAGGGGGGCCCCTACCGGGATCCCGCCTACCAGGAGCCCGCCTACCGGGAGCCCGCCTACCCTGAGCAGACTCTGTCGCGACGGCGTTCGCCCGAGGCGGCGCGCAGCCGCCTGTCCGGGTTCCAGCTCGGCAGCCGTGAAGCCGTGCAGGCAGGCCCCCGGGTCGGCCGGGCACCGCATGCAGGAGAGGAGAACAGCCGTTGACCGGCGCCTACCGCGAGGACCTGAACTGGCTCGTCACCGATTTCACCACGCGCGTCGCCGACGTGGCGCACGCGATCGTGGTGTCCGCTGACGGAGTGCCGCTTGCCCTCTCCGCCGATATCCCCGCCCAGGCCGTTGAGCAGTTCTCCGCCATCACCTCCGGGTCTGACGAGCCTCATTGCCGGCGCCGCGCGGATTATGGAGGCGGGCACGCCAACACAGGCTCTCGTGGAAATGGATCACGGGCTGATGTTCGTGAAGGCCATCAGCGACGGCTCGAGCCTTGCGGTGCTCGCCGCGCCGGAATGCGACACAAGGCAGATCGCCTACGAAATGACGCGCCTAGTCGAGGCGGTCGGTGACCTGCTCACGCCCGCGGTCCGGGCCGAGGTCTAGCGCGCCTCGGTCGCGGCTATTTCCGCGCATTATGCCTTTTGCAACTGATGCGGCTTTTGTCAGGTGGATGGGCGCAGGGCGCTGACATCGGAGAATGCGGACGCCTCACGAAAATCGCGGCTTGCGATCTTTATTTTGTGAAGATGGGAGAGACCGCGTCCCGACAGTGAGTGATAATGCGGTGTGAAGGGACCGCGACAACGTGAGGTGCGCATGAATTCGCCGGCCACGTCCGCAAGTCCCGGCGCGAGGCAGCGGCGCTGGCAGCTGCCCGCTGAAGTATCCGGTTTCGTCGGCCGGAGCAGCGAACTCGCCCAGCTGACCGACCTGCTTGACAGCGCGCGGCTCGTCACCGTCACGGGCCCGGGCGGCGTCGGCAAGACCCGCCTCGCGCTGCGCGCCGCCGCGGAAGCGGACCACGCCGACGGCAGCTGCCTCGTCGAGTTGTCCGGCCTCACCGACCCTGAGCTGCTCTCCGACACCGTCGCGCTGCGACTCGGCCTGCAAAGTGCGAACGCGGCCGCCGCGCTCGACGGGCTGCAGCGCGCGCGCGTGACCGGCGCACTCGACGCGGTGCTCGACGAGCTGGGCGGCAGGCAGCTGCTGCTCGTCCTCGACACCTGCGAGCACCTGGCCAGCGCCTGCGCGGAGTTCGCCGCGACCGTGCTGCGCCAGGCGAGCGAGGTCAAGATCCTGGCGACGAGCAGGCAGCCGCTGCACGTGCCGGGCGAGGAGGTGCTCAGGCTCGGCCCGCTGCGCGTGCCAGGCACGGAGACCGCCGCCACGATCACCGACGCGGGCGACGCCGTTGAGCTGTTCGCGCAGCGGGCCGCCGCCGCGGTCAGCGGCTTCACGCTCACCGCGGCGGACCTGCCGCATGCCATCCGGCTCTGCCGGGGGCTCGACGGCATCCCGCTGGCGATCGAGCTCGCGGCGGTCCGGGTGCGGGCGCTGCCGGTCGCCGACCTCGCCGCGCGGATCGACACGGGGCTTGCGGGCGGCATCGGTGGTATCCACCGCGGCGCCACCAGCCGCCATCAGACGCTGCGCGCGGCCATCGACTGGTCTTACGGGCTGTGCACCGCGGCCGAGAAGGCCGCCTGGCGGCGGCTCTCGGTGTTCGCGGGCACCTTCGACCTGGCAGGCGCGCGCGAGGTGGTCGCGGGCGGCGACGAGTTGCCAGCCGAACAGGCCGAGGAGGTGATCCGCGGGCTGGTCGACAAATCCGTGGCGCTGCCCGCCGGCGCGGGCCGCTACCGGCTGCTCGACTCGGTGCGCGAGTACGGCGCCGCGCGCCTGGTCGAGGCGAACGAGGACGACGAGTGCCACGAGCGCTACCTCGCCCGCTACCTGAGCTTGACCAGCGAATTCAGCCGCCGCCTCACCGCCGACGGACAACGGGACCGGCTCGGCCGGCTGACGCGCCGAGCACACGAACATCCGCGGGGCGCTTGAGTACGGCTTCACCAGGACGCGTCCAGTGCCTGGAGGGGGCTCAGGGACGGGCGCCGCCGGACTGCCCCGCGCGCGGGCCGCCGCCCGGTTGGCGGCCGCGCTGTTCCCTTACTGGGTCATGTCCGGATCCATCCGGGAGGGCTTGCGCTGGCAGGACAAGGCGCTCGACCGGTTCGCCGAGCCCTCGCGGGAGCGGGCGAGCGCGCTGGCCAACCGGGCGCTGCTCGGCACCGCCGCGGGCTTTCCCGATACGGTGGGGCAGGCCAGCGAGGCGATCGCCATGGCGGCGCGGGTCGGTGACGAGCGGACCCAGGCCCGGGCCTACCTCGCGCTTCAGTTCGCGCTCACCACCAGCGGGCGTTACCCGGAGGCGCTGGAGGTGGCAAAGCAGGCGCGGTGGCGGCTCGAGGCGCTCGGCGCGGAGCACGCGCTGCGCACCCTCGAGATGCAGCTCGCGCTGACCCACGTGCACGCCAGGAACTTCGACGCGGCGATCACGCAGTGCCAGCGCGCGCTGCGCGGTCTCGGGCCCGGCGAGCGGTGGCTGCGCGGCAACGCTCACTTCGCGGCGGCGCTCGCCTACTACCAGCAGCCCGGCAGGCACGCGGAGTGCGCCGCCGAGGCCAGCGCGGCGCTGCGGGCCACCCACGAGATCAGCTACCTGGTCGGTGAGGCCTACTCACTCGAGGTGCTCGCCTGGCTGGCCGCGGACGCGGGCCGGTGCCAGCGCGCCGCGTGGCTGCTCGGCGCGGCGCAGGCGCTGTGGGAACGGACAGGCGGCCGGCTGAGCGGCAGCGCCGTGCTCGACGGCTACCACGAGCACGCCGCGGCCACCGCCGCGAGCACGCTGGGCAAGGAGCGGTTCACCGAGCTGCACGCGGCGGGCGCCGCCAGGCCGCTCGCCCAGGTCGCCGCGCTCGCCCTGGCCGACGCCGACGTGCTGCCCGAGCTGCCAGGCCAGCGGGTCCTTGCGGAACAGCCCGGCTCATGGACGGGCGGCGAAGAGCTCACCGCGCGCGAGCGCCAGATCGCGGTGCTCGTCGCGCGCGGGCTGTCCAACAAGGACGTCGCGGAGCGGCTGGTCATCTCCAAGCGGACGGTGGACGCGCACGTTAACCACATCTTCGGCAAGCTCGGGCTCTCCTCGCGGGTGCAGCTGAGCATCTGGCTGCGCGACCAGGCGCCCGGGCTGCTCGCCGGCGACCTGACTCCCGCCGTCCACGCGTAGTACCGTGAGGCCTGGTCCCCCGCGCATGTTCCTCAGCCAGGGCCTGCGGACCCGCGGGCAGCTACCCGTCGAGACAACGAGCTTCGTCGGGCGGGAGGCGGAGCTCGCCCGGCTGAGCGTGCTGCTCTCCCAGGCCAGGCTGGTCACGGTCACCGGGCCGGGCGGCGTCGGCAAGACCAGGCTCGCGCTGCGCGCCGCGGCCAAGGCGGCCCCGGGCTTCGCCGACGGTACCTGCCTCGCCGAGCTCGCCACGGTCACCGAGCCCGGGCTGCTCGTGCCCGTGGTGGCCGGCGTGCTCGGCGTCGGCGGGCCGCACCGCGGCTCACTCCTCGACGCGGTTCTCGCCCACCTGGCCGACCGGCAGCTGCTGCTGATCCTGGATACCTGCGAGCACCTCATCGACGCCTGCGCGATGTTCGCCGAGGCGGTCATCGCCCGGGCCCCGCGGGTCACCATGCTCGCGACGAGCAGGGAACCGCTCGACGTCAGCGGCGAGAACGCCTGCCCGGTCGCCCCTCTGCCGGTCCCCCGGCGATGTGGCGCGGTCACGCCCGCGGGCCCCGCCGTGGAACTGTTCATTCAGCGCGCGTCCGCCGCGGTGCCCGGCTACGCCTTCACCCCCGATGACCTGCCCCAGGTGATCAGGCTGTGCCGCAGGCTCGACGGCATACCGCTGGCCATCGAGCTTGCCGCGGTCCGGTTGCGCGCGCTGCCGCTCGCCGAGCTCGCCAGCCGCCTCGACCAGCGCCTCGCGCTGCTGACGAGCGGGCATGGCGCCAGGCACCGGACGCTGCGGGACGCGATCGGCTGGAGCTACGACCTGTGCGCGCCGGCCGAGCAGGCGCTGTGGGCGCGCCTTTCCGTCTTCGGCGGCCCGTTCACCATGAGCGCCGCTGAGGACGTGTGCGCGGGCGAGCTCGGCCCCGGCCAGGTCATGCCCGCGCTCATCCGGCTGGTGGACAAGTCGATCCTGGTGCGGGCCGGCCAGGCGGCCAGTGCTGTGGTGCCCGCCAGTGCCCCGTCAGGGTCAGCTCCCGGCCAGCCCACCAGGTACCTGATGCTCGCCACCTTCCGCGCGTTCGGCGCGGGACAGCTCGCTGCCTCGGGCGCCGAGGCGGCGACCAGGCGTCGTTTCATCGGCCGTTACCGGTCCATGGCCGCATACCTGCGCGAGCACTTCCTCGACGACGACCAGCTCGGCCGGCTGCGGGAACTGCGGCGCGAGCACGACAACATCACGGCCGCGCTCGACTGCGCGCTCGGCCGCCCGTCCAGCCCGCCCGGCCGGGCGGGCGAGGCCACCGAGGCCAGGGCCCGCAGGCCACCCAGGCCACGGGCCACCGAAGCGGCGGACGGCGTGGAGCTCGCCATCGCGCTGCTCGACTACTGGCGCTGCCGGGGCCTGGCACCGGAAGGCAGCCAGTGGCTCGCCAAGGCCGTCGCGCGGGCGCCCGCCGGCACGGCCGTCCGCGGCCGCGCGCTGCTCGCGCGCGGCTACCTGCTGGCGATGCAGGGCCGCGCCGACCTCGCGCTCGCCGATGCGTCGCGGGTCATCGACCTAGCCGCCGAGCTCGCCGACGGCGCGCTGACGGCGTACGGGCACCTGGTCAGGACCATGGCGCTGACCACGTTGGGGCGGCTCACCGAGGCGGCCGCCGCGGGCGATGAGGCCAGGCGGCTGCTGTCCGCGCTCGGCGACCGGCCCGGGCTGATCGACCTCGACATCCAGCTGACCTACCTGGCGCTGCTGAGCGGGGACAGCCAGGCGGCGTTCCGGCTGGTGGAACGCACGCTGCGGCAGCTCGGCGCATCCCGTGAGCGCTGGCTGCACGCCAGCTGCTACCTGCAGGCCGCGCTCGCGCTCTACCTGGCGGGCCGCGACACCGAGGCCGTGTGGACAGCGATGCGGGCGCTCCGGGTCAAGCAGGAGACCGGTGACGTGGCCGGCCTTGCGTGCGCGCTTGAGCTGCTTGGCTGGCTGGCGGCCAGGGCGGGCAGCTACCAGCGCGCCGCGTGGCTGCTCGGCGCCGCGCAGACGCGCTGGGAGCAGGCGGGCCGCCGGTTCGCCGGCGTTCCCTTCTTCGAGCAGGCCCGGGCCGGCGCGCAGGCGCGGTGCGCGGATGAGCTCGGTGCGGAGCGGTTCGCTGAACTGCTGGCCAGGGGGGCACGCCAGCCCCTCACGGCGACGATCGCCTTCGCGCTCGACGAGGCCCGCGACCCCGGCGAGGACGGCGCCGCGCAGGCCGGCCGCCTCACCGCCCGCGAGCAGGAAATCGCGGTCCTTGTCGCCGACGGACTGACCAACCGGCAAGTCGCGGAGAAACTCTTCATCTCGCGGCGCACCGTCGACGCGCACCTTGAGCACATATTCGGCAAGCTGGGAATCACCTCACGGGTCATGCTCGCGATCCACGCGCGAGAGCAAATCGCGGAGGCAGCCGGCCCGGTCAGCGGCTGAGTTCGGCCGGGCCGGCCAATTTTCCCGTTGCCACTCGTTACGCCGCGTCCGGCCCGCGATAATGGGGGTGCCATGGTCGGTGCTCACCCCGCGGGACCGCTTGCATGGTTCCCGCCAGAAGCCAACGAATTCGTCGGGCGGACAGCGGAGCTGCGCGACATCGACAGACTGCTGCTCGACAATCGCCTGGTCACGCTGATCGGCCCAGGCGGCGTCGGCAAGACCCGGATCGCGCTGCGCACCGCCGCCGCGGCGGCGCCGAGGTACCCGGACGGGGCCTGTCTCGTCGAGCTGTCCGCGCTGCGCGACCCCGCGCTGCTGCCGCACACGGTCGCGCGCAGGCTTGAACTGTCCGAGCACGCCCGTGACTCGCAGCGCGAGGCGCTGCTCGCTCATCTGCGCGACCGCAGCCTGCTGCTCATCCTCGACACGTGCGAGCACCTCATCGACGCCTGCGCGGAGCTTGCCCAGGACATCCTCATCCAGGCGCCTTCCGTCACCGTGCTCGCCGCCAGCCGCGAGCCGCTCGACGTGGACGGCGAGACCACCTTCCCGGTCCGCCCGCTCCCGGTGACCGAGGCGGAGGGGAACGGCGAAGACCCGCACCCGTTCGGCTTGACGGATTTTGCGCGCGGCGGCCACGGCAGCGGCGCGCAGACCTCAGCCGTCGGCGACGCCGTCGAGCTCTTCGCACGGCGGGCGGCCGCCGCGGTGCCCGGGTTCGCGGTGACCGACGCGAACCGCGCCGACGTGATCCGTCTCTGCCAGCGGCTCGACGGCATACCGCTCGCCATCGAACTTGCCGCGGTCCGGCTGCGCACGCTGCCGCTCACCGAACTGGCCGCGCGGCTCGACCGCAGGCTCCCGCTGCTGACCGGCGGGGACGAGGCGAGCGACGCGGCGAACGACGACCGGCACCGGACGCTGCGCGACGCGATCGGC
Source organism: uncultured Actinomycetota bacterium (assembly GCA_963811335.1). Taxonomy (GTDB): domain Bacteria; phylum Actinomycetota; class Actinomycetes; order Streptosporangiales; family Streptosporangiaceae; genus Trebonia. The sequence continues at coordinate 34,047 of CAWERB010000009.1, read as the reverse complement.
TGGAGCTACGAGCTGTGCACCGAGGCGGAGCGCAGGCTGTGGGCGCGGCTGTCGGTGTTCGCCGGCGCCTTCAGCGTCACCGCCGCCCAGGAGGTCTGCGCCGGCCCGGGCCTCGACGTCGATGACATCATCCAGGCGATCATCCGGCTCGTCGACAAGTCGGTCCTGGTGCCCGTGGAGCCGCCCGCGGCGGGCGGCGGCGACGACCAGACGGCGTGGTACCGGATGCTCGACACCATCCGCGAGTTCGGCGAGGACAGGCTGCTCGCGTCGGGCGAGCAGGCCGCGGTCCGCGGCCGGCTCATCGCCCGCTACCTGAGCATGGCGCGGTACTTCGCCGAGCACCTGACGGACGCGGACCAGCTGGAGAAGTTCCGTGAGCTGCGCCGCGAGCACAACAACCTGCGGGCGGCGTTGCGGTACACGCTGGACGGCGAGCCTGCGGAGTGGCACCGCCAGGGCGCTGAGCTCGCGATCGCGCTATACGGCTACTGGCACATGTCCGGGCTGCTCCGCGAGGGGCGCTACTGGCTGGCGAAGGTGCTCGGCCGGTTCCCCGTGCCGTCACGGGAACGCGGCTGGGCCCTGGCCTGCCGCTGCTACCTCGGCGCGATGCAGGGCATGGCCGACGAGGCGGTGGCCGACGGCACCGCGGGCACCGAGATCGGCATCGCGCTCGGCGACCAACGGCTCATCGGCCGCGGCTACAACTACCTGACGCTGGCGCTGACCATCGCCGCCCGGTACGAGGAGGCGCGTGCGGCCGCGGAGAAGGCGGAGCGAACGCTTGACGCACTCGGTGACCGCACCGGGCTTGCCATCCTCGACGCCCACTGGGCGCACCTGTCCCATCTCGCGGGCGACCCGGAGGCGACCCTGCGGTACGCCGCTCGCGGGCTGAGCCGGTTCGGCGGGACCAGGGAGTGGTGGGCGTCGGCCTGGATGCACGCGATCTCCGCGATGGCGCTGTACGGGCAGCCGGGCCGGGAGGCGGAAACCGCGCGCGCCGCCACGAGGTCCCTGCTCGCCAAGCACGAGCTAGGCGACATGGTGGGCATGGCCTACTGCCTGGAGATCCACGGCTGGCTTGCCGCCCGGGCGGGCCGGCAGGCGCGGGCCGCCTGGCTGCTCGGCGCCGCTGGCCTGCTCTGGACGCGGGCCAGCGGCCGGCTCGGCGGCACCACGGTCCTCGAGCGGGTGCACACGGACGCTATCGCGGCCGGCCGCGCGTCCCTGGGCCCTAACCGGTTCGACACGCTGTTCGCCGGCGGTGCCGCGGCGCCGCTCGACGACGCGGTCGCCTTCGCGGTCGCCGACGCCGACGTGCCGGGCCGCCGGGTCCCCGCGGTACCGCAGCCGCACAAGCTGACGGACCGGGAGTGGGAGATCGCCTACCTGGCCGGCGCCGGGCTGTCCGCCGAGCAGATCGCCCGGCAGACGTTCCTGTCCAGGCCCGCCGTGGAGGATCACCTGGCGAGCGCGTTCGCCAAGCTGGGCATCAGCACCGCTGACCAGCTCGGGCCCTGGCTGGAGGAGCGGCTCACCCAGCCAGGGCGGTTACCGGCTGCCTCCGCGCCGGCTGGCCGCTTACAGGTTGCCGCGCCGCTCCTGCTCGCGCTCGATCGCCTCGAAGAGCGCCTGGAAGTTGCCCTTGCCGAAACCGAGCGAGCCGTGCCGCTCGATGAACTCGAAGAACACGGTGGGCCGGTCGCCGACCGGCTTGGTGAAGATCTGCAGCAGGTAGCCGTCCTCGTCGCGGTCGACCAGGATGCCGCGCTTGCGCAGCTCCTCCACGGGGACCCGGACCTGGCCGATCCGCTGCCGCAGCACCGGGTCGGTGTAGTACGAGTCGGGCGTGGCGAGGAACTCGACGCCGCGGGCGCGCAGCGTGTCCACGCATCCGCAGATGTCGGGGGTGGCGAGCGCCAGGTGCTGCACGCCGGAGCCACGGTAGAACTCCAGGTACTCATCGATCTGCGACTTCTTCTTGCCGGCGGCGGGCTCGTTCAGCGGGAACTTCACCCGGTGGTCCCCGCTCGCCACCACCTTGCTCATCAGCGCGGAGTACTCGGTCGCGATGTCGTCGCCGATGAACTCGGCCAGGTTGGTGAAGCCCATCACCCGGTGGTAGAAGGCCACCCACTCGTCCATGGCGCCGAGTTCCACGTTGCCGACGACGTGGTCCAGCGCGACGAACGCGGGGGCCTCGTGGACGGCGCTGCTCTTTGCCACGTACCCCGGAAGGTAGGGGCCGTGGTAGCGGGAGCGGTCCACCAGCGTGTGCGTGGTGTCGCCGTAGGCCTTGATGGCCGCGGTGCGCACGGTGCCGCGGGAGTCGCTCGTGTCGTGCGGCTCGGCGATGACCGCGGCGCCGGCCGCGCGGGCGTGCGCCACGCACTTGTCGACGTCGGGCACTTCGAGCGCCACGTCGAGCACGCCGTCGCCGTGCCTGCGGTGGTGGTCGGCGACCGGGCTGTCCGGGCTGACCGCGCCCTTGATGACGAACCTGACCTTCCCCGCGGTCAGCACGTACGCGTGGTGATCGCGGTTCCCGGTCTCCGGCCCGGAGTACGCCTCAAGCCGCATCCCGAAGGCCAGCTGGAAGTAGGCCGCCAACTGCGTCGCGTTCCCCGCCGCCCAGACGACCGCGTCCCACCCGGTGACCGGGAACGGGTCGTGGCTGGTGTCATGGGCAACCACGCCCGTCAGGGTGTCGGTGTCGAGGAGGTCTGGGCTGGCTGTCATCGGTTTCCTCCGGCTGCTTCCGCTTGCGGGTCTCGATCTCCAGCCATCAGAACGGGCGCCGGTGGCACTAGTCAACCACCCCATCTCCCGCTAGTCGTGTTGAGCATTCTGTTGAGTTAATATGATATTTATCTAGTCAGACTGACTAGCATTATCCTGTCGCTCGGCCGGGAGGGTGCCCGATGGCGGAACTCGACGCGCTGGACCTGGCGCTCATTACCGCGCAGCGCGAGAACCCGCGCGCCGGGGCGCTTGAGCTGTCCCGGGTCACCCGGGTGGCGCGGGCCACCGTGGAGTCCCGGCTCAAGCGGATGGAACAGGCCGGGGTGATCACCGGTTACGGCCCGGACATCGACGTGGCCGCGGCCGGGTTCAGCGTGCTCGCGTTCGTCACGCTGTCGATCGCCCAGGGCGCGCTCGACGCGGTGCAGGCGGACCTCGCCGCGATTCCCGCGGTCCTCGAGGCCTACGCGGTCACCGGGTCGGCGGACGTGGTCTGCAAGGTCGCGGCCACCTCGCACGCCGACCTGCAGCAGGTCCTGCTGCGCATCGACTCGTCGCCTTCCGTCGCCCGCTCGACCTCCGCGATCGCCCTGTCCACGGTCATCGCCCCGCGCGTCCTCCCGCTGCTCACCTCCCGCGCGCCGGCCACGGTCCCCCGCTCCCCCGCGTTCCGCTGACCCCACCAGGGCGGGGCGGCGGGCTAGCGGCAAGGCCCCGCCACCGCGGCAACCCGCGATGCCCGCCGAGCTGGGTCCCGCGGCCGAGCGGCCACCCCCTTCACTACGTGTTGTAGTAACAGGTGTAAGGTCGGGGCCAAATGGGTGTGAACCAGCACTATCTGTTCGAGGCGCGGCAGATGCAGGCGCTTTCGCTGGCCGTGCACATCCCGCTGGTGTGCTTCGGCATCGCGTTCCCCGTGCTCGTGCTGTTCGCCGAGTGGCGGTACCTGCGCACCGGGGACCAGCTGTACCGGACGCTGGCGCGGCGGTGGTCGCGGATCATGCTGGCGCTGTTCGCGGTCGGGGTGGTGACCGGCACCATCCTGTCCTTCGAACTGGGGCTGTTGTGGCCGGTGTGGATGCAAGACTTCGGGAACGTGTTCGGGCTCGGGTTCACTCTCGAGGGATTCTCCTTCTTCCTAGAGGCGATCTTCATCGGGATCTACGCCTACGGCTGGGACCGGCTGCCCGCCCGCGCGCACTTCTTCTCCGGGATCCCGGTCGCGGTCGCGGGGGTCGCCGGGTCGCTGTTCGTCATCGCGGTGAACGGCTGGATGAACCACCCCTCCGGGTTCGCCCTGGCGGACGGGCGGGCGACGGACGTGCGCCCGTGGTCGGCGCTGTTCGCCAACCCGATGTTCTGGAGCGAGTACGTGCACATGTACTTCGCCGCGTACATCGTGTGCGGTTTCCTGCTGGCCGGCGCCTACGCGTGGGCGCTGCTGCGCGGCAGGCGCGGCCGGTACGAGCGGACCGCCCTGAGCATCAGCCTGGCCGCCGGCTCGGTGGCCGCGCCGCTGCAGGTGATCGTCGGTGACTGGGCGGCGCGGGACGTGGCCACCTACCAGCCGGTCAAGCTCGCCGCGATGGAAGGGCTCGCCGCGACGACGCGGGGCGCCGCCGAGCACCTGCTCGGCTGGTACAACGGGCACGCGGTCGTCTGGGGCGTCGAGATACCCAGGCTGCTCTCGCTGCTCGCGTTCCACAACCCCGGCGCCACGGTCAAGGGGCTGAACATCGTGCCGCTGGCCGCCCAGCCGCCGGTCAACGTGGTGCGGTTCTCCTTCCAGGCCATGGTCGGGATCGGGACGCTGCTCGCGCTGCTCGGCCTGGTGTACCTGTACCTGCGGCTCCGCAAGCGCGGCCTGCCGCGGCTCGTGCTGTGGGCCGTGGTCGCCGCGGGGCCGCTGTCGGTGGTCGCGCTGATCGCCGGGTGGATTACCACCGAGGTCGGGCGGCAGCCGTGGATCGTGTACGACGTGATGCGGGTCTCGCAGGCGGTCACCGGGGCCAGTGACATCCCGGTCGGCTACGGCACCCTGTCGGTCGTGTACCTCGCGCTCGCGGTGATCGTGTTCCTGATCCTGCGGCGGCTCGCCCGGATACCGCTGCCTCCCGAGGCCGGCGGGCCGCCGGAACCGGCGGGCGCTCAGGCGGAGCGCGGCGATGGCTTACGTTCCCGTCGCCTTCATCCTCGCCGGGATGGCGGCGTACACGGTGCTGGCGGGCGCCGACTTCGGCGCGGGGCTGTGGACGCTGCTCACTGCCTCGCCGCGCCTGGCCGGCGGGCCCGGCGGGCAGCGGGTGCGGGACCAGGCCAGGCACGCGATGGGGCCGGTCTGGGAGGCCAACCACGTCTGGCTGATCTTCGTGCTCGTGGTCTGCTGGACGGCGTACCCGGTGGCGTTCGGCTCGATCACCTCCACCCTCGCGGCGCCGCTGCTGATCGCCGCGATCGGGATCATCTTCCGCGGCGCGGCGTACGCGCTTCGCGGGGTCGCGGACACGTCGCGGCCCGCGGAGAACCTGCTCGGTCTCTCCTCGGTGCTCACCCCGTTCGCGCTCGGCACGGCGGTCGGGGCGATCGCCGCCGGCCGGGTGCCGGTGGGTAACGCGGCGGGCAACCAGGTGACCTCGTGGCTTTCGCCGGCGCCGGTGCTCGTGGGCGCCCTGGCCGTGGCGTTCTCCGGGTACCTCGCGGCGGTGTTCCTCGCCGCCGACTCGGTGCGCTACGGCGATACGGCGCTCGCCGCCGGCTTCCGGCGCCGTGCCCTGCTCGCGGGCGTGGTGTCCGGCGCGCTCGCCCTGGCCGGGCTGCTGGTGATGCGCTCGTCCGGGCTCGACCTGACCAGGGGGGCGGCGCTCGCGCTGGTCTGCGTGTCCGGTGCCGCCGGTCTGGCCACGCTCGCCTTGTGCCGGGCGTCCAGGTTCGGGCTTGCCCGGCTGACAGCGGCGCTCGCCGTCGCGGCGGTCGTCGCGGGCTGGGCGGCGGCGCAGGCGCCCCGGTTCCTGCCAGGCATGACCGTGACGCAGGCCGCGGCCGGGATGAGCACGCTCGTCGCGCTGGTGATCGCGCTCTGCTGCGGGCTCGCGGTGCTCGTCCCGTCGCTCGTCCTGCTGTTCGCGCTGTTCCTGCGGGGGCGGCTGGACCCGCCGGAGGCCGCGCGGCCCCGGAGAGGCACCCGTCGCGCCGCCTGGCGAGGCGGCGGCACTGAGCGTGAGCGTGGCCGTCCCGGCGGCGGGTGCCGAGGCGGCGGACAGTGCTGCGCTAGGCCGGGCCGCGCGGGGCCGGGCCGGCGGGGCGGGCCGCGCGGGGCCGGGCCGGGCCGCTGGGCGCGGCGGCGCTGCTCGGGCTGGCGGCCGGGGCGGGGCTGCTGGTGTTCACCGACGCACCCTGGACGCACTTGCTCGGCGTGGCCGGCCTCCTGCTGTCCGCGGTGGCCGTGTTCGCGCTGACCGCGACGCCGCCAGGTGACTGAGCGGGTCACTACGCTCGGATGGCCAGCCCGGTGGCCTGGTCGAAAAACTGCATGTCTTCGGTGCTCACGGCGAAGGCCAGCTTGTCGCCGGGCTTGACCGGGACCTTGGCGCCCACCCTGGCCACTCCCTCGCCGTGCTCGACGGCCGCCGCCTCGTCCTTGTCGACGGCCCCTTCGGCCAGGACCCGGTGGGCGTCGATGGTGAAGTGGACCACCTGCTCCGAGCCGAGCGCCTCGACCAGTTCGACCTCCCCGACCAGCTTCGCCCCGGTGCCGCCGGCGCTCCGCGCGGGCAGGTGCTCCGGCCGCAGCCCCGCCACGAGCTTCTGGCCGGCATACGCGCGCAAGGCCGGGCGCGCGAGTACCACCGATTCCGGCAGGGCTACCTCCTGCGAGCCGAGCTTGACCGACCGGGCACCCTCGCCCAGGGTCGCGTCGTACAGGTTCATGGCAGGCGAGCCGATGAACGCGGCCACGAAGATGTTGCCCGGGTTGTCGTAGAGGTGCTGCGGGGCGCCCACCTGCTGCAGCAGGCCGTCCCGCAGGACGGCAACCCGGTCGCCCATGGTCATGGCCTCGACCTGATCGTGCGTGACGTAGATGGTGGAGACGCCGATGCGCCGCTGGATCCGCTGCACCTGCGCCCGCATCTGCACGCGCAGCTTGGCGTCCAGGTTGGACAGCGGCTCGTCCATCAGGAACACCGAGGGCTCGCGGACGATGGCGCGGCCCATCGCGACCCGCTGGCGCTGTCCGCCGGACAGCTGCCCGGGCTTGCGGTCGAGCCAGTCGGTGAGGGCGAGGATCTCGGCCGCCTGGCTGACCTTGGCCTTGAGCTCGCTCCTTGGGAGCTTGCGCAGCTTCAAGGCGAAGCCGATGTTCTCCTCGACGGTCATGTGCGGATAGAGCGCGTAGTTCTGGAAGACCATGGCGATGTCGCGTTCCTTGGGCGTCTCGCCGTTGGCCTCCTTCCCGCCGATGCGCAGGATGCCGCTCGTGATGTCCTCAAGCCCGGCGACCATCCGCAGCGCCGTGGTCTTGCCGCAGCCAGACGGGCCGACAAGCACCATGAACTCGCCGTCGGCGATGTCCAGGCTGAGGTCATGGACGGCATGGAAGCCGTTCTCGTAGACCTTGTGAATTCTTTCCAGGCTAACCAGGGCCATGCCGTCCCCCTTCAGCGGCGCGGCCGAGATCGCAGCGACCGCTCATCCCTTCACCGCGCCCGAGGTCAGGCCGGAGATCACCCACTTGCGGAAGATGAACACCAGGACTGCGATGGGCACCACCGCGACCACGCTGGCGGCGAAGATGGTCCCGTACGGGACCTGGAAGTTCCCGCCGAACTCGGCGATGCCCACCGGGATGGTCCGGTAGCTGTTTGAGCTGTTGAACGTCAGCGCCATCAGGAACTCCGTCCAGCAGGCGGTGAAGCAGAAGATGCCCGCGGTGAACACGCCGGGCAGCGCCTGCGGCAAGACGATCGTCCAGACGGTGCGCAGCGGGCCTGCGCCGTCGATCCGGCCGGTTTCCTCCATCTCCTTCGGGATCCCGAGGAAGTAGTTGCGCAGGATCCAGATGGCGAACGGGAGGTTGAAGGCCGTGTACGGCAGGATGAGGGCCTGGTAGCTGTCCAGCCAGCCGAGGTTGCGCATCAGCAGGTACAGCGGCGCGATCACGGCGACGGCGGGGAAGACCGAGATCATCAGCAGGACCACCATCGTGGTGAACTTGCCCCGCATGGGCAGCCGGCCGAGCGCGTAGCCGGCCAGGGTGCCCAGAGCGAGCACAAGCGCGGTGGTCGCGATGGTGACGACCAGCGAGTTCCTGAAGTAGATGCCGAAGTCGTACGCGACGAAGGCGTTGCTGTAGTTCCCGAGGCTGAACGGAGTTGGCCCGAGCGACGGCGGGCTGCTGCCGATCGAGTTCGGGTTCTTGAAGCTGGTGGCGATCAGCCAGTACAGCGGCGCGATGATGAAGAGCGCGGTGACCAGCGCGGAGATGGTGACGCCGTTGATGTACCGGTGCCAGCCGGTGCGCTTGCGATTACGCATGTCAGTTGCCTTCCTGTCCGACCTGGGCACGGAACACCCGCAGGGTTGCCAGGCAGCCGAGCAGGACAAGCAGCGCGGTGCTTGTCGCCACGGCGGCGCCGGGCCCGAATGACAGGTTCTTGAACAGCGCGTTGTAGGCCAAGATGGCCAGCGACTGGGTGGCGGTGCCCGGGCCGCCGCCGGTCATCACGTAGGGCAGGTCGAACAGGCCGAAGGCCTGCAGCACCCGGAACATGACCGCGAGCGCGATCGTCGGGCGCAGCAGCGGCAGGGTGACGTGCCAGAACGTGTACCAGCCGGAGGCACCGTCCATCTCGGCCGCCTCGTAGAGGTCCTGCGGCAGCATGACCAGGCCGGCCAGCACGATGATGGCCACGAACGGCGTGGTCTTCCAGATGTCGGCGATCATCAGGCCGATGACGGCCGACGCCGGGGTCCCGAGGATGACCGGGCTGCCGAGGCCGACGCTGCCGCTCAGGTAGTCGGCGACGCCGTAGGCGCCGTTGTAGATGTAGGCCCACAGCTCGGCGTTGATGACGGTGATCATCGACCAGGGGATGAGCAGCAGCGCCATCATCCAGCCGCGGCCCGCGGTCAGCCGCTCGAGGACGAGCGCGATGCACGTTCCGATGATCAGCTCGAAGACCACGGTCACCAGCGTGTAGGCGAGGGTGAAGTAGAGCGCGTCGCGCCACAGCGAGGCGTGGATCAGCAGGTTGTAGTTGCTGAAGGTGAAGCCGTCCAGGCTGAAGCCGTTGCCGGTCACCGTCACGTTGCTGAAGCTCATCACGACCGAGTACACGATCGGGAAGATCGTGACCGCCGCGATGACGAGCAGGGCGGGCGCGGTGAAGGCCCAGCCCATCCTGGCCAGCCGCCGCCGGTTCGCATCGGGGCGGCCAACCAGCTCCGGTTCGCTCACCGCCTGCGTTGACGCACTTTTGATGGCCGTCATTGGGTCACCTCCTCGTGGCCTTGGCCGGGTGAAGGGGTGGGGCGGCCAGGGCCGGGAAGCGTGGTGCTTCCCGGCCCTGGCCCTGGCCGCGGCGCTACCGGGTCACAAGCCGCCGTTTGACGAACTGCTGAGCGCGGTGCTCGCGGCCGACTGCATGGCCGCGGCCGCCGCGGCCGGCGAGGACGACCCGGCCAGGGCCGCGTTCACGTTCTCGTAGATCGCCGTGGACAGCGCCGGGTACTCGGGCGTCCCCGCGGGCCGCGGGGTCAGCCTGGTGTGCGGCACGACGGCGAACACCGGGTTCGACGCGACGACCGCGGCCGAGTCCCGCACCGAGGTAACGGTGGGGATGAACCCGTAGTCTCTCGACAGGATCTCCTGGGCGGCGGTGCCGGACATCCACTGGATGAAGGTCAGGTCGGCGCTGACGTTCTTGCTGTGCGGGTTGATGTACAGGTTCCAGCCGCCGATGTTGGCGTAACCGGGCTGCGCCTGGCCGGCGAAGGCGGGCAGCGGAGCCACGCCGACCTGGCTGGCGGTGAGCTTGCCGCCGCTGGACGCGGTGGTGGCCGCGGTGTACGCGTAGTCCCAGTTGCGCAGGAACGCGGCATTGCCGCCGCCGAAGGTGTTCATCGCCTGCGGCTCCTGGAACGTCGACACCGCGGCCGGGCTGGCGCCGGAGGTGATCAGGTCGCGCATGAACGTGATCGCCTTGGTCGAGGCGGCGGTGCTCAGTGTGGCCGAGGTGTAGGCGGCGTTGGTCGGGCTTCCGCCCGCGTCGGTCAGGTACTCCATGAAGTTGCAGGTAAGGCCCTCGTAGGAGTCGCCTTCCCAGACGAACCCGTACTTGACCAGGCCGTCCTGGACCAGCTTCACTGAGTCGGACTTGAGCTGCTCCCAGGTCGTCGGCACGGACATGCCCTCCTTGGCGAGCAGGTCCTTGCGGTAGTACAGGAAGCCCTGGTCCTCGAACAGCGGCGAGCCGTAGACCTGGCCCTTGTAGCTGGCCCCCGGCACCAGGCCGGGCGCGAACTTGCTCCAGTAGCTGGCGGGCAGCACGCTCGACAGCGGCAGGGCGAGCTGGTGCGCACCGAACTGGGCCGGCCAGATCACGTCGCCCATGAACACGTCCGGCGTCGACGAGCCGCCGGAGATCTCGGTGGCTAGCGTGGCTCGGTTGGTGTCGGTGTCGGTCGGCGCGGAAACCAGCGTCACCTTGATGCCCGGGTACTGCTTCTCGAACGCGTTGATCAGCACCGTGCGGGCGTCGTTCGCGCCCGTGCCGGACAGCGGGCTGGCCGACCAGACGATGCTGCCCGAGGTCGCGGAGGTGGCGACGCTCGCCGCCGGCGAGCTTCCCGCGGTGCTGCCGCCGCCGCTGCCGCACGCGGACGCGGCAAGCACCGCGGCACCCGCGCCAGCCGCGAGCGCGAGGCCCACGCCCCGCTGGAATCCCTCGCTACGCGCACTTCTTCGTGACATTTCTGCTCCCCCTGGAGTTGCCCGCCCGGTATAGGCGTTAGCGAACGCCGCGGATCCCCCTGAAATTGAATTGAAAACGGCGTGCCAGCTTGCAGGCGCCGCACGTAAGGTCGCCCACTCAGGCCGTCTATTGATAAGTGGTCGCGAACGCGCGATGGTGGAAGGCGTACCCTTTCAGTGCGGTGTGCATGCATCGCCGATAATCGGCCGAAGACCACCTCCACCTCCAGACGAGCGCCAGGGCGGCCCATAACCGGCAAATCCATATAGATATGCCGCATAGCCCGTAGACGATGACGATCTCGCGTCCGATTCCTGGCGGCACAAATGGTATATTTCTGGAGACGCAGCACGCCCTCGTTGGGGATGGGCGTGATCTTGTCCGCGGTGTGCGAGGGTGATGTCATGAGCGATGTGCCTCGGGTGCGGGAAATGCCGGTGGGGATCGGGGAGACCGGGCACCGGCGGGAGTCGGATTCGATGGGGGTCATCGACGTGCCGGCGGCAAGGTACTGGGGAGCGCAGACGCAGCGGTCGCTGCTGCACTTCGCCGGCATCGGTGACGACCCGATGCCGCTCGCCGTGTATCACGCGTTCGGGCACGTCAAGAAGGCGGCGGCCCTCGCCAACGGCGCGGCGGGACGGCTCGAGGAATGGCGCGCCGCGCTCATCGCGCAGGTCTGCGACGAGGTGATCGACGGGGAGCTCGACGGCCACTTCCCGCTGCGGGTCTGGCAGACGGGGTCGGGGACGCAGTCGAACATGAACGTCAACGAGGTGATCGCCAACCGGGCGATCCAGCTGGCGGGCGGGGTTATCGGGTCCAAGTCGCCGGTGCACCCGAACGATCACGTGAACATGGGGCAGTCGTCCAACGACACCTTCCCCACCGCGATGCACGTCGCGGCGGTCCAGGCCGTCGCGGAGTCGGTGATCCCCGCCGCCGGCGCGCTGCGCGACGCGATCGGCGAGAAGGCCGTGGCGTGGCGGGACGTGGTGAAGATCGGCCGGACGCACCTGGAGGACGCGGTGCCGCTCACCGTCGGGCAGGAGTGGTCGGGCTACGGGCGGCAACTCTCACAAGCGCTAGCTGGACTTGAGTCCGCCTGCGCGGGCCTGTACGAGCTGGCCGCGGGCGGCACCGCGGTGGGCACCGGGCTCAACGCGCCGCCCGGGTTCGGCGCGGAAGTGGCCACGCGGATCGCCGCGTCGACCGGGTACCCCTTCGTGACCGCGCCGAACAAGTTCGCCGCGCTCGGCGGCTCGGACGCCGTGGCGGCGGCCTCGGCGGGGCTGCGCGGGCTCGCCATCCCGCTCGCGAAGATCGCCAACGACATCCGCTGGCTCGGGTCAGGGCCGCGGGCCGGCCTCGGCGAGCTGGTGCTTCCGGCCAACGAGCCCGGGTCGTCGATCATGCCAGGGAAGGTGAACCCGACCCAGTGCGAGGCCATGCTGATGGTGTGCGCGCAGGTGCTCGGCAACGACGCCGCCATCGCGTTCGCCGCGTCGCAGGGCAACCTGGAGCTGAACACGATGCGGCCAGTGATCATCGCCAACTTCCTGCATTCGGCGTCGCTGCTCGCCGGGGCGTGCCGGGCGTTCCGTGTTTTCTGCGTCGAGGGCGCGGCGCTGAACGAGGCGCGCATCGCCGAGCACGTGTCGCGCTCGCTGATGCTGGTCACCGCGCTTTCCCCGGTGATCGGGTACGACCGGGCCGCCGAGATCGCGCACAAGGCCGACCATGACGGCTCGACGCTGCGCGAGGCGGCGCTGTCGCTTGGCTACATCTCGGCGCAGGAGTTCGACCGGGTGACCGACCCGGCGTCCATGGTTGGCGACCCGCGGATCGGGGAGCTGTGATCCACGCGGCCACGGTCGCCGTGGCCGGCGAGGTGCCGCTGCGCCGGCCGTGGCACGCCGTGCCGTCCTACCCCACGATGAGCGAGCTCTGGCGGCGGCTGCTGGAAGAATACGGCCTCTAACCCAACCACTTTCCGTATTCGTAAGATCACGGAAAAAAATGTCATTCTGGAGTGTAACGGCCGCAGGACGGGTAGCGTTTCGGTAGCAGGGCTTACCCCGCTCGGAGCCCCCGGATGCCCCCCCGTCCGGGGGCTCCGCCTAACCGGGTTCCGGCGCGCGGACCCCGAGGGCAGAGCCCGCTAATCCGTTTGTCGGCCGCGGTCCGCCATCAACCGCGGCCGATGAACGGCATCGTGGTCGCCGTGATCGTCAGGAACTGCACGTTCGCGTCCAGCGGCAGGCCCGCCATGAAAGCGACAGCGTCCGCCGCGTGCTGCGCGTCGAATGTCGGCTCCGGCCGGACCGACCCGTCGGCCTGCGGCGCTCCGGCCGCGATCCACCGGGTCATCTCCGTGTTCGCGTTGCCGATGTCGATCTGACCGCAGGCGATGTTGTACGGGCGGCCGTCCAGCGCGATGGACTTGGTCAGCCCGGTGATGGCGTGCTTGGTCACGGTGTAGCCGACGGAACCCGGCCGTGGCGTGTGCGCCGAGATCGACCCGTTGTTGATGATCCGGCCGCCCCGGGGGTGCTGCGCTTTCATCATGCGCACCGCGTGGTGCGCGCACAGGTAGGAGCCGGTCAGGTTGGTGGCCACGATCGACTGCCAGCCCTCCGGGGTCAGCTCGTCCACCGCGCCGGGCGGCGCCCCTGTCCCCGCGTTGTTGACGAGCAGGTCAAGCCGGCGAAATCGCTGGCCAATCGTCGCGAACAGCCCGGCGACCGACTCCGGGTCGCCCACGTCGGCCACCACCGGCAGCACCGAGCCGGCCGCGGCCAGGTCCGCCGTCTCTTCGAGGGGGAGCAGACGGCGGCCGGCCGCGGCCACGAACCAGCCCTTGTGCGCCAGCGTGATCGTGATGAGCCGCCCAAGCCCGGAGCCCGCACCGGTAACAACCGCCACTCGCTGATCTGTCATGACACGCACGCTAGCCCGTCCGCCCGGCCCGCGGCCAGCAGGGGATCACTCGGCGGCGTCGTGCCGCCACCACCGCCGGCCGTGCTCGCCGCGCCGTCCTTGTGTAGCGTTGGGTGATGGGAGTGAAGCTGCCGAAGAAGGCGTACGAGAAGGAGCTTTACCGGCTCCAGGCGGAGCTGGTGAAGATGCAGAACTGGGCCAGGGCGTCCGGCGCACGGATCGTCGTGGTCTTCGAGGGGCGGGACGCGGCGGGCAAGGGCGGCACGATCAGCCGGATCATGCAGTACCTCAACCCCCGGTTCGCGCGGATCGCGGCGCTCGACAAGCCCACCGAGCAGGAGGCCACCCAGTGGTACTTCCAGCGGTACATCGCGCGCATGCCGTCGGCCGGCGAGATCGTGCTGTTCGACCGGTCCTGGTACAACCGGGCGGGCGTGGAGCACGTCATGGGCTTTTGCACCAAGGAGGAGTACGCCAGGTTCATGCACCAGTGCCCGGCCTTCGAGCGGATGCTGGTGGAGGACGGCATCCTGCTGCGGAAGTACTGGTTCTCCGTCAGCGACACCGAGCAGCAGGCGCGGTTCGAGTCGCGGCTCGACGACCCGGTGCGCCGCTGGAAGCTCTCTCCCATGGACCTGGGGTCGCTCACCCGGTGGGAGGACTACTCCCGGGCGAAGGACGAGATGTTCATGATGACCGACATCCCCGAGGCGCCGTGGTGCGTGGTCGAGTCCGACGACAAGCGGCGGGCGCGGGTCAACATGATCGCGCACCTGCTGTCCACGATCCCCTACCACGACGTGCCCGAGCCCAAGCTCAAGCTGCCCAAGAGGCCGAAGTCAACCGGTTACGTCCGGACTCCCTGGGAGAGCCAGACGTTCGTTCCCGATCACGCGGCCACGCTGCGCTGATCACGGTCCGACGTCCCGAATGTGCATCTGCAATTTACAAAGCACGTCCGCTTCTGCGGCAGACTAGGCGAGTGAGCAACCAGGAATTGCGGCAGCGGGCCGCCGGGCTCGGCGTCTCCGTCAGTTACTGGGACTGGCGGGGCCAAGAGGTGACCGTGCCCGACGAGACGCTCGCCGCGATCGTGGCGGCGCTCGAGGACGCGCCCCCCGTGGACGGCGGATCTACCCCGCCGCAGGCGGCCGCGCCGTCGCCCGCGCACCGCTCCTGGGGCTTCACCGTGCAGCTTTACTCGTTGCGCTCTCGCGGCTCCTGGGGCCACGGCGACCTGCGGGACCTCGCCGACTTCGCCGCCTGGTCCGCCCGCGACCTGGGCGCCGGCTTCGTCCTCATCAACCCGCTGCACGCCGCCGAGCCGCTCCCTCCGGTCAGCCCGTCGCCTTACCTGCCGATGAGCCGCCGCTGGGTGTCACCGCTCTACCTGCGGATCGAGGACATCCCCGAGTACGCCGAGCTCAGTCAGCCGGAACGGACACGGATAATCCAGCTTTCGCAGCCGCTTCGCGCCGCGTCGCTGACGCCGGCCCTCATCGACAGGGACGCCGTTCTGGACCGCCAAGCGCGAAGCGCTCGAGATGCTGCGCAAGGTACCGCTGTCCGGTCGGCGGCAGGCGTCGCTCGATGAGTTCCGTGCGCGGCACGGGCGCGCGCTCAGCGACTGGGCCGCGTGGTGCGCGCTCGCGGAGGTGCACGGCGCCGACTACCGGACCTGGCCCGCGCGGCTGCGCGACCCGCGGACCGCCGAGGCGGAAGTCCCCGGCGGCGACCTAGCCGCACAGGCCGAGTTCCACGTCTGGGTGCAGTGGCTGGTGGCCGGGCAGGTGGCGGCCGCGCAGGCGGCGGCGCGCGCGGCGGGCATGGAGACCGGCATCATCGCCGACCTGGCGATCGGCGCGCACCCCGGCGGGGCGGACGCCTGGGCCGGGCAGGAGTACATCGCTACGGGGTTCACCGTCGGCGCGCCGCCGGACGCGTTCAACCAGCGCGGCCAGGACTGGGGCCTGCCGCCGATGCACCCGAGGGCGCTGGCGGCCTGTGGTTACCGGCCGCTGGCTGACTTGATCAGTTCGAACCTCGCCCTCGGCGGGGGCTTGCGGATCGACCACGTCATGGGGCTGTCGCGGCTGTGGTGGATCCCGGAAGGCGCGCCGCCGACGGCGGGCGCGTACGTGTACTACGACGCGCCAGGCACGCTCGGCACGCTGGCCGCGGCGGCGGCCGCATCCGGGTCCGTGGTCATCGGCGAGGACCTCGGCACGGTGGAGCCGTGGCTGCGCGACGCGCTCGCCGCCCGCGGCGTCCTCGGCACGATGATGCTCTGGTTCGAGCGCGGCTGGTCCGGCGAGCCGCTCGCCCCGCAGTGGTGGCGGCGGGGCAGCCTGGTCACCGTTTCCACCCACGACCTGCCGCCCGCCGCCGCGTTCCTGTCCGGCAAGCAGGTCACCGACCGGCTGGCGCTCGGCCTGCTGACCCGGCCCGAGGCCGAGGAACGCGCCGAGGCCGAGCGCATCGTCGACGACTGGATCGGCGCCCTGGTCGCCGAGGACCTGCTGCCCCCGGGCGAGCGCCCGTCCGCTGACGCCTTCACCGCCGCACTCTACGGCTACCTGGCCCGCACGCCCGCCCAGCTCATCGGCGTCAACCTGGCCGAGGCCGCAGGCGAGACCCGCTCCCAGAACATGCCGGGCACCTGCGACGAGTACCCCAACTGGAAGCTGCCGCTGTGCGGCCCGGACGGCAGGCCGGTCCTGCTTGAGGACCTGGCCGGCAGCGCCCGCGTCCGCGCCGTCGCCCGCGCCGCCTCCAGCGCGAGGCAGCCGGCCGCCGGATAACCAGCAACCGGGCAACCAGCGGCGACGGTTCTTGCTGTTATCATCGTCCAGGGTTGGCCCGAGGGAACTTATACCGCGATTTGGGCAAATCGTGTCCCGATTTCGCCCGTTTTGTACCACCAAAACGCGGTATAAGTCTCGGCCGCGTCCGCGAGGCCGGGTAATGAGAGGGCGGGTAATGAGAGGGCGGATGGTCGTGGAATGACATGGTGCGCCAGCGCGCGACCTGGACGGGCTTTTGGCGGCCGGTTTCGGGCTTGAACTTTGACCCCCAGACATCCTGGCGACCCGTAGCCGTGCAAGGATCGGGAGCGGCATACAACGTGAGACATGGCTACCTGGGACGAGACGAGGGGAGACCGGCATGCCGACTACTCCGCTGCGGGAGCGGAAGGCGTGGCAGGCGCTTGAGCGCCATTACGCGGAAATCTCCGGCGCGCATCTGCGCGACCTGTTCGCCGCCGATCCGGGGCGGGGTGAGCGGCTGACGGCGGAGGCCGCGGGGGTTTACCTGGACTACTCGAAGAACCGGGTCACCGACGAGACCATGGCGCTGCTCGTGGAGCTCGCCGAGGAGTCGGGGGTGCCGGCCAGGCGGGACGCGATGTTCCGCGGCGAGCACATCAACGTGTCGGAGAACCGGGCGGTGCTGCACACGGCGCTGCGGCTGCCGGCCCCCGTGTCGCCAAACGCAGGCACGCTGGTGGTGGACGGGCAGGATGTCGTGGCGGACGTGCACGAAGTGCTCGGCCGCATGCGGGACTTCGCGAGCCGGGTCCGTTCCGGCGAATTCACGGGCTTTACCGGGAAGCCGATAAGGAACGTCATCAATGTCGGCATCGGGGGATCCGACCTCGGGCCCGTCATGGCGTACGAGGCGCTGCGGCATTACTGCACGCGTGACATCACCTTCCGTTTCGTGTCCAATGTCGATTCCACCGACTTCGCCGAGGCGGTCCGCGACCTGCGCGCCGATGAGACCCTTTTCATCATTTCCTCTAAGACGTTCGGCACGCTGGAGACACTCACCAACGCGACATCGGCGCGGGACTGGGTGGTGGGCGCCCTGGGCACGGCGGACGCGGTGGCGAACCACTTCGTGGCGGTGTCCACCAACGCGGAGCGGGTGTCGGAGTTCGGGATCGACACGGCGAACATGTTCGGGTTCTGGGACTGGGTCGGCGGGCGGTACTCGATGGACTCCGCCATCGGGCTGTCCAACATGATCGCGCTCGGCCCCGACCAGTTCGACGAGCTGCTGGCCGGCTTTCACGCCATGGACGAGCACTTCCGCACCGCGCCGGCCGGCGCGAACCTGCCCGTGCTGATGGGCCTGCTCGCGTTCTGGTACCGGGACTTCTTCGGCGCGCAGACGGTCGGCGTGATGCCGTACGAGCAGTACCTCAAGCGGTTCCCCGCCTACCTGCAGCAGCTCACCATGGAGTCGAACGGCAAGCACGTGACGCTGGCCGGCCGACCCGTCGACTACGACACCGGGGCGATCTACTGGGGCGAGCCGGGCACCAACGGCCAGCACTCGTTCTACCAGCTCATCCACCAGGGGACGGTGCTGGTCCCGGTCGACCTGATCGGCTTCGCGCGGACCCTGAACCCGCTCGGCGACCACCACGATTACCTCTCGTCCAACGTGTTCGCGCAGGCCGAGGCGCTCGCCTTCGGCAAGACCGAGGAGCAGGTGCGCGCCGAGGGGACCGCCGAGGCGGTGGTGCCGCACCGGGTCATGGAGGGCAACCGGCCGACCAACACCCTGCTGTGCGACATCCTCACCCCGCGGCTGCTCGGGACGCTCGTCGCGCTGTACGAGCACTCGGTGTTCGTACAGGGCGTCATCTGGGACATCGACTCGTTCGACCAGTGGGGCGTCGAGCTGGGCAAGCAGCTCGCGCAGCGGATTATCCCTGAGCTGACGTCGGCGGCGGAGCCGGAGCTCAGCCACGACTCATCTACGAACGCGCTGATCCGGCGTTACCGGTCCATGAAATCGGGGAGCTGATACTTCCATGGCAACTGACACACCGATGCAGCTCGGCATGATCGGGCTTGGCCGGATGGGCGCCAACCTGGTCCGCCGGCTGATGCGCGACGGGCACCGCTGCGTGGCCTACGACGTGAACGCGGACGCGGTGAAGGCCCTGGAGTCCGAGGGCGCGGTGGGCACGCACACCCTCGCCGACTTCGTGGCCGCGCTCGAGAAGCCGCGCAACATCTGGATCATGGTCCCGGCCGGGATCGTGGACGCCACCCTCGAGCAGTTGGTTCCGCTGCTCGACGCCGACGACGCCGTCATCGACGGCGGCAACTCCTACTACCGCGACGACATCACCAGGTCCAAGGCACTCGCCCCGAAGGGCCTGCATTACCTGGACGTCGGCACGTCCGGCGGCGTGTGGGGCCTGGAGCGCGGCTACTGCCTGATGATCGGCGGGGACTCCGCCGCGGTACTGCGCCTCGACCCGATCTTCAAGACGATCGCGCCGGGCGAGGGCAGCGTCGAGGCGACCGCGGGCCGCGCCCCGGGGTCCCAGGCGTCCCAGGGCTACCTGCACTGCGGGCCGTCCGGCGCCGGGCACTTCGTCAAGATGGTGCACAACGGGATCGAGTACGGCATGATGGCCGCGATCGCCGAGGGGCTGTCGATCATCAAGGGCGCGGGCATCGGCCTGCAGGAGAACGCCACCCACGACGCGGAGAACACGCCGCTGCGCGAACCGGAGGCGTACCAGTACGACATCAACGTCAGCGACGTCGCCGAGGTGTGGCGGCGCGGGTCGGTGGTGTCGTCCTGGCTGGTCGACCTGGCCGCCGCGGCGCTGGCGAAGTCGCCGGACCTAGACCAGTTCGGCGGCCGGGTGTCCGACTCCGGCGAGGGCCGCTGGACGGTGGAGGCCGCGATCGACGAGGGCGTGCCCGCCCCGGTCATCACCGCGGCCCTCTACCAGCGGTTCGAGTCGCGCGACCTCGGCGTGTTCACCGGCAAGATGCTCTCCGCGCTGCGATCGGAGTTCGGCGGCCACGCCGAGCAGAAGGCGGCACAGCAGTGAGCACGCGGTCAGAGCAGGAAGGGCCCGCGCGGCCCAACGGGCATTCGGTACGGCATCACGCGAAGCCAGACCCGTACGTGATCGTGCTGTTCGGCGCGACTGGGGACCTGGCGAAGCGGAAGCTGCTGCCCGGGCTGCACCACCTGTTCCGTGCCGGGCTCCTTCCTGATGAGTTCCGCATCATCGGGTCCGCACCCCAAGCGGCCGCGGTGTCGGACGAGGAGTTCCGCACCACCGCGCACGCGGCGTGCCAGCAGTTCGGCAACTGCAAGCCGGACTCGTCGTGGGACGAGTTCGCCACCCGCCTCACGTTCGGCGCGGCCTCACCCGATGACCCTTCCCCGCTGGTCGCCGCGGTCGAGGCGGCGGAGAAGGCGATCGGCAACGGGTCCAACCACCGGCGGAACGGGTCGAGGCAGATCGGCCGGCTCTTCCACCTGGCGGTGCCGCCCGTGGCGTTCGGCTCCGTCGTGGAGATGCTCGGCAAGTCCGGGCTGGCGACGCCGAACTCGCGGGTGATCATCGAGAAGCCGTTCGGCACCGACCTCGCGTCGGCGGTGAAGCTCAACGAGACCGTGCACTCGGTGTTCGACGAGTCGCGGGTGTTCCGCATCGACCACTTCCTCGGCAAGGAATCGGTCGACAACGTGCTCGCCTTCCGGTTCGCCAACGGCCTGTTCGAGCCGGTCTGGAACCGCAACCACATTAAGTACGTGCAGATCGACGTGCCGGAGACACTGACCGTCGAGCAGCGGGCCGGGTTCTACGACGCCACCGGGGCGTACCGGGACATGGTGGTAACCCACCTGTTCCAGGTCCTCGCCTTCGTCGCGATGGAGCCGCCCACCTCGCTCAACGCCAAGCCGCTGCGCGACGAGAAGAACAAAGTGTACGAAGCGCTGCGCCCCATCGACGTGCGGCACGTCGTGCGCGGGCAGTACGAGGGGTACCGGGACATCGACGGGGTGCCCAAGGACTCCGACACCGAGACGATGATCGCGCTGCGGGTCGAGGTGGAGAACTGGCGCTGGCACGGCGTGCCGTTCTACCTGCGGTCCGGCAAGGCGCTCGGGGCCTCGCGGCAGGTCATCACGCTGGGATTCCACACGCCGCCCGTGCGGATGTTCCGCACCCGCCGGCACGACGCGCCGACCGGCCAGATGAACGAGATCGTCATCGACTTCGCCGACCCCGGGTCGATCAGCATCGCGTTCATGAGCAAGATGCCCGGACCTGAGATGACCCTCGGCGCCTCGAAGCTGACCTTCAGGTACGAGGACTCGTTCGCCGCGGCCAACGCGCTCGAGGGCTACGAGCGGCTGATCCTGCTCGCCATGCTCGGCGACCAGTCCCTGTTCACCCGGGCCGACAGCATCGAACGGGTGTGGGAGATCTCCCAGCCGTTGCTCGACGCGCCACCCCCGGTGCAGCCGTACGCGCGCGGCTCGTGGGGGCCGGACGCGGTGGACAAGCTGATCGCCCCCTACAACTGGTATCTCAGGTAACTGACGTCGCACCCGTCTCAGCCGCCAAGCGTGCTTGGTGACCAGCACGTTCTTTTGACGCGGAGGTAGCGGGCGCGTGGCGGTCCCGTGGCAGGCAGCCCGGCGCGGCCAGGGCGCCCGGCGCGGTTTCCCGTGACCGCTGGGGGTAGTCTCGCTGGAGTATGCCTGGTGTCGCGTTTGTGGTCAACGGCTCGCTGGTGCGTGGCGGCGGGCACCTTGTCGCGTTGTGTCACGAGGCCGCCAAGCGGCACGGCTGGGACGCCGAGCTGCTGGTGACCGAGAAGGCCGAGGCCGGGGTGTCGGCGGCCTGCGGTGCGGCGCTTGACGGCGCGGACCTCGTGGTGGCCGTCGGCGGCGACGGCACCGTGCGGGGCTGCGCCGAGGGCCTGGCCGGAACCGGGGTACCGCTCGGGATCGTGCCGCACGGCACCGCCAACCTGCTGGCCAGGACGCTGCGCCTGCCGGGGCACCCGAAGGCGGCGCTCGCCGCCGCGCTCGGCGCCGGCGGCACCGACCGGGTAATCGACCTGGCCGTGGCCGACGACGAGCCGTTCACCGCGATGGCGGGGATGGGCCTGGATGCCGCCGTGGTGGCGGGGACCAAGCTCAAGCACCAGTTCGGCTGGCTGGCCTACGCGATGTCCGGTGCCATGCACCTCGCCCTGCCGCCGGCCCAGGTATCACTTTCCCTTGACGGCGGGGTTCCCCTGGAGCGCGAGGCCCGGTCCGTCGTGGTGGGCAACTCCGGGCTGCTGCCCGGCGGCTTCAGCCTGCTGCCGGACGCGCGACTCGACGACGGGCTGCTCGACGTCGGGATCCTCGCGCCGCACGGGCCGCTCGGCTGGCCACGGCTCGCCACCCGGGTGCTGACCAACAGCGCGCACGAGGACCGCATGCTCGAGCGGTTCCAGGCGCGCCGGATCGAGATCGCCGCCCGGGCGCGGCTCCCCCGCGAGGTCGACGGCGAGCTCATCTCGCCGGGCCATTCCCTCACCGTCACCGTCCGGCCCGCTGCCCTGACGGTGCGAACGCCCCGCCTTTAACCGGCCTTTAGGTCGCTTGATCCAGCTTTTAGAAATGACGCCGATTGGCATTATTTATGCCATTACGCCGTAAAGATGTTAAATAACGGCGAGGTCCCCGCGAGTGCCTCTCCGGGCGGTGATATACCGATACAGGCGCATAAAGCGAAAGCCGGTGATGTGGCCGTGAACGCCAACGGTGGCGCGGCGGAAAGCCTGATCGACACGGTCGGGCGAGTTACTGTATCGATCCCGGCGAATGGCCCCGGCGAGGTGCTGCTGTCCGTTCGCGGCGGCAGCGAGGCCTTCGCCGCGTGGTCCGACGAGCCGATCCCCAGGCATTCCCGGGTGATCGTCGTCGATGCGCTGTCGGCTAGATCCGTGCTGGTCACCCCAAGCCCGGTCTAAGCCGCCCATTCCCATTCAAACCCCTGCGCAAGGCAGGGAAAGGGAGATCGTCATGCCTATCTGGCACGTACCGGCCCCGAACGAGGCGCTGCTCATCTCACCGGGCGGCCCGCCTTGGACAAGATCGCCTAGCGGGATCCAGCTCCCCGCCCCCAGGGCACCGTGCGTCACCGCAGCCTCAAATCGCCGGGCCGGAGGGCTGACGCCAGGGTGATGGTTGTGGCAACGGGCCGGCTATAGGCGGACACGCCAATACCCCAACGGTACGGGTGTCCTGGTAGCCGGGCTGGTCGGGGTCGAGGATCTCGGGCAGTGCCGCGAGTGTGTCGTCGGTGATGGTGACGGCGACGGTGGCCTGCCCGGTTTCCTTGTTCCACAAGATGGCCAGGTCGAACGCGGCGAACAGGCGGGCTTTGAGGGCCGGCGGCAGGGCGGGGAGGATGTCGCCGGCGTAGGGGATCTCATCGAGGATGGCGGGGTCGGCGGCCTTGGGCTGGTGGCTGGTGAGGGCGGTGAGCTTGGCCTCGGCTTCGGTGCGCTCGGCGTGGAGCTGGGTGAACCGCTCGTTGATGCGGGCGCGCATGGCCTTGCCGGCGGCCCCGTCGGGGACGTCTTCCAGTGCCCGGACCTGGGCGTCTTGCTGGGCGTCCAGCTTCTTGACCTGGGCGGTGAGAGCGGCGGCGGCCTGGTCGCGGCGGGCGGCGGCGTCCGCGTCGCTGGTGGGGAGCTGGGCGGCGAGCAGTGCGGTGCGGGCGGGGGTGAAGATGCGGGTGCGGAAGAACTGGCCGGTGATCGCGTCAAGCACCGTTTCGGGGGCCTGGACGGTGCGGGGGTGGCCGGGGCTGGCGGCCTGGTGGCGGGGGCTGGCGGGGTCGTGGGGGCAGCGGTAGTACACGTAGGCGGGGAACGGGTTGGCGGCCATGCGCTTCTTGCAGTGACGGCAGCGGACGCGGCCCCGGTAAGGGTAGACGCGGCCGGCCGGGTTCGGGCCGGGCTAATCGCGGGTGTCGCGGCTGCTGGCGTGCTCGGCCCCGGTCTCCTGCGCTGCCTTCCACGTGTCCATGGTGATGATCGGCTCGTGGACGGGCTCGGGGGTCCATAGCCACTGGTCCGGGGTGGCGTGGTAGCGGCGCTGGTCGCGGGTGCGGCGGCGGCCGAATACCTGGTGGCCGGTGTACTTGGGGTTGGCCAGGATGATTCGGACCCCGGCCACGGTCCACCCGCCGTCCGGGGGCGGGTAGGCGGCCGGGCTGACGTTCAGCCGCTTGGTGATCGTGGGGACGCCGAGTTTCTTGACGGTGCGCCAGCGGAAGATGGCCTCCACGGCCGGCTTGCGCTCGGGGTCGGGGATGAGGCGGGTCTTGGTGCGCCCCTGGCTGGCCTTGAGCGGGTTAGGGTGCTGGTGCCGCTCGGCGGTGTACCCGTAGGGCGGGACGCCGACGTTCCACCCGGCGGCGTTGTGCTCGGTCCACCCCTTCCAGGCTTTCTCTTTCAGCTGCAGCCGGTACCACTCCGCGACCCCTTGCTTGACCCGGCGGACCAGGACGGTGGTGGCGTTGACGCCGGCGATGTCGGCGGGCTCGTCGGTGGCGAACAGCGGTATCCCGTGCCGGGACAGCTCCTTCTCCAGTCGCAGCGCGTTGAAGGTGTCGCGGGCGCTGCGCTCGATGTCCTCGCAGACCACCACCGCGAAGCGCGGGCTGGGGCTGGCGGCCTCGTTCAGCAGGTCGGCCATTCCGCCGTCGCGGGGCAGCCCGGCGTCGGTCAGCACGCGGTGGGCACCGGTCTGGCTGCGGGCGTCGATGTCGGTGGCCCCGGACTCGACGTCGCTGTAGACGGCGGCGATGAACCACCCGGCCGGCAGCCACTCCGTGCAGGCGCGCAGCTGCAGGCGCACCGACGCAACGGGGTCTTGCAGGGCGAGCGTGGACGTGCGGGCCACCACCGCGACGGGGACGGGCTCGGCGGCGGTCAGCGTCCCCGCCGCCGGTGCTGTCGTAACCATTTCCAGTACCTCCCAGATCTTTATCCCATCCGGAATCCCTCACCTAAATTGTAACCGATAAATCGCCCGGTTCCGAGTTCAGGGAGCGAGTTATCCGGCTGTTGTTGCAGCTCAGACTAGGTTTATCCGTTTCACGTGAAACCATTTCCATATCCCGGTGACCGTTCCCGGCGCCCTTTCTTCTCGGACGGACTTTGACATTATCCCCGTTTATTCCGTCAGCCGCGATACCTGCCGTTTCTCGGGGACTGCGGGGCGGGGTGGCTGGTGGTGGGCCGTATGCGGCTGGGTGCGGGCGGGCGGCGGCCACGGTCAAGGGCGCGTGCCATTCAAGCCGGTCCGGGGCTGAGGCGCCTGCGGAGCGCGCATCGCGAGGGGTCCTGTCGGCTGGGTCGGCTGGCATGGCGGCCAGCCCCGGCCGCAACGGGGCTGGCCCCATGCCCCCACCCCCGGCGGCAGGCGGTCAGGATTGGCGGTTACCTTTCCCTTACCGGGTTGCCTGGCCGGGTGTCAGGGCGGCCTGCTCGTCGTTGCTGGCGGTGCCTCGGAGCTGGTCGCGCAGGATGTAGAGGTCGCCTTCGAGCGCGTCGTTGTGCAGGGCCTCGGGGTCGGCCAGCAGGACCTCGACGGCGAGGAGGCGGGCGGCGTCGGCGGGCAGTGCGGTGGTCGCGGGCGTGGTGCTCACGGATGTCTCCTAGCTGGCGTGGACGGTTGTGATGCGCACCCGCCGCAGGAGTTCCTGGTAGCGGGCGGTGAGCCGGGGGCCGGCCTTGTGCGCGGGAAGGCGGCCGAGTTCCGCGCGGACACGCGTGCGCTCGGCTAGGGCGGGCCTGGGCATGGTGGTCACGGCGCGGCCGGGGTCCAGGTGAGGCGGCCGGCGACGAGCCGGGCGGCCCACGCGCGGCCGGTCGGGCAGTAGCCGTAGCTCAGCGTGGTGCCCAGCACGATGGCGGCCTGCTCGACGCGGGCGGCCTCGGCCCGCCCGCTTTCCAGCAGCTTGCCGGCGGCGCGGCGGGCGGCGCGGGCGGTGCCGGCCACGCCGCAGGCGCTGGCGGCCGGGCCGCTGGCGTCCCATATCCACACGATCATCCGCGCGTTCCCATGTCTGTCTGCCCCGTCAGGTGCTTGCGGCTGGGGGCGTGCCCCGGAAGGCCCAAGCTTCCCGGAGCACGCATGACAACGTTCGCCTTAGCGGCGTAGCGTGAGCTACCAGTAACTGCGGATCGTGAATGCCCGTGGGCAAACGGTGAGGACGGGTAAGGAATGGCCGGAGTGCGTAAGGCCAGGGACCGGGACCGGGACGCGCTGGCCCTGTTCGCCGACGAGCTGAGGGCGCACCGCACGGCGCGGGGCTGGACGCAGGCCGACATCGCGGCTAAGACCGCTTACTCGGAGAGCCTGATAGCGCAGGTGGAGACCCGCCACAAGTCAGCGACCCCGGAACTTGCCAGAGCCCTTGACCGCGTGTTCGCAACGCCCGGGTTCACCGATGACACCGACAGCGCGGCGGGCACGCCGGGCACCTTCGGCCGCCTGGTGGCCCGGCTGCGCAACATGCCCTTCCCCGCGTCGTTCCGGTCCTTCGCCGCGCACGAGGCCGAGGCCGTGGCGCTCAGCAACTACGAGCACTCGCTCGTGCCCGGGCTGCTGCAAACCGAGGAGTACGCCAGGGCGATCCTGGCGACCAGGCCGAACACGACCGCTGATGAGGTAGAGGAGCAGGTTCGCGGGCGGATGGACCGGCAAGCCGTCCTTACCAGGAACGACCCGCCTGCCCCGCTGCTGCTGGCACTGATCGACGAAGGGGTGCTGCACCGCCCGATAGCCCCGCCTGCCGTAATGCGGGGTCAGCTTGCCCGCCTGCTCACGCTCTCGCGGCAGCCGAACATCACAATCCAGGTAGTGCCGTACGAGGCGGGCGGTCACACGGGGCTGCTCGGGGCTTTCTCGGTTGCGGAGATGGGTAACCGTGACGCTATCGTGTTCGTGGAGGACATCGCGGACGGGCGCGTGTTCGAGGACGATGCCACGCTGTCCCAGGTAGCGCTACGTTTTAAGTCTCTCCAGAGCGAGGCTCTGCCCAAGGGAGCCTCGCGCGACCTGATAGCGAGAGTGGCTGAGCAACGATGGACGGACCAAGCGCCCTGAACTGGCGCAAGCCGAGCCGCAGCGGCAACAACGGCGGCAACTGCGTAGAGGTCGCCGGCGCTGCCCGGGTGATCCTAGTGCGCGACACCAAGAACCGAGACGGGCACGTGCTCAACGTGCCCGCCGATGCGTGGGCGAGCTTCACAGCATCGCTCAAGTGACTCAGCACGGGCAAAGAGGCGTTCCCGGTTCACCGCGAAACGCCTTCTTCGGCTTTCCGGGGGATGGCCAGGAGGGGGTGCAGGGGAACCTGGAAACCGGGGCGCTTGGTGGGCGCTAGCCGGGGGGGTTTCCGGGTTCCCCCTGCGAATTTGATCTTGATCTTGATCTTGACTTTGACTTTGGGTGGTGGAGTGTAGTGGAGATGTTCCTGACCTCACTCTCTTGCTCTTTGAGGGGGTGAGGTCAGAAACACCGGAACGCAACGGAGCCACCCTCCCGCGCTGGTCAGCGCGAGGTTCCGGCGCGGGCAGGGCGCACAGCGCCCGCACGCGCGGGTGCCCTGGTGTCTTGCCGCTGCCCGGCCGCTGTGCGGCCGGTGCGGGGGCCGGGGCGCAGCCCCGGCCCTTTCCGGACTGGTCCTTGCGCTCTTGACATACCGGGCGCTGGTTTCCTCATCCCGGCACCGGTGACCGATTACCTGCTCACGGCGCGCAGCGGGCGCGTCGGGTCATGGCTTCCGCCCATCGATCGTGACCCCGGTGATTGGGGTACCCGGAGGCAGGTTGCGGACCTGCTTGTGCAACTGGCCAAGAATGTTGATGCTGACCACGAAGTCGATCACCTCGACGTTGCTGACCGCGACCTGACCACCCAGCACGGGGGCGATCTTGAACCCGTAAACCTGCCTCGCGGCGGGCACGATGCCCTGGCGTTCGGCGCTCGCGGCCAGCCCGGCGAGCAGATACCTATCTTGCCCTTCGGCCGTATTGAGCGCGGCTTTCAGCTCCTCAGCGGTCGCCCACGGCCGGGTCAGCGTCGCTTCAATGGTGTCAAGCCACCAGAGCCCGTCAGCAGCCCGGAAGAACACATCACCGAACGGTGAGGCGAACACAGGGCTCCTGTCGCCAATCTCGATCCAGTCCCAGGTCTCCAGCGCCCCGCTGAACTCGTCGCGGCTGAAATTCCTAATCAGATCCACCCTCGTATCTAACCGCATGAACCTGTCCCGCCTAGCCAGAGGCCGTTCCCGGCCGATGCGAGCGCGAACCCACGCGACTTGATGTAGTGCGCATAGCCCGGTGCCTGCACGGCGGTCACGCCATGCAGGCGTGCCCAGTGTCACACTTGGTAGGTTGCTTCGATTGAGAGCCGACGCGTGTAGGTATTGGCGTGTCCCCCTATCACCGGACCGTTGCCACAACCAGCCGGCTGTGAGCGGAGCAGGAGACCCGCCAGGTGCGGGAGCGGGAGACCCGCGCCAGGTGCGCGAGCGTTACTTGGGGCACGGACATTTCGGACTCGGCCGCCCCGTTCTGGATTCTTCTATTCTCTTTAAAATCGATCGGAAAAATATGAGGAATAATGTCACTGGTTCCTGGCACTCTGTAAGTCATGGCAGACTTTCTTACGCTCATGGCGGTCCATGCCCACCCCGACGACGAGGCATCGGGCGGCGGCATTCTCGCCACCTACGCCGACCAGGGCATCCGGGTGGTCGTGGTGACCTGCACTAACGGGGAGTTCGGCGACGCGCCCGGCGGGATCAAGCCGGGGCAGGACGGGCACACGCCCGAGGAGGTGGCGCGGCTGCGGCTGGCCGAGCTTGACGAGTCGGCACAGATCCTGCAGGTCAGCGCGCTCGAGACGCTTGGCTACCACGACTCGGGCATGGAGGAATGGGAGTACAAGGCACATCCGGACGCCTTCTGTAACGTGCCGCTCGACGTGGTGTCGGGACGGATCGGCGAGCTGATCGCCAAGTACCGCCCGCAGGTGCTCGTCACCTACGACGACGAGGGCGCCTACCAGCACCCAGACCACGTGCACGCCAGCCGGGCCGCGCAGGCGGCTGCCGCGGCAAGCGGCATCCCCGCGAAGGTGTACCTGTCCACGATGAAGGGCTCTAACTGGCGGAAGATCTGGGACGCGCTGCGCGAGGCGGGCGAGGAGGTACCGAACTGGGACAACGACTCGCCTGAGGCGCGGGAGCGGGCGCAGCGGGCGCTCGAGTCCGAGGCGCGGATCACCAGCACGGTCGACATCCGCCCGGTGCTCGACCGCAAGCGCGCGGCGCTGTTCGCGCACGGCAGCCAGATCAACGACTCGTGGTTCAGCAAGCTGCCCGCCGAGGTCGCGGAGCAGGCGTTCGGCTACGAGTACTTCATCAGGATCACGGACTCGACCGGCACGCCGTTGCCTGAGGACGACCTGTTCGCGGGGCTGCGTACCGGGGCATAACCAGCACCGTGGACGCCCGTGGTGGTGGGAGTGGCGGTGGTGCCGGGCCGCGCGAAGCGCCCGGGGTCGGCGCCCGGGTGGGTGGCCTGGTGGCGGTGGCGGTCGAGGAACTGTACGGCGCCGACCCGCAGGCGTTCACCGAGCGCCGCGCCGAGCTCGCCGCCGCCGCGCGCGACGCCGGCGACAAGGCCGCGGCGAAGGCGATCGCCGCGCTGCGCAGGCCCACCCGCTCGGCCTGGGTGGTCAACCGGCTGGCCCGTGCGGACCCGAGCGCGCCGGCTTCGCTCGCCGAGATGGCCGCCGCGTTGCGCGCCGCGCAGCAGGCCGGGCACGGTCCCCGGCTGCGCGAGCTGTCCGCCGCACGCGGCGCGCTCGTTGACGCGCTGACCAGTCAGGCGCTGTCCCTGGCCGGCGTGTCGGATGCGCCGCCCGCGCTGCGGCTTGAGGTGTCGCAGACGCTCACCGCGGCGCTGGCGGACCCCGGGGTCGCGGCGGACTTCGCCGCGGGAACGCTGACGCGGGCGGTGCAGTGGTCCGGGTTCGGCGTGCTGCCCGCGGCGGGCGGCGGGGAAGGCGAGCCTGGCGAGGTGGTGGCGGAAGACGGGGCGACGGTCGTCCCGCTGCCGCGGCTTGGCGTGGTGACGGGCGGGCGGCCGAGGGCCGGCGGAGCCGGGAGCGGTGCGGCCCGCGGCGGCTCGCCTGGCGCCGTCGCGACGCCGGCCGCTGACCGGTCCGGCGCGGCGGTGACCGCGCGGCGCGGGCAGGCGGGAGCCGCCCGGCCGTCGGCGGAGGTCGTCGCGCGGCGGCAGGCGGAGGAGGACGAGCGGCTGGCGCGGGAAGCTGAGGAACGTGCGGTCCAGCGCCGGGAACGGTACAGGGAAGCAGAACGTGCGGTTGCTTCGACCGCCGCCGCCGCCGCGGACGCACTCGCGGCCGAGGACCGGCTTGAGCGGGAGGTCCGCGACCTCGAAGAGCGGCTCACCCGGGCGCGGGCCGAACTCGCGGGTACTCGGATGCGGGCCAGGCACGCCGA
The DNA here is from genome assembly GCA_963811335.1 of uncultured Actinomycetota bacterium. Classification (GTDB taxonomy): domain Bacteria; phylum Actinomycetota; class Actinomycetes; order Streptosporangiales; family Streptosporangiaceae; genus Trebonia. The sequence goes on along the minus strand of CAWERB010000009.1, from coordinate 4,005 downwards.
GGCGGCCGAGCGCCGCGCCCGGCAGGCGCTGGACCGGCTCCCCCGGGAAGAGGACCGCCCCTGACGGGCTACCCGGGTCGTCAGTTGGGCGCAGGCACGCGGGCTGACCACGGGCAGCCTTACGAGGTTTGCAGGCGCTGCCATGCTTGCCGGTGCCCACCGATCCACCTTCGCGCCGCGGCCTCGGCGGGCCCGGGGACCGGCTCGTCAAGCCATGGTGTGACGGTGGCGCGCATACCCGCCACGAATCGCTCTCCGAGCGAGGTCAGCGCGCCCGAGCCGGCGAGGGTGTCAATCGCCTCGGCGGTAAGCGCGCGCCAGCGGGCGAACAGCTCGGCGGCGCCGAGGGTCGCCTGGCCGGCCGCGCGGTGCCTGCGCGACCGCCAGTAGTCGGTCACGCCCAGGTGCGCGTAGGTGCCCTGGAGCAGGGCCTCGACCGGGCGCGGATCGTCGCGCCAGGGCGCGTAGAACAGCCGGCGGTCTGTCGCGTCGCACAGCTCGAACAAGTCAAGGAGCACCCCGAGCTTGGCGTGCTGGAACTCGTGGATGATCGAGAGTGCGAAGGCCTCGCCGTCGGCCGGGAGCGTGGTGGCGATCGCGCCGAAGGCCGCCCGTGCGGTCGCGCTGTGCGCCTGCCCGTCCTCAATGCCTTCCAGCGGCGTGATCGTCGTCAGCCCGGCGGCGATCCCGGTCGCGTAGTCCGGGTACTGGGCCTCGAGCAGCCGCCAGGCCTCCGGGAAGATCCCGTGCCAGCGGCCGGCGAGGCCGTCCAACCGGGTCGAGACCGGCCACTGGTAGCAGTCACGGTAGGGATCGCCGTCCTCAAGCCGCACCGCGAACTGGCCGGCCCGCAGCTCGCGGACCGGTTCCCACGCCGGGTCCGCCTCCTCCCCGTCGAGGGTGACGTGCCAGGTGCCGGCCGGGGCCCGCACCGTGAAGCCGTCGGGGTCGACGACGACCGTGGCCGCCGCGGCCCGGCCGACACGCAGCCTGCCCAGGGTGGGCAGGCAGAGGTACTCCCCTGCGGCCGGCACGGCCAACTCGGCGCGCGTTCCGGATCGAACGGCGGCGGCCGCCGCGATCGCGGCCAGGTCGCCGCGGCCGCCGAGGCCGCCCGTCTCCTGCTGGAGATCACGAGCCGCCCGGTCACCGGGCGGGTTGGCGGCGCGCAGGCACTGCTCGGCCCAGACCCGCACGTAGGGGTGGGCGAGCACCTCAGCGACGGCGACGGGGTTGCGCCGTTCCGCGCGAAGCAGCAGGTCCCAGCTCGCCAGGAAGGCGCTATCGGTGTCCGCGGCCCGCTCGCGCAGCAGTCGCAGCAGCATGCGGTACAGGCCGCGTTCAGCGCGGACCAGGTGCGCCACTGAACCGCCGTCGCCGTATCCGGACGCGAGCGCGTCGAAGTCGGCGGCTGGCAGCTCAAGCGGGGAGACCCGCTGGGCATCGCCGGCGGCCGAGGCGATGCCCGGGGCGCGGGAGGTGGCCGGCGACTCGGCGCCAGATCGGACGTGCATGATGATCGCCTTGAGGTCGGCACAGTACACGGAGGGATTGCCGAAGCCGGCGCCGGCGCGGTAGCGATGCGCGTACAGGCCGCCACCGCAGCTGACGACGACGGGACAGGCCTGGCAGGTGGCGCACAGTCCGGCGATGCCGTGCTGCCGTGCCCGGATGCCCGGGTGGGCCGCCGCGGCATCCAGGTCATGCCGGAAGATGTCGAGGCCGGTAGCGGGCGCGCCGTCGTAGGCGACCTTAAGAGAGTCGGCCTGCTCGATCATGCCGTCGGTCTCGATGACCAGCACGTCGCTTGGCTCGAGCCCAAGTGCCTCGGTGCTGCTGGCGCCGCCGCGGATGGTCGCCATGATCGACTCGAACGCGCGGACAGAGACGCGCCTGCCGTCGGCGGTCCACTCGTCGAACGCGGCGGCGAGCCAGTCGGCGTACGGTGTCGCCGCCGTGCCCGGCGCCGGGGGGAGGTCCCAGGTCGCGTGCGGCAGCAGGAAGTCAATGGCCGGCGGTTCCAGGGCGGCCAGCGCCCGGTAGCTCGCCACTGGGTCCGCGCGGATGTCGACCGTGCACAGCAGGCCCGAGTAGATCCCGCGGAACCGGTCGGTACGCAGCAGGCTCACCGCGCGGATCGCTTCGTCGTAGCTGCTGCGCCCGCTGGCGTAGCGGCGGTGCAGGTCGTTTGCCGCGCGGTCGCCGTCGAGCGAGATGCCGACCTTGATGCCCATCGCGGCGAACAGCGTGCAAAATTCCTCGTCGAGAAGCATTCCGTTCGTCTGGAGCCGCAGGTCAAGCAGGCAATCCGGGGACACGGCAGCGTGCAGCGCGCGGGCGATCTCGGCAAGCCGCGGCGCTCCAGCGAGCAGCGGCTCGCCGCCGTGCAAGATGACGCGGACCGACGGCAGCCCGTGCCTGGCGGCGTGCTCGGCAATGCGCCGGCGGGCCGCCATGACGGTGTCCTGGGTCATCAGCGGCGGGCGAGCACGCCAGCTCTGGTCAGCGTGCTCATAAACATAGCAGTGATTACAAGCCAGGTCGCAACGGCTGTGCACCTTGAGGACGAACTGCCGGAACGGCAAGATGCCCTCCCGGAGGGCCAAAGTGGCTAGATCGACGAATTGAATGAGGCTAGCGGCGTTACCGGCCCTCCGCCCTCCGCACCGACCAGGTGCATGATGCGTGAATATCCGGCCGCATTCGTTTGCGCGTTCGCATCGAGCGGCAGGTCATGAACGTCAGGAATAACGGAGGTAATGGCGTCTTCCGCTTGAGGCACAGCCATGCCTTAGGCTCCCCTGCACTCGCGCCGGCGACCATCGTGTCGGCGTACTTGGCTTCTTATGGTACGTGCCTTCCGGCGGCAGGCATAGCGGGGCGCGGCCCAGGATAGTGCGTCATAGCGCAAGGCCGGCAAGCCGCCAAGCGGTAACCGCGATGACGATAAGAATGATCATGACGCACACGCGCCTGAAATTCCATCGCTCTCAATAGCCGCTCGCGCAACGTGCCGCACAGGTTCGCGCCAGGTCACGGAGGGCGGCCTTAGCCCGGCAGATGACGGCCACATTCCCCTCAAGGGCGGGATTCCAGGCGCCGTCACGGACCTGACCGTGGCGGCATCCGCTCCCTGGCGTTATGGACCACCACGCGCCACTCGGGGTTGAGGCCGCCGCCCGCTGACGAGCCCCCGCAATTGGGTAAAACGTGACAATTACCTGCCAATACCTTATGTCCGAGTCGCACCTTAGATACCATGGGCTTGACCGGGGTGGAGCGGGGAGGTGGTACGCGTGGTGTCCATCTTGCCGCCGTTTTTCATGAGCTATGCGCACGCTGGTCCCGATTCGAACCAAGCGGCGGAACGCTTCTACAAAGGGCTGCGCGGCGACTTGCTGACCCTAGTTGGCCTACCGGTGGGCACCGACATGGGATTCTTCGATACCGAAGGGCTGCAACCAGCCGTGCGCTGGCGGGACGAATTGGCGGACGCACTCGGCAGCTGCCAGGTACTCGTCGCGCTGCTCTCCGTGCCATACCTGAAGAGCGACTGGTGCGGGAAGGAATGGCATGCCTTCACCCTGCGCGAGCGGGAGCCGCGGCCGGGGGTGGAACTCCCCCAGAATCAGGGTGCGATCATCCCGGTGCGCTGGGCCCCCATCCCCTTCCCGCTGCCTTCGGTGGTTCAGGACGAGGTGCAGATCTTCAGGCCGCAGAGCACTCCGAGCTTGCCTGACCTTCCGCAGCTGTACGAGAAGGAGGGGGTTTTCGGCCTGTTGCGAATGAACCAGGGAGAAGCCTTCGACCTTATCGCCTGGGATCTGGCCAAGTGCATTCAGCGGATCTACTACAGCCAACAGCTGAAGCGCAGGAGCTTTGTCGCCGAGGACTTGAGGAACATTTTTGAAGGGGGTTTGCCGTGAGCCAGACCTACGCTACCGCCGCTCCCTACTTCTTCCTCAGTTACCCGCGCATCGACCCCCTGGCAGGCAACCCGGATGA
>CAWERB010000008.1:0-214369 GCA_963811335.1 uncultured Actinomycetota bacterium | reverse complement strand
GCGACGGGCACCGTCAGGCTCCCCGATAGAGAACCGCGTCCCCTCGACATGCCGGATGACCCCAGGCGAGGCGATCTCGGCCGAGCAGTAGACCACGCACCCGATAGCCGTCTCCGCCGGAATCACGGCAGATACCACGCCCCCCGGATCGACCGCCTCAACCCGCCGCCCCGCGTAGGGCCCGGGAAGACCGTGGAAGTACCACCACGGAATCCCGTTCTGCGCCGCGACAACCCCAGTTTCCGGCCGCAGCAACGGCGCGAGCAACGGCCCCGCATCCCGGTAGCTGTACGCCTTCAGCCCGAGGAACACGATGTCGACCGGGCCGATCGAGGAAGGATCATCGGTAGCGTGCGGGTCCGCGTGAAAGTCCCCGCGCGGGCTCAGCACGGTAACCCCCCGCGACCGCATGGCCGCCAGGTGCTCGCCCCGGGCCAGCAGGTGAACGTCCGCGCCGCCGCGGTGCAGCGCCGCCCCGACGTAGGCGCCGATCGCCCCGGCCCCGACGACGGCGACCCTCATTCGCCCACCCCCCCCGGCGCCTGCCCACCCCGCCGCCCCCGCCCACCAGCCCGGACAGGTTGCGCCGCTGGATCTTCCCGGTCGGCCCTTTAGGTATCGAGTCCAGGATCGTCACCCGGGCCGGCCGCTTGAACGCGGCCAGCCGCTCCGCGCAGTACGCGGTCAGTTCCCGCGGCGTCGCCTCGCCGCGCAGCACGATCACGACGCCCACCTGCTCGCCGTACGTCTCATCCGGCACCGGGTAGGCCGCCGCCTCGGCGACCGCGGGATGGGTGAGCAGCACGTCTTCCACCTCATACGGCGAGATCTTCTCCCCGGCCCGGTTGATCAGCTCCTTCAGCCGTCCCACCAGCGAGAGATACCCGTCGTCGCTGAGCCTTCCGACGTCCCCGGTGCGGAACCAGCCGTCACGGAAGGCCGCAGCCGTAGCCGAGGGGTTGTCGAGGTACTCGTCCACGACGGACGGCCCGCGCACCGCGACCTCGCCGTCGGTGCCCGCCCGCACCGGCCGCCAGTCGTCGTCAAGCGCGGCGATCTCGGTGCCGGTCCCCAGTCCGACCGTGCCCGGCCGGCGCTCGCGCGGCGGCAGCGGGTTGGATGCCATCTGATGCGCCGCCTCGGTCATCCCGTACGCCTCGACGAGCGGAACGCCGACCGTCTCCTCGTACTGCCGCCACAGTGCCGTAGGCAGTGGTGCCGAGCAAGATCGTACGAAACGGAGGCGGTGACTCCGTGTCCCCGGCAGTTCCCGCGCCCGGGTGAGCAACCGGGCATGGATGGTCGGCACCGCCGTGTACCAGGTCACGCCGTGCCGGGCGGTGTCGTCCCAGAACGTCGACGGACGGAACCGCGGCAGCAGCACCGTGCCGCCGGTCGACAGCGTCGCGAGGACGGTGGCGACCAGCCCGTGGACGTGGAAGAGCGGCATGACGCACGCCGTCACGTCGTCGCCGGTCAGCGCGTAAGTGCCCGCGACCGCGGCGGTCGACGCGACCAGGTTGCGCTGCCTGATGGGCACGGTCTTCGGCTTGCTCGTAGTGCCGCTCGTATGCAGCAAGAGCGCCAGCGCGTCCGCGCCGCCAGCCGCGTCCACCGCCGCGCCGGCCGCACCGTCGACGTGCAGCAGCCCTTCCGTCAGGCCGAACACGCTGGCCGCAACCCCCGACCGCCCCGCCGCCGCGACCGCGGCCGCCACGCCGTCGTGCAGCAGCCGCGACACGCGCAGGTCCTCGAGCTCGCCGGCCAGCTCGGCCGGACCGAGCGCGGGATTCAGCGGCGCGGCCACCGCCCCGCTCGCCACGACCGCGAGGAACGCCACGATGAGCCCCGGCCCGTTAGCGGCGGCGATCGCCACCCGGTCACCTTCCCGCACGCCGAGCGCCGCCAGCCGTCCCGCCGCCCGGTCAAGCGCGCGCTGCAGTCCCGCGTACGACAGCACGGCACCCGACTCGGGCACCAGCGCCGGATGACCGTCCGACCTCGTGATGATGGAACGCAGGCTGCCCGCGCCGACCGTCATGTGCGCCTTCCCTCCACGACACGAGTTGACATCACCCACCCATATCCCACACCGCGACGCGTGTCCACCGCCCGGTGGGGCTGGCCATACCGCGTCACTGCGGTGAACCGCAGTGACGCGGCGGTTGCCGGTGCGCGAGGGTGGCCGTCATGACGATTCACAGTTGGCGCAGTCCGCTGGCTGGCCGAGGCGACCTGGGACGGGTGTCACCGGCCGCGCGGTCGCTCTGCTCGGCGCCCTGGCGGTGGCCCTGGGCGCCGCCTTCGTGCTCGCCCCTGGCGTCCTGGCGGCCACCGCACCGGGCGGCGGGTACGCCGGCCAGCCAGCCTCTGATCACCGCGACCCGCACGGCGTTCGTCGGGTACTGGGCGCGCCGGCCGCCGGGCCTACACGCCGGGGCTGGAAATCTCGATCGACTACTGGACCCGTTACCACGTGGCCAAGGCCGTGATCGCCGCGCTCTTGCTGACCGTCCTGGTCATCCTCGGCGGCCGCCTGTGGGAGGCGCTGCTGAGATCCGGCCGCCGCAGTCCCTGGCGCGTGGCCGCGCTCGCGTCGTCTGTGGCGCTGGTCGCGGTGCTCGCCGTGTCCTCGGCGGCGGTGGTGATGGCGAATATCCAGGGCGCGGTGGCGCCGTTCGCCTCGCTGATCTCGCTGTTGCCGCTCGGCTCGCACGACAAGCAGCTCATCCACACGCTCGGCCAAGTCAGGCCGGGCCTGGCCGCGTACCCCGGCGCTGGCGGCCGGACCACGCCCGCGCTCGAAGCGATGATCAGCGACTTCGCCCTGTACCACGCGGCACTAGCGGCGCTCGCCGCGGCGGTGGCGGTCATCTTGACCGTTCTGAGCGTCGCGGCGTGGAAAAGGCGCGCGGGAACGCGCTCGTCGGAGCGGCGCGCCAGGCACGCGCTGGGACTGGCGGGCGCTTTCTCGGCCTTGACGGCCCTGGCCGTGATCGCCATCGCCGCGGCGAACCTAGGCAACGCGATGCACCCGGCCCCCGCCCTCCTGGCCTTCTTCACCGCCGGACCAGGCGGCCTGTAACTCCAGCGCCATCGGCCACGAAGATACTCAGCCAGAACCTTGTCACCACCAGGCGGGCCGGCCGCGACCCCATCATCGGGCCGATCACGCCCTGCCCGACCCCACGACCGGACTTACCGGTAAACATTTCACAACGGGAAAAGAAAAGGCGCCGACCGCGCCTTTTCTTTACGCCGGGTGAAAAGTTTACCGGCTAACACGAATTTACTGGTAAACCGCGCACTGAAGGGAGGCGTGGTGCCGCAGTGCCCGGGTCCTGACCTCAGGCGAAGACGATAGTGCGGCAGGCTTGGTCCCGGCGGAGCAGGGCGTGGCCGCCGCCGTCTTCACGCAAAGTGAGGCTGTGACCTGCGGTGTCGTGATAAAAGGCGGTACGCCGTCCTGGCCGCTAGCGGCGTTTCGGCTTGCGACGGGGATTCGGGGGCCCGTATTCGACGTGGAGTGGGGGCGGATACGCGACCGGGCCGTAGACCTCGCGCCCGGCATCCGCGCGGGCGGTGAACAGCTTGCGCAGGAACCGCCGGAATCCACTTTCCCGCTTGTATGACATCGCGCCTCGTATCAAGTAAGCCTGCTGCCCACTTTACGCCGACGCGGCCAATTATTTACGCCGCCGCCTGCGCCGGGCGAGCACGGCGACGGGTTCGAGGGCATATGACGCCGCTGCCGTCAGTCCGGCGGCGAGCAGGACGTCGATCAGCCACCGGGGCATTACCCCGGTAACGGGGGACAGGATGTCGGCGGCCGGGCGATTGGTGGGCGTCGCCGGCGGTCTCGCCGGCGACGTCGGCAGGACCGGGGCCGGCTCGGTTGCGGCGGGCGCGGACGCCCTGGCCGTCTTGCTCGCCGCCGGCAGCGCCGTCCCGGCACCCGCGGTCGCCGTATGCGGCGGGGGAGCCACGGCCGACGCTGCCGCGCCGGAAGCCGGCGTTGCCGCTGGCCTGGCCGTCACCCGGGACTGGGAAGTCCCTGGCGCGCCCGCGCCCGCGGATGCGGCCGCGCCCCCGCCCCCGCCCGACGGCCACGGCGCTGGTGGCGGCCGGGCCGGCTGGTATCGCGGTGGCGGCGGGAGGCGCCTGGCCTCCGGCGGGCGCGGCGGGCTGACTTGGCTGGCCTGCGCCGGCCGTCGGCGCGGCCTGATTCGCGGCCGCTGGAGCCGGAGCGACGGCCGGAGTTGTGCCGGTCAAGGGCGCGGTTACGGTACTGATGATGGACCCGACAACGCCGGTGACTCCGCCGAGCAGCGACGGGTCGCCGCCGGTCGCGGCGTCGGCCTGCTGCGCGGGGACCGACAGGAGCAGGCAGATCCCGCCGCTCGCCATCGCGAACCGCGTCGTCCGGAGGATGACGTGGCGGGTCTTCGGCTTCGACATTGACAACTCCCGGCGCCCGGCATTGACGGTTACAAACAAACGCACTGTTCGTTCACCACCGTACAACCCTAGCCGTTAAGCCAACAAGAAGCGCGCGTGACATGAGTCGCCCGCCTACGTTCGGGATCATCATGGGGATACGCACCCCCGGCCCGGCACCCAAGCGGCCGCTTACACCGCGCGCTGGATGGCCTGCCGGCCGGCCGCGCTGCGGGCGAGGTACTCGTAGGTGCCCCGGTCGCGCAGTTCGGTCGCCGCGTCCACCAGCGCGCCGAGCGCCGCGAACGCGAACGCGCCCCCCACCGACACGCGGCTGACGCCGGCCTCCGCGAGCTCGCCTACCGACGGTGCGCCCCTGACGGCCAGCACGTTCACCGGCCGGTCCACCTCCGCGACCACCTGCCTGATGTCCGCCAGGCTGGTCAGGCCCGGGGCGTAGAGCACGTCGGCGCCCGCCGCCTGGTATGCCTGCAACCGGGCGATGGTGTCGGCCAGGTCCGGGTGCCCGTGCAGGTAGTTCTCGGCGCGGGCGGTCAGCACCAGGTGCACCGGTCCCGCGTGCGCCGCGCCGGCCGCCGCCGCGACGCGCTCGGCGGCCAGTCCGATGTCGTAAACCGGCTCGTCCCGGTCGCCGGTGAAGTCTTCCAGTGAGCATCCCGCCAGCCCGGCCTCCACGGCCAGGGCGACGGTCCGGGCGACGCCGGCCGCGTCGTCGGCGAAGCAGTTCTCCAGGTCGGCGGAGACCGGCAGCTCGGTCGCCGCGACGACCGCGGCGGCGTGGCCCAGGGCCTCGGCGCGGCTCACCGAGCCGTCCAGCCGCCCCAGCGTCGCGGCGTACCCGGAACTGGTGGTGGCGAGCGCCTGAAATCCGAGCGCGGCGAGCACCCTGGCGGATCCCTGGTCCCATGGATTCGGCAGCAACAGCGGGCTTCCCTTGCGGTGCAGGTCCAGGAACCGCGCCGCCTTCTCGCTCTGGCTAGTCATGCCCCCGAACGTACCGGCTTTGTCACCCGCTCCCGTGAGTAACCTGCGCGCCGGATCTGCGAAGGTTCTCGAGGGCAGCCGCCCGCGAAGCGTCGCTGCGGCAGGCGACAGCGTCGCCGAGAACCTGAACTTGAAATCCGCGGGCCAGCGCCGCTTTGCTCGTAGCGGCCACGCATGCGCGCGCGTAGAGCCCAGTCACTGCGATCTCGGCAATGCGATGCTCGCGCAGGAGCTTCTCAAGTGCCGGGTTGCAGAACGCGTCGCTCCGCCATTTGGCCACGTAGACGGCACCGGGTGCGGCGAACCGCGGGTCCCAGCGCGCCCCTGGGCGGCCGGCGATCGCGGCGCCTCGTCTCGCAAGGTTCCCTACGAGGTCGCGCGGCCTGAATTCGTTTCCGATCTGGACAATCAGATCGCCGTGCGCCTGGGCTTGAGTTATCGCGGCCCGGGTGGCCGCGAGCACCGGCTCCACCTGATCCCGGGCGACCGGCATCCGTCCGTCATCGGCCAGGAAATCGTCCTGAAAATCGATGAGCAGCAGCGCCCGGCGTCGGTCAGATCGGTTCATCAAGCACCTCGCTCAAAGCTCTCCGCCGCCAAGCGTAGTCCGATGCCAGCCAAACGGCACAAGCGCCTGCGGCGTCTCACGAGGTGACCGCCCGGAGCGAAACCTGGCCGGGCAATGCGCCGGTCAGCAACTCCCTATCGATTTCGGTCACTTCTGCGCCCGGTATGTTCGGTATGGGACGCAGAAACCGATAGGAAGTGGTCCCGAAGGCGCAGAAACTGATAGAAAGTCGAGGCTCCGGGAGGACAGGATCTGCGCCGGGCTCAACTACGCGTTCCTTGTCACCCCCGTTTCCAGTGGCGCGAGCCAACATCCGCACGGTCCACGCGATGGCGCTCGTCAATGACGCTCACGCTGCGCGCCCCGCTTTCAAGCGCCGCGATAGGCCCCTGGGCGCGCTCATCAAGCTCACGAAGCGGCAGGCCCGGGTTCAGCAGGTGAATGTGGGCGGTAATGCTCAAGCACGCGGCCCGGGGGCCCGTCTGAGGTCCGGCGATCGGCACCCACCCCAGGCTGTCGATGAAAGCCATCGGGATGAACGCCGCCAGGTGGGCAGGCACCTCCATGCCGCCGGAGGACTCGCCATGCACCGGACCCTCGAAGGATGGCATGTCGCTATGCTTCCACACCTAATGACTGCTGTCATGTGTAGTCGACTACATAATAGCCTAACCTGACTCCGTCCACCCGGCGCCCGTTCTCCAGGTAAACGCACCGCCGGTGCCGCGTCGCCGCTAGGACCCGCCGCCTTATCGGCGCCCGCAGCAGCTCAAGCGCAACATCCAGCGCCACGAACTGATACTCGGCCACCTCTTCGGGCTGCACGGTAATCATGGCGACCGCCGCGTCGTCGACCGTCCCGCAGTCGAACAGGAACCGGATACCGCCCGGCCGCTCGGGACGGCTAGGCCGGAAGTCGACGCACGCCAGCCGCCCGCCGCGCACCTCGATACCGCACTCCTCGCGCACTTCCCGCCGGCACGCGTCCCACGGCGTCTCCCCGTCCGCCTCCATCACGCCACCGGGAATCGTCCAGCCCGTCTTGTACGTCGGCTTGAGGATCAGCAACTGCCCGGCGCCGTCGAAGATCAGCGCGCCGGCCGACGCGGGTATGGCGGGCATCGCGGGCATGTCGGGTGTCGCGGGCATGTCGGGTGTCGCGGGCAGTTCGGCATCGGTCACCCCGGGGTCATTCCCGTGCTCGCGGCCCTCGACCCGCAGGCCGAGTGGATCGAACGCCAGGTGCGGTAACGCAGTTCATTGCCGCACCTGAGACTCCTCCGTGTGCTGCCAGGTCACCACCGGAACATGGCCAGGGTCAAAGACCCGCTGCTCTCCGGCCGTCACCCCGTCACCGGCGAAATGCCGCCAGTCGAGCCCAAGCCCGACAAAGATCCCGACACTGCCGCCGCATATCGCGCACACCGGTCCGGCCTCCCTAACGGCAGCGGCGCCGGAATCCTCATTTCCGGACTCCGCTGCGTCCATCGCGTAGTTAAAAGCGTCCGGGCTGACTTCACTCAGCACGATGAGCGCCGTCTTCATTTGCTCGCACGTTGCCGCCGCGACCCGATCCAGGCGAGAGCGCGCGCCGCCTCCCTCGGCGATGACTGACCTCATTGGTCATCCTCGGTTACGTGAATGGGATGGTCAGCGGGACGCGCCACTGGTACGGTGGCACCTCGGCGGCCCGCCTGCCTTCTTCAGGCTGCAAGCCAATTTTAAGCGCATTTCAGTTCGATAACAACGGACAAAACGTCCAGTTTACCGGACAGTAATTCATGTTATTCGCTACTTGGGCACTTTTTATGCTGCACGGCAGTAAAGCGGCAATAAGGCGGTAGGCCAGCCGGTAACGCCTTCCCGCTTCCCGCTTCCCGCCGCGCAGCCGGCACCCGCAACAGCCGTAACGCATCAGTTGATGTCGAACTCGTTGCCCTCGGGATCCTTCATCCCGACCGCGTAGTGATCGAGGCCATCGTCGTCGTCGCCCAGGGGGCCGGTGATGGTGGCCCCGAGATCGGCCAGCCGCCTGGCCTCGGCATCAACCCGCTCCTTGCGGGTGGCCCGCGGGATCCGGTCCACGGTGGAGCGCCCGCCGCTCGCGCGGACGTCGAGGTGGAGGCGGTTCTTGACCACCTTGGCGGCCTCGTCCGCGCGGAACCACATGCGGGGGCCGCTGCCGCTGGGATCGACGATGCTGTCGGGACCGATCCCCAGGTAGCTATCGGGCAGCCCGATGTCGCGCCGGAAGTCGTCCCAGGTGTCGAACCCCTCCGGCGGCGGCTCGAGCACGTACCCCAGCGCGGCCGCCCAGAAGCTGGCAAGCAGCTCGGGGTCCCTGCAGTCGATGACGAGCTGGAATCGGACAGGCATAGCGCTCCAATCGGCGTAGTAGCGGCCCCGGGAACGTCAAAGGACGCCACGAGGCCGTTGAATACGGCGGCTCGGCGAGTCGCGCCGGAATGTCACCGTATCGTGCTAGTATTCGATTGACAAACTTAAAGGACCGGCTTTATCGAAACGATGGCGGACGTGGACTGGCAGGCGACCGGGGACTCCCGGACGGGCGGCGATCGCTTACGGCCGTCGGGTTGCGCTGGCCCGCTGGGCACGGAAGCATTACCCGCGACGCAAGTCCAGCGGGAGACGGCATTCCGGCGGCGAAGGCGGTCAGGTGACGAGCACTCAAGATCCAGTCGGCAATGGTGTCCCGTTCGACACGAGCCGGGCGCACATGGCCCGGGTGGACGACTTCTGGCTGGGCGGTAAGGACAACTACGCGGCCGACCGGGCCGTCGCCGAGCAGGTCGCCGCCGCGTACCCGGACGTGCGGGACGCGGTCCGGGCGCAGCGCGCGTTCCTGGCCCGGGCGGTGCACTTCCTGGCGACCGAGGCAGGCGTACGGCAGTTCCTGGATATCGGGACCGGGCTCCCCTCGGCGAACAACACCCACCAGGTCGCGCAGCGGGCGGTGCCGCAGTCGCGGGTGGTGTACGTCGATAACGACCCGATCGTGCTGAGCCACGCCAGGGCCCTGCTGACCGGCAGCCCGGAGGGCGAGACGGCCTACATCGAGGCCGATCTGCGCAACACCGGCACGATCCTGGAGGGGGCGGCCGACCTGCTGGACTTCGGGCAGCCGGTCGCGGTCATGCTGCTGGGGATCCTGCAGGGGATCCCCGACGAGGACGACCCGGGCGGGATCATCGCACGGCTCATGGATGCCGTGCCGCGGGGCAGCTACCTGGCCGTCACGCAGCTCGCGCGCGACGTCGCCGCGGACGAGGTGGCCGAGGGCGTGCAGCGGTACAACCAGCAGGCCGCCTTCCCGGTCGCGGCGCGCACGTACGCGCAGGCCTGCCAGTTCTTCGCGGGCCTGGACCTGGTCGAGCCCGGCGTCGTGCAGGTGCACCGGTGGCGCCCTCCGGCCGGCGACCCTGGCACGGACCGCAACCTGGCCATCTACGCCGGGGTCGGGCGGAAACCGTAACCAGGTCCTGCCGCCCGACCTCCCGTCGGCGACGGCCGCCTGCGTCACCTGCGCCCTCGCCGCTTGACCGCGGCGTCGAGGTTGTCCAGCTCGTTGCCGCGATGAGCGCGGTACCCCTGCGTCCAGGTCTCGTCGTGGAGCGGGTCGACCGTCATGACCACGCTGGTGCGGTCACCAGCGCGCTCGATGTCGATGGTCGTCAGGTGCTCATACGGCTCGTGGCCTGGCACGAAGTCGATCAGTGAGAGGTAGGCGAGGCGGCTCGGCGGTGCCGCCTCGGTGAACGTCTTGCGCACCTCGATCGAGAGCGGGTTGCCGGTTTCCCGCATGAACTCGACCTGATCCGGCGCGGTCGCGGTCATGGTGTACCGCAGCTGCCCGCCGGGCCTGAGGTCGAGTTCGCTCACCCGGGTCTCGAAGCCGTCGGGAGCGAACCACTCCTCGAGGCCGGCGGCGGTGGTCCACAGCTCCCAGAGCAGCTCCGGCGGAGCGTCGTACGTGCGCTCGAGTCGTACCGCGTTCGGGCTGTGCCTGGATTCGGTGCTCATCGGTGCTCCTTGGTTGGTGAGACGGTTGGCGAGACGGTTGGTGAGACGGGCGGTGCGAGCAGGGCCCCGCTCAGTCCCAGCGGCTGACTTCGCTGGCGGGATACGCCGCGAACGCGCCCCCTTCGGCGCCGGCCTTCAGGCTGGTGAGGTAGGCGCCCCAGTTGGTGCTGCACCCGCTCATGAACTCGCTGGCCTCGCGCCAGCCGGCGTGGGTGAACAGCAGCGTGGTGCCGCCGTCGGTGCGGGGCCGCAGCGTGAAGGTGACCCGGGTGCCGACCCAGCTGTCCGGTCCCTCGGTGACCCGCCACGCCACTTCGTCCGCGGCATCCGTCAGGACCTGCATGACGGCGGCAGGCTTCTCCGCGTCGCCGAAGTAGAGGCTGAAGCTGGAGCCGACGGCGTGCTCGCCGCTGAGCGGCCGTCCGGTCCACCAGCGGGCGATGCCGTCGGCGCTGGCGACGAGGTCGTGTACCCGCCGCGGCGGGGCGTCGATGCTGAGGCGGTGCAGGATGTCGGGCATTGCCGTTCCCTTCGGTCAGCCGGCGACGAGGACGTCGGCCGGGTGCCGCTCCCTGGTGAGCGGATCTGCAGCAGTGACGAACGGGTAAGCGCCGGACGGACACCGACGCCGGGGAAAGCTGAGGGAAAGCCGGCCGGCGGCTATTGTCCGTCCACAGCGGCCCCGTTCGTCTGACCCTTGAAAGCGGCATCGCCCGCGACTGGAGGACTCATGCAGTACGCGTTGTTGGTATACAGCCCGCCGGAGGACTCCGACCGGGCAGCGCGCCCGGTGCCGGATTCCCTCACCACCCTGCTCGGCCAGCCGAATGTCGCCGGCTGGGCCCGGCTGCACGCCGATGAGTCGGCGACGACGCTGCGGAACGACGGCGGACAGATGCTGCTGACCGACGGCCCGTTCATCGACAGCAAGGAGTACCTCGCCGGCCTGATCCTGATCGAGGCCGACAACCTCGACGGGGCACTCGCCATCGCCGGGGAACTGCTCCAGGAGACCAGGCCCGGCACCGCGCTCGAGGTGCGGCCCGTCCTCGGCGGACGCTTCCGTGGCGCTTGACGCCGTCTTCCGGGACCAGTGGGGCCGCGTGCTCGCGACCCTGGCCGGGATCCTCGGCGACATCGAACTGGCCGAGGACGCGGCCGCCGAGGCGTTCGCCATCGCCGCCGAACGCTGGCCGCGCGACGGTGAGCCGGCCAACCCTACCGGCTGGCTGATCACGACCGCGCGCAACCGCGCGATCGACCAGCTGCGTCGGCAGCAGGTCCTGGCGGCCAAGGCGAAGCTGCTAGCCCGCGACCTCGAGGCCGCGCCGCGGGAACCGGAGGCTCTCATGGACGACGACGCCGCCGCCATTCCGGACGAGCGGCTGGAGCTGATCTTCGCCTGTTGCCACCCGGCGATCGCCGTCGAGGCGCAGGTGGCGCTCACCCTGCGCACCCTCGGCGGCCTGTCCACCGATGAGATCGCGCTGGCGTTCCTCGTCCCGTTCGACACCATGAGCAAGCGGCTCACCCGGGCCAAGCACAAGATCCGCGACGCCCGCATACCGCTCGCGGTACCGCCCGATCATCAGCTGCCCGACCGGCTCGCGGCCGTCCTCGCCGTGGTCTACCTGATCTTCAACCAGGGCTGGGGCGGCGGCCGCGTCGACCTTGCCGCCGAAGCGATTCACCTCGGCCGGGCGCTCGCCGGCCTGATGCCGGACGAGCCCGAGGTGCTGGCGCTGCTTGCGCTGATGCTGCAGCATGACGCGCGCAAGGCGGCCCGCGTGCGCGACGGGATTGTCGTCCCCCTCGACGACCAGGACCGCGCCCGGTGGGACATGCGGCAGGTCGACGAGGGCCGGGTGCTGCTGCGGCGGGCCATGGCACGGGGGCGGGGCGGCCCCTACCTGATCCAGGCCGCCATCGCCGACCTGTACTTGTACGAGCCGCGCGACTGGCGGCAGATCGCCGCGCTGTACCAGACGCTCGCCAGGCAGACCGGTTCTCCAGTCGTGGAGATGAACCGGGCGATCGCCGTGGCCGAGATCGACGGGGCCGAAGCCGGGCTGGCCATCCTCGACCGCCTCGACCTCGACCACTACCGGTACTTCCACTCCACCCGGGCCGAGTTGCTGCGCCGCGCCGGCCGCGACGCGCAGGCCCGCGACGCCTACCGCCGGGCGCTCGACCTCGCCCAGACCGAGGAGGAACGGCGCTTCCTCGCTGGCCGGCTCGCCGAGATCGCCCCCTCCGGCTAATCGACGGCGTCGCAAACGCGCCGTCCGAACCGCATCGGTGCCCGAGTCGGCACTTCCGGCATGGTGGGCGCGATGTGATGTCAACCTAGAGTTGACACTGCCGACGTGTCAACCTAAGGTTGCACTGTGTCTGATTCCATTCGCATGACGCAGTCGGCCCGGCTCGATGAGCTGATCGAAGCCATCACAGGGGCTCACTCCGACCCGCGCGACCAGCTTTCGGACGCGTTTATCGCGGCGGAGCACCTCGGCGAGGTCGCCGACCAGGTAGTCGGCTACTTCGTCGATCAGGCACGGCGCTCGGGTATCTCCTGGGCGGAGATCGGCAAGAGCATGGGGGTTACCAGACAGGCCGCCCAGAAGCGCTTCGTCCCGAGGGAACGGCCGGAGCGCGGCCCTGGCCAGGACCTCAGCCGGTTCACCACGCGGGCGAGGAGCGTCCTTACGGTGGCGCACGCCCTGGCCGGCGAGGCGGGCAACGCGCAGGTCAGCCCCGTGCACATCGCGGAGGGCCTACCGGCCGAGCCGAATTCTCTCGCAGTGAGGTTGATCGACGCCCAGGACATTCCCCTCGACGAAATCCGCGACGCCCTCGCCAGCCAGCTACCGCCACAACTTCCGGAGGTACCCGACCCCATCCCCTACGACGCCGCGTCCCGCAAGCTCCTGGAGCTCACCTCCCGGGAAGCGCTGCGCCTGGGCCACAACTACATCGGGACCGAGCACATCCTGCTGGCGCTGCTGGAACTCGAGGACAGCCCCCTTCTCGGACTCGGCATCGACAAGACGAGGACAGAAGCGCACATCGCCAAGCTCCTGGCCGGGTCGAAGCGGGCCGCGAACTCCTAGTTCGTCAATATTCATTCGGGATCCGCCTGCTACCGACGTAGGATCTAAGTTTCTATGCGCGCGACGGCCGGGTGTACTGGCGGGCCGTGCCGGACAAGGTAGAGCAACGTCGTGGCCACGGAGACGCCTTTCGCCGGCAAGACCAGTTTGCGATCTTACCGGGACGACTCTAAGTTGCGAGTCGCCCGCTGCTAGGCGTTTTTGACCCGGACGCACGGCAGGCGCAAGCGGCACAGGCCGAGAAAATTGTGTGGATCGTGTGCAACGCTTGGGGCTTCCGAGACAGGTAACTGGCGTGGACCCCGAGACCCGATTCCGTGGGCTGTTCGAGCTGGCCTACCCGGCGCTGTGCCGCTATGCCCGCCACCGGGGGCTGACCGGGGCGGACGCCGATGACCTGGTAGCCCAGGCCTTCGAGGTCGCCTGGCGGCGCATCGGTGACGTGCCGACTGATGATCCGATGCCGTGGCTGTACGCGGTCGCCCGGAACCTGTGGCGCGGGCATCACCGTCAGCGGCGCCGGCACAGCGACCTGCTGGCGCGGCTCCGCCTGCACGCTGCCCCCGCTTCGGTGACCGCGCCACTCGAACCGGGCGCCCTGCGGGAAGCGATGTCTTCGCTGCGTGAGAGCGATCAGGAGATCCTGCGGCTGATCGCGTGGGACGGGCTAACCCCGGCTCAGGCTGCGGTCGTCCTGGGCTGCGGCCCGGTTACGGCCCGGTCCCGGCTGCACCGTGCCCGAACCAGGCTCGCGGCCCGTCTGGGCCTGGAGTCCGACGGGCAGCCACCCGGACGGGCGAGACGAGGCTCCAGCGGCAATCTCGATCCGATAGAGGTGCAGTGATGACCGAGACAGGTAACGACGGCCTGCTGGACGCGCTCCGCTCTGCCAGCCCCGATCCCGGCTACCGCCCCTCACCGGAGTCACCCGAGGCGGCCGCGATGCTGTCCCGCATCCTCGACGGCACCCGTGAGCCGGGTCCCGTCCGCCGGCGGGTCACCCGCCGCCGTCTCGTCCTCGCCGGGCTGCCGTCACTGGCGGCGGCCGTCGTCGCCGTGATGGTCGCGGTTGCGGTCACGCAGTCCGGTCCTGCACCGGGGCCCCTGGCCCCTGAGGCGGTGCGCACCGCCGTGCTCGACGCACTGCAGCAGGACAGCGGCGACATCCTGCAGGCGAGCCTTGAGTACCAGGATTCCGGTGGTGTCGCAGGCACACGCAGCACCTGGGTCTACCCCGCGTTCCCTGCCGTAGGCCAGCAGGTGCGCTTCCGCGAAGCGGACTACCGCCAGGGCAAGCCCAGCCAGGACGTCGAGTCCATCTACATCGAAGACGAGGCCCTAGAGCACACCAGCATGAGCACCACCCAGGGCCCCGGCTCCGCGAAGATGCTCGGGGTTGACTACCCGAGCCGCACCTGGGCCACGTTCACCACCAGCGCGCCCCTGCTCGACCCCACCGTCAGCCCGGCGCTTATCCGCTCCGAGATCGCCTCCGGGAACTTCACCGTGGACGGCACCGTGAAACTGAACGGCCGCGACGCCGTGAAGCTGGGATGGACCCGGAAGGCCGGCCCCGTCGGGTTGCACACCACCACCTTGTGGGTCGATGCAACGACCTACGTCCCGCTGCGCATGGTTAGCACCGAGACAATTACCACTCCAGGCAACGGGAACCCGGACAATCGCCACCGACCACGCTCACCTACCAGATGATCCCGGCCACTACCGCCAGCCTGAAAGCACTTACGCCACCCATCCCGGCTGGGTTCACCCGCGCCAAGCGGCTGCCGGGCTACTAATGGTCTCGGCAGCGCCTCTGCCGGCCGGCGTCGCCCGCAAGCCAGGGGCCAGCCCGGGGCCAGCCGGGGCTAGCCCGGGGACCGACAGGGCCGCGAACTCCTAGTTCGTCAATATTCATTCGGGATCCGCCCGCTACCGACGTAGGATCTAGTTTTCTATGCGCGCGACGGCCCGGGTGTACTGGCGGCTGCTTGCCGCCGGTTTCCGCCGCAAGTCGACCTACCGGCTCGCCGCGCTCGGCGGACTCGTCGCGAACCTGACCTTCGGGCTGCTGAAGGTGGCGATCCTGTTCGCCACCGTCCGGGCGGCGGGCGGCCAGCTGCACGGGTACACCACCGCCTCGATGAGCACCTACGTCTGGCTGTCCCAGGGCATGCTCGGCGCGGTCAACCTGGACGGCCGCACCGACCTGGCGCTCCGGGTCAAGAGCGGCCAGGTCGCGGTCGACTTCCTGCGGCCCGTCGACCTGCAGGCGGCCACGCTCGCCGACCAGGCCGGCGCGGCCCTGTTCTCCCTCCTGCCGCGCGGGCTGCCCTCGGTACTGCTCGGTGCCGTGACGGTCGGCATCCAGATGCCGACGAACCCGGTGTTCTACCTGCTCGGGGCGGTCAGCATGCTCCTCGGCGTGGTCATCTCGGCGGCGACGGTCTACCTCATCGCGGTGGCCGGCTTCTGGATCGTGGAGACGCGCGGCCTGCAGATCTTCTACATGCTCGCCTCCGGCTTCCTCGGCGGTCTCTTCGTGCCGCTCGCGCTGTTCCCGCACTGGCTGCGGGTCACGGCCACGGCGACGCCGTTCCCGTCGGTGATGATGTACCCGATCGACGTCCTGTCGGGCTTTGGCGGCGCCGGGACCGCCGCCCGGCTGGTGCTCGCGCAGCTTGCCTGGCTGGCCGGGGTCGCGGCCGCCGGCCAGTGGCTCACCCGGGCGGGGCGCCGCCGCCTGGAGGTGCAAGGTGGGTAACACGGGGCTGCGCGCGCAGCTGCGCCCGTACAGTGTCGTGCTCGCCTCGCGCGCCCGTTCGCAGCGCGCCTACCGGACCAGCTTCGCGATCGACATGGCCAGCTCGACGCTGGTCGGCCTGGTCGAGCTGGCCGAGGTCTGGGTGCTGTTCACCAACGTCACGTCCCTTGGCGGGATGCGCTTCAACCAGATCCTGCTCGTCTTCGGCCTGGCCGACCTGGCCTTCTCGCTGGCTGACCTGTCTTTCGGCCACCTCGACACGCTGCCGACGTACCTGCGGGCGGGCACCCTGGACGCCTTCTACCTGCGCCCGCAGCCCCTGCTTGCTGCAGCTGATCTGCAGCGACATCTCGCTGCGCCGCCTGGCCCGGGCCGCGGTCGGCGGCGCCGCGCTCGGCATCGGCCTGGCCACCGCCGGCGTCCCGTGGAACCTGACGACCGCGACACTGCTGCCGCTCGCGCTGCTCAGCGGGTACGCGACGTTCGCCGCGCTGTTCGTCTGGGCGGCCGGGCTGCAGTTCTTCCTGCTCGACGGCGCGGAGATGACCAACGCCTTCGTGTACGGCGGGCGCTACGCCGCCACCCAGCCCGCCTCGGTCTGGTCGCGGCCGCTCAAGCTCACGTTCGGTTTCTTCTTCCCCATGGCCGTCACCGCCTACCTGCCGGCGGTGACCATGCTCGGCCTGCCCGGCTCGGACTGGCTGCCGGCCTGGCTCGGCTGGTGCGCCCCCGCCTTCGCCGCGTGGGCGTGGCTGATGGGCCTGCTGTGCTGGCGCTGGGGAGTACGTCACTACCAGGGAGGCGGCGGATGAACAGCGACAAGATCGGCGCGCCGTTGCCGATCCGGGCAATGCGGTCAGCGGCGGGCCGGTCAGCAGTAGCCCAGAACGAGGGCGTGGCGATCATCGAAACCGACGGGCTGACGCGCGAGTTCCGCGTGCGGGACGGCCGGCGCAGGCGCCTGCTCACCGCGGTCGACGGCCTGAGCGTCACGATCGAGTCAGGCGCGGCCGTCGGTTACATCGGCGCGAACGGCGCCGGCAAGTCCACCACCATCAAGATGCTCACCGGGATCCTCGTGCCGACCGCCGGCCGCGTGCTCACCTGCGGGCTGCGCCCGGTGCCGGACCGGCGGCGGCTGGCCCGGCAGGTCGGCGTGGTGTTCGGCCAGCGCTCGCAGCTGTGGTGGGACCTGCCGGCCCGCGAGTCGTTCCGCATCCTGGCCGCGATCCACGCGCTCACCCCCGCGCAGGAGGCCAGCCGCACGGCAGAGCTCGTCGAGCAGCTCGAGCTCGGCGGCTTCCTGTCCGTCCCGGTCCGCCAGCTGTCGCTGGGCCAGCGGATGCGCGCCGAGGTCGCCGCCGCGCTGCTGCACTCGCCGCGGCTGATCATCCTCGACGAGCCCACCATCGGCCTCGACGTCCTGTCCAAGCAGCGGCTGCGCGAGTTCCTCATCGCGGAGCGCCGGATGCACGGCACCACCCTGCTGCTCACCACCCACGACATGGGCGACGTGGAGCGGCTGTGCGACCGGATCCTGGTGATCGACCACGGCCGCCTCGCCTACGACGGCGACCTGCAGGGCCTGTCCCGCACCGTGGGCGCGGAACGGGTGCTCGTGGTCGACCTGGCCGAGCCCGTGGGCGACCTCACCGGCCTGGACGACGCCAGGCACCTGTCCTCGCAGGCCGGCGGCCTGCGCCAGCGCCTCGCGTTCGACGCCGAGCGGACCACGGCCGCGAAGGTCCTCGCCGCCGTCGCCGCGAAGGCCCAGGTCCTCGACCTGACCGTCGAGGAACCCGACATCGAAGACGTGGTCCGCCGCATCTACGCCGAGAACCGCTAACCCAGCGAACGACCCGCGCGCCCCGCCGGCCGCCGTGGCCGGGCCGAGGTGAGTGCTGTCCATGCTCAGCCGTAACTTTGCTCCCGCCGCCCGCACCGTCCGCGCCAGCGGCACCGCCGCCAGCGCGCCGCACGCCAGCGTCACCGCGATCGACGCCAGCGTGACGAACACCGCGTGCCCCGAGACAGCCGGCGCGACGCCCGGCCGCGCGGCCAGCGTCAGGAACACGCTCCCGAACACCGCCACGCCCACCGCCTGGCTCAGCTGGATCGCCGTCGTCAGCACCCCGCTGGCGTCCGCCGCCTCCGACGGCGGCACCCGCACCAGCGCCTGCGTCACCAGCGGGCTGAACGCCACCGCCAAACCCGCCCCGAGCACCACGAGCCCCGCCTGAAGCAGGAACCCGCCCGACGCGCCGCCGTGCAGCAGCAGCGCCACCGACAGGTAGCCAAGGGCCCCGACGGCGGCACCGCCCACCGTCAGGAACGGGTGCCACGAGGCGGGCAGCCGCCGCCAGAAGTACCCGCTGAGCCCGAACGCCGCCGCGCACGGCGCGCAGGTCAGCCCGGCCCGCAGCGCGCTGTCGCCGAGCCCCGCCTGCAGGTGGATCGCGAAGCTGAACAGGAACCCGCCGTACGTCACCATGAGCAGGGTCATCGCGGCGATCCCGGGCACCAGGCCCGGCGCGCGGAACACCGCCACCGACAGCAGCGGCTGGCCGCCGCGCGCAGCCACCCTCCGTTCCGTGTAAAGGAACACGGGAACCAGGGCAAGCCCCGCGGCGACGCACGCGAGCGACCACGCGGGCCAGTTCTCCTGGTGCCCGAGCATCAACGGCAGCACCACCAGGCACACCGAAGGGACGGCGACCAGCAGGCCGGGCAGGTCGAGCCGCTTGCCGCGGCCGGGCACGTCAGCGGGCATCACCCGGGGCAGCACGAGCAGCACCGCGAGCCCGATCGGCACGTTGACCAGGAACACCGGCCGCCACGCGGCCCCGAACAGGTCGGCGCTCACCAGCAGCCCGCCCGTCACCTGCCCGGCGACGAACCCCGACGACAGCACCACGGCGTACGCGCTCAGCGCGCGCGCCCGCTCGGCCCCGGCGAACCGCAGCTGGATCACGGTCATGATCTGCGGCATCATCGCCGCCGCGGCCGCTCCCTGCACGAACCGCGCCGCGATCAGCACGCCCACGCCCGGCGCGAGCCCGCAGGCCAGCGACGCGAGGCTGAACCCGGCCACCCCCAGCAGGAACATCCGCCGCCGGCCGATCAGGTCGCCCAGCCGCGCCCCGGTGATCAGCAGCATCGCGTAGCTCACCGTGTAACCGGCGATGACGAGCTGCAGCTCCGCACCTGACGCGCGCAGCGACCTCCCGATCGTCGGCATCGCCACGTTCACCACGGTCACGTCGAGCAGCGCCATGAACTGCCCGCACAGCAGCACGATGAGCATCACCCAGCGGCCGCGGCCGCGCTCCCGGCCGGCCGCGACGAGGATCTCTGAAGTAGCAGTCATGAGACCACCCTCCGGCCGGCCGGGCGCACGACCGGAGAGCCCGCTGGTCATGGTGCTGCCAGTAACAGGCTCCAGAACGAGCGCGCTCACTCCCGTCCCGCCTGCACCCTCTCCGGCTCACCCCGCCGGCACCCCCCCGGCCTGCACCCCCCCGGCCGGCAGCCCCCGCGGCATTCCCCGGCCGCCAAGCACCCCTTGCCTTCCGCCGCCGACCGGCTATAGTTGCATTGCACTAAGAGATTAGTGGAATCATCCATTAGCGGAAGTAGGAAAGTGATCGAGTTCCAGCTCGATGCCGGGTCGGGTGTCGCCACGTACCTGCAGCTGGTGCAGCAAGTGCACCAGGCATTGCAGCTCGGGCTGCTCAAGCCGGGTGACCGGCTGCCGACCGCACAGCAGGTGGTTGCCAAGCTGGCGATCAACCCGAACACGGTGCTCAAGGCCTACCGGGACCTGGAGCGCGAGGGCCTGGTGCGCGCCAGGCCCGGCCAAGGCACGTTCGTCGTCAGGACGCTGCCGCGGACCGACCCCGCCGCGCAGGCCCGGTTCCTTGCCTCGATGACCGACTGGCTGCGCGCGGCGCGCGCGGCGGGCCTCGGCCCCGACGACATCGAGGCGATCTACCGCACCGCATTCCGTAACTGCTTCGCGGAAGGAGTCGCATGAACGCGATACTTCAGACAAGCGCCGTCGGCAAGCAGTACGGCCGGCGATGGGCGCTCAAAGACTGCACGCTGGCCATCCCCGAGGGGAAGGTCGTCGGGCTCGTCGGCCCGAACGGCGCGGGCAAGACGACCCTGCTGCACTTGGCCGCCGGGCTGCTGCGGCCGACGTCGGGCAGCATCACGGTGCTCGGCGGCCAGCCGGGTGCCACAGCCGCGCAGCTCGCGAAGGTCGGCTTCGTCGCGCAGGACGCGGCCGTGTACGCGCGGCTCTCAGTCGCTGGCCACCTGCGGATGGGGGAGTGGCTCAATCCGGGCTGGGACGGGGAGGTCGCGGCCCGCCGGATCGCGGGCCTCGGCCTGGACCCGCGGCAGCGGGCCGGCTCGCTTTCCGGCGGCCAGCGGGCCCAGCTCGCCCTCACCATGGCGGTCGCGAAACGGCCCGAGCTGATCCTGCTCGACGAGCCGGTGGCCAGCCTCGACCCCCTCGCCAGGCGCGAGTTCCTGCAGACTCTCATGGAGGTCGTCGCCGAGCAGGGGGCGAGCGTCGTGCTCTCCTCGCACCTGATCGCCGACCTCGAGCGGGTCTGCGACTACCTCGTCGTGCTCGTCGCTTCCCGCGTCCAGCTGGCCGGTGACGTGGGCGAGCTGCTGGCCTCGCACCACCGCCTCTCCGGACCGCGGCGCGAGCCGGACACCCTCCCGGCCGGCCAGCAGGTCATCGAGGCCAGCCACACCGACCGGCAGAGCACCTTCCTCATCAGGAGTGACGGCCCGGTCCTCGACCTGGCCTGGACCGTCAGGCCGGTCAGCATGGACGATCTCGTCCTCGCCTACATGAGCCGGGCCCGCGACACCGCGGCCAGCCACCACCGACCCGGATTGGAAGTCGTTCGATGATCAGGTTCGCCTGGCTACAGGCCCGCACCCAGACGGCGGTGGCTGCGGCCGCGCTGGCGGCTATCGCGGTCATCGCGGCGGTCACCGGCCCGCGGCTGCTGCACCTCTACGACGCGAACGTGGCCACCTGCCACGCGAGTGCCTGCGCGTCGGCCACGACGGTATTCCTGGCCAGTTACCGCTTGCTGCAAATAGGCCTGCCGAACGTGCTGCTCGTGGCGCCCGCGCTGATCGGCGCGTTCTGGGGCGCGCCGCTCATTGCCCGCGAGTTCGAGACGGGCACCTTCCGGATGGCCTTGACGCAGAGCGTCACCAGGCAGCGCTGGCTCGCCGTCAAGCTCGGTGTCGTCGGCCTGGCGAGCATGGCCGTCACCGGGCTGCTAAGCCTCGTCGTCACCTGGTGGTTCAGCCCGCTCGACCGGGTCCAGGTGAACCCGCTCACTCCGTCGTTGTTCGCTGAGCGCGGCATCGTCCCGGTCGGCTACGCCGCCTTCGCCTTCGCTCTCGGGGTCACCGCCGGGATCATCATCCGCCGCACGATCCCTGCCATGGCCGTCACCCTGGTGGTCTTCACCGGCATCCGGCTGGCGATCTCCCTCTGGGTGCGACCCATCCTCTTCGCGCCGCTCCGTGTCGTCTCGCCGTTCGTCTTGGGCACCGGGGACGGCGCGCCGCCGCTCCCGGGTGCCGTCAAGCCCGGCGACTGGGTCCTGACCGCGCAGACCATCAACGGGGCCGGGCAGGTCATCGGGCAGTACGGCGGGGTCGGGGCAAGCGGCAACATCAATTTCCACGTGAACCAAGGAGCGGTCAGCCTCGTCGGCGTCGGACCCTGCCCGAATACCTTCCCCGCCGACGCCCT
This sequence comes from uncultured Actinomycetota bacterium, assembly GCA_963811335.1. GTDB lineage: Bacteria > Actinomycetota > Actinomycetes > Streptosporangiales > Streptosporangiaceae > Trebonia. Next base: position 192,653 of record CAWERB010000008.1, on the reverse strand, counting down.
GGCCGGCGCCACTTCCCGCACCTCGACGCAACCCCCCGCGGCCTTCAACGTCGCCGCGCAAGAGTGCATCAACAAGCTCGGCATCCGCGAAATCGTCACCTACCAGCCGCTGAACCACTACTGGCCGCTCCAGTGGTTCGAAGCGCTGATCTTCCTCGGGCTCGCCGTAGCCCTGGTCGGCCTCTGCCTCTGGCGAGTCCGCCGCAGCCTCACCTGAGCCGACCCGCCCACGCCCCGCCGCAGCCCTGGTCACCCCGCCCTGTCCGACCCCGAATGTCGGTGGCCGTCGTTATGGTGATTGTTCAGACTGGGCGAGGGGACCCGGACGGAGGTTGACACCGCGTGGCCGTCTTCGAATCCAAGGACGCGCCGGCGTCTGAGCGGCGGCGCGCCGAGCTCGGCAAGTTCCTGCGCGCCCGCCGGGAACGGCTGTCACCAGGCGACTTCGGCATGCCCGCCGGGCTCCGGCGGCGCACGCCAGGCCTGCGGCGCGAGGAGGTCGCGCTGCTCGCCGGGGTGGGCATCAGCTGGTACACCTGGCTGGAGCAGGGCCGGGAGATCAACGTAAGCACGCAGGTGCTCGACGCGCTCGCCCGCACGCTGCGGCTCGACCGCGCCGAGCGGTGGCACATGTACGTCCTCGCCGAGGCGGTGCCGGTAGCGGTCAGCACCGGACGCTGCCCGCTCACCGAGGAACTCACCGAGATCCTGCGGGCGCTTGACCCACTGCCCGCGGCGGTGACCAACTCGCGCTTCGACATCCTCGCGGAGAACGACGCGTTCGCTGACCTGTTCCGGTTCTGGCACTCGCTGCCGTGCATCCACCACAACACGCTGTGGTGCGTGCTCACCGAGCCGACGGCCCGTGAGCAGTTTCACGGCTACGACGAGCACGCCAGGTACCTGGTCGCCCGGCTGCGCGCCGCCTACGCCAGGCACGTCGGCGAGCCGGACTGGGAGGAGGACATCCGCCGCCTGTCCGGCCTGAGCGATGAGTTCACCGAGCTCTGGTCGCGGCATGAGGTCGCCGAGTTCCAGCCGCGCATCCGCACGTTCACCCACCCGCAAGCCGGAGAGCTGACGTTCACCATGAGCGAGCTGCAGGTCCCCGCCAGCCAGGAGGCCCGGCTCGTCGTCTACACCCCCGCCGACGACGAGACGAGAAAGCGGCTGCCGCTCACCAGGGCCGAGTTCGCCGCTGCCCCTGACTAGTCCAGACTTGGGCCCATGGCACGAGTTCCGCTGGTCCAGGACGACGACGAGGCAGCCCGCTCAACCGGGATCTTCGACACGTTCAAGGACGAGGGCCGCCCTCCGTCCGACATCTTCCGCGCGCTGGCCAACGTACCCGGCCTGATGGCAGCGCACCGCGCGCTGCCAACGGCCTTGCGCGCCCGCGAGCACTGCCCGCCGCGGCTGCGCGAGCTCGCGGTGCTCCGCCTGGCGCAGCTGGCCGGCTCGGCCTACGAGTGGAGCCACCACCGCCCGATGGCCCTGGCCGCGGGGGTCACCGCCGACCAGGCGGCCGCGCTGTCCGCCTGGCGCTCATCGCCCGCGTTCGGCCCGGCCGAACGCCTGGTCCTCACCGCGACCGAGGCGGTCCACGAGATGGCCGTGACGGGCGAGCTGTTCGGCGAGCTCGAGGCCGCGCTCGGGCAAGCGGGTGCCATCGAGCTCATCGTGGTGGTCAGCCAGTACGAGGCGGTCGCCCGCATCATCCAGGCCCTCGGCGTCGAGGTAGAGGCCGACCACCAGCAGCACCTGGTTGACTGGGGTTAGCGGACGGTGAGGGGATATCAGCGGCGCGGTCCGCCAAGCCGCGGCGATCGGCGCTCATCCGGGACGGGAGACGCCATGCCAGTCGACAACGAGATCTACAACGCGCCCGGTGACGTCTGGTGGGACGAGAACCAGCCGCTGCACGCACTGCGAACCTTCATGAACCCGGCCCGGATGGAGTACTTCAGGACCGTCTTCGCCGAGCGAGGCGTGGACCCGGCCGGGAAGGTCGTCATCGACATCGGCTGCGGCGGCGGCCTGTTCGCCGAGGAGGTCGCGGGGCTCGGCGCGTCGGTCATCGGCATCGACCCCGCGCCCGGCGCGATCGCCTCCGCGCGCAAGCACGCGGCCGGCGCCGGGCTGGCCATCGACTACCGGGTCGGCTCGGGGGAGCACCTGCCCGCGGACGACGCCTGCGCGGACATCGCCTACTGCGTCGACGTGCTCGAGCACGTGGCCGACGTCTCCGCCGTCGTCGGGGAGGCGGCCCGGGTCCTGCGGCCGGGCGGCCTGTTCCTGTACGACACGATCAACCGCACCAGGATCAGCAAGCTCGTCCTGATCAAGCTGTGCCAGGACTGGCCCCTGACCGCCTGGCTGCCGCCGGACCTGCACGACTGGAACCAGTTCATCACCCCGGCCGAGCTGCGTGCCGTCCTCGCCCGCCATCACCTGCGCGAGGACGGCCTGGCCGGCCTCAGGCCCGGGATCGCACCCCCCGCGCTCATCCCCCTCATGCGCCAGGCCAAGAAGGGCAAGATCTCCTACGCCGAGTTCGGCCGCCGCACCGCCATGGTCCTCTCCAAGGACCTCCGGGTCAGCTACATAGGCCACGCAACCAAGGTCACCTCCGCCACCTGATACACACCGCCAGCTCCAACCCGAACGCCCACCCGTCCACCCGTGCGCCCGCCCACCCGTGCACCCGTCCACCCCGGGAAGAGCCGTCTGATCGCGGAGATCCTCACGCGTTCCCGCCGCAGGCCCGCCACCGCGAAAGACCTTCACGTCCGCGCGACCTTCCCCTGGATGATCTTGACTTTGCATAGCTGGGGACCGCGCTCGGGCAGGTTCGCATAGCCGGGGCCGGACTTTTAGCCAGCAAATCGGGCGTGATCATTGGGCGCGCCGCTATGCAAACAGCGTCGTCTGTGGTCCTCGGCTATGCAAACAGGTCATCCTGGGCGCACCGGACGGAGCCGGCGGCAGGGATCATCACGAAATTCGGAAGCGGGCGCGGATTAAAGCACCAGGCACCGACATTCGACCGGCCTTCGGCTTGTTTTATCCACAGTTGATCATGACCAGGGGGTTTATCCACAGGCCGAAATTCGCCCGGCGCCACATTGCCATTTGCGCGCCATCGTCGGATTCGGGAGGTGGTGGCGATGGGCGCGAAGGACGTGCTTGGCAAGGAAGGCGAACAGGCCGCGGTCGGCTACCTGGAGAAGTGCGGGTTCCGGATACTCGACAGGAACTGGCGGTGCGCGGACGGCGAGATCGACATCGTCGCGGTGGAACGGCACACGCTGGTCGTCTGCGAAGTCAAGACCCGGTCGGGCACGCGGTACGGCACGCCGCTTGACGCGGTCGGGCAGGCGAAGCGCAGACGGCTGCGCAAGCTGGCCGCCCTCTGGCTGTCCGCCCACGGCATCCGCTTCGACCACGTGCGGATCGACGTGCTCGGCCTGCTGCGCGACGGCGGCGACGGGTTCACCGTCGAGCACGTCCGGGGGGTGGGCTAGGTGGCCCTCGCCCGCGCCTACTCGGTGGCGCTCGTCGGCGTCCAGGGGCACCTGATCGAGGTGGAGGCCGATATCGCGAGCGGGCTGCCCGCGACGATCCTGGTCGGCCTGCCGGACACGGCGCTGCGCGAGGCACGGGACCGGATCCGCGCGGCCATCGTCAACAGCGGGGAGAGCTGGCCGGCCGCCAAGATCACCGTCGGGCTCTCGCCCGCGGCGCTGCCCAAGCGCGGCTCCGGCTTCGACCTGGCCATCGCGGTGGCCATCCTGGCCGCCGCCGAAGCGGTGCCTGGCAGCGCGCTCGTCGGGAAGATGTTCCTCGCCGAACTGGGCCTCGACGGCCGGCTCCGCCCGGTTCCCGGTGTACTGCCCGCGGTGGTGGCGGCGGCGTGCGGCGCGCAGACCGTGGTGGTGGCCGCGCAGAACGCCGATGAGGCCGCGCTGGTACCCGGCGTCCAGGTGGTCGGCGCGAGCAGCCTCGCCGAGGTGATCATCTGGCTGCGCGGCGGCCCGCCGCCGTCCCCAGCGGCGGTTCCCGGCCCGCCGCACGGGTCGCCGCACGGGTCGCACGGGCCGGCGCCTGCGGCCGCCATGGCCAGGAGGCTGGACCTGGCGGAGGTGCTCGGCCAGGCGGAGGCACGGCTCGCGGCGGAGATCTGCGCGGCGGGCGGGCACCACCTGTCGCTGCTCGGACCGCCCGGGGCAGGCAAGACAATGCTGGCGGAGCGGCTGCCGACAATCCTGCCGCGCCTGGCCGCGCCGGCCGCGATCGAGGTCACCTCGATCCATTCCGTGGCCGGGCGGCTGCCGCCCGGGTCGGGACTGATCACCACGCCGCCGTTCTGCGCGCCGCACCACACCTCGTCCATGGCCGCGATCGTCGGCGGCGGCAGCGGCGTGATCCTGCCGGGCCAGGCGTCGCTTGCGCATCACGGCATCCTCTTCCTCGACGAGGCGCCGGAGTTTCACCGCGACGTCCTCGACGCGCTGCGTCAGCCGCTCGAATCGGGGAAAGTGGTGCTCGCGCGCGCCGGGACGCAGGCGGTCTTCCCCGCCCGCTTCACCCTTGTCCTCGCGGCGAACCCGTGCCCGTGCGCCAAGGCGGCGGGGCCAGGCCGGTCCGGCTGCTCCTGCTCGCCCGCCGCCCGCCGCCGCTACCTGGCCAGGATCTCCGGGCCGCTGCTCGACCGGGTGGATGTCAAGGTCCGCCTCCAGCCGGTCAGCCGCAGCGACATGCTCTACGACCGGAAGTTCGCCGAGGCCTCCGCCGTCGTCGCGCAGCGGGTCGCCGCCGCCAGGGAGCGAGCCGCCGCCCGGCTGGCCGGTACCCCGTGGCGGGTGAACGCGGAGGTTCCAGGTACCGCGCTGCGTCGTTCCTTCGCGCCCGCAGCCGGGGCGCTGACCTGCCTGGACCGGGCTATGGAGCTCGGCCAGGTTTCCGCCAGGGGCACGGACAAGATCATCCGTGTCGCCTGGTCCCTGGCCGACCTGGCCGGCAAGGACCGGCCGGGCACCGACCAGGTTAATCTCGCGATCGGACTATGGCTAGGGGTGACCCAGTGAACGGCATGCTCACCGACGAGAAGTACGCCCGCGCGGCGCTGACCTACCTGGCGGAGCCGGCGGACCGCTGGCTGGCGCAGCTGCTCCGGGAGCACGGCGCGGCGGGAGCGCTCGACGCGATCAAGGCATACGACGCCGCCGCAGCCAACGGCCCCGGCCCGCGCAGCGGCAAGGCGCGCGCGATGCAGGCCGCCATGGAGCGCTGGCGGGTGCGGCTCCCCGAGCTGCCAAGACCGGACCAGGTGCTCGCCTTCCGCGAGGCGGGCATCAGGCTCATCGCGCCGGGGGACCCGGAATGGCCCGGGCAGCTGGCCGACCTCGGTGACGACCAGCCGTACGCGCTTTGGCTGCGCGGTAACGCGGACCTGCGGTTCAGCTGCCTGCGCTCGGTGGCGATCGTCGGGTCGCGGGCCGCGACCGCCTACGGTTCCTACGTCGCCGCCGAGTTCGCCGGGTCCGTCGCCGCGCGCGGCTGGGCGGTGGTCTCCGGCGGCGCCTTCGGCGTGGACGCCGCGGCGCACCGGGCCGCGCTCTGCGCCGACGGCGTCACCGTCGCCGTGCTCGCCTGCGGCGTGGACGTCCCGTACCCGAGCGCCCACGCGGAGCTGTTCGACGCGGTCGCGGCCCAGGGGGTGCTCGTCAGCGAGTGGCCGCCCGGCCGGCATGTGAGCAGGCTCAGGTTCCTGGTCCGCAACCGGGTGATCGCCGCGCTGGCGACCGGCACGCTTGTGGTCGAGGCGGGCCAGCGCAGCGGCGCGCTCAACACCGCAAGGCATGCCAGGGACCTGCGCCGCCGGCTGATGGCCGTGCCAGGCCCGGTTACCTCTGACCTGTCCGCCGGATGCCACCACATACTCAGGGAATGGCAGGGCGTGCTCGTCACCAGTGCGGCGGAGGTCACCGAGCACCTGTCCCCGATCGAGGCCACGGCCAGCGCGATCCCGGCCGAGGCCAGCCTCACGGGCGGCCGCCAGGCGGCGCCCCCGGTCATCCCGCGTGACCTCCTCGACCTGGAGTCCGCCACGGTGCTCGACGCCATGCCCCGCCGCGGTGGCCTTGGCACGCTGCGGGTGGCGCAGCGGGCGGGGCTCGCTCCGGCGGCGACGGCCACCTGCCTGGGCAGGCTGGCGACCGCCGGGTTCGTTGAGCGCTGCGACGACGGCTGGCGGCTCCGGCCCGGCTGACCGCCGGATAAGCGGCCCGGGCCGAGCTCGTGCGCCATGTCCACGGTGCCGGGCAGGGCGAGCAACTGCCCCACCGGCGGAAGGGGGATGTCCTCACGGAGGATCCAGTGATCGGTGTAGACGCCGGCGGGCAGCCAGTATTCGCTGTCTAGCAGGTTCGCCGTGACGACAACGCACGCTGCGCCGCGCGGGGATCCGGGCCCGTGCGGGCAGGGTGCCCGGAAGGCCTGCCCGGGGCATCTGGCGAGCAGGGGGGCGATGTCAACGATGTCGCCTCGCTCGAGGTAGTCCCAGAGCTGCCCGTCGCCTAGCAGGTCGGCGCCGGACGGCGGCCAGTCGATCGTGGCCGTGCCGGACATCGGCATGACCTGGATGGCGGGGACGGCGGGGACCGTGCCCGTGCCCGCCGGGTTTCCGCCGTGCAACGTCAGGATGGCGGTTACCTGACGGTCGGGTGCCCAGCCGAGGACGGCGCGGCACCGCGGGACCGGCATGCCGTGCGCGATCGCCTGGGCGAAGACGCCCCCGACCGGCTCGCCGGGGGTAACCTCTTGGGCGGCTTCCTGTCCGCAGTTCCATGGCCGTATATGAAAAGCGCGGTCAGTTTCTGTGAGAACGAAAAATTTCGGTTCACCGGCGGCCCGGGTCATCAAGATCATTGACCGGGATCCGCACCCGTCGGAATGGGGGACGGTGGCCAGCGGGTAACTGCTAAACATCTGCTCGCACCTCGCGAACGCCGCTGCGCCCAGGTGGCTGGGCGGCGCTGCGCTCGGGTGGCTGGGCGGCGCTGCCGAGGCGTTAACCAGCACGGCGCTCTTCACGGTCATTCCTACGCACCTCCTGGCAGCAAATTACTAGCCGCGGAACTCGCGCCGGGCGGGCACGCTGTCATCCCCCGATGATTGTTCTTGCCGGCGGCGATGAAGCAAATTCACGCCTTTGCCGGGACCGTGCAACGTAGCATTAGTCGCGTGGAAATCCGTGACCTGGAGTATTTCCTCGCCTGTTGCAATGCCCGGAGCTTCGCTGAGGCCTCCCGGCGGGTCCATATCGTGTCGTCCGCCATGTCGTGCGCTATCGCCCGCCTAGAGCAGGACCTGGGGGCGCCGCTGTTCGACCGGGCCGGCGGCCGCATAACGCTGACCGAGCAGGGGGAAGCCTTGCAGCCCGGCCGCCCAGCGGGTCATGTCTGCGGTTCAGACTGCCAGGGACGAGGTCGCGGCGGCTTGCGGCCAGGTCCGCGGCACGGTGGTGCTCGGCAGCACCCTGCATACCGGCCGGCTGGACCTCGCCGCGGTGTTCTCGCAGGTCCGCGAGTGCCACCCCGGCGTGGTCGTCCAGTTGCGTCAGTACGCGGCGGGGTCCGCTGACCTGGTCTATGCGGTCCGCGACGCGTCGGTGGACATCGCGCTGACCGCGAGCACCGCGTGCCCGCGCGGGGTGGTGCTGCACCCGTTGTTCACCGAGCCGATGGTGTTCATCTGCCGGCCCTGCCACCGGCTCAGCGAGCGCTCCCGGGTATCGGTCGCGGACCTGCGGGAGGAGATGATCCTCCGGCCTCCGCCCGGGTGGGGAACCAGGACCGTCATCGACGCGGCGCTCGGCGCGACGGATTCCGCGTTCGAGGTTGGCAATTACGCGCTCATGGCCAGGCTCGTGCACGCGGGGTTCGCCACGACCCTCGCTCCCGCGTCGGCGATGAGCGGCGAAATGCTGGCGGGCCTGCGTGCTTTGCCCATTGAGGATTCGCGGCTGTGCTGGAGCCTGTCCGCCGCGGTGTCCGCTGACCGGCGGATGACCGCCGCGGCGCAGGTGCTGCTCGACGCCCTCATCGAGGATTCCGTGCGATGCGCGCGCGAGCCTGGTCGCGACGGGGTTTCCTGACCTCTGGCGGCGGCGGCGACACCGGGGCGGGGTCGTTCCCAAGCGGGCGCGCCGGGGTGGAGACTTTGCGCATGGTTGCAGCCCCCCGCAGCGCGCGACGGCGGCGCCGATAGCGCCGATAGCGTCGGCCGCGAAGACGGCCTGCCCGCCGCGCTGGCCACGGCGCTGGCGGAGTTCAGCCGCCACCTGTCCGCTGAGCGCGCCCTGTCACGGCACACCGTCCGCGCGTATGCGGGCGACGTCCAGTCGCTGCTCGAGCATGCCCATCGCGAGGGCGTCGAGGACGCGGGGCAGCTCGACCTGGCCACGCTCCGCGGCTGGCTGGCGCGGCAGCACGAGTCCGGCGCCGCGCGGGCCACGCTGGCCCGCCGGGGCGCGGCGGCCCGCGCCTTCACCGGTTACGCCGCCCGCCGCGGCTGGCTCGCCACCGATCCGGGGCCGCAGCTCGGCGTGCCCAAGGCCCGCCGGGTCCTGCCGCAGGTGCTGCGCAGGGACGAGATGGACCGCGCGCTCGCGGACTGCGAGGACCGCGCGCTGCGCGAGTCCGCCGCCGGCCAGCGCACCGCCGCGGCTCTCGCCGTGCGCGACGCCGCGGTGCTCGAGCTGCTGTACGCGACCGCGATTCGGGTCAGCGAGCTGTGCGAGCTTGACGGCGGGGGACTGGACCAGGCGCGGCGCACGGTCCGGGTCCTCGGCAAGGGGCGCAAGGAGCGCGTGGTGCCGGTTGGCCTGCCCGCGCTGCGCGCGCTGGCCCGGTGGGAAGAGGCCGGGCGGCCCGTCCTCGCCAACGAGCGCAGCGGTTCCGCCTTCTTCCTCGGTGCCCGCGGCGCCCGGCTCGACCCGCGGACCGCGCGCCGCATCGTGCACGCGAGCCTGCGCGCCGCGAGCGGCGCGGGCCCGCACGCCATCAGGCACACCGCCGCCACGCACCTGCTCGAGGGCGGCGCCGACCTGCGCAGCGTGCAGGAGATCCTCGGCCATGCCTCGCCCGCCACCACGCAGATCTACACCCACGTCTCCGCCGAGCGCCTCAAGGCCGCCTACCGCCAGGCCCACCCCCGCGCCTAGCAGCGCGCCCGGCAGCGCGCCCGATAACGCGGCCGATAACCAGAGAACGACGGCCTGACGCCCCGTCCGCCCCCGGTTTCAAGTAACCTTGATAGCGGCCACTTGAGAGCGCACCGTACGCGGTGCCCTGGAGGGGCCGCAATACGCGTGCCTGCCTGCCGCGTGAACCTTCACAGGGAAACCCTCACGGGAGACCTGCGCGGGGAAGCGCGGACGCGCCACTCGGTCCGCCGGCCACCACGGTCGGCTGCACGGCGCGGACGCTGAGTCAGCGGGCACCAGGAAAGCAACCGAGCAGCGTCACGGCTCAAGCGCGGCGAAAGTCGCTGGCCGCGGCGCGCACCAGGGAGGAACCCCACATCATGGCGCCTGTCGTCACCATGAAGCAGCTCCTGGAGAGCGGCGTCCACTTCGGCCATCAGACCCGGCGCTGGAACCCGAAGATGAAGCGGTACATCTTCACCGAGCGCAACGGCATCTACATCATCGACCTGCAGCAGTCGCTCGACTACATCGACCGCGCGTACGAGTTCATCAGGGAGACGGTCGCGCACGGCGGCTCGATCCTCTACGTCGGCACCAAGAAGCAGGCCCAGGAGGCGATCGCCGAGGAGGCGCGCCGGGTCGGCATGCCGTACGTGAACCAGCGCTGGCTGGGCGGCATGCTCACCAACTTCTCCACCGTCTACAAGCGGCTGCAGCGGCTCAAGGAGCTCGAGGAGCTCGACTTCGGCGACGTGGCCGGCTCGGGCATGACCAAGAAGGAGCTGCTCGGCCTCAAGCGCGAGCGCGACAAGCTGGACAAGACCCTGGGCGGCATCAGGGACATGGCCCGCGTGCCGAGCGCCATCTGGGTGGTGGACACCAAGAAGGAGCACATCGCGGTCAACGAGGCGCGCAAGCTGGGCATCCCGGTGGTCGCGATCCTCGACACGAACTGCGACCCGGACGAGGTGACCTACCCGATCCCGGGCAACGACGACGCGATCCGCTCCGTGGCGCTGCTGACCCGGGTGGTCGCCGACGCGGTGGCCGCCGGCCTCATGGCCCGGGCGGGCGCGGCCGAGACCGACCAGAAGCCGGCCGACGACCAGTTCAGCGTCACCAGCGAGGAGCCGCTGCCGGAGTGGGAGCGCGACCTGCTCGCGGGCAGCCAGGCCGCCCCCGCCGCGGAGACCGCGGAAGTCGCCGAGGAGATCCAGGAGTCCCCGGTCACCACCGAGGCCGCGGCCGACGCCGAGATCGCCGAGGCCGCCCCGGAAGCCGCTGAGACGGCCGCCGAGGCTGCCGAGGCTGCCCCGGAGGCCGAGGCCGAGACCGAGGCCGCCGCCACCGACGCCGAGTGACGCTGACCACCACTCCATAGCGAGGAAGACACACAATGGCGAATGTTTCCGCCGCTGACATCAAGAGGCTCCGCGACCTGTCCGGCGCCGGCATGATGGACTGCAAGAACGCGCTGGCCGAGTCCGACGGCAACATCGATGAGGCCATCGAGATCCTGCGCAAGAAGGGCGTCAAGGACGCGGGCAAGCGGGCCGACAGGACCGCGGCCAACGGCCTGGTGACCGCCGAGCTTGAGGGCACGAGCGCGGGCGTCCTGGTCGAGCTGAACTGCGAGACCGACTTCGTGGCCAAGAACGACGGCTTCCAGGAGCTCGCCGCAAAGATCGCGAAGGCCGCGATCACGAGCAGGCCTGCCGACCGGCTCGCGCTGCTCGGCACCGTGGCCGAGAACGGCAAGAGCGTCGAGAACCTCATCGAGGACGCGAGCGGCTCCATCAAGGAGAAGATCGAGCTCGGCCGGTACGCCCTGCTCGAAGGCGGCTACGTGGCCACCTACCTGCACAAGTCCGACCGGGACCTGCCGCCGACCATCGGCGTTCTGGTTCAGCTCGACGGGGACAGCGAAGAGGTCGCCCGGGACATCGCGCAGCAGGTCGCCGCGGCCGGCGCGCAGTACGTCACGCGCGACCAGGTGCCCGCCGACGTGGTTGAGAAGGAGCGCCGCATCGCGGAGGAGATCACCCGCGAGGAGGGCAAGCCGGAGCAGGCGATCCCGAAGATCGTCGAGGGCCGCCTCGGCGCCTTCTTCAAGGACGTGGTGCTCACCGAGCAGGCGTCCGTGAAGGACCCGAAGCAGACCATCAAGGCGCTGCTCGCGGCCAACAAGGCCGACGTCAAGGCCTTCGCCCGCTTCCGCGTGGGACAGGCCTGAGAAAGCGAAGCTCTGCCGTCCGGGGGTCGTCCCTCGGACGGCAGAGTTGTATCCGGGTAGTGTGGTCAACGCCGCCGTCAGTGCACAGGAGCTGAGACACGATGATCGATGACACCCTCCTCGAGGCCGAGGAGAAGATGGACAAGGCCGTCACGGTCGCTCAGGAAGACTTCAGCAACATCCGCACCGGCCGTATTACTCCCAACGTCTTCTCGAAGATCACCGCCGAGTACTACGGCACCCAGACGCCGCTGGTCCAGCTCGCCTCGTTCCACGTCCCCGAGCCGCGGATGATCACGATTCAGCCCTTCGACAAGGGCTCCATGGCCGCCATCGAGAAGGCGATCAGGAACAGCGACCTGGGCGTCAACCCGTCCAACGACGGCGCGCTCATCCGCGTGGTCTTCCCCGAGCTGACCGAGGAACGGCGCCGGGAGTACGTCAAGACCGCCCGGTCCAAGGCCGAGGACAGCCGCGTCAGCATCCGCAACATCAGGCGGCACGCCAAGGACGCGCTGGACAAGATGGTGAAGAACGCCGAGGCCGGCGAGGACGAGGTGCGCCGGGCCGAGCGCGAGCTGCAGGAGCTGACCGACACCTACGTCGCGAAGATCGACGAGCTGCTCAAGCACAAGGAATCCGAGCTACTCGAGATCTGAGAGATGCGGCGCACATCAGGATGCGTCCTATGAAGATCACAGACATCGCAGCGGACGAACCGGTCCCGGAGGACATCCCTCCCGAGGCACTGGCGGCACAGTCGCTGCCGAAGCACATCAGGACGGGCCGTAACTTGCCAGTCGCGATCGGCGTCGGCGTGGTCCTCGGCGGACTCGCGCTGCTCACCCTGCTCACGGTGAAGGCGACGTTCCTCATCTACATGGGCGTCGCGCTGGCGATCGGCCTGCATGAGCTGGCCGCCGCGCTCAAGACCAGGGACATCACCGTCCCGGTGATCCCGGTGGCGCTCGGCGGCGCGGCGATGCTGACCGCCGCCTACTGGGCGGCGGGCGGCGCGGTCCTCGCCGCGTTCGCGCTCACGGTCCTGGCGATCCTTGTCTACCGCACGTTCGGCGGCACCGACCGGTACGTGCGGGACGTCACCGCGGGCGTCTTCGCCACCGCGTACCTGCCGCTGCTCGGCGCGACCGTGGCGGCCATGCTGGCCCCGCCCGACGGCGGCAAGCGCGTCCTGATCTTCATCGTCCTCGCGATCTGCAGCGACATCGGCGGCTACTTCGCCGGCATCACGCTCACCCCGTTCACCGGCGGCCACAAGATGGCCCCCGTCATCTCCCCGAAGAAAACCTGGGAGGGCCTCGCGGGCTCCGCCTTCCTCTGCGTCGCGGCGGGCGCGATCATGCTCCCGGCGATGCTCCACGGCCACTGGTGGCAGGGCGTCATCACCGGCATCGCGGCCCTGGCCGCCGCCGTCTTCGGCGACCTGGCCGAGTCAATGATCAAGCGCGACCTGGCCATCAAGGACATGGGCACCCTGCTCCCCGGTCATGGCGGCATCCTGGACCGCATCGACTCCCTGCTCGCCTGCGCCCCGGTGGTCTGGCTGCTGCTCGCGCTGTTCGTCAAGTAACGCCCGTCCCCGCCGCTCCCCACTGGAGTGATCCAGAACGAGGGCGTGCTCCGCCCGCGCCGCCAGCGAATCCCCGCTAACCAGTGCCGCCCGTTTTCGCCGGCTTTCGCGCACTCTCGCTGTTCACCATCCCCTCGCCTTGCTGTCCCGCCTCCGCGCCCGTCGGCCGCCCGTTCTCGGTATCCCCGTGCGTGCCGAGACAGGAGGGGCAAAAGGCGCCCCCGTCCCGTTCATTAATCCCTTTATCATCAAGAATGTTTGCACTAAATTGCCTGCGTCCGCGTTTCGGGGCCGGGCTGGGCGCCCGCACCGTTCCATGGTGTCGGCTCCGGAACTTTTACCGCGTTTGCGACAAAACGTGTCCGATTTTCGCCCGTTTTGTCCCACCAAAAACCAGTATAAGTCGGGCAGGGACCGGGCCGCGGGCCGGCGTCGCGCGGTGCGGTAGTCGTGATAGGGGCGTGATAGGCGTAGCGCCTCCCGTTCTGAATGGCCGAATTACCCTCGAGGGCCGCGACAGGGAGCGCGCCGTCCTGCCCGCGGGCCGGCGGCTCGTTGTTTAACAGTTCAAATTCAAGGCAGTTGTAAGACGACCAAACGGTCAAACGGAACGGCCGGGCAGGGCACGGCCACCCCCGAACGGAGTCACGGACATGTCCGGGAAATGGGTACGGAACGTCATCATTCTGCTGTACCTGGTCATCGGCGGCTTTATCGCCTGGGACCACGGTTACCTCGGCCTGAGCTGGCTGCGGACGCTCGCCAGCGCCCTCTTGGCCATCCTGCTCTGGTGGCTCGTCCTGCTCGGCGTCAACCTGCACATCCACGGATAGCGGTTCTCCCAGGGGGACGATCCCCCGCCCGAAGCTCCTCCGGGGGGACGCCCCCCGTCCCTCCGGAGGAAACCCGTTGCGGAAACCCGTTACTGCGCCGCCTGCGGCGGGTGCACGACCCAGCTCCTGCCCTGCGCGGCCAGGCGGCTTACCAGGGGTGCCGAGCCGTACTCCTTGGCGAGCTGCCGGGAGCGCTCGGTGATGGGGACGATCCACAGCCAGCGCACCGGGTCGCCGTCGACCGAGAAGCCGGACAGGTCGGGCACGGGCGGCCCGGCCAGCTCGGAGGGGTCATCGAGCAGCAGCACGCCCTCGTACCCGCCGCCGAGCGGGAAGGTCGACGGGTTGTCGTACCAGCGGACGCTGTGCCCCGGCCCGAACCAGGTAACCGAGCGCCACGGGTACCCGGCAAGCCACAGGAACGCGAGCGCCGCGACCCCAGGCGGCAGCGTGGTCGCCACCGCGAGTTCGATCCGCGCGTACTCGGTCGGGTCTTCGACCACCTGCTCCACGACCGGCATCCGCTGCGCGCTCATCCCGATGGAGGACAGGACGGTGAACGGGCGGCCGGGCCCGGGCGGCCGCTCGGAGATCCCGATGGAGGGGCGCTTGCCCGGTGCGCCGTCCCAGTAGTGCGCGCCCGGGCCGAGCCGCGAGGTGAGGTGCCCGAGCGCGGCGGACTGGAACTGGGCCCAGCCGCTCGCCGAGGTACGCCATTTCCAGAACTCGGCGGCCCGCTCCACCCGGGGACCGAGCGCGTCGATGGCGTCGTCGAGCGCCCAGCCGAACGGGGTCTGCCCGATCACGTCCCTGCTGTACCCGGGCATGCCGTGGCTCGAGTCCGCCCAGCCGGGTATCACCGCGAGCAGGGTGCCGCGCTCGAGCAGCGCCACCCCGTCGCCCTCCTCGAACCACAGCGCCTGCAGGGTGGCGGGGTCGAGCGGCGGCCTGCCCCGCGGGTGCCTGGTCCTCCCCATGGGCATAACGGGGGCTTGCCCTGCGTTGATCCTTTCCGGATCTGTGGTCTGCGGTGCGCGGACGTGGTTGGCTATCCAGGTGGCGGCGAGCACCGTCGTCTCATCGCGCAGGTAAGCGGCCGTCGTGGTGCCGTCGAACTCGACCGTCACCCGCCGCGACCCGTAGGGGTTCACGCTGTCGAGCAGCGTGACCGGCTGCGGGTACGGATCTGGATCAGACAGCATAATCGCCATATTCCCACTATCGCCCTGTTTGCCCTGCGTGATCAATACCTCACATAGAGGTAACGTTTCCCGCGGGTCAAGATCTTTACCCAGAACGGAGTCCCCGTGGCCCACCCACCCCGCCACCTCGCCGATCTCGATCTGGCCGGCCGGCGTGCGGCTGTCACGGCGCTCGGGGAAAAGCCGTTCCGTGCCGACCAGCTGTCCAGGCATTACTTCGCCAGGTACACCGACGAGCCCGCGGACATGACCGACCTGCCCGCCGGGATCCGCGAGGCACTGGCGGATGAGCTGCTGCCCCGGCTGCTGACCTCCGAGCGCGAGCTCACCTGCGACAAGGGCGCGACACGCAAGATGCTGTGGCGGCTGCACGACGGCGCGCTTGTCGAGTCGGTCCTGATGAAGTACCCCGACCGGGTGACGATGTGCGTGTCGTCGCAGGCCGGGTGCGGGATGGGCTGCCCGTTCTGCGCCACCGGGCAGGCGGGCCTGACCAGGAACCTGTCCACCGCCGAGATCGTCGCCCAGGTCGTGGCGGGGGAGCGGGTGCTCGCGCCGGAAGCGGCGAGGACCGGGCCCACGGCCACCTCGCGGGTGTCCAACATCGTCTTCATGGGCATGGGCGAGCCGCTCGCCAACTACAAGAACGTGATCGGGGCGGTCCGCCGGCTCATCGATCCCGTCCCGTCGGGCCTGGGCATCTCGCAGCGCTCGCTCACCGTGTCCACGGTCGGCCTGGTGCCGGCGATCCGGCGGCTGACGGAGGAGCGGCTCACCGTCCGGCTCGCCGTGTCGCTGCACGCGCCGGACGATGAGGCCCGCGACGAGCTCGTCCCGGTGAACCGGCGCTGGAAGGTCGCCGAGGTGCTCGACGCGGCCTGGGACTACGCCGCGGCCACCGGCCGCCGCGTGTCCATCGAGTACGCGCTGATCAGGGACATCAACGACCAGCCGTGGCGCGCCGACCTGCTTGGCTCGCTGCTGGCAGGCCGCCTGGCGCACGTGAACCTGATCCCGCTCAACCCGACCCCCGGCTCCAAGTGGACCGCCTCAAGGCCGGGCGCGCAGGAGGAGTTCGTCCGGCGCATCGCGGACCACGGCGTGGCGGTCACCGTCAGGGACACCCGCGGGCGCGAGATCGACGGCGCCTGCGGCCAGCTGGCGGCGACGGTGACCGGCCGCTCGGTCGGCCCCGCGCGCCGCGCGGGGACGCCGCTGCTGCCGCTCGCCTGACCCCGCCCCCCGCTTCCCCCGCCCCCGCTCTCCCCCAGCCCTAACCTCACGGTTGAATGTCCTGGTGACGTGGTGGAAGAGGGTCAAGCGGCGGATCGGCGCCGCCAGGCGGGACGTGCTGTGGCGGGCCGTGCACTGGGGCTGGCGCGAGTTCCAGCGGGCCGGCCTGGTGACCGCGGAGACCCCGGCGGGCCGGGCGTTCCGGCGGTTCGGCCGCGGCTCGATCATGGCGTTCCCGCCGGGCTCGGTGTTCGGCGAGAACGGGATCGAGATCGGCGAGGACACCCTCATCGGCCAGCAGGTGTCCCTGTCGGCGGGCGCGCTGCCCGGCCAGGACCTGCTCCAGCTGACCGTGCTCAGCATCGGCGACCGGTGCGTGATCGGCCGGGGCAGCCACATCGTGGCGCACGAGTCCGTGGAGATCGGCGACGACGTGTGGACAGGACCGTACGTCTACATCACCGACCAGAACCACGGCTACGAGGACCCGGACACCCCGATCGGCAGGCAGTTCCCGGTGAACCGCCCGGTCAGCATCGGCAGCGGCTCGTGGCTCGGGGCGGGCGCGATCGTGCTGCCCGGTGCCAGCATCGGCCGTAACGTGGTCGTCGCGGCGGGCTCGGTGGTGCGCGGCACGGTGCCCGACCACTGCGTGGTGGCGGGCGTGCCCGCGCGGGTCGTCCGTGAGTACACCGTGGCCGGCTGGCGGCCGTCGCCCGATGACGAGGCCAGGTCCCCGTTCCCGCCCGTCGGATGAGATCAGGCGCTGACGGGCGTTAGGGCAGCTACTCGCGCAACTACTCCGGCGGCTCCGCACGCAGGCCGAGCCGGTCCAGGCTCTCGCGAAGCAGCGCGATGCTGCCGTCGAGTCGCGCCAGGCCCGCGGCGAGCGCGCCTGGCCGCCCCGGCCGCCCCGGTAACCGGGGCGCCGGAGGCGAGCGCCTCCGGGAGCGCGGAAAGCTCGGCCGCGGCCTCCTCGACCGCCGACAGCCGGGGCGGCAGCCCGGGCAGCAACTCGGACAGCATGCGCAGCCGCCGGTCCTTGAGGTACAGGTCGACGAACACGGAGACCTTGGCGCGCAGTACCCAGGGGTCGAACGGCTTCGAGATGTAGTCGACCGCGCCGGCCGCGTACCCGCGGAAGGTGAACTCGCGATCAGCGCCCGCGGCGGTCAGGAAGATGATCGGCACGTCGGGCGTGCGGCTGCGCTCCTTGATCCGCCTAGCCGTCTCGAAGCCGTCCATGCCCGGCATGAGCACGTCGAGCAGGATCACCGCGAACTCGCCGCGTTCCGCCGCCTCGACGGCCGCCTCGCCGGACCGGACCGCGACGAGATCCTGCTCCAGGGACGACAGGATCGCCTCGAGCGCGAGGAGGTTCTCCGCGCGGTCGTCGACGAGCAGGATCTTCGCCCGCTGCGCGGCGTCAGGGCGTGCCACGGGCCAAGTCTTTCATGCCCCCGAGGGAATTACCGCCGGAGCCGCGCCAGCCCGCCGACCAGCAGCGTCAGTACCCCGGCGGTGCCGAACGACAGGATGGAGGCGGACATCCAGCCCGCCGGGGTAAAACCGACGTCACGGCCGAATGTGACCCAGATTGAAGCCCACCAGGACACGTACCCGGGGTTGATGAGCTGGTAGACGACGAAGCCCGCCGCCCAGGGGACCAGCATGCTCCAGCGGGACGGTGCCGAGTCGCGACAGGTCCCAGTGCCGGCGAGGCACAGCGAGGTAGCCCGCGAAGTAGTCCGCGATCAGCACCGCCGACAGGGGCACGAACACCGAGCCGAGCAAGGTCAGGAAATTCTCGTAGTCGGCGATGTTCAGCCACAGCGCGCCCGCGGTGGTCAGCGCGGTGATCACCCCGGCCAGGACCCGCCTGTCCCACAGCGGCCGCAGGTTCTGCAGCGAGACCGCGGTGGAGTACACGTCCGCGAACGACTGGTCGAGCTCCCGCGCGGCCAGGATCGCGAAGCCGAGCGAGCCGAGCGGCAGCGCGATGAACGCGCCGAAGATGTCGCCGGCGTTCCCGTGCGCCACGGTGACGAGCGCGAGCAGCCCGATGACGTAGCAGAGCACCTGGGTCAGCGAGTAGCCGGCCAGCGCCCCGCCGAACGCCGCCCGCGCGCTGCGCGAGTGCCGCGTGTAGTCGGCCGCCAGCGGCGCGAACGAGATGGCGACGGCGACCACGGTGTCGGTGGCTGCCCAGTAGCCGGACCACGTCCCGTGCGGATGAGCGGGCAGCGGGTGCCGCAGCAGCTGGACGAACAGGTAGCACATCACGACAAGCACGGCGCCGGTGGCGTAGCGGCGCAGCACCCGGATGGCGCCCAGCGGGTGAATGGTCAACGCCGCGGTCGCCCCGCCGGCGATCAGCACGTAGCCCCACCGGGGCAGCGCGGGCGCCACGGTGTGCGCGGCCGTCGCGATCGTCACCAGCTCGAAGATGCCCCAGCCGAACAGCTGCAGCACGTTGACCACGGTGGGCAGGTAGGACACCCGCGCGCCGAACAGCCCGCGCAGCAGCACCATGGACGGCGCGCCCGTCTGGGCGCCGGGTATCCCGGCGAGCGCGAGCACCAGGGTGCCGAACAGCGTGCCCGCCACGATGGCGGTCAGCGCCGCGGCGAGCGAGAGCTCGGGGGTTCCCGTGCCGCCCGGCTGCAGCACGAAGATCGCTCCGGTGAAGCCGAGCAGGCTGACCCCGAGGTTGCCCCACAGGCCGAACTGGTCGAGCAGCCCGAGCGACTGCGGTACCGGCTCGGCGAGCGTCCGCCCCACCTCGGAACGGCGGTCGCCGGGGACGATGACGAACGTGTTCTCGCTGGTACCGGCAGAATCGGTGGTCGCGGCCACAGCAGCCTCCCTACGCCGGAATTACCCGGACAGGTTCGGACGGTCGGTGGCGCCAGCCACCCTCTCAGCCCGGTCAGCCCGAGCTCCCGTGTGTATTGAGTTATGTCGATCTTAGCCCCGCCCGCGGGCGTTACCGGTCACCGGGCACGGTCTCGTGCGCTCTTCCCGGGCGACGGCCTCCTGGTCGGTGCCTTCCTCGGCGGGGGCCGGCGGGCGGCCGGGGCGGCGCATCGCCCGGGCGCTGCCCGGCATCCGCCCGGCGTCGCCGAGGGCCCGCCGCAGCAGGAACTCGATCTGGGCGTTGGTGGAGCGCATCTCGTCGGCCGCCCACTTCGCGAGCGCGTCGTGGACGGCCGGGTCGAGTCGCAGCAGGATGCTCTTGCGTTCTGCCATGGCGTCACGAGTAAAGCGAGCCGGTGTTCACCACTTGCTGGGTGGCCTGCTCGCTGCACAGGACGACGAGCAGGTTGGAGACCATGGCGGCCTTGCGCTCCTCGTCTAGTTCCACGACGTTCTCCTCATCCAGGCGCTCCAGGGCCATCTTGACCATGCCGACCGCGCCCTCGACGATCTTGGACCGGGCGCCGACGACCGCGGCGGCCTGCTGCTGACGGAGCATAGCCTGGGCGATCTCCGGCGCGTAGGAGAGCCGGGTAAGCCGGGTCTCGATGACCTGCACGCCGGCCGCCTGTACCCGGACGCCAAGCTCGGCCGACAGCCGCTGGGTGATCTCGTCGGCGTTGTCCCGCAGCGACATCACGCCCTCGGCGCCCCTGGCGTCGTAGGGGTAGCTGGACGCGATGTGCCGGACGGCGGTCTCGGCCTGGATCGCGACGAACTTGAGGTAGTCGTCGACGGAGTAGACGGCCTGCGCGGTGTCCTGCACCTGCCAGACCACCACGGCGGCGATCTCGATCGGGTTGCCGTCGGCGTCGTTCACCTTGGCCTGCGCGGTCTCCATGTTCCTGATCCGGGTGGAGATGGGGATCCGGTTCGAGAACGGGTTCACGAACTGCATGCCGGGCTCGCGAACCGTGCCCTTGTAGTTGCCGAACAGTTGCACGACGTGCGCCCGCCCGGGCGCGACGATGATGATGCCGCGCCACACGAGGAAGAAGACGATGCCGAGGACGGTGCCGAGCACGGCGAAGACCGCGGCCGCGGCGCCCTTCTGCACCGCGCCCTGCCAGATCAGGATGGCGGCCGCGGCCAGCACGACGATGTCGCCGACGATCAGCAGCGCGCCGGAGATGTACCAGGCCGTGCGCTCGCTCATCGGCTGGGCGGGGGAGTAGATCGTCGTGGCTGGGACTTGAGTCTGGGCTGTCATGTCGCCCACCTCCGTTAAGAGATTCTCTGATACCAGTTACCTATCATAGTGATATCAGTTTTTCTTGGCAAGTCCATCCGCCTGAAGTTGTCAAATCGCATTAGTCACGTAAACGTGACTGTTTCTCAATAATCACATGGCTACCGTGACCCTCTCAATAAGTGACAAAAAGGTCATGGTGGGCGTATGCGTCAAAATGGGTCGGCGACCAGGGCTGGCGGTCGCGTCATGAGGGCGGCACGGGCGCTCGGGATCCTCGCGGCGGCCGCCGCCGCCGCGCTCGCCTCCGCGCTGAGCGCCAGTGCGTCGACTTCCGCGGCCCGCCAGCGCGCCGACTTCCGCGAGCCCGCCGCCGTCGGCCCGTCGGCCGTCCTCGCGTCCCCGGCGGCGACTCCGTCTCCGGCCCAAGCGGATGGACCTGCAGCTACACCAACCCGGAGTACATGATCCACAGCGGCGGGGCGACCCTGGCCGTGCGGCCGGGCGGGGTCAAGTTCACCGTCACGAGCGCCCCGGCGGGGCAGTGGTCCGATCCCTACATCACGGTCGGCTACGACGTCAGCGTCAACTCCGCGCTGTGCAACAGCCGGGTGCTGCCTGGCGCCGGCGGGAAGCACGGCAAGAGCTACGCCGTACCGGTCCGCCTCGGCCAGGCGGGCCACATCCTGGCGTCGGTGCACGACGTGACCTCCGCCGACTTCCGCGGCGACACCGGCTTCGACATCTGGTTCGAGCCCAGCCCCGCCGTCAGCACGTACAACCAGATGGCGAACCAGGGCGCCGCGGCCACGGAGATCATGATCTGGCTGAGCCATCCCGGCCTCCCGCCACGGTCAAGCGCCCTGAGGTACTACCCGGTCAGCATCGCCGGGCACCGCTGGAAGGTCACCGTCGAGCTGGCCAGGGACGGCCACGGCAGGACCGCGGCCCACCCCAACGGCTGGAACCGGGTGAACTTCATCGCCCCCCAGGTCTCCCAGGGAACCGTCAGCATCAAGAACCTGCTACTCAACTCGTTCTTCAGCTACGCGGGCGCGCGCGGCTGGCTGCGCCGTGGCGACTACCTGATGGCGATCGACCAGGGAGCCGAGTTCACGCGGGGCACGATGAAGGTAGCGGGCTACGCCCTCACCGGCGTCCGGTAACGCCGCCCGCACGAGGGGCATAGGGCGTCAAACTCTCGGCCTAACGACGGTCCTCTGTCACGGTTAGTGATCGGTGCGCATGCCGGGGAGTGAAGACGTCGCCGCGCAGCGCCTGCTCGATGAGCACGACGGCCTTCGCGGTCGCGGCGAGGCGGCGGCCCTCGGTCTTGTAGGCGGCGAGCACGGCGTCGATGGCGTGCGGCGGCAGCGCCTCGCTCAGTTCGGTCCGCGCCGTGCGGTAGCCGGCCCGCGCGCCCTCGACGCAGGCCTCCGTGTGGTGCCGTGCCATCGCCGCCAGCGCGGCCGGGTGCCGCCGCAGCACGCCGTACAACCGGAAATCGGGCGGCACGACGTCAAGCAGCCAGGCGATCGCGGTCGCCTCGAAGTCCTCACTGCCCGGCGGATGGACTCCGGTTGGCCAGCCCGGCGGTATGTACGCAGCCATGGCCGTGATCATAACACCAGGTCGAACGACATTTCGACTCTCATCCGCCTGCCATACCGGTTAGCAGGCGAACGACAGACTGAGACTTTCACGCGTGGCCTGCGAATCATGCAGGACGTACCCGCTGATGCTGGGTGCCTGAAGCCTGCGTCGACCGACGACTCACCAGCTCGGGCTCAAAGATGACCTGGCGGTGCTGGTGGCCTTGAGTGCCGTCGGATTCTTCCAAGAGCAGGTGGGCTGCGGTGCGACCGAGTTCCAACCGGGGCTGGCGGACCGAAGTCAGTGGCACAGCAGCGGCAGCGGCGAACTCGATGTCGTCATAGCCGACGATGGAGATGTCCTCGGGTACCCGTACCCGGTTGCGGGTCATTTCCTGCAGTACACCGAGTGCGATGAGGTCGTTGGCGCAGAACACCGCGGTCGGCCGGGTTTCCGCAGGCATCTCGACAATCTTCGCCCCGGCCCACTTCCCTGATGCCACGTTGAGCGCTGATGCCTCGATTACCAGCAGCGAGTCCCGGGGGCGGCCAGCCCGCCCCAACGCGCGCAGCGCTCCCTCGAGCCGATCGGCGACCTGCCGGATTGCCGGCGGCCCGCCGATGTACGCGATCCGCTCATGCCCGTTCTCGACCAGATGCGTCACCGCCAGGTCACCGCCGAGCACGTCGTCCACAGCTACCGAGCACTGGCCCCGGGACAGGGCTCTGCTGTCGAGCAGCACCACTGGTGTACCTCGCCGCCGTAGCCGGTCGAGGGCGGCAGTTGCGCCCACGGGCGTTATCAGCACGCCCTGCACCCGGTGCTCCTCGAGCAGTTCAAGGTACCGCTGCTCCTTGCCCTCCTGCTCGTCGCTGTTGCACAGAATCACCGCTAGCCCAGCTTTACTGACTTCGTCTTCGACGCCTCGCGCGAGGTCTGTGAAGAACGGGTTGGCGACGTCCAGCACGACCAGTCCGATCATTCTGCTTCGTCCCGCTCGCAGCTGACGCGCGGACTCGTTCCGGACGAATCCGAGTTCCCGTATCGCGGCGTTAACCCGGTCCCGTGTGTGCTGTGCGACGTGTTCTGGCCGGTTGAGTACGTTAGAGACCGTGCCGACGGAGACGCCCGCTTCCGCGGCAACGTGCCTGATGCTGACCGTCTCGCCTGCCACGTTTCACCGCTCCATAGTGGACTGACTCAGAGTTTCACGCACTCGGCTGGAACGTGTCAAACGACGTCCTTCCGAGGCCGACCAGTTAGACGCCAGTTCAATCCAGTCCTGCCTGCTGTGCCGCGGCAGACCACAGGCGATCCTGGCCAGATGGCTTGAAGCGCTGCAGGCCAACGCCCGCGCGGTTTGCGCGCACTAGCTGTCTCATCCCTTCCAGGGAATCCGGCGCAGCGTCCAGTGCACGCGCCTGAACCAGCACATTGCCCAGAGCTGTGGCTTCCGCTGGGCCGGCGAGGACGGGCAGCCCAATCGCATCCGAGGTGAGCTGGCATAGGAGCCCGTTGCGGGAGCCCCCGCCGACGATGTGCACGACGTCGGCATGCTGGCCGGACAGCGATTGCACGGCGAGCACCGCCCGCCTGTGGGCCAAAGCCAAGCTGTCCATGATGCACCGAACGATCTCGCCGGGCGTCCTGGGAGCGGCCGCGCCGCGTGTGGTCAGCCAATCGGTGATTCGCGACGGCATGTCTCCGGGCGACATGAAAACGGGGTCGTCGGCATCGATGACAAAGCGCAGCGGTTCGGTTGCGGCGGCTTTAGCCAGGAGATCGTCGAGCGGAGGGGCCGATGATCCCCAGTGCCGCAGGCACTCCTGCAGCAGCCACAAGCCTGAGACGTTCCGGAGGTAACGGACGGTCCCGTCGAGCCCAGCTTCGTTAGTGAAGTTCGCCAGCCTGCTCTCCTCGGTCAGTACCGGGGCCGCCAGTTCCATTCCGACCAGTGACCACGTTCCGCAGGATATGTAGGCGAAGTTCGGCCCTGATGACGGCACAGCAGCCACCGCTGAGGCGGTGTCGTGGGACCCGACTGCGACGAGTGGCACTGAGCCGGCGATATCAGCGGTGATCGTGCCGATGACATCTCCAGGTTGACGTATCGGCGGAAACAAGGCGGGCGAGATTCCTGCCTGCCGCATGATCCCGGAGGCCCATTTCCGGCTTGAAACGTCGAGCAAGGAGGTTGTCGAGGCGTTCGTCAATTCGGCGCCGACAGATCCGGTGAGCCAGTACGCGAAGAGGTCAGGGATAAGCAGCAGTGTTCGCGCGCTCGTCATCGCCGGCGTGCCCGCGGCGGCGGTGAGTTGGTAGATCGTGTTGAACGCCAGGTGCTGGATCCCGGTGACCGCGTACAGATCGGCGGGTGACACCGGAATCGTCACGCCGTGGGTGCGCGCGTCACGGTAATGCACGGGGTTGCCTATCAGGGCCCCGGTGGCGTCGAGCAGCCCGTAGTCGACTGCCCATGAGTCGATGCCCACACTGGCCAGCGGGAACGACAGCGCGGCGGCGCGCAACCCCGACAGAACCGAGTTGTACAACCGCAGGATGTCCCAGTGCAGTGTCCCCCCGGCCAGCACGGGCTCGTTCGGGAACCGGCTGACCTCGCGCAGCTCAACCTCGTCGGCGGAGATCCGGGCGGCGATTACCCGGCCGGTTGACGCGCCGAGGTCGACTCCGGCGACGGTGACGGGTTTCACCGGAGGAACGCGGCGGCCACCCCCGCGTCGACCGGGATGAGCAGTCCGGTCGTCAGCGGGAGGTCGCCGCCGGCGAGGGCGAAGACGGCGGCGGCGATGTGCTCGGGCAGTACCTCCTTCTTCAGCAGGGTGCGCTGGGCGTAGTAGGCGCCGAGCTCTTCCTCGGGTACCCCGTAGACGGCGGCGCGCTTGGCGCCCCAGCCGCCGGCGAAGATGCCAGAGCCGCGCACTACGCCGTCCGGGTTAATGCCGTTGACGCGGACGCCGATGCCGCCGAGCTCGGCGGCGAGCAGGCGGACCTGGTGGGCCTGGTCGGCCTTGGCGGCGCCGTAGGCGACGTTGGACGGCCCGGCGAACACGCCGTTCTTGGAGACGATGTAGATGATGTCGCCGCCCATGCCCTGGGCCTGCATGACCTTCGCCGCCTCGCGGGAGACCAGGAACGAGCCGCGGGCCATCACGTCGTGCAGGAGGTCCCAGTCGGCGAGGGTCGTCTCGGTGAGCGGCTTGGAGATGGACAGGCCCGCGTTGTTGACCACGAGGTCGACGCCGCCGAAGGCCAGGGCCGCGCTGGCGAGCGCGCCGGCGATGTCGTCCTCGCTGGTGACGTCAGCGACGGCCGCGATGGCCGCGTCGGCGGAGCCGATGGCCTGCGCGACGGTCTTGGCCGCCTGCGCGTCGCGGTCGGCGACGACGACGCAGGCCCCCTCGGCGGCGAGGCGCCGCGCGGTGGCCCGGCCGATGCCGGAGCCGCCGCCGGTGACCAGGGCGACCCGGCCTTGCAGGGGCCCGGGCTTGGGGCGGCGGCGCAGCTTGGCCTCCTCGAGCTCCCAGTACTCGATGCGGAACTTCTCGCTTTCTGCGATGGGAGCGTAGGCCGAGATCGCCTCGGCGCCGCGCATCACGTTGATCGCGTTGAGGTAGAACTCGCCCGCGACCCGCGCGGTCTGCTTGTCGGCGCCGAAGCTGAACATGCCGACGCCCGGGACAAGCACGATCGCCGGGTCGGCGCCGCGCATGGGCGGGGAGTCCGGCGTGGCGTACCGCTCGTAGTAGGCCTGGTAGCCGGCGCGGTAGGCCTGGTGCAGCTCCCCGAGCCTGGCGGTTACCTCATCAAGCGGCGCGTCCGGCGGCAGGTCGAGCACCATGGGCCGGACCTTGGTGCGCAGGAAGTGGTCGGGGCAGGAGGTGCCGAGCGCGGCCAGGGCGGCGAGCTTCTCGCTGCCGGTGAACTCGAGCACCGCCGGGTGGTCGCTGTAGTGGCCGAGCTGCGGCCTGCCGGTGGAGGCCAGGCCCCGGATGACCGGGGCGAGCGCCGCGGCGCGCGCGTGGCGCTCGGCCTCGGGCAGCGGCTCGGTGACGATATTCCCGAACGGGGCGGGCTTCCCACGTGTGTCGATGAACCGCTGCGCGCGTCCGATGATCTCAAGCGATCGGGCCTCGCACTCATCGCTTGTGTCCCCCCAGGCGGTGATGCCGTGGCCACCGAGGATCACGCCGATCGCGTCCGGGTTCGCCTCCTTGACCGCGGCGATGTCCAGGCCGAGCTGGAAGCCCGGGCGCCGCCAGGGCACCCAGGCGACCCGGCCGCCGAAGCACTGCCCGGTCAGCTTCTCACCGTCGGCCGCGGTCGCGAAGGCGATGCCGGCGTCGGGGTGCAGGTGGTCGACGTGCGCGGCCTCGACGAGGCCGTGCATGGCGGTGTCGATGGACGGCGCCGCGCCTCGCCCTGCTTGCCTGCCGTCCCCCCACCCACCCAGGCCGAACGCGCAGAAGTCGAACGCGGCGACCATCTCATCCTCGCGCTCAACCCCCGGGTACACGTTCACCAGGGCGCGCAGCGCATCCAGCCGCAGCACCGCCAGGCCCGCCGCCCGCAGCGTGCCGAGGTCGCCGCCCGACCCCTTCACCCACAGCAGTTCCGTCGGCTGCCCCGTGACCGGATCCGTCCCGGTGCCCTTGGCCGAGGCGTTGCCGCCCGCGTAGTTCGTGTTCCTCGGGTCGCTGCCCAGCCGGTTCGACCGGCCGAGCAGCGCCGCGACCGGGTCGCCTGGCATCAGGCTCCCCATCCCGTCTGCGTGCCGCCCCGGCGGTCTGCTTCGATTCGCTCCTGGTAGCCGCTTCGGGCATAGGCCGCCATCGGGTCGGCGGGCAAGCCGCGAGATTGGCGCCAATCCGCTAGCGCGGGCCGCACATCGGTGTAAAACGCGTCCATCAGGATTCCGTTCGCGGTGAGCACGTCGCCGGCGGCCTGAGCTGCCCCCAGCGCCGCGGTGTCGACTAGCAGCGCGCGGGCGGTCATCTCCTGCACGTTCAGCACACTGCGAATCTGACCAGGAATCTTCTTCTCGATGTTGTGGCACTGGTCGAGCATGAAGGCCACGTCCGGATTGGCGTAACCGCCGCCTCGAATCACCTCGTAGAGAATACGGAACAGCTGGAACGGATCCGCTGCGCCAACGATAAGATCATCATCAGCGTAGAACCGTGAGTTGAAGTCGAACGAACCGAGCTTTCCGAGGCGCAGCAGCTGCGCGACGATGAATTCGATGTTCGTCCCCGGAGCGTGGTGCCCAGTGTCCAGGCAGACCATCGCGCGCTCCCCGAGCGCCGCGACCTGAACGTAGCTGGTGCCCCAGTCCGGAACGTCCGTGTGATAGAACGCCGGCTCGAAGAATTTGTACTCAAGCACGAGGCGCTGGCGCTCACCGATCCGGTCGTAGATCTTGGCCAGCGAATCCGCGAGACGGTCTTGGCGCGCCCGGATGTCATCCTGGCCCGGGTAATTCGTGCCGTCCGCGAGCCAGATCTTTAGATCCCTCGAGCCGATTTCATTCATCACGTCGATGCACCAGTAGTGATGATCGAGCGCCTTCTGCCGGATCTTCGGATCCGAATGGGTCACCGAGCCGAGCTTGTAGTCGTCATCTTGAAAGGTGTTGGAGTTGACCGTGCCGAGTGCGACCCCGTTGTCCTCGGCGTGCTTCGCAAGATCCGGGAACGAATCGACCCTATCCCACGGGAGGTGGAGGGCAACCGTCGGCGCAAGCCCGGTGAACCTGTGCACCTGCGCTGCGTCCGAGATCTTTTCGAACGGGTCCCGTGGAACTCCTGGTGACCCGAACACCCTGAAACGCGTGCCGGAGTTCCCGAACGCCCACGAGGGAAGTTCGATGGCTTGCGCTTCGAGCGCTGTTGTGACGTCGGTGAGGTCAGTCATTTCCGCTCATTCGATTCGGTGTTTTGACGGTGAGCCCTTGGTTCTATTGCTGGTGGCTCGCGCCGGCCGGCTGCGGTACAGGCACCGTGACCGACATGTGGCCCTCTTCCAGCGGCCGGTCGCCTTGGCCGGGGAGTCGGAGCACGCCATCGATCCCCTCTGGAAGGTCGACATCGACCGTGAATTGGCCACCAGAAACGATCCAATGCACGGAAACCCGCCCGCGCGGGGTCTTGAGCGTTGTCTCGGCCTCGGTCAGGCCGCCACCGGGTTGCGGGGCGACGAGCACCCTGGAGTACCCCGGCGCGAGCGGAGCGACGCCGCCGACGACCCGGTGCATCCAGTCGGCGACCGCCCCGAGAGCGTAGTGGTTGAAGGATGTCATCTCGCCGGGGTTTATCGTGCCGTCCGGGAGCATCGAATCCCATCGTTCCCAGACAGTCGTCGCACCCATGGTTACCGGGTAGAGCCAGGACGGGCACTCGCGCTCAAGGAGGAGCTTGTACGCCTGGTCAGTGTGGCCAGCCTTGGTGAGCGCGTCAGTGATGAACGGGGTTCCGGCGAACCCGGTGGAGATACGGTAGCTGGCCTGTGCGCACAGTTCTGCGAGCCGGTCACCGGCCAGGGTCTCGTCGGCCGCATCCAGCAGGCCGAACGCGATCGCGAGTGCGTAGACCGTGGTGCAGTCGCTGAAAACGCGACCTCCGGTGACGTAGTGCTCGTTGAACGCCGCACGAAGGCTGGCCGCGAGATCCGCGAACTCGGCGTGCTCTGCTGGCCGGCCAAGGATCTTGGCCGTGTCGGCCACGATGATCGCGGATCGGAAGGCGCACGCGGTTGCGACGACACCGGTGTCAGCCTTGGCCCTGGCCGGGTCCTGCGGCGGAGCATCGGGATCGAGCCAGTCGCCGAACTGGAAGCCGGTCTGCCATAGTCCGCTCGGCGAGAGCAGCGAGCGGACGCGGCGCACGTGTGCCGCCATGGACTCGAACTGACGGCGGAGCACCGGTTCGTCGCCGTACGCCTGGTAAAGGGCCCACGGAACCCACACGCCGGCATCGCTCCAGAGCGCGGTCGACTCGACCGCGGGGCGGCTATCGGAGCGTTCCTGGAACTTCAGCACGTCGGGAACGACGTAGGGGATGATCCCGTCGTGGTGAGCCTGCTCAAGCGCGAGGTCGGTTAGCCAGTCGCCCAGGAACGCGCCGACGTCGTACAAGAACGCGGCCGTCGGCGCGAATGCCGCGATGTCACCGGTCCATCCCAGGCGCTCGTCACGCTGCGGGCAGTCGGTCGGTACGTCGACGAAATTGCCGCGCATTCCCCAGACGACGTTGCCGTGGAACTGGTTCAGCAGCGGATCAGAGGTGCGGAAGGTACCGATCCGTTCCAGTTCGGAACCGATGGCGACGGCGGTGAGGTCCTCCGGCTTGAGTTCCCCTGGCCAGCCCGATATCTCGGCGTACCGGAAGCCGTGGAAAGTGAACGTGGGTTCGAATTCGTCCCGTTCGCCGCTGAGGATGTATCTATCGGTGGCAAGGGCCGTGCGCAGCGGTCGGGTACCGAGTTCCCCGTGGTCGAGCACTTCGGCGTGCCTGATGGAGACCTCCGCTCCCGCGGGTCCCTGAACCGTTACACGCACCCATCCGACCAGATTCTGGCCGAAGTCCACGAGCGTCTTCCCGGACGGCGACGTCGTGATCTCCTGCACGGGGAGCTCGTTCCACCGGACGATCCGGGGGCCGACGTATGGCGTGAGGATCAACGCGTCGAAGTCAAGGGGGTGAACGCCTACCCAGTTCTCGCTGGCGAACCCCGGCCGGAGCCAGGAGTCGTCACGCAGCCGCGAGTCGATGGTCTCGCCGTCGTACAGGTCGTTGGCGACCACAGCGCTCGGGCCAGCCCGCCAGCTCCGGTCAGTTGCGATGACCTGGATCGAGCCGTCATCGAAGGTGACCTCAAGCTGGGCGAACCCGCCGAGCTCGGCGCCGTAGAAAGCTGACCGTCCCGACCAGCCCAGTCGCCCGCGGAACCAGCCGTTGCCGAGGGCCAGGCCAAGTACATTGCCCGGCTGGACTAGGCCAGTGACGTCATAGGTCGCGTACCGCAGACGCCACTCGTAGCTGCTCCAGCCGGGTGTGAGAAGGTCGTCCGCGATCCGGCGGCCGTTGAGCCAGGTCTCCGCGACGCCCAGGGCGCTGACGGTGAGCGTGGCGCTCGCGACACCACCGTGACCTGCCTCGAGCATAAATTCGTGTCGCAGCAGCGGCGCGCCGTCGAAGTCTTCGTCGGCGGCGATCATCAGCGCTTGCCAGCTCATTGAGGTGTCTCCATGTGGGTGTCGGTCGTTCTCTGCGCTCGAACTCGGTTGGAGCGGCCTGATTACGCGAGTGGACGGGGCCGCGTCGGCGAGCGGCCACGGTTTCCGGCTACGGTGTCAGCCTTTGATGGCTCCGCTCGTGAGGCCGGCGACGAGCTGCCGGTTCGCCAAGATGTAAGCGACCAGGGGCGGGATCGTGATGAGCAGGACGTCCATAAACAGCAGGTTATAGAAGCTCAGATTCTGGCTCTGAAAGGTAAATAGGGTGAGCTGGACCGTCGCGTGCTCGTTACCCGGCAGGAAGTAGAGCGGGCCGGCGAAGTCGTTGAAAACCGTTACGGCCATTACGACGCCCACCGTCACAACGACGGGCCGTAGCAATGGCAGGACAACCCGGAAGAACAGGGTGAACGGGCCGGCGCCGTCGAGCACCGCCGCTTCGTCGAGCTCACGGGGAATGGTCCCGACGAAGGCGCGGAAGAGCAGGATGGAGAAGGACAGCCCGAAGGTGGACTCGATCAGGATCATTCCTGGCAATGTTCCGAACAGGTGGAGATGCTGGAGTACCCAGATGGTCGGCACCACCGCCGGCGGCACGATCAATCCGGCGAGGACGAAGAAGTTGACGATCCAGTTCCACTTGGTCTTCCGTCGCGCGAGCACGTAGCCTGTCATGGCCGCGAGAGTGACCGTGAGAGTGACGGACGTTACGGTCAGGATCGCGCTGTTGAGGAAGGCGTGCCAGATGAGTCCTCCGTTCGTCGCGAGCACGGCGCGGAGGTTCGCGAGGAACTGCCACTGTTTCGGCCAGGAGAACGCGAGGGTCGACGCATCGGCCGGAGACTTCGACGCCTGGAGCACTACGAAGACGAACGGGACGATAAAGACGACGATGGATACTATGATCGCGATGACGCCCACCGTCCAGGCACGGACACGTACACGGGTCATAGTTGCACCTGCCTTCTGTTGAGCACGTACGTAAGCGGGACCATGATCACCGTGACGACGAGGAACAGCACCACGTTCCCGGCGGCCGAGAGGCCGTAGAAGCCGGCCTGGTATTCCTTGTAAATCACGGATGCGATCACGTCGCTCGTGAATCCGGGTCCGCCGCCCGTGGTGGCCCAGATGATGTCGAAGGACCGGAGGCCGCCGATCAGGGAGAGGATGATGACGGTCGCCGTCGCCCCTCTCGAAAGCGGCATCGTGATCGTGCGCAAGGTCTTCCAGGGCCCGGCGCCGTCTATCCTTGCCGCCTCGAAGTACTCCTTCGGAATGGCGACGATGCCGGCCATGAAGATGAGCGTCGCGATGCCGACGCCCTTCCAGATGTCGACGGCCGCGATCGTGTAGATGGCGAGTTGCGGATCGGTGAACCAGCCCGGTTGCCCCAGTCCGAAGAATTGCAGAACGGCGTTGACCATGCCGTGGAACGGGTCGAGCAGCGACTTGTACATGATTCCGACGCCGATCGTCGAAACCAGTACGGGAAAGAACACGACTGCCCGGAGGTAACCGCGGCCTAGAACGGGGCCGGTGAGGAGCACGGCCAGGAAGAACCCGATGACGATCTTAGCCCCGGATGTGATGAAAGCGTAGATCAAGGTGTGGATGAAGCTCGTGTAGAGCTGCGGATTCTGGAAGAACTCCACGAAGTTGCCGAGCCCGATGAAGCGCGAGTCGAACAGCGACCACCTCGTCAATGAGAAGTAGAACGACGCGGCCGAAGGGATCAGGAAGAACACGAAGTACAGCAGGATCGCCGGGATAAAGAAAGACCTTGGGTAGTACGACTTGATCGTCCGCCGCGTCTTCGACACATGAGGCTCGGCGATGACGTCAGCCGCGTGGGCTGCGGCCGCGGTTTTGGTCGTCGGCACGGTTACTCCTCGTCGGGTCTACTGCTGAGGCGCGGTACACGGGGTCGATGGCCGGCGGCCATCGACCCCGTGG
The DNA here is from genome assembly GCA_963811335.1 of uncultured Actinomycetota bacterium. Classification (GTDB taxonomy): domain Bacteria; phylum Actinomycetota; class Actinomycetes; order Streptosporangiales; family Streptosporangiaceae; genus Trebonia. The sequence continues at coordinate 160,385 of CAWERB010000008.1, read as the reverse complement.
GTTCAGGCGCTAGGTCTGCAGGGGCATGCGGATCGCCCCGGTCTACCAGCCCGGAAGGCCGAGCTGCTGGGCCTCAGCCTTCACGTCGTTGTCGTAGAGAGCGGCGCCCGCCGCCGCCTTGGTGATGCCGGAGCCCACCTGCACGAGGATCTTCTCGAGGTTCGGTCCCTTGATCGGCGAGATGAACTCCAGCGCCAGGCCGGTCGTTCCGGCGGCCTGGTACTTGGCCTCGTCGGCCACCAGCGCCGGGGCGTTGCTCGGCACCGTGCACGTGCTGATCGCGTACGGACCCGAAGGAAGGCTCGCGGTGTTCTGGAGGCCGCAGCCGGTGGGCGAGTTGATGAAGGCGACGAGCTTCTCGGCCGCGGCGAGCTTGGCCCCGGTCGTGGACTTCGGAATGTACGCTCCGCCCGCCTCCCAGACCGTGGCGTGCGGCGTGCCCGAGTCCGGCGGCATCGCGAAGTAACCGATGTCGTTTACCTGGCTTGGGTTGCTCTGCTGCACATTGGGGATCACCACGGTGATCATCGGGTACTGCGCCGCCTGGCCGGTGGCGAGCTCCTTGAGTGCGTTCACGTTCGTCAGCGACGCGTAGTCCTTGTTCATCAGGCCCAGGTCGAAGACCTGCTCGGTGTGCGTGAAGCCGGCTAGCGCGGGCGGGTTTACGTATTTCTCCTGGTCGGCCGTGTACTTGGTCGCCCAGTCGGGAACCTGTGCGCTGACGTTCGCGAAATCGGCGAGCACGAAGAGCTGGCTGGTCCAGGTGTCCCCGTAGGACGCGAGCACGGGGATGATGCCGGCGGCCTTGATCTTCTGGCTATTGCTGATGAACTGAGCCCAGGTCGTCGGTACCGAGAGGCCGAGCTTCGCGTAGACCTTCTTGTTGTACATGATGCCGCCGTCGAAGGTGCTGCCGTTCGGAGCGCCGTACAGGGCCTTCGACGTGCTGACTGTCTTCTTGAAGTCGGAGGTGAGGTCCTTCACCCAGGGCTGGTCGGTGAGCGGCTGCAGCGTCTGGTCGGGATGAAGAGCCTGGAACAGGGATCCGGTGTTGTACAAGAACACGTCGTCCATGCTCCCCGTCGCCAAGCGGGTCTTGACGAGGTTGTCACCATCGGTTCCCCCTGGGCGCGTGTCGACCTTGACCGTGATCGTCGGGTTCGCCTTGTGGAATGCGGCCGCGAGATCGGTCGCGAACTTCGTGGCCGCGGGGTCATTTCCTCCCGCCATCAATGAAATAGTTACCGGGCCGCTCGAGCTAGCGCTGGAGCTCGGTGCGCTCGACGAGCAGCCGGCGAGCGCCGCGCTCACGAGGGCGCCGCAGCCGAGTGCGGCGACACCGCGGGACCACATCCGTCTAGAGAACACCATGTAGTACCTCCTTGTAATTTGCTGTCCTCAGTCCCGCGATCCGGCTCGCGCTGAATCGCTTCACTCGAAGCTAGGCAGTCCTGCGCCTTCTCGTCAATCGGCTAGGTGTAACGGTTCAATTTCGACGCGCAGGGGATCACCACTCCTGAACCAGGCGGGTAAGCCAACCGTTTTGTACAGGTAAATGGCGGGTAAGTGAGCCGCGTGCCTGCTCGCGCGACTATTTCATACCGCGCCGCGCCGCGTGGAGATCAGGGAACTGCCCGCACCGCGGCCCGCGGCCGGCGAGGTCCTTGTCCGCACCGTGTGCTCCGGCATCAGCGGTGGCACCGAACGGCTGGTGTACCGCGGCGAGGTCCCGGCTGACCTGGCGCTTGACGACACGCTCGACGCGCTCGGCGGTACCTTCTCCTATCCCTTCGCCTACGGGTACGCGTGTGTCGGCGAGGTAGCGGGGTCCGGCCAGGCGGTTTTCGCGTTCCATCCGCACCAGGACGTGTTCACGGCGCGGGCCGATGAACTGATTCCGCTGCCTGGAGTCGATCCCGCGTCCGCGACCTTGCTGCCGCTGGTCGAGACGGCGCTGCAGGTGACGCTCGATGCGGGGACCGGATACCGCGACCGGGTCATCGTGCTGGGGGCCGGCGTGCTCGGCCTGCTGACCGGCCTGCTGTTGCAGCAGGCCGGGTGGCGGCCGCTGATCGCCGAGCCGCAGGCGTGGCGCCGCGACGTGGCCAGCCGCCTCGGCGTCACCACCGCATCGCCGGAGGAACTGGGGAAAGAGGAGGTTCCGCTGGTCATTGACGCCAGCGGTAACCCGGAAGCGCCGGCGATGGCGTTGAACTTGCTGGCCCACGAGGGAACCCTGCTGGTCGCGTCGTGGTTCGGCACCAAGCCGGTGGTGCTGCCGCTCGGCGGCGCCTTTCACCGGCGGCGCCTGGTCATCCGCAGCACGCAGGTCTCCACGGTGCCGGCCCGGCTGTCCGGGACCTGGAGCCGTGCCCGGCGCCGCCAGGAGACCGTTGAACTGCTGCCCGGGCTGCCGTTGGCGGAGCTGTGCACTCACGTCTTCGAGTTCGGTGCCGCCGCCGAAGCGTTCCGGGCCGTGGACGAGGGGAAACCCGGGCTGATGCATGCCGTTCTCAACTACGACAGGAGTGCTGCCGGTGACCTGTGAAGTCGGGCTAAGCCGAAGCGTCCGTGCCTTCCACATCATGCCGGGAATGCCCGGGCCAGAGGGAGAACTCCATGATCACGACTACCGGATCGAGATCGTGGTGGATCGCGAGCAGCTCGACGACCGGGGCATGGTCTGTGACCTGGATGTACTGGAAGCGGCGCTCATCGAGCTGACCGGCCGGGTCGAAGACCGCAACCTGGAGGAGATACGGCCGGCCGAGGCCGAGGCGGTCACGGTCGAGGTGTTCGCCCGCTGGGTGCATGACACCCTCTCGCCCGTCGTGGCGGCCGCGGGCGGCGAATCACTGGCAGTGCGAGTCTGGGAAACGCCCGTCGCGTTCGGCGGATACCGCGCCCCGTGCTGACAACCCGGTGCTGACAACACGGTGCTGACAACACGGTGCTGACAACCCGGTGCTGAACCGTTCGGCCGGCATTTTCGTCTTCTGACATAGGAACACATCGCTTCGTCACCATCGTGGGAGCAGCTGTATGACTCTGGGCTGGGATAACCCCACAGCAGATCCCACCACCACTATCCTGCTGCGGCACGGCGATACCCAGCTGTCACCTGAACACCGCTTCTGCGGGCTGCGCGACCTCCCGCTCAGCGCCACCGGCGCCCGGCAGGCCAAGGCTGCCGCCGGCCGCCTCGCCGGCGGCCCCCGGATCGACGCCGTGGTCAGCTCGCCGTTGCTGCGCGCCGTCGCCACCGCCGCGATCGCGGCGGGCGAGCTGGGCTTGACCGCGGCCATCGATGATGATCTCCGGGAAACCGACTTCGGTGACTGGGACGGCTTCACCCTGGAAGAAGTACAGCAGCGGTGGCCCGCGGCCGCGGCGGCCTGGCGGCGCGACCCCGAGCAGGCACCGCCGGGCGGGGAGAGCTTCGCCGACACCTCACGCCGGGTAGACCGGGCCCGTGACCGGCTGCTGCGGGACCACGGCGGCCAGACCGTCCTGGTGGTCAGTCACGTTACCCCGATAAAGATCATGCTGTGCCGGGCTCTGGGCGTCCCGCTCAGCACCCTTTACCGGCTGTATCTCGGGTCCGCCTGCCTTAACGAGATCCAGTGGTACGGCCCCGGGTTCGCCGCCGTCCGTTGCGTCAACGACACCAGCCACCTGCCGTTGCCTTCTGATGAGCAAATGTGAGTCTGCTCGTCCATTAGGCAGCCTCGCCTTGCGGTGAGGCGGTCCCCGTCTTGCCCGGCGGCTGCCGGTGCGGGGTTGACGCTTCGCGGCCTCCTGCGTCGCCTGCTCGCGCGGGTTCGGTCTCACGGGTGGCTCCACGTCCTGCCACCGGGCCACTCCCGGCGGGACTCTGTTCACCCGGGCAAGGTTCGCCGAGTCGGGCGAGGTTGACCGCGGCGTTGAGATCACGGTCGATTCTCAGGCCGCAGTGATCGCACTGATAGATTCGGTCGGCCAGCGTCAGGCTTGGCTTTCGCCTGCCGCAGCCCGAGCAGGTCTTGCTCGATGGAAAATAGGGGTCGGCCTCCACGAGCATGGAGCCGTACCACCTGGTCTTGTAGGTCAGCATGCGCCGCACCTCGGCGAGGGCGGCATCGGACAGGGCGCGGTTCAGGCCCCGCTTGCGGGCGCCGCCGGCCGAGCGCATCCCGGAGGCGTTTAGTGTCTCGACCGTGATGACCTGGTGGTGCCGCGTCAGCAACGTGGTCGCTTTGTGCAACGCGTCCCGGCGTACGGCGGCGGCGTGCGCGTGGGTCCGGCCGATGCGTCGGCTCGTCTTGGCCCACCGCTTCGACGGCGGCCTCTTGGTCTTGGCGTCCGGGTCCCAGGGGCCCTGCTGACGGGCGGCCCTGCGCTGCAGCGTTCGCAGGCGGGCTTGCGCCGCGGCCAGGGACTTCGGGGCCGGGACTCGCCCGACCTCACGCCCGTCCGGGGCAGCGATCACTAGCAGGGCGCCGGCCTTCACCCCGACGTCCACGCCCACCGCCGGCACGCTCGCGCCGGCATGCCCGTGAACACCCGCGGAACGCTGGACGATGGCCTGGAACGCTACATGCCACCGACCGGCCGCGTCCTCGGACACGGGTCGCGGACAGGACCCGCGCGGTGCCTGCCTCAATGCGGCGGGCGAGCTTCCGGGTCGACTCGTGCACCCGGATCCACCCGAGGCGCGGCAGGGTGACGTGATGCCGGTCAGCCTCCACGCGCAGGGCCCCGGTGGTGAAGCGTACCGACCGACGCGACCTGACGGACTTGAAGCGCGGGAACCCGACCAGGGCTCCGGCCCGCTGGCCCTTCTTCGACTTCGACCACGCGTCGAGCCCGCGCGCGAGGGCGTCCAGGCCGGTGTTGTAGGCCTCCTTGCTGTTCTCCGCCCACCATGGGGCTACGTCGTCCTTGCGCCGGTTCCACTCCTTGCGAAGCCCCGCCAGGGACCAGTTCAAGGCCGGGGTCAGGTCGGCCTCCGCGATGCCGTAGGAGCGCTCGGCCTGGCGCTGGCCCATGACGGCCTTCACCAGCGCGAGCATTGTGTTGTACGCCTTCCGCGCTGCGCCGGCGTGGGACCGGAACGCCCGGGCCTGTGCCGGAGAGGGATCCAGCGCGAACCGGTAGGCCTGCGCCGTCCACCCCTCCGGAACCGCGAATTTACCCATCGGTCCCTGCCACCTCGTGCTCGGCGGCAGTCGCTGCGCGCACGCCCCGGTGCACCACCACTCGGCCAGACTCATTAGCGAGCCACGTCCACCCAGATCGTGCCTGAGTCCAGCCGTCGGCATCCGGCATCCGGTCCTCCCCGAACCACCTGTACGCGGCCTGCGGATGCACACCACTCGCGCGCGCCCACTCAGCCAGTTTCATATACTCATTAAAACATATGTTCGATATCATTTGGTCGAGAAATGCGAGAGTTCAGAACCAGGACTAGGATGCCGCGGCTCCATGGGCCGGGGCCGTGCTGAAGGTGTTGAGGAACTGGTTGCGGAAGGCGTCCATCTCCTCGAACGGAGCGGAGGGGCCGGGCAGCAGTCCGTCCTGCCAGTGCCAGGGGGAAATCTGCCTGAGCACCGAAGGGTCACGGGTGATGATCGAGATCGGCACGTAATTATTGGGCGTCCGGGCCGCTGACGGTGCTGTGCGGCTGCTCGTCGCCGAGCAGGATGAGCACGAGGTTCGGGTCGTTCAGTTCGGTGACCCATGAAGTGAGGGCAGTCATTGAGTACTGGATCGACTGACCGAAGTACTGGCGGACGGTGTCGGTGTTGCTCCATACCCGGGCCACGTCGGCGGCCGTCCCCCGCTGGGAGTCGAATACCGAGCCGTTGCCGACCTGGTTCCAGGGCACCATGGACGGCAGCGGCACCCAGGGGGTGTGCGAGGAGGTCGTGGCGATCTGGGCCATCACGGGCTTGTGGCCGGGGGTGAGCTCAAGTCGCTGGAACTCGGCATACATGTACTGGTCGGGCATCGCCGAGTAGCTGAAGGACGGGCCCTGGTAGCCGACGTTACGCCGGTTATAGACCTGGTCGTAATGGTAGAAGGACTTGGCGGGGGCAAACTCCTCGTCCTCTGGGTCGTCGAGGACCGTGTGCCACCCGGCCTTGTTGAAGGCGTCGCTGAGCGTGAACCGCTGGCTGGCGAGGAGCTCGTCATATCGCTGCTGGCTGTTCACCCACAGGCCAGACTGCAGGGTGGAGTGGGCGAGCCAGCTGACCCCGCCGGCGGTGGGCGAGCCGGCCCAGGCGCTCTGCGTGGACCAGCCGGCGCTGGCCAGCATGGCCTGCTGCTTGTGCAGCACGGCGTCGACGCCCGGCGAGAAGCTCGTGCCCTGGACGGCGACCTGTCCGTAGCTTTCAACGAAGTCGATGATGACGTCCTTGCCGCGCAGCCCGGTCAACAGGTCCGCGGCGGGGATGGCGGTCTGCGGGTCAGCGCCGTGGATGGCCTGCCCGAAGACCCGCGGGTCGGCGAGCGCCGCCTGGGTGGCGCGGACCTGGGCGATGGCCAGCCCGGTTTCGCTCGCCGAGGCGAGCGGAGTTCCCGGGATGAGCTGCAGTGACAGGCCAGCCGACAGCCCCCAGACGGCGGTGAGGGCGGCCAGGCCGCGCACGGTACCGCGGCGGTGCCGGGCGGCCACCGCGGTGAGGTGAATCGCCGCCGCGGTGATGAGGCCGACCAGCACCACGAGAGCGATGATGAGCACGATCAGGACGACCCAGGTGAGCCTGGCCCCGATCGCGGCCTGGACGACGCCCTTAGCCTGTGAGATCTCGGGCCAGTCAGTCACCGGGTTAAACGACCGGTTAAGTAGGTCGTAATACGCCATGTTGAGGAACTTGGCGATGATGAGCAGGCCGAAGAGGACCCCGGCGACCGCCGCCACGACGCGCCGCGGCCAGGCCGGCAGCACCAGCGCCACGGCGACCAGGACCAGTATTTCAATCGGGATACGGACAAAATCCCCGAAGGAGAACTGATAGGTGCGTTCAGGCAGCAAAAGGGCGACCCAGAGGAGCCCGAGCGCGAGTGCGGCGACGGTGAACCGCAGGGCCCGGCGGGCGCGCGGGGTAGCGCCGGTGCGGTACAGCCAGATCACGTTGCGGCCGAATGACTCGGCGAGCAGCACCAGCGCGACGGCGACCGCGATTATCCCGGCCAGGCGGCTGGTCACCCCGGATGCGGCGACGGTGAGCACGATGCCCGTGACCGCGGCCACGACCTTGCCCCAGTACCGGGGCGGCAACGGCGCGGCCAGCCACGGGATCAGCCAGCCCGCTATCAGCAGCGCGTAGCGGGCGGCGCCGATCGCCAGCACCCAGCCGCCGTAGTCCTGGGACACGACGATGCTGAGCAGCAGGATGAGGAAGGCGTCGACCTCGCCGTCGAAGCGGGCGCCCACCGGGGTGGCGGTGCCGGTCCGGCGCGCCACCTGCCCGTCCACCGCGTCGAGGGCCAGCGCGACGGCGGACAGGGTGACCAGCGCCGTGACCGGTACCGGCAGGCTGAACGAGTCGGCCACCAGGCCCGCGACCCCGGCGATCAGCAGCGCCCTGGCCAGGGTGACCCAGTCCGCCGGGTGAATCGCCGGCTCGTCGCTGCGCATGCGGGCGGTGACAAGCAGTGCGGGCACCGCCGAGCCGGCGGCCAGCCCGGTGATCCAGCCGGCGACGCCGAGACCAGCCGTGGCGGACACGACGCCGAGCAGGGCGGCCGTGGCGAGCATCCCCAGGATCGTCGCGCGCCGGATCGCAGGCAGCAGCGCGCGCTCGTCCGCGGGCTGACGCTCGCCCGCAGGCTGACGCTCGTCCGCAGGCTGGATGGTGCGCATGGTGCCCCCGTCTCGGTCTCCGTAGCCGTCCTGCCGTCATCCCTCATTAGTGACAACGGGCCCGCGGTGACGCTGGTTCACCGCGGCCTGCCGCGGGTCCCCGGGCCGCCGCTGGCCGGACGTCCAAACCATTTGACCAGCCGGCCCGTATAACAGGTGTGGTGTTCTTGCACTCAGTTACAGCCGGGATCAGTCCGGCCGCCCGTCGCTTCGGCCCGCCGGCGCTGCGCCTGGCCGCCGGCGTCACCGTGCTGTGGTTTCTCGTGCGGCACGTGGGCGCGGCACCGTTCGGGGACGGGCTGCGCGCGGTCACCGGCCAGGCGGTCCTGGCCGCCGTCACGCTCACCGCCCTGACCACGGTGTGCTCAGCCTGGCGGTGGCGGGTCGTCGCCCGGGCGCTCGGCGTCGACATCGGCTTGCCCGGCGCGGTCGGCGCTTACTACCGTTCCCTGTTCCTCAACTCCGTGCTACCCGGCGGTGTCCTCGGCGACGTCCACCGGGCGGTCACGCACGGCCGGCGCGCCGGGGACGTCGCGTGCGGGCTGCGCGCGGTGGCGTGGGAACGGCTGTGCGGTCAGGTCATCCAGGCCGTGGTGACCGCCGCCGTGCTGCTGACCCTGCCCTCGCCGGTCCGGCCCGCGCTGCCGTACGTGCTGGCGGGTGTCGCGGGCGTAGCCGGGTGCGTCGTGCTGGTCTTGCGCGGGGCCACTCACCGCGGCCGGTCGCGGCTGACCCGCGTCGCCCGGGCCGTTACCGCTGACCTGCGTCACGGCCTGCTGGCCCGAGGGGCGTGGCCGCAGCTCACCCTGGCCTCAGTGCTCGTCGTCGCCGGGCACACGGCCACGTTCGTCATCGCGGCCCGGGTCGCGGGCTGCACCGCGCCCCTGGGCGAACTGGTCGCGCTGCTGATGGTGGTCCAGACCGCGGCGGCGATCCCCTTGAGCGTCGGCGGGTGGGGGCCGCGGGAGGGCGCTGCCGCCTGGGCCTTCGCCGCGGCCGGGCTCGGCGCGGCGACCGGGGTCACGGTCGCCACCCTCTACGCGGTGCTGATGCTGGCCGCGGTTGTCCCGGGCGCGGGCCTGCTGCTCGGGGACGCCGTGCACCGCCGCCGCGGCCAGGGACACCCGGCCGAGCCGAGCGAACCTGAGCAGGCGCCGCGGGCGATGGAGCCCGTTCGTGGCTGACCCGGCCTCGTGACCAGGGCGGTCCCGGCGGCGGCGATCCGCCGTCGTATTCGCATCCCGCTGCGCTGGGCTGACGGCTACTCAACCACGGCCACCGTCGTGAGCTTCACCGGCCTGACCGACGCGCAGCAGCACGTGGCACTCGAACTCGGCCAGCCCGCCGCGGCCCGGCTACCGCTGGTGCGCCTGCACAGTGAATGCCTCACCGGTGACGTGTTCGGCAGCCAGCGATGCGACTGCGGACCGCAACTGCGCGAAGCGGTCGAGCGGATCACCGATCACGGCGGGTACGTGCTGTACCTGCGCCAGGAAGGGCGCGGCATCGGACTGTACGACAAGCTCGACGCCTACGCGCTGCAAGATCGCGGCCTGGATACGTACGACGCGAACCTCGCGCTCGGCCACGGGGCCGACGAGCGCGACTACACCAGCGCAGCCCAGATGCTGCACGCCCTTGGCACCAGCCGCATCGCGCTGCTGAGCAACAACCCGGACAAGGGCGCCCAGCTGGCCCGCCTGGGCATCACGATCGCCCGGCAGGTCCCCACCGCCCTGCACCTCACCGGGACCAACGCCGCCTACCTGGCCACCAAGGCCCGGCGCGGAGGCCATGAGCTGCTCTCGCGTAGCCTGGAACGGGCCGCCGATCCGCTCCGGCCCGCCGACCCGGTAGACCCCGGGATCGTGGACCGATGACAGACACCCGCGCCCACCCGCCACCCGCCACCGCGCCAGCCGCGGCGACCGCGCCAGCCGCGGCCGCCCAGCCGGGCGGCGTCGTCGGCCTGAACGGAATCCGCGGCCTGGCCGCGCTGTACGTCGTTATCTACCACGTCTTCCTGCGCGCCTGGCCGGGCTACCCCAGCGCCGCCCGCGCGCCGTTCTGGGCGGTCGGGCTGAGTTACGGCCGGGCGGCGGTCGCGGTGTTCATCGTGCTGTCGGGCTTCACGCTTGGCCTCGGCCCGGCCCGCTCGGGGTGGCGGCTTAAGTCCATCGCGGCGTACGCGCGCCGGCGGGCCTGGCGCATCCTGCCGCCGTACTGGGCCGCGCTCGGGTTCAGCCTGGTGATGACCTGGTACGTGCTCGCCCAGCCCGGCTGGGCCGTGCCCAACGGGAAGTCCGTCGTCGTGTACGGGCTGCTGGTCCAGGACGCCTTCGCCGCGGGCAGCCCCAACCGGGCGTTCTGGTCGATCGCCGTCGAAGCCCAGCTGTACGTCCTGCTGCCGTTGCTGCTGCTGCTCGCCCGGCGGGTCAGTGCCATCGCGATGGCGGGCCTGGTGGCCGCCGTCGTCGTGACCGCCGGCGTGCTCGGACCCCACGTCGCGCTGATGAATACCGCCCTGGTCAAGTTCACCCCCGACCTGGCGGTGCTGTTCGCCGTCGGCTTGCTGGCCGCCGGGATCGTCACCGCCGGCGAGCGGGCCCGGTCACGGCCCTGGGCCGGGTACGCGCTGGCCGCCGCGGTGCCGGCCCTCGCGCTGATGGTGGTCAAGGGGTCCGTCTGGTCGTACTTCAACCTGTTCTGGCTCGACCTGGCCTGGGCGCCGGCGATCGGCTGCCTCCTCGCCGCGGTCGCCACCTCGCGCCCGCGGTTCGTCGTCCGGTTCCTTGACAGCCGCATGCCGCGAAGCCTCGGCTCCTGCTCCTACAGCCTGTACCTCACGCACCTGCCGATCGTCATCGCCATGTCGTACGGCCTGGTACTCGGCCGGGTCGCGACCGGGACGCCGGCCTTCTTCGCGCTGGCCGCGATCCTGCTGCCCGTCACCGTGTGCTTCGCCCGGCTGTTCGCCGCCGCGTTTGAAATCCCCTTCCAGCGGCACCGCGGGTGGAAGGCGCTGTGGGGCGCTAGCCGGGCGCGCGGCCCACGAAATCAAGCTGGTGAGCGAGGTAAACCAGCTCACCAGCCGCCAGTTGCCGATGGCGCACGGCCAGCCAGCCGGCCAGGTCCGCCGGCCCCACCTGGTCCTCGTGACTCCGCAACGCGTTCTTGATGGTGCTAAGGATGCTGCCGAGGAAGTAAGCCTCATCGCCGGCGTAGCTTCCGTCCGGGCCGGCGCTTACGACCCAGTCCGACGACCCCGCCGCCAGCGCGGGCGCCCCCGCGGCCCGCAGGTAGTGGAACAGGCGGCGGCCCGTCCGGCTGTCCCCGGCCGGGCGGCCGTAGCGGACGCGCTCGTCCATGTCGCGGTGGTACGCCCGCATGACCTGGTCATCGAGTGGATGGCCCGGCTCGAAGATGGTCTCGCCGTCATAGTTGATCGTGAACCAGTAGACGCCGCCGGGGACCAGCAACCGCAGCAACCCGGGCAGGACGGCCGGCACGTCCACCAGGTCAAGGACGGCGTTGGCGATCAGCACATCGGCCAGCGCCCCGCGCGCGTCCTCCAGGTACCCGCCGAGCTCCGCATGGACCAGGCGCACCCGCAGGTCCCCCGCCTGCAGCCCGTCCGGCCGCAGGTCGCAGCGCAGGCCCCGCGCGGCCGCCCAGTCCGACAGCCACTGGCGGGAACGGTCAAGCAGCTCCCGTTCCGTATCCAGCAGGATGTACTCGCCGGCGCCGACCACGCCCCAGTCCGTCAGGCGGGCCGCCATCGTCCCCAGGCCGGCGCCGACCTCAAGCACCCGCGGCGCACCCGCGGGCATGAGGCGGCGCAACTCGGCCAGCACGTGCCGGTTAAGCGCCCGGTCATCAACGGTCGTCTTCGCGGCCAGGTAGCGGGCATAGTCGAAAGCTTCGGCCACGTTAGTCATCGCTTCTCGGCCACCATCGCGAACTTGCGTACCCGCCCGCTGCCGAGCCAGTCACTCCACAGCTGATGCGCCGTGATCAGCTCGGCGGTGGCCTGCGTTCCGATCTGGCCGGCGATCCGCGGCGAATCAGCTCGGTAGCAGCCAAGCAGCGCCGTCGCTATCGCCTGATGGGCGGAGCTGCAGTCCTGCCGCCAGGTCACGGTCAGCCCCGCGTCGCGCAGCACGTCCGTCAATTCCGTCAGCTCGATGGGCCAGACCGTATCGGCGGCGGGCATCCGCGCCCGCTCCTGCCGGGTGAGCGGCCCGCCTTCCTCCACGGTGAAAGCGAACCGCCCGCCCGGCTCAAGCACGCGCGCCACCTCACCCGTCAAGACACCCTTGTTGCGAAAGGCCAGCATCGTCTCCAGCAGGAATACCACCTCGAAGCGGCCCTCGGGTAGCGGCGGGAGGTGAGCTTGCTCGAATCGGCAGGGAAGATTCCCGGCCAGCGCACTGGCCACCGCCAGGGAGCTGGCGGAGTGATCGATACCCAGGTAGCGGCACCCCGACTCCGCCGTGATCATCCGGCCGGGGCCGGCCACCCCGCAGCACAGGTCGAGCACCGACACGCCGGGGCCGACCCGGGCCTGGTGAGCCAGCCTCCGGACCTCGGCCGCCCGCATGAAGCTCTCCTGGCCGACATACTCGCCCGCGGGGTAGGCGGCCGCCCGGGCCCGCTCCAGCGCCGTCGTCTCTGGTCGAACCACGTCCCCCGCTTCCACGTTCTACCTGGTGTCAGGTATCACGGATCGGCGGAAGGTCTGGTTCAGCCCGGCCGCAGGTGGGAGGCTGGCTCGGTGCGGCAGGCGCTGGCGGAGGGCCGGAACATCGTGCGGGTTCACGTAGTAGTCCCCGAGGGGTTCGACGATCCCGGCCAGCCGACCGGCGGCAACATCTACGATCGGCGGGTCTGCGCCGGGCTTGCCGAGGCCGGCTGGGAGGTGGTGGTCGCGACCGTCGCCGCGGCGGGGCCGGTACCCGGCCCGGGGGAGCGCGCCGACCTGGCCCGCGTCGTTTCCGCCATCCCCGACGGCGAGACCGTCCTGATCGACGGGCTCATCGCCTCGCCGGCCGCCGCGCAACTGCTGCCGCACATCGCGCGGATACAAATAACGGTGCTGCTGCACATGCCGCTGGCCACCGCCCTCGACGCACCCCATGATGCAAGCACGGAGCACTCAGAACGGAGCGTGCTCCGCGCGGCGGCCGGCGTGGCCGTTACCAGCGAATGGACCCGCCGGCAGGTGCTGACCCGGTACTCGGTCCCGGCCAGCCGGGTGCACGTCGCCCGGCCGGGCGTCGACCGGGTCGCCGCCCAGGCCCGGCCCGCCGGGGACTGCGGCGGGGCCGGGGGCAACCTGATCTGCGTCGGAGTCCTCGGCCGCCACAAGGGACAGGACCTCCTCGTCGAGGCGCTCGCCGGCCTGGCCGACCGGGACTGGCATTGCCTGCTGGCCGGACCGCTCGACCGCGACCCGGAATTCACCGGGCAGTTGCGGGCCCGTATCGCGAGCCTCGGCTACGGAGACCGCGTCCGGCTCAGCGGCGTGCTGACCGGCGCGGCCCTCAGCCGCGCGTACGCCACCGCCGACCTGCTCGTCGCGCCGTCCCGCGCGGAGACCTACGGCATGACCGTCACAGAAGCGCTCGCCCACGGCCTGCCCGTCGTAGCGGCCGCCGTCGGCGGGCTGCCGGAAGCGCTCGGCGCCACCGCCGATGGCACCCGCCCCGGCCAGCTGGTTCCTCCCGGTGATCCGGCCGCCCTCGCCGCCGCGCTCGGCGACTGGCTGGGCGACGAGCGCCACCGGCTCCGGCTGCGGGCCGCCGCCCGAGCGCGGCGGTCGGCCCTGTGCGGCTGGGAACAGACCACGCAAGCGGTAGCGAACGCACTGACCGCACCCGGGCGGGGTAAGCCTGTGCCGCCCGGAGTGAACACCCACTACGGAAAGACCGCCAGATGACATTCAGAACCGAGAGCCGCATAACAATCGCCAGCAGCGTCCCAGCGGTGTGGGCGTATCTCTGTGACGTCGGGCGCTGGCCGGAGTGGGCCCCGACGGTTCTCGAAGGCCGGGTTCGCGGCGGGACTCCGCTGCAGCCCGGCTCGCGGGTGGACCAGCGGGCGAAGCTGATACTCGGGTTGTCTCGCGGCCGGAGCCAGGAGGTGACGGTTGTCGAGGCGCCCCGCTCCATGGCGTTCGCCGGGCCGATGGGCACTTCCGCGGCGCGCTGGGGAATGGAACTCGAGCCGGCCGGCGACGGGCAGACCGACGCCATGATGTGGATCGAGGTCGACCTCGCGGGCATCATGCGCGCGATACCCGCCCGCATGCTCAAAGGCAGGATCCAGCGCGTAAGCGATGCCGAGATGGTGGCGATCAAGGCGGCCGCCGAGTCTGACGCGCGAGAAGGCGCGGCGTCTTAGATGGGCACCCAGGAGCGCCTCATCGAGACGTACCGCAAGAAGGCGAAGCACTACGACGTCACCTCCCGGCTCTACCCCGCGCCCGGCTACCCTCAGCGGGCCCAGCGCCTCCTGGCCGTCCAGGCGCTCGGCCTTCGCGCTGGTGCCAGCGTGATCGATATCGCGTGCGGCACCGGCCTGAACTTCCCGCTGATTGAGGAGGCGATCGGCCCCGGCGGCCGCATCGTCGGCGTCGACCTGACCGACGCGATGCTCGCCCAGGCCCAGGACCGGGTAGCGGCGCACGGCTGGAGCAACGTCAGCCTGGTGCAAGCCGACGCGGCCGACTTCGACTTCCCCGCCGAGGTCGACGCGATCCTGTCCACGTACGCCCTGTCGCAGGTGCCCGGGTGCGCGCAGGTCATCGCCCACGGCGCCGCGGCCCTTTCCGCGGGCGGCCGCCTGGCGGTGCTTGACCTCAAGGTTCCCGGCCGCACGCCGCAGTGGCTAGCGCAGCTCGGAACCGCGATGGTGCGGCCTTTCGCCGCGATCGACGAGTGGATGACGCGCCGGCCGTGGGAGGTAATTCGCACGGCCATGCGGGAAGAACTGGCCGATCCCTCCTGGACCGAGTTGTTCTTCGGCACGGCATTCCTGGCCGCCGGGTCCCGCGGCCCCGGAACCTCGGGCGGACGACCGCGGGGGACCGGCCATCAGTGACCGTGCGATGAGCGAGCGTCCGGCCGCGCTGCTCGCGGTCAGCGCCGCGGTCGTCGCGCTCGCCCTCGGCGCGTGCGGCGGACCGGTCCGTAGCGGCACGCCCGCCACCCCCTTCACGCCCCCCGCGCCCTGCGCGCCCACCGCGGCCGGCGCGCCCACCGCGGCCGGCGCCAATCCGGTGCAGCGAGAGAATTCGCTCCCGGGCACCTCCGGCTGGCAGATCCCGGCCGGCGCGGGGACGGCGATCAGCGGTTATGCCTCGCAGACCAGCGTTGCCCCGGGGCAGCGCTTTGACCTGCACGTGTCCGCGCCGCCAGGCTCGCGCTACCGGGTGCTGGTGTACCGGCTTGGATGGTACGGCGGGGTCGGGGGGCGCCTCATCGGGTGCGTGCCTGGCTGCGGCTCCAGCCAGGCCGCGGTCGCCCAGCCCCCGCCGACCACACCCGACCCGGCCACGGGGCTGTTCCGGGTTCCCTGGCGGGTGACCGACGATGTTGAGATCCCGGCCGACGCGGTCTCCGGCTACTACGAGGCCAAGCTCGACATCGTGAGCGGCCCGGACGCCGGCGCCGTGGGGAGCGTTCCGCTGATCGTGCGCCAGAGCCCGGCGGCTCCCGCGTCCGCGGTGCTTGTCCAGGTGCCGGTCAATACGTGGGAGGCCTACAACCCCTGGGGCGGCAAGAGCCTGTACCAGTTCAACACCAGCAGGCACGCCGTCGAGGTGTCGTTCGACCGGCCCTACGACCAGCGGATGTTCACCGACATGGTCACGCGGCTCGAACTGCCCTGGGTCCGCTTCCTCGAGCGCAACGGCACCGACGTTTCCTACCAGACCGACGTCGACACGGACGAGGCGCCCGGGTCGCTGCCGCGGCACCGCCTGGTGTTCGCGATCGGCCACGACGAGTACTGGACGCAAGCGATACGCGACGCCTTCGACCGCGCGCTCGGGCAGTCGACGAACCTGATGTTCGGCTCCGACAGCGCCGACTGGCGGATGCGCTACGCCGACGGCGGCCGGACGATCGTGGAGTGGCGGGATCCCGCCATCGATCCGGCCCGCGACCGGCGCCTCGACAACGGGTTCTTCAGTGCGTTCGGCGAGCCCGAGTGCAAGCTGATGGGAGTCCAGCACCAGTGGGCCGCGCAGCGGGACCTGAGCGCGCCGCCCACCTCGTACACGGTCGTGGGGCCGCGCGGCGATCCATGGCTGGCGGCGGCCGGCTTGGCGCCGGGGGACGTGATCCCGGGGGTCGTCGGCTACGAGTGGGACTCGCTGGTTCCTGGCTGCTTCGCGGGTCAGGTGGTGCCACTGATGACCGCGGTCCTCCCGGGATCCGACGGCGTCCGCCACAGCGTGGACATGATCCGGGCAACCGCGCCGAGCGGCGGCCGCGTGTTCGCGATGGGCACGATGGAGCTGGCCTGGGCGCTCGATGACCTGGACGGGCGCTCTCCCAGCCCGCAGGTCGCCGCGTTCGTCATGGCCGCCCTCCGCGACCTGACTCGGCCCGCATCACCCCCGTAGGGGGATATGGCCGCGCCCTCGGCGGAGAGACGATGGTCGCGTGGACCCGGTTGAACGAGCGCGCTCGGCGAGCAGGCGGCTCGCCGAGCCGGTGGACTCGTTGGCGCAGGCCGTCGCGCGGCGCGCCACGGAGCTCGTAGTCGACTCGCTCGACATCAACGCGCTGCTCGGGCAGATCGACGTGAACAAGCTCCTCGCTCAGGTTGACGTTGACCGGCTGCTTGACCGGGTGGACGTCAACCGGCTGCTTGACCGGGTGGACGTCAACCGGCTGCTTGACCGGGTTGACGTGGACCGGGTGCTTGACCGGGTTGACGTGGACCGGGTGCTTGACCGGCTGGACCTGGACGCCCTGGCTGAGCCGGGTGGACGTGGATGCGATCGCGGGCCGCGTCGACGTCAGCGCGCTGCTCGACAAGACCGAGCTCTCCGCGATCCTCACCCGGTCCTCAAGCACGGTCTTCAGCGAGGGAATCGACCTTGTCCGCAGCCAGGCGGTCGGCCTGGACAACTTCATCGCGCGCTGGGTCGACCGCGGGCTCGGCCGCGGCACCAGGCGGCCGGCCGCACTGCGCGGCCCGCGGCTCCTGGTCAGCGGGCGGGCCGAACGATGACGCCCGATATCCGCGAGCTGACCGGGCTGCGCGGCCATTACGCGGGGTCCGTTTCCCGCTTTCTCGCCTACGCGATCGACCTCGGGGTGATCAGCGGGCTGTTCGGGCTGGCCCTGGCCGCCGTCTCGTTCGTGGTCGGCCTGATCGCCGGGCACGCGTTCAGCTGGGACCGGCGCCCCCTTCCGGTGGCGATCACCTACGGCTGCTGGTGGTTCGTGTACTTCGCGTACGCGTGGGCGGCAAGCGGCAAGACCTTCGGCATGGCGGTGCTCGGCATCCAGGTCGTCAGCCGGGAAGGCGAGACGGCGGGCCCGCGCCGCGCGATCGTGCGCACGCTGGCTTTCCCGCTCAGCATCCTGCTGCTCGGGCTCGGCTTCGCCGGCATCCTGACCGGCCGCGAGCGTCGCGCGCTGCACGACGTGATCGCGGGCACCGCCGTCGTCTACACGTGGGACGCCCGGGCGCAGCGGCTGCGCTTCCTGGCCCGCGACGACCTAACGCAGGTGCCGGCCCAGCCGGGACCGCCCGCGCGGGAGAGGTCAGTGACGCAGCTAGAGCAGCAGTAGCTGGTGTGCCTTGACGGCGGCCTCGGTGCGGGTGGCGGCGCCCAGCTTGGCGAGGATGTTCGACACGTGGACGCTCGCCGTCTTGGGCGAGATGACCAGGGTGGCGGCGATCTCCCTGTTCGACTGCCCGGCCGCGACGAGGCGGAGGACCTCGACCTCCCGCGCGGTGAGGCCCGGCTCGCCGGCGTCGCCGTCAGCGCCGGCCCGGTGCTCGAGCTCGGCGAGCTGCGCGGCGAGCGGGAAGGCGCCGAGCCGCTGGGCGATCGGCGCGGCGCGGCGCAGCCGGGCCGCCGCCTCGTGCGCAGCCGCGCCGGAAGACCTGGGCCGCTCCGCCAGGGCGACGCGGGCGCCATGGGCGAGAGCGACGGCCGCCTGGTAGGGCTGGCCGACCGCTTCCCACGCGGCGACGGCCGCGTCCGCGGCGGCGAGCCGGCCGTCGTCGTCGGTGTCCTGCTCAGCGACTGCGTCAAAAACCGCCTGAGGATCAAGCGCCGCGAACGACAGCTGCCAGGCGCGCTGCACCGGGCCGCGCACGTCCTGCTTCTCGGCGAGGGTCCGCAGCTTGTCGAGCAGCGCGGCGGCCTCCTCGCCCGGTGCCTGGACGGCCGCCGTGGCCGCGGTCACCAGCAGCGGCCACGCGTACCTGGGGCTGGCCGCCGACACGTCGTACTGGCGCAGCGCCTCGGCGGCCGCGGCGGCGGCCGCGGCCGGCCCCTCCGCGGCCAGCGCCACGGCGACGTCAAGCTCGGCGACCGGCAGGTGATACTGCTCGTCGTAGCCGCCGGCCGCGAGCACCACCCGGGACGCGCCGGCCCGCCTGGCCGCCCTGGCGATGTCTCCCCGGGCGAGCGCGATGATGCCGTCCAGCGCCCACAGCCCGACCCGGGTGCGCGGCGGCGGCGCGAGGTCGAGCGCGCGCCCGGCCACCTCCACCGCCTCGTCCCAGCGCCCGAGGTACAGCAGCGGCTCCGCCAGGTTGATCGCGAGGAACGCGCCGCCCGTCCTGGCGAGGCCGTGCCGCTCGGCGTCGGCGATGCCGCGCCGCGCCGCGCGCACGGCGAGCTCGAACTCGCCCGCGCCGCACAGCAGGTGCGTCTCGATGATCACCAGCTTGATGATGGGGTGGTACGCCCAGGCCTGCTTGGTGAGCTCGCGCGCCTGCGTCAGCAGCCGGAAGGCCTCGCTGTCGCTGGCCGCGACCTGGCTCCGCCCGGCCTCGAGCATCGCCAGGTTGACGAGCGCCTCCGCCTGGGCGTCGACGTTGCCGAGCTCGCGCGCGAGCCGCAGCGCCTCCGCCGCCCAGGCGCGGTACTGCGGCCCGTCGTTGTCGATGCCGCAGTGCGCGACGGAGATAAGCAGCTCCGTCCGGGCCGACGGCGAGACGGACTCGGGCACCAGGGCGAGCGCCCGGTGCAGGTCGGCCTCCGACTGCGCAAGGCCGAGGTCCTTGTGGAACGTGAACCGCCGCCGCAGCAGCAGCGCGTACCTGACCGGCTCGGCGGTCTCGTCGAGCTCGGCGAGCGCGAGCTCGACGAACGCGAGGCCGCGCTGCGGCTCCGCCGCGTCGCCGGCGGCGGCCACCGCCTCCTCGAGCACCCGCACGTGATCGGCGCCGATCTGCGCCGCGGCGTCCGGCACCTGCTCCCAAAGCTCGAGGACGCGGTCGAGCAGCATCAGCCGCTCCGCGTGCGCGACCACGTTCGATGCCTGCACCGTCGCCCGCCAGGACGCGGCGAGCGCGCCCGTCGTGTTGTGCGCCGAGTACCAGTGGTGCGCCTTCTCGATGTCCGCCCGGCCCGCCGAGACAAGCGACGGGTCAACGTCGATTGTCTCGCGCGAACCGGGTGTGCACGGCGGCATGCTCGCCTGGCAGCAGGTCCGCGTGCACCGCCTCCTGGATGAGCGCGTGCCTGAACGAGTACCCGTCCCCGGTCGTCACCAGGACGTTCGCCGCGACGGCCGGGCGGATCGCGGCGATGAGCTTGCCCGCGTCCAGCCCGGTGACCTGCGCGAGCAGGGCGTCGCTCGTCACGCCGCTGCCCGCGCTGGCGACGCGCAGCACCTCCTGGGTGTCCTCAGGCAGCCGCCGCACGGCCTGCAACAGCAGGTCGGCGAGCGAGTCGGGCACCATGTCACAGCCGTCCGAGCCGTCGGAGCAGGCGAGCAGCTCCTCGGTGAACAGCGGGTTGCCCTGGGCGCGCTCGAAGATGGCGTCGGCGAGACCGCGGTCCGGCGTCCGGCCAAGTACGACGGCGGCGAGTTCCTCGGCCTGCCCGCGGGTGAGCGGCGGCAGATCGGTCCTGTCCACCCAGTCGATCCTGGCGAGCTCGGCGAGCAGCGGCCGCAGCGGATGGGTCCGGTGCAGCTCGTCGGAACGGAACGTCACGATGATCAGCAGGTTGGGCACGGCCCGCTGGTAGCCGATGAGGAAGGCGAGCAGGTCACGGCTTGAGCGGTCCGCCCAGTGCGCGTCCTCGATGATCAGGGTGAGCGGCCCTTGCTCAGCGAGCCGCTCGAGCAGGGTAAGGAAGCCCTCGAAAAGATGCGCCCGCGCCTCGCCCGCGGTCATCACCCCGCCCGGGTAGGCGTCGCCGCCGTCGACGGCGGCAGTGCTGCCCTCGTTCGGCCCGCCCCGTCGCCGTGCCTGGCGGGCACGGTGGCTGGGGCCGGGGGGGCGGAGACCGGGCCCAGCTCGGGCAGCAGCCTGGCCAGTTCCCTGGCGGCCCGCCCGCTGCCGGACAGCCGTCCGGCGATCTCCCTGGCGCCCACCTCGCGGACGAGGTCCCGCAGCATCGCGGTGAACGGGCTGTACGGCAGCCCGTCGGCGCCGAGCTCCAGGCACGCCCCGGTAAGTACCCGGACACCGGCGCCGCGCGCGGCCGCGGTGAACTCGGCGATCAGCCGGGTCTTGCCCATCCCGGCCTCGCCGCCGATGAGCACGGCAGCGGGCTCGCCCTGGCGGACCGTGTCCAGTGCGGCCTCCAGCGCGGCCATCTCGGCTGCCCGTCCGACTAGGACCGGGCTGGCCCCGCGTCTGCTCATCACAATGTCAAGCGTCTCACCGGGGTCTGACATTCCGGCCCGCCCAGAAGTGGACGGACCGGAATTCGGCCGGACTTTCTCTTCGCTTGACATCGTTGGCGTCCGCGCTGGTCAGCCGCGCGCCGTGCTAACGGCCCGCGCGTGCCTGGCGGCCGTGCCCGGCCTCCTGCCGCGGCCCGGGAACGCCGTCCCGCGCCTCCGCGAACATCTCGTGCGCGTAGTCAGGTATCGCCGGCGTGACGGGCGACTCCTGCTCCCGCTCGCTGGCGCGCCGCGCGCGGGCGGCGGCGCGCGCGCGGCGCGCCTCGCCGGCCTGCCGCGCGGCCCGCTGCCGGTCCGCGGCACCCTGCTTGGCCACCTCGTACCACAGGTTCCCGTTCATGGGTCCTCCACGGTTTCGCGGAAACCGCCCTGGTTTCCTGCGTACTTACAGGGTGCGGGCTAAGGTCCCCCCGTCCCGCTATTGGTCGTTCGCCGTATCCTTGGCCTCCCTCGCGGCTTAGGCCTGGCCTCGCGGCTTAGCCCTGGCCTAGACGGCCTGGTCTTAGCCCTGGTAAGCCCGGCTTACCCAGGCGGGCCCAGGGTCAAGGCGCAGGCGAAGCGGCAATAGACTGGTATGCGCCGCGAATCGCGGCTCAGCCACGGGGGCGCCGGATCGCCGGCCAGATCGCCAGATCACCGGAGGCTGCGATCCCGATGCCGAATGAGCGAGAGTCACGCATGCCCGCACAGCAGGAGACCATCATGACGCCCGCGATGCCGCTTGCAACCCGCGACGACCTGCGCAACGTCGCCATCGTGGCGCACGTCGACCACGGCAAGACCACGCTGGTCGACGCGATGCTGTGGCAGTCGAACGCGTTCGGCGCGCACGCCCACGTCGACGAGCGGGTCATGGACTCCAACGACCTGGAGCGCGAGAAGGGCATCACGATCCTCGCGAAGAACACCGCGGTCAAGCACGGCGGGCTGACGGTCAACATCATCGACACGCCGGGCCACGCCGACTTCGGCGGCGAGGTAGAGCGCGGCCTGTCCATGGTGGACGGCGTGGTGCTGCTCGTCGACGCCTCCGAGGGACCGCTGCCGCAGACTAGGTTCGTGCTGCGCAAGGCGCTTGAGGCGAGACCTTCCCGTCATCCTGGTCATCAACAAGGTCGACCGCCCCGACGCGCGCATCGCCGAGGTCGTCGACGCCTGCTACGAGCTGTTCATGGACCTGGACGCGACCGAGGACCAGATCGAGTTCCCGATCGTCTACGCCGCCGCCAGGGCCGGCCGGGCCAGCCTGAACCGGCCGGAGGACGGTCAGATGCCGGACAGCGAGAACCTCGAGCCGCTGTTCGACGTCATCAGGAGCGCCGTCCCCGCCCCGATGTACGACCCCACCGCCCCGCTGCAGGCGCACGTCACCAACCTGGACGCCAGCTCCTACCTGGGCAGGATCGCGCTGTGCCGGATCCACAACGGCACGATCAAGCGCGGCCAGCAGGTCGCCTGGATCAAGCACGACGGCAGCAGCGAGCGGGTGAAGGTCAGCGAGCTGTTCCTGACCGAGGCGCTCGAGCGCAAGCAGGCTGACGAGGCGGGCCCCGGCGACATCGCCGCGATCGCCGGCATCGCGGACATCATGATCGGCGACACCCTCGCCGACCCCAACGACCCGCGCCCGCTGCCGCTGATCACCGTGGACGAGCCGGCCATCTCGATGACCCTCGGCACCAACAAGTCGCCGCTCGCGGGCCGCGAGCGGGGCACCAAGGTCACCGCGCGGCTGGTCAAGGACCGCCTCGACCGTGAGCTCGTCGGCAACGTGAGCCTCCAGGTGCTGCCCACCGAGCGCCCGGACGCGTGGGAGGTCCGCGGCCGCGGCGAGCTGGCGCTGGCGATCCTGGTCGAGACCATGCGCCGGGAGGGCTACGAGCTGACCGTCGGCCGCCCGTCCGCCGTGACCAGGGAGATCGGCGGCAAGCTGCACGAGCCGTTCGAGCGGCTGTCCATCGACGTACCCGAGGAGTACCTCGGCGCGGTCACCCAGCTCGTCTCGGTGCGCCGCGGCCGGATGGAGACGATGACCAACCACGGCACCGGCTGGGTGCGGCTGGCGTTCCTCGTCCCGTCCCGCGGCCTGATCGGGTTCCGCACCCAGTTCCTCACCGAGACCCGCGGCACCGGGATCGCGCACCATGTCTTCGAGGGCTACGAGCCGTGGGCCGGCGAGATCCGCGGCCGCGCCACCGGCTCGCTGGTGGCCGACCGGGCCGGCGCGGCCAACAGCTACGCGATGTTCAACCTGCAGGAGCGCGGCTCGCTGTTCGTGTCCCCGACCACCGAGGTGTACGAGGGCATGATCGTCGGCGAGAACTCGCGCGCCGACGACATGGACGTGAACATCACCAAGGAGAAGAAGGTCACCAACATCCGCTCGTCCACCGCCGAGGAGCTTGAGCGGCTGGTCCCGCCGCGCATCCTGTCCCTGGAGCAGGCGCTTGAGTTCTGCGCCGAGGACGAGTGCTGCGAGGTGACCCCCTCGGCGGTCCGGCTGCGCAAGACGATCCTCGACGCCAAGGAGCGCGGCCGGGTCCGCGGCCGGGTCTCCCGCGAGCAGTCCTGATCGGCCACCGCGCTATCAGGGCAGGCGGGCCGGTCCCGTCGGCGGCGCGCAGGCCAGGACGCAACCTCCCCACCTTCCCCGCCCATCCCCGCTAACCGGCGAAACCGCCCATACCGGGCAAAGCCCCGCACGGGCGCGGGCGCCCGGTACGGCGCCGACAGGACCTGTCGGTAAACATTTCACAACGTGTAAATAAAAGACGGCTAGAACGTCTTTTCTTTACGCCGGACGAAAAGTTTACCTCGTGGGAAAAGTTTACCGGTAAAGTAGCGCATGCCGGGGCGTATGGCGCGGCAGTGCGCGGCGCGGCGAGGCCAGCCCGCTGTTCAGCCCCAGGCGGAACGTCGCGGGCCTGAAGCTCTGCGCATCCGACATCGGATGGACCGCGGGCGACGGCCCCGCCGTCCAGGGCCCAGGCGAGGCGATCGTGCTCGCGGCCGCCGGGCGAAAGGCCGCGCTCGCCGACCTGGAAGGCGACGGGGTGGCAGTGCTCCGCGAGCGAACCGGCGGCTAAAAAAGTTAGGTCTTGTAGCTTCAGCCTGCATTGATTACTCTCCGTACATGATCATGTTGCGGAGAGTAGTGCTACTCCCTGTGACGACGACCGGCGCCATGACGCTGGTGCTGGCGCTCGCCTCGGCATCCAGCGCGCACGCCGCGCCCGGCGCGCCCGGCGCGCCCGCGACGCTCGCCGGCGCGGCCGGCCCGCGGGCCCCGGCGCTGCCCGCCCTGCCCGCGCGGTCCGCGTATCCCGTCCGCGGGCTGGACATCTCGTCCTACCAGCACGCGGGGAAGCCGATCGACTGGCGGCTGCTCGCCAGGCACGGCATCAGCTTCGTCGCGGTCAAGGCCACCGAGGGCACGTACTACCGAAACCCGTACTACCGGTCCGACGTGCGGGCGGCCGCCGCGGCCGGGCTCGCGGTGCTGCCGTACGTGTTCGCCAACCCGGCCAGCGCTGGCGGCGCGCCGACCGCGCGTTACGTCGTCCATGCCGCGGGCGGCGGGCGCAGCCTGCGCGGGCCCGGCAAGCTGCCGCTCGTCGTCGACCTGGAGAACGACCCGTACCGGGCGGGCCACGACTGCTACGGCCTGCGGGGCAGGCACATCATCGGCTGGATCGCCGGCTTCGTCGGCCAGGTCAGGGCGTGGACCGGGAAGTGGCCGGTCATCTACACGACGGCCTTGTGGTGGCGGGAGTGCACCGGGGCCACCAGCCGGTTCCGCAAGGACCCGCTGTGGCTGGCCGCGTACGGCGGCACCCGGCCCGCCGTGCCGTCCAGCTGGCGGCACTGGACGTTCTGGCAGTACAACAACGTCGGCCGCATCCCCGGGATCGGGACGGCCGACCTGGACTACTACCAGCCGACCGCCGACCTGCCCGCGATCCGCCCGCAGCCACGGCCGGTATCCATGTCAAAGGTCAGGCACCTAGTGAACAGGCACCCGGAACGGATGTAAACAGGCACCACGGGAAACGGCACCTCGTGAAACGGCGAAGGCGCCCCTGACGGGGAAGAACCGTCAAGGGCGCCCCGCGGCTAGCCGCCTAGCGCTTGCCGGGCACCGCCGGGGTGCCCTTGGACTTCGGCCGCATGGAGATCTTCGAGCCGAGCCAGACCAGCGGGTCGTACTTCCGCCCGGCGATGCGCTCCTTCATCGGGATGAGCGCGTTGTCGGTGATCTTGATGTGCTCGGGGCAGACCTCGGTGCAGCACTTGGTGATGTTGCACAAGCCGAGGCCGAAGTCGTCCTGCGCGATGTCGCGCCGGTCGGCCTCGTCGGCCGGGTGCATCTCGAGCTCCGCGATCCGCATCAGGAACCGGGGGCCGGCGAAGGCCTCCTTGTTCTCCTCATGGTCGCGGATCACGTGGCAGACGTTCTGGCACAGGTAGCACTCGATGCACTTGCGGAACTCCTGCGACCGGTTGACGTCCTCCTGCTGCATCCGGAACTCGCCCGGCTTGATGGACGGGTCCGGCGTGAACGAGGGGATCTCCCGCGCCTTGGCGTAGTTGAACGACACGTCCGTGACCAGGTCCCTGATGACCGGGAAGGTCCGTATCGGGGTGATCGTCAACGTCTCGTCCTCGGCGAACGTGTTCATCCGGGTCATGCAGCCAAGCCGCGGCATGCCGTTGATCTCCATGGAGCACGAGCCGCACTTGCCGGCCTTGCAGTTCCACCGGATGGCCAGGTCGGACGCCTGGGTGGCCTGCAGCCGGTGCAGCACGTCGAGGACGACCTCGCCCTCGTTGACCTCGACCTTGTAGTCCTGCAGCGAGCCGGAGCCCGCGTCGCCGCGCCAGACCCGGAACTTCGCCAGGTATCCCATCAGTGACCCTCCTCCAGCGCAGCCGCCTCACGGTGCCCGGCCAGCTCTTCCTTGGTCATGTACTTCTTGAGCTCGGAGATGTCGAACAGGTCGAGCAGGTCCGGTCGGATCGTCGGAATCGGCTGGTGCACCATCTCGACCTTGTCGCCGTTCAGCGACAGGATCAGGTTGACCTTGCGCCACTCCGGCGACATCACCGGGTGGTCCTCGCGGGTGTGCCCGCCGCGCGACTCCTCGCGCTCGAGGGCGGCCATGGCCACGCACTCGGCGACGAGCAGCATGTTCCGCAGGTCCTGCGCGTAGTGCCAGCCCGGGTTGTAGGCCCTCATCCCGGGAACGGCGACGGTCTCCGCCCGCTCCCTGAACTTCTCCAGGGCGGCGAGCGCGTCCTTGACCTCGGACTCGCGCCGGATGAGGCCGACCAGGTCATGCATCGTCTGCTGCAGTTCGTGGTGAACCGTGTACGGGTTCTCGCCCTCGGCCCGCGCGAACGGCGCGAGCGCCTCCGCCACGGCCGCGTCCAGGTCGGCCTGCGCGACGGCGGGCTTAGCGGAACCGAGTGACTCCAGGTAGTCCGCCGCGCCGTCGCCGGCCCGCTTGCCGAACACCAGCAGGTCGGACAGCGAGTTGCCGCCGAGCCGGTTGGAGCCGTGCATGCCGCCGGACACCTCGCCGGCCGCGAACAGGCCGGGCACCGAGGCCGCCGCCGTGTCCGGGTCGACCTCGACGCCGCCCATCACGTAGTGGCAGGTCGGGCCGATCTCCATCGGCTCCTTGGTGATGTCGACGCCGGCCAGCTCGAGGAACTGGTGATGCATGGACGGCAGCTTCTTCAAGATCACGTCGGCGGGCAGCCGGGAGGAGACGTCGAGGAACACGCCGCCGTGCGCGGTACCGCGCCCGGCCTTGATCTCGGAGTTGATCGACCGCGCGACCTCGTCGCGGGGCAGCAGCTCCGGGGGACGCCGGTTGTGGTCCGGGTCGGTGTACCAGCGGTCGGCCTCTTCCTCGGTCTCCGCGTACTGGGCGCGGAACACGTCGGGCACGTAGTTGAACATGAACCGCTTGCCCTCGGTGTTCCGCAGCACCCCGCCGTCGCCGCGCACCGACTCGGTTACCAGCAGGCCGGCGACGGACAGCGGCCAGATCATCCCGGTCGGGTGGAACTGGACGAACTCCATGTTCATCAGCTTCGCGCCCGCCAGCAGGGCGAGCGCGTGCCCGTCGCCGCTGTACTCCCAGGAGTTGGACGTGATCTTGAACGTCCGCCCGATGCCGCCGGTGGCCAGGATCACGGCCGGCGCCTCGAACAGGACGAACTTGCCCGTGTCCCGGATATAGCCGAAAGCGCCGGCGATCCGCCCTGACTCGGAATCTTTCACCAGCCGCGTGATCGTCGTCTCCGCGAACACCCGGATCCGGGCCTCGGGGTCGCCGAACTCGATGGAGTCCTCCTGCTGAAGCGCGACGACGCGCTGCTGCAGCGTGCGGATCATCTCCAGGCCGGTCCGGTCACCCACGTGCGCGAGCCGCGGGTACTCGTGCCCGCCGAAGTTCCGCTGCGAGATCTTGCCGTCCGGCGTCCGGTCGAACAGCGCGCCCCACGCCTCGAGCTCCCAGACCCGGTCCGGTGCCTCCTTGGCGTGCAGCTCCGCCATCCGCGGGTTGTTCAGGAACTTCCCGCCGCGCATGGTGTCGCGGAAATGGACCTGCCAGTTGTCCTTGGGGTTGACGTTCCCCATGGCCGCGGCGGCGCCGCCCTCGGCCATGACCGTGTGCGCCTTGCCGAACAGCGACTTGGAGATGATCGCCGTCTTCAGGCCGCGCGCCCGCGCCTCGATCGCCGCCCGCAGCCCGGAGCCGCCAGCGCCGATCACTACGACGTCGTAGGAGAAGCGCTCGATATCGGTGTCGTTAGTAGCCATAACTAAGTTCGCCCGTTCCGAAAGACCCAGAAGGCCTAGTTGAAAAGCCGCGGGTCGCTGAAAGCGCCACTCGCGACCAGCATGATGTACAGGTCGGTGAGCATCAGCGTGGCCAGCGAGATCCACGCGAAGGCCATGTGGTGCTTGTTCAGCTTCGAGATCTGCGTCCAGGCCCAGTACCTGACCGGGTGCTTGGAGAAGTGCTTGAGCCGCCCGCCGGTGATGTGCCTGCACGAGTGGCAGGAGAACGAGTACCCCCACACCGCCACCACGTTGACCAGCATGATGATCGAGCCGAGCCCGATGCCGAAGTTGCCGTCAGGGCCGCGGAACGCCTGCGCCACGTCGTAGGTGAGGATGGCCGCGATCACGAACGCCGCGTAGAAGAAGTAGCGGTGCAGGTTCTGCACGATCAGCGGCACCTTCGTCTCGCCCGAGTACGAAGCGTGCGGCTCGCGCACCGCGCACGCGGCGGGCGACCGCCAGAACGCGCGGTAGTAGGCGCCGCGGTAGTAGTAGCAGGACAGCCGGAACCCGAGCACGAACGGCAGCGACACGAACGCGTAAGGAATGATCGGCGGGATCGCGGGGATCCACGTGCCGACGACGGCCGACCCGGGCACGCACTCGCCGCTCACGCACGGCGAGTAGAACGGCGTCAGGTAGTGGTACTGGGGCACGTAGTACCAGTGCCCGGTGAACACGCGGACGGTCGCGTAGGCCACCCAGATGGTCAGCAGGGTCGCCACGACGCGACCACGGTTCCACCAGGGGTCCGTGCGGAGCGTCCGCTCCTTGATCTGCGCCCGCGTTCTGGCCGGCGCCTGCGAAAGTTGTGTCATCCAGCGTCCTCGCTGTGCCTTGATCGTGATCGTGACCGCGACGCGCAGCCAGGCGGCCCATGAGCGGGCAGGGGGCGGGCGCGCATGCGATGCCCACGAACTTATTCCAGTTAGTCTCAGCATGCCGCATCAGGGTGCCCTTCCAGGGTGTGAGCCTGAATACACTCCCCGTTTCCACCTGCGGCCGGCCCGCCCATGGTGAGCAGGCTCACACCCGTGATACCGAACGGAAGCTTGCTTCGCCAGGCACGAGCCCGTCGGCCGGGGCCGCCAGCCGAGCGGGCTCGCCGTGCTCCGCCGCCCCGCACCCTGTTTCCCGCCGGGCCGCCGGGAGCGCCACGCCTCCGTTCCGTACCCTCCGTTGCCCTCAGCCCGCGGGCGCGCGGCTAGTCCCGCGCCGGCGCCATGCCGAGCGCTTCCTTGAGGAACGCGACCTGCAGCAGCAGCAAGTTCTCCGCCACGGCCTCCTGCGACGCCATGTGCGTGATGCCGGACAGCGGCAGCACCTGGTGCGGGTACCCGGCCGCGAGCAGCGCCGACGACAGCCGCAGCGAGTGCGCGACGAACACGTTGTCGTCCGCGAGGCCGTGGATGATGAAGAGCGGTCGTACCTGGGTCTTCACCGCCCGTTCCGGGTCGCCGATGACGGAGCTCACCTCGTAGGCGGCGGGGTTGCCCGCGGGGTCGCCCAGGTAGCGCTCGGTGTAGTGCGTGTCGTACAGCCGCCAGTCGGTGACCGGCGCGCCCGCGATCCCGGCGTGGAACACGTCGGGGCGGCGCAGCACCGCGAGCGCCGACAGGTACCCGCCGTGCGACCAGCCGCGCATGGCGACCCGGCCGGTGTCCAGGTCGGCGAACCGCTCCGCCGCCGCCTCGAGCGCGGCCACCTGGTCGGCGAGCGCCGCGGTGGCGAAGTCGCCGGCGATCGTCCGGTCCCATGACGGGCTGCGGCCCGGCGTCCCCCGGCCGTCCGCCACCACGACCGCGAACCCCTGCTCGGCGAACCACTGCGAGGTGTGGAAGATGCTCGCCGTCTTGAGCACCCGCTGCGCGGCGGGCCCGCCGTACGGGTCCATTAGCACCGGCAGTGGCGTGCCGCGCTCGTGCCACGACGGGAACAAGATCGCGGTGCGGACCTGGTTCGGCCCGGCGTCGATGAAGTGCGGTGCGGGGGCGGGCAGGTTGGGCTCCTCGGCGAGCGAGGCGATCACCGCGACCGCCGGTTCCTGGCCGGCGGACCGGACCGAGACCTCGAGCCGGGCGCTGTCCATCGTCCGGCTGGACAGCACGGTCGTCCCGCCGCGCGCCGTCGCGGTGTGCACGCCTGACCCGGTGGCGACCTCGCGCAGGCCGTCGGGCCCGTACCGCCATACCCCCGCCTCGGTGGGGTCGGTGGACGCCTGGAACAGCACGTCGTTGCCGTCGGTGCCGAGGACGTGCCTGACGTGGAGCCCGGCCGGGGTGACCGGGGCGGCGGCGGCCAGCTCGCCTGGCTGGGCGACGACCAGCCGGCGGGTGTCCTCACTGATCTCGG
This sequence comes from uncultured Actinomycetota bacterium, assembly GCA_963811335.1. GTDB lineage: Bacteria > Actinomycetota > Actinomycetes > Streptosporangiales > Streptosporangiaceae > Trebonia. The sequence continues at coordinate 130,435 of CAWERB010000008.1, read as the reverse complement.
TCCAGACGACGCTGCCGTCCTCGAGCTGCGCGGGCACGCCGCCGATGATGTCGGTCCACTGCGGGTCGCTGTCCTCGCGGAGCGTCTCGCCGGTACGGCCGTTGAACAGCCGGATCAGCCGCTGGTCCCTGGACTGCACCACGATCAGCAGGTCCTTGTCCCAGGCCACGGTGACCAGGTAAGGGAAGCGGTCACTGTCCCAGCGGAGCGGTGCGAGCTTGACCCCGGCCGCCGGCGCGACCGCGAGCGGCGTGGAGTCGATCTCGAACTCGTTTTCCGGGCTGCGGGCCAGGTGCGGGTCGGCGCGGGTGGCGAGGACCAGCGAGACGTCGGCGTTCGGCGTGCCCGCCGCCGGATAGGCGACCTCGGCGGGCTCCCGGTCCGGGTTGGCCGGGTCGGCGATGTGCCAGCGCGTCACGGGCGACTCATCGACCCGCGCGATGAGCAGGTCGCTGCCGTCCGGTGACCACCAGAAGCCGCGGGCGCGGCCCATCTCCTCGGCGGCGACGAACTCGGCCAGGCCGAAGGTGACGCCCTCTTCCCGCGCGACCACCTGGTCCTCGCCGGTCTCGAGGTTGGTGACCCGCAGCGCGCCCTCGTGCACGTACCCGAGCAGCGTGCCCGGCGGGTTGACCCGGGGGTCAAGCGCGGGCGTCCTGGTGGCGACCGGCCGCGCCGCCGGGGCGGGTGCGCCGAGCGGGACGGTGAAGACCTGACCGGAAAGCGCGAAGACGGCCGTCGTCATGGCCCGGTCGGTAGAAAACGCCACGATTCCCGCCGCCGTCTCCCGCACCCGCTCGCGGCGGGCCCGCTCCTGCGGCGGCAGGTTCTCCTCGTCCGCGCCGAGCGCCCGCGGGTCGGCGACCAGCCACTCCTCGCCGCTGGCCAGGTTGAGCTCCCACAGGCAGGTCACCGGGTCGCCGCCGGCCTTCGACCGCAGGAACAAGATCCGCTGCCCGTCGGGCGAAATCTGGAAGGCCCGGGGCACCCCGAGCGTGAACCTGCGCGTCCGCGCCTGCTGCCTGGGAAAGCTCTCCGTCATAGCTCCCGACCCTATCGCCCGGGGGGACGACCCCCCGTACGGAGAGCTGCGTGAGTACCCTTTCCGTGTGGAACGCAGCCTGCTGCTCGTGCACGCGCACCCGGACGACGAGTCGATCTTCACCGGGGCCACGATGGCGATGTACGCGGCGCAGGGCGCGCGCGTCACGCTGGTCACCTGCACGCTCGGCGAGATGGGCGAGATCATCCCGCCCGACCTGCGCCACCTGCTGCCCGACGAGCTCGGCCAGCACCGGGTCACCGAGCTTGACCGCGCGTGCGCGGCGCTCGGCGTCACCGACCACCGGTTCCTCGGCGGGATGGGCCGGTACCGCGACTCGGGGATGATGGGCCTGCCGGACAACGACGACCCGCGCTGCTTCTGGCAGGCGGAGGTCGGCGAGGCCGCGGCGGCGCTCGCCAAGGTGATCAGCGAGGTCTCACCAGACGCGATCGTGACCTACGACGCCGACGGGTTCTACGGGCATCCCGACCACATCCAGGCGCACCGCGTGACGGTGCGGGCGCGCGAGCTGGCCGGGTCTGACGCCGCGCTGTACGCGACGGTGATGCCCCGCTCGGTGCTTGAGCGCGCCGTGGAACTCCCGGAAGACTCCTGGTTCATCCGCGCCGCCGAGCTGTCCGTGGGCGTCCCCGACGACGCGGTCACCACGGAGATCGACGCGGCCGCCTACCTCGGCGCCAAGCGGGAGGCGATGCGCGCCCACGAGACCCAGGTCACCGTGGACGGCGACTACTTCGCGCTGTCCAACGAGATCGGCCAGCGGATCGGTGGCACCGAGTACTACACCAGGCTGGCGGGCCCCCCTGGTCTCGCGGGTCCAGGCCCGCGCGGCGCGGGTGGCCGCTACGAGCGCGACCTGTTCGCCCGCTGAAATCGGTAACCTGCTTGACCATGGGGACATCGCAAGGCTCGGCTCCCGGACAGCGGGCGAACATGGCACTCGGCTACCCGGTGCTGCTCCTGCTCGGCGCCCTGCAGGGCCTCATCGGCTGCTTCCAGTACAGCCTGCCGCCCCAGCCGCTGATCGCCATCGGGTTCGCCGTGCTCATCTTCGTCACGTGCGCGGGCTGCGGCTGGGGGATCGGCACGTTCACCGCGGCGCTGCTGCCCGCCGTCGGCTGGATCGTCGTCTCGTTCGTGCTCGCGAGCCCGCGGCCCAACGGCAGCGTGATCATCACGGCCACGGCGGCCGGCGAGTGGTACCTGTACGGCGGCGCACTCGGCTGCGCCGCCGGCACAGTGACCGCGTTCTTCCTGCGCTTCAGGCGCATCAGCACCGCCTCGGTGAACCGCTCGAGCCCCCAGGACAGCTCGTCGGAGGTGATGACCAGCGGGGGAGCGAGCCTGATGGTGGAGCCGTGGGTCTCCTTCGCGAGCACCCCGAGCTCGGCGAGCCGCTCGCACACGGCCCGCCCGTCCAGGTCGGCGAACGTCACGCCGGCCCACAGCCCGCGCCCGGTGACCGACGACACGGCAGACGACGGCAGCTCACCGAGCGCCTTGTGCAGCACGGCGCCGAGCTCGGCCGAGCGCGCCTGGTACTCCCCGGTCGCCAGCATGGCGATGACCTCGCGGGCCACCGCGCAGGCGAGCGGGTTCCCGCCGAAGGTGGACCCGTGCTGCCCCGGCTTGAGCACGCCGAGCACCGACCGGGAGGACACCATCGCGGAGACCGGCACGATCCCCCCGCCGAGCGCCTTACCGAGCAGGTACGCGTCGGGCACGACGTCCTCGGCCGCACAGGCGAAGGTGGTCCCGACCCGGCCGAGGCCCGACTGGATCTCGTCGGCGATCATCAGCGCCCCGGCGGAGGTGCACAGCGCCCGCACGCCGGCGAGGAAGCCGGGCGGCGGCACGACCACGCCGGCCTCGCCCTGGATCGGCTCGACCAGCACCGCCGCAACCCGGTCACCATGCGCCTTAAAGGCCGACTTTAGCGCGGGCAGGTCGCCGTAAGGCACCGACACGAAGCCCGGGGTGTACGGCCCGAAGTCGGCCCGCGCGTCCGGATCGGAGGAGAACGACACGATCGTGGTGGTCCGCCCGTGGAAGTTCCCGTCGAACACGACGATGACCGCCTCACCGCCTGGGATGCCGCGCGTCTCGTACGCCCACTTGCGCGCGACCTTGATCCCCGTCTCGACCGCCTCGGCCCCGGTGTTCATGGGCAGGACCATCTCCATGCCGCACAACTCGGCGAGCTCGGCGCAGAACGGACCGAACTGGTCGTGGTCGAACGCCCGGGAGACGAGCGTCACCCGGCCGAGCTGCCGTATCGCCGCGGCGGTCAGCCGGGGGTGCAGGTGCCCGAAGTTCAGCGCCGAGTACCCGGCAAGCAGGTCCAGGTAGCGCCGCCCGTCCACGCCGGTCACCCAGCAGCCGGCGGCGGATGCCACGACCACGGGCAGCGGGTGGTAGTTGTGCGCGCTGTACTTCGCGGTGAGCCCGGACAGGGCCGTGGCCTCAAGCGATCGCGCGCCTTCAGCAGTGAGCTGTGCCATGGATGAGTCCCCTCGCGTTCAGTGCCGCAGTTCCAGCGTGCAGCACTTGGCGCCGCCGCCGGCCTTGAGCAGTTCCGACATGTCGACGGGCACGGGGGTGAAGCCCCGCGCGGCCAGCGACCTGGCCAGGCTGGTGGCCTGCGCGGCGAGCACCACGTGGTGCCCGTCGGACACCGCGTTCAGCCCGAGCACCTCAGCGTCCTCGTCCTTGGCCTCGATGAGCTCCTCGAACACCGAGGAGAGGAATACCCGCCCCGCGTCGTCGAAAGCCGCCGGGTAGTACATCGCCGTCGTGTTGTCCAGCACGCACAGCGCCGTGTCCAGGTGGTAGTAGCGCGGGTCGATCAGCCGCAGCGACATGACCCGCCGCTTGAACACCGACGACAGCTCCCAGGCCGCGCCGATGTCCGAGCGGAACCCGTACCCGGCGAGCACGGTGTCCCCGGCGACCAGGATGTCGCCCTCGCCCTCGTTCACCCGCAGCGCCTCGTGCACGGTGTACCCGTGCGACCGCAGCCAGGACAGGTACGCGCCGGCCTCGGCGGCCCGCTCCTGGTGCTTGAACCGCACGCCGAGCGCGATCCCGTCGATCACCGTCGCGCCGTTCGCGGCGAACACCATGTCCGGCAGCCCGGCCGCCGGCTCGATCACGGAAACGGAGTGCCCGAGCGACTCGTAGGTGGCCCGCAGCTCGGACCACTGGCGCATCGCGAGGCCGGGATCGACCGACGCATCGGGCCGCATCCACGGGTTAATCGCGTAGCTGACCTCGAAGTACTCCGGGGGGCACATCAGGTAAGAGCGGGGAGTTCCCGCCCGGCGCGGCACATCGTTGACCATACCGTGAGCGTACGTAGGCGCCCTCCGGTCTAACAGAGCGTAATCATGCATCTACCCGGCGATTCGTTGCGTCTTCGCGAGCAAAACCACCAATTCGTTGCGCCTCCCCGCCATGGCCCACCCCGCCTCGCCGCGATCGCCTACCGGTAAATCCGGCGGCTCAGCCCGGCCAGCCCGGCGTCGTCGGCTCTCCGGCCTCACCAGCCTCGGTATCCCCACAGCCCCGGGCCCGGCCCGGCCGCGCTCCCCGTCAGCGGGGGGCGAGGGCGTGCAGGCGGGCGCCGGCGGCGGCGACGCGCTCGTCGGTCGCGGTGAACGCGACGCGGATGTAGGCGCGGCCCTCCGGGCCGTACATGGAGCCCGGGCCCGCCAGGATGCCGCACTCGGTGGCGAGCAGCTCGCAGGCGGCCCAGCAGTCAAGGCCGGGGCGGGTGGCCCACAGGTAGAGTCCCGCCTCGGAGTGCTCGATGGTGAACCCGGCCGCGGTGAGCCCGGCCACCAGGACGGCCCGGCGCGCGCCGTACCTGGCCTTCTGCTGGGCGGCGTGCGCGTCGTCGGACAGCGCCGCGACCATGGCCGCCTGGACCGGGGCGGGCACGATCATCCCTGACTGCCGCCCGACGAGCAGCAGTTCCTTCATCAGGCCGGGGTCGCCCGTCACGAACCCGGCGCGGTAGCCGGCCAGGTTGGACCGCTTGGACAGCGAGAACACCGCGAGCACGCCGTCGAGCGAGTCGCCGCGGACCGACTCGTGCAGCGCGGAGACCGGGGTGACGTCCCAGCCGAGCTCGATGTAGCACTCGTCGGAGGCGAGCACGCAGCCCCGCGACCGGGCCCAGCCGACCGCGGCCCGCAGCGTGTCAGCGGAAAGCACCCGCCCGCTGGGGTTGGACGGCGAGTTCACCCAGCGCAGCCGGGCCGACGGCGGCGCGGCTTCAAGCGCGGTCTCGATGAGGTCGTCGACTGGTACCGGGTGTGCCCCGGCCAGCCGCGCCCCGATGTCGTAGGTGGGGTACGCCAGGTCCGGGTAAAGCACCGAGTCGCCGGAACCGAGCCCGAGCATGGTCGGCAGCCAGGCGATGAACTCCTTGGTGCCGATCACCGGGAGCACCGTCACCGGGTCCACGTCGACGCCGTGCGACCGGGACAGCCACCCCGCCGCGGCCGCGCGCAGCTCCGGGGTCCCCGCGGTCAGCGGGTACCCGGGAGCGTTGGCGGCCGCACGGAGCGCGTCCTGGATGACCTCGGGCACCGGGTCAACCGGAGTGCCGATCGACAGGTCAACCACGCCTTCAGGGAACGAGCGCGCCTTCTCAGCGATCGGCGCGAGCTCGTCCCAGGGGTATTCAGGCAGCCGTGTGGCGAGGGTCACTCGTGCTCGGCCTGCGGCGGCAGCGCCGCCACGACCGGGTGGTCCTTGCCGACCTTGCCGACCTTGGAGGCGCCGCCGGGGGAGCCGAGCTCATCGAAGAACTCGGCGTTGATCTTCGTGTAGTCCTTCCACTGCTCGGGGACGTCGTCCTCGTAGTAGATGGCCTCAACTGGGCAGACGGGCTCGCATGCGCCGCAGTCCACGCACTCGTCCGGGTGGATGTAGAGCATGCGCTCGCCCTCGTAGATACAGTCCACCGGGCACTCTTCGATGCATGCCTTGTCGAGTACATCGACGCATGTCTGCGCGATGGTGTAGGTCACGGGAGCTCCTCTTTAACGTCTAACCCACTTCAGGTACCCAAACAGTATGGTGGGTCGCCTTGCTAGCTGGCGACAATACCCCCCGCTCCGCCCGCGCTGGGGCCGGTCTGCCAGCTTGTTTCCGTCAGCTGGGCCTTCCACTGGTGGCCCGCGTAGCTGACCTTCGTGATCCCGTAGGAGCTCGCGTGGGTGACCAGCCAGTTCGCCACGGTCCAGCCGGCACCCGGCGCGGTGGTGACCAGGTCCGCTGATCCCGAACGGATGCGGGTTACCCCGGTCAGCACCCCGCCTTGCCCCGGGGCGCCGAACACCGCGTCCAGTTCCTCCGCCGCCCCGTGCAGGTTGAGCTTGAGCGAGATGTTCTGGTCCGCCGCCTGGGCGGACGGGCTGTACCAGCAGGTGACCGCGTGCGGCGCTGGTGGTGAAGTCGGCGGCGAGCTGCGCGCCGGTCTGCTCGTACTGCTGGTAGGCGGAGCCGTCGGCGCTGTGCTGGACGGCCTGGGCCGCCTGGTAGACGGGAATGGTGGTGTAGTTCGGTACCTTGACGAGCGCGCCGAAGAACTTCCGTGCGGCGTACGCGGGGTCCTGCAACTGGGCCGCGGTGCCCCAGCCCTGCGAGGGCCGCTGCTGGAAGATGCCCACCGAGTCCCGGTCGCCGTAGCTCAGGTTCTCCAGCTTGGACTCCTGGAACGCGGTCGCGTAGGCGATGGTCAGGGCCCGCGCCGGCAGGCGGTCACGGGCCGCGACCGCCGCGACCGTGGCCGCGTCCGCGGCCTGCCCGAAGTCGAGCGGTATGGCGCTCTGGCCGGTACCCGCCTGGCACCCGGGAACGGTCAGCACCTGGACCATGAAGCGCTGGTAGGCGTTGTACGCGACGTACGCTCCGACGCCGAGCAACACCGCGATCACGATGAGCACGATCACCGGACGCCGCCAGGTGGAGCGCTGATACCGGTAATCCGCACCCGGCTTGGGAGAGGCCGTCCGCACACCGTCGAAGGTACCTGTTTTCCCCGGCTGATGGGGTGGCGAGACGCGTTCCGCCCCCGTTCCGCGCCCCAGGGGCCCTCGCCTGGCGGGGCGTCCAGGTGGCCGGAAGGCCCGGCCTAGTAAGCTCGCTGGCCATGAGTGAGCTGAAGTCGCCGCTGCCCGCCGTGATCGATGAATTGTGGGAACGGCGCGCCGAGCTGAGCCCGGAAGACACCGACGCGCGCGCCGAGGTCGTGGCGGCCGTGGACCAGGTTGACGCCGGGACCGCCCGGGTCGCGTGGGTGGACGCCGAGACCGATGAGGTCGTGGTGGACGAGCGGGCCAAGCGCGCGATCCTGCTCGCCTTCAAGGTCCTCCCGATGGCGCAGTCGCAAGTCGGTGACTTCCGCTACCGCGACCGCGTGCCGCTGAAGACCCGGCTCGACGGCGTGCGCGTGGTGCCGGGCGCGATCGCCCGCTGGGGCGCCTACATCGCGCCGGGCACGGTACTGATGCCCTCGTTCACCAACGTCGGCGCGTACGTGGACTCGGGGACGATGGTGGACACCTGGGCCACGGTCGGCTCGTGCGCCCAGATCGGCAAGAACGTGCACCTGTCCGGCGGCGTCGGCATCGGCGGCGTGCTCGAGCCGCCGAACGCGGTCCCCGTCGTCGTCGAGGACGAGTGCATGATCGGCTCCCGCTCGATGGTGACCGAGGGCGCCCGCATCCGGACCGGGTCGGTGCTCGCCCCCGGGACGAACATCTCGGCCTCAACGCACGTGATTGACGTGAACACCGGCGAGGAACTGCCGCGCGGCGAGGTGCCTGCCTGGTCGGTGGCCATCAACGGCACCCGCTTCCGCGAGTTTCCCGGCGGCACGTTCGGCATGCCCGCCGTCCTCATCCTGAAGCGCTTGCCCGAGGGCGAGCGGCACAGCAAGGCCGAGCTGAACGCGATCCTGCGCGACCATGGCGTGGATGGCTGACCTTCGGTGAGAGCCGCTTGACCGGGCGCTGGGTCGGCATCTGGACGGCCGCGCCGCAGCGAGCGGAACCGGCTGACCTGCCGCCGCCGCCGTTCACCGCAGACGGACTCGTCTTTCGGGACAGCACGCTGCGGCAGACCATCAAGGTCTCGGCGGGCGCCCGGCGGATCCGGCTGCGGATCAGCAACGCGTTTGGCGCCGCGGTGCTTGGCGTCGCGCGGGTCGGCGTGGCGCTGCCTGGCGACGGACGGGCCGGGGTGAGCTGCATCGAACCCGGCACGTCACGCGCGGTCACCTTCGCGGGGCGACCCGGCGTCGTCGCGGCGGCCGGCGAGCACGTGGTTTCTGACCCCGTAGACTTCCACGTGGCGGTCGCGGCCAGCGTCACGGTGACGATGTACCTGGCTGAGGGAGTGCAGGCGGCCGGGGGCGTGACCGCGCACCCCGGATCGCGCACGACGTCGTACGTGATCGCCGGCGACCATGTCACCGACCTGCGGCTGCCGCGGGCGGTCCCCGTCGACCACTGGTACCTCCTCGACGCGGTCGAGTCCGGCTGCTCCGGCCCGGCGGCCGTCATCCTGGGCGATTCGCTGACCGACGGGCGCGGCTCCACGACCAACGGGAACGACCGCTGGCCCGACCAGCTACTCGACCTGATGCGCTCCCGCGGCGACGCCGGCGGCGTCGCCCTGCTCAACCAGGGCATCGGCGGCAACCGGGTGCTCCGCGACGGCCTCGGTCCCGCCGTCCTCGCCCGCCTGGACCGGGACGCGCTCGAGGTCACCGGCGTCAGATGGCTGGTGATCTTCGCGGGGGTGAACGACATCGGCACCGCGGACGCCACCGACGCCGCGCAGCGGCAAGTCGCGGCGGAACTGCGGGCGGCGTATGAACAGATCGCCGCCAAGGCCCACGCGGCGGGCATCGGGGTCTACGGCGCGACGCTGACCCCCTTCGGCGGCAACGACCCCTACGACGACCCGGCCGGGCACCGGGAGGCCGCGCGTCAGGCCGTCAACGCCTGGCTCCGGGCCGGCCGAGGCTTCGACGCCGTACTCGACTTCGACCGGGCGGTGCGCGACCCGCTGGACCAGCGGAGGGTCCGGGCGACGCTGGACAGCGGAGACCACTTGCACCTCAATCCGGCGGGGTATCGTGCGCTTGCGGGCGCCGTGCCCGCCGGCTTCTTCCGGCCAAACCCGAGCCCCGCCGACCTAACACGGGATGGGCCCCCATGACCGCGGACACCTGCCCGAGCATGTACGACTGCTGGCTTGGCTACCAGCCGCTCGACCCCGGCGCCCTCACGAAACCGGACAGGGACATGCTGTCCCGCGTTGCCGCGGCCGGCGCCTCGCCGGTGCTCCGCACCGCACAGCAGGAACTCGTCCGCGGGCTGGCGGCGCTGACCGGACGGGAGCCGCTTGGTGTTCCCCGGGAGTCCGCGCAGCCGCACGTGCTGATCGCCGCTCCGGGCTCCGCCGCGGCCGCCGCGGCCTACGCGGCCGCCGGCCGGCACCTTCCCGGCCGGCACCTGTCCCGGCCGGCCCTGCCCCGGCCGGGCGAGGCCGAGGTCATCGTGCTTGCCGAGGTCGCAGAGGCCGGCGGGCCGCGCCGGCTCGTGATCACCGGCAGCACCGAGGCCGCCTGCCTGCACGCGGTCTTCACGTTGCTGCGCTGCCTGCGGGCGGGGGGATGGCGCGACCGGGCTGGGCTTGAGCGGGTTGAGGCTGGCCGAAGTGACCGCCAACCAGCTGCGCCTGATCAACCACTGGGACAACATCGACGGGACCATCGAGCGCGGCTACGCGGGCAAGTCGATCTTCTTCGCAGACGGCCACGTGACGCGCGACCTGCGCCGGGTCACCGATTACGCGCGGCTGCTCGCGTCCGTCGGCGTGAACGCCGTCAGCCTCAACAACGTCAACGTCACCCGGGCCGCGGCGCGGCTGCTCACCCCGGAGCACCTGCCCGGGCTCGCCCGGCTCGCCGAGGTTTTCCGCCGCTATGGCATCAAGCTGTTCATCAGCGTCAGCTTCGACTCGCCCGTCGTGCTCTCCAACGTGCGCGGCGCCGACCCGCGCGACGAGGACGTCGCCGCGTGGTGGCGGCGGCAGGTGACGGTGGTCTACGAGCACATCCCCGACCTCGGCGGGTTCGTCGTGAAGGCGGACAGCGAATCCCGGCCGGGACCGCACGTCTACGGGCGCACGCAGGCGGAGGGGGCGAACATGCTCGCCGCCGCGCTCGCGCCGTACGGCGGGATCGTGGTCTGGCGGGCCTTCGTGTACAACTGCGCGCAGGACTGGCGAGATCGCTCGACCGACCGCGCGCGCGCCGCTTACGACACGTTCATGCCGCTTGACGGCGCCTTCGACGACAACGTCATCGTGCAGATCAAGCTCGGCCCGATGGACTTCCAGGTCAGGGAGCCGGCGTCGCCGCTGCTTACCGCGCTCCGCAAGACCAGCCAGGCGATCGAGGTGCAGATCACCCAGGAGTACACCGGCCAGCAGAAGGACCTGTGCTTCCTGCACCCGCAGTGGCACGAGGTCATGAACCTGCCGGCCGACCCCAACCACCACGCTGGCAGGCATCGTCAGCGGGAACCCGACCGGCCGGCCCCTTGGCGGGGTCGCCGGCGTCGCCAACGTCGGTGACGACCCGTCCTGGACCGGGCACGTGCTCGCGCAGGCGAACCTCTACGCCTTCGGCCGTCTCGCGTGGGATCCGGCCATCGAGCCGCGGGCCGTGGCGGCCGAATGGGTCTCCCTGACGTTCGGCCGCGCCGAGCCGGGATTCTCCGCGGTGCTCGGCATGCTGCTTGAGTCCTGGCCGACCTACGAGAGCTACACGGCACCGCTCGGCGTGGGCTGGATGGTCACCCCGCACTACCACTACGGCCCGGACATCGACGGCTACGAATACTCGCGCTGGGGCACGTATCACTTCGCCGACCGCGACGGCATCGGCGTGGACCGCACGGTGGCGACGGGGACCGGCTACACCGCCCAGTACGGGGCGGACCGGGCCGCGCTGTACGAGGACATCGCGAGTTGCCCAGACGAGCTGCTGCTCTTCTTCCACCACGTGCCGTACACGCACCGGCTGAAGTCGGGGAAGACCGTCATCCAGCACATCTACGACTCGCACTTCGACGGCGCGGCGGCCGCGCGGCGGCTGCTTGAGACGTGGCTGTCGCTAGCGGGCCAGGTTGACAACGCGCGTTTCGCGAACGTGCGCCGTCGGCTTGAACTGCAGGTCGCCAACGCCGCGGAGTGGCGCGATGTCGTCAACACCTACTTCGCGCGCAAGTCGGGTATTCCCGACGAACAGGGGCGGCGGATCGACCGATAAACCAGGCGCAGTGTTCCCGCCTTGGTAGTTCACTGAGCGGGCGGCGCTGTGCTCTCCCTGACCACCAGCTCGGTCACCAGGTCGATCCGCGGCGATGCCGGTTCGATCCCGCGGACCAGGTCGAGCAGCATCCGGGTCGCGATGCCCGCCATGTCCCGCAGCGGCTGCTCGACCGTGGTCAGCGCGGGCTCGGTCCAGGTCGCAAGCGGCAGGTTGTCGTAACCGATCAGCGAAAGCTGCCCGGGCACCTCGATGCCGAGCCTGCGCGCGGCCCGCAGCACGCCTATCGCCTGCATGTCCGATTCGGCGAAGATCGCCGTGGGACGGTCGGGGCGGTCGAGCAGGGCCATGCCGTTCTCGTAGCCGTCACCGCGGGAGAAGTTGCCGTACCGCACCAGGCCGGGGTCGAGCTCCAGGCCGGCCTCGTCCTGCCCGAGCCTGAAGCCGGCCAGCCTGGCCTGGCTGCATAGCACATCACGCGGGCCGCAGATGACACCCATCCGGCGGTGTCCGAGCGCTATGAGGTGCCGGGCGGCGAGCAGGCCACCGTTCCAGTTATTGGAGCCGACCGTGGGCACCGACGCGGTGGTCGCGCTGTCGGTGTCCACGACCACGAACGGGATACCGTGCCGTCGAAGCTGACCCTGCTGCAACTCGGTCAGGCCGCACATCACGAGCACCAGGCCGAGCGGCCGGCGGGCGAGCACGGCCTCCAGCCAGTCGTCGGAAGGGCGGTGCATGCCGCCCAGGTGGGACAGCATCATGGCGACCTTCTCCGGTTCGGTGACGGCCTCCACCCCCTGGATGATCTCCATCGCCCAGTCGGCACCAAGCGTATGGAAGATCAGTTCCATGTGCCCGGTCGCGGGCGGCCGCCGCCCGCCGCGGCGACGGTAGCTATGCCGGGTAAGGCTGGCCTCGACGCGGGTCCTGGTCTCCGACGCCACGTCGCCGCGTCCGTTGAGCACCTTGGAGACCGTCGCCACGGACACGCCGACATCCTCGGCGATGGCCGCGATCGTCGCGCGGCGAGCGGTGCCCGTATCGGAAAGAGTCATCATGCCTTCACTGAACCAAAGTTTCCGAAAGTTTCGATCACTTAGTCACGGCGAATTTGTAGATAACGGTCGCAACCTATGCCTACAGCAGCCAGAAATTAGCCAGAAAAGCGCTTGATTCATCCTTGACGCCCCCTCTTGATCATCCTACGCTAACGACACTCCAAACCAAACATTTCCGAAACTTTCGGAAACAACTGTGCGTTATTTTACCAAGGGAGACGGTTTTGGAGAGTCAATCCCAGGCGGGCGCGCCCACGACGCCTGGCGAGGGTGCGCGCTGGCGCGATACCCGGCTGCCTCCTGCTGAGCGGGGCGCGGCGCTGATCCCGCTGATGACGCTGGAAGAGAAAGTCGCACAGCTGGCCGGCATCTGGGTGGGAGCCGACGCCACGGGCGCGGGGGTAGCACCGCACCAGGCGGACATGGTCGACGGCCAGCCGTTTGATGAGGTCATCCGGCACGGGCTCGGGCAGCTCACCCGCCCGTTCGGTACGGCACCGGTCGAGCCAGTGGCCGGCGCCCGCTCGCTGGCCGCGGCGCAGCAGCAGATCGTGGCGAGCAACCGGTTCGGGATCCCAGCCCTGGTCCACGAGGAGTGCCTGACCGGATTCTGCGCCTGGCAGGCGACGGTGTACCCGGCGCCGTTGAGCTGGGGTGCGGCGTTCGACCCTGAACTCGTCGAGGAGATGGCGGCACGGATCGGGCGCTCCATGCGCGCGGCCGGAGTGCACCAGGGCCTGGCCCCGGTCATGGACGTGACCTTCGACTACCGCTGGGGCCGCACCGAGGAGACGATCAGCGAGGACCCTTACCTGGTCGGCACCGTGGGCGCGGCGTACGTGCGCGGGCTCGAGGGAGCGGGCATCGTCGCGACGCTGAAGCACTTCGCCGGGTATTCCGCGTCCCGCGGCGGCCGCAACCTCGCCCCGGTCACGATGGGCCGCCGCCAGCTGGCCGACATCGTCCTGCCGCCGTTCGAGATGGCGTTGCGGCTGGGCCGCCCCCGGTCGGTGATGAACTCCTACGCGGAGATCGACGGAGTGCCGGCGGCCGCCGACGAGAGCCTGCTGACCGGCGTGCTGCGCGAGCAGTGGGGCTTCACCGGCACGGTGGTCGCCGACTACTTCGCGATCCGCTTCCTCTTCGCCCTGCACCGTGTCGCGGCCGGGCCGGTCGAGGCGGCGGAGATGGCGCTCCGCGCGGGCATCGACGTCGAGCTGCCCACTATCGAGACGTTCGGCGCGACGCTGGTCGCCGCGGTGCGCTCCGGAGCCGTCGACGAGGCGCTTATCGAACGGGCTCTGCGCCGGGTGCTGGCGCAGAAGGCCGAACTCGGCCTGCTCGATGCGGCGTGGCAGCCCGAGCCCGACGGCATCGACAAGCTCCGCTTTGACGACGAGGAAAGCCAGGGCATCTCGCTGCGCCTGGCCAGGGAAGCGGTGGTGGTGGTCCGCAACACCGGGATCCTGCCGCTCGCCGCTGGTCAGCGGGTCGCGCTGATCGGCCCGGTCGCCGACGATCCGATGGCGCTGCTCGGCTGCTACTCGTTCCCTTCGCATGTGGGCCATCACCACCCAGGGTTCGGGCTCGGGGTGGAGGTGCCGACACTGCGCGGTGCGCTTGGCGCGCTGGTGCCGGATCTGCGGTACGCCCCCGGCTGCGCGATCACCGGCGAGGACAGGGATGATTTCGCCGCGGCCGTGTCGCTGGCCGCGGACAGTGACGTGTGCGTGCTCGCGGTCGGTGACCGGCCGGGCATGTTCGGCCGTGGCACCTCGGGGGAGGGCAGCGACGCCAACGACCTGCGCCTGCCCGGGGTGCAGCAGGAGCTTGCCGAGGCGGTGCTCGCGACCGGCACCCCGGTCGTCGTGGTCGCGCTGGCCGGCAAGCCGTACGCGCTCGGCGTGGCCACGGTGCCGCTAACCACGGTGCCCGGCCAGCTACGGTCCAGCTACGGTGCCCCAGCTACGGTGCCGCCAGCCACGGGGGCGGCGGCGGTCGTCTACGCCTTCCTGGCCGGCCAGCGCGGCGCCCAGGCGGTCGCCGAGGTGCTCACCGGCGCGGTGAACCCGTCCGGGCGGCTGCCGGTGGGCGTGCCAAGGCACTCCGGCGGCCTGCCCGCCACCTACCTGTCGCCGCTGCTCGGACACCGCTCCCAGGTGTCGGCGGTGGACACCACCCCCGCCTTCGCCTTCGGCCACGGGCTCAGTTACACGACGTTCGACTGGACCGACGCCGGCGCTGGCCGAGTGCGCGGCCGGCGCGGACGCGGTCTCCGCGACCACCGGGGGAACCGCCGCCTGGGCGGCGGACGGCGAGGCGACCGTCGGCGTGACGGTCCGCAACATCGGCGACCGGGCGGGCACCGAGGTCGTGCAGTTGTACCTCCACGACCCGGTGGCGCAGACCACCCGGCCGGTGGTCCGGCTGATCGGCTATCAGCGGGTGCCGCTCGAGCCTGGCGAGGCGGCCCGCGTGACCTTCACGGTCCACGCCGACCTGGCCTCGTTCACCGGCGTGGCCGGCCAGCGCATCGTCGAGCCGGGTGACGTGGAGCTCCGCTTCGGCCGCAGCGTCGTTGACATCGCGGCGACGGTGCCGCTGCGCCTGACCGGCGCCGTCCGCGAGGTCGGGCCGGGCCGCGGCTGCTGTCCGAGGTGCGGGTCGACCCCGTGCGCCGGCGACCCGCGGGACCCCGTGGTTGGCGACCCCGTGTCGCTGTCGGCATCGGGTCTTCAAGGGAGGAGCCCATGACGACCATGACGCCTGGCCGGCCCGCGGCGAAGCCGCCCGGGCAGGCCAAGGCCCGCGCCGTCACGCGCAAGCGGCCGCCGCGCCGGAGCTGGCGGAAGGCGGTCCGCCGTGACTGGCAGGTCTACTCGCTGGCGGTCGCGCCGCTGCTGTTCTTCGTGATCTTCCGCTACCTGCCGATGATCGGAAACGTAATCGCGTTCCGGTTCTACCAGGCGGGCGGCTCGATCTTCGGCACCCAGTGGGTCGGGCTCTACTACATCGACCAGGTCATCCACGACCCGAACTTCTGGACGGTGTTCGAGAACACGGTGATCCTGGGTGGCCTATCGCTGATCTTCGGCTTCCCCGCGCCGATCGTACTCGCGCTGCTGCTGAACGAGGTCATCAGCAGCAAGACGAAGCGGTTCGTGCAGAGCGTCTCCTACCTGCCGCACTTCCTGTCCGCCGTCACGGTCGCCGCGCTCATGCTGAACGGACTCACGTCCCTGGGCATCGTGAACGAGGTGATCGGCTGGTTCGGTCACTCGCCGATCCTGTTCCTGCAGGATCCCGGCTGGTTCCGGACGATCTACGTGTCCTCGGAGATCTGGCAGTACACCGGCTGGGGGACGATCCTCTACCTCGCCGCGCTCACCGCCATCGATCCTCAGCTGTATGAGTCTGCCATGATCGACGGCGCCGGGCGGTGGAAGCAGACGTGGCACGTGACGCTGCCGGGCATCCGGCCGATGATGATGGTCGTCCTCACCCTGAACGTGGGCACGTTCCTGCAGGTCGGGTTCGAGAAGATCCTGCTGATCTACAACCCGCTGACCTACCCCACCGCCGACGTCATCTCCACGTACCTGTACCGGGTGGGCATCCAGACCGGCAACTTCAGCTACGCCGCGACGGTCGGCCTGTTCGAGTCCGTGATCGGGCTGGCGCTCGTGCTCGGCACCAACGCCCTGTCCCGTCGACTGGTTGGGACAAGCCTGTGGTAACCGTCGAAGCGGCCGCGCTGCCGCAGCCGGCTGGCGGGGTGCCGGCCAAGAACCGCAAGGCCACGAACTGGCCACCGCGGACCCGTGCCTACAAGGCGTTCCGTGTACTTAACGCGGTCATCCTGACCGGGGTCGTCGCCGCGGTGCTACTGCCGTTCGTCAACATCCTCGCGCAGTCATTCAGCAACGAGACGTACATCGACAATGGCGCGGTCAGCCTGTGGCCGCGCGGGTGGAACGTCACCACGTACCAGCACGTGATGAGCGACCCGCTGTTCTGGAACAACTACCGCAACACGGTCATCTACACGGTCGTGTCCACCGTGATCGCGATGGTGCTGACCACCTGCTACGCGTACGTGCTCTCCCGGAAGCAGTTGCGCGGCCGCAAGGTGCTGATCGGCGTCGCGGTCTTCACGATGTTCTTCAACGGCGGCATCATCCCCAACTACATCCTGGTCAGCAGCCTGCACATGCGGAACACGGTCTGGGCGATCGCGCTGCCCAACGCGATCATCGTCTTCAACCTGCTGGTGATGAAGACGTTCTTCGAGAACATGCCGGATGAGCTCGAAGAGGCCGCGGCCGTCGACGGGCTCAACACCTACCAGACCCTGTGGCGCATTGTGCTGCCGCTGTCGAAGGCCATCCTCGCGACCATCGCGCTCTTCTACGCGGTGATGTTCTGGAATTCCTGGTTCCAGGCCTTCCTCTACATGAACAACCAGGGGTTGTTCACCGTCACCGTGTACCTCAGGAACGTCATCGAGTCGGCCACCTCCTTGGCCAACATCCAGCAGTCCAGCGACACCCAGTTGCAGATCGCGGCCAACATCCAGGCGGTCACCGTGGTGCTCGTCGCGGTGCCGATCCTGTGCGTCTACCCCTACGTCCAGCGCTACTTCGTCTCCGGCGTCATGCTCGGCGCCGTCAAGGGATAAGCAAGGGAGTCTCCATGAATCAGCCATCCAGACGGGCGTTCCTCGCGGGCGCGGGCGGCGGAGCCGCCGCGCTTGCCCTCGCGGCCTGTACCTCCAGCCCGCCGAACTCGGCCCCGGGCGAGGGCAACACCAGCGCCGCCGCCGCGAACCGGTCCGGTGCCCCGGCCAGCTACGGCGCCGGCCGCCAGTTCAAGGCCAGCACGCCGCTGACGTTCTCGATCATGATCCTCAGCAACCCGGCCTACCCGTACAACGCGAACTGGCTGTTCTTCACGCAGTTGAAGAAGATGACCAACGTCAGCTTCAACCCCACCGTGGTGCCGTTCGCGGACTACACCACCAAGGTCCAGACGCTGATCGCGGCGGGCCAGCAGCCGTACATCATCCCCAAGACGTACCCGGGCCAGGAGGCCGCGTTCGTGGCGGGCGGCCAGATCCTGCCGGTCAGCGACTACGTCCACCTGATGCCGAACTACCAGGCCAAGGTCGCCGCGTGGAACCTCGACGGCGACCTGAACACGATCCGTCAGTCCGACGGCAAGTACTACCTGCTGCCGGGCCTGCGCCAGAGCGTGCCGTCCGACTACACGATGGGCGTCCGCACCGACCTCATGTCGAAGTACAACATCCCCACCCCGTCGACGCTGGCGCAGGTCGAGGGCATGCTGATGACGCTGAAGGACAAGAACCCCGGCCACTACCCGTTCTCCGACCGGTGGAACCAGCCGACCCCGGGCGGCGCGTTCCTTGAGATGATAGGCAACGCCCACGGCACGATGGCAGGCTGGAACTACCAGAGCTTCAACCAGGGAGCGGTCTACGACTACGGCACCAAGCAGTGGGTGTTCGCTGCTTCGATGCCGCAGTACCAGCAGATGGTCACCCTGCTCAACGGCTGGTACAACAAGGGCTTGATCGACCCGGAGAGCTTCACCCAGCCCGACACCCAGGCGCTGGCGAAGTTCACCTCAGGCAAGAGCTTCGCGATCATGGAGAACGCGCAGTACGTCGTGACCGACCAGCAGGCGCTGAAGCCCGGCTGGAGCGTCGGCAAGATCCCGGTACCGATCGGCCCGACCGGCTCGACCGTGTACGGTCCCCGCCTCGACGCAGGCCTGATGATCTCCGCGAAGGCAGCGCAGGACCCGCACTTCGTGGCGATGCTGGAGTTCATCGACTGGCTGTGGTACTCCGACGCCGGCATGCTCTTCGCCCGCTGGGGCATCGAGGGCACTACCTACAGCGGCAGCGTCGCCGACGGCACCTTCGCCCTGCTGCCGAACGATGACTGGGCCGGGCTGCACCCGAACGCCAAGATCAAGATCAACGTGACGTACGGCTTCTACAACGGCGTGTTCTCCGTCGGCGGTTCCAACCAGCTGATGCAAACCCAGTACCCGCCGCAGGAACTGGCGTTCCAGAAGATCATGGACACCCGCCCGCCGCGGCCGCTGAACCCGCCCGCGCCGCTGACCACGCTGCAGAGTCAGCAGGCCACGACGACAGGCACGACGCTGATGGACTACGTCCAGGGGCAGACGGTCGCCTTCATCACCGGAAAGCGGCCGATGTCGCAGTGGAGCCAGTTCCAGAGCGAGCTGCAGGGCAAGGGCTCCGCCTCGTTCGTGAACATCTACGCCCAGGCGTACAACACCTACAAGGCGGCGCACCCCGCCTAGGCGCAGGCGGCTGACCGGTAGGAAACGCGATGAGCAAGCTTGCGAGCGAGAAGGCGGCAACCCGCGAGTTCGGCACCGGGCCACTGTCCCGGGTCTCGGCCCTGGTGTACGCGCTGCTGGTGACGGAAGGCCTGTTCCTCCTCACCACAGTGCCCGGCCTGGTGCCGCTGTTGCTGCTCGGCCGCGACGCGAGCAACCTGCCATTGGACGCCCTCTGCCTGGTGCCGGTCGGCCCGGCTGCCTCCGCCGCGCTGTTCGCGCTGCACCGGAGGCAGTCGGACCTGGGCGACCTGCACCCCGCGGCGACGTTCTGGCGTGGGTACCGGCTCAACGCGGCGGGTGCGCTCAAGGTTTTCGTGCCATGGCTGGTCGTCTTGACCATGGTCGCGATGACCCTGGCGCACCGCCACGCCGCCAAGCTGCCCGGCTGGTGGCTGGCGTTGCTCGTGGTCATCGCGGTGGCCGCCACCCTGTGGCTGGTTAACGCGCTGGTGATCACCTCGCTCTTCGCATTCCGCACCGTCGATATCGCCCGGCTCGCCACGTGGTTCCTCGGCCGCACGCCGCTGGTCACCCTGGGCAACGCGGGCGTGCTGCTCGCGGCGGCGCTCATCACGGCGTACGGCACCGAGGCGCTCACCGCGCTGCTCGCCACGGCGTTCAGCCTGCTCCTGCGCAGCAGCAGCCAGGAGATGATCGAGCACGTGAGGAAAGACTTCACGGCATGAGGTCGCGGGCCTGGTAACGCTGTCACCCCTGGCGGTCGCCGTGGTCGCCGTAGTCGCCTACGGCAGGTAGGGCACCACGCACCGTTCGGAGGAAACCAAGGTTCCCACCTGCGGGGCGGGTTTCGCCTGGCGTTCGCCTGTTCGCCGCGTGTTTCTGTCCGAGCACTCGCTACCCATAGCTACCTTGGATAGGACTATGGGTGGAAGCAACGCGCGCAGGGTCCGTCGCCAGGGACCCGTAACACTGCGCGATAAGCAAGTTCCGGCGACCACGACCGACCAGCGGCTGCTCGACCGCCGCGGCCCGTCCGACTGGGTGCACGCCGACCCATGGCGGGTGATGCGCATCCAGGCGGAGTTCGTGGAAGGGTTCGGCTTGCTCGCCGAACTCGGCATCGCGGTGTCCATCTTCGGCTCGGCCAGGTCCAAGCCGGGCACGCCCGACTACGAGCTGGCCACCGACATCGCCGCCGGCCTCGCCAAGGCCGGCTACGCGATCATCACCGGCGGCGGCCCCGGCATCATGGAGGCGGCCAACAAGGGCGCCGCCGCGGCGAACGGCGTGTCGGTCGGCCTCGGCATCGAACTGCCGCTGGAGGCCGGGCTCAACGACTACGTGAACGTGGGCATCGAGTTCCGCTACTTCTTCGTCAGGAAGACGGTCTTCATCAAGTACTCGCAGGCCTTCGTGGTCCTGCCGGGCGGCTTCGGCACGATGGACGAGCTCTTCGAGGCGCTGACCCTGGTCGCCACCGGGAAGATAACCAAGTTCCCCATTGTCCTGGTCGGCACCGAGTACTGGTCGGGCCTGCTCGACTGGATGAAGGCGGCGATGCTCGCCGAGGGGAAGATCGGGGCAGCCGAACTGGCCCTGCTGCACGTCGCGGACGACCCGGACGAGGTCGTGAAGATCGTCACCGACGCGCACGAGGGCCTGTACCGCTAGCGCCGGTCACCTAGCTGCTCGAAACGCCGAGAGAACACTTCTCCCGCGCCGTTCCCGGAGGAACTTTTACCGCGTTTTCGGCAAAATCCACGGCAAAATGCCCCGGTTTACCGGTCAAACTCAGTAAAAGTCTCCCGGGCCCGGCCGCGAACGCCAGGGGAGGGGCTGGCGGGGCGGGCGGGATCTGGCCCGCCGCCGTCATGGATGCGCTGGCGGGGCGGGCGGAACGGTGCCGCGGCACCACGCAGTCGGCACACGGTCACCGTGAAGTCCTCGGTACAGCACGCTCCCTTACCACTTGCCGGCAATTCATGGCACGATTTCATCGTGCTTGTTGTCATGGTGATCGCCTTCCTCGCCGTTCTCGCCGGCGTGGCCGTCGCGGCCAGGGGGCGCGGCGGCGAGTTGTCCGTCGAGCGCAGCGACTACGCCCCGCTGGACATTGGCCCGGTATCCGCCACGGATGTGGCCCTGCTGCGCCCGCCGACGGGCGTGTGGGGGTACAGCATGCAGGCGACGGACGACGCGCTTGAGCAGATCGCCGAGGCGATCAGGGAGCGGGACGTGCGCATCGTCGCGCTCGAGCAACTCGTCACCGACCTGAGCAGGGAACAGGATCGCGCCCCCTCGCTCGCGCCGCTCGCCAGCCCGTACGCCAGCCCTTACGCCGGCGCGCGGCACCGGCGGACGGTGGCGGACACCCTGCCTGACGCCGTTACGGACGACCCGAACCGGACCGCCTACGACAACGTGTCGACCGAGTCGGTCCGGCTGCCCTTCGACCTGCCAAGACCGGGTGACAACTCGGGCCCGCCCCCCGAGCAGTCCCATGACTGAAGTCTCCCGGGGGGACGCCCCCCCGGTGTCCGCCCAAGGCGGCCCGGCTAAGCCGGCCAGGCCGCAGGGCCCGCTGGCCGGGCCTGATGGCCGGCTGCGCTGCCCGTGGGGGCTGAGCACGCCCGATTACGTGGCCTACCACGACACCGAGTGGGGCCGCCCGGTCCGCGGTGACCAGGCGATCTTCGAGCGGCTCTGCCTCGAGGCGTTCCAGTCGGGCCTGTCCTGGCTGACCATCTTGCGCAAGCGGGAGAACTTCAGGAAGGCGTTCGCCGGCTTTGACATCCCCGCCGTCGCGGCGTTCACCGACGCGGACGTGGCCCGGCTGCTCGCCGACGCGGGCATCGTGCGCAACCGCGCCAAGATCAACGCCGCCATCGCCAACGCCCGCGCGGCCGCCGAGCTCACCGAGGGCCTCAGCGACCTGGTGTGGAGCTACGCCGACGCCGCGCCGCGCCAGGCGCCCCGCACCCTCGCCGACCTCCCGGCGCAGACGCCCGAGTCCAAAGCGCTCGCCAAGGAGCTGCGCAAGCGCGGCTTCGTCTTCACCGGCCCGGTCACGGTCTACGCCGCCATGCAGGCCTGCGGGCTGGTCAACGACCACCTGGAAGCGTGCTTCGCCCGGTCGGGCTGAGCTGGGCGGGGGCGGGGCGGGCCGGGGTACGAACAGCGCGGGCCGGGGCGGCCATTTATCCGCACTGTGCACATTCCTCCGGTGCCCGGGTAGCGATCGTGTAACAATACGCCACATGGCCCATTCCGAACCCGACATCGCCGAGCTCTTCGCGCCGCTGGCGCCCGCGAATGCCTCCTCGGTCGTGCTGAACGAGGCACGGCAGGTGCTCGCCCACATCCACCGGCCGATCGACGCCGAGCTGTGGGGGTCGGACATGATCGGCGCCCTGAGCGGGCACGAGGCCGGCGGTGACGCCGGGGTGATGGCGGAACTCGCCGCGTCCCTGGTGCCCGCGACGGAGCGGGACGGGTCGGCCGAGGCGCTCGCGCTGCTGCGCATCCTCGCGGCGATCGGCTCGCCCGAGCTCCAGGCGGCGGCGGCCGATGCCGCGCGGCGGGTCGCCGCCCGTGGGGTGCCCGACCAGGACTGGGCGGCGGTGATCGGCTCGCCCGCGGTCGGCAAGTGCTGGCACTACAGTGACGTGGGCGGCCGGCAGGAATCGCTCACCGTGACCTTCGGCTACGGCCAGGCCGAGCACGCCCTGTCGGTGCTTATCGATCACGGCCGGGGCGGCAAGATCAAGGACGCCTGGGTCGACGACGCCGACGGCCTGCTCGACAAGACCTGGCTGGCCGCGGAGAACGACCCGCTCATCGTCTTCGAGCAGATCGAGCCCGTGGACGCCCGGACGAGGCTGGCGCGGGCGGTCGCGGCCGGCGAGGGCCCGACCAAGCCGGACGAGACCGACGACCTGACCGCGCACCGCGCCCTGCTGCACGCGCGGGTCCGCTACCTCGCCGCGAACGCGGCCGGCGCCGCGAGTTAGGCACGGACCGCAGGCTAGACGGGTGACCCAGGGGCCCCCGGTGGCGCGGACGTCCGCCTGGCCGCGGTGCCCGGTGCGCATGGTTTGCGCCGGATGGCGTCCAGAGCGGTGATCCCGGCCACGGGAAGAAAACCGCGTGACGCCTCGCTAACCGAGTGCTAGGGTCTTGAGCTTCGCGCCGAGTCGAGCGCCGATCGCCACCACCAGAGGTCAAGGGGGTCAGCCATGCCCGCCGACGACGGGCCAGCGGCCGCGGGGACGACCGCGGACATCGACAGCCAGGCCAGCACAGACGATCACAGCGGCCGCGCGAGAACCGACGTCGTGATCGCCGCCGAGCGGGCCCACCTCACCACGTCCCGCGAGTACCTGCACCTGATGCGGGAGAACGCCCTCGGCCTCGCCCGCAACCCGATGGCGGGCGACCGGGTCAGCCTGGAGTACCTCAAGGCCGACCTCTACCGCCGCGCCGAGGCGCTCAAGGACCTGCCGGACGCGCCGCTGTTCTTCGGCCGCCTGGACTACTCCGAGCTGGCCAGGACCGACGAGGACTTCGCCGGCGCCGACTTCCATATCGGGCGGCGCCACGTGCACGACCCGGACGGCACGCCGGTCGTCCTTGACTGGCGGGCGCCGGTGTCGCGGCCCTTCTACCGGGCCAGCCAGTCCGACCCGATGGGCCTCTCGCTGCGGCGGCGGTTCGGTTTCTCCGGCGGCGCGCTGACCGCCTACGAGGACGAGCGGTTCAAGCCGGGTGGTGCAACAAGCCCACGTTCTGGCGACTCCATAGACAGCGGAAACCCGAGCAGGCTGCTGATCAACGAGATCGAGCGGCCGCGGTCCGGCCCGATGCGGGACATCGTGGCCACCATCCAGCCCGAGCAGGACGACATCGTCCGCGCCGACGCCGCCACCACCGTGTGCGTGCAGGGCGCGCCGGGTACCGGCAAGACCGCGGTGGGCCTGCACCGGGTCGCCTACCTGCTGTACGCGCACAAGGAGCTGGTGACCAGGCGCGGCGTCATCGTCGTCGGCCCCAACCTGGCGTTCCTCTCCTACATCAGGAACGTGCTGCCGGCCCTCGGCGAGCTGGACGTCACGCAGACCACCGTCACCAAGCTGGTCGCGTCCGTCCCCGTCAAGGGCACGGACACCGACGAGACGGCGGCGGTCAAGGGCGACGCCCGCATGGCGGAGCTGCTCAAGCGGACGCTGTGGGCGCACCTGCGGGCCCCGCGCGAAGCGCTCATGGTCAGCCGCGGCGCGCGCAGGCTGCGGCTGCCCGCGTACGAGATCGAGGACCTCGCGCAGGAGCTGCGCGGCCGCGGCGTCCGTTACGGCACCGGCCGCGAACTGCTCGCGCACCGGATCGCGCACGTGCTGCTCACCCAGCTCGAGGCGGGCGGCGAGACGTGCGACGACCGCACCCACGACGCGGTCCGCAGGTCCGCGCCAGTGCGCAGGTGCGTCGACGAGGTCTGGCCCAAGGTCGACCCCAAGAAGCTGGTCTTCTCGCTCCTTTCCGATCAGGAGATGGTGAAGCGGAACGGAAGCGGGCTGCTCATCGACGAGGAAATGGCCGCACTATGCTGGCGCAACCCGCCGCGCGGCCCGGGCTCGGCCCCGTGGAGCCGCGCGGACCAGGTGCTGATCGACGAGGCGGCCGACCTCATCGAGCGCACCCCGTCGATCGCGCACATCGTCGTGGACGAGGCGCAGGACCTGTCGCCGATGGAGGTGCGGGCGATCGGCCGTCGCTGCGCCACCGGGGCGGCGACCGTGCTCGGCGACCTCGCGCAGGGCACCACCCCGTGGGCGGCGACCTCCTGGCCGGCCCTGCTCGCCCACCTGGGCAAGCCGGACGCCGCGGTCCGCGAGCTCGACGTCGGCTACCGGGTGCCCAGGCAGATACTCGACTTCGCGTCCCGCCTGCTGCCCTCGATCGCCGCCGGGCTGTCGCCGGCCGTGTCGCTGCGCGCGGACCCGGACGCGCTGCGCGTGCGGTCCGTGCCGCCGGGCCAGCTAGGCGTCCTGGTGGCGGGGGAGTGCGCGGCGGCGCTTGGCCGCCCAGGCTCCGTCGCGGTCATCTGCGCCGACGCGCAGCTGGCCGAGACCGAGGCGGCGCTGCGCGCCGCGCGCCTGGCGTTCGGCGTGCTCGGCGACGCGGCGGAGTCGGGCGCCGCGGCGGACTCGCGGGACGCGGGCGCCCCGGCGGAGCCGGCCCGGCTGACCCTGGTCCCGGTCACCCTGGCCAAGGGCCTGGAGTTCGACCACGTGATCCTGGTCGAGCCCGGCCGGATCGCGACGGGTGAGACGTACGGGCTAAGGCGGCTCTATGTGGCGCTCACCCGCGCGGTTTCCCGACTTACCGTCTTTCACGCTGAACCGCTGCCCGCCGAGCTTTCGTTACATACCATAGGGGCAGAGCCTTTTCCGTCCCGGGGGGGCGAGTGCGTCAGGCCTTCTGGGTGAAGGCGGGACGAAAAGGTTCATCGGGCCCGCAAGCTGGCCCATCCCGGCATTTTGGTTATGCCCACATTGCCCGGGTACCACGGCAGGGCCATCCTGAGACGGTTCGGGCGTGCCTGGTCCCGGCAAACCTACGATCAGTAGCGACGGTGATGTTCTGTGGAAGCCAACGGAAACCACGCGGCGGCGACTGTCTACCTTGACAAGCTGGCCGAAGAGCTGTCCAACCGGGGCCTTGAGGCCTGGCAGATGGCTCCGCCGGGGCGAGTACCCAGCGTGTACGTCACGAACCCAGGCGCCCGCGCTCTTGAGGAGAACGTCTACGCGAATTGCGGCAAGGACGGGCTGTGGTGGTTCTGGTGGTCGTGGGCGGAGCGGATCTCGATGGCCGACGACGTGGACGCCGCCGCGACAGTGATCGCCCGGGTCCTCTCCCTGCCGCGCTCGGCGTTATCCGCTGGCCATCGCGCGGCATTAGGCCAATTGGTTGCTGGACTTAAGCCAACAAAACGGTCAGGAACCCGGCATTCCGGGGAAGGCGACCGTGCTGCCGCTCCAGGCGACGGCGCGGTTCGCCGAGGTCTGCATCGCCTTAGCGCCGAACGCGCGCAGCGCCGGGTCGTTCACGGCGACCAGGCCCAGGTACGCGCGGGTCACGCCTTCCTCGAGCGCCGCGGCGAGCCTTTCCGCCGACGCCGCGCCGGTGACCGCGAACGGCAGCTCGTAGGCCGGGCTCGCCGCCACCGGGACCGCGCCGAGCTCGGTAAGCATCGCCTCGAGGGTGTCCCGGGCGACCCGGTGCGCCGTCCAGTGGGCGCGCGCCTGCGCCAGTGCGGCGCGAGTGAGCATCGCGCCCGCGACACCGTAGCCGTAGACGGCGGCGTCCTCGGCGGCGAGCGCGGCCTGCAGCGCGGCGATCTGCGTGGTCACCGGGTGCCGATCCGCGTGGTGAGCACGCCGACGTGCGTCGACTCGCAGGCGGCGATCGACGCGTACAGCTGGGCGAGCGACGCGGGCGCGGCGGCCAGGCGGCCCATCTGGGCGCTGACCGCGGCCTGCTCGGCGGCGCGGAGCTGGGCGAGCGCGGCGGCCTGCGTGCCGGCGATGCGGGGCGGCCGTGGGGTGACCGCGGCCTGCGACGGCCTGCCCGGGGGCTCGATCACCCGGGCCCGCAGCTGGGCCAGGTGCGCCTCGTGCTCCGCGCGCAACGGCGCGAGGGTGCCGCCGAGTGCGGAATACAAGGCCATGACCTTGGCGTATACCCAGATCAGGTCCTGCTCGGCGGTGACGGCGTGCAGGAGCACCTGGGTTTGCTGTGACGGATGAGGCGGCGCGCTCAGCACGGCCGGGCCTTTGCAGCCGCTTAGCGCGAGAAACAAGGGCAAGGTCGTTGGCGACGCGGCAAGCAACTGGCGCCTTGACAGCATAGTCTCTAAGCATGCCACGGGCGGCGTGTAACGTCCTTGGCCTATAGGCTGGACCTGGGAAAATATTAACCTTGGTGATAGCGCCAGGAGGGGACGCAGACGAGGAGGTCGAAATGCCCGGTGGCCTTCGCTCTACCGTCGGCCCGGCGGACGACAGGAAGCTGGCTGGCCTGATCGAGCCCGTGGTCAGCGCCGCCGGGCTGGACCTGGAATCGGTGCGGACGAGCACGGCGGGCAAACGGCGGCTGCTGCGCGTGGTGGTGGACAGCGACCACGGGGTGAGCCTGGACGACGCGGCCGACGTGAGCCGCGACGTCTCTGCCCTGCTCGACGCGAGCAACGTGCTTGGCGACGTCCCCTACACGCTGGAGGTTTCTTCGCCGGGAGTGGACCGGCCGCTGACCGAGCCGCGGCACTGGCGGCGCGCCAGGGGCAGGCTGGTCCGGGTGAAGGTGACCGGGGAAGGGCCCGTGGAAGGGCGCGTGCTGGCGGCGGACGCCGACGGCGTCACGCTCGGCCTGACGGCCGGCGAGCGCCGGTTCCCCTACGTCGACATGGGCGCGGGCAGCGTCCAGGTGGAGTTCGGCCGGATTCCGGATGCCGAGCTCGACGACTTCAGTACTGATATCTCCCGGGGGGACGACGCCCCGTACCCCCCGAACATGGAGCTTGACACGGTGCTCACCGACGACACCGGGGACTTTGGAGCTGGCGGCGATGGACATTGACCTGAGCGTGCTGCGCAGTCTCGAGAGCGAGAAGGACATCTCGTCAGAGACCGCGCTCAAGGCGATCGAGGACGCGCTGCTGATGGCGTACCACAAGACGGACGGCGCCAACCCGGCAGCACGCGTTGAGGTGGACAGGAAGACCGGCCACGTGACGGTCTGGGCCAAGGAAGCCGGCCCGGACGGCTCGCCAGGCCGGGAGTACGACGACACCCCGGCCGGGTTCGGCCGGATCGCCGCGACCACCGCCAGGCAGGTGATCCTGCAGCGGCTGCGGGACGTTGAGGACGAGATGACGTTCGGCGAGTACGCCGGGCACGAGGGCGACATCGTGGCGGGCGTCATCCAGCAGGGCAAGGACCCCCGCACCGTGCTCGTCGACCTCGGCAAGATCGAGGCGGTCCTCCCGCTCGCCGAGCAGGTGCCCGGTGAGCGGTACGTGCACGGCGAGCGGATCCGCTGCTACGTGTGGCGGGTGCGTAAGGGGCACCGCGGCCCGTCAGTGACGCTCTCGCGCACCCACCCCGACCTGGTCCGCAAGCTGTTCGCGCTCGAGGTACCCGAGATCGCGAGCGGGGCGGTGGAGATCGTCAAGATCGCCCGCGAGGCGGGGCACCGTACCAAGATCGCGGTGCAGTCGCACCAGCAGGGCGTGAACGCCAAGGGCGCCTGCATCGGCCCGGTCGGCGCCCGCGTGCGGAACGTGATGGCCGAGCTGCACGGGGAGAAGATCGACATCGTCGACTACTCCGAGGACCCGGCGGAGTTCGTCGCGAACGCCCTGTCGCCCGCCCGGGTGACCCGCGTCGACGTGGTTGACCGGGATGCGATGGAGGCGCGGGTCACCGTGCCCGACTACCAGCTGTCGCTGGCCATCGGCAAGGAAGGGCAGAACGCCCGGCTCGCCGCGAGGCTCACCGGCTGGCGGATCGACATCCGCCCCGACGGCGCGGTGACCGCTGCGCCTCCCGCGCCGCGCACGCCGGCCGCGCCGGAAGGCGCCTCCGCCGACGCCTGAACGGAGCCCGCTACCGGGTACCTCGCGTGCTGCCCCGTGCTCCGCGACGGGGTAGACTGGCAACCGCAATGACCGCGCGAGCCGAGCAGCCTGAGCCGGGGAAGAAACCCCTGCGCTCATGTGTTGGGTGCAAGGTGCGCGCGGCGAAGTCCAGTCTGCTTCGCCTCGTGGTGGCCGGGGACGGCATCGTGCCCGACCCCCAAGCGCGGCAGCCGGGCCGGGGAGCATACCTGCACCTCAGCCTGGAGTGCTTCGAACTGGCACAGCGGCGTCGGGCGTTCTCGCGTGCATTGCGCACGCCGGGTTCGCTCAGCACCGCCACGCTGGCTTCGTACCTGAGCACGCAGGACATGACGGAAAACCTGTACGGAAAGCAGGTCGAGAAGCTATGAGCGCTCGATGAGCACAAGGCGATGAACGGCACGAACTGACGCCGACCCGGAGCACCCTATGCGCCGGATCGGCTGATGATCCGGTTTGAAGGCCCAACGGGATGGGCCGGGCAGAGGAGCATAGTGGCGAAGGTCCGGGTTTACGAACTCGCGAAGGAGTTCGGGGTAGAGAGCAAGGCCGTCATGGCCAAGCTCGAGGCAATGGGTGAGTTCGTGCGTTCCGCGTCCTCGACGATCGAGGCGCCCGTGGTCCGCAGGCTCAAGGAAGCTTTCAACGACGGTGCCGCCAAGTCCGGCGGCGCCGCTCCCGCGTCAGGTGGCCGTGGCCAGGGCGGCGACCGGCCGCGCGGTGACCGTCCTGCGCGGCTGCCCGACAGCGGCAGCCAGCAGGTCCCCGGTGGCCAGTCCGGCGTGCCCGCCGGGCCGGCCGCGCCCGCCGCGCAGGCGCCCGGCCAGGCAGGCAGGCCGGCCCCGCGCCCGGCCCCGCGCCCCGTGCCCCAGGTTCCTGGTACCGGCGCGACCGCGCCGAGTGCCCCGGAGGTCCCGGTGGTCCGGTGGTCCCGGCGGCGCCAGCCGCCGCCGCAGCGGCCGAAGCGGCAGCGCCTCCCGCGCAGCGTCCTGTCTCGCCCGCGCCCGGTGGCCAGGGCGGTTCCGCCCCGGCGCCCGGCCCGCGCCCGGCGCCAGGCCCGCGTCCCGCGGCCCCGCGCCCGGCCGGCGCCCCGCAGCAGGCCCCAGGCGGCCAGCCGGGCACCGGCGGCCAGCAGGGCGGCTCCCACGGCGCACCGCGCCCTGGAGGGGCGCCGCGCCCTGGCGGCGCGCCGCGCCCGGCCGCTCCCGGGCAGCGCCCGCCGGCCCGCGGCCCGCGCCCTGGCAACAACCCGTTCAGCTCGACGGCGAGCGGCATGGGCACCGCGCCGGCCCGTACCGACCGGCCCGCTTACGGTGACCGGCCCGAGCGCGCCGACCGTACCGTGACCGGCCCGCTTTCGGCGACCGGCCCGACCGCGGCGACCGCGGCGACCGGCCCGCTTTCGGCGACCGGCCCGACCGCGGCCCGCGCCCGGGCGGCTTCGGCGGCCCCGGCGGCGACCGGGGTCCCGGCGGCGACCGGGGTCCCCGCCCCGGCGGCGACCGCGACCGCGGCCCGCGTCCGGGCGGTTACGGCGACCGCGGCCCGCGTCCCGGCGGCTATGGCGACCGGGCCGGCGCAGGCACCGCCGATGGCGGCGCGCGTCCGGGCGGCCCGCGTCCTGGTGGCCCGCGTCCTGGTGGCCCGCGTCCCAGCCCGATGAACATGCCGTCCCGCCCGATGACCGGCGGCGGCTCCGGCGGGCCCGGCGGCCCGCGTCCCGGTGGCCCCGGCGGCCAAGGCGGCCCCGGCGGCGGCCGTGGCCCGCGTCCCGGTGGCGGCGGCGGCGGCTTCAGCGGCCCGCGTCCCGGCGGCGGCGGTCGCCCGGCGGGTGTCGGCGGCGGCGCGCGTCCCGGTGGCGGTGGCGGTGGCGGTGGCTTCGGCGGCCCGCGTCCCGGCGGCGCACCCGGCGGCGGCCCCGGCGGCGGTACCGGCGGCCCGCCCCGTCCCGGCGGTGGCGGCGGCCGCGGCCGCCCAGGCGGCGGCGGTACCGCCGGCGCGTTCGGCCGTCCCGGCGGCAAGCCGGGCCGTGCCCGCAAGTCGAAGCGGCAGCGCAGGCAAGAGTTCGACAACATGCAGGCCCCGACGATCGGCGGCGTGCAGATTCCGCGCGGCCAGGGCCAGGTCATCAGGCTCAGCCGCGGCGCCAGCCTGAGCGACTTCGCCGACAAGGTCGGCGCGAACCCGGCGAGCCTGGTGCAGGTGCTGTTCCACCTCGGTGAGATGGTCACCGCGACCCAGTCGGTGAACGACGAGACGCTGCAGCTGCTCGGGGCCGAGCTGAACTACAACGTCCAGGTTGTCTCCCCCGAGGAGGAGGACCGGGAGCTGCTCGAGACGTTCGACATCGAGTTCGGCGATAACGAGGGCGGCGAGGAGGACCTGGTACCGCGGCCGCCGGTGGTCACCGTCATGGGCCACGTCGACCACGGCAAGACCAAGCTCCTCGACGCGATCAGGCACACCAACGTGGTCTCGAAAGAGGCGGGCGGCATCACCCAGCACATCGGCGCCTACCAGGTGGCCGCCGAGGTCGACGGCGAAGAGCGCAAGATCACCTTCATCGACACCCCGGGCCACGAGGCGTTCACCGCCATGCGGGCCCGCGGCGCGCAGACCACCGACCTCGCGGTCCTGGTCGTCGCGGCGGACGACGGCGTGAAGCCGCAGACCACCGAGGCGCTCAACCACGCGCAGGCGGCCGGCGTGCCGATCGTGGTCGCGGTGAACAAGATCGACAAGGAGGGCGCCGACCCGTCCCGGGTCCGGGCGCAGCTCACCGAGTACGGGCTCATCGCCGAGGAGTTCGGCGGCGACACCCAGTTCGTGGACGTGTCCGCGACGAAGCGGATGGGCCTCGACAAGCTGCTCGAGGCGATCGTGCTCACCGCGGACGCCGCGCTGGACCTGCGGGCCAACCCGCACCAGGACGCGCAGGGCGTCGCGATCGAGGCGCAGCTCGACAAGGGCCGCGGCCCGGTGGCGACCGTGCTCGTGCAGCGCGGCACGCTGCACGTCGGTGACTCGATCGTGGCGGGCGAGGCCTACGGCCGCGTGCGGGCCATGCTCGACGAGGACGGCAACCAGCTCGCCGAGGCGCCACCGTCGCGTCCCGTGCAGGTCCTCGGCCTCACCGCCGTGCCGAAGGCGGGCGACAACTTCCTCGTCGTCTCCGACGACCGGATGGCCAGGCAGATCGCCGAGCGCCGCGAGGCGCGCGAGCGGACCGCCCAGTTCGCGCAGCGCCGCCGCCGGGTGACGCTCGAGGACCTGGAGTCGGTGCTGAAGGCCGGCGAGCGCGAGGAACTGCTGCTGATCATCAAGGGCGACGTGTCCGGCTCGGTGGAAGCCCTGGAGGACGCGCTGCTCAAGCTCGACGTGGGCGAGGAGGTCTCCCTCCGGGTCATCGGCCGCGGCGTCGGCGCGATCACGCAGGACGACGTGAACCTGGCCATCGCCTCGGACGCGGTGATCATCGGCTTCAACGTCCGGCCGGCCGAGCGGGCGGGCGAGCTCGCGCGGCGCGAGGGCGTGGACATCCGCTACTACTCGATCATCTACCAGGCGATCGAAGAGATCGAGGCCGCGCTCAAGGGCATGCTCAAGCCCGAGTTCGAGGAGGTCCAGCTCGGCACGGCGGAAGTCCGCGAGCTCTTCAAGGTGCCGAGGGTCGGCACCGTCGCCGGCTGCCTCGTCCGCTCCGGCACGATCACCCGCAACAGCAAGGCGCGGATCATCAGGGACGGCGTGGTCATCTCCGGAAACCTCACGGTGGAGTCGCTGCGCCGGTTCAAGGACGACGCGACCGAGGTCCGCGAGGGCTACGAGTGCGGTATCGGCGTCGGCTACAACGACATCCGGATCGACGACGTCATCGAGACGTTCGAGATGCGGGAGAAGCCGCGGGCCTGATCACCGCCGTATAAATCAATACCCGGCAAACCCGCGGGCCCGATAACCTTTTATCGGGCCTGCGGGCGGCGGGATCGGGGCACCGCCGCGGTTAGCTAACGCCCTCTCACCCATGTATGTAGCTGCGCTGACGCTCGACATGCTGCTTGGCGACGTTCACTCGCTCAAGCAGAAGCGGGGCGTCGTCCGGCCGCTCGTGGCCGAGCTGCGCCGCCGCTACCCCGGCGTCGCCGTCGCCGAGACGGGTCACCTCGACCTGCATCGCCGCGCCGAAATCGGGGTAGCTGTGGTGTCCGCCACCGCCGGGAATGCCACCCAGCTGCTTGACGAGTGCGAGCGGATGGTCGCCGCGCACCCGGAAATTGAGCTGCTGTCCGCGCGGCAGCGGCTGTACAACGAAGAAGAATGACGGGCCGTTGCTCTAACAACCGAGGGAGTGACCGACCATGGACGACGCTCGCACGCGCCGCCTCGCCGAACGGATCGCCAAGATCGTCGCCGAACTGCTTGAGCGGCGGATCAAGGACCCGAGGCTGGGCTTCGTCACGGTGACCGAGGCACGGCTGACCGGCGACCTGCGGGAAGCCAAGGTCTTCTACACGGTGTTCGGCGACGCCACCGAGCGGCAGGAGACGGCCGCCGCGCTGCGCAGCGCGACCGGCATCATCCGCTCGGAGGTGGGACGGCTGATCGGGATGCGGCACACCCCCTCGCTCGAGTTCATCGCCGACGCGCTGCCGGAGGACGCGCAGCGGATCGACGACCTGGTGGCGGCGGTCCGCGAGCGGGACGCGGAGCTGGCCCGCGCCCGCGAGGGCGCCCAGTGGGCCGGCGACCCGGACCCGTACAAGAAGCCCGGCGACGACTGGTCCGATGACGACGACGATGACGACTGGGACATCGACGACCACGAGGACGACGAGGACGAGTGACCCAGCCGGACGCTTGGCCCTCCGGCCTGGTCATCGTCGATAAGCCAGGCGGCATGACCTCGCACGACGTCGTCGCGCGGGTCCGCCGCCTGGCTCGTACCCGCCGCGTCGGGCACGCGGGCACCCTCGACCCCATGGCGACCGGCGTCCTCGTCGTCGGCATCGAGAAGGCCACCAGGCTGCTCGGCCACCTCATGCTGACCGAGAAGACCTACCACGCCACCATCCGCCTCGGCCAGGCCACGACCACCGACGACGCCGAGGGCGAGCCGGCGGGCGGCGGCACCGCCGCCGGGGTCACCGCGGAGGCGCTCGACGCCGCGATCGCCGGGCTCACCGGCGAGATCCTGCAGGTGCCGCCGGGTGTCAGCGCGATCAAGGTGAACGGCCAGCGCGCCTACAAGCTCACCAGGGCCGGCGCGGCACCCGAGCTGGCCGCCCGCCCGGTCACCGTCCGCCAGTTCAGCATCGCCGGCACCCGCCGCGACGGTGACCTGCTCGACGTCGGCGTGGTCGTGCGCTGCTCGAGCGGCACGTACATCCGTGCCCTCGCCCGCGACCTCGGGGTCGCGCTTGGCGCCGGCGGCCACCTGACCGCGCTGCGCCGTACCGCGGTCGGCCCGTACACCATCGCGATGGCACACACGCTCAGCGAACTGGAAGATCAACAGCCGCGCGGTGCCGGCCCGGTAGTGATCCCGCTGGCCGAGGCGGCCGCCGCCGCGTTCCCGCGCCTCGAGTTGACCGGCGACGACGCTCGCCGCCTGGCCCAGGGCGCCCGCCTGCCGCTCCCGCCGGATTTCCCGGCATCGCCCGGGGAAGCCAAGGACCGGCCGGCCGCCGCGTTCGCCCCCGACGGCAGCCTCGTCGCGCTGGTGGCCGCCGCGGACGGCCGCCTGCGCTCGCTCGCCGTATTCGCGTGAGCAACCGGGCTCCAGGCCGGATGGTTGTGGCAACGGGCCGGCAATAGGGGGTTGGGGTTGCGGCAATGCCCCCGTGTCGTTGCTGGCCGGGCGGGTGCGGCGGTGTCCTGGTATCCGTGCTGGGCGGCGCGGACCGCGATGGCCGCCCGGCCGGCTCACGGGCTGGGCGCAGTCCCGGTGAAAGGCGCCGGCCGGCGCCAGGGCATGACGGCCGGTCCCGGTCGCGGCGGGCCGGCCCGGTTCCCCGCGGCCGCTGTGACGGCGGGTGAGGCGGGCCGGCTGCGCCGCCGGGCGCCGCCCGGCCGGGCTGAGCGTCCCGCCGGCGATCTGCGCGCGGACGGTTGCGGCTGCCTGGGCATGCCTCGGGATGGTGGTGACGGGCGCCTCCGGCCGGCCGCGCGGTGACCTGGGCCGCCGGCCGCCTCATGATCACGGTAACTGGTTCTGCCGCAAATCTCGTGATGGTAACGGTGCGGGTGTTCTGGGTGTTATGACGGGTTCTGTCGGGCTGTTGCTGCCTGGTGAGGGTTCGTCCGGCGTGGCGGCGTGATGCTGGGGCGGGCTCCTGGTATGCCGGCGGGTGTCTGAGTCCACCGGAATCCAGGAGCCCGTCGTGTCATTGTCGCAGTGCTGCCGTGTCTTGTCGTGCGCTGAGGTCCTCGGGGTGCTGCTGCCGCACCTGTCCGGGGTGGTCACCGAGCGGGCCTGGGAGGTGGCGGGCCGGGTGTTCGTGCTGGTGAGGCCCGCTGCCGCGGAGGCGGCGTGCCCGGGGTGCGGGCAGCTGTCCGGGCGGCGGCACGGCGGTTACCCGCGGCGGCTGCGCGATGTCCCGGCCGGCGGCCGCCCGGTGGTGATCTGGCTGGCGGCGCGCCGGTTCCGGTGCCTGAACCCGGCCTGCCCGAAGGTCACGTTCACCGAGCAGGCCGAGGGGCTGGCCTCGCGTTTCGCGCGGCGGACGCCGCTGCTGGCCGGGGCGCTGGCCGCGGTCGCGGCCGTGCTGGCCGGCCGGGCCGGGGCGCGGCTGGCCGCCGCCCTCGCCATGCCGGCCGGGCGGGACTCGATGATCCGCCTGGTCATGGCCCTGCCCGAGGAGGAACTGGCGGCCGCGCCGCAGGTCCTGGGGGTCGACGACTTCGCGCTGCGCAAGGGGCACGTGTACGGCACCGTGCTGGTCGACATGCAAGCCGGCGGCGTGGTCGGCCTGCTGCCGGACCGGGAGGCCGCCACGCTGGAGAAATGGCTGGCCGGCCATCCCGGCGCGGCGGTCATCTGCCGGGACCGGGCCGGCGCCTACGCCGACGGCGCCCGGGCCGGCGCCCCGGACGCGGTCCAGGTCGCCGACCGCTGGCACCTGCTGCACAACCTGTGCGAGAAGACCTACCAGGCCGCCGCCGCGCACCGCGCCGGCTGCCTGGGCGCGGACGAGCGCCGGGACGGGCAGCCCGAACTGCCGCGGGACGGCCAGCAAGACCACGGCCAGCAGGAACAGCAGGACCAGCCCGGCCGGCCGGAAGAGCGGCAAGACCCGGAAGAGCGGGCAGGCGAGGAAGAGGAGCCCCCTGCCCGCAAGCCCGGCCTGCCCGAGCGGACCCGGGCCCGGCACGCCGAGATCCACCAGCTGCTGGACGCCGGCCACCCGAAAACCGCCGTCGCCCGCATCCTGGGCCTGTCCGCGCCGACCGTCGCGAAGTACGCCAGGGCCGCCACCCCCGGCGAGATCACCGCCGCCGCCCGCGAGCAGGCCCTCGACCCCTACAAGCCCTACCTCATCACCCGGTGGAACGCCGGCACCCGCGACGCCCGCGCCCTGCACGCCGAGATCACCGCCCAGGGCTACACGGGATCTGACCAGCAGGTCCGCCGGTTCGTCCGGCCCTTCCGCGACCTGCCCGGCCCCGCCCCCGAGCCGCCGCCGGCCGTCCCGTCCGCCCGCAAGATCACCACCTGGCTCATGACCAGCCCCGGCGCTCTCGCCGCGGACGACGCCACCGCCCTCGCCGCGGTCACCGCCGCCTGCCCCCACCTGCGCCAGCTCCAGGCCGCCATCCGCAGCTTCTGCGACATGACCACCGGCCTCACCGGCCGCAAAGACCTCGACGCCTGGCTCACGACCGCCGAGAACAGCAGCCTGGAACAGCTCGCCTCATTCGCCCGCGGCATCCGCAAAGACCACGCCGCCGTCCTGGCCGGGCTGTCCCTGCCCCACAGCAGCGGCAAAGTCGAAGGCACCGTCAACAAGATCAAGATGATCAAACGCCGCGCCTACGGGCGCGCCAGCTTCGAGCTCCTCCGCAAACTCGTACTCCTGGCCTGACCAGCCAAAGTAACCATCACGAGATTTGCGGCAGAACCCGGTAACTTTTGTTTCCGCGGAACTTTTGCGCCTTATGAGTGTGCAGAAGTTCCGCGATCATGAAATCTCGTGCTGCCAGGGCTATTGCCGGTGCCCGTTGTCATGCCCGGCGGCCTGGGTAACGAGATTTCCGGGCTGACCAGACGTTGCCGGTAGCTTCGATCGTGAGGCGGCGTGTGAGGGTATGGGCGTGTCCCCCTATAGGCGGCCCCCCGCCACACCATCGCCCCGGCGTCAGCCGCTGTGTCGCCTGCCGGGGGTCCCATGGTCACCCCGCGGCGTTAGCGCGCCGTTTCGCTCACGTGAACTCCTGTCGGGTTCGGATGCGAATTCGGTAGGAAGAACGTCGATATTCAACTGTAATCATCGCAAAAGCCCTCAACTGTTGCGTAAACCGTCGAAAACGCTGTACAACGTTGCGGATGATGCTTCCCACTCCCGCACCGCGCGCGACCGCGGACGAGCCGCCGGCGGTCCGCGTCGCCGGGCTGCACAAGCGCTACGGCGATGTGAACGCCCTCGCCGCGACGGACCTCACCGTGCGGGCGGGGGAGTTCTTCACGCTGCTCGGACCGTCCGGCTCCGGCAAGACCACGCTGCTGCGGCTGATCGCCGGGTTCGAGCGCCCGGACGGCGGCAGCATCGAGCTGGCGGGCCAGGACGTCACGCGGGTCCCGCCGTTCGCGCGGGACGTGAACACCGTCTTCCAGGACTACGCGCTGTTCCCGCACATGACGATCGCGGAGAACATCGAGTACGGCCTGAAGGTGCACCGCGTCGGCAGGCAGGCCCGCAAGGAGCGGGTGGCCAAGGCGCTCGACATGGTCCAGCTCGGCGGCCTCGGCGGGCGCAAGCCCGCGCAGCTGTCCGGCGGCCAGCGCCAGCGCGTCGCGCTGGCCAGGGCGATCGTCAACGAGCCGCAGGTGCTGCTGCTCGATGAGCCGCTCGGCGCCCTTGACCTGAAGCTGCGCCAGCACATGCAGCGGGAGCTGCTGCGCATCCAGCGCGAGGTCGGCATCACCTTCATCTACGTCACGCACGACCAGGAAGAGGCGCTCACGATGAGCGACCGCGTCGCGGTGCTCAACCTCGGCCGGATCGAGCAGGTAGGACCGCCCGCCGAGGTGTACGAGCAGCCGAAGACGGCGTTCGTCGCGGACTTCATCGGCGTCTCCAACGTGATCGAGCGCGACGGCCGCCAGCTCACCGTGCGCCCGGAGAAGATCACCATCCTCCCCGACGGCGCCGGCGAGCCCGCCGGCGCGCACGTCGAGCCGGGCACGGTAAGGGACGTCATCTACGCGGGCGCGCTCACCCGCTACGTGGTGGAGCTTGACGCGGGCGGGGAGCTGACCGTCACCCGCCTGAATACGCAGTCGTCTCCCGCGTCTCCCGGGGGACGACCCCCGGTATCCCCCAGGACGCGCCCGATGGCTCCGCCAGCGTATCGGGGGCGCCGTCCCCCGAGGACCCGGCCGCAACCTGGTCCGACGGCGCGCGGGTGCGCGTCGCCTGGCCGGACCGGCAGGCCTTCACGATTTCCGAGCAGTCTCCCGGCGCGCTCGTCGCCGGGGCAGGGGAGGGCTAGAACCATGAACAGACTCTGGAAGCGCCGAACGGTGCTTACGGCAAGACCGGTGCTTACGGCAAGACCGGTGCGCTCGGCCAGCGTGATCGCCGCGGGTATCGCCGCGCTTTCCCTGGCCGTCGCCGCGTGCAGCAGCTCAAGCAGCACGACGGCCAGCCCGGCCAATGGGGGCAGCGCGAACGGCAGCAGCGGAGCCGCGGGCACCGGCAGCGCGTCCGCGCAGCCGGGTACCTCCGGCCTCACGGTCCCCACCGCGAACCTTCCGGTGCTGCAGTCGGTGGGCAAGGGCGAGGGCCAGCTCAACCTGATCGCCTGGGAGGGCTATCTCGACCCGTCCTGGGTCAAGCCGTTCCAGCAGCAGACCGGCTGCATCGTCAACGCCAAGTACGCGGGCTCGTCGGATGAGATGGTCTCGCTGATGAAGAACGGCGGCGGCGGCCAGTACGACATGGTGTCCTCTTCCGGCGACGCCGACCTGCGCATCCTGTACGCGGGCGACGCGCACCCGGTGAACATGGCGCTGATCCCGGCGGCCAAGGACTTCTTCCCGGCCTTCCAGTCGCCGAGCTTCAACACGATCAACGGCGTGCACTACGGCGTGTCCCTGCAGTGGGGGCCGAACGTGCTGATGTACAGCACCAAGGACTTCGCGACCGCGCCGACCTCGTGGTCGGTCCTGTACGACGCGGCGAACAAGGGCAAGGTCACCGTCCCGGACAACCCGATCCAGATCGCGGACGCGGCTCTGTACCTGGAGAAGACCAAGCCGAGCCTGGGCATCACCGACCCGTACGAGCTGACCCAGCCGCAGTTCCAGGCCGCGGTCGCGCTGCTCACCCAGCAGCAGCCGCTGGTGAAGAAGTACTGGGCGCTGGCGTCGGAGGAGATCTCGGACTTCCAGAACGGCAACGTGACCTTGGGCGCGGGCTGGCCGTATCAGGTGAGCGCGCTGAAGGCGGCCAAGTTCCCGATCGGCTCGACCGTTCCCGCCGAGGGCGCGACCGGCTGGGCGGACACCTGGATGCTCGCCGCCAAGGCACCGCACCCGAACTGCGCCTACGAGTGGATGCAGTACATCAGCACGCCGCAGGTGCAGGCCAAGCAGGCGGTCACCTACGGCGAGACCCCGGACAACGCCAAGGCCTGCGCCTACATGGACAAGCTGCAGGCCGGCTCCTGCGCGGAATACCACGCCAACGCGCCGGCCAGCTACCTGGCGTCGATCAGCCTGTGGAAGACGCCGCTCGCGACGTGCGACAACGGCCAGAACGACTGCGTGCCCTACGCCGACTGGGTCACCGCGTGGAACACGCAGGTTAAGTAGTAAGCGAGCAGATGACCGATACAGCGGGAACCAGGCAGCGGACGCAGCGCCGGCTGGCGCCGGGCAGGGGGGGTGGCTTCGGCTGTCCACCGTGCTGTGGCGCCGCCCCTGGGCGCGGGCGACGCTGCTGCTCACCCCTCCGCTCGCCTGGTTCCTGCTGGTCTACGTCGCCTCGCTGGTGATCTTGCTGGTCACGGCGTTCTGGTCGATCAACCCGTTCACCACCAACATCGACAGGATCTGGTCGCTGTCGAACTTCCGGCAGATCTTCACCACCCCGGCCTACCGGTCGGACATCGGCCAGACGGTCGCGATGGCCGCCGAGGTAACGCTGACCGACGCGATCATCGCGCTCCCGTTCGCCTACTTCATGGCGCGGGTCGCCGCGCCGCGGACCCGGACGGTGCTGTTCACGGCGATACTGCTCCCGCTGTGGGCGAGCTACCTGGCGAAGGTCTACTCCTGGGTGCTGATCTTCACTAACAACGGGTTCCTCGACTGGGTGGCGGGCGGCCTCGGCCTCGGGCACCCGCAGCTCATCTACACGAACTGGGCCGTCTACGCGGTGTTCTGCTACCTGTGGCTGCCCTACATGATCATCCCGGTCTACGGCGCGCTCGAGCGGGTGCCGGACTCGCTGATCGAAGCCTCACAGGACCTGGGCGGACGGACCTGGCGGACGACACGCTCCGTGCTGCTCCCACTGGTGCTGCCCGGCATCGTGGCGGGCTCGATCTTCACGTTCTCGCTGACCCTGGGCGACTACATCACGCCGCTGCTCGTCGGCGGCACCAAGGCGAACTTCATCGGGAACGTCATCTACACCAACATCGGCATCGCGAACAACGTGCCGTTCGCGGCCGCGATGGCACTGGTCCCGATCGTCATCATGGGCCTGTACCTGTCGGGCGCCCGGGCGCTCGGCGCGTTCGAGGCATCTCTGGGAAGGGGAAACCATGGAATCTCCTGGGCCTTAAGATAGCGCTGCGTATATGGGTCGCGCTCGTGCTGCTTTTCCTTTTCATCCCGATCGCGCTTATCGTCCTTTACGCGTTCAACAAGTCGAACATCGAGAGCTGGCCGATTCCCGGTGTCACCACGCACTGGTTCTCCGTGGCCTGGCGCGATTCCCAGGTGCGCGCCGCGCTGTGGCTCTCCGTGCGGGTGGGGCTGGCCGCGACCGTGCTGGCGCTGGTACTCGGCGGGATGGTCTCCTTCGCGCTGCACCAGTTCAGGTTCTTCGGGCGGGACGCGATCTCGCTGCTGCTCGTGCTGCCCATCGCGCTGCCAGGCATCATCACCGGTATCGCGCTGAACTCGTTCTTCACGTTCGCCGGCATCCAGTTCAGCATCCTGACGATCGTGGCGGGCCACGCCACGTTCTGTATCGTCGTGGTTTTCAACAACCTGATCGCCAGGCTGCGGCGGCTGCCGGGCTCGCTCACCGAGGCGTCCATGGACCTCGGCGGGCGCGGCTGGCACACGCTCCGCTACGTGACCCTGCCGCTGAGCGCGACGGCGCTGATCTCCGGTGCGCTGCTGGCGTTCGCGCTGTCCTTCGACGAGGTCATCGTGACGATCTTCACCGCGGGCGCGCAGAACACGCTGCCGCTGTGGATTTTCGGCGCGATCCGGCTCGGCCAGCAACTGCCCGAGGTCAACGCGGTGGTGACCATCGTCATCCTGCTGACGCTCATCCCTGTGGTGCTCGCGGCCCGGATCGCGGGCGCGGGCGCGCTGACCCGCTCGGGTGGCCGTCGCGCCTAGGGCGCCAGCTTCCCGCATCCCCTGCCCCTCCGCCCCTGCCTCCCGCATCCCCTGCCCTCGCGCGCATACGAGTTCCCCCGCCCCGGCCTCCCGCATCCCCGCTCTCGCGCGCAGACGAGTTCCCCGCCTCCGCCCGTCCGGGCGGGGCACGAGGTCCTCCGCGGCATGGCTAGGCTTGTCTTGACTAAGGAGGGCTGGGGAGTCGTGTACCGCTGGCAGGGTCTGGATGAGGTACCCCCAGGATGGGGCGAATCCGTCATCACGATCGGCGAGTTCGACGGGGTGCACCGGGGGCATCAGCACATCGTCGCCCGGGCGGCGGAGCTTGGCCGGGAGCGGGGCCTGCCGGTCGTGGCGATCACCTTCGACCCGCATCCCGACGAGGTGGTCCGGCCGGGCAGCCACCCGCCGTTCCTCTGCTCGCTGCGTCGCCGCGCCGAGCTGCTCGCGGGCCTGGGCGTGGACGCGGTGTGCGTGGTCCCGTTCACGCTTGAGTTTTCCCGCGTCGACCCCGATGAGTTCGTGCGCACGGTCCTCGTGGAGAAGCTGCACGCCTCGGCCGTGGTGGTGGGGGAGGACTTCCGCTTCGGCCACAAGGCGGCGGGCGACGTGCCGCTACTTGAAAGGCTCGGCGAGAAGTACGACTACACGGCGGAAGGGCTGCCCCTGCTCGTGCTTGGTGACGCGACGATCTCCTCCACGGCCATCAGGTCACTGCTCACCGCCGGCGACGTGGCGGAGGCGACGCGGCTGCTCGGCCGCCCGCACCGCGTCGAGGGCGTGGTCGTCCGCGGTCACCAGCGCGGCCGCCAGCTCGGCTTCCCCACCGCCAACGTCGAGTCGCCGCCGCACACCGCCATTCCCGCCGATGGCATCTACGCGGGCTGGCTGGCGACCCTGGACGAGGCAGGGGAGGAGACGAACCGCTGGCCTGCCGCGATCTCGATCGGCACCAACCCGACGTTCAACGGCCAGCTCCGCACCGTCGAGGCGTACGCACTCGACCGCAACGACCTCGACCTGTACGGCCTGCACGCCGCGATCGACTTCGCCGTGCGGCTGCGCGGCACGCTCCGCTTCGAGTCCGTCGACGCCCTCGTCGACCAGATGCGCATCGACGTCGACCAGGCCCGCGCCCTGCTGGCGGGGAGGGCGGGCGGGGCAGGCGGAGACGGCCCCCGCGAACCCTCCGCCGCCCGCGCCACCGAATAACCGCAGCGCCGACGATGTGCCCCCGTGGGCCCGCCCACGCCGCCGCCCGTGCGAATGCGTCGCAATACGGGTAAGCCAAGGGGCGCTGGGACCCGCGTGAAGCGCGTTGCCGCCCTTCGCCAGCTGGCCGCAAGGATCCTCACGCTCTGTCCGCCTGGACGGGATCGGCAACACCCTCAAGTGGCACGCCAAGATCGAGGGCAAGAACCCCTGAGGAGGAGGCGGCTTCGGCGCGTCACAGCACGTGGTAGTGTGAAACGCTACCGGTAAACCGCCGGTCGGGACTGGCTGCACCCTCATCGCGGCCGTCCCTCACGGGGAAACCCGCACTCTCTAAGCAATTTTAAGGAGCCACGTGCCGCTCGATGCCGATGTAAAGAAGCAGATCTTTGCGGACTACGCGATCAATGAGGGTGACACCGGTTCGCCGGAAGTCCAGATCGCGCTGATGACCCGCAGGATCAACGACCTGAACGAGCACCTGAAGGTGCAC
Organism: uncultured Actinomycetota bacterium; assembly: GCA_963811335.1. GTDB lineage: Bacteria > Actinomycetota > Actinomycetes > Streptosporangiales > Streptosporangiaceae > Trebonia. Next base: position 87,417 of record CAWERB010000008.1, on the reverse strand, counting down.
CAGCACGATCACCACAGCCGCCGCGGCCTGCTGCTGCTCGTCGGCCGCCGCCGCCGCCTGCTTGGGTACCTGCGGAACACCGACATCACCCGGTACCGCACGCTGATCGAGCGCCTGGGCCTGCGCCGCTAGCAACGTCCCTGGTCACCGGGTCGGACACTGGACCCGGTGACCTCCGGGCCGGTACTGTTGGCCCTGGCCCGTGATAACTGAATACGAGCGATAAGACACATCCCGTAGCCCCCGGCCCGAGCGCCTGGGCCGGTCCTCGGTAGTGGTCCCCGGGTTAAAGGCATCTGGGTTTCAAACAGCTCAGCCCCGAGGACTTCGATCGAAGACCGGCCGGAGTACCCGCTGGTTTGCAAGCGGGTACGCCAGAGCCGACCACGGCACGGCGGCGGGTGGGTGCGGGATCTACCGCAAGGAGGTCTCACCCGTGAAGGGTGTGAAAAGCGCCGAAGCCGTTATTGACAACGGCGAGTTTGGCGTACGCAGAATCAGGTTTGAAACCGGGCGTCTCGCCCGTCAGGCGGCAGGCTCCGCCCTCGTCGTCCTCGACGAGGAGACCGTCGTCCTGTCGGCGACGTCCGCGTCCAAGCAGCCTAGGGAAGGGCTCGACTTCTTCCCGCTGACCGTGGACGTCGAGGAGCGCATGTACGCGATCGGGCGCATTCCCGGCTCGTTCTTCCGCCGCGAGGGCCGCCCGTCCGAGGACGCGATCCTCACCTGCCGGCTGATCGACCGCCCGCTGCGCCCGTCCTTCGTCAAGGGCCTGCGCAACGAGATCCAGATCGTCGAGACGATCCTCGCGCTGAACCCCGAGCACCTGTACGACGTGGTGGCGATCAACGCCGCGTCCATGTCCACCCAGCTCGCGGGCCTGCCCTTCGCCGGCCCGATCGGCGGTGTCCGGGTCGCGCTGATCAAGGACCAGTGGGTCGCGTTCCCGACGCACCCCCAGCTTGAGCACGCGACGTTCGACATGGTGGTCGCCGGCCGGATGCTCGAGGACGGCGACGTCGCGATCATGATGGTCGAGGCCGAGTCCACGCCGCAGACGCTCAAGCTGCTCGCCGACGCTGAGAACACCGGCGCGGTCGCCCCCGACGAGGAGACCGTCGCGGAGGGCCTCGAGGCCGCCAAGCCGTTCATCGCGGCGCTCTGCGAGGCGCAGCGGATCCTCGCCGCCGCGGCGGTCGAGGCCGGCCTCGCCCCGGCGAGCACCGCGCAGTTCCCCGTCTTCCTCGACTACGAGGACGACGTGTTCGAGGCGGTATCCGGCGCGGTGTCCGATGAGCTCGCCAAGGCGCTGACCATCGCGGGCAAGCAGGAGCGCGCTGCGGAGGAAGACCGGGTCAAGGTCGTCGCCAAGGAGCGGCTCGCGGAGAAGTTCGAGGGCCGCGAGAAGGAGATCAGCGCCGCCCTCCGGTCGCTGACCAAGAAGCTGGTCCGCCAGCGGGTAGTCAACGACGGGCTGCGCATCGACGGGCGCGGGCTCACCGACATCCGGCCGCTGGCCGCCGAGGTCGGCGTGCTGCCGCGCGTCCACGGGAGCGCGCTGTTCGAGCGCGGCGAGACCCAGATCCTCGGCGTCACCACGCTGAACATGCTCCGCATGGAGCAGATGATCGACACGCTCAACCCCGAGCGCACCAAGCGCTACATGCACAACTACAACTTCCCCCCGTACTCGACCGGTGAGACCGGTCGGGTCGGCTCGCCTAAGCGGCGCGAGATCGGCCACGGCGCGCTGGCCGAGCGGGCGCTCCTCCCGGTGCTGCCGGCCCGCGAGGAGTTCCCCTACGCGATCCGCCAGGTGTCGGAGGCGATCAGCTCCAACGGCTCGACCTCGATGGGCTCGGTCTGCGCCTCGACGCTGGCGCTGCTCAACGCGGGCGTGCCGCTCAAGGGCATGGTCTCGGGCATCGCGATGGGCCTGATCCACGAGGGCGACCAGTACGTCACGCTTACCGACATCCTCGGCGCCGAGGACGCGTTCGGCGACATGGACTTCAAGGTGGCGGGCACCGAGCAGGTGATCACCGCCCTGCAGCTCGACACCAAGCTCGACGGCATCCCCGCCTCGGTGCTGGCGGGTGCGCTCAAGCAGGCGCGCGGGGCCCGGATGACCATCCTCGGCGTGATGCGCGAGGCGATCACCGCGCCTGGCGAGATGTCGCCGTACGCGCCGCGGATCATCACCCTGAAGGTGCCGGTGGACAAGATCGGGGAGGTCATCGGCCCGAAGGGCAAGATGATCAACTCGATCCAGGACGAGACCGGCGCCGAGATCACCATCGAGGACGACGGCACGATCTACGTCGGCGCGACCGACGGCCCGTCCGCCGACGCCGCGCGGGACGCGATCAACGCGATCGCCAACCCGCACATGCCCGAGGTGGGCGAGCGGTTCATGGGCACGGTCGTGAAGACGACCACGTTCGGCGCGTTCGTGTCGCTGCTGCCGGGCAAGGACGGACTGCTGCACGTCACGCAGATCCGCAAGCTGCACGGCGGCCGCCGGATCGAGAACGTCGATGAGGTGATTCACATCGGCGACAAGATCCAGGTGGAGATCCGCGAGATCGACGACCGCGGCAAGCTGTCACTCGTTCCCGTCGAGGTGATCGAGCGCGAGGCGGCAGGCGAGGACCTGAGCGGCGGCGAGCCGGGCGGTGGGAGCGCGAGGACCGGGGCGACCGGCCGCCGCGCCGCGACCGGGGCGACAGGGACGGCGGAGGCCGTACCCGCCAGCGCTCCCGCGGCGGGCACCGCGAGTAGTGATGGCTTTCGGTGACACTTCGCTCGGTGCCGAGTCGACCGTGCGCAGGACCGTCCTCCCGGGCGGCCTGCGCGTGGTCACCGAGTCGCTGCCGGCCGTCAGGTCGGTAGCGCTCGGCATCTGGGTCGGCGTCGGCTCGCGGGACGAGGACGAGGCGCACGCGGGCGCGACCCACTACCTTGAGCACCTGCTGTTCAAGGGCACGCGCAGGCGGACGGCCCTGGAAATCTCCGCGGAGATGGACGCGGTCGGCGGTGAGATGAACGCGTTCACCGCCAAGGAGTACACGTGCTACTACGCGCGGGTGCTCGACGCGGACCTGCCGCTGGCCATCGACGTGCTGTCGGACATGGTGACCTCCTCGCTCATCGAGCCGAAGGACGTGGACGCCGAGCGCAACGTGGTGCTCGAAGAGATCGCGATGAACGAGGACGACCCGTCGGACTCGGTGCACGAGGCGTTCACCACGCACCTGTTCGGCGACACGCCGCTCGGCCGGCCGATCCTCGGCACCGTTGACTCGATCAACGCGATCACGCGGGAACAGATTTTCGAGCACTACCTGGCCAGGTACACCCCGCCGCACCTCGTGGTGGCGGCGGCGGGGAACCTGGACCACGACGTGGTGGTCGAGCACGTCCGGACGGCGTTCGCGGACGCGATCGACGAACACCAGCTTGCCTGGGGCAACACGCCGCCGGCGGCACCGAGGCTGCGCGGCGGCCCCGGCGCTCTCTGGGACGGCTACGGTCCGGCGGCCGGGTCGGGCGTGAAGCTCATCTCCCGCCCGATCGAGCAGGCCAACCTGATCATCGGCTGCGAGGGGCTGTCCCGCACCGACGAGCGGCGGTTCGCGCTCGGCGTGCTGAACGCGGCCCTCGGCGGCGGCATGTCCTCCCGGCTCTTCCAGGAGGTGCGCGAGAAGCGGGGCCTGGCCTACTCGGTCTACAGCTTCGCCTCGCAGCACGCCGACACCGGCCTGTGGGGCATTTACGCCGGCTGCCTGCCGTCAAAGGCCGACGAGGTGCTGTCGATCTGCTCCGCCGAGGTGGCGAAGGTCATCGAGTCAGGGCTGACCGACGCGGAGCTCGACCGGGGCAAGGGCCAGGTCCGCGGCGGCATCGTCCTCGGCCTCGAGGACCCGTCCTCCCGGATGACCCGCATCGGCAAGTCCGAGCTTGTCTACCCGGACCTGGAAGCGGTCGACGAGGTACTCGCGGCGATCGACGCGGTGACTCACGAGGACATCAGCGCCATCGCCGCCGAGGTCCTCAGCAGGCCCAAGGTCCTCGCCGTGGTCGGCCCGTTCGAGGACGACAGCGCCTTCTCAGTCCAGGCCTAGCAGCGGCTCGATCCCCACGGTAAGGCCCGCGGGGAGCGCTGCCACGTTGCGGACCGCCAGGAGCACGCCCGGCATGAACGAGGCGCGGTCCAGCGAGTCGTGACGGATGGTCAGCGTCTCCCCGTGGCCGCCGAGGATGACCTCCTGGTGGGCGACGAGCCCGGATACGCGCACCGAGTGGACGTGGATGTCGTCGACGGTCGCGCCGCGGGCGCCCGCGAGCTCCTGCTTCGTCGCGTCAGGCGAAGCCCCTAGGCCGGCCTTGGCGCGGGCCTCGGCCATCACCGCGGCGGTGCGCAGCGCGGTGCCCGAGGGGGCATCCATCTTGTTCGCGTGGTGCAGCTCGATGATCTCCGCCGACTCGAAGAGGCGCGCGGCCTGCGCCGCGAAGCGCATCATCAGCACCGCGCCGACGGAGAAGTTCGGCGCGATCAGCACCCGGACCCCGGAAGCCCCGTCCAGCCAAGACCGCACCTCGGCGAGCCGGTCCTCGCCGAAGCCAGAGGTGCCGACCACCACGTCAAGCCCGTGCTCCACGCACCAGCGCAGGTTCCCCATCACCGCCGCGACGTGCGTGAAGTCGACCACGACGTCGCACCCGAGCAGCCCGTCGAGCGGGTCCCCCTGGTCGACCTGCGCCACCACCGAGGCATCCGGCGCGCCTTCGATGGCCTCGCACACCGTGCGCCCCATGCGCCCCCGGGCGCCAAGGACCCCGACCTTGATCATCGCAGCCTCCCGCAGCGTCTCCTGCCGACCGCTGGATTCTACGCCGCGCATCCCCGCCCGCACGGCCGGCGTAGGCTCGGGGCATGTGTCGTTCCATTAAGACCCTGCGCCCGCCCTACGCCGAAGTCGTGACGGATGACGACATGCGGGCCGCGGCGCTCCAGTACGTGCGGAAGATCAGCGGGTTCCGTGCCCCCGCGGCGCGCAACGCCGCCGCCTTTGACCAGGCGGTCGCGGAGGTCGCCGCGGCGACCGCCCGCCTGCTCGACGCGCTTGAGGTCCGCTCGCCCGCCACGTCCGGGTGACGGCCGCGCCCGGGTGACGGCCGCGCCCGGGTGACGGCCGCGCCCGGGTGGACGTCGGGGTGAGACAACCCCGTGCCGGGTATTAGATGATCATGAGGCTGATCCTCAACCTGATCTGGCTGATCCTGTGCGGGTGGTGGATGGCGATCCTGTACGTGATCGCCGGGGTCATCTGCGCCATCTTGATCATCACGATCCCGTTCGCCATCGCGTCCTTCCGCATCGCGTCCTACGTGATCTGGCCGTTCGGCCGGTCGATCACGGTCCGCCGCGACGCCGGGATCGGTTCCGTCATCGGCAACATCATCTGGATCGTGCTGGTCGGCTGGGGGCTCGCCCTCGGCCACCTGACCGCGGGCATCCTCTTGTGCTGCACCATCATCGGCATCCCGCTCGGCTTGGCGAACTTCAAGCTGATCCCGATCTCGCTGGTCCCGCTCGGCGTCCGGATCACCCCGTCCGACGAGCTCTACCCCGGCTACACGCCGCGGTAAGCCAGCGAGGGAAAGCCGAAGGAGCGGAACGGGAGCGGGTAATCCCGGCACACATGCCCGGGAGCGCGCCGTCGGCAGTAGCCTGTGGTCATGGAGGAGAGCGAGAGCCGGGTCGAGGTGTACGTCACGACCGACACCTCCGGCGCCCCGCATAAGGCGGGCGAGCCCAAGCTTTACGTGATGTACGACGCCGCCAAGCCGGAGGCGGGCAGGCTGTACTTCACCGAGGCCGAATGGGACGCGTTCGTGCTCGGCGTCAGGGACGGCGAGTTCGACCTGGACGAGAACGGCAACCTGCCGCCCGTCCCGGACAGCCAGCGCGCCGCCGACCAGCAGGAACAGTAGCTGTCGCGGACCGCGCACGTGTCGCGGCCGACAGTATTCGTTCACGGTCTGGTATCGCCATGATCGTACCGTTTACCCTTTTACTATGTCTCCGCCGGGACCCAGGCCAGTGCTCGACTCTGCGCGCTTTGGCCGGACGCCGGTACTCTTCCTGCTCGGGCTCGCCGCCTGCTGCCTGGTCGCGATCGTCGCGCTCGCGGTCGTGGTGGCACAGCGCGGCCCGGCCCCCGCCCTGGTCGGCCTGCTGCTCGCGCTGCTGCCGATCCCGTTGCTCGTGGCGCTCATCCTGTACCTGGACCGGTTGGAGCCGGAGCCGCGGGCCCTGCTCGCCGCGATCTTCGGCGCGGGCGCGGGCATCGCGGTCATCACCGCGCTGCTCGGCCGCGCACTGCACACCGCCCTGATCACCACGCCGGAACTCGCGCCCCACGCGAGCGCCACGGCCCTGGTCCCGGCGGGCCCGGCGATCGGCGGCGCGGTGCTGGCGGAGACGCTCAACGGGGCCGTCCTGCTCGCCCTGCTCGCCTCGCGCCGCACGGAGATCGACGGCATCGAAGACGGCGTTGTCTACGGGTCCATGGTCGGGCTCGGCTTCGCGCTCGTGGCCAACGTGTACGCCTACGCCGTCGCGTGGAACGCCAGGCGCCGGCGCGATCGCCGACGAGTTCGCCGGGCGGGGCGTCTTCGGCCCGGTCTTCCAGGCGCTGTTCACCTCGCTGATCGGGCTGGGCGTCGCGTACGCGGCGGCCCGGCCGCGGGCCGTCGGCCGGGAAGCGGCGATCCTGGCCGGCTGGCTCGGGGCGGTCGCGCTCGACGCGCTGTGGAACCACTCGGTGGGCGCCAGCGGGACGAGCCTTGTGGTCACCTACGGCATCCTCCTCGCCGCGCTTGCCGCGGTGATCATCGCGGTGGTCGCCGACCGGCGGCGCGTCGTCCGCCTGATCGTGAGCTTCCTGCCTGATTTCGAGCACCCGGAGGTGGTCACCGCCAATGACATCCCGATGCTCGCCAGCCTGCGGCTGCGCCGCCTCGGCCGGCACTGGGCGCGGCTGAACCTCGGCCTGGACGGCAGGCGCGCGATGTCCCAGTACCAGCTCGCCGCGACCGAGCTTGCCATGGCCTGCCGCCGCAAGAGCCTAGGGCAGACCACCCAGGACGCCTACGTCAGGCACCGCGACGACTCGCTGACCCTGATGCGCGCGGCGGCGGCGATCGTCCGCGACCAGGAGCAGCTGACCCCGCCGCCGTGGGTCGCCCCTGACGCCCCTTCTGTCTTCGTCGTCTACGACCCGGGCCCCGCGGGCCGCCCGCCGGCCAGGCGCTGGCCGGACATCTAGCCGAAGAGGGTCGGCTGGAGGTCGGTCAGGGCAACGACGCTAGCTCCCTCGTGCCGCAGCAGCCATTCCTTGCGATCGACGCCCCAGCCGTACCCGGTCAGCGTCCCGTCAGCGCCGATCACGCGGTGGCACGGGATGATGATCGAGATGGGGTTGCGCCCGTTGGCGAGCCCGACGGCGCGCGAGGCGACCAGTGACTTGCCGAGCGCGGCGGCGACGGCGCCGTAGCTCGTCGTCACTCCGTAGGGGATCTTGACAAGCTCCGTCCAGACCGCGAGCTGGAAGGGGGTGCCGCGCGGCGCGAGCGGCAGGTCGAACTCCTTCCGCGACCCCGCGAAGTACTCTTCGAGCTGCTCCGCCGCGGCGGCGAACCCACCGGGACGGCGCGTCCACCCGGGCCGGACGGAGGCGGAGCGCTCACCGACGTCGAGCAGGTACAGCCCGCCGAGCGCCCGCTCGTCCCCGGTGAGCAGGATCCGGCCGACCGGCGAGTCCACGATGTCGTACCAGACAGGGTCGGCCAGGCCGGCGGGAAGGAACGGGCTTGTCATGACGAAATCCTCACTTCGTTCGGATATCCAAGGGCCGCGCGCGCCCGCGCTGGCTCGGGTGATGCCGGCTCGGGCGGCGGGGGTTCAAGCGTGGCCCACAGGTGGTGCACCGCGTACGAGCGCCACGGCCGCCAGCTCTCGGCCAGGGCAAGCGCCGCCGCGGGTGTGCCTGGCCCGCCTCCGGCAAGCTGGGCAAGCGCCCGCAGCACGCCGGCGTCCTCCGGCAGGAACACGTCCGGGTCGGACAGCGCCCGCATCCGGATGTAGCCGGCCGTCCACGGGCCGATCCCCGGCAGCGCGAGCAGCCGGGCGCTCACCTCGTCACGGTCCGCTCCCGGGTCGAGGCTGACGCCGCGTGACGCCAGCGCCGCGGCCAGCGTGACCACCGCCCGTGCCCTCGACAGCGGCATCGGCAGGGCCGCCGGGTCGAGCGCGGCGATCGACGCGGCGTCGGGGAAGGCGTGCGTCAGCCCCGCGCCTTCCTTGCTCGCGCCGTCCAGCCCGGCTACCACGGCAGACGCCGGCACCGGCGTCCCGCATAGCGCGACCAGCCGAGCGCCGAGCCGTCGCGCGGCGGCGACGGAAACCTGCTGGCCGAGCACGGCCCGGATAGCGATCTCGTTCCCGTCAACGGCGCCCACCGCGCGCCGCCCTGGGCAGCCGGCCGCCAGCGGCCCGATCACCGGGTCGCCCGCGAAGAAGCCGGAGATCGCCGCCGGGTCCGCGTCCAGGTCGAGCAGCCGCCTGCACCGCTGCACGGCGGCCGTCACGTCGCGCAGGTCGGACAGCGCCAGCGAGCAGTCCACCCAGCTCACGCCGGGGACGAGGCGCAACGAGAGCACCCCGCTTCCGTTCGGCAGGCTGATCGTCCTCGCGTACTGGCCGGCGGCGGCGACCTCAACCCCGGGAATGGCCCGCGCGGCGAGGAAGCCGAACACCCGCGCCAGGTCGATCGGCGGCCGGAACGGCAGCCGCAGCCGCAGCACGCCGGCCGCACCGTGATCCCCGCCGGCCGTGCCGTGATCCCGCCGGCCGTGCGTGATCCCCGCCGTGCCGTGACCGCCGGCCGCACCAGGCAAGACCGGCCGCCGCCCGGCGCCGCCCGGCCCGGTCGCGCGCGGCGGCCCGTTCCCGCAGCTCGCGGGGCGCGATGTCGTACACCTCGAGGATGGTCGCGTTGAACTGCCTGATGGACGCGAAGCCGGCCGCGAAGGCGATGTCGCCCATCGGCAGGCTCGTAGTCTCGATGAGGACCCGGGCGGTCCGTGCGCGCTGCGCCCTGGCCAGCGCCAGCGGCGCCGCGCCGACCTCCGCGGTCAGCAGCCGGCCCACCTGCCTGGCGGAGTAGCCGAGGTGGGCCGCCAGGCCGTCCACACCGGACCGGTCCACCACGCCGTCCGCGATCAGCCGCATGGCCCGCCCCGCGACATCGGAGCGCACGTTCCACTCGGGAGAGCCAGGCGACGCGTCGGGCCGGCATCGCTTGCAGGCCCGGAACCCCGCCTGCTGGGCCGCGGCCGCGGTCGGGTAGAAGACCATGTTCACCCGCTTGGGAGTGATCGCCGGGCAGGACGGCCGGCAGTAGATGCCCGTCGTCCGCACGGCGCAGAAGAACACCCCGTCGAACCGCGCGTCCTTGCTGAGTGCCGCCGTGTACTGCTGCTCGTCGTCCATCACCGTTCCACTCAACCACCAGCGCAGCGCCGCCACTAGCGGAAATCGGACATGAACGCCGGCGGCCCGCCGCGATCACCCCGGTACAGAACATGGCCCGGTACAGAACATGGAGGGCGGGCTAGGCGCGCCAGAAGTCGTACGGGTCGCGGCCGGGGCGGAAGCCCGCCGCCTCGACGATGTTGACCGCTAGCTTGAAGCGGTCGCCGACGCGGCCGGGCAGGTGAGCGTCGCTGCCGAAGGACACGGCGGTGCCACCCGACTCGCGCCACCACCGCATCAGGTCGACGGAGGCCAGCGGTGACTTGGTGTTGATCTCGAGTACCCGGCCGGAGGCGGCCAGCGCGCGCAGTGCCACGCGGTACTCCTCCTCGAATGGCTCCTCCCGGTACAGGTGCGCGCCCTTGGGCCAGTACCGGCGCGGGAAGTCCAGGTGGGCGAGCACCTGGAACAGGTCGCTGCCCTCAATAAGCGCGACAAGTTCCGCGAGGTAGTAGCGCATCGCGTCGTCGGCCGACATCGCGTCGAACAGTGCGTCGGCGGCCACCAGTCGCCCCCGGTAAGGGACAGCGTGCAGTGAGCCGAGGACCCGGTCGAAGGCGTGCCCGCGCACCACCGCGCCCGCGCTTGCACCGAACAGGTGCGACTCGCCCGCCTCCACGCCTGACAGGATCCGCAGCCCGGGGAACCGCTGCCTGCACTCCTCGATCGATGCCAGGTACCCGGTGACGTCCAGGGGCCTGATCCGGCCCCACCAGCGGTGGTCGGTGGCGACGTCCACGATCGCGTCGCCCGCGACGCCGGCCGTGAACTCCAGGTGCTCGGTGAACGCGATGGCGGGCAGCCCGACGGTGACCGCCTGCTCGCAACTGCGCACCATGGAGGCGTCCGCCGAGGTGTCGTATGACCATTCGGTATGCACATGGTTGTCCGCTGGCAGCACGGTGAGATTCTATGTTCCCCGCGGGGGGACGACCCCCCTGCCCCCCTGGTCATGGGGGCCTGCGCGCGATCATGGGAACTCGCGCGCGATCATGGGGACCTGTGCGCGGCCCCCCATCGACCCCCGCGGCGGAAGCGCCGCAAAGGACGCGGCGCCCCACACGGTGGCTGCGGTTAGGGCCCGGTGGTTGGCGTCGCAGCTACCGCGGAGACCGCGATAGCTACCACTGCGAGTCGCGCCGGCGCTTAAGGCTCGGCCCGCGGGCGGGCCGACGGGCCTCCGGCGGCCGCGCTGACGAGCCAGGTACAGCCCCAGCGCATCACGCGCCCCTGACGTGCATAGTTTTACCAGTAAATTTTTCGTATCTGGTAAACTTTTCACCCGAGGTAAAGAAAAAACGTTCTATCCGTCTTTTCTTTACCTGTTGTGATTTGTCTACCGGTAAATCCGCTGGCGCCGCCTTGCCCGCGGCCTCGCAGGCAGCACCAGTCACACCATCGCCTCGCGTACCAAGATCCCGCCGCGGTGATGCTGTCGGCGCACTGACAGCCAGGCAAACTGGCCGTTTTGCCCATAGCCGCCGCGCTGAAGACGGCGTAAGAACCGCGCCATCACCACGCTGTGATGCGGCTCAGGCTCGGTGGTTGCGGTGAGCAGGTGCCGCGGTCCTCCGCGGCACCTACCACTGCGAGTCGCGCTGCTTCGCCGAGGTGATGACGTAGATCTCGCCGGTCTGGCGGGCGCCCTGCGGTATGGGGCCCGGGCCGGGCTGGCCGTCCGGAGGCTGGGCCGCCGCCGCGCCGAGATCCTGGCCTGCGGCCGGAAGCGCGGCGTGCCCTTTCTTCCCGGCCTTGGTCAGCCTGCCCCAGCGCTCTTCCCACTCGGTGACGTCACCGCCGCAGGCATTGACGTAAGCGATCAGCACCGGGAGTGTCGGCAGCCTGAGGCCTCCGGCCGCGGAGGCGAGCGTGCGCATCGTGTAGTGCGACTTCTCCGCCATGTCGGGGTAGTCAAGCCCGACCTTCGAGCGGAGTACTCGCAGGTCCCTGGCGAACGCGCCGATGTTATCGGTCTCGATCGCGGCGATCGGCCCCTTGGCGCTCGGCGGCGGGTCAGGCAGCGCGCTGTCCCGCTGCCGGATGACCGGGCTGCCGACCCGCCCGAACCCGCCCGTGTCGCGCATGCCCGGGCCGCCCGGCGGCTGGCCGGGATACGGCTGGCCCGGATACGGCTGGCCGGGGTATGGCTGGCCCGGATGCGGCTGGCCGGGGTTCGGCTGGCCCGGATACGGCTGAGCCGGGCCAGCCCAGCCTTGTCCCGGTGCCGCCCCGGCCGCCTGCCAGGAGCCTGTGTTCCGGCCAGCGGGCCCGAACTGCTGCTGCCCGTACTGTCCCGGCCCGAACTGTCCCGGCCCGAACTGCTGCTGGCCGTACTGTCCCGGCCCCTGTCCCGGCCCGAACTGCGGCTGCTGGCCGTATTGTCCCGGCCCGAACTGCGGTTGCCCGTGCTGTCCCGGGCTGAACTGTCCCGGCCCGAACTGCGCCTGGCCGGGCGCCCAGCCCGGCGACTGCTGCGGCCCGGCGGCCGCCTGCTCCGGCCCTGGCATCCAGCCCTGGCCCGGCGCACCCGCGGCCTGCCATGAGCCCGTGTTCCGCGTCCCGGCGCCGGATCCTGGACCGGCCGCCTGCCAGTTGCCTGTGTTGCGGGCACCAGGACCGCGCGGTGCCTGGCGCGTGGCCCAGTCCGGACCTTGCTCCTGACCGCCAGCCTCCCAGAAGCCCGAGGCCTGCGGGTTCGCGCCCGGCTGGGCCTGCCCCGCGCTCCAGCCCGGCCCTTGCTGCGGCCCGGCGGCCTGCCATGAGCCGGTGTTCCGCTGGTTCTGGCCGAACTGCCCCGTCGCCTGGCCGCCCCCCGGCCCAGGGGGATACTGCCCGGGCGGAAACTGTCCCGGCGGGAACTGCCCGGGCGGGAACTGCCCAGGGGGGAACTGCCCAGGGGGGAACTGGCCGGGGGCGCCGGGGGGACCTGGCCGGGCGGGACGTGCCCCGCGCCATTCTGTCCCGCCGCAAACTGCCCGGCTCCGTACGGGTCGTTGCTGTACGGCTGTTGTCCCGGCATCTGGCCATACGGCCCGGCCGCGGGCTGACCCTGGCCGAACGCCGCCTGCTCACCGAACGCCGCCGGGCCGACCGGGCCTTGTCCGTACTGGGCCTGCCCGTACGCGGCCGGCCGGTAGCCGGATTCGGGCACGTACCCCGGCTGACCGGGCTGCGGCCACGGCTGTCCCGGCCCGGGCTGCGGTGCCTGGCCCGCCCACGGCGGGGCCTGCGGCCCTGGAGGGTAGCTGCCGCCCGGGTAAGCGCCTGCCATGCCGCCCTGGCCAGGGCCGGGCGGCACGGGGCCAGCGAAACCAGCCGGTCCCGCCGCCCCGGCGTCTGCCCACTGCGGGGCCGACGGGTATCCCGGCGGCTGCCCGACGGGCACGGCTCCCGGCCACGACTGCGATGGCGACTCGGCCGCCTGTCCCGGCCGGGCCTGGGGCTGGCCAGGGTATGCCTGCCCGGGGTACCCCGGGTACGGCGGCTGGGCCGGGCGCCCGGCGGGACCGCCGGGGTAACCGGGCGCCGCTCCAGGCACCGGCGGGTCGTAGGGGCCGGCCGGGCGCGGTCCGCGCGGCGGCGTGGGGCGCTGCGGGCCAGGAGACGCCGGCCGTGGCCCGGCGCCGGCCGGCCGGGGCCGCGGCCGGCCCACCCCGGGTACCGCGTCATCGGGCCGCTGCCACGGGCGGCTGTCTACCGCGGGATCGAACCCGGCCTGCCTGGGTGAGCGCGGCGGGTAACCGGGCCGCGGCGGCATGCCGCGCTCCTGACGCGACCTGGCCGGCCCCGGTGGCAGGTCCGCGGGCCGTGGCTCCGTGCCTCTCGAGTAATCCTGGTAGTCCGGGTCGACGGGGTAGGCGCCTGGTTCCAGGTACGTGTCGCCCAGGTAGGAGTCGCGCTGGTAGGCGTCGCCCTCGGCGTAGGCAGCGCTGCTGGCACGGCCTTGCGTGCCCCGGCCAGGCCCGCTGCCCTGACGATTCACCCGCTACCTCCTGGACACGGCCTGCGGGGGCTCGCCGCCCCACTAGTCGAGTGTAGGGCGGACGCGTCTCCCGGACAGGTCCGACGAGTAATTGGCGGTACTTAGACACATTTTAATTTGGGCGGGCAGCGGGCACGGTACCGCGCTCTGCGGGCGCCCGCCGCGGGTATCGGATGCGTGCCGACAGGGGCTACTCTGGGGTCAAGGCACGAGCGATTTGCCCGCGCCATAACGATTTGCGACGTGGTGTGCCCCACGCCGGAGTTCCCTTGCGGAGCGGCCATGGTGGCTTGGATCGTCTGGCTGATCGTCGCGGCCGTGCTCGGCGTGGCTGAGCTGGTAACGATGACATTCGCGCTCGGCATCATCGCGGTCGGCGCTTGCGTCGCCGCCGCCGTCGCGGCGCTGAGCCTCGGCCTGCCCTTCCAGGCGCTCGCGTTCGTCGTCGCCTCCGCGGCCGGTCTCGGCGGCGTGCTTCCGGTCGCCCGCCGCCACGTCAAGCAACCGCCGCTGCTCAAGACCGGGCCCGCCGCGCTGGTCGGCCGGTCGGCCCGGGTGCTCGAAGAGGTCAACGGGCACAGTGGCCGGGTCCGCATCGGCGGCGAGGAGTGGTCGGCCCGCTCCTACGACGAGACGCTGGTCATTCCGGTCGGTCACACCGTCGACGTCATGCAGATCGAGGGCGCGACCGCCCTCGTTTACCCCCGGGAGTAGAATCATGGTCATCGCGGAGCTCATCATCGTGGCGGTGATCGCCCTCATCGTCCTGCTCACCGTCATCCGCTCGGTGCGGATCATCCCGCAGGCGCGGGCACGGAACGTCGAGCGGTTCGGCCGGTACCGCAAGACCCTCGAGCCTGGCCTGAACTTCATCGTGCCGTTCGTCGACCGGGTGAAGACGCAGATCGACCTGCGCGAGCAGGTCGTCTCGTTCAACGGCCAGCCGGTGATCACCGAGGACAACCTGGTCGTGAACATCGACACGGTGCTGTTCTTCCAGGTGACCGACCCGCGGGCGGCGGACTACGAGATCGTCAACTACATCCAGGCGATCGAGCAGCTGACCGCGACCATGCTGCGGTCGGTGATCGGCTCGATGGACCTTGAGCAGACGCTGACCTCCCGCGAGAAGATCAACACGCTGCTGCGCGGTGTGCTCGACGACGCGTCGGGCAAGTGGGGCATCCGGGTGACCCGGGTGGAGATGAAGGCGATCGACCCGCCCAAGTCGGTGAAGGACGCGATGGAGAAGCAGATGCGCGCCGAGCGGGAGAAGCGCGCCACGATCCTCACCGCGGAAGGCCAGCGGCAGTCGCAGATCCTGATGGCGGAAGGCGACAAGCAGGGCAAGGTCCTGCGCGCGGAGGGCGACAAGCAGGCCGCCATCCTGCGGGCCGAGGGCGAGGCCCAGGCGATCAGCCAGGTCTTCCAGTCGATTCACCGCAACGACCCGGACCCCAAGCTGCTCGCCTACCAGTACCTGCAGACGCTGCCGCAACTGGCCAACGGCGCGGGCAACACGTTCTGGGTGATACCGAGCGAGGTGACGTCGGCGCTCAAGGCGGTGACCAGCGCGTTCACCGGGGGCAGCGGACCGGAGACACCGGCGCCGGAAGCCCAGGCGGTGATCCCGCGGCCGCCGGCGGAAATCGCGCGGCCGCAGGACAACGCCGGCGCGGTACCGCCAGCGGAGCATGCACTCGCGCTTGAGGAAGCGGCAGAACAGGAACCCGCACAGCAGGAGGCAGCGCCCCAGGAGGCAGGGCCCAGGAGGCAGGCCCGGAGCCGGAGGCCGCCATCGGGGCCGGCAGCCCGCCGCCCGGGTCGCTGAACGGCAGCTCAGGCGAAGACCGCTAGCACCACGGCGAGGACGCAGAGCAGGACAACGGCAGCCGCCACTAGCCAGATTCTCGATGGCCGGGCGCGTCCCGGCCGGGACGCGGCCCGGCGCGCCGACCGTGTCGCGGTAGCGCGCCCCGCGGTAGCGCCAGGTGCCTTCGCCCAGCCGGCCGGGACGGCGGCCACCGCGCCCGGGGCGGCCGTCGACGGATCCCCCGCCCAGGGGACCGACTCCCAGGGCGGCACTTCCGGGCCGGCCTTGGTGGAGAACGCCACGTCGATGGGGGAGTCGGGGATGGCAGGCCAGGCGGTCGATACCCGGATCGCGTCCCATCCGCTCGGGAAGCCGCCCGCCGCGGGCTCGTCAGCGGCGGCACGCGCCCGGGCAGACGTCGCCGGGACGTCGGGCTCGAAGCCGACCGGGACCTCAGGCGGAGACGGCGCCGCCCCGTCAGGCTCGAAGCTGGCCGGCCCGCCGGCGGAAGGCGAAGGCCCGGCCGCGGCATCCGGCGGGAAATCAGGCCACAGGGAAGCGTCGTCCGACGGCGACGTGGTGCCGTCGCTCCCGCCCGCCATTCCCTCGGCGACCCGGTTGAGCGCGGCCATGATGATGGAGGGATCGGGGTTGTCGGTGACCTGCGTCCCCGAGCCGATGCGCGCGCCGGCGACCGCGGCCGCCGAGTTGCCCGCGTCCCGCGCCCCGGACACCGGGAGGGACGGAGTCCTGGTCAGCGAGCACCAGCGCTCCTCCCACTCCTCGACGGGACCGCCGCAGCCCCTGACGAACGCGGAGAGCACCGGCAGGTCGGGCAGTGCGGGACCGACCTCGGCGGCCTTGATGGTGTCGTAGGGGTAGTGCGCCCGCGCCGCGAGCTCGGCATGCCCGAGACCCGCGCCGTCCCTGAGCGCTCGAAGCTCGCGCAGGAACCGCTCCGTGTCGTTCGCAGACACCGCGCGCCCGGACACCTGCCGCACATCGGTCTGTTGATGCTCCACCGAGGAACCCTCCCCTGAACCCGGTACACCGGCTGTGACCCCTGGGGTCACATGTGACCACGCGGCGTACCCACCAGCCAGGATCCACTCGCAGGTTACCGCGTGCGGCCGCGGCGGGCGCCTCAACCGCAAGCTTTAGGCATGAGAAATTCGCCGGCCAGCGAAATCACCCGCTACCAGTGGATGGCCAGGCCCGCGGTGAATGCCACGCCGAACGCCAGCTGGAGCCGCCCCGTCTGCCCGAGCGTCGCGATCAGGCCCGGCCCGGCGACTCCGCCGCGCACCGCCCGCGCCGGCGGCCAGGCAAGCGGCAGGGCGAGCAGCGTGAGCAGCGCGAACGGCCGGTACACCGCGATCAGCGCGGCGAGCGCGAACGGCACGAGCAGGAACAGCAGGTACGTCAGGCGCGCCCGCGAATCCCCGATCCGCACCGCCAGTGTCCGCTTCCCGGCCGTCGCGTCCGACCCGATGTCCCGCAGGTTGTTGACCATCAGCAGCGCGCACGACAGCAGCCCGGCCGGGACCGACGCCGCGAGCCCCAGCCAGGAGAGCCGCCCCATCTGCACGAACGCGGTCCCGGCCACCGCCGCCACGCCGAAGAACGCGAAGACGGACACCTCGCCGAGCCCCCGGTACCCGTAGGGCCGCGACCCGCCGGTGTAGAACCAGGCGGCGAGCACGCACAGCGCGCCCACGGCCACGATCCACCACGAGGTCACCGCGGCGAGCACCAGCCCGAGCGCGCAGGCCGCAAGGAAGCAGGCGAAGGCGGCGCGCTTCACCGCGCCGGGCGCCGCCGCCCCGGATCCCACCAGCCGCATGGGCCCGGCCCGCCGCCCCGCGGCGTCGGTACCGCGCACCCCGTCGCTGTAGTCGTTGGCGTAGTTCACCCCCACCTGGAGCGCGAGCGCGACAAGCAGCGCCAGCAGGGCCCGCCAGAGGACGAACCTCCCGTACCCCGCCGCGACACCCGACCCGATCAGCACCGGCACCACAGCCGCCGGCAGCGTCCGCGGCCGCGTCCCGGCCACCCATTCCCGCGCACTAGCCACCGCCAGATGATAAGCGAGGCCAGCCGAGGGCAGCGCCTTAGGCCGCGGGTGACAGCCGGGTGTGCAGCCGGACCACCGGCACCTTGACTCCCATGTCGAGGCTGGCCCGGCTGCCGTCCGGCGCCCAGCCCGCGGCCTCGAGGAACCAGATCCGCGCCTCGTCGCCGGCGAGCGCCCAGGTGTACCCGGTGCTGAACCCGTCCTCGGCGAACGTGTCGGCCACGGCGTGCAGCAGCCGCCCGTCGTGCCCGCCGGCCGCGGCGGCGGGCACCACGTGCAGTTCGTAAAGCTCCCCGTCGGTGGCCGGCCACAGGTCCTCGTCGGTGGCTGGCCCGGCCGCCGCGAACCCGAGCAGGTCAGGCGAGCCGGGCTCGGCCACCGCCACGTGCACCCGGTGCTTCGACGTCGGCGGCGCGCTGATCGCCTGCACCCAGCGCTCGGTGAACTGGCCGGCCGCCGCCGCGCTCGTCAGCTCCTCGATCACCTCGCCCGGCACCAGCCCGGCGAACGCGGAACGCCAGCTCGCGATCTGCACCCGGGCCAGCCCGGCCGCGTCGGACGCGCGGGCGGCCCGGACGAATCCGCCAGTCACGCGCCAGGCGTCCCGAGCGCCGAGATGTCCCGCGCCGCGCCGGTGGATGCCGAGGTCGCGAGGGCCGCGTACACCTGGAGCGCCGCGCTCACCGGCCGCTGCCGTGAGGCGGGGCGGTACGAGCCGAGCGAGGCGAGCAGCGCCTGCCTGCGCTCGGCGAGCACCTCATCGGGCACGTCGAGCCGCAGCTCCCGGCGCGGGATGTCGATGACGATCGTGTCGTCCTCCCGCACGAGCGCTATCGTGCCGCCGCTGGCCGCCTCGGGCGAGATGTGCCCGATCGACAGCCCGGAGGTACCGCCGGAGAACCGGCCGTCGGTGATCAGCGCGCACGCCGGCCCAGGCCCTTGCCCTTGAGGAACGACGTCGGGTACAGCATCTCCTGCATGCCGGGCCCGCCGCGCGGCCCCTCGTACCTGATGACCACCACGTCGCCGGCCGTCACCCGCCCGCCGAGGATCCCGTCCACGGCGTCCTCCTGTGACTCGAACACCCGGGCGGGACCCGAGAACGTCCACAGTTCCTCGGGGACGCCAGCGGTCTTCACCACGCCGCCCTCCGGCGCCAGGTTCCCGTACAGCATGCACAGGCCGCCCTCGGCGGTGTACGCGTGCGCCACGTCCCTGATGCACCCGGCGGCCGCGTCGCGGTCAAGGGAGTCCCAGCGCACGGACTGGGAATAGCCCTTGGTGGTCCGCACCCCGCCGGGCGCCGCGTGGTACAGCTCGACCGCCTCGGGCGCCGTGGTCGAGGAGCGCAGGTCCCAGTCGGAGATCGGCGTGCCGTGCACGGTGTGCACCGACTGGTTGAGCAGCCCGGCCCGGTCAAGCTCGCCGAGGATCGTGTAGATGCCTCCGGCTCGGTGCACGTCCTCGACGTGGTAGGAGCTGGACGGCGCCACCTTGCACAGGCACGGCACCCGCCGCGACAGCTCGTCGATCTCCTTGAGGCCGAAGTCGACCCCTGCCTCGTGGGCCGCGGCGAGCAGGTGCAAGATCGTGTTGGTCGACCCGCCCATGGCGATGTCGAGCGCCATGGCGTTCTCGAACGCGTCCCGCGTCGCGATCGACCGGGGCAGCACCGACTCGTCGCCGTCGAGGTAGTACCGCTTCGCCAGCGAGACAACCAGCGCCCCGGCCTTTTCGAACAGCGCGCGCCTGGCCGTGTGCGTGGCCAGCGTGGTCCCGTTGCCAGGCAGCGCGAGCCCGATCGCCTCGGTGAGGCAGTTCATCGAGTTGGCGGTGAACATGCCAGAGCACGACCCGCAGGTCGGGCAGGCCGCCTCCTCGATCGACGCGAGCTCCTCGTCGGACACCGACGGGTCAGCGGAGGCGACCATGGAGTCGATCAGGTCGAGCTTGCGGACGCCCGCCGGGGCGCCGGCGACGCCCCCGACAACGGTGACCTTGCCGGCCTCCATCGGGCCGCCGGAGACGAACACCGTCGGGATGTTCAGCCGCATCGCCGCGATCAGCATGCCAGGAGTGATCTTGTCGCAGTTGGAGACGCAGATCACCGCGTCCGCGCAGTGCGCGTTGACCATGTACTCCACGGAGTCCGCGATCAGCTCGCGGGACGGCAGCGAGTACAGCATCCCGCCGTGGCCCATCGCGATGCCGTCGTCGACGGCGATCGTGTTGAACTCGCGGGGGATCGCGCCCGCGGCCCGCACCGCGTCGGCGATGATCCGGCCGACCTCCGCCAGGTGGACGTGACCGGGCACGAACTCCGTGAAGCTGTTGGCGACGGCGATGATGGGCTTGCCGAAGTCCTCGTTGGCTACCCCGGTCGCGCGCAGCAGCGCGCGCGCTCCCGCCATGTTCCGACCGTGCGTGACCGTGCGTGACCTCAGCGGCGGCATCGCCGAACTCCCCTCGCAGAAAGCGAAAGCTTATGGGAGCTTCAGCCTACCGGGGCCCCGGTCCTCGACGGCGACGCCTCAGGGAGCATCCGCGCCGCCGTGTCGTAAATGGTGCGGACCTCCTCGCGGGTGAGCGAGGGCACGCCCTCGTGCGGCTGGCTGCGCTTGCGGTGGCGGTGCTTGAGGTACTTGCCGAGCGCGCTTCCCGTGAACACGTCGACGTTCCTGATGGTGGCGACGTCCCAGGGCACCTTGGGCCCGTAGATGGCCAGCGCGGGCCGGACGGCGACCTCATAGCCGAGCGCCGCGGACAGGATCTCGCTGGCCTGCGAGGCTTCCCAGGCGGCGTGCTCGAGCCGGTCCTTCTGCGATTCCGGTCCCAGGTAGAGCCGCTTGCCGTTGATCGTGCGGATCGGCAGCCTGGCGTCCCACTTCTCCGAGTCGATCGCGTAGACGCCGGTAGGCCCGATGACCAGGTGGTCGATGAGCTCCGGGCTGTTGGGTATGGCCCGCGCGTCGAGCGTGAAGTACCCCTCACGGCGCATCTTGTTCAGCTGGGCGCGGGTTTGCTTGCGCGCGCCGGGGTGCCTGGCGCCGTTCATGTACAGCGCGAGCGTGGTGCTCCGCGACCGGCGGACGGTGTCCGCGATCCCGGCGAGCACCGCGAGGGTGACGGCGATCTCCCAGTTCCTGGTCGAGTGCCGCGACCGCCGCGCCGACGACCACCATG
Source organism: uncultured Actinomycetota bacterium (assembly GCA_963811335.1). Classification (GTDB taxonomy): domain Bacteria; phylum Actinomycetota; class Actinomycetes; order Streptosporangiales; family Streptosporangiaceae; genus Trebonia. The sequence continues at coordinate 66,764 of CAWERB010000008.1, read as the reverse complement.
ATGATGGCCCGCTTCCGCCAGAAGGCAAGCTGGACGTCGGGCGGCAGGTCGCGCACGCTCACCCGCGGCAGTTCCTCGTCCGCCTGCCCGTCGTCCGCCTGCCCGTCTCCCCGGATAAGTCCGCGGACTCGCCCCAACGGAGTCGGCTTACCCTCTTCCGCCGCGCCGCTCGGCACCGGCGGTGGCGTGATCGTCTGGTTCCACGTGGCGCCGACCGCGCCTGTGCTCGGGGACTTGGGCTGCGGGGACTCCGGCGCCGTGGCAGGCGCCGGGCCGGCCGGCGGGCGGCGCTGCGGCCGGGGCCTGGCCGGGCGCCCGACGTCCATGGCGGGCACGTCGTCGGTGGCCTCCGTGGTCGCTACGCCGCCGAAGATTCCCAGCCCCTCGTTGGCCGGGCTTCCCGCGCCCGGCCGGCCGGGCGGGGTCATTTCCGGGGCCCCGCCTTCCTTCCCGGCCGCCGGCGCAGCCGGGGCGGCGGGCGGCAGCACGACACCGGTCAGCGGCTCTGGCTCATCAGGCCGGCCCGGGAGACCGGGGGGCGCCGCGGCCGCGGTGGACGCCGCGGCCGGCTCGGCGGACGGCGGCCTGGCCGGTCCCCGCGTGCGCGTAACGGATCGGGCGGGGCAGGCGGCCGGCCCGTGGCCCGCCCGGCCCAGGGCGGGAGGCGCCGGGATTCTGGACCACGCCGTGCCTGGTGCCGCTCACCCCCGTGTTCTGCCCGCTGTCGGGGGGCGGCTCAAAGTGCAGGGGCCGGCGTTACTGTAGCCTGCACGCCCTCGTGCGGGTGTGTACCGGGCTCCGCTGATGACCTGGAATTCTTGATCCGGGGCCAAGCCATCCATCTCACCATCTCAGAGTACCGATTTTGCTGCCGTGAGGCGGCGCTCTGTAATCAGAATGCCCCTAATACGCTGTCTTGAAAACAGGCTGCCGTCCCTAATGCCGCAGTAAATAGGTCCTTTCGATCAGCCTAGTGCGGTCTTCCCACTGCGCTCACCTGTATCTCAGTGGTTACGATAAGTCAAGATCCCGGGCGGACGGCAAAGCCGGAAGTGCAATCGGGAGTGCAATGTGCGAGGCATGATGACCCCGCCCGGTTTGCTACGAATATGAAACCGGCGGGTAACAATGCCATTAAGTCGGCCGATCGCGGCCGCGCTGCCCGGTGCGCGAAAGAGTCGCCGTTTTCGCTCCCGGCCGCTCGCGCTGCGGGCGGCCGCGCTCGTGCTGGCCGCTGTGCTGCGGCGCGGCCCTGGTGGGCCTGGCTGGCCCGTGCGATTATCCCCAGCCGTCAATATGGGTCGGGCCCAGCCGCTGGCCGGCGATAGACTCCGACGTGAGGTACCTGCTGCTGCGGGCTTCTCCAGCCTGTGCGGGAAAGTTCTATAGCGCCCCGGGTAACGAGCAGGTCGACGCCACAAGACGGAGTTAACACGTGCGCTGGTCAACCATGCATATCCCGACCCTGCGGGAGGACCCCGCGGAGGCGGGCGCGCCCAGCCACCGGCTGCTGCTGCGGGCCGGTTACATCCGGCAGCTGATGGCGGGGCACTACTCGCTGCTCCCGCTGGCGGTCCGGGTCAGGCTGAAGGTCATCGCGATCATCCGCGAGGAGATGAACAGGATCGGCGCCCAGGAGATCCTGATGCCGGTCATGCACCCGGCGGAGCTCTGGCAGCGCAGCGGCCGCTGGGAGCTGATGGGCGACGAGATGTTCCGGCTGAAGGACCGCAAGGGCGCCGAGCTCGCGCTGGGCATGACGCACGAGGAGGTCGTGACCAGCCTGTCGGCTGAGCTGAACTCCTACCGCGAGCTGCCGCAGATGTGGTACCAGTTCCAGACCAAGCTGCGCGACGAGCCGCGGCCGAAGGCGGGCCTGATGCGGACCCGCGAGTTCACCATGAAGGACTCCTACAGCTTCGACCTGGACGCCGCGGGCCTTGACCGGTCGTTCGACGCGCACCGGACGGCCTACCTGCGCGCCTTCGGGCGGATCGGCCTGCCTGCGATCCCGGTGGAGGCGTCCAACGGCGCGATGGGCGGCTCCGGCTCGACCGAGTTCATCTGCCCGTCGGAGAGCGGCGAGGACGACATCATCTACTGCCAGGAGTGCGGTTACGCGGCGAACATCGAGGCGGCCGTGTCCGCGCTCGCGCCGCTGGAGGCGGCCAGCGACGCGGCCGCCGCCCGGCCCGCGCCCGAGCGGTTCGACACGCCCGGCGTGCGGACCATCGAGGACCTGGCCACCGGCTACGACGCGCCGGCCGACCGGCAGGTCAAGACCCTGGTCTACATCCTTGACGGCAAGGTCACGCTGGTACTGCTGCGCGGTGACCACGCGCTGGAGGAGCAGAAGCTCATCGACGCGACCGGCGCGGTCGCGGCGCGTCCCGCGGAGGGCGAGGAGATCTACGCCGCGCTCGGCGCCCACCCTGGCTCGCTCGGCGCGGTCGGCGTCACCAGCCTGCCGGTCATCGCCGACCTGGCGCTGCGCGGCCGCTCGGGCATGACAACCGGGGCGAACACCGACGACGTGCACCTGCGCGGCGTCGACGTGACGCGGGACATCGACGTCGAGCGGTGGGCCGACCTGCGCGCCGCCGAGGAGGGCGAGCCCTGCGCCCGCTGCGGCCACCCGCTGCAGGTGATCAAGGGCATCGAGATCGGGCACATCTTCAAGCTCGGCTACAAGTACACGAGCGCGTTCGACATCACGGTCTCCGGACCCGACGGCAAGCCGGTCAAGCCGGCCATGGGCTGCTACGGCATCGGCGTGGAGCGCGCGATGGCCGCCTGCATCGAGGTGCACCACGACGAGAAGGGCATCATCTGGCCGGCGGCGGTCGCCCCGTTCGAGGCGGTCGTCATCGTCGCGCAGCAGAATGACGCAGCGGTCGCCGAGGCCGGGGAGCGGGCCTACCGCGCCCTGCTCGACGCGGGGGTGGACGTGATCATCGATGACCGGCCGGACCGGGCCGGGGTGAAGTTCAGCGACGCGGAGCTCGTCGGCATCCCGTTCCGCGTCACCATCGGCAAGCGCGGCCTGGCGTCGGGCACCGGCGAGCTCACCGACCGCGCCACCGGCGAGACGGTCGCCGTGCCGCTCGACGACATCGCCAAGCACGTGCGCGAGGCGGTGGCCGCGGCGATCGCCAGCTGACAACCAAGCCATTCGCCAGAACGGAGCGTGTTCCACCCGCCCCCGGCCGGCGCCTAAGCCGAGGCGGAAGCGCGGTCGCGGGCCTGGTTGCGCAGGGCGCGGGCGACCTCGTCGCGTCCCTCGCTGAGCAGCCGGCGCAGTGCCGCGGGCGGCTCCGGCGAGGATGCCAGGTAGGCGTCCGTGGCGGCGATCGTGCCCTCGTCCACCGCGCCGATCGTGTACCCGTACGCCACGAAGTCCTGCGCCATCGCCGAGGACCACTCCGTCCACACCTGGCCGAGCGCGGCGAAGAACTCCGGCCGGTACGGCTGGACGAGCGCCGGCTGATCCGGGTCGGCGAACCCGGCGAACGTGGCGCGGAACATGGCGATGGTGAGCTTCCCGTCGGTCAGCGTTTCCCACGTCTCGCGCTTGGCGGTGAGCGTCGGGATCGCGGCCCGGCACCCGGCGGCCTGGCGCTCGCCGGCGTCGGTGGCATCCCGCGACAGCTCGGCGTCGACCGCCTCCTCGCCGCGCACGCCCTGGCTGACCAGGCGCCGCAGCAGCGCCCAGCGCAGTTCCGTGTCAACCGCGAGCCCGTCGAGGGCGGTCGTGCCGTCAAGCAGCCCGGCGAGGAATTCCAGCTCCTCCGGCGCGCCGGGCACCAGGGCGAGCGCGCGAACGTAGGCGAGCTGATGGTCCGAGCCGGCCGGCGCCGTCGCGGCCAGCGACCGCAGCGACGAGGCGACGAAGGCCAGTCCCTCGGCGCGCCAGGCGGGATCGGCGTACTGCCGCGTCGCGAGTGCCGCCTGCCGCAGCAGCGTCTGCACCACGCTGATGTCCCGCACCGAGTCCACGCCGCCGAGCACGAGGCGCACGTAGTCCCGCGCCGCCATCTCGCCGTCCCGCACCATGTCCCACGTCGCGGCCCAGACCATGGCGGCGGGCAGGGACGAGGCGAACTGGCCGACGGACGAGACGGCGGTGCGCAGCGAGTGCGGGTCAAGCCGGATCTTGGCGTAGGTCAGGTCCTCGTCGTTCAGCAGCACCAGGTCCGGCCGCGGCACCCCGACGAGCGCGGGGACCGGCGTCCAGTCGCCGGTGACGTCGGTCTCCACGGACGACGTGCGGACCAGGCCGTCGGCCGTCAGCGAGTACAGGCCGATCGCGATCCGGTGCGAGCGGAGCGTGGGGTGCGACGGCGCGGCCGACTGCAGCACGGAGAACGCGGTGAACCGCCCCTGCGCGTCGACGCTGTAGGAGGGGCGCAGCGTGTTCACCCCGGCGGTCTCCAGCCACTCCCGTGACCATGAGCCGAGGTCGCGGCCCGAGGTTTCCTCGAGCGCGTGCAGCAGGTCGGCGAGCGTCGCGTTGCCGAACGCGTGCGCGGCGAAGTACGCGCGCACGCCGGCCAGGAAGTTGTCGTACCCGGCATACGCCACGAGCTGCCTGAGCACCGCCGCGCCCTTGGCGTAGGTGATGCCGTCGAAGTTCACCTCGACGGCCTCGATGTCCGGGACGTCGGCGGCGATCGGGTGGGTGGACGGCAGCTGGTCCTGCTTGCAGGCCCACGCCTTCCACGCGCTGGTGAACGTGGTCCACGAGTTCGCCCAGCGGGTGGCCCGCGCCTGCGCCTCGGTGCCCGCCCAGGTGGCGAACGACTCGTTCAGCCACAGGTCGTCCCACCAGCGCATGGTCACCAGGTCGCCGAACCACATGTGCGCCATCTCGTGCAAGATCGTCTCGCCGCGCACCTCCCTCGCCTGGTCGGTGACCCGGGACCGGAAGATGTAGTCCTCAAGGAAGGTGACCGCCCCGGCGTTCTCCATCGCGCCCGCCTTGTACTCGGGCACGAAGAGCTGGTCGTACTTGCCGAACGGGTACTTGATGCCGAAGGCCTGGTGGTAGAAGTCGAAGCCCTGCCTGGTGACCTCGAAGATCTCCTCGGGGTCCAGGTACCTGGCCAGAGACTGGCGGCAGAAGATGCCGAGCGGTATGCCGTCGTGCTCGGACCTGACGATGTGCCACGGCCCGGCCGACACGTGCGTGATGTAGGTGGACATCAGCGGCGTCGGCGGGAAGTGCCAGACGAGCGCGCCGTCTTCCGCGGGCACGCCGCCGTCGGTGTCGGGTGCCATGTTGGACACCACGTGCCAGTCGAGCGGCGCCCGAACGGTCAGCTGGTAGGTGGCCTTCAAGTCGGGCTGGTCGAAGCAGGCGTAGACCCGGTGCGCGTCGAACGTCTCCAGGTCGGAGTACAGGTAGACGTTGCCGTCCGCGGGGTCGGTGAAGCGGTGCAGGCCCTCGCCGCTGCGGGAGTAGACGCACTCGGCGTCGATGGTGAGCGTGTTGCGCTCGGCCAGGCCGTCGAGGGCGACGCGCTCGCCGTCGAAGGCGTCCGCGCTTACCGGCGTGCCGTTGAGCGTGATGGCGTGGACGCTGGCCGCGGCCAGGTTGACGAAGGTCGCCGAGCCGGGGCGGGTGCAGCCGAAGGCGATCGTCGAGACCGAGCGGAAGGTGGTGTCTCCGCCCGTCAGGTCGAGCTCAACCTGGCAGGAGTCCACGGTGATCGACTCAGCACGGCTGCGCGCCTCGTCGCGGGTCAGGTTAGCTGTCACCGGGTGGTCCCCTTCGTAATCGCGGGTTTACTAAATGATCTTCCCATGTGCAGAAGGCCGCCACGCCGCCTGGGTAAGTTGAGTTGCCGCCATTATTACACGGAGTGTCTGATTAGTCATCAACTGTGACCGGGTTTCCGCAGGGCTACCCGGGTGCTAGCGGCCGCGCCGACGGCGACGCCGAGACGGCGGCTGCGCCTGGCCCGCCGGGCCGCGCTGCGGGCCCGCGGGCGTCGCGGCAGGCGCGGGCGTCGCGACTGGCGCAGGCGGCGCCGGGGGCGGCACGGCCGCCGGGGCCTGCGGCTGGCCGGTGGCCGTCTCCTCGCGCCCGGCGGCCTCGGTGAGGTGCTCCGCGCTTGGCCGCGACACGTCCCTGGCGCGCATGGCCGTGGACACGGTGATCTTGGTAACCGCCATGGAGCCATTATCCGCGGGGGGACAACCCCCCTGCACCCCCACACGGTGGCTGGGTAAGAAGATCCTTGGGCACCACGGGGCCGGGTCCCAGGTCATCGCGGCGGACAAGGCGAGCAGCGACCCCGGCCGAAGCTCGCGGACCAGCCCCGCCTGGCCGAGCCTGCCGAGCCGGGTGCCGCCGAGGTAGGCCGCGCCGAGCTCACGGACGTCGAGCTCCAGGTCGGCGCGCTGCCGCGTCCGCTCGCAAACGGCGGCGCCGCCCGGACCCGCGGCCCGCAGCCGCCAGCGCCCGGCGTTGCCCGCCAGCACCGCGTCGGTGACCTCGAGCACCACGTCGACCGGGCAGGAGTACGCGCGGCCGGACAGCGCCGCGGGCAGGTCGATGATCCGCACCCACAGCCCGTCGGCCAGCCGCTCGCGGGCCCGGCGCTGGTCGAGCAGCTGGTGCAGCAGCGGGTCGTCGGCGGGCCGCAGGTCCGCGATCACCGAGGCGATCAGGTCCCGGTCGAGCAGGTTGCCCCACAGCGCCGCGCCGGCCGCCGGGTCGGCGGCGACGAGCTCCCTGACGGTCAGCTGGCCGTCGGGCAGGCCCGTCGCTTCGTCCCAGCGCTCGCGGGTGGCGTACAGGGCGTACCCGCGTACCCCCGAGCCGTCCTCGGCGAGCAGGCAGCGCAGCGGCCCCGCCCCGTGGCGCTCGCCAGGCTCGTCGTAGAGCACCCGGCCCCACCAGTCCTCGTCGCGGGCGAAGAACCCGGGCTGCCCGGCGAGCACCGCGTCGTGGACCTTGGCGAGCTCGGCGCCCGCGTCCGCGGGCTCAGCGAGCCGTAGCGTCAGCCGGGGGTCGGCGGGCGCCTGCGGGTCGAGCGCGCCCTCGCCCCGGCGGAACTCGAGGTACGCGCTTGACGACGCGCGGCCGTACCCGTAGCGGCCGTAGATCGGCGTTTCCGCGGCCCACAGCGCCGCCACCGGCTCATCGCCGCGCGCGGCGATGTCGGCGAGCTGGCGGCGCATGAGCGAGCGCAGCACGCCGCGCCTGCGGTGGGTGGGCAGCACGGAGACGGCGGTGACGCCCGCGACGGGCAGCACCGCGCCGGGCACGGCCATCCGCAGGCTGTACACGCCCGTGGTGCCGACGACCATGTCGCCGTCGGGCAACGCGTCGTCCAGCGCGGCGAGCGAGCGGTCAGCCTCGAACTGCCGCAGCCCCCGCGCCAGACGGGCCTGCGGGAGCGGGCCGCCGTTGAACGCGTGCTCGTGGACCCGGCGGAAACTCCCGTACTCCTCGGCGCTAATCGGGCGGATCGGATACGGGTCTGCCATGATGGATTCATATCCCGCGCGGCCCGCAGGATGCGAATGGTTTTCAATGGCACGACGTTTTCCCCGCAGGCGATGACACCCGATCGGGCGACGCGGACCCGTGTGCGACCGGCCTCATCTGCGGATAGCCTGCCCAGGACATGATTAATCCGGCACCTCCCTCCAGCGTGCGCGCCGTGCCGCGCTCGCTGCGCCGTGCCGGGCAGTGGCTCGCCGACCAGGCCCGGCGGCAGGTCGTGACCAGGAACCGCCGCGTCGCCATGGTGCTGGCCCTTGTCGCCGTCGCCGTCGCCGTCATCGCCGCGCACGTGTCCGAGTGGCTGGTGTCGCCTGGCGTGATGATCCTGCCGATCCTTTGCGGCGGCCTGCTGCTGTGGCCGCGGGCGCTGCGGATCCTGGTGGCCATCGCGGCCGCCGGGCTCCTCTACGACATCGTTTTGCACAAGGCGGGCCCCGGCATCGTGGTGACGATCGCCGCCACCGCCTACTTCGCGGACGTGCTGTCCAACACCCGGGGCAAGCTCGGCACCCGGGGGCTGCGCGCCGACCGGATGATGATCGAGCTGCGCGACCGCATCCGCGCGCAGGGCACGCTGCCCGAGCTCGGCGACGGCTGGGGGTCCGCCGTGGTGCTCCGCCCGGCCGGCGGCTCCTCATTCGGCGGCGACTTCGTGGTCTCCTACAGCGACGGCAAGACCCTCGAGGTGGCGCTCGTCGACGTGTCGGGCAAGGGCATGGACGCCGCGACCAGGGCGCTGCTGCTGTCCGGCGCGTTCGGCGGCGTGCTCGGCTCGGTGCCGCGGGAGCGGTTCCTGCCCGCCGCCAACTCCTACCTGCGCCGCGGGTCCGCCGACGAGGGGTTCGTGACGGCGGTGCACCTGTCGATCGAGCTGTCCTCCGGCGAGTACACGCTCTACTCGGCGGGCCACCCGCCGGCGGCGCGGTTCGACGCGGGCACCGGCCAGTGGCGCACGTCCGCCGCCCGCGGCATCGTGCTCGGCGTGGTCCCCGACCTGGCCGCGGTGCCCGACGTCCCCGAGGAGGGGGTGCTCCGCCGCGGCGACGCGATCATGCTGTACACCGACGGCATGGTGGAGGCGCCGGGGCGGGACATCGACGAGGGCATCGCCCGGCTGCTCGGCGAGGCGGAGCGGCTGGTCGTCGCGGGCTTCAGCACCGGCGCGCCGGAACTCGTCACCACCATGCAGCGCACCGTCGCCAGCGGCGACGACTGCGCCCTTGTCCTGCTCTGGCGGTGCTAGCCAAGCCCGGCCACCCACCCCGCAGGCCCTACCCGTGCTCAGCCACGCAACGTGGGGTTTCTCACCCCACGCCGCTGCTTAACGGCGCGCGTTCGCGGCGGCACGCCGCGTCAGAATGTTTCGGCAATGTGTCATATCCAGGATTTAGCCGAAGGCGTGCGGTCGCCAGCGAAAATTGCGACCGATCGGTAACACGGCCCGGCGCTGGTTAGCTGACGCCAGCCAGGCTCAGTCAACCCGTCGACACGGGGCTGCGGTGAAGGAATCTTCCCAGCTCAGATGGGTCTTGCTGAGGCTTTTGCGTATTCCGTAGCATAACAGCATTCCACGCTGCAAACTAATTAAGCACAGTCAATGCATGCCTGCCGGGCGGCCGCGAGTGTTTCCCTGACGGGCCTGTCATGGTTCTCCGACAGCCGCGTCAGGTGACGGTGGCGTCATTGTTTGCATTTATTTCCGAGCTGTGCCCAAATGGACAGGTGACAAGCTGGGGAGGAGAGACTACGCGGCCCGGGACGGGCACCGGGGCCGGCCGCGCGGGGCACAGCGGCCTAGGCGAAAAGGAGACGCCAGGGCTTGCGGTGGCGGCGGAGGTCTCGCTGGCCGTCGCGGCCAAGGCGTCCGCGGAGAACTTCCCCGTCGCGCTCCGCGTCCTGCCCGGCCGCTGGCGCGCCCGCCTGACCGCCCTGTACGGCTTCGCGCGCCTGGTCGATGACATCGGTGACGAGCCGCTGCCCGGCCTGCCGGCCGGCGCCAGCGCGCAGACGGTCACCGCCACCAGGCTCAAGCTGCTCGACGAGGTACAGCAGGACGTCGCGCGGATCTATGACCAGGACACAGAGCCCGAACTCGAAGCGATCAGGGCCCTGGCGAAGACCGTCCGCGAGTGCGGCATCCCCGGCCAGCCGCTCTACGACCTTATCCAGGCCAACCGGCAGGACCAGCTCGTCACCAGGTACGAGACCTACCAGGACCTGGCCGACTACTGCCGGCTGTCCGCGAACCCGGTCGGCCAGGTGGTGCTCTACATCGTGGGCGCGGCCACGCCCGAGCGGATCGCCGCGTCGGACAGCGTCTGCACCGCGCTTCAGGTCATCGAGCACACCCAGGACGTCGCCGAGGACCTCGCCAACGGCCGCATCTACCTGCCAGGCGAGGACATGAAAGCCCACGGCGTCACGGAGGCCGACCTGGCGCAGCCGTCCGCGGGCGAGAACGTCAGGAGCCTCATCCGTTTCGAGGTGGACCGCGCGCGGCAACTCCTTGATGAAGGAGCACCGCTCGTCGGCACCCTTAAATCCATGGCCAGGCTGGCCATCGCCGGCTACGTCGCCGGGGGCCGCGCCACACTCAAGGCGATCGAGGCGGGTCGCTACGATGTCCTGCGCGCCACGCCGCGCCCGGGCAAGGCGGACACGCTCGCCATGATGGCCCGCTGCTACGTCAAGGGGAGGTGAAGGTGAACGCCGACGACGCCTACGCCCTGTGCGAGCGGATCACCTGGGAGCAGGCCCGGAATTTCGCCTACGGCATCAGGTTGCTCCCACCAGGCAAGCGCCGCGCCCTCGCCGCCGTGTACGCATTCGCCAGGCGGATCGACGACATCGGCGACGGGGACCTGCCCGTGGCGGAGAAGACCGCGCAGCTTGAGGCGGCCCGCGGCCAGGTGCACGCCCTTGTTGCCCAGGAACCCCTCGACGACACGGACCCGGTCCTCGTCGCGCTCGCCGATGCCGGCCAGCGGTTCGCGACCCCGCTCGGCGCGTTCACCGAGCTGATCGACGGCTGCCTCGCCGACGTCAACCAGGCCACCTACAAGACGTTCGACGACCTGCTCTGGTACTGCCGCTGCGTGGCGGGCAGCATCGGGCGGCTGTCGCTCGGCATCTACGGGCCGACGCAGCCGGAGAAGCAGAACAAGCTGGCCGACGACCTCGGCGTCGCCCTGCAGCTCACCAACATCCTGCGCGACGTGCGCGAGGACTTCCGCAACAACCGCGTCTACCTGCCCAAGGAAGACCTGGACAAGTTCGGCATCGAGTTCGCGCCGTTCGGTGAGCCGGAGCCGTTCCCGGCCACCGCGATGCAGGCGCGGTTCGCGAACCTGGTCGAGTTCGAGGCCAGCCGGGCCCGCGAGTGGTACGCCAGCGGCCTGCGGCTGCTCGCCACGATCGACCGGCGCAGCGCTGCCTGCACGGGCGCGATGGCCGGCATCTACCGTCGCCTGCTGGATGCGCATCGCGCGACAACCCGCACGCGGTGCTCGAGGGCCGCATGTCCCTTCCCGGCAGCGAGAAGGCCCTGGTCGCCGCCCAGGCCCTGGCCGGCTTCGACCGGTGGAAGTACCGCAAGGGCGCCGAGATCACCGGAGCGCGGCCGTGAGGGCCGTGGTGATCGGCGGCGGCCTGGCCGGCATCACCGCCGCGGTCGCGCTCGGCAAGGCGGGCCACACGGTCACGCTGCTCGAGGCCAAGCCGCGGCTTGGCGGCGCCACCATGTCCTTCACCAGGGACGGCCTGGTCGTCGACACCGGCCAGCACGTCTTCCTGCGCTGCTGCACCGCCTACCGCGGCCTGCTCGACCGCCTCGGCGTGGCCGCGCACGCCCCGCTGCAGCCCCGCTTCGACGTGACGGTGCTCGCCCCGGGCAAGCAGGCGGCCCTGCGCCGGCGCCGCGTCCCCGCGCCGCTGCACATGCTGCCGGCTCTCCTGGGCTACCCCTTCTTGAACTGGCCAGAACGGATGCGGCTTACCCTGGCGGCGCTCGCGTTCCGCCGTCTGGATGAGAAGGACGCCAGGACGGACGAGCTCCGCCTCGGCGACTGGCTCGCGGCGCACGGCCAGGACGAGCGGACCAGGCGCGTGCTCTGGGACCTGTTCTCCGTCTCCTCGCTGAACGTCCCGGGCGACGACGCCAGCCTGGCGCTGGCCGCCGTGGTGGTGAAGACCGGCCTGCTCGGCGACGCCGACGCGGCGGACATCGGCGTCCCCACCCTGTCACTCGGCGAGCTGCACGGCGCCGCCGCCGCGAGACTGCTCGGCAAGCTCGGCGCGACCGTCAGGACGCAGGCGAAGGTCACCGCGATCGAGCCCGCCGACGACGGCGGGTTCCGCGTCCGGGTGGCGGGCGCTGAGGATCTGGATGGCGATGCACCGTCGCGCGCGCCGATACGGTGGCCGATCTTGCCATCGGGCGCGCGGCCGGGGAGTTGTCCCCCCGGGAGGCTGGAGACCTGGACGCTGATGCGGTGGTGCTCGCGGTCCCGCACGAGCAGGCGGCCAAGCTCATGCCGGCAGGCGCGCTCCCAGCAACCACGGTCGACGGCTGGGCCGGCCTTGGCGCCGCGCCGATCGTCAACGTGCACGTGATCTACGACCGCAAGGTGATGGACGTGCCGTTCGCGGCGGCCGTGGACTCCCCGGTGCAGTGGGTGTTCGACCGGACCCGGATTTCCGGGATGCATGAGGGCGGGCTGGCCGGCCAGTACCTGGCGATCTCGCTGTCGGCAGCCGACGAGTACGCGGACAAGCCGGTCGCCGAGCTGCGCGAGCAGTTCGTCCCCGCGCTGGCCGAGCTGTTCCCCGCGGCCAAGGCGGCGACGGTGACCAAGTTCTTCGTCACCCGCGAGAAGCGGGCGACGTTCCGCCAGGTGCCGGGCACCGCGAAGCTCCGCCCGAAGGCCGCGACCGCTCTTCCCGGCCTGGTGCTCGCGGGCGCGTGGACCGACACCGGCTGGCCGGACACGATGGAGGGCGCGGTGCGCAGCGGCCTCAACGCCGTGATAGCGCTCCACGCGCCCGGGGGGACGACCCCCCGTACCCCCCGGGGCGCGCCCGATGGCTCCGCCATCGTATCGGGCGCGCGGCCGGCGCCGGAGACCCGAACCCCGTACCCCCGGGGCGCGCCCGATGGCTCCGCCATCGTATCGGGCGCGCAGCCCGGCGCGGAGTCCCCGGAAGCGGGAACGCGCCAGCGGCCGTAGTCAGGGCCCGCCGCAGGCAGTGAAAGTCAGCGTCGAGGCTGCCGAAACGGGAACAATCGACAGTCCGCCGGTACTTGCCGAGAGTGCCGCACGTGAAGTGAGTAATGCCGAAGTGAACATGGATGCGAATGAGAGGGAGGTGCGCTCGTGACGGTCGTGATGCCCGCAGGCGTCGTCGTGGCGCGTGACCTGGTTGGACCGGCCACGGAGGCCGCGATCAACCGGCTGAGCCCCCGTGTTCGCCGGGTGGCTGCCTACCACTACGGCCTCGCCGACGCCGAGGGGAACCCGGTGCGCAACGGCAGCGGCAAGGCGCTGCGCCCCGCGCTCGCCCTGCTCTCCGCCCGTGCCGCGGGCGTGGCGCCCGAGCGCGGCGTCAGCGCCGCGGTCGCGGTCGAGCTTGTGCACAACTTCTCGCTGCTGCACGACGACATCATGGACGGGGACACCGAGCGGCGGCACCGCCCGACCGCGTGGACCGTGTTCGGCGTCGGCGCGGCGATCCTGGCCGGCGACGCGATGCTCGCCCTGGCGAACGACCTGCTGCTCGAGGACACCGCCTCCGGCGGGCTGTGGGCGGCGCGCTGCCTGTCCACCGCCGTGCAGCGGCTGATCGCCGGGCAGGGCGAGGACCTGGCGTTCGAGGAGCGCGGCGACGTGACCCTGCCCGAGTGCGTCGAGATGGCGGGCGACAAGACGGCCGCGCTGATGGCCTGCGCCTGCACGATCGGCGCGGTGTTCGTGGGCGCGGCGCCGGAGCTCGCCATGGGCCTGGCCGAGTTCGGCGGGCACGTCGGCCTCGCCTTCCAGCTCACCGACGACCTGCTCGGCATCTGGGGCGCGACCGAGGTGACCGGCAAGCCGGTCCGCGCCGACCTGCGCGCCCGCAAGAAGTCGCTGCCCGTGGTGGCCGCGCTGACCAGCGGCGCGCCGGAGGCCGCCGAGCTCAAGGCGCTGCTTGCGCGGGAGGACGAGCTGTCCGAGGACGACCTCATGCATGCCGCGGACCTGATCGTCGCGGCCGGCGGCAAGGCCTGGGCGGAGAAGGAGGCCGACAGCCGGCTCGCCGCCGCGGCCGCGTCGCTCGACGGCATCGGCGTCCCCGCCGACGTCCGCGCGGAGTTCATCGCCATCGCCGAGTTCATCACCGCCCGCCAGTGGTAACGATGACTCCCGCAACAGCTCACAGGGCTCCCACGCGTGGCACCGAAGCGGAAGGCGCGCGCCGCGCCTCCGCGGCGAGCCCAGGCCTAGGCGCCGTCGGCCTTGGCGAGCTCGCCGCGGGCACGCTCGACCGTGCCCGCGACCACCTGCTCGGCCTGCAGGACCCGCGCGGCTGGTGGATCGGCGAGCTCGAGACCAACGTGACGATGGACGCCGAGGACCTGCTGCTGCGGCACTTCCTCGGCATCCTCACCGAGACCGACCTCAAGGAGACCGCGGCCTGGATCCGCTCGCAGCAGCGGGAGGACGGCACCTGGGCCAACTTCTACGGCGGCCCGGGCGACCTGTCCACCACGGTCGAGGCGTACGTCGCGCTGCGGCTGGCCGGCGACCCCGTCGACGCGGAGCACATGAAGACCGCCGCCGACTGGATCACCGGCAAGGGCGGGCTCACCGCGACCCGCGTCTTCACCAGGATGTGGCTCGCGCTGTCCGGCCTGTGGGACTGGCACGCGCTGCCCGTGATCCCGCCCGAGGTCATCTACCTGCCGTCCTGGTTCCCGCTGAACATCTACGACTGGGGCTGCTGGGCCAGGCAGACGATCGTCGCGCTCGCGGTGGTGGCCAGCTTCAAGCCGAGCAACCCGGTGCCGTTCACGGTCGAAGAGCTGCACGCCGCGGTGCCCGGCCTGCCGCCCAAGGGCGACAAGAAGGACCCGTGGTCGCTGGCGTTCAACACGCTGGACAAGGCGCTGCACAAGGTCGAGCCGCGGATCCCGGCGCGCGCCAGACGGGCCGCGCTGCGCCGCTGCACCGAATGGATCATCGCCCGCCAGGAGGCCGACGGCTGCTGGGGCGGCATCCAGCCGCCGTGGGTGTACTCGATCATGGCGCTGCACCTGATGGGCTACGGCCTGGACAGCCCCGAAGTCAAGAAGGCACTCGACGGGCTCGAGGGCTTCACGATCCGCGAGAACGGCATGCGCCGCCTCGAGGCGTGCCAGTCCCCGGTGTGGGACACCGTGCTCGCCATGATCGCCCTGGAGGACGCGGGGCTTGAGCCCACTCACAAGGCGCTGCTTAACGCCGCGAACTGGGTACTGGACGAGGAGATCCGCCAGCCGGGCGACTGGGCGGTGCGCCGCCCGCACACCGCGCCTGGCGGCTGGGCGTTCGAGTTCGAGAACGACAACTACGCCGACACCGACGACACCGCCGAGGTGGTGCTCGCGCTGCGCCGCGTCGACCTCGGGATGCCCAGTGGTGGTATCGTCTGGTAAGTCCAGCGGCGACAACCGCGCCGCGATCCGCCGCGGGCTGCGCTGGCTCGAGGGCATGCAGTGCAAGGACGGCGGCTGGGGCGCCTTCGACGCGGACAACACCCGTGAGCTGGTCAACAAGCTGCCGTTCTGCGACTTCGGCGCGGTCATCGACCCGCCGAGCGCGGACGTCACCGCGCACATCGTGGAGGCGTTCGCCGCCGAGGGCCTGGCCGGGGAGACCGCGTGCAGGCGCGGCGTGATCTGGCTGCTGCGGAACCAGGAACCTGACGGCTCCTGGTTCGGCCGGTGGGGCGCGAACTACCTGTACGGCACCGGCGCGGCGGTACCCGCGCTGATCGCCGCCGGGGTGAAGCCGTACAAGCCGCAGATCCGCCGGGCGGTCGCCTGGCTTGAGTCGGTGCAGAACGAAGACGGCGGCTGGGGCGAGGACCTCCGCTCCTACGACGATCCAGACAACTGGTCGGCGAAGGGCGCGTCCACCGCGTCGCAGACCGCGTGGGCGCTGCTGGCGCTGCTCGCGGCCGGGGAACGCGACGGCGCCGCCGTCGAGCGCGGCATCCGCTGGCTGGCGGCCACGCAGCGGGCCGACGGCACCTGGGACGAGCCGTATTACACGGGGACCGGCTTCCCTGGCGACTTCTACCTGAACTACCACCTGTACCGGCTGGCGTTCCCCCTCTCCGCGCTCGGCAGATACGTAAGGGGTACTTAGCATGACGCAGACCATTCCGCGCTCCCGAACCGAGGGGGCGGCGGACCAGATCGAGGAGACCGTGCCTGAGTCTGCAAAACCGGGCCTGCTCGTCCTCGCTCCGCTCCGCATCGAAGCGAATTCCGTCCGCCGCGGGCTGACCCAGGCAACAGCCAGGTGCTGCGCACCGGCATGGGCGCCACCCGGGCGAAGAAGTCGGCGGAGCGGAGCAACCCGCTCTCGTTCGGCGCCCTGGTTGTCATGGGCACGGCGGCGGGGCTTTCCGCCGACCTCAGCCCGGGTGACCTGGTCGTCGCGTCCGAGGTGAGCGACGGCGAGACCACCGTGAGGCTGCCCGGCGCCGACCTGCTGGCGGCGGAGCTGCGCCGGGCCGGGCTCAGCGCACGGGCCGGGCGGATGATCACCGTCGGCCAGCTGGTCAAGGCGGGGGAGCGGTCGCGGCTCGCCGCGGACGGCTACCTGGCCGCGGACATGGAGACGGCCGCGCTGCTCGGCAGCGCGGGCGGGCGCCCGGTCGCCGTGATCCGGGCGGTCTCCGACGCCGGGATCGGGCCGGGGATGGCCGGTTCCAGTCTGATCCGTGGCGGTATGGCCGCGCTGCGGTCGCTGCGCCGGGCCGCGCCGGTCGCCGAGAAGTGGGCCGCCGCCTGCCAGGCACGTACCGTGCTGCTCGCCGGGCCGCGGTCGTTCTGCGCCGGGGTGGAACGGGCCATCGAGATCGTGGAGCGCGCCCTGGAACTGCGCGGCGCCCCCGTCTACGTGCGCAAGCAGATCGTGCACAACACCCGGGTCGTCTCCGACCTGGAGCAGCGCGGGGCGGTGTTCGTCGATGAGCTCGACGAGGTGCCGGACGGCGCGACCGTGGTCTTCTCCGCGCACGGCGTGTCGCCCGCGGTCCGGTCCGACGCCGGCGACCGGGGCCTGTCCGTCATCGACGCGACCTGCCCGCTGGTGTCCAAGGTGCACGCCGAGGCGCGCCGCTTCGCCCGCGAGGGCTACACGGTCGCGCTGATCGGGCACGCGGGCCACGAGGAGGTAGAGGGCACGCTCGGCGAGGCACCCGACTCGACGGTCCTTGTCCAGACGGCCGACGACGTGGCCGCGATCGACGTCGCGGACCCGGCGAAGATCGCCTACCTCATGCAGACGACGCTGGCGATCGACGAGGCGTCCGACGTGGCGGGCGCGCTGCGCGAGAAGTTCCCGCAGATGCGCGCCCCGGGCAGCGACGACATCTGCTACGCCACCACCAACCGGCAGGCCGCCGTGCGCGCCGTCGCCACCGAGGCCGACCTGGTGCTCGTCGCCGGCTCGGCGAACTCCTCCAACTCGGTGCGGCTCGTCGAGCGCTCCGAGCGGGCGGGCACGCCGGCGTACCTCATCGACGGCGCGACCGACATCGACCTGTCCTGGCTGCCCGGCGTCTCTGTGGTCGGCCTGACGGCCGGCGCCTCCGCGCCGCCCGCGGTCGTCACCGAGATCATCGACGCCCTGTCCGGCCTCGGCGCGGTCACGGTGACCGAGCGGGTCACCACCACCGAGTCGGTCCAGTTTGGCCTGCCCAGGGAGGTACGCCGCTAATTAGGCGCCTGTGAGTTCTGTTCCTTCACAGGCTGGGCTCAGGGACCCTTCAGGTACCGCCCCCAGGATGATGGCTGGCGCGGACGTCGCGCAGGAGGCGACAACGCCCTCCCGGCGCGACGCCTCGCGCCGCCACTTTCCATCCGGGGGCAGTCCCGTTGAGGAGTCCGATGTTCCTTACCTACCTTTGGCGCGAGCTGCGGCGGCGCGCTCGCCAGGCCATCTTCATAGCGGTTGGCCTGGCGCTCGGGATCGGGCTGGTGATCACCGTGACCGCGGCATCCGCCGGGGTCAAGAACGCCCAGTCCACGGTCCTGCACTCGCTTTACGGCGTCGGTACCGACATCACGGTGACGAAGACCCCGACCGCGGGCGCCGGCGGCAACGGGTTCGGGTTCAGCTTCCGCCAGAACGCCGGCACCAGGACCCGGCCCGCGGCCGGGAGCAAGATCAACGACAACACGCTGACCTCGGAATTCACGCTCGCCTCGCTCAGCACCACGGACGTAACCAAGATCTCCAAGCTGGACAACGTGGCGGCCGCGGCCGGCGGGCTGACCCTCATCGACCGCACGGTGAGCGGCACGGTCCCGGCCTTCAACACCGGCGGCGGCACCGGCGGGCCCGGTGGCTCCGGTTCGGCCGGCGGCGGCGGGTTTACCGGCGGCGGCGCGTCCACCTTCAACACCGACAGCTTCAGCGTCACCGGCGTGGACATCGGCAACGGTGAACGCGGCCCGCTGTCCACCGGCACCGTCAGCTCCGGCCGTACCTTCACCACGGCCGACAACAGCAAGGACGTCGCCCTCGTCGAGGCGAGCTACGCCACGTCCAAGAAGCTCAAGGTGGGCTCCACCATCGCGGTCGGCAACTCCAAGGGCACCGCGACCAACTTCACCGTCGTCGGCATCGTGACCGAGCCCGCTGGCGACAGCCCGTCGGACGTCTACATCCCGCTCGGCGTCGCCCAGTCACTCGCCAACCTGAAGAACGAAGTCAACACCATCTACGTGTCGGCGACCAGCAACAACGACATCGCCACGCTGGCGAGCACGATCAAGTCCGCGGTCCCCGGCTCGACCGTGACCGACTCAAGCAGCCTGGCGAGCGAGGTCACCGGCTCGCTGTCAAGCGCCGCGTCCCTGGCCAACAACCTCGGCAAGTGGCTGGCGATCGCGGTGCTCATCGCGGCGTTCCTGCTCGCCAGCCTGCTCACCATGTCGGCCGTGTCGCGGCGCGTCCGTGAGTTCGGCACGCTGAAGGCGCTCGGCTGGAAGTCACGCCGCATCGTCGGGCAGGTTATCGGCGAGTCGGTCGCCATCGGCATCGTCGGCGGCGTGGCCGGGGTCGGGCTCGGCTTTGCCGGCGCCGCGCTCGTGAACCACTTCTCCGGCTCGCTCAGCGCCTCGCTCGGCGGGGCGACGGGCAGCGCGACGCCCGGCGGCGCGCAGCGCTTCGGCGGCGCGGCGGCCCTGGCGCCGGCGCCGGCGGCGCCAACCCGTTCCGCGGTGCCTTCTCTAGCGCCGCGAACACCGCGAACACCGTCGCCGTGCACCTGAACGCGCCGGTCACGATCACCGCGATCGTCCTCGCGGTCGCCCTGGCCGTCACTCGGCGGCCTGATCGCCGGCGGGTTCGGCGGCTGGCGGGCGGCGCGGCTGCGCCCGGCCGCGGCACTGTCCAAGGTCGCCTGAGCTAGGCCGGAAAGAGAGAGTCATGTATACGCTCAACAACGTCACCAAGGACTACCCCAAGGGCAGGGACGTCGTGCACGCGCTGCGCGGCGTCAACCTGGAGATCGCCGACGGCGAGTGGCTGTCCATCCAGGGGCCGACCGGCCACGGCAAGTCCACGCTGCTGCAGCTGCTCGGCGGCCTCGACCGGGCCACCTCCGGCTCGCTCGAACTGGGCGGGCAGGACCTGACCAGGCTCAGCGAGACCTCGATGACGAGGGTGCGAGCCAACGAGATCGGGTTCATCTTCCAGACCTTCAACTTGATCCCGACCCTCTCCGCCCAGGAGAACGTCGAGACGGCGCTTGTGCCGCTCGGCGTCAGCAACGCGTCGCGCAAGTCGAGGGCCGCCGCGGCGCTCGCCTCGGTCGGGCTCGCCGACCGGGCCCGTCACCTGCCCGGGGAGCTGTCCGGCGGCCAGCAGCAGCGCGTGGCGATCGCCCGCGCGCTGGTGAAGGAGCCCAAGGTGCTGCTCGCCGACGAGCCGACAGGCAACCTCGACGAGGACACCAGGGACGAGATCATCGGGCTGCTCGAGAAACTCTGGCAGGACAACGGGCTGACGATGGTCATGGTCACCCACGACAGCAGCATCGCCCGCCGCGCCCAGCGGCGCGGCACGATGCGCAACGGTCAGCTCACCGTCAAGCAGACGGTCGAGTAGGCCCCAGAACGGAGCGAGCCGCCCGGCACCTGGACTGCCGGGCGGCTCGTTCGCGTGATTCAGAGGGATATCGCGCCGCTTGTGGGTAGGGATAGCGGCGGAACTTGGCACCGACGCGCGTTCTGCCGGCACGACAAATTGGACGAAGACTGGAACGCGACATATCTTGTTATACGTGCGGGACGCCCACCCGGCCGTCGCGCCTTGGGGGAGCCAGCTATCTGGAGGTAGACATGAGCGACATCGAGCGCCGGCTCAGGGGGTTCGCCACGCGGCTGACCGCGTGGTGGAACTCCAGCGCCAGGTCCGCCAGGCGGCGGGGCGCCGGCGGCACCGCGGACATGCGCCGCGGCGCGGCGGAGCACGTGCACCGGGCAGCGAGCCGGATGCAGGACTTCCGCCAGAGTGAGCGCGGCCAGCGCGCCGCGGGCAAGCTGAGCGACCTGCGCGCCAGCGACGCGGCCAAGAAGGCCGAGGCGGCCCTGCACGACCTGCGGGCCAGCGACGCCGGCAAGAAGGCGGAGAGCGCCCTGGCCGACCTGCGCCAGCGCGAGCCCGTCAAGAAGGCCGAGAGTAGCGCCCGCAAGGTCATGCACGACCTGTTCAGCAACGGCTCCGGCAGCTCGGACGCCACCAGCACCAAGAGCTGACCCACCGGGACTGGGGCCTGCCTGCCCCGCACCCCCGGCGCCAGGGGCCGGCGGCAGGCAGGCTCTTCGCCTGCCCGCAAGCATGACGAATCGCAGCACAAGGAACGCGGGCGGCGCGCGGCTTTGAATGCCGGACCGGCCGCCCGCGATGCCGTACGGTGAACTGCATGAGCGCGCAGCCAGCCGACCGCACCGGGCCGTACGAGGTCATCCACCTCGGCGGCGAGGCCGCCGCGATCGTCCCGCTCGCCGACCTGCGCCGCCTGCGCGCCGGAGCAGCTCGCCCCCGCCGAGCGCCAGACGCCGAGATCGAGGCCACGCTCGCCGGCCATGACGAGTGGCCCGCGCCGGCCGCCCGGGGCCCGCCCGCACAACGACGTCATCGCCGAGCTCCTCGCCGAGTGACCATCGAGTGGACGCCCGCCGCGGTGGCGTCCGCCCGCCGCTACCTGCTCGACCAGCACGGCCTTCGCGCCGTCGGCGCCGCGATCGCGGCCCTGGCCAGCGACCCTTACCCCGAGCCGCCCGCCGGATTTCACCGCGGCCGCTACCACCGCCTGCGGGCCGGCGCCTACCGCGTCATGTACGTCGTCGACGACGACGTCATCACCATCGAACGCGTCGACCGGCTCGCGCCCAATTAATTCACGGTTAGCTCGGTGACGGACTGGCCAGCGTTGTTGGCGACCCAGACGTGGCTACGGTCGGCGGCAATCCCGTACGGGTGGTTGAAGCCGTAATTGCCCCCGGAGAGTGTCTGGATCCAGGTGCCGTCGGCGGCGTTGAGCTCGGTCACCGACCGGCCAGTGTTGTCGGTGACCCAGACCCGCTTACCGTCGACGGCAATGCCCGTGGGGTAGTTGAAGCCGTAGTTCCCGCCGGACAGTGTCGCGACCCAGGCCCCGTCGGCGGCGTTGAGCTCGGTCACCGACCGGCCAGTATTGTTGGCGACCCAGATATGGGTGCCGTCGGCGGCGATATCGTACGGACCGGAGAAGCGGTAGTTCCCGCCGAACAGTGTCGCGACCCAGGTGCCGTCGCTGGCATTCAGCTCAGTTACCGAGTTGCCGCCGTAATTGCCGACCCAGATATGACTGCCGCTGACGGCGATATCGTACGGGTCGTTGAGGCCGTAGTCCCCGCCGGACAGTGTCGCGACCCAGGTGCCGTCGCTGGCATTCAGCTCGGTTACCGAGTTGCCTCCGGGCGTTGGCCACCCAGACGTGGGTACCGTCCGTGGCCACGCCGGTCGGGCCGTTGAAGCCGTAGCTCCCAGCGGAGAGGGTCCGGACCAAGGTCCCGTCGGCGGCGTTCAGCTCGGTTACCGAGTTGCCTCCGGCGTTGGCCACCCAGATGTGCGTGTTGTCTGCGACCATGCCGGTGGGGTGGTTGAAGCCGTAGTTCTAGCCGGACAGTGTCGCGACCCAGGCCCCGTCAGCGGCGTTCAGCTCGGTCACCGTGTTAGCGCCATAGCTGGCGACCCAGATATGGGTGCCGTCGGCGGCGATATCGGTCAGGTCCTTGAAGCCGTAGTTACCCTTGGCCAGCACCCGGGAAGCGACCGTCCCCCCGGTGCTCGGGCCCGGCGGAGCCGCGCCTGGCCGCAGGCCCGGAAGGTACCCGGCTGGGGGCCGGCTCGGGACGGCGTCGGCGGTAGCTCGCCCGAGTCCAGGAAACGGAACATGGAGCAGCGTGGCCGCCACGACGACCGCGGCGAGTGCGGCGACCACACCAGCGGCCCAGATGCCACGAACCTTCCCCCGTCCTTGACCGCGGCCTCCGGCCTGACGTGCTCCCGCTGCGGCCACCGCTGGCTTCGACGGCGGTTATCACGCTCGCGGGCCTGGACAGCGCCTCCCGCAGGGCGGTGGCGAACTCCGCCGCACCCGCGGTAACGGTCGTCCGGCGACTTCGCCAGGGCTCGTGCGATCACGCCGTCGACGGCGGGAGGCAGTCCGGGGCAGACGCTGGACAGCGGGGGCACAGGGTCGTCGAACATGCGCGTACAGCATCGCCATGGTATCGCCGCGGCGGAATAGGAGTCCGCCCGTGAGCAGGACAAACGCCACACAGCCGAGCGCGTACTGGTCGGCCCGCCGCGTCCACGGAGGCGCCCTTGATCTGCTCGGGCGCGCAAAAACCGGGAGTGCCTACGAACTGGCCTGTGGCCGTCAGTCCCGTCTCGAACCCGGTCCCCTTGCTGATCCCGAAATCGGAGAGGAAGGCATGCTCAGGCTGCCCCGGCGCGAAGTCAACCAGGATGTTATGCGGTTTCACGTCGCGGTGGACCAGGCCAGCTGCGTGCGCGGTATCCAGGGCCGAGGCCACCTGCGCCAACAGTGCCCCGGCGAGCACGGGGGCCATCGTGCCTCCGGATCGCCGCCGCAGCCTTTCCAGGTCCCCGCCCGGGACAAAACGTGTCGCGATGTACAGCAGCCCTTCGGCCTCGCCGGCCCCGTACACGGGGATGATGTGCGGCGAGTCGACCGCCGCCGCCATTCGTGACTCGCGCAGGAACCGCGTGCGGAACTCCTCGCCGCCGCCTGCTGAGGGGGCGACGACCTTCACCGCCGCGAGCCGCCCGCAGAACCTCATCACGGGCGCGGAAGACCCGGCCCATCCCGCCCGAGCCGATTCGCTCTTCGATGAGGTATCCGGCGATCCGGCCGCCCGGCCCCAGCTTTTCGGAAGAGCCATACGACTGCTGCGCGAAGTCGCTCGTCATCCCACTCCTCCGTAGGCACAAACGAATACCTAAATTATGCGGAGCCCGGGATCGTTCGGGATAAGAATGACGGGATCCGTCTTAGCCTCGACCCCGGAAATTCGGTTGCCCGCGGCCGCCGCCCCATGCCATAGTGCGGTCGCACCAGGTTCGGTGCCGGCTCCGGCGACGGAGTCGGCCGTGTGAAGGGAGGCGTCTGTGATGCGTACGCCCGTTGCGGGCTTTTCCAGCCCTGCCCTGACCACAGACCACCTGAGGAGCACCACCCATGCGCGACAGCGCGGACTCCTACGAATACGGAGTCACCAGCCGCGGTAAGAAGCGCGGCAAGTTCTACGATGACGAGCCGGCCTACGCCAAGCGCGACCGGCACCTGCCCAGGCTCAGCGCGGAAGACGCTTACGACGCGGTCGACGGCCTGCCGGAAGGCGACCGCTGGTCGACCTGGGATCAGTCCACGCCGACCGAGCGCGGACCCAAGCCGCACCCGAAATGGCTGGTCACCGACCTAGCCGCGGTCGACCATGAGCTCGGCGTGCTCAAGACGGGCAAGGAAGCCGACGTCTTCCTGGTCCGCCGCGCCGTGCCGGGGACCAGCCGGTCCTGCCTGCTCGCCGCCAAGCGCTACCGGGACGCGGCGCACCGGCAGTTCCACCGGGACGCCGGCTACCTGGAAGGCCGCCGGGTCCGCGAGAGCCGGGTCAACCGGGCGGTCGCCAGCCGCAGCGAGTTCGGCAAGCAGGCGATCGCCGGGCAGTGGGCGTCCGCGGAGTTCAACGCCCTCATCAGCCTCTACAACGCCCGCGTCCCCGTGCCCTACCCGGTGCAGATCCTGGGGACGGAGATCCTCCTGGAGTTCATCGGCGACGCGGACGGCACCGGCGCGCCCCGCCTCGCTGAGACCCGTCCAGGGCCAGCAGAGCTCGCCAGCCTCTGGGACCAGCTCGTCCAGGCTATGGCGACGCTGGCCGGGGCGGGCTTCGCGCACGGCGACCTGTCACCGTACAACCTGCTCGTGCACCGCGGGCGGCTGGTGATGATCGACCTGCCGCAGGTGGTCGACGTCATCGCCAACCCGAACGGCCGCGGCTTCCTCGACCGCGACGCGAAGAACGTCGCGACCTGGTTCGCCAAGGCCGGCCACCCCGGCGCGGACCCCGAGGCGCTCGCCCGCCTGCTGGCCGCGGAGGCCCGGCTGGAGTGATCCGAACGGGCGCGTGGTTACCCCGCTGCGTCAGCGCGGCAACGCGAGCGCTGGCCGGCCGCCCCGGGAGGCGCCCCGCCGGCCACGCGCGCTGACGCGGCCGCTACCGGCCGGGTACCGCCGTCGGGCACGCCTGGACGAGGACCGTGTGCGCCGCTGGCGGCGTGGTCGAGGCGTGGGCGGCCATGCCCCCGGAGGCGACGAACGCCGCGGCGAAGGCGGCCGCCGCCGCGATCCCGCCGCAGACCAGCACCCACAGGTCCGCGTGCGGTGCCGTGCCTGGCGGTGCCGCGGCCCACGGCTCGGCCTGCGGGGGCACGCCGCAGAACGCGTACCTGATGCGGCTGCGTCCGCCCGAGCGAGCCGTCCGCCCGGCAGCCGACC
Source organism: uncultured Actinomycetota bacterium (assembly GCA_963811335.1). Taxonomy (GTDB): domain Bacteria; phylum Actinomycetota; class Actinomycetes; order Streptosporangiales; family Streptosporangiaceae; genus Trebonia. The sequence continues at coordinate 41,926 of CAWERB010000008.1, read as the reverse complement.
GTGCGACGGCGCCACCTGACTGAGGTCTCGCAACTGCTCGTCCAGCTCGTCCGCATACCGCATGCCGGCTCCCTCGCTAGCTTCTCTTTGCCTTCGTAACGTGATTGATTAGTCACGGAACGTCTTACTAAGGATTCACGTACGGTGCCCGGCTTCGGCTCAACGCCGACGCGGGGTAATTTGCGGCTCCGCCCGAGACCGCCGCGGCGGGCGAGCCCGGTTCGCCGGAGTCGGCCGCCCGCCTGCCGCCCTTGTTCCTCCGCTGTTGCCCTCGGTTCCGCTGTCGGGCGGTTCGTCCCGCGTGACGGTCACCTCGAGGCCGAGGGCCTGCGCTGGCGGAGGTGCCGCGGATCTTCTTGTCGCGGTCGGTCTTGCGGGCGTGCCAGTCGGCGCCGAGGTCGTGGTAGCGGGCCGTGGGGTCGTTGAGCAGGTGCCAGATGATGATGAGGATGGAGCGGGCGACGGCGCAGCGGGCGCGGGTGCCGCCGAGTTTCCTGCTCAGCCGGGCGAGGCGCTCGCCGAGGAAGGTGCCGCGCCGGCGGCGCCGCGCCGTTGGCGGCCTGGGTGCAGTAGCGGCGCAGGTAGCCGTTGCCCTGGCCCTTTTTCGGCTTGCGGGCGCGGGTGCCGGACTGGCGGGCGGCCGGGGCGAGCCCGGCCCAGGACACCAGGTGGTGCGCGTGGGAACCGGGTCATGTCCAGGCCGGTCTCGGCGATGATGGCCATGGCCAGCTGGAGGCTGACGCCGGGGATCTCGGCCAGCCGCGCGGCGGCGGGCAGCACGGCGGCGCCGGGGCCGGGGTCCGCGCAGCGGGTCCCGTCGGCGGCGACTCCGCAGGCGGCGGGGATGGCTTCCACGGTGGCGGCGATCTCGTCCTCGACCGCGCCGGCGGAGCGGTCCAGGAACGCGATGTGGTCCAGGTGGATCCGGATCAGCCGGGCGTGGTGGGCGCCGAGCGTCATGCCCTCCAGCGACGCCTCCAGGGCGGCGCGGCGGGCCCGCAGCGGGCCCAGCGCGAGGGCGGCCAGGGCCTGCGGGCTGGTCTCCCCGCCGGCCATGGCCTCCAGGATGAGGCGGGCGGTCTTGACCTTGGCCAGGCCCGACAGCTCTGAGGACAGCTTGACCAGGGCGCCTTCCAGCAGCTTCTCCAGCCGCTGCCACGCCGCGGTGCGGTCGCGGACCAGCTGCAGCCGGGTGCGGGTCAGGTCGCGCAGCGCCCGGATCTCCGGCGGCGGGACGAACGAGGGGCGCAGCAGGCCCATCTCGGCCAGCCGGGCCAGCCACTGCGCGTCCAGCTTGTCGGTCTTCGGGCGCCCGGCCAGCTGCCGGGCGTGGCAGGAGTTCACCAGGGCGACCGCCAGCCCGAGCGACTCGAGCAGGTAGTACCAGATCCGCCAGTAATCCGACGTCGACTCCATCACCACCAGCTCAACCCCGTCGGCCAGCAGCCGGGCGCCGAGCTCCAGGATGTCGGCCGCCCGGGCCGGGATCGCCTCCTCGACCCGTGACCGGCGCCGCCCGCCCCCCGCCGCCGGCGGCAGCCGGGTGCACACGTCGCCTTTCGCCTTCGCGATGTCGATCCCCGCCACCTTCTCGTGACGGAGCTGGTAATCCTCGTCCTCCACCAGCTGCGCGGGAACCTTCCGCGCCCTCGCGTGACCCACCGGGGCCTCCTATCCTTGAACCGGGAACACGGGCGGGCTGCCCGGGGGCCCCGGTCATCTGGCTCAGCGCCGCGAATAGTGACCGCCGTGCTCGAACGCAACAAGAGGCGACCCTCAGGTCGAAGGCCCCGGTGCCAGGGTTTGCAACGGGCTGTCATCCCACAAAAGACCCGGCATCACGGGCAGCCCGCCCCTATCCTACCGGCCAGCCGCCGCCCCCGCGCCCCGAACAGCCGCAACCGCCCCGGGCCCCGCCGCCGGCGACCCGCAGCCCCGCGCAAAATTCTCACTCAAGCGCGACCGCCCCCGGCGAAAAAGGGTTTGCATAGCTCAGGCCCATGATCACCGCTGTTTGCATAGCGGCAGGCCCATGATCACTGTCGATTTGCGGCATATGTCCAGCCCGCCGCTATGCAAAGCGGTCGAATCGTGGGCCGCAGCTATGCAAAGCGAAGATCATCCGGGAGAAGGTCGCGCGGACGTGAAGATCTTTCGTGGTTTCGGGCCTGCGGCGGGAACTCGTGAGGATCTCTACGGTCAGCCGAATCATCCCGGGGGAAGGTCCCGCTTCCGTAGAGATTTCTGTGATTGCTGTTGTTGGCGGGAAAACGTGAAGATCTCTATGGTCAGGATCTCTACGGTCAGCCTCCTGGTCGCCGGCGCCTGGTCGCAGGAGTACGGTGCGGTCGTGGATCTCGGTACGCGGCTGACGGTGCTCGGCAGCCTTAACATGGACATCTCGGTCACGGTGCCGGCCCTGCCCGGGCCCGGTGCGACCGTGCTCGGCGGCGCGGCGGCCTTCGCCCCCGGCGGGAAGGGCGCCAACCAGGCCGTGGCCGCCGCCCGGCTCGGCGCGGCGTCCGGCATCGGCGTGCGGATGGTCGGCTGCGTCGGCGACGACGACTTCGGCCGGGCGCTGCGGGCGGCGCTGGTCGCCGAGGGCGTGGACGACACCGCGCTCCGCACCGTGCCCGGCGCGCCCTCCGGAATCGCCATGATCACCGTCGACCAGGCGGGCGAGAACATGATCACCGTGGCGCCCGGCGCGAACCGCGACGTCGGCGCGGCCGAGGTCGCGGCGACAAGCAAGGGTGCCGGGGCGGGCGCGGCGCACGTGCTGGTGATCAGCGCCGAGGTCCCGGTGCCCGCGATCGCCGCGGCCCTTGACGCGTGCGCAGGGCGTCAGCCGCGGCCGCTGACCGTGCTGAACCTGGCGCCCGCGCCGCCGGGGGCGGCTGACCTGGTCGCACGGCGCCCGGACTGGCTGGTGGTGAACGAGTCGGAGGCCGCGGCCGTGCTCGGCAGGCCGGTCAGCGGCCTGGCCGCCGCCGCGCGCGCGGCGGCGGACCTGGTCGCGGCCGGCGCGGTCAATGCCGTGGTCACCGCGGGCGCGGCCGGCGCGGCCTACCACCAGGGAAGCGACAACCAGGGACGAACGGTAGCGGCCTTCCCAATTACACCCGTCGACACCGTGGGAGCGGGCGACACGTTCGTGGGCGCGCTCGCGGTGGCGATCGCCGTCGGCATCGCGCCGGGGGAAGCGGTCACCGCCGCCGCGGCGGCCGCCGCGACCGCGGCGACGCGGCCGGGCACCCAGGCCGGCCTGCCCCGCCCGGCCGACGTGCAGGCCGCCACTGGTTACGAATGGCCTACCGGATAGCCGGCAAAACCAATTAAGCTACCCGACAAGGTGAACAGAAAGTTAACAGAAGGTAACATTATTGTACACTTACGGGAGATTTGTGGTTAAATCTACATCGGAGTGAGCGACGCTGGGAAGAAGGAGTTGCGGTGACCCCTGGCCTGGCAAGCTTCACGACTGACGGTGACGATGTGCGGTCATGGGACGACATCTCGGCCGGCGTGCTCGCGGCGCTTGCTACAGAATTCGACGTGCGGCCCGAGCGCCACGGCACCGGGGCCCTCGGCGCGGACCGGCGCACGACCTGGCTTGATACCTTCGACTGGCGGCTGTACCGGGCAGGCCTCACTCTGGAATACGTCCCCGGGCGCGGCGGCGGCGAGCTGCGGCTGTCCGGCACAGGGACGGCCACGGCGGGCACCAGCGCGACGCAGCTGGTTACCGGCTGGCAGGTATCCCGCCCGCACCTGGCCGCCGGCCTGGCGGCCGGCCCGGTCAGCGCCCGCATCGCCGGCCTGGCCGCGCCCCGCGCCCTGCTCCCCGTCGCCTCCGCGAGCACCGCGACCCGCGTCTACCGGCTGCTTAACGCCGACGGCAAGACGGTCGCCAGGCTGCTCGTCATCCGCCCGAGCCTCGCCGGGCGTGAGCCGCTGCCGCCCCGGCTCGCGGTCACCGAGGTCCGCGGCTACCTGGGCCAGGCCCGCCGCGCCGCGCGCCTGATCGCCGGCGTCGCCGGCGTCAGGGCCGCCGCCGAGCCGCTGTTCACTGACGCGCTGCGCGCCATCGGCAGGCGCCCAGGCGACTACTCGAACAAGGTCGACGCGGCCATCACCGCTGACATGCCCGCCGGAGCGGCCGCGGCCGCCATCCTGCTGCGCCTGCTCGACACCATCGACGCGAACGTGGCCGGCGTGCTCGCCGACACCGACACCGAGTTCCTCCATGACCTGCGGGTCAGCGTGCGGCGGACCAGGAGCGCGCTCAAGCTGTTCGGCGACGCCGTCGGCGGGCTGAGCGCGGGCGAGCTCGCGTTCTTCGCCGCGGAGTTCAAGTGGGTCGGCGACCTCACGACGCCGACCAGGGACCTGGACGTGCACCTGCTCGACTTCGAGGAGACGGCGCGCGGCCTGGCCGCGGCGAAGCCGGACGACCTTGAGCCGTTCCGCGCCTACCTGGAGCAGCGGCGGCGCAAGGAGTTCCGCGCGCTGGTCCGCGGGCTGCGCTCGGCCAGGTTCACCGGGCTGACCAGCCAGTGGCGCGCCAGGCTGGTCGCGGCCCGTGAGGAAGCCGCCGCCCCGGCCAGAAAAGGCCGCTCTCGTTCGGTGCGATCACAAGAGACGGCGGGGCTGCTCGCCATGGAGCGCACCAGGGCGACCTTCACGCGAGTCGCCAAGCGGGGCGCGGCGATCACCCCGGACTCGCCCGCCGAGAGCCTGCATGACCTGCGCAAGCGGGCCAAGGAACTGCGGTATGCCCTCGAGTTCTTCGCTCCGCTGCACGACCCCGCCGCGTACGCGAAGGTGATCGCGGACCTCAAGCGGCTGCAGGACTGCCTCGGGGAGTTCCAGGACACCGAGGTGCAGATCGGCGAGATCAGGGCGCTCGCCGCCGCGATGCTCGCCGCGGGCGAGGCGCCCGCCGTGACGCTGCTCGCGATGGGAGAGATCACGGCGGGACTCGCGGCCCGGCAGCGCGCGGCGCGAGCCGACTTCGGGCGGCGGTTCGCCGCGTTCGCCGACGTGGAGGGGCAGCGCCGGATGTCCGCGCTGCTGCGGGGGAGGTACCGGACCAGTGCGGATATACGCGACTTATAACATCAAGGGCGGCGTCGGCAAGACGACGACGGCCGTCAACCTGGCGTACCTGGCGGCGGACAGCGGCCTGCGCACCGTGCTGTGGGACCTGGACCCGCAGGGCGCGGCCAGCTTCATGTTCCGGGTTAAGCCCAAGGTCAAGGGCGGCGGCCGGGCGCTCATCAGCGGCAGGCTCACGCTCGACGACGCGATCAAGGGCACCGACTTCGACAACCTCGACCTGATCCCCGCGGACTTCACCTACCGGAACATGGACCTGCTGCTCAATGCTGGCGACGGAAGGGCCGGCGACGCGAAGGGGGGCGACGGAGGAGGCGGCGACGCCCCGGGCGGTAAGCCCGCGCGCAAGCTGGCCAAGCTGCTGGCCCCGCTGGCGGCCGAGTACGACGCGGTGTTCCTCGACTGCCCGCCGTCGGTCTCGCTGGTCTCGGAGAACGTGCTGCACGCCGCCGACGTCATCGTGGTGCCGCTGATCCCGACCACCCTCTCCGTGCGCACGCTGGACCAACTCCAAGACTTCGCCGGCGAGTTCAAGGGCCACAAGCCAGAGATCCTCGCCTTCTTCTCGATGGTCGACCGGCGCAAGAAGCTGCACAGGGAGATCACCGAGCGGCTGTCCGCCGAGCGCCCCGAGGTGGCGCAGACCACGATCCCCGCGCTGTCCGTCATCGAGACGATGTCGGTGGAGCGCGCCCCGGTCACCGTCTTCGCCCCGGCGAGCTCGGCGGCGAAGGCCTACCGGTCCCTCTGGGCGGAACTCGGCTCCCGCGCGGGCTGAGCGGCCTGCGGCGGAGCGTCACTAGGTGACGACTACCGACCCCAGGCGCGAGTATTCCGGCGGGCCGCGATCCTGATCGCGCCACGCCGGCATGGCACAACACTCGGACATCACCCCCAGCAGGTATTAATGTCAGCATCGGGGGAAGGGTCGAGTACTTTGACGACGCATGGGGGAGCACTGCCCGCGGAGACCTCACGGTTCTTCGGGCGGTCACAAGAGGCCGCCGCCATCAAGGACGCGCTTGGCAAGTCGAGGCTGGTCACGCTCACCGGCCCGGGCGGCGTCGGCAAGACACGGCTCGCCGTGAAGGTGGCGGGCGAGCTGGCGAGCGCGTTCCCGGACGGGGTGTACCTCGCCGACCTTTCCAGAGCGCGGGACGCCGGCGGCGTGGCGCGGGCGACGGGGGCCGCGCTCGGGCCGCACGGCCGCGATCCAGGGGCAGCGCCAGGGCCAGGCCAGCCAGCCGCGGGCCCGCAGCCCGACTGGGGGGCCGGCTGGCTGGCGGCCGGCTACGTGACCAGCGCCTGCTGCTGATCCTGGACACCGCCGAGCACGTGCTCGACGCGTCCGCCGCGCTCGCCGACGCGATCCTGCGCGCCGGCAACGGCCCGGTGCTGCTCGTGACCAGCCGCCAGCCCCTTGACCTGCCCGGCGAGATGGTCTTTCGTATCCCGCCGCTTGAGGTCGCCAGTGCTGGGGCCAGTGCTGGGGCCGGTGCCGACGGCGGCGACGCGGTCCGGCTGTTCGCCGACCGGGCCGCGGCGGCGGTACCCGGCTTCCAGGTCACCGCCGCCACCCTGCCGAAGCTCATGCGGCTGTGCCAGCTGCTCGACGGCATGCCGCTGGCGATCGAGCTTGCCGCGCTGCGGCTGCGGGCCGTCAGCCTCGACGAGCTGCTCGGCCGGCTCCCCGGTCACCTGCGGCTCCTCGCCAGCGGCCGCCGGGAGGCGGCAGGCGACCGCCAGCAGTCGCTGCGCGCGTCCATCAGCTGGAGCTACGACCTGTGCTCGCCCGCCGAACGGCTGCTGTGGGCCCGCCTGTCGGTCTTCGCCGGTGACTTCGACCTCGCCGCCGCGGAGGCGGCGGGCTCCGGCGCCGAGCTCGGCCAGGCCGAGGTCCTTGAGACGCTGGTCGGCCTGGTGGACAAGTCCGTCGTGCTGCGCGTGGCCGACGCCGGCGGAACGGCGCGGTACCGGCTGCCCGCCATCGTCAGGGAGCAAGGCGCCGAGCACGCGCCCGCGACGGGCGCCCAGGCGCCAGCCGGTCACATACCAGCCCCGCACATACCCGACGGTCACGTACCAGGCCAGCACATACCCGACGGTCACGTAACCGGCGGCCACCGGCCCGGCGGGCTCATGCCTGCTGTGGACCTGCCGGGTGAGCACGTGCCGTCGTGGCCGGTCCCGGCCCAGGCTGGCCCCCCCGTCGCGCCGCCCGTCGCGCCCCCGTCGCGCCGCCCGCCGCACCCCCCGCCGCGCCGCCGGCCGGCAACCTCGCCGCCGCGGCGGACACCTCGGTGCCCGTGGGCCGCTGGGACCTGCTGACGGCGCGCGAGCGCGAGGTCGCGGGCCTGGTCGCCGAGGGGCTAACCAACCGGGACATCGCGGCGCGCCTCGTCGTGTCCAAGCGGACCGTCGACGCGCACCTGGAGCACATCCTGAGCAAGCTCGGCTACAGCTCCCGGGTACAGGTGGCCGCGCTGGCATCGCGAGCGGCGAGCGAGGGTGAAATCTAGCGGGACGCGCAAGATGAACCCCCGCCAACCAACGCGGGAAATCTAGCTATTTGACCGCTATGTCGGCTTCCGTAACTAAGGCGGACGAGACTGTAGTTATCGACCGTTAAGTGCTGTTATGGAAGTGCTCAACATTGGCCGGCGGCATACTCGCCCCTGCGCTGGGTAGCACATGTCGGACAGAGGCGGAGATCCCAGCCATGTGCAACTTGTGCTTCGGCGCAACTTAACGGAGCAGGATGTCGTTATATGAGCATGACAGTCTGGGAATGGTTTGAGCAGCGCTCGTACCACCACAGGGACTTCGCAGGTCTCGGGCGGTCGGGCGGCAACTGGGCGGAGCGACCCTCCACCACCCTGATCTTCCCGGCCCGCAACGTCGCAGGCACCATCGGTTCCATCCTTTCCGTCGTCGACGGCCTCAGGGGCCGCACCAGGCTCATCGATCAGGTCATCGTCATCGACGCGGACTCACCGGATGGCACAGCGGATATCGCCCGTGCTCACGGCGCCGAAGTCTACTCAGAGAACGCGCTCATGCGGGACCTCGGCCCCGCGCAGGGCAAGGGCGACGCGATGTGGCGCGCCCTCTCCAAAGCGCGCGGTGACATCGTGATGTTCGCCGACGCCGATACCGCCGACTTCGAGGAGCATTTCGTCTACGGAACACTCGGCCCGCTGCTCGCGGATCCCCAGCTGCAGTTCGTCAAGGCCGCCTTCCGGCGGCCTTTCAAGCAAGGGGAGGAAAAGATACTCGACGGGGGCGGCCGGGTCACCGAGCTGATGGCCAAGCCGCTGATCAACCTCTTCTACCCCGAGCTCGCCGGCTTCGTGCAGCCGCTGGCCGGGGAGTTCGCCGCCCGGCGCGACGTGCTGAGCAAGGTCCCGTTCTTCACCGGCTACGGCGTGGAGATCGGCATGCTGATCGACGTGTTCGAGCAGGTGGGTCTGGGCGCCATGGCCCAGGTGGACCTCGGCACCAGGCAGAACAGGCACCAGTCGCTCGCCAGCCTGAGCCGGATGTCCTCGGTCGTGCTGCGCACCGTGGCGGCCCGCGAGGGGCTGGCCGTGGGGCTCGACAACGAGCTGGACCAGACCGTGCAGGGCCTGTGGGAGCTGCACCAGCCGGACACCTACCTGCACGCGGTGGCGACGGAGTCCGGCCTGCACCTGGATGAGTGCCTGAACGAGCTCGTCGAGCGCCCCCCGCTCGCCAGCCTCACCGACGGCAACGCGCTCACCGCCACGGCCTAGTCAAGTCAGCCCGCGGGGTTCTCCCGGGAGCACGGCTCCCGGGAGAACCCCGCGGGCGCACGTGTGCCACCGCAGGCCCACGTGAATCACCAATAGGCCGGATCGCCCTAAATTAATGATCATCTTAAATTGACGTTACACCGCAAAGCGGCAACAATGCACATTGAAGAGTGAAATAGCTGCTTCCCCCGGCAGTAGCGGGCTCGGCCGGATAGGTGATCACGTGAGCGTAGTTGACGTCCACGACGCGTTCTTCTTCCCTGTTACTGCGACCGCGTTTGATCGCGATCGCATTGCGGACCTGGCAGCCGGCCGGTGTGCGGCAATCCGGGTCCCTGATCTGCTCCCTCGCGAACAGTGCGGCGAAGTACTTAGCGCCTTGTCGGCGGTTCCCTTTGTCGCTTACGGCACAAAACGCGTCTATCCTCCGGTCATGCGGTTCGGCGTCGGAGTTAGCGATCACCGGCGCGACGGCAAGGTCGCTGAGACCTACTGGCCGGCTCTCGAGGAAAGCAATGAGGCGTGGTTGCGGCTCGGGCTTTCTTTCGATCCTTTCGAGTTCTGCCGCTCGGCGATCGGCGCGCACTGGCCGCATGCCGTCCGGGTGGGCACGAGGGACGGGCGGAAGATGGGCGCCGGGGTCGCCCGCGAGCCCAACCAGGGTTTCATCGTGCACTTCGACGACGCAAGCAGGGAATTCTCCGGAAACCTGCTCGACGTTAGCCTGGTGGCCCAGTTCGCGTTCAACCTCTACCTGTCCGTACCCGAGGCCGGGGGCGAGACCGTCGTCTGGCGGCACCGCTGGCGCCCCGCGGATGAGCGCCAGCGGTTGCCCGGCTCGTACGGGTACTCCGATGACGTGATAGGCGAGGAAGAATGCTTCGAGCTTAAGCCGACCGTGGGGGAGGGCCTGCTATTTGACCCGCGCAACTTCCACGCCGTCCGCCCGAGTCGCGACTCTCGTCGCATTGCTCTCGGATTCTCCCTTGGGTTCGCCGACAACGGCGAACTCTGGGCCTGGGGCTGAGCCGCGCCCGAATGGGGAATACGCTTCTCCGGGCTGTCGGCAATGATATGGTCGAGCAATGGAGATAATGCGTTATGTCGCGTTTAGCAATTCCCCTGGCGGAGGGAATCCCGCGGGTGTTGTGCTTGACGCGGCCGGGATCGCGGACGACCTGATGCTGCGGATCGCGGCCGAGGTCGGCTTTTCCGAAACCGCTTTTCTCACCCCGCGCGAGGACGGAAGCTTCAGAGTGCGCTATTTCAGCCCGCTCGTCGAGGTTCCTTTCTGCGGCCATGCCACGATCGCCCTGGCGGTTGCGCACGCGGAACGGCACGGGACAGGGCAGTTGCGGCTTGCCGCGCAGGCGGGGCCGGTCACGGTGACCTCGCAGCGGGCTGCCGACGGTTCAGTCACTGCCACGCTGGTCAGCCTGCCACCGCGGACGGCGGATATTCCGGCGGCCGAGCTAGCGGAGCTCCTGTCGGCGCTGCACTGGTCCGCCGGCGACCTGAACCCGGGTATTCCGCCCCGCGCCGCGTATGCCGGCGCCTGGCACCCGGTGATCGCCGCGACCACGCGCGCCAGGCTCGCGGACCTGGACTACGACATGCCTGCTCTCGCCGGCGTCATGAAGCGGATGGACTGGGCCACGGTCGACCTGATCTGGCGGGAGTGCGCGGACGTCTTCCACGCCAGGAACCCGTTCCCGCCCGGCGGCGTGGTGGAGGACCCCGCCACTGGTGCCGCCGCGGCGGCCCTCGGCGGCTACCTGCGGGAGCTCGGCCTGATCTCGGTGCCTGCGACGATCACGATCTACCAGGGCCGCGACATGGGACGTCCGGGAACCATCGGCGTCCGCATCCCGGCCGAGCCTGGGACCGGCATAGAGGTCACCGGGACGGCCGTGAGAATGTAGCCGTCGCGTCAGCCAGACACCTCGGCGATCACCTCGACCTCGACGGGCGCCCCGAGCGGTAGCTCCGGAACCCCGACCGAGGTTCTGACATGCTGCCCGGCCGGGCCGAACACCGCGACGAGCAACTCGCTGGCCCCGTTCACCACGGCGGGCTGGCCGGTGAATTCTGGCGCTGATGCGACGAAGCCGGACACCTTCACGATCCGCGTGACGTTCTCCAGGCGGCGACCTGGTCGATGGCGGCGAGAGCGGCGAGGGCGCAACGCTGGCATAGGCAGTATGCCTCCTCCGGGGTCACCTCAGCACCGACCTTGCCAATGGCCGCGACCTTGCCGTCGGTCATGGGTACCTGGCCGGCCACGTAAACCAGGCTGCCCGTCCGCACGGCGGGAACGTACATGCCGCCGGGCGGGGATGCCTGCGGCAGTTCGAAGCCAAGTTCCGCCAGCCTGGCGCGTGGATTAAAGATCATTAAGGCTCCTGACGCCCTTGCATCGGGCCGACGTGAATCTGCGGCGCTGTCCGCGCCAGCGTACTCCTCAGAAAATGCCAAAGCGTTATGAGCCGGAATCGGCGGCACCGGCTGGCATTACCGGGCTTAAAGAGAAGCAAGTGACTTCGCGGGAGATTGAGCCGTACCCTTAGCGCGGTCGATATTGCACACTTTCGCAATAATAGTCCCGTTTGCTGGCGAAATTATCCAGCCTGCCCGGCCATATGGTGATCCGTTCCCGGCGGTAATCTTGACGGATCCGAACCCGATGGAGGTGACAACCCTTTGCCAGCCGAACCGGTCGATGTCGTGTTCGTGCACGGGGTGCGCTCCGACGGGCGGGCATGGGACACGCTGCATCGGGCTGATCCGCGAGGATCCCGAGCTGAGCCGCGTGGTCCGCGAGCACGTATTCCAGTACGACACCCGCCTGGTCAACCTGCGGGTTGACCAGCGGATCGCCGAGATCGACGACATCGCCGACCAGCTGGCCGTCTTCGTGTCGACCGGCGACCTGGCCGATGCGAAGAAGCTGGTCATCGTCACGCATAGTCAGGGTGGCCTGATCACGCTGCGCTTTCTCGTCCGCATGCTGGGCGATAACAAGGGCCGAGAGCTCGCCCGGATCAAGCAGGTCTGCATGTACGCCTGCCCCAACACGGGAGCGCAGTTCCTCCTGTCGCTGCGCAGGCGGCTGATGTTCTGGCACAACCCGCAGGAGCAGGAGCTGCGGCCGGCGAACCGGCGCGTGACGGAGACGCTGCGCCAGGTGCTGCGCGATGTCGTCAACGCCGAGGCCTGCACGGAGAGCCAGTGCCCCGTCCCCATCGTCGTTTACGGCGGTACCAAGGACAACATCGTCCCGCCGCACCAGGCCAAGGGCGTGTTCCCCGAGGGAGGGGTCGTGACGGGGAACCACTCCACGATCATCCGGCAGGCTGACCGGAAGGTGGACTCCTACCGGGTGCTGCGCCAGGCGCTGCTCGCCGTGGCGAGCGGCGGGGCGGGGCCCGAGCGGGCGGAACGGACGGAGGGCGCGGCCGAGCAGCCGGTGCACGTGACCGTCACCCCGCCGTTCGGCCGGAAAGAAGGCACGCTGCACGGCCGGGATGACATCCTGCGCGCGATCAGCGCGAGCGCGGGCTCCCGGGTTCACGTGCTCGCGGGCCTTGGCGGCGCGGGAAAGAGCCGGGTAGCGCTCGAGGTCGCGGACCGCGCGCGGCAAGCCGGGCACCAGGTCTGGTGGATCAAGCAGACCCGGATCAACGGCTGCATGCGAGAGGTGGCCCACCAGCTCGGCATACCGGAAACCCGGATCGAGCTCGCCTGGCGCGACGGCAGCCCGGCCGACCTGATCTGGGAACGGCTGGAGGAGCGCGCTGATCCCTGGCTGCTCGTGTTCGACAACGCGGACGAGCCGCATGAGCTGGCCGAGGCCGACGGCAAGGTGTCCGACGCGACCGGCTGGCTCCGGCCGCCTGCCGGGAGCAACGGCACGGTCATCGTGACCACCCGCGATGCCAACGCGGCCACCTGGGGCCCCTGGTGCACGGTGCACCAGGTACGCCCGCTGGAAAGCGGTGACGGCGCGGCCATGCTGATGGAGCTTGCCCCCGAGGGGGGGACCCGCGAGCGGGCGCGCCACCTGTCGGACGAGCTGGGCGGCCTGCCGCTCGCGCTTAACGCCGCGGCCAAGTACATAAGGTCGGAGTACACCTCCCGCCAGGTGTTTAAAGGCGGCGGCGGGATCAAGGACTTCAGCGGCTACCGGGCCGCGGTGCGGGAGCGTTTCGCCTCCGCGCCAGGTGCGCCGTCAGCCCGCGCCGCCGGCGAGCCGCTCGGCCTCGACGAGGTGCGCCAGGTCTTCCAGCTCTCCCTCGACCTGCTCGCCCGGCGCGGGCTGCCGGATGCCGCGCCGCTGCTTAAGCTGCTCGCCTGCCTCGGCACCGACCCGGTGCCGTACTTCACGCTGCTGTCGGAGCAGGTGCTCGACGGGTCCGCGGTGCTGGCGAACTTCACCGCGGACCGGCGCGCCCTGGTCCTTGCGGGGCTGGCGGACCTTGGCCTGATCGAGCTCGACAAGCTGCCGGACGTCGAGGATCCCAACCTCTCCCATGTCCTGTCGCTGCACCCGGTCGTCCACGGCATCTTCCGCGACGACCAGGACGTCCGGCGCAGGCGCGCCGAGTACTACCGTGGCAACATCGAGCTGCTGCTCAACTCGACGAAGGACCAGAACCCGGACTATCCCGAGAGCTGGGGCGTCTGGCCGCTGGTCGTGCCGCACACGGTCGAGGTGTGCCGCTCCGCGCTGCTCGGCGAGACCGCGCTCAACGACCAGCGGGTGATCGCCCAGGCGCTGGAGCTGGCCAGGGTGACCTGCCGGTACCTCATCGTGGCAGGCATTATCGGGGCGGCCGGGACCTTGGTTAACGAGATCATCGCCAACGCGCCCGGGCTCGGCTACGGCCTTGAGGACCGCGAGATCCTCGGCCTGCGGCACGAGAAAGGACGGCTCGCGATCGAGCGCGGTGACCCGGCGGCGGCCGAGGCCGAGCTCCGGCTGGTGGTGGCCGGCCGGTCCCGGGTGCTGCGTGAGCTGCACCCGGATACGCTGGCGAGCAGGCACAAGCTCGCGAAGGCGATCCTCGAGCAGAACCGCTGGGCCGAAGCGGAGCAGCAGCTCGCCTCAATCGTCGAGGACGAGCGTCACGTGCGGGGCTACGACCATCCGGACACGATCGTGGTGCGGCACAGCCTGGCCCGGGCCATCGCGGCGCAGGGCCGGTTCGCCGACGCCGAGGCACGGCTCCGCGATATCCGCCGGGTACAGCTGCGCGAGTGGTCGCCGCTGACCCTAGAGACGCTGTGGGTCCAGCTGACGCTGGCCCGTTGCCTGCTCGATCAGGGGCGGACCGCGGAGGCCGAGCGCGAGGTGCGCGACGCGCTCTTGCTGATCGGCGATCCCGGCGTAGTCCTGGTAACCCGGCAACTGCAGTTCCGCCACACGCTGGCCTGGATACTGCTGGCCCAGGGGGAGCGGGACCGCGCGATTGAAGTGCTCGTGAGCGTGGTGGCCGACCGGGAGAGGATGCTCGGGCCTGACCACCCGGAGACCCGCCGGGCGCGTGAGGACCGCGACCGGATCACCGCTGAGGTGTCCTTATCGCTTCGCGTGCCCATTAAGGCCGGAAATCGGACTTTTGAAACACATGCCGCACTGCTCACAGTAAAGGAATTCCGCATGCCGGCGCCATTCCCGGACCGGCTTCAACCGTCATAATTGACCGTGACGACTTGCCTACAAAGTCGCCACCATGACGGTACGATCGGCAGCGTCCGGGAATATAACAAGGGTCTTAATCGTCGGAGCGGGGAGAACCACGTGGCTTGGCGTTTGGGTGGCGGTCGCGAAAAGAATCAGGTCCAGGATGCCGTTCCCCTCAAAGAAGGGAAACTAACCGGGAAGGACCTTGAACGGGCCCAGCAGCTGGTCAAAGAAATGCTTAAGGCCGACCGAGAGGTCATTGAGCGCACCATTATCCCAGCTATTTTCCCAGGCGCCAGGTAGCTGCCCGCCCAGTTCGTCACGGCCTGAGCACTGCTCTCCCGGACAAGATCGCCCGCCAAGGTCTGTGTCGGCACCTCAATGACAAGCGTCGCAAAATTGCCATGATGTGCCCATGAGCGAAGAGTTCGATCACATCGTGGTGGGCGCGGGCTCGGCTGGCTGCGTGATCGCCCGCCGCCTGGTGGACGCCGGACGCCGGGTCGCCCTCGTCGAGGCGGGCGGCCCGGACTACAACCCGGCGATCCACCAGCCGAACCGCGCCTGGGAGCTGTGGAACGCGCCGGAGGACTGGGCCTACACCACCGAGCCGCAGCAGCACTCGCTCAAGACCTCGCTGTTCTGGCCGCGCGGCAAGGTGCTCGGCGGGTCGAGCGCGCTGAACGGCATGATCTACATCCGCGGCGCGAAGTCCGACTTCGACGCCTGGGCGTACAACGGCGCGCCCGGCTGGTCCTACCGCGACGTGCTGCCGTACTTCAAGCGGTCCGAGGATTACGAGGGCGGCGCGGACGAGTACCACGGCGCCGGCGGACCGCTGCCGGTCACGCACATCAAGGAGCCGAACCCCGCGACGCTCGCGATGATCGAGGCCGCCGTCGAGACCGGGGTGCCGCGCAACGACGACCCGAACGCCGACGACATCCTCGGCGTCGGGCTCACCCACATGACGGTCCGCAGCGTGGCGCCGCATGTCGACGTGGACGGCGTTCATCGAGCCCAGTAATCCACAGCCCGCTCCTCACCGTCATCACCGGCACGCAGGTAGCCGGCCTCATCTTCGACGGCTCGGGTCGCGCGGCCGGCGTCCGCCTGTCCCGCCGTGGCCGCCTCTACTCATCCATAACGGACCCGGCTGCCTCCGTTCCGTACCCGCTCCTTCGCGAGTGGCCGGCGACCGAGCTGCGCTGCTCCGGCGACGTGGTCGTGTCCGCCGGCGTGATCGGCTCCCCCCAGCTGCTGCTCCTGTCCGGCATCGGCCCGGCCGACGACCTTAAGCCGCTCGGCATCGAGGTGCGCGCCGACCTGGCGGGCGTGGGCGCGAACCTGCACGACCACGCGCTCGCCACGTTCCTCTACGAGTCGGCGAAGAAGATCCCCGAGGGCAAGGCCAACAACCTGGAGGCGCACTTCTTCGCGAAGAGCGACCCGGGCATGACCGCACCCGACCTGCAGCCGCTGATGTCCCACTTCCCGATGCCGGTGCCTGGCTACGAGGAACTCGCCTACGGCGACGGCTACGCGATCGTGGCCGGCATCATCCGCCCGCTCAGCCGCGGCAAACTGTGGCTG
This sequence comes from uncultured Actinomycetota bacterium, assembly GCA_963811335.1. Classification (GTDB taxonomy): domain Bacteria; phylum Actinomycetota; class Actinomycetes; order Streptosporangiales; family Streptosporangiaceae; genus Trebonia. The sequence goes on along the minus strand of CAWERB010000008.1, from coordinate 25,759 downwards.
CGGTCCGTCGATCCCGCAGAAAGCCCCGTCATCGACCCGCACTACCTCGAGGAAGGCGCGGACGTCCGCGCGCTGCTCGCCTCGCTCAAGCTGTCCCGCGAGGTCGGCGCGGCCAAGGCGCTGCGCGAGTTCCGCGCCCGTGAGGTCGCGCCCGGCCCTGACGTGCGCACCGACGAGGAACTGCTCGAGTACGGCATGCGGAACCTGATCACGTACCACCACCAGGTCGGCACCTGCAAGATGGGCATCGACAACGGCGCGGTGGTCAGCCCGGCCGACCTCACCGTCTACGGCGTCCCCGGCCTGCGCGTCGCCGATGCCTCGGTCATGCCGGCGGTCACCTCGGGCAACACGAACGCGCCCACCATCATGATCGGCGAGCGCTGCGCCGAGTTCCTGCTCGGGTAGCCGCGGGACCGAACGCGCCCGCCTTCGGCTCCGGCAGCTCCGGCGGGGCCAGGAAGGCGGGCGGCGCGTCGAGGTCGAGCGCGCCGAGCGGCGAGACGGCGGCGGCGTCCCGGTGGGTGAGCGGCGGCAGGTTCCACTTCTCCTCGATCAATTTCAGCACCGACGTGTGATCCAGCACGTCGTGCAGCACGAAGTCCGGCCGCGCGTACGGCGAGACGATCACCGCGGGGACGCGGAACCCGTAGCGGTCGTAGGTCACCGGCCCGTCGTCGATGTTCTCGAGCCGGGCGAGCTGCCTGGGCATCAGCAGCTTGAGCAGCCTGCGCGCCCACGGCCGCGACAGCTGCCAGTTCCGCGCGGGCACGTCGTCCGGCGCGACCGCCGCAGGCGGCGGCACGTGGTCGTAGTAGCCGCCGTGCTCGTCGTAAGTCCAGATCAGCAGCGTCGACTCCCAGGCCGGGCCGCGCATGACCGTGTTGATCACCGCGCTGGAGAACGCCTCGCCGTGGGCGATGTCCTGCGGGTTCTCCTCCGACCACCGACCGAAGTCCGGGTCGACGATGGACACCGCGGGCAGCGTCCCCGCGAGGGCGTCGGCGAAGAACTGCTGCGTGCTGCGCAGGTGCCGGGCGGCGCCCGCGAACCCGAGCGGGTACAGGTCGGCGGTGAACGACTTGTTGCCGCGGACCGCGTTCGTCACCTGGGGCAGCCACCGGCCGAGCGCGGCGAGCCGGCGCAGCGCGATGAGCCCGTGCCTGCCGAGCAGCCGGGTGAGCACCACGAGGGCGGGCTGCACGTTGTGGTAGTTCACCCAGGAGATGTCGTTGCTGGTCAGCGCGTCGAAGATGGTCCCGGCCGGCGGGTAGTCCACCATGTCCCACGGCAGGTCGTCGATCAGCCCGTGCGCGGTTCCGCTGATGAGGAACCGCCGGTTCGGGAACGTCGGCCCCAGGCAGGAGCAGAACCAGCGGTCCGCCACGGGGAAGGTCCGCGCGAGCCCGTAGTAGAACGGCAGGTCCTCGCCGGTCCAGTAGCCCATCGGGACGGCCGGGTCACCGCCAGGGACGGTCTCCCAGACCGCCGCTGGCGAACCCGGCGCAGCTGCCGTCGTCGTAGGCGAGGTGGCTCGCGCGCCAGGTCTGGCTCGGGTTGCCAGGGAACTGCGTCGTGGAGGCGAGGTGATACGCGGCGACGTGCTGGCCGTTGGGCAGCGCGTTGGCGGTGGCCGGCGTCCCGGCCGCGGCATCGGGCAGCCCGTCGCCGCGTCCGGCCAGAAAGCCGAGGTAGTTGTCGTAGGAGTGGTTCTCCATCATCAGCACGACGATGTGCTTGATCTTCGGGATCAAGTCCTCACCAGGGGGAAGGTCGGGACGCGGCCGCTCGGCCGGCCCCGGCACCAGCGCGCTTGCGCTCGATGTTCCGCTTCTCCACGCGTTCCAACATGGAGCAACCTCCCGTTAGCGGGTCCCGTCGGGCGAATCATGCCATCGGCAACTCCGGCGGTAGCGCAGGGAGGAAAACGGAAGGGTAAAACCATAAGGAAGCGGAACGGGAGGCTGTTCCTCCCGTTCCGCTTCATGAGCAAGGTCGGCAGGCCGGCCGCAGACGGGTCTCCGTCCGGCCCGGGTCCCTAGCCCTTGCTCGCGATGTTCGCGCAGGCCAGCGGCCGGAAGTTGATCGTCGGGCGGCCGTTGGCCAGGATGTTGCTGCTGTTGCCCTGGTGCAGGTTGAGGTACCAGCCGGTGGCGGGCGGCGCGGCGGTCACGTCGGTGATCATCCGGGTCTCCTTCACGATCCGGCCCTTCGCGTTGGCGGTGAAGTCCGCCAGCGCGTGCAGCACCAGGCCCTGCTCGGCGCAGCGGCCGAGGTTGATGCGCGCGGCGTGCATGCCGGGTGCGAACCCGCTGGCGTTCACCGTGACCGAGATGGTCTTCGCGGTCTTGTTGTAGGCGATGACGGCCGACCCCTTCGGGGTGCCCGCAGCTCTTGCCGCCGCGCCCGTCTCCACCGAGATGAGCTGGTAGGTGTGCTTAGTGCTGGCGTAGCCGGCGGTCCGCGCGATCTCCGCGAGCGCGACCGTGTCGCCCCCGTTGCCCTCGAGCATCGCTACCTGCATGGACCCGAGGGCGCCCGAGTAGTCGCTGCCGAGCGTCTCGTCCTTCGCCTGGCCCATGGAGTTCGCGGTCAGCGGGCTGAAGGTGGCGACCGTGCGGTTTCCCCTCATCAGCCGCACCTCGTGCGACGAGCCGGGCGTCAGCCCGAACACGTTGACCGTGACGTCGACGTGGCCCTTGCCGTCCTTGCCGAAGGCGATGGTGCCCTGCGGCATCGGGGACAGCTTTACGGTGGTGGAAGTGACGGCCCCGCTGTTCATGGGTGAAGTGGCCGCGTCAGCCGGCCGCGCGTGGGCAGTGGTCGCCCAGGCCCCTACTGCGATTACCCCTGCGCCTGCCGCTGCGGCGGTGATCCGCATTCCCCGTCGGCTGATCTTGCTCATCGGATTTCCTCCCTGAGGTTCTTCGTTGAGTTCGATGGTGCGAGCAGTAGTTCATAACACTCTGTGTTCAGACAACTTCGGAACGAACATAGCGGCCGTCGGCCCGCGAGTGCCGGGAGCTTAACCAGGAATGAACGGGAAAGGCCGCCACGGCGAAGGGTGCCGGAGCGGCCTCGCGCGGGCGAACAGCCGGGGTGCGCCCCCGGCTGCCCGCGTCGCTAGCCCTGGGTCGTGATGTCGCCGCAGAGCAGCGGACGGAAGTTGATCGTCGGGCTGCCGTTGGCCAGGATGTTGCTGCTGTTGCCCTGGTGCAGGTTGAGGTACCAGCCGCTGGCGGGCAGCGGGGTCGTCACGTTGGTGACCGTCCGGGTCTGGTTCACGATCTGGCCGTCTGGCGTGGCGGTGAAGTCCGTCAGCATGTACTGCACGGCGCCCTGGGACCGGCAGCTGCCGAGGTGGATGTGCGCGGCGTGCGCGCCGGGGGTGAGCCCGCTGGCGTTCACGGTGACCGAGATGGTCTGCGCGTTCGGGTCGTAGCTGACGACGGCCGAGCCCTGCGGGGTGCCGTAGCTGTTGCCGTTCGAGTCGGCCTCGACCGGGGTGAGCTGGTAGGTGCGCTGGCCGCCGTCGTACCTGCCGGTCCGCGCGATCGACTCGGCCGAGCGCGGGTCGCCCGCCGTGCCGTTCAGGATCACCAGCCGCCAGGAGCCGAGCGTGCCCGTGTAGCCGCTGCTGAGCGTCTCGTCGTCCGCTTGGCCCGCGGAGTTCGCGGTCAGCGGGCTGAACGCGGTGACGATCTGGCCGGACCCGTTCACCAACTCAACGGCGTGCGACGAGCCGGGCGTCAGCCCGAACGCGTTCACGGTGACGTTGGCGTCGCCGTTCTCGCCCTGGCTGAAGGTGACGGTGCCCTGCGGCATCGGGGCCAGCTGCACGTGCGTGGTGACCACGTGCATCCGCTGCGTGGTGACCGGGCGCTGCGGGGTGGCGAGGAGCCCGTCGGTGTTGCCCGCGGCATCGGTGTAGAACCCGACCAGCTCGCCGGCGTCGTTCACGCCGTTGATGGTGCTGGTGCCCATGCCGTGCGGGTCGTCCACCGTGGTGAAGCCGCCGCCCGGCGTCCAGGTGAACCCGTGCGTCTGCGCGTTGCTGCCGGACCCGTCGGTGAAGGTGCCGACCACCTCGTCGTGGTCGTTCACGCCGAGGGCCATGGTGGACGCCGCCCCGGGCACGGCCAGGTCGGTGAACCGCCGGCCGCTGAGGAGGAAGCCGTCGGTGGTGCCGTCGGCGTTGGTGTAGAAGCCCGGCGATGCCGCCGCGGTTGCTGATCGCCGCGGCGGTCAGGCTGGCGCCCGGCGCGTTCGGGTCGGTAACCGAGCGGAACCGGCCGGTGTTGGTGTCGACCTGGTAACCGTGGTTGTTCCCGTTGGCGTCGGTCGCAGAAGCCGACCGCGATGCCGTCGTTGTTGACCCCGAGCAGCTGGTCCACCGGCGGGGTGGCCCCGTCGCCGGTCGGGAAGTTGGCGATGTGGTAGCGCCCGTGGCGCTGCCAGAAGCCGGAGTTGTCGTTCATCATGTTGGCGTTGTTCATCGTGGAGAAGAACCCGACCTTCGTCACCCTTGTCGTTCAGGCCGGTGAGCTGGGTCTGCGCGGAGCCAGGGAAGTTCTCGTTCACGGTAGTTGCCCTGCCCGTACGGCGGGAAGAGCAGGTAACCCTTGTTCGGGTGACCGGCCGCGCCCGAGCCGAAGTACCCGGCGATCGTGCCCGCGTTGCTGATCCCGAGCAGCTGGTTGAACGTCACGTCCTGCTCGGTTGTCCAGCGTGACGAACTGGTAGGCTGACCTGGCCGCTGTTCATGGTTGACGTGGCCGCGTCAGCTGGTCCCGCGTGGGCGGTGGTCGCGGTGACCGCCCAGGCCCCGATCGCGATTGCCCCGGCGCCGGCCGCTGCGGCGGTGATCCGCAGTCCCCGTCGGCTGATCTTGCTCATTGGACTCCCTCTCTGATGTTCCCCGTTGTGCGGTGGCGTTCCCCGTTGTTGGTACGGGCGTTGCCGTACATACCGATCGAACGGTGGTCCGCTCGGCCGGGTTCAAAAGTGCTCACCAGCACTGGGGGATTGACCGGGGGATCGGCCGGGGGACCGGGGGAAACGAATTCCTAACATCTGGCTCAGTAAGGCCCTAGCCCGCTTCCGCGGCGTGCCGTGTTTGATTGGCGTCGTTAAGCTTTCTTTAAGTACGTGGCCACAAGCGGAACGGCGAGACGCGGAGCGAGCGACCAAACCGATGGCGATGCTGACCACAGGGCGGCTCCCCGTGCGGCTGACGCCGCTGGTGGGTCGGGATGCGGAACTTGGCGAGCTGACCCGTGCCCTCGCCGGCTGCCGCCTGCTCACGCTCACCGGCCCAGGCGGCGCGGGCAAGACGCGGCTGGCGCTGGCCGCCGCGGCCGGGCTGGCCGGCGCCGTGACCCCGGGCGTCCAGGCCACCGGGGCGGCCGACGTTGCCTGGGTTGAGCTCGCCCCCCTGGACGACCCGCGGGTCATCGCCCTGGCGGTGGCCGCCAGCCTCGGCATACCCGAGACTCCTGGCGTCGACCCGGCCGATGCCATCGCCGCGCACCTGGCGGCCCGGGGAGATGCCGGCGACCCGCGCCGGCCGGTCCTTGTCGTACTCGACAACTGCGAGCATCTCGCCGCGGCCGTCGCGGGCCTCGCCGAGAGCCTGCTCGCCCAGTGCCCGTCGCTCAGCTTCCTCGTCACCAGCCGCGAGTCGCTCGGCGTCGAGGGGGAGCGCTCCTGGCTGGTACCGCCGCTCGGGCCCGCGCACGCGACCAGGCTCTTCGAGGAGCGGGCCCGGCTGGTCGCGCCGTCCTTCGCCGTCACCGACGCCAACCGGCAGGCCGTCGCCCAGGTATGCGCGCGGCTCGACGGGCTGCCGCTGGCGATCGAACTGGCCGCCGCCCGGATGCGCGTGCTCTCGGTCCGGCAGCTCGCCGAACGGCTCGACGACGTGTTCGGCGTGCTTACCGGGGGCGCCCGGTCCGCCCCGCCCAGGCACCAGGCGCTGCGCGCCACCCTCGACTGGTCCCATGAGCTGCTCAGCGGACAGGAACGGGCGGTCTTCCGGCGGCTAGCGGTCTTCGCCGACGGCTTCACGCTGCGCGCCGCGGAACGGGTCGCGGCCTTCAGCGGCATCGGGAAAGGTCAGGTGCTTGACCTGCTGGCCAGGCTGGCGGACAAGTCCCTGCTCCAGGTCGACGGCGAGCGTTACCGCCTGCTCGCCACGATCCGCGAGTACGCGGCGGACAAGCTCGCCCTGGCGGGCGAGCGCGACCAGGCATGCCGGGCGCACCTGGACTACTACACCGAGTTCACCGAGGCAGGCGTGCGACTGCGTCGAGCACGCCGCGGCGGCCCAGCTCGAGGCTGAGCTCGACCGTCTCGACGCCGAACGGGCCAACCTCAGAGTGGCCACCGAGTACGCGGTCAACGCCGGCGACGCGGTCGCGGCGCTGCGGATCGTCGGCCAGCTCGGCCGCTACGCCTACCTGCGCGGCCACTACCACGAGATACGCGAGTGGATGGACCGGGCAGTGGCCGCGGACCCGGCTGCACCGCCCAGGTACCGCGCCCAGGCGCTGTACGGCAGCGGCCGGCTCGCGCACCTGCAATGCGATTACGAGCCCGCGGTCCGCCGCCTTGACGCGGCCCTGGCCTTGTTCCGCGAGCTCGGTGACGATACCGGGATCGCCGCCTGCCTGCAGGTCCTCGGCAGCGTGGCCCGTGAGCAGGGCAGGTACGCCAGGTCGGCGCAGCTGCACGCGGAGAGCCTGGAACTGGCCAGGGCCGCCGGTGACCCGTGGGCGGAGGCCAGCGCGCACAGCTACCTCGGCTTCGTCTCCTGGCTGCGGCAGGACCTGGACTGGGCGGTCACCGAGTGCACGCAGGCATTGACCGCGTTCCGTGCACTCGGCGACGTGGAGGGCACCGCGTGGTCGCTGATCAGCCTGGGCGCGGCGGCCCGCTACCGCGGCGACCTCGCAGCGGCGACGGCGCTGCTCACTGAGTCCCGCGAGCTGTCGCAGTCGATCGGGTTCCGTGAGGGGATCGCCTGGTGCGAAGAGCAGCTGGGCCTCGTCGCGCTGGAACGGGGCGACCTGGCGGGCGCCGAGGCCCGGCTGCGGCTGAGCTACGCCACGCACCGCGAGCTCCGCGACCGCTGGCGGATGGCGAGCGTCCTCGAGGACCTCGCCGCGGTCGTCACGGCCGGCCGGCCCGACGGCCGGCGCGCCGAGCGGGCGGCGTGCCTGCTCGGCCTCGCACACGCGACCCGGGTGGCGATCGGCGCTGTCCTCGCGCCGTGCGAGCGCTCGCAGCACGCCCGGTCCGTCGCTGCGGCCAGGGACGCGCTCGGCCAGGCCGCCTGGGAAGCGGCCTGGGAGCGCGGCGGCGCCGCGTCCGACCCGGACGACTTCGAAGGAACAATCAGGCAGCCGCCGCAGGCCCCGGCTGATACCTCTCCCCGCGTTCCTCCCGCCCAGGACCGCGCTGGCCCGCCGGCCAGCCCGCCCCGCGTTCCCCCAGGTCTCGTTACCTCGCCGCTGACCGGCGCGACACCCGTCCTGACGGATCAGCCGTTCGCGTCGCCGTTGACCGGCGCGACACCGATCCTGATCGGTCAGCCGCCGCCCCCTCCACCCCCACCTCCACCTCCACCCCCGTCGCCCGCCGCCCACGCACCGCCGGCGCGGCAGGCCGGCCCGCTGCGCGTGCGCGCGCTCGGCCGGGCGATGGTGGAGCTCGGCGGCACCGCGCTCACCGCCGCCGACTGGAGCTACGCTAAACCGCGCGAGCTGCTATTCCTGCTGATCACGTCGCCGCCGCTGACCAGGGAGCAACTCGGGGCGGCATTGTGGCCCGAGCTTTCCGGCAAGCAGCTCGGCAACGCACTGCACACCGCGCTGCGGGAGTTGCGCCGCGCCCTCGGTGACCACGACTGGATCGTGTACGCGGCGGGCCATTACTCCGTGAACCGGGACCGGACATTCGACTGCGATGTCGATGAGTTCGAGTCGTCGCTGGCCGCCGCCGGCCGCGCCCGCCCGGCAAGCGCCGGGCTGCCGGACTTGCGGCGCGCGATCGCCGCGTACGGCGGGGACTTCCTCGCCGGGATGTCGACGGGGGAGTGGGCGAACGTCCGCCGCGACGAGCTCCGCCGCCGGTTCGAGACCGCGCTGCTTGCGGCCGGACGGCTGCACATGGCGGCGGGGAACTACCGGGCGGCGGTCACTGTCTTCCGACGGGCGGTCGAGCACGAGCCGCTGAACGAGTCGGCCCACCGTGACCTGATGACCTGCTGGGACAGCCTCGGCGAGACAGCCCGGGCGGTGCGGCATTACGCTGACCTCGCCGCGCTGCTCAACGAGCGGGTCGGCGTCCCTCCAGCGGCGGAGACGAGGGCCCTGGCCGAGCGGCTGGCTGGCCGCGGCTGAGAACGGCGGAGGAACGGAAGGCTGCTCCCGTTCCCTCCGCGTGGCACCCGCCCGCGTCGCTAGCCCTGGTTCACGAGGTCAGCGCAGAGCAGCGGACGGAAGTTGATCGTCGGGCTGCCGTTGGCCAGGATGTTGCTGCTGTTGCCCTGGTGCAGGTTGAGGTACCAGCCGCTGGCGGGCAGCGGGGTGGTCACGTTGGTGACCGTCCGGGTCTGGTTCACGATCTGGCCCGCCGGCTCGCGGTGAAGTCCGTCAGCATGTACTGCACGGCGCCCTGGGACCGGCAGCTGCCGAGGTGGATGTGCGCGGCGTGCGCGCCGGGGGTGAGCCCGCTGGCGTTCACGGTGACCGAGATGGTCTGCGCGTTCGGGTCGTAGCTGACGACGGCCGAGCCCTGCGGGGTGCCGTGGCTCGCACCGTGAGAGTCGGCCTCGACCGGGAGGAACTGGTAGGTGTTCGGGCCGGCCGTGGACCCGGCGGTCTCCGCGATGGGCTCGGCGGAGACCGGGTCGCCCGCCGTGCCGTTCAGTATCACCACGCTCCACTGGCCGGGCGTGGACTTGTCGCCGCTGTCCAGGGTGGCCTGCGCGGCGCCGGCGCCGTTCGCGGTCAGCGTCCCGAAGGAGGCGATAACGCCGCCGGCCGGGTTTACCAGCTCCACGACGTGCGATGAGCCCGGCGTCAGCCCGAAGGCGGTAACGGCGGCGTCAACGGCACCCGAGCCGTCGCGGCCGAGCGTGACCGTGCCCTGGGGCATCGGCACCTGCGGGACCTGGACCGCTGCCTTGGGCGCCGCGAGCATCCCGTCCGTGTTGCCGGCGCCGTCCACGTAGAACCCGACCAGGTCGCCGGCGTCGTTCACGCCGTTGATCGTGGTGGTGCCCACGCCGCGCGGGTCATCGATGCTCTGGAAGCCGCCGCCTAGCGTCCAGCTGAACCCGTGCGTTGCCGCGCTGCTGCCGCTGCCGGCCGTGTACGTGCCGACCACCTCGTCGTTGTCGTTCACGCCGAGTGCCATCGTGGACGACGCGCCTGGCACGGACAGGTCGATGAACGTGTTGCCTGCCATGAGGAAGCCGTCGGTGTTCCCGCTCTGGTTGGTGTAAAAGCCCGCGATGGCGCCGCCCGAGTTGATCGCGGCGGCGGTCAGGCTGGCACCCGGCGCGTTCGGGTCGGTCACCGAGCGATAAGTGCCGGTGCTGACGTTGACCAGGTAGCCGTGATTGTCGCCGTTGGCGTCGGTCCAGAAGCCGACCGCGACGCCGCTGTCGTTGACGCCGAGCAGCTGGTCCACCGGAGGGCTGGCCAGCGAGCCGGCCGGGAAGTTCGCGTTGTGGAACTGGCCGCCCAGCGCCCAGAAGCCGGAGTTGTCGTTGACCATGCTGGCGTTGTTCGCCGACGACCAGAACCCGACCGTCACGCCCAGGTTGTTCAGCCCGGTGACCTGGGTCTGCACGGCGCCGGGGAAGTTCTCGCTCTGGTAGCTGCCGTGCCCGTGGGGCGGCAGCAGCCGGTAGCCCTGGTTCGGGTGGCCGGCCGCGCCGGAGCCGAAGTACCCGGCGATCGTGCCGTTGTTGTTGATCCCGAGAAGCTGGTTGAATGTCGGGTCCGCCCGGTCGTCCAGGGTCTTGAAGCCGTAGCTGACCGAGCCGCTCCCGGTCGCGGCCGGCGCGTGCGTCACCGCGTCGGCGCCGCGGGCACGACGTCCGCCAGCGCGGTGGCCCCAGCTGCGCCCCCCGCCAGCGAGGTGCCCGCCGCCGCCGCGCCCGCGGTCACCGCCGCTGCCAGGATACCGTCCCCGCCGGTTGATCTTGCTCATCCGAATCCCCCTTGGTGTGTCCCGTCAGACCAGGTGCTTGACTACCCTCCGTAGTCGCACAGCAACCAGCAAGCCGCCTCGGGTGACTGGTCAGCGGCCGGTGCACGGGTCACAATGTTCGCCATGACTTTCACTGACTGGCCCGGTGTCCCCGAGGACGTGGCCGCCGCCCGGGCCGAGATCGAGGCCGAGATCGCGGGCTCGACGCTGCTCACCGAGTTCGCCGAGACGGTGGCGCAGGCGCCCGACGTCGTGGCGCACCAGTGGCAGGCCGGGGATGAGTGGCGGTCGCTGACCTACCGGCAGCTGCATGACCACGTAAAAGACGCGGCCCTCGGCCTCACCGCGGCCGGGCTGCGGCCGGGTGAGTTCGCGGCGGTCTGGTCGCGGAACCGGTCGGAGGCGACGATCGCGGACTACGCGGTGATGCACGCGCGCGGCGTCCCGGTGTTCATCTACCCGACGGTCGCGCCCGAGCAGGCCGCCGACATCATCGACCACTGCGCGGCGACCGTGGTGATCGTCGAGCGCGAGTTCCTGCCCGTGCTCGACTCGATCCAGGGGCGGCTGCCGCAGCTGCGCGCGGTGGTCGTGCTCGGCGACGAGCTCGCCCGCTGACCAAGACGCTGCCGCGGGATGACACTGGCCGGGGGAGACCCAGGCGCTCGGCTGGCAGGCGCTGCTCGACCTCGGCCACGCCGAGGCGGAACTCGATCCCGGCGCCTTCGAGCGCGGCTGGCGGCAGGTGGCGCCGGACACCCTGGCGACGCTCATCTACACCTCGGGCACCACCGGCCGTCCCAAGGCGGTGATGATCACCCACAGGAACGTCCGCTACGGCCAGCAGGCGACGCTGCGGGTGATACCGCTTGCGGACCAGGTGGGCCCGGACGGCACCGCCACGCTGGTCTCCTACCTGCCGATGGCGCACGTCACCGGCCGCACCGTGGACCACTGGGGGCCGCTCTCGCACCCGGTAACGCTGGCGTACTGTCCTGACCAACTCCGCCTCTTCGAGGTCGCCGCGCAGGCCCGGCCGACCGCGCTGATCGGCATCCCGCGGGTGTGGGAGAAGCTGCACGCCGCGTTGCGGGCCGTGCTGCCCACCGTCGATCCCAATAAAGTCCGCGCGCTGCCCGACGCGGCCAAGCAGGCGGTCCTCACCAGGATCGGGCTTGACCAATGCAAAATCGCGACCACCGGCGCGGCGCCGATCGACCCGGAGATCGTCGAGTTCTTCCGCGCGCTCGGCGTCCCGCTGACCGAGGGCTGGGGGATGAGCGAGCTGTCCAACGCCGCGACGCTCGCCGCACCGGAGGCGGCCCGCACCGGGGCGGTCGGCCCGGCGTTCCCCGGGATGGAGGTGCGCATCGCCGACGACGGCGAGGTCCTGGTCCGCGGCCCGCTGGTGATGGGCGGCTACTACAAGGACCCGGAGCTGACCATGGCGACGATCGACGCCGACGGCTGGCTGCACACCGGCGACATCGGGCAACTGGACGACGCGGGCTTCCTGAAGATCGTCGACCGGAAGAAGGAGCTCATCATCACCTCAGGCGGCAAGAACGTCTCGCCCGCCCAGGTGGAGTACGAGCTGCAGCGGCACCCGCTGATCGGCCAGGCCTGCGCGATCGGGGACCGGCGCAACTACGTGACCGCGCTGCTCGTGCTCGACCCGGACGCGGCGCCGGCCTGGGCGCGGGCCCGCGGCATCCCGTTCGAGTCGCTCGCCGGCCTGGTGACACACGCCGACGTTCTGGCTGAGGTCGAGCGCGGCGTCGCCGCGGCTAACTCGCACCTGGCCCGGCCTGAGCAGGTGCGCCGGTGGGTGCTGCTGCCGACCGAGTGGACCACGCAGTCTGGCGAGCTCACCCCGTCGATGAAGCGCAAGCGCCGGGTGATCATCGACCGCTACGCGAAGGAGATCGAGGAGCTGTACGGCTAGCCCTATCATGGCTTGGGTGACCGGTCATCAGCTGCGGCTCTACAACTCGCTCGGACGGCTGACGGAGGACTTCGCGCCGTCCGCCGATGTCGTGGGCCTGTACAGCTGCGGCCCCACCGTCTACGCCTACCAGCACCTGGGCAACATGCGGCCGTACGTGTTCGCCGACACGCTGCGCCGCGCGCTGCGCTGGAAGGGCATCGCGGTACGGCACGTCGTCAACATCACCGACGTCGGGCACGCCGTCGCCGACTCCGACACCGGCGAGGACAAGCTTGAGCTCGCCGCGGAGCGGGAGCGCCGGTCCGTCGAGGAGGTCGCCGAGTTCTACACGCAGGACTGGCTGGCGGCCCTGGCCGCGCTGAACGTCCAGCCGGCCGACGTGTACCCGCGGGCCAGCGCCTACGTGGACCAGATGATCGAGTTCGCGGTCCGGCTCGAGGAGCTCGGTTACACCTACCAGCTGCCGTCCGGGCTGTACTTCGACACCTCCAAGTCGCCGGGCTACGGCCAGCTCGCCCTGCTTGACCTGGCCGGGCAGCGGGAGACCGGCCGCGTTGAGCACGTCGAGGGGCGCAAGCTGGGCAGTGACTTCGCGCTGTGGCGGGCCGAGGAGCCGGGAGTCCGCCGCATCATGCGGTGGAACTCCCCGTGGGGCTGGGGCGCGCCCGGCTGGCACCTGGAATGCTCCGTGATGTCCATGACGCTGCTCGGCGACCACTTCGACATCCACACCGGCGGCATCGACCACCGGGAGCTGCACCACGTCAACGAGATCGCCCAGAGCGAGGCGTTCCTCGGGGACGGCAGGCCGTGGGTCCGGTACTGGCTGCACAACGAGTGGGTCCTGCTCGACGCGCAGAAGATCGCCAAGTCCGCCGGCCATACCCTGCGCCTGGCCGACCTGGTCGAATCGGGCTACCACCCGATGGCCTACCGGCTGTTCCTGCTCGGCGGCCACTACCGCAGCCAGCTCGACTTCACCATGACGGCGATGGACGCCGCCCAGGCGACGCTGCGCCGCCTCATCACCCGGGTGGCGCCGCTGCGCCCGCTCCCGCACGCGGAAACCCTGGACGAGGCTCGCGCGCTCGCCGACCCTGGCCGCGACAAGACCGCGCTCGCCTACGTCGAGGCGATCGACGCGGCGATCGCCAGCGACCTGGCCACCCCGAAGCTCCTGGCCACGTTGCAGGACGCGCTCCGCGACCCGGAGATCACCGCCGACGGCCTGCGCGTCGTGGTGGCCGCCGCCGACGCCCTGCTCGGCCTGCGCCTCGGCGACCTTCCGCTCGCCGAGGTGGACCAGCGGCGCACCCCCGCCGACCTCGCGCCTCAGGAGGTGGCCGACATCGAGCGGCTCATCGCGGAGCGCACCGAGGCCCGCATGGCGCGGAACTGGGCCCGCGCCGACGAGATCCGCGCCGAACTCGACGCCCTCGGCGTCGAGGTAAAAGACACCCCGGCCGGGCCGACCTGGCAGCTGCGCTAGCGCGCCGGTTCTACGCCCTTGCGGGGTAGGCCCGCCCACCTCAGGCGCGTTGCGACGGAGCGCGCTAGCTGGCCATTACGGAGCACGTGCCGGGTCTGGGCCTGGCGGCTCAATGGTGTCCTGGCCGGCGAGGTGGGCGATGACCTTCGTGGCGATGGCGTCGAGGGCTGCTATCTCGTCGGGGGTGAGCAGGTCGATCAGGTGGCGGCGGACGGAGGCCACATGCGGGGGCGCGGCGGTGGTGAGGGTGTCCCGGCCGTGCGGGGTCAGGGTGATGATCGCGCCGCGCGCATCGCCAGGGCAGGGCTGGCGCGCTACCAGGCCGCGCTGCTCCATGCGGCCGATGTGGTGCGCCAGCCGGCTGGTGGACCAGAACAGCCTGGTGCCGAGGTCGCGGGAGCGCCAGCCTTCCCCGGGGCCTTCCGACAGGATCGACAGCACGTCGTAGTCGGTATCGGACAGGCCTGAGTCCTGGCCGAGGTCGCGCGCGATCTGCAGGTCGAGCAGCGTGCGCATGCGCCGGTACCGGCGCCATGCGCGTTCTTGGGAGGCAGTTAGCCACCGGGGTGACGGCATGATGGCCACTCTAAGCCATTTGCTGACATGTCAGCGAACCGTTACTGTCGCTGACATGTCAGCAAACCTGCCGGCGGCTTCCGCGTGGCTCGCGCCCGGGTAAGGCGGGCGGCGCGCCTGGCGCGGCTGTATCTCGGGCTTGCCGGGTTCGGCGTGAGCCTGGCGCTGATGGTGCCCGCCCGGCTCGGTCCCGACCCGGCAGGAAGGAAACAACCGCGATGACTGAACTGCTGTTCGGGGTCGGCGTGCCCGCCTCTGCCGCGCCAGGCGCTGACCCCGTCGCGCTGGCCCAGGAGGCAGAACGCCTCGGCCTCGACTTCGTCTCCCTCCCCGACCATCCCTGCGGGCCGGACCCCAGCTACGAGGCCACCGTCCTGATGACCTGGATCGCCGCGCAGACCAGCCGGATCAAGGTCGCCAGCCGCGTGCTCGCGGTGCCGTTCCGACGGCCCGGCCATGCTCGCCAAGCTCGTGGCGTCACTGGACCTGCTCTCCGGCGGCCGCCTCATCCTCGGGCTGGGCGGCGGCTACTCCGACTCCGAGATCACCGCGCTCGGAGGCCCGGCGCTGTCCCCGGCCGAGAAAGTCGACGGCCTCGCCGAAGCCATCCAGGTCATCCTCGGCTCCTGGACCCAGCCCGGCTACAGCCAGAACGGGCGATACCACAGCGTCCGCGACCTTGAGATGGAACCCCGCCCGGCTCGCCCGATCCCGGTCTGGACCGGCGCCTTCGGCCCCCGCGCCCTAGCCGTCACGGGCCGGCTCGCCGACGGCTGGATCCCCTCCCTCGGCTACATGCCCACCGAGGACATCCCCGCCATGCGGCACCGGATCGACGCCGCCGCCGAAGCCGCCGGCCGGCACCCCGCAAGACATCCGCGGCATCCTTAACCTGGGCATCCGCATCGACCCCGGCGCCAGCCCGCAGCCGGACCCGGTCACCGGGACCGTCCCGCAGGTCCTCGGCCAGCTACACGGCCTCCTCGACCTCGGCTTCACCGGATTCAGCTTCCTGCCCATTGGCCCGGACCGGAACGCCAGCATGCAGCACATAGCCGAGGAGGTGATCCCCGCACTGCGATCAGCGCGCTCTTGAGCATCCAGCGCAGTCTCACGGCCCGGGACCCTCAGCGACGGGCCGCAGAACCCCGGTGTCACCGACCGGCCCGGCGCGCGAGGGATGAGCGAACCCGAGGCGCCATGTCCCGGCCCGCGGCCGGATGCCACAGCCGGCTGGGACGCGGAGTGGGCGGAGTACGTGGCGTGGCTGGACCGGGAGGCCGCGGTCGGCCGGGAGCCCGAGCCTGAAACCTGCGACCCCGACGGCGAGGAGCCGTGGATTCCGGAGGATGCGGACCTGGCTGACCCGGGCCGCGTCGGCCCGGTGCCCCTCGGCCCGGTACCCGCGGCTCCCGAGCGGCCGCTGTTCGCTCAGGACGGCGCGGCCGACGTGATGCCGCCTTCCCCGTTCCTGGCCGCGCTGACCGAGCAGGCCGTCGCCGAGGTGACCACCCTGACGAATCGTTAGCAGGACAGCCCGAGAAGGGCGTCAGCCGATTCGCAGGTCAGGCCGGACCCAGGCTCCCGACCCTACGCCCCAACCAGCGCAAAACCGCGCAAGCAAGGCCAGGGCCGGAAGCACTATCCACAGTCTCCCTGCCGAATACGAGCGGCGCCGCAACCGTGCTGGCAGTACGCGTGCCCGCGCGCCGATTGTCCGGTTCTGCTTACGCCGGGTCGCTGAACGGACTGGCCAACTGCACGGCGTATATGCCCGACCCACAGCCGCCGTTGATCAGTGCCTGCTGCCTCTGGGAGCGGGCAGTCGAATGACCATATGCCGCGGTCTGCTCGGGCAGCGCCGCGAGATCGGAGCCGTTGATTGCGGCTGCTGCGTGCGGGAAACTGGCGTTCCTGGCGGTTATCGCGCGGCCCTGGACGCCGGTGTCCGGTCTGTCTCTGGCGTGTCCAGGCGGAGATGGGCCTTGGGACCTTTGCCTCTACTTGTTTGTGCCCTGGCCGGATCTGATGGGGACTGATCCGGGTCGCCGCTCGTCCACGGCGCCGATGGACGTCGATCAGCCCGGCATCAACCTCAACGAAGGCCGGTGGATGCGAGGGAGCGGATCGGCCAGTACATAGATGTACCGGGCCGGGATGGCACCCGCATCACACAGAACCTAGATTTCGAGGTTGCGAGAGGCGCCGCAGTGCGGGAGCGGCAGGAGTCAGTCATGAGCAAATTCGATTCGGGAGTCACCGATAACCCAGCCATGAACTCGTTCGAGTCGGAAATCGGCGAGACCGCAAGGTGGCTTGCCAGTCCTCGATTCGAGGGCATCAGGCGTTTGTATTCTGCGCGTCAGGTGGTGGAGCAACGGGGCACCATCCCTGCCGACTACACCGTGGCGAGAGTGGCAGCCGGGCAGTTCTACGATCGGCTCCGGCAGCTCTTCGCCGAGCGCAGGCAGATCACCACCTTCGGTCCGTATTCGCCCGGTCAGGCGGTGACCCTGAAGCGAATGGGCATCGAGGGGATCTACCTGGGCGGCTGGGCCACGTCGGCCAAGGGATCTGTCACCGAGGACCCCGGACCCGACCTGGCCAGCTATCCGCTCTCGCAGGTGCCGGAGGAGGCCGCGCCGATCGTCCGCGCCCTGCTCACGGCGGACCGGAACCAGCGCTTCGCCCGCTCGCGGCTGAGCGAGGAGCAGCGTGCTGCCGTCCCGGAGATCGACTACCGGCCGTTCATCATCGCCGACGCCGACACCGGACACGGCGGCGACGCTCATGTCCGGAACCTGATCCGCCGGTTCGTCGAGGCCGGGGTCCCCGGCTACCACATCGAGGACCAGAAGCCCGGCACCAAGAAGTGCGGGCACCAAGGGCGGCAAGGTGCTCGTCGGCGTGGACGAGCAGATCAAGCGGCTGAACGCCGCCCGCTTCCAGCTCGACGTCATGCAGGTACCCGGCATCATCGTGGCCCGGACCGACGCCGAAGCGGCCACCTTCCTGGAGGGACGCGGGGACGAGCGCGACCATCCGTTCATCCTGGGCGCCACCAGCGCTGGCCTGCCGGCCTACAAGATCGGCTACCTCGCCATGGTCAGGAAGCTCCACGAGCTGGGGGTAGACGACGCGCGCGGTCACCTGCTGTACAAGATCTCCGAGGAGGAGTACGACGAGGCCAGCGCCTGGCTCGGCCAGACGGGGGTGCTACGCGAGCTCGAAGAGATCACGAAGGCGTTCCGGCAGGCCGGCGGGTCGTCGGTGGAGGAACTGCTGGACAGGGCCGAGACGCGGTACCTGGATGCGTGGCTGTCCGAGGCCAGCCTGAAGAGCTATCCCGAGGCGGTCGCGGACGTGATCGAATTCCGCGCCAAGGAGGGTGAGGTCTTCGACATGACCGCCGCGCGAGTGGCTGGCTTTCGCGAACCGGACGTCCTTCCACGCCGCCCGGGCCAAGGCCAGGTCAATGGGCGTCGACATCTTCTGGGACTGCGAGACCTCCAAGACTCCCGAGGGCTACTACCAGGTACAGGGCGGAATCGAGTACGCGATCGCCAGGTCGTCTGGCGGTCGCCCCGTTCGCCGACATCCTGTGGATGGAGACCAAGACCGCGGACCTGGCGGACGCCCGGCGCTTCGCCGAGGCCATCCACGCCGAGTTCCCCGCCAAGATGCTCGCGTACAACCTGTCACCCTCGTTCAACTGGGACACGACCGGGATGAGCGAGGAGGAAATGCGGCGGTTCCCGGAGGAGCTCGGCAGGCTGGGATTCGTCTTCAACTTCATCACCTACGGCGGGCACCAGATCGACGGCCTGGCGGCGGAGGAGTTCGCCGCCGCGCTCAAGGAGGACGGCATGCTCTCCCTGGCCCGGCTGCAGCGGAAGTTCCGCCTGGTCGAATCGCCCTACCGGACGCCCCAGACGCTGGTGGGCGGGCCGCGGATGGATGCGGCGCTCATGGCCTCTTCGGGCGGCACGGCGGCCACCAAGGCGATGGGGAAGGGCTCGACGCAGCACCAGCACCTGGCCCAGACCGAGGTGCCGGTCAAGCTGCTCGAGGAATGGCTCGCGATGTGGGCCAAGCACCACCAGATCCCGTATTCGCTGACCGCCGGGCTGCGGCCGCACACGGCGGGCTCGGAGTTGCTCGAGCTCACCCTGTCCAAGGCAGGCGGGGAAAAGGCCGCCAACATCGTCTTCGACGTGATCGTGGATCGCCGCGGGCGCAGCATCCTGTCGGTCCGGGACCAGAACACCTTCGACGGCAACCTGCGCAAGAAGCGCCTGATGACGCTGAACCACCTGTTCCTGATCCACCGCTACCGGATCTGGTCGGTCCACTACGTCAGCCCGACGCAGGACAATCGTTACCAGACCCAGAAGATGAAGACGCACGGCCTCTTCAGCGACGTCCACGAGGAGGTCGGCGATGTCATCGTCGCGGACGTGAGCGCGGACGGCGTCAAGGCGCTGCTCGCCCCGGACCGGGACCGCCTGAACGCCCTGATCCAGCGGACCTACCCGTATGCGCCGGTCGACGTCGCCACGCAAATCCCGTAAAGGACTGGTCAGGGCGAACTGAAAAGCGGAAGGCCGGTTCGACGCTGCCCTGACAGTTTCTCCCGGTCGTCGTTCGCCGCGAAAGTAGTCCCGGCCGTTACGCACAGTGCGACACCACGGCATCACCAGACTCAGGCAATGCGCGCGGATCGCCGATTCGGCGCGACTCGGCCTCCGGGTCCTCCGTATAACAGCTCCTATGCAGATCCGCCACTTATGCGCGTGGGCGCAGTCTCCTTTTATGGCTGGTCAGAGAGCGTACTGGCGTTTCAGGTTGTCAAATAGTGTGGTGACGCCACATGGATCCGGCCCCGCTCCTGGCTGCCGGTTTGTCGGTGGCTGGATTTACGCTGGCGCCGTGGCGACGGTGACATTCGTGGATGAGGTAACTGGTGGCGGCCGTGCGGGACAGTGGGTCATGGAGGCCGCCGAGGACCGGGTGACGCTGCGGGAACTGATCCGGCGGCGTATCAATCAGGAGATCGCGGAGTTCAACGCGGCCGGGACGGCCATCTTCCGCGGCCTGGTGCGGCCGTCGCCAGCGGAGCGGACGTCGGACGGGTACCGGCTGAGGCCAGGCCGCCGAGTCGATCCGGATGAGCAGTTCGCGCGGGCGGTCGAGGCGTTCGGGCGGAACGGGTTCGTCGTCCTCGTCGGCGACCACCAGGTCCTGAGCCTGGATGAGGAGATCGATCTCGCGGGCAACGCCAACCTGACGATCATCAAGCTCGTACCGCTGGTCGGGGGCTGACCGGGATGGATGAGCGTGACGAGGACTTTGACGCTCCCGCGGCGGTAGCGAGCCTGCCGGGCCTTTTCGCGGCCCGCGACCTGGCCGGAGTCGCTCACGTGCTCGTACGGATTGACTGGCCGATGGGGCGCATCCCGCCCTGGGGCGGGTCGTACGCACGGCAGGTCGGGGACATCACGGCCGACGACGCGGCCGCGCTGATTCATCTGATAGCGCGCGAGGTCCGAGGATCGGGCGCCCGCCGGCCGGCTGTCCTGCTCTGTGAACTGTCGCGGCTGCTCCCCGATGAGGTGCTGCCTGATGTGTGCGTCGACTGGCTGGCCGGGGCGGACCGGGCCGGCGGCGGCGCGGTCGGGTGGGGCGGCGAGGTATCGCGCGTGGTCGAGGCCTGCGTTGCCTCGGGCGCGCCGCTGTCTCCCGGGCTCGTCGCTGCGATCCGCCGGATGGCCGACCACCCCTCGTGGTCTGGCAAGGGCGTCCTGGCGGAACTCGCCGCCGCGTTTCCCGGCGTTGCCCTCAATCCCGGTGAGGCCTGGTCGGACGCGGCCCTTGCGGACACGGCGGAGCGCGGTCAGTCCTGGCAGGACCTGCTCGGCCACGCGGTCACGGCGGCATCGGCAAAACCATCCGCGCGCTGGGAGAAGACCGCCCGGGGGTTGCTGGCCGCCGTCGGCGAGCCGGACGCAGTGGAGCGGATCGGCGCCTGGCTGGCCCTGGTCGGCCAGGCCGCGGACCCTCCCGCTGGTCGGCCGCGGGCGGGGCGCCGACGAGCTGTTCGACCCTTACAACGTGAACGGGATGCGCGGGCTGGCCTGGATGCTCGGCTTCGCCGCCGCTGACGCGGAGTCGGCCCGGTCCCTGGCCTCGCTGACCCAGGCCGCGCTGCGCCGGCTCCCGGGACTCGGCCCGCGCAGCCCGAAGGTCGCCAACGCCGCGGTGTACGCCCTGTCACGCATGTCCGGCGAGGCCGCCCTGGCGCAACTGGCGCGGCTGGCGGCCATGGTCACCTACCGGGGCACACTCGCCCAGGTGGACCGGGCGCTGGAGGCTCGCGCGGCTGAGCTGGGCGTGTCGCGCGAGCAGATCGAGGAGCTGGCCGTGCCCGACTTCGGGCTGACCGCAGCCGGCCGCCGGGTGGAACGGTTCGGCGGTGCCCGCGCTGAGGTTATCGTCCGCGGCCGCGCCGTGAACCTGACCTGGCGCACTGAGGCGGGCAAAGTGGTGAAGTCCGCGCCGGCCCGGGTCCGCGGTGAGTTCGCCGCCGAGGTCAAGCGGCTCAAGTCGGAAGTAGCCGACATCGAGAAGACGTTGACGGCGCAGGCCGAGCGCCTCGAGCGGCTTTTCCTGGCCCGTCGCGACTGGGAGTTCGCCCGCTGGGCCGAGTACTACCTGGACCATCCGCTGGTCGGCACCCTGGCCCGCCGACTGATCTGGATCATCGGAGATACCGCCGCCTGCTACGCCGATGGAGGGCTGCGCACCGTAGCGGACGCGGCGCTGGTGCCGGCGCCGGACGCGCGGGTGGAATTGTGGCATCCGATCGGCCGGGAGGCGGCCGAGATCAGCGCCTGGCGGGACTGGCTCGACCGGCACCAGGTCACCCAGCCGTTCAAGCAGGCGCACCGGGAGGTCTACCCGATCACCGCGGCGGAGCAGGGCACCGGCACCTACTCCAACCGGTTCGCCGCGCACATCTTGCGCCAGCACCAGTTCCATGCCCTGGCGGCCCAGCGCGGTTGGCAGAACCGGCTGCGGTTCATGGCGGAGAACGCGGGCCCGCCTGCGGTCCGGCACCCGCCCCAGTGGGACGTCCGCGCCGAGTTCCGGATCAGCGGGATCGGCCGGGACCCCGACATGGACGGCACCGACTCGGGCGCGTTCCGGCACGTCACCACCGACCAGGTCCGCTTCTACCCTGCAGGGTCCCTGGGTAATGCCGCGCCCGCCCCCGGACCCATCCCGCTAGCTGACATCCCGCCGCTGGTGCTGTCCGAGATCTTCCGCGACGTCGACCTGTTCGTCGGCGTCTGCACCATCGGCAACGACCCGACGTGGGACGATGCAGGCCCGGACGGCCGCCACCAGGCGTACTGGCGCTCCTACAACACCGGGGAGCTTTCCGAGACGGCTGCCACGCGCGCCGACCTCCTCCGACGGCTGCTCCCGCGGCTGGCCATCGGCCCCCAGTGCACCCTGGATGACAGGTTCCTGCACGTTAAGGGCACCCTGCGCAGCTACAAGATCCACCTGGGATCAGGCAACGTCACGATGAGTCCCGGTGACACCTCGCTGTGCATCGTCCCGGGTCCCCGTTCCCGGGATCCACTCGCCGACGTGCCGCTTCCCTTCGAAGGCGATCAGGTGCTCGCGATCATCTTGAGTAAGGCCATGCTCCTCGCGAACGACACCAAGATCACTGACCCCACCATCACTCGTCAGATCAGCACCAGCTAAGAGAACGGGATCCCTGAAACCTGGCCGCCGGGTTCCCCGTTGACCGGGTAGGGCGATCCGGCTGGAATGCCTGGCATGGTGCCTTTGAACCCGGAGCTTGGCTGCCCGCACAAGGACTCCGGGAGCACTCCCGCTGACTGTACCTGAGCGCAGATTACTTGTTACGTGCAGCCCGGCGAATCATCCGCACTCTGCGCAGAAGCGCCCATAGGCGGCTACTCGCACGTCTGCTGCGATGAGCGTTGATGACAGAAAGTGCTGCATCGTGGAGGCTCTGACGAGTGTCTATTCACGGGGTCTCGGCTTGATGCCGGTGCTGGCGGCTGCCTGAGCTTTTAGCCTGGGGCCGGCCTGACTTGTGACAGGTTAGTGCGCACTTGAATGGCCGCCGGATGGGCCAGACTCCGCTCGCGAGTAGCGCTGGCCAAGTCCAGTGCGGTTGCCGGCCAGCTTTCGCGCGATGCCGGGGTGGCCGGTGTGCGCGATCCTTCTGGCGGTTGCTTCGCGCAGGGCCGGTCATTAGTGTGGATGGAGAGCGTGCGAGGGCGCTGCCAGTCCGCGGGCAGGGATTTTCCCACCTCGAGCAGCAACTTCAGCGCACCGGATACGACCAGCCTCTTTCCGGCCGGGCAAGCGGACCTCGGCGGCGAAGGAGGTTGCGGTGCCTGATCGTCATTTCGAGCTGCCGGCCCATCGGGACCTGGAGTACTACCGCAAGCAGGCCAAGCACCTGCAGCGCACGTACGCGACGGGCGATGCGGCCGCGCAGGCGCGGGTTGCCGACGTGCTCGGCGACCGGGCTGCCGGGCGGTTCCTGCTCAGCGACGCCCAGTTCGTGCTCGCCCAGGAACACGGGTTCCGGACCTGGGCCGGGTTCCGCGCGGACACCCGGAGCCGGGGCACCGCCGAGGACCGGCCGGTCTCCCGCCTGGCGGGGATGAGCCCGGGCAGCTACGCCTCGATGGCCGACGCCCTGCTCACCGACCTGCGCGTCAACGACCCAGGCGCGCTGCAGCGGCTGCGGGCCTATGTGCCCCGGCACTCCGCCGCCACCGACGCCTCCGCCGCCGAGCTTCGTGACGCGCGGCTGATCATCGCCCGGGAGGTCGGCTTCCCGACCTGGCGGGAGCTCATGTCGGCCACCGAGAAATCCCGGCGCGATCTCGACGAACGCCACGAGAAGTTCCGGCGCCTGCGCCCGCAGGCCGAAGCCCTGCTGGCCGGCGACACCGGCCGGCTGGCCCAGCTGACCGCCGGGCAGGCCGACACCCTGCTGGACATGCTGGCCTCCCACGAGGCGATCCCCGGCGTCCGGCTCGACGAGGAGCTCGGCGTGCCGCGCGCCGCAGTCGATGTGCTGATCGGCAAGGCCACCGATCTGGACCTTCCGCTTACCTTGGCCGCCACCTGCAACCGGGTGGAGTATGCGCGGCTGCTGCTCGGCGCCGGCGCCGACCCCGGCACCCGGACGCGGGGCGCCACCCCGCTGGAGTACGCCATCTACCTCGGCAGCACGCAGGTCGTCGACCTGCTCGCCGAACACGGGATCGTCCCGCCGGCGCTGTGGACCTATGCCGCGTGCGGCCGGCTGGATCTGGTCGCGGGCCTGTTTCGATACCGGCGGCAGGCTGCGGCCGGACGCGGCGGCCTCGCGCCCCAACCCCGCCGACGCCCCTTCCCGCCCCGGATCCCGGCGACCGACGATCCGCAGGAGATCATCGCCGAGGCGTTCGTCCACGCCTGCCAGCACGGCCGGACCGACGTCGTGTGCTGGTTCCTCGACCACGGCGTCCGCCCCGACGTCGCGCCCTACATCGGGCGGACCGGCCTGCACTGGGCGATCATGCACAGTCAGCTCGAGGTGATCCGCCTGCTCTTGCAGCGCGGCGCCGACCCGTCCATCCGCGACGAGATGCTCCACGCCGACGCCGACGCCATGCTGCACGTGTATTTCGCCACCAGGTGGCACGATCCGGTGACCCAGCAAATCCACGACCTGCTCGAGTCCCGGCGCGCTGAGTCACCGCTGCGGGTGCCGGGCTGCCCGCCGCGCATACCGCCCGGCTCTGCCCTGTCATCGCGCCCGCGCGGGACCCGCGCCCCGGCATCTGCGTCAGCCGGGGCGCGGATCCCCGATGGGCGGGACAGTCCATAGACCGGACGACGGGCGCGCTTCCGACCGGGCCGCCACCTGCAACAGGTGGCGGGACGCGCACCGGCGGGTAACCGAGCAGGCGATCACGCTGCTGCACCGGTTACGCCGCCTGCGCATCCACCGGGAAATCCGCGACGAGATCCACCAGGTCTTCCTGACCCTCGCCGCCGCCATCATCTGCTGGCGACACCTCACCACAATGCGTAAATAGCCAGGTCGGCGAACTGCGCGCCTTCCGGTCCAGCGAGGGTGTCACAAGTCGGGTTTCAGCCTGGGGCCGGGCTGGTTTCTGCGTTTTGCCTGGTCGGCAGGTGTGGGAGCCTGCGGCGCGTGCCCGATGAGCCCGTGCCGGATGATGGCGCCGGGCTGCGTGCTGCGAATGCCGGGCTGCGCTCGGTGGTGGAGGCCAAGGACGCGGAAATCGCGGTGCTGCGGGCCGGGCTGGACGCTGAGCGTGAGCTGCGGCGGCCGCGGAGCTGGAGCGGCGGCTGGGGATGGACAGCACCGACTCGGGCACCCCGAGCTCGAAGGAGCGGATCGGGGCGAGAGAGGCCCGGCGGGCGCGGCAGGAATCGGAGCGGGAGCGCCGGAAAGACCGCAAGCGCGGCGGTCAGCCCGGTCACCAGGGGAAGGGCCTGGCCCGGGACCCGGATCCGGATCAGGAGGAGACCGCGGAGCCGCCGGCGGAATGCCGTTCCTGCGGGGCGTCCCTGGACGGCGCGGCGGCCGCGGGCTCGCGGTGGGCGCAGGTCATCGACGTGGAGTTCATCCGGAAGGTGACCGAGTGGGCGCTGCCCGGCCTTTCGTGCCCGTGCTGCGAGAGGGTCACGTTCGCGGAGCCGCCGGCGGGCGCGCATGCCGGCGCGGTGTCCTACGGGCCGGCGCTGAACGCCGCCGCGGTGCTCCTGACCTGTTACGGGAACGTGCCGCCGGAGCGGACGGCGCAGGTCATCGGCATGCTGCTCGGGATCGGGTCTCGGCGGGCTGGGTGGACAAGGCCGCCGCGCGGGTGAGCGCGCAGCTCGGGAAGGCCGGGTTCGACGCCGCGATGATCGCGGCGCTGGCGGGCGAGGGCGTGCTGGCCGCCGACGAGACCCCGGTGAACGTCCTGGGCAAGACCGCCTCTGCGGCGGAAGCGGGGGAAAGGCGGGGAGAAGGACCCGGAGGAGAAGGACGGGAAGGCCGCGGCCGGGGCGCCGCACGTGCTGATCACCCGGACCCCGGACGGGCGGCTGACGCTCCTGCAGGCCATGGCCTCTCGGCGGAAAGCCGCTCTGCGGCCGGGCTCCGGCCACGTTCACCGGGTACCTGATCACCGACGGCTACACCGGCTACCAGCACCTGCTGCTCCAGGCTGGCCGGCATCCAGCAATGCGCGGCGCACGTGATACGCCAGTGCCGGCGGTCACGAACTCGGCCCCGGCGGGTCCAGGGCTGGGCCGGGGACATCATCACGATCCTGCGCGACGCTCATCAGGCCGTCGAGGCCGCCCGCGCCCGCAGGGACACCGCCCTGGACCAGCAGGCACTCGATGACCTGCGGGAACGCTACGACACCGCAGTTACCTCCGGGATCATCCACAACCGGCTGCGG
>CAWERB010000007.1:0-127014 GCA_963811335.1 uncultured Actinomycetota bacterium | reverse complement strand
AGACGGTGAAGCCGAAGACAAACGGGTTGCCGTGGGATAGGCAGCCCTTGAGCTGGTTGAGCAACTGGGCCACCCGCCGGTAGCTGACAACCCGGTGCTTAAGGGCGTCGGTGTAGCACTTGGCTGACGGTTTGATGGCGAACCGGGCGATGTCGTAGGGCCATTCGGACTCCGGGCACAGACCCTGCTTCGCGACGCTCTTGATCCCATCCCGGATCTGGGCGCCGGCATCGCTGTTTACCGTGTTTTCCATCGCGCGCTCGTTATAGTAGATGAACAGCCGTGACGGCACGAAGTCCGCCGCCTTCTGCTTGAGTAGGTCGAATTCGAAGGACCCGCCGATAGCGTTAGCCGTGCATGAACAGCCCCCTACAGAGGACAGGAGATCATCAGCATTCAGCTCGTAAGGCTGGATACTTAGGCGCGTACCCACCGCTAGGGTCAAGAGCCTGCTGTTCCCGCCTCCCGCGTCCCCACAGAAATCCCACAAGTCCGGGTCCGCGGCGGCGTCCCCCACAAGATCCCCACGGACAAAGCGGCACAATACGGCATTGTCAGGCACGGCTGCTAGCATGGTCCTATCAGTTCCCTACAGGCCTTTACGCAGGTCAGGGGACTGGCAGCCCCGAACGTCGCGTTCGTCTCGGTGAGGGAAAGAGCCTCTTACAACCGGCAGGTCACTGGTTCGAGCCCAGTACCGCCCACCGAGACTCGTAAGGCTGTCAGCGGGCGCGCCGCCACCCGGGGGAGCGGCGAGGTCATCGAGCCGGAGTGCGGGGTGGCGGTGTGAATTCCCGGGCTTCGGCCAGGAGCGCCCGCCATTCGCCGGGGTCAGCGACGGGGAACGCGGCCCACTCACGGAAGGTGCGGCCGTTCGGTGCGAAGGGCAGGGCCTGGCCGGCGGCGACCAGCGCGGCGATCCGGCTTGCGGGCAGCTTGACGATGAGGTGCCCGGTGGCCCGCTCGACGCAGGCGAAGAACACGCCGTCCGAACGAAGGCAGGGGTATCCCATCATGGTGCCCCGGGTGACGCCGGTCTCGGCTAGGAGCGGTTGCGCGAGCTTCCAGAACAAGGTCTCGCGGGCGCTGACGTCATTGCTCACGACTGCGGCTCCGGGGTCCCGTCCACGAGGATCTGCAGGCCGGGTTGTCCCGCGGCGGCGAGGTGGCCCGCGATGGCGGCGGCCTCGGGGTCGGGATGGCGGTAGGTCCACAGCTCGGCGTCGCTGTCTCGCACCCGGAAGTAGCTGGCCTCGCCCTTGTACTGGCAGGTGGTGCGGGCCAGGGCGGGCTCGAGCCGCTCCCAGGCGACGTCAGCGGGCGGTATGTACCAGCGCGGCGGGGCGCCGGTCTCGATGAGCAGCACGGGCAGGCTGGTCTCGGCCACGACCGCCTGGCCGGCGAGGATCTGGACGTACCGCGACGACGGGAGTGCGTCGACGCGGTGATAGGGGTTGCGTGGCTGGCCGTAGGTCTGGCGGTCTTCTTCGACCCAGGTGTCGGCGTCGTCGGGAGACAGCACCACGAGCCCGTCATGGGTGAGCGCTCCGGGCGTCGGCAGGCGCAGGTCGCTGGCGGGTACCGCCCACCGGGGATGCCGGTCGTCGGGGAAGTACAGGTAAGAGCGATAGGTGTCGAGGAGGAGCTGCCCCGCTCGCCAGGCGCGCAGGCGCTGGTAGACGGGCTGCACCTGAGGTGCGTTGTATTCACGCATGGCCGGGCTCCGGGTGGTAGGCGAGCAGGTAACCGGTCGCTGCCAGCCAGGTGTCCCAGTGGCGGTCTGGGCCGTCAAGGGTGACGTCGCCGGTAGCGCGGCCGTCGTCCCAGGTGGCGGTGCCGGCCGCCCAGCGGTCCATGAAGGCGCTGGAGGTGTGCACGGTCAGGACGGGACCGGCTGGCGCTCCCGCGGTCTGATGGAGATGGCCGCGGGAGAACCGCAGCGTCGTGGGCGTGCCGTCGACGACGAGCCCGAGCTCGGCGTCATCAAGTGCGTCAATTCCTTCGACGTAGTGCACGTCGAATTCGTGGTTCATCGCGCCGTCGGCGGTCGGGTCGGTGAGGTAGCTGACTCCCCAGCGGCGCAGTGCCTCCATCGCGTCGCCCAGCCCCTTGCCCCGGTCGGTGAGGGCGTAGACCACGCCCTCACCGACCGGGCCGGGGACGCGCTCGACGACCCGGGCGGCTTCGAGCTTGCGCAGCCGGTCCGCGAGCACGCTCGTGCCGATGCCGGGAAGGCGGCTGGCGAGATCGCCGTAACGGCTCGGCCGCTTCAGCAGTTCCTGGACGATGACCAGCGTCCACCGCTCTCCCACCACGTCAAGCGCTCTGGCCAGCGGGCAGAAACGGCCGTACCCGGCCCAGGCGTTACGAGGCATGGCGGCAAGCCTAGGCCTGCGGCATCAGCGCGGCCATCGCTGCCGTGTCAAACAGCAGGCGTGACGACACCAGCTTCCCGCCGCGGATCACCGACCACTCGGCCATCGGGATGGCGCCGGCTCCGGCCGGGGTCTCGATGTTGAAGTCATAGACCGAGCACACGTCATCGCCGTCGGCCCACTGGTGATGGATCGTGCAGCCGCGCGCCATCGCCGCGGCCATGGCCGACCCGGCGAGGAACTCGCCTTTGTCCTTCGCCTGCAGGATGGGCCCGTCGAAGGCGAACTCCTCGGCGAGGAGCTCGGCCGCTCCGTCGACGTCGCCGCTGGTGAAGCGCTCGAGATAGGTACGGAAGATCTCGGCGTTGGACACACTGCCACCTCCAGCTAGTCTCATAACAGGAATATGCTCTCATAATAGGAGTATCCAATCCCATTGTCTACTGACGGCTGGGAACGTGAGGCGCTGTAGGCGCCCGCCGACTGAAGCCACGAGGGAAGGAACGCGCTAGGCCGTCCTGTAGCGAACAGGTGTGTCTTGACAAGGCGGTTCGGTTAGTGAATTCTAACGGTTAGTGAATGCTAACCGAGATGCTGACCGGTGGGGTGCGCTGGCCGGGTACGCCGAAGCCGTGCATGCGCCAGCCGAGGAGGATTGATGGCCCAGACGGTGGACCGGGCCACCGACGGCAGCGAGTGCCGCTGGGCGCGCATCCCTGCCTACGACCCGCCAGAGCGGGTGGTATTCAGCTGGGACATCAGCCCCCGGTGGACCATCGAGGCCGACCACGCCCAGACCAGCGAGGTCGAGGTCCGCTTCTATGCCGAGACGCCTACGCGCACCCGGGTCGAGCTTGAGCACCGGCACATCGACCGGCACGGCCCTGGCTGGGAAGCCGTCACCGGCGCCATCGGCGGGCCGGAGGGCTGGCCGCTGTCCCTGGACCACTACGCCGCGCTACTGAAGGAGGACCGCTGACATGCCGCCGATCGTCACCACCGCCGAGATCGACCGCCCGGCCGACCGGGTCTTCGCCTGCGCGACCGACCCGTCCCTGTTCCCTCAGTGGCAGAAAGGCGTCACTGACGGGCACATGGAGGGCCCGGCCGTGGGCGCCCAGGCACCGACGGTGGGCACCAAGTGCGTGACCACCCGGCGGATCGGCGGGGCCAGCCGGCCGGCGATCTCCGAGCTCACCCACATCGACCCGCCCAGGACCTGGGGCGTCAGGGGCACCGACGGCCCGATCCGCGCGACCGTCGACGTCTTGGTCGAGCCGGTCACCGACTCGCGCTCCCGGCTGACTATCAGCGTCGACTTCACCGGCCACGGCATCGGCAAGCTCCTGGTCCCCCTCATGGTCCGCCGCGAGGCACGCAAGGAGATGCCGGAAAACATCGCCGCGCTCAAGCGGCTGATCGAAACGAGCTAGCGCAGGCGCGGACGTTCGGCCCTGGCACCGCTAGGACCGGTGAGTCACCCTTATTCGACCTGGGCCAGCTGACGGCAGTCCTGCAGGAGGCCGCGATGGTGCAAGAGACAGGGGGAGGGCGCTGACGGGTCTGGACCCCGGCTTGGAGCCGGCGCTGGCGTCCGCCGCCGGCCCGGACGCGGCCGGCGATCATGCCTGGCTGGCCGGCGTGCTGCCGCCTCCGCCCGCGCGGTTGCTTGACGCCGGGTGCGGAGACGGCACGGTGGCCAGGTGGCTGGCCGGGCTCGGGTACCGGGTCACGGCGATCGACGCGGACCCGGATGCGATCGCCAAGGCCCGGGCGGCCGGGGTACCCGCGGTCCAGGCGGACCTCGTCAGCTACGGCAACCGGGTTCCGGATCATCGCCAGCAGGGCCGGGATGCAGCAGTCTGGATTACCCTGGCGTCCCGGGTGACATAGGGCCCGGGTCTGTCCGGGTATCCGCCGCTTGCGCAGCGGGCGCGCTGTCCTCGGTGAACGCCGGCAGCCGGGCGGAGTAGATGGAGTACCCGTCGACGTGGAAGGCGACGAGCGTGGCGATCGCGGTCGCCGCCATCATCGGGACCATCAGCGCGAAGCCGCTGTGGGTGAGCTCGAGCACCAGGGCGAGGCCCGATAGCGGCGCCTGCATGGCCGCGCCGATCATGGCGGCGGCGCCGACCATGGCGAACGCGCCGGACGGCGAGCCGGGCCAGGCCAGGTTCCAGGCGATGCCCAGTGCGCCGCCGAGGACCGCGCCGGTGCTCAGCGTCGGGGTGAACAGGCCGCCCGATGCCCCGCTTTCCAGGCACAAGGCGGTGACCAGCGGCTTGAGCGCGAACAGGGTAAGCATCAGGCGCAAGCCGCTGAGACCGAGGAACGCGTCGCGGGCCATGTCCAGGCCGTTGCCGAACAACTGCGGGTACCAGATGCCGATGACGCCGAGGATGCCGAACGCGATCAGCGGCGCGAACAGCGCCCTGGTTCCCCTGGCGCGGTGATGCGACACCCAGCCGATGAGCCGGATGTAACCGGAGGAGATCAGCCCGATAACCGGGCCGGCCAGCAGCGCCCAGGCCATCAGCGACCAGGTGAAGCGGTAGTCGGGGATGCCCGGGTAGACGGCCCGGTTGGGCAGGTACACCCAGGCCGTGGCCGTCGCGATCGCCGAGCACGCGATGGCCGGCAGCATGACAGGCAGGGTGATGCTCCCGATGAGGATCTCGGCGGTGAACAGGGCGCCGGCGAGCGGAACGTTGTAGACGGCGGCGAGCCCGGCGCCGCCGCCGCACGCCACGAGCAGCCGCCGCTGCTCCGCCGACAGGCCGCCCCAGCCCGAAAGGACGCTGCCCGACGCGCCGCCAAGCAGCTTGGGCGCGGCCTCCCGGCCGATGGACGCGCCCATGCCGATGACCACCTCGGAGATCACCGATGAGCCCAGGCTGCGGCGGAACGATAGCCGCGCGTCGCCGTTCCAGAGCGCCTCGTCGATCTCCGACGGCTTGCCCTTGGTATACCTGCGCAGCAGGAACCACGCGACGCCGCCGAAGGCGCCCGCGATCAGCAGGGAGCTCACCCGCCGCGCCGCGGATGCCTGCATGACGCCGTGCTCCAGGCTGCCCTCGTGGTAGCCGAACGCGGCGTACTGCACGTTGAACAAGATCAGCATCATCAGCGCGCCGAGCAGCCCGGCGGCGATGCCGCACGCGATCACCATCACCCAGAACCGGGGCGTGAGGACCCCGGCGCCGCTGCTGGTGATGTTCGGCTGCTCCATCGCCCCGCGGCCGGACGGCAGGCGCCGCTTCAGCAGCGGCTGTGGGCGCCGCACGCGCTCGCTGACCCGGGGCTGCCGCAGGCCCCGCGCGGTTCTCAGCCAGCGCCGCAGGTCAACGCGCCGAGGCCAGCCGTTAGGACCGGTCATGCGGGCGGCTGCGGGATGTCCGGGCAGCGGACCAGTGGCGAGGGACGGTGCGGACGGCGATCCCGTAATGCATGGCTCCGGCCTTCTCCGGTGAGGGTGAGGGTGGGGAACTGGCCTTGCGCAGCGGGGCCGGCCCATCACCGGGCCTGCGGCCCGCTCGCCGCTCGCCATTAGCGTAGTCCTGCCGTGCTGGATCCGCTCCGCAGCCGCGCTGAACCGGCTCGGCTCAGCGCGGCTGCAGGGGCATCTCACCGATCCCACGGCCACCCATACCGGATCTCAAGTGGCAGGGATTCGCTTACCGCAACCGCCGCATCCGCGTTTCCCCGTCGGCTCCTCAAATGATCTTGGTCGTCCGTCTTGCGCAATTAACCCGTGCTCCTCACAACAGGATCACTGGTCACATGGGTATCTTGACGCAGCTAAATAAGTCAGTCAGGATTGAGTCAATGGACAGCGAGCGAACTCGTGACCTGGAGCGGGGGGCCGCGGTGCATGCGGTGCTGGCCGACCCGGTGGCCGCGGATTACTGACGGGGTGACCGTCGAGACAGGAGAGACAACCATGCCCGACAAGCCCTCCGTGCTGTTCGTCTGCGTCCACAACGCCGGGCGCTCTCAGATGGCCGCCGCCTGGCTGACCTACTTGGCGGGGGACCGGGTTGAAGTCCGCTCCGCCGGCTCGGCCCCGGCCGACACCGTTAACCCGGCGGTGGTCGAGGCGATGCGGGAGGTCGGCATCGACATTTCCGCGGAAACCCCCAAGGTGCTGACCGTCGAGGCGGTCCAGGCCTCTGACGTGTGCATAAGCATGGGCTGCGGTGACGCCTGCCCGGTTTTCCCCGGCAAGCGGTACCTGGACTGGAAGCTGGAGGATCCGGCGGGCCAGGGTGTTGCGGCCGTCCGCCCCATCCGGGACGAGATCAAGCAGCTCGTCGAAGGCCTGATCGCCGAGATCGCCCCGGAAACAGGCCGGTAAGCGGGGACTGCTTCCGCTGGTCTCCGCCCAGACACACACTAGGCGCCGGGGCGGAGATCCCGAGCTCCTGTACGGTTCACGCGGGCTTGACGGCGCGGATGATGGCCGAGTGCATGCCCGGTGTGGCCTCGTTGGTGAACGTGACCTGGGGGTCTGCGAATCCGGCGGCGCGCAGGCCGTCGAGGTACTCGGTGCGGGAAAGAGCTCCGGCAATGCATCCGGTGTAGGAGCCTGCGGCGGCCCGGTCGGCGGGCGCCATGTGGTCTTCGGCGACCACGTTGGAGATGCCGATCCGGCCTCCGGGGACCAGGACGCGGAACATCTCGGCGAGCACGGCGGGTTTGTCGGTTGACAGGTTGATCACGCAGTTGGAGATCACCACGTCCACTGAGGCGTCCGGCAGGGGAAGCGCCTCGATCTCGCCCTTGCGGAACTCGACGTTGGTCGCGCCGGCCTTGACCGCGTTGGCGCGCGCCAGGGTGAGCATGTCGTCGGTCATGTCCACGCCGTAGGCGAACCCCGACGGCCCGACCCGCCGCGCCGACAGCAGCACGTCGATGCCGCCGCCCGAGCCCAGGTCGAGGACGCGCTCGCCCTCGTGCAGGTCCGCGACCGCCACCGGGTTGCCGCAGCCGAGGCTGGCCAGCAGCGCCGCCTCCGGCAGTCCGTCGGTCTCGCCCGCGCCGTACAGCCCGGCGCCGACCCAGTCCGCCGGGTCCAGCGCGGCCGAGTCGGTACCGCAGCACGACGCTTCGGCGGAAGTGCCGCAGCACCCGCCCGACGTGATGCCGGCCTGGTCCAGGACTACACGGGCAGCCTGCGTATAGCGCTCACGGACTTCTTCCCGCAGGTTGTTCTCTGTCTGATCGGTCATCTCCGTTGCTCCTAACGCTCGCATTCTGGACAGCCGTCGGTTCTGACGCTGCCGGGCCGGCTAGGACACTCCCGGGCGGGCCGCGAGCAGGACGCGCAGCATGTCGCTGAGCGGCGCCGCGGCCTCGGGCGCGAGGCGGTAGTAGGCCCACTTGCCGCGCTGCTCGCGGGTGACGAGGCCAGTCTCGACGAGCAGCTTCATGTGGTGCGAGATGGTCGGCTGGGCCAGGCCGACGGGCGCGACAAGGTCGCAGATGCAGGCCTCGCCGCCGTCGGCCGCGGCGATCAGCGACAACAGCCGGACCCGGTGCCGGTCGCCGAGCGCATGGAAGACCCTGGCCAGCCGCTCGGCCGTCTCCTCATCGAGTGCGCCGCCGGACAGCGGGGAGCAGCAGGCCGCCAGGTCGCTAGCCAGAAGCGGCAGGGGCGAGATGGTCATGAGCCGATCCTCCCAGACTGATTGACAAAACTCGATGCATCCATAATATTCGATGAATCGAGTTTTTTGAATGGGAGAGAGGCGGAGAAGTGAGCGAGCTGCCTGTAGTCGTGATCGGGGCGGGACCGGAGGGACTGGCCGCGGCGGCGCACCTGCTGGAGCGGGGCCTGGACCCGCTGGTGCTCGAGGCGGGGGACGGCCCGGCGTCGGCGGTAAGCGAGTGGGGCCATGTGCGGCTGTTCTCGCCCTGGCCGGAGCTGGTGGACAAGGCAGCGGCGCGGCTGCTTGAGCCGTCCGGCTCGGCGGCGCCGGCCGACGGCTACCCGACCGGGGCGGAGTGGATCGCTCGCTACCTGGCTCCGCTGGCCACCGCGCTCGGCGGCCGGGTCCGCTACGGCACCCGCGTCACCGGAGTGTCGCGGAAGGGGCGCGACCGGCTGGTGGACACCGACCGGGAAGGCCAGCCGTTCACCGTGCACGTCACCGGCCTTGACGGGGATGAGGAGCGGCTGGAGGCACGGGCGGTGATCGACGCGTCGGGGACCTGGCGGATGCCGAACCCGGCCGGCGCCGACGGGCTCCCCGCCCTGGGCGAGCAGGCGGCGGCCGGCCTGCTCCGCTACCAGATCCCGGACTTCGCGGCCCCCGGGCCGTTCGCCGGCCGGCATACGGTCGTCCTCGGGTCGGGTCACTCCGCCGCGACCGCGGTCATCGAGCTGGCCCGGATCGCGCAGGCCAGCCCGGGCACGACCATCACCTGGGTGCTGCGCCGCGGCGTCACGGACGCCACCTTCGGCGGCGGCACCGCCGACGAGCTGCCCGAGCGCGGCGCGCTCGGCCTGCGCGCCAAGCAGGCGGTGACAAACGGCCTCGTCGGGCTGGTGACCGGGTTCCGCACCGAGCGCATCCGCCTGGAGGCCGGGCACGCGGTCCTCGTGGCGGAGGACGGGCGGGAGCTGGCGCCGGCGGACAGCGTGGTGGTCCTGACCGGGTTCCGCCCCGACCTGTCGTTCCTGTCGGAGATGCGGCTCGACCTGGACCCGGTGCTGCAGGCGCCGCGCGCGATCGCCCCGGACATCGACCCGAACGTCCATTCCTGCGGGACCGCCACCCCGACCCTGGCCAGGGACCTCGCCCACCCCGAGGCGGGCCTGTTCCTGGTCGGGATGAAGTCCTACGGGCGGGCGCCGACGTTCCTGGCGATGACCGGGTACGAGCAGGTCCGCAGCGTCGTCGCCGAACTGGCCGGGGACCACGAGGCCGCCACGCGGAGCGAGCTCGTGCTGCCCGACACCGGGGTCTGCTCCGGGTCCGGCCTGGGCGACGACCTCGGCGGCGCTGGCGCAGGCGGCTGCTGCGCGCCGGCCCCGCAGGTCCTGCGGATCGGCCTCGCTCCGGCCCTGTCCTGACCGGCGTGCTTCGCACCAGCCGCGGGGACCCGGCCGCCGCCGGCACCGGGCCCGGTTCCCTGCGACGGGCGCTCGTCGCGCTCTGCGTCACCGAGATCGTCAGCTACGGCGTCATCTACTACGCGTTCCCGGTGCTGGCCGGCCAGATCACCGCGCAGGCTGGCTGGTCCCGCACCGCGATTACCGCGGCGTACTCGGCCGGGAGCCTGGCCGGGGCCGTGGCGGGCATCCCGGCCGGGCGGCTCCTGCAGCATCGTGGCCCGCGCGCCGTGATGACGGCCGGCAGTGTCCTCGGTGCGGCCGCCGTCGCCGGGATCGCCGCCGCGCCGTCGTACTGGTGGTTCGTGGTCGCGTGGCTGGCCGCCGGTGCGGCCAGCGCCGGGCTCTTCTACGCGCCCGCCTTCGCGCCGCTGACCTCCGCGCTGGCCGCGCACGTCAGCTGGCGGGCGGTGTACCTGATCCTCGCCGCGGTGCTCGCCGCGGTCACCATCCCCGCCCATGCCCTCGCGCTGCGCACGCCCTGGCCGCCCCGGTTGGCCCAGCGGGCAGAACCTGGGCCGGCGCTAGCCGTCGTTCGGAGCAGCTCGCACACTCTCCGGCGGACCGTCAGGTGCTGGCCAGCCGCCTGGGCGCTCGGCCTCGGCGGCGCGGGGCAGGTCGCCGGGCGGCTCTGCTACCGCGCGCTCGACGCCCGCACCGGCGTCCGGGCACGGGCCACAGCCATCATCGCCGCTGGCGCCGTGATCACCTTGCTGCTCGGCCTGCTGCCTGGCCCGGCCGCGCTCCTGGTGGTGGCGTCGGTTATCGCCGGCGCGGTCCGCGGGGTGTTCACGGCGGTCATGCCGGCGCGGAATCCACCCGGGGCGCGAGGAGCTCGACGCGGCGGCTGAGCTCGGCCACGGCCTCGTCGAAGCTGGCCGGACCGCCGGACCGGACCGGGTCCGGGACCGACCAGTGCAGCGCCGCCGGCTGGGCGAGCTCCTCGTGGGCCAGGTCGCAGACCGTGACCACCAGGTCGCCGTCTTCCCAGACCCCGCTGACGTGCTGCGGCAGTACTTTAGGCAGCGGCAGGTGGTGGCGGCGCGCGGCGTCGACGGCGCCGGGGTCGATCGCCGCGGCCGGGTGGGTTCCCGCCGACGTGGCGGGCACCCCGCTCGCCTGCCGCCACAGGGCGGCCGCCAGGTGCGAGCGGGCGGAGTTGGCCGTGCACACGAACAGCACCCGCCGCGCCGCCAGGGCAGGACGGCCCGCGAGCACGTCCAGCCCGCCGGGAACCAGGCGCAGGTACGTGCGGCGCCGGTCGCCCTCGGAGCGGTGCCTGGCCACCAGGCCGGCCTCTTCCAGCACGTGCAGGTGGTGCGCGAGCAGGTTGGACGGCATCGCGAGCAGCTCCGCCAGTTCCGACGGGGACGCGTCGCCGTCGGCCAGCGTGTCGGTGATCAGCAGCCGGGCCGGGTCGGCGAGCGCCGCGTGCACCGCCGCCCGCCGGGCCAGCTCCTCGCTTTGATCAGTATTCATTGACTCAATCTTGACTGAGGTATCTACCGGTACGTCAAGATGAGGCCCGTGATCAATGCACCTGACCGGTGGCGACGGCTCGCGGCGGAGTTCCTCGGCAGCGCGTTCCTCGCCGCGATCGTGATCGGCTCGGGGATCGCGGCGCAGCGGCTGTCGCCCGGCGACACCGGGCTTGAGCTGCTGGAGAACTCCGCGGCCACGGCGGCCGGGCTGTTCGCGATCATCTTGATGTTCGGGCCCGTGTCCGGGGCCCACTTCAACCCGGTCGTCTCCTTCGCCGACGCGGCGCTCGGCGGTATCTCCTGGCGGGACGCCGCGGCGTACCTGCCGGCCCAGGTCGCGGGCTGCATCACCGGCGCGGTCGCCGCCAACTTGATGTTCGGCCTGCAGGCGGTCTCGATCTCGGCCAAGGACCGGGCATCGGGGGCGCACGCCTTCTCGGAGGTGATCGCCACCGCCGGGCTGCTGCTGGTGATCTTCGCGCTCGCCAGGACGGGGCGGGCGGCCACCGCCCCCGCCGCGGTGGGCGCCTACATCGGCGCCGCGTACTGGTTCACCGCCTCGACCAGCTTCGCCAACCCGGCCATCACCATCGGCCGGATGCTCTCCAGCACGTTCGCCGGGATCGCCCCGGCCTCGGCGCCGGCGTTCATCGCCGCGCAGCTCGGCGGAGGGATCGCCGGGGTGCTCCTGATCAGGCTGCTGTATCCCGCGCTGACCCCGGCCCAGGCCGCGCAGGTCGTCATTCCGCACGAGACGGGAAACGGCGCGCGCCCCCGGCCGGACCAGCGGGTAACGAGTGACGAGAGGTAGATCAGTCATGCACATCGTGGTGGTCGGCGGCAGTCTCGCGCACCGGACCTACGCCGACCTGGAGGCCGCCGGGATGCGGCTGCGGCTGCTTCTTACCAGTCACCTGTCCCGCAGATTCCGCGCCGCGGCTGTCCCCGCGGCAGGGCTCCTTGCCGTAGCGGCGGGGCTGGCCGCCTGCTCGGCCTCACCCGCCCCGGCGCGGCCGGCCGCCACGGCGACCGGAGTCGCGGCCACGCAGGTCCAGCTCACCGGAGCCGGGTCGACGTTCGACGAGCCGTTCTTCACCAAGGCCTTCGCCGCCTACCAGCAGTCACACCCCGGCGTGACGATCAGCTACGCCTCGGTCGGCAGCAGCGCCGGCATCACCCGGTTCACCGCCGGGCAAGCCGACTTCGGCGCGACCGACGTCCCGGCCAGCGCCGCCGACCTGGCCGGCGCCCGCGGCGGCCCCGCCATCCAGGTCCCCGTCGACCTCGGCGCCGTCGCCGTCTCGTACAACGTGCAGGCCCGCGGCAACACCCCGCTGAAGCTGACCGGCCCGGTCCTGGCGAAGATCTTCCTCGGCCAGATCACCAAGTGGACCGACCCGGCCATCACCGCCCTCAACCCCGGCGCCGGCCTGCCCGACGTCTACATCAACGTCGTGCACCGCTCCGACGGCAGCGGCACCACCTACATCTTCAGCAACTACCTGTCATCCGTCAGCCCCGCCTGGGCATCGGCCGTCGGCGCCGGCCGCTCCCTGCACTGGCCCGTCGGCTACGGGGCCAGCGGCAACCCCGGCGTGGCCGCCGCCATCGAGCATACCGCCGACTCCATCGGCTACCTCGAGACCTCCTACAGCAAAGGCATCGCCGGCGGGTACGCCGCTATCGCCAACCAGGCCGGGAACTACGTCACCCCGACTGCCACCGCGATCGCCGCCGACGCCGCGGGCAAGCCGCAGATCACCGCCAGCGACTTCTCCATCGTCAACCAGCCCGGCCCCGGCGCCTACCCGATCTCCGGCTACAGCTGGGTCCTGATCTCCGCCAGGCAGCCAAGCACCGCCGCCGGCCAGGCTCTCACCGACCTCATCAGCTGGCTCACCCGTGACGGCCAGACCTACGCCGCAGCCCTCGGCTACGTCCCCCTCCCGCCCGCTATCCAGCAGCTCGCCGCCGCCACCCTCGCCAGCGTCACCGGCCCTGACGGCGAGCCACTCACCGGGTAACCGGAAGCACGACGCACGATGCGGCCGCCTTGCCCCAGGCGGCCGCGGCGCCCAACCGGGCCGTCCGCCGCGCCTCAGCCGGTAAAGAGCAGACTGATCAGGCACGACAGTCCTCTGCAGGTAGTCTGGCCAGTGGGCGGCGACTGCGCGGGTGCCTGCCAGATACGCTACTTCTTCTCCCTCATGACTGCTTCTTGTCCTTCATTACCTCGACGGCACTCGAATGGCCTGCCGCGTGGCCCGTGAACGCGCCGATCACTCCTATGATTGGTGCGAGGATGGCAGCAACAAGCGTCTTGTCGTTCACGATGGCTAGGGTAATCCAGAGCGCGGCGATTGCGACCAGAATCCCGATCAAGTAAACCTGGAAAGGCTCCGAGCTTGATATCTGCCACCGCAGCCATCTCGATGGTGGCGGAGGGAAGGGGAAATCCTCCTTTACCTTTCATGCTCTCTTGCCCTTTTCGTCCCTTTCCCATTTTGCCACTGCTTACCATCGTACTGCCACCAGGTTCGATCGCGATATACAGGACCGTCCATTATTCTGTCCTCACGTATTCAGGCATGCGAGATGCTCCGTTCGCTGAATCAGTGGGGAATGAGCGCGGGAACGGCGATCGTGGTGGACGCCGTGATAGGTACCGTCGCCGAGTCCGCGGTCCCGGACGGGGCATGGGCGGTGAAGGTCACCGGGCCAGCCGCGGCGTCGGGGATGGTGAACACCCACTGGCCGGTGCCGTCGGTTAGGTAGGTGTCGGACCAGTTGCCTGCCGCGGCCGTGCCGGTGACCTGCGCCGCGCCGACTCCGCCACCGCCCGGCGCGGTGAGTACCTCACCCCGGACCAGTGAGTATCCGAACGGGGTGGCGGGGAACGGGTAGCCGTAGCCCGGCGCGAGCTGAACCGGGATCGCGGTAACCGGGGCCAAGGGCTGCGCCGGGTCGAGGTTGACCAGCCGCAGGTCAGGGACGGGCATCGGCCGGTAGGCTCGGCCGGTCACCATGACGTCCACCGATAGCGGTGGCCCCCACGGCCGCGATCGCCGTCCCAGCGGGTCGGCGATGACCCCGTGGCTGATGAAGGCGCCCGAAGCGCCCTGGATGACCGGCAGTGTCCAGCCCGGGACGAGCGGCTGGTGTGCGGGGCCGTTGACAGGGAAACGCGGTTTCCTGAGTCCTGGGCGGTCTCCTTCGGGTTCAGGAACACGATCGCCTCTTCGGTGCCGACCAGCGGGCGCACCACCGGATCAGCCGCGAACGACTGCCATAGGATCCGCCGGATCGCGCTGCTCACGGCAGCGAGGACCATGGGGCTGCTCATGCCCAGAGGATCGCAACGGCCAGTCACCGGCGCGTCGCCCAGCCGTCGTCCCGGGTCAGTCCCGGGGAGACGGGTGGGGCACCCGTGCGGGTTATCGGTCAGTAAACAGCGAGCCGCCGGGTAGCTATTCTCGAGTTGTTCGCCGCTGGCGTCGGTTTGTGCCAGAGTTGCCGGGTGGAGACGGCAACGCAGACGCTGCATCGGCTCACGTCCTGCCAGGCCTTTGACCCGGGTGACCCGGAGCGTGTGTGGGAGCCGCCGGTCGATGACCCTCGCGTGCTGCGAGATCTCGTGGTCAACGACATGGCTCGCTTGCCGTGGTTCTACAAGCGGTACGCGCAGCCGCTGCCGCGCGTACCGCTGCCACGCCGCCTGCCGGTCACCACCGCACCTGCCGTCGAAGTGCTCGCGGGTACCGCGGTCGTTCCGCGCGCTGCCCTGGACCTGCCGCAGCTGTCCCGGCTGTTGCACCTGTCGGCGGGGGTGGTGCGCACGACGCAGCGGCCGTACGGGACCTACCTGTTCCGGGCCGCCGGGTCGGCGGGCGGCCGGTTCCCGGTGGAGCTGTACGTAGCGGTGCCCGAGAGCGCCCGCATGGCGCCGGGTGCCCGGGTGCCCGCGGGCGTGCACTGGTATCACCCGCAGGACCACGCCCTGGTCCAGGTTGGCCCGCCCCCGCACGGGGACTGCCCCGTCGTTGTCGTCACGGGTGTTCCGTGGCGGACGGGCTGGCGTTACCGCGAGCGCGGCTACCGGCACGTCTACTGGGACGCCGGCACGATGTTGTCGCAGCTGCTCGCGGCCGCCGAGTCCGCGGGAATCACCGCGCGGCTCCACAGCCGTTTCCCCGATGAAGCGGTCACCGCGCTTGTCGGCGCGGACGGCGTGCACGAGTGGCCGGCGGCCGTCGTCGCCCTCGGCGATGGCCCGCCGGCGCTGGACCCGGCAGGCCCGGCTGCCGTCGGCTCGGTGGACGCGGGACCAGTGGAGTTCCCGCTGATCACGGCCGCGCAGCGAGCGGGCGAGCAAGGCGCGCTCGGGCCGGCCTGGGATCGCGGCGCTCCGGCGGGGGAGCCGGCTCACGGCGGCCCGCCAGTGGAGGCTGTCGTCCTTTCCCGAGGGTCGCAGCGCCGCATGGACCCCTCCGGCGGACTGCCGCAGGCCCTGCTGCGCACCTCGCTGGCGGCATCGCTGAGAGGCGTAACGGTCCCCCACTGGGTCGTGGTCCACAACGTTGACGGGCTCGCGCCGGGCCTTTACCGGGCGGCCGGGCTGTCGGCGCCGGCGCGCGCCGGCCAGCTGCGCGACGAGCTCTACCACGTCTGCCTGGACCAGGGGCTCGGTCGTGACGCATCGTTCGTCGTGCTCGCCGCGACTGACGTCAGTGCCCTTGATGACCGGCAGTACCGTGAAGCGCAGCTCGCGGCCGGCCTGGTGGAAGGCCGGCTGCACCTGCTCGCCTACGCCCTCGGGGCCAGTGCCTCCGGCATGACCTTCGCCGACAGCCTGATACCGGCGCTGCTGGGCCAGCCGCTGGACGGCCTGCTGCTCACCTGCGTTGGTGTCGCCGAGTACGCGTCGGCGGCCGGCGGCATGCCCGGCGCAGCGACCCCGGTACGTCAGGTGACACCACGGTTCTAACCGCCGATCCATCCCTGCGCGGCGAAGACTTCCAGGTCGGACGGCCAGGGCGATTGCCGGAAATCCCACACGTTCAATACTGAGGTTGACTCCGCGGCCGCCTTCATTTGGAGTCACCGGCGGCCGAGGTGGAATACCGCCATATCACCATAGCTCAGGATTGTTTAATTGATTCTTTATGAGATCGCAACATTGCTGTGCTTAGGCGTTATGAGCGGCATTGACCTGCGGGGATGCGCCAACGGTGGCGCCTGGGCGCCCTCCGGCTGCCGTTGGCCTCATTGTCCTATTGAAGGCTGGTTTC
This sequence comes from uncultured Actinomycetota bacterium, assembly GCA_963811335.1. GTDB lineage: Bacteria > Actinomycetota > Actinomycetes > Streptosporangiales > Streptosporangiaceae > Trebonia. The sequence goes on along the minus strand of CAWERB010000007.1, from coordinate 110,756 downwards.
CGCTGGTCTAGCGTGTGCCCCAATGTCGTTCTCCTGAAGGAGATTTAATTGCTCAACGTAACTAAGCCCGCTGTGACCCCGCCACCTCGTGCTACCGCCCTGCGTCGGGCGCTCACGGTGATTGCCGCCGGCGGGTGCTGCGCGGTGCTCGCCGCCTGCGGCTCGAGCGCCTCGAGCTCGGCCAGCGCCGCCGTGTCCTCAGCCAGCGCCGCCGCGTCCTCGGCCGCCGCGGTCGCGTCCTCGGCCGCGGCCGCGGCCAGCTCCGCTGTGAGCTCGGCGCTCTCCGGCGCGTCCGGAGTCTCCGCCGCGGACTGCGTCATCATCAAGCAGGTCGACTCCTCGGCGATCACCACCCTGGCGCCGCTGCAGACAGAGTCCGCGTCGCAGGCTACTGCCGCCCTGAAGACCTACGTGACCCAGCTCCAGGCGGACCAGGCCAAGCTCACCTCGGCCCAGGGCAAGAGCGTGATGAGCGCCTGGATCGCGGCCGTCCAGAAGGCGTCGACGCAGAGCACGGCGGACGCGACGACCACCATCACGGGCGCCCTCGGCGCGCTCGGCGCCGCCTGCCCGTAAGGCAGGTCGCTGAACCTGGTGCGCTGAAACCTAGCGCGCCGGATCCGGCGCCGTGACGGTAACGGCCCCGCGCGCACACTGCCCGCGGGGCCGTTCACTGCCCGGTGACCTGGCGGGCGGCCAAGTGATGCGCGGCCGTCGTCACCGGGCCGGCGAGATTCCCCAGCCTCAGGCTGTGATCGTCGGCGCGAACGTCCGCGTGCTGCGCCAGCGCAACGGATGGACCCCAGGCCAAGCTGGGCGAGCCGATGGGCTGGCCGGGGGCGAAGGTGTCGGCTAGCCAGCCGGTCGCGTTGTTGACCAGGATGTCGACCGGGCCGAAGTGCTCTTCGGCGGTATCGAAGAGCACGGCGGGCGTGGCCGGGTCGGACAGGTCGGCCTCGACGGCGACCGCGGTGCCGCCTTCCTCCTTGATGCGGGCGACGACGGCGGCGGCGTCCCGGGCGCGGTTGTCCCGGTATGCCTGCGGGGTTCCGGGATCGGGCGCGTCGTCGACCCGCAGGAACGTGCAGAGGACCGCGGACCCGCGCCGGGCCAGGGCATGCGCGGTGGCCGCGCCGATGCCGTGGTTAGCGCCCGTGACGATCGCGGTGTGCCCGGCCTTGGCGGGGCCAGCATCGGTGAACACCCGCGACAGTATGCGCGGGCCGGCTGGCCGGCAACTGGTTAACCGCGCCGGGGTGTCCTCGCGGTCGGCTACCGGTTGAGGATCTGCTCCCGCAGGATGTCTGCGTGCCCGCAGTGCTGGGCGAGTTCGCGCAGCACGTGAAGATACACCCAGCGCAGCGGGAGCGGGCCGCGCCGGTTGCCGTGGACCATGTCGTCCAGTCCCAGGGATGAGGCCGCGCGGCGTGAGGACTCGCATGCCGCGCGGTGTGCCTGCCGGACGCTGGCAACGGTGTCGTCCTCATGAAGGATGAACGACTCGTCCGGCGTCGCGGGGATGCCGATCTCCCCACGTGACCGGCATGTGACAGCCTCGTCGAACCAGACCTTCTCAACGAAGGTCGCGTGCTTCACCAGGCCAAGCAATGTGGTCCGGGAAGGCACCAGGGACCGGCGCGCCTGCTCCTCGGTCAGCCCGTCCAGGCAGCGATTGAGTTCAGTGCGGTGCTCGTCGAGGAACGCCTCGAACTGGACGCGGGCAGGCTGGCTGATGACATCCTCGGCAGACGCCGATGGTACGGAAGGCATGAGTGCAGCATTTCAGGAGCGCCACTCACGAGCAAACTACCGGTCATCGGCATGAGAGTGCGCCGGAGGCGCCGGCCGGGCGCGTATTGATGCAGCCCGGCCGGCCTGCCCGGTCTCGGCGCTGCGGGCGGCGAGGCGCGCTTCAAGAAACTGCCTCACCCGACTCGTTCGAGGTAATCCTGGTAGAGGGTGACGAACCCGTCTGCGTCGAAGGTGATGTCGGCCTGGTAACCGTCGGAGTGGTAGCGCACCGCCCGGTTGCCGAGCGGCTCGTACCGCTGCCAGGCCGGCTCAGCGGTCAGTTCCGGGATGCGCACGAAGCGCATGGTGTACTCGCGAGCGGCGGCGCCTTCCTCGAGGAGCCCGTCGCGGGCGACGGGCAGCGAGTTAAAGAACGCTGAGTGATGCAGGTCGAAGAAGTCTGCGTCACCTAGCTCGACCCGGATGCCCGGGCCGCCGCCCATCGCGAGCTCCAGCACCGCCCCGTCCAGGTTCCAGCGCAGCTCGTACGCGATCCCGATCTGGGTACCGTGGGCCCGGTCAAGGCTCTCGACGTGCACGATCTCCATCCTTGGCGCGTCGAGGCCGCGCCACAGCAAGGTCCGTACTGCCATGATCACTCCGAATCGTCGTCCCGTCCGGCAGCCGCCGTTCCGGGCGACCGGGGTACCCGTACCTTGCAGCCTATGGTCTCGCTAGGACGAGAAGCCGTCATCGGGGGCAGGCCGCCGATCTCCAGGGCTGCTGATCGTGCCCGCACACGCGGGGACTCCGGCGCCGGCGCCATGGGCGCTACCTGCTGCGCCTGCGGCATGCCCGGCATAATTGTGACTCGTGAGAGGACGCATGAGCGCGGATGAGTCGGAGCAGTTCGTCCGGCTGCTGTACCGGTATGCCGAGACCGAGCTGGACCAGTGGGACAACTGGCGGCTGGACACTGAGGTCGGCCCCGTCTACGTGAGCATGAGCATGGAGCTTCTGCCGGACTGGTCTGACCGGGCATTCGACCCTGTTCCGGAGCCCGGGACGCGATGGCAGGCCGGCCGGTTCGCACAGGTCGACCGTGACGTGCCGGTGGCGTCACGGCAGGACGTCCAAAGGGTGATCGCGCAGATGCGCGCGGACCTGGCCGGCCCGGGTCGCGAGAGTGGGAGAACCCGACGCTGGATCGCTTCCTCGATGCGCTTGAAGCGGTCCTGGACAGGCTCCCCGGCCGACTCGCCTGGCCGGGGAAGGCTGAAGCCGTGCAGCCCGACTGGGCGCTCCTTGCGGACATCCTGGTCGCCGCCACCGGATACGAGTAAGCAACTGCCGCCGCACCAAGTCACGCCGGATCGATGCTTCTATGTCCCTGTCAAGCGGATCGATCTGCCAGCGTCGTATGCGCGCAGAAGATCTATCACGGCACTGCTCGCCAATCACAGGCCGCCGACCGGCAGGTTATGAATCCCTGTCCGTTAAGCCGGGCAACCTCAGGTCAGGTCGCCGGCGGCGGCCGGTCGCGTTGCCTCGTGCCCCGCGTATCGCGAGACTGAGACGGTGAACGTCCTGGGCAAGCTCGGCGCAATGCACCAGGTGCTGGCCGCGCGCGAGTACGACGTCCGCCCGCTCATAGCCATGCCGCCTGCCGATCCACGTCAGGTAGCGGAGCTGGAGTCGGCCGTGGGGACCCGGTTGCCCGGCACGATCCGCGATGTCCTGCTCCAAGTGAGCGCCTGCGTTGAGTTCCGCTGGTTCGCCGGAGACCGCAAGTTCGCTCCGCCGTTCCGCCAGAACTTCAGCGGTGACCTGCACTGGTCCGTTGACCTCACGGCTCAGGTCGAGGCCGATCGCAAGAGCTGGTGCTCGGGGGTGTTCAGCGACCGCGAGGACCCGTACGACGCCGTTCGGCACAACAAGCTGGCGTTCTACGAGATCGGCAACGGCGGCGACGCGGGCCAGTTCCTGGCCGCCCTGCGGGCCTTCGGGAGCAGGGCGATCGGCATAGGCGAGTTCTCCGCGATCTTCTACCCCCTGCTGCCGGCCTGGAACGAGCAGGACGCTACCCAGCGTGCCCTGGTCCTCCTGCTCGGCGAACTCGACCAGGCCACCACCCGCGAGGACCAGGACGAGATCATCGGGCGCCTTCGAGACACGGCACTCGCGGCGAGCCAGGAGACCTAACGTGCCGGCCGGACATCGTCCCCGGCTATACGAGCCCGCGCCACCAAAACCGGATCGGGAAACCAGTGCATAACACCCGGTTCAGCATGGCATCAGGTGGCCATTTCGGCAGGCAGGTTACTGAGCAGATCGGCGGATCGAGCGCGATTGGTTGGTCGGCACGCCACTGGAGCCCGGGATGGGCCAGAGCCGGGTATAACGTCGGGCATGATGTTCTGGCAGCTGACTGTCGATGCGAACAACCCCGCCCTGCTGGCGGCGTTCTGGGCGCGGGCGCTGGGCTACCAGCCGGTGCCGCCGGCGGAGCCGGAGACAACCTGGCACCGGCACTACCGCGCCCGGCTGGGCCAGGAGGCGGCGTTCGAAGACCGGATCTTCGACCCGGCCGGGCTGCGCCCGCCGGTCTGGTTCCAGCAGGTGCCGGAGGCGAAGGCGGGCAAGAACCGGCTTCACCTGGACCTCTACCCGACCGGCCGCGACCTCGCGCTGACACTGGAGCGGCGGATCGAGATCGTCGAGGCCGCGGTCGCTGAGCTCGTCACGCTCGGGGCGAGCGTGGAGCAGCGTGTCCGCCAGGACGACCCAGGCGACCCGGTGTACTTCGTGGTCATGCACGACCCTGAGGGCAACGAATTCTGTGTCGGCTGAACCATCGCCGACAGGTTGGTCACTCAAAGTGAGCGGATGGTGACTCTACTCTTAGAGGCACACATCACAGACCGGCGAGCCCGTCGCAGGGGTCGCTGGTCAGGCGGGGCGCTGCCACGCCCGCCCGATTTGGCGCATCAAGGCGGGGTAGACGATCAGGTGCCGGAAGGGCCTGATCAGCGCCATGTACGTCCCGCCGAGCTTGCCCCTGGGCTTGACGTAGACACCCATCTGCCCGCGATACCGGTCTTTGCCTTGCTCGACCCAGGCCAGGTGCAGCGCCGCGTGCACGGTGCCGTTCGACAGTTCGGCGGCCCACTCGTTGTGGGTGCGGTACAGCGGGGTGAAGCCTGGCCGGGCTCGGATCCAGCCCTGTCGCGCTGCCGCGCAGGTTCACCGGAAGACGCTGGCTCAGCGTCGTCTCGGTGCAGCCGGGGATCGGACGCTGGCGGGCGGCATCGTCCCACCTGAACCAGGCTCCCAGCTGGTACCGCACCCGGAACAGGGCGCGGGTGAGTGCCGACTCAGCGTCGGCGCCGTCCAAGCCGGCCATGATCTTGAGCAGGGCGTCAAAACCGCCCGGGCCTCCCTGTGCCGGCAGGGCCCAGGCATCTATCAGCTCGAAATCCGGTGCAATCCGGGCAATGACCCATGGATGCGCCGCATGCTCGGCAGCCGGGAGCCTCATTCGCTACCTCCGTACGGTGGCGTGGGTACTACGCCGGCCGGTTGTGCGGCCGCAGAAGACATCATCGCCGGCGCGCTGAGCCGCACGGCGTGGCGCACGCCCAGGCGAGGCAGCTTTCCCGGCGCGCGCATGAGGTCAACTCAGGTGATCCGGTCGCTGGACACGGTGAGCGACACGACGGCGGTCAGGCCGTCGCTGTCGAGACGAAAACCGTCGTGATTCCGCCAAAATAGAGTTTCACATCAAATACCCGGCACGAGACCGCCCTCCCGAGAGGGATGAGGTCGAGCCGCCCGGTACAACTCCTGCCTTGTCTACTGATAGATTCCGCGCATGGATCAGCCTGGAGGGCAGACCGCCGAGTCACGCTCGGCAGCGTCACGCTGGTCAACCGTTCTGCCAGTCGTCGCAGCGGCGATCACGACCGGAACCTTCTGTCATTCGATGTACCGGGTCATTACTCTCCAGTCAGCGCGGCGGCTCTCCGGCGGTTGCCAGTCGCCGCGCCGCCTCGGCGCGTTCGTCACCGGTGAAGAGCCCGGCCCATCTCGGTTGTCCGATCTCGGACTCCATCGTGAGTTCCGGCCGTCCTCGCCTGACGAGCCACGGGGTAGCGACGAGCCCTTGATGATCGGCGAGGAGCTTCCTGGCCGCCCCGGCAGCCCCGAGGCTGTTGATCATCGCAACCCAGACGTTCGGGTCAAAGCCCAGTGACCTGGTTTCGCTGATCAGCTCGCGGCACCGGAGCTGGAACTGGCCCTCGGGCGTTTGCTCCTCCGCGGGAATCGCCACCTCTTCCTGCAGCACCGGGCCCCGGCCGGCCGGGAACCCGGTTCGCGCCGGAGCAAGGTGCAGGGTCCACCCGCAGGAACCGCAGTAGGTGAGCGCCATCGCGAGCACAGGCCCGGGTCCGGTCGTTCCCTGGGGGGTGATCTGCTCTTGATGCAGGTTGCCCCGGAGGGGCACTCGGCAGTTCGGGCAGGCCGGACCGCCTGGCGAGCTCCCGGTTGCTCCGTTCTCCCCGGTCATGTGCGACCTCCTTGTCAACCCTCTTCGGCTGGGACGCCTTCTGGTGCCGCGTCTAGCAACGGTGGCTCGGGACAGTGAGCTCGCGCGCCTGGTACGAGACCGTGGTCACCGCGCCCCGGCCCGGCAGGACCGAGCCTTCTGGGCAGCGGACGAGGCCCTCGGGCATGCTCCGAGCATGCATACCGAGGCTGTCCCGGGACAAGCTATTTTGCGCAGGACGCCCTGCCGGGTGCGGCGGCCGCGCGCCGCCTGCGGCCACGCGCAGATCGTCCAGCTGGTCACCGAGACACTCGCCGTGCTTCGTGATAGTGGTGGTCTTGCGTGATTAGCCGCTCAACCTCAGAGACCTGCCTGACTTGAAAGGCAATCTCGGAATCCTGCACGGTACCGATGATCCAGTCCATGGACGTGGCTACGTCAACGGTTAGGTCCCGGGTCGTGCCGAGCTCCGACCGCGGATGAACCAGGATGACCGAGCGTCGTATGGGCACCGGCTGCCCGCGGCTGCTCAAGAACCTTTCAAGCTCATCGGCCGGCTCGTTGACTTCCCTGCTCGGGGAACGCCCGCCCTTGTCCACAAAGCGCAGTCCCTGCTCAACCAGGTTGCCGTAGCGGTCGTATTTATCGCACCACCAGTTATCGCCGTCAATGTGCACCGTCGCGTTACGGTTCTTTACCTCCATCGCGAACAGGCCACCCGGCCCTAGAAGCACGCTGTCGATCTCGCCGCGGCGGTTCCTGTAACCGCGGAAGAGTACCCAGTCGTCACCAAAGGCCGGCGCGAGCTGGTCCTCAACATAAAGTTCTCCCGCAACTCCTGCGGCCAGGATCTCCTCCTGATCAGATGGCCCCCTTGACGAACCCGGTTCGGCGCGGTGCGCCCGCTCCCTGGAACAGCGCAGAAAAGCAGAGCCGGAGCCATGTCCACCAGCGGCGTTGCGCCCTGGCCGCGGCTCTCGTCCGGCGTGCCTCCGCGACGCGCGCCTGGTGCTGCGCTACCGCCTCTTGGTAACGAGTCGCCTCCTGCTCTTCGGCCGCCAGGCGGACCTGGCGAGCAGCCTGCAGCTTCTCGCCGGGATGATCCGACAGGTAAATAACCCGCATCAGTCCTCCCACGTAGGCCACGTAGAGCGGCCTTGTCAGATGTCAAACTAAATCATGTTATTCAGTACACGAGGGATGATGCGCGGAAATGAAAATTACTGATGACTGCTCAAGAAGATGATCTTGCTATCGCGATCAGAATCCGCTGCCGCGGCCTTCGATGAAGAACATCTCGTTAATCACCTTGGCTCGCGTGTAGCGGCGCCGCGTCGGCTGGCAGGTCGCGAAGTCGAGCGCGCACTCTCTGCACAGCCAAACTTCAATTCCATCATGTAATGGAGTTGAAGAATAACCGCGCGGGGCACTGCCTTTATCCTCGCAGTAAGCAGGACAATCCGGAAACGGGTCGGCCACGTCCCGTCCCGTCCCTCGGACGTGCCAGACGCTCACTGACCCCACTCGTCGCTGACCATGAACAGCACCACTGGCGTGTCACCGCATCATCCATCGCAGGCAACGCGGTCGCCGGGGTGGCAGTACCGTTGCAGCCGACAAGTTCCCCTCGAGCTCAGTGGCTATTGCGGCCTGTACTTGTTGTGGCGGCCGCGACGGCCTTCCTGGGGCACTAAAGGTTTTGCGGCAGCCGCGCGACTAAATAGTCATGATGAGCTCACTGGACTCCGGGCCGAGCCTGCCCGGACGGAGGCTGGGGGAGATGTGGCATGGACGGTAGCGGCGAAGTGCGGCTACCGAAGCGTCATGTCACTGAGCTTGGCTCGTTCTTCGCGGCTCATGACCGGTGGCTGTTCGGACACGCGTGCCTGCGCACTCGCGGCGATCGTGAACTGGCCGCAGACCTGGTCCAGGACACGTTCGAGGCGGCGGCAAGGGCATGGACGAGGTTGCGCAGGCATGCAGCAAGCCAGCAGCGGGCGTGGCTGCTCAGCACCCTGGCGAACAAGGACATCAGCGATTTCCGGCGCAAGGAGGTCTTCCGCCGCAGGCAGCCAGATATCCATGCCCGATATCAAGGCACCGTGGCTGACACGGCGGCTCAGGCACTCAACGCGATAGCGCTAGATCAGGCGCGGCAGATCATCGAGGACATGCCGCCAAGACAGAAAAAAGTCGCGCTGATGCGGTGGCAGGACCGGATGAAGGTCACAGAGATCGCCGCCGAGCTCAGCATCGCCGAAGGCACTGTGCACGCTCATCTGCACAGTGCCCGGGGAAAACTGGTCGCGGGGCTAGAGCGGTACTACCCGTTCGGGGCCGATAACGGAAAAGGAGCGCCGACATGACCGGCGACGCTGACGCACGCCAAGGTCATGAGCACCGCCTGTTCCTGGCAGACATCTACCCGGAGCTTGGCGAACACCTTGCCGCGCAGTGTGCCGCGGGCTATGACACCGGTGCCGGCCGAGCCCGGTTCCTTGCCTGGCTCACCGCGCACGCTGAAGAGGCGGCCATTGCCGAAGCCGGGGAAATCCTCGTCCTCGCCAGCAACGACGAGGACTTGCCCGCGGCTCAGGTGCAGGTCGCGGGCGCCACCGCCCCGGTTACGGATTACCTGATGCAGATCGGCAAGGTGCCCCCGCTCAACGCCGAGCAAGAGACCGAGCTCGCCAAGCGGATCGAGGCCTGCCGGTCTCGCCGAGGAGAAGCTGGCCGAGGCCGAGGCGATGGCCGTCGCCCAGCGCATCGACCTGGAGTGGATCGCCGAGGACGGCCGCCGGGCTAAGAACCACCTGCTCGAGGCCAACCTGCGGCTGGTCGTCTCGCTGGCCAAGCGGTACACCGGCCGCGGCATGCTGTTCCTGGACCTGATCCAGGAGGGCAACCTGGGGCTGATCCGCGCGGTGGAGAAGTTCGACTACACCAAGGGGTACAAGTTCTCCACGTACGCGACCTGGTGGATCAGGCAGGCGATCACCCGCGCGATGGCCGACCAGGCCCGCACCATCCGCATCCCGGTGCACATGGTGGAGGTCATCAACAAGCTGGCCCGCGTCCAGCGCCAGATGCTGCAGGACCTGGGCCGTGAGCCGACCCCGGAGGAACTGGCCGTCGAGCTCGACATGACCCCGGAGAAGGTCATCGAGGTGCAGAAGTACGGCCGTGAGCCGATCTCGCTGCACACGCCGCTCGGCGAGGACGGCGACAGCGAGTTCGGTGACCTGATCGAGGACTCCGAGGCGATCCAGCCCGGCGAGGCGGTCTCGTTCACCCTGCTCCAGGAGCAGCTGCACTCGGTACTCGACACCCTGTCGGAGCGCGAGGCGGGCGTGGTCTCCATGCGGTTCGGCCTCACCGACGGCCAGCCCAAGACGCTGGACGAGATCGGCAAGGTCTACGGCGTCACCAGGGAACGCATCCGCCAGATCGAGTCCAAGGTAATGTCCAGGCTCCGACACCCGGGCCAAGGCATGGGAAGCGACGAACACGGTGGCATGGGGCGGCCCCATCAGTCGTGACCTTCCCTGCACCCGAAGCAAGCACGGCACGTTTGTGACCCCGCACCATCTGCTCAAGACCACGCCCGCCAGGTACGCCGAGCGCATCAGGTCGACACCGTCAGGGACCCGGATCGGCGCAAGCACCACGTTATGAGTTCTTGCCCCGCTCACGCGGGCTTGACCGCCCGGATGATGGCCGAGTGGATGCCCGATGCCGCCTCGTTGGTGAAGGTCACCGTGGCGTTCGTGAACCCGGCGGCGGCGAGGCCTTCGAGGTACTCGGCGCGGGACAGCGCCCCGGCGATGCACCCGGCATACGAGCCCGCGGCGGCCCGGTCGGCGGGCGCCAGTTGGTCTTCGGCGACCACGTCGGAGATGCCGATCCGGCCTCCGGGGACCAGCACGCGGAACATCTCGGCGAGCACGGCGGGTTTGTCGGTGGACAGGTTGATCACGCAGTTGGAGATCACCACGTCCACTGAGGCGTCCGGCAGGGGAAGCGCCTCGATCTCGCCCTTGCGGAACTCGACGTTGGCCGCGCCGGCCTTGGCGGCGTTCGCGCGCGCCAGGGTGAGCATCTCCTCTGTCATGTCCACTCCGTAGGCGAACCCGGACGGGCCCACCCGGCGGGCCGACAGCAGGACGTCGATGCCGCCGCCCGAGCCCAGGTCCAGGACGCGCTCGCCCTCGTGCAGTTCCGCGACGGCCACCGGGTTGCCGCAGCCGAGGCTGGCCAGCACGGCCTCTTCCGGGAGCCCTTCGGTCCCGCCCTCACCGTAGAGCGCGGCACCGACCCAGTCGGCCGAGTCAAGCGCCTCCGTCTCCCCGCCTCGGCGGAGCCGCCGCAGCACCCGCCGGACGTGCTGCCGGCCTGGTCCATGACGACCTGGGCCGCCTGCGCGTAGCGCTGGCGGACCTCCTCGCGCAGGGCGGTCTTCGTCTTGTCAGTCATCTCTGTCACTCCTCCCGTGTTCAGGACCTCGGCCGGGCCTTACGCTGCCGGCCCGGCCAGCCACCTCGGCCACCGGCGAGCAGCACGCGGCCAGGTCGCCGCTGCGCAGGGCACCACGCTCGTCATGGCCTCTCACCTCGTCCACTCCCATCGAAATTCATCGATGCATTGAAGTTAGTCGATGCATCGAAAATTGTCAATGGGGGTCCCTGGTCCCCGCGGCCGGCCGGCCGGCATGACCGCGGGTTATCGGTCAAGCCTGCCGGCGCCATCGGACGTCGAGGTCCTCATCGGCGATGCCGTCATACCGGGCATTCACCGCTGCTTTGAGGGTGAAGCCTTCGTGGATCAGGAGCGCCGCGTCAGGCAAAATGAACCCGGCGTCACGCCAGGCGAGAGCAGCCTCAAGTGGTATGCCCATCTCTTTTGCCTCAACCGCATCGGAGGGAGCGAACCCGGCGCGGGCCCATGCCCTTACCTCCTTTGGGTCCATTCCGAGCGCGATCGCGCGGACGGTGTTGCCGATGCGCAGCCCCGCGCGCGCCCAGCGCCGGGCGGCCGCCGGAGCGATGCCGTGCTTGACCGCCCAGTGGATCTCGATCGGGGCAAAAGACGCCCAGTCGCCCAGGTCGCCGGGGGTCAGGCCGTACGCCCGCGCCTGCGCGGCCTCGCCCGCGCCGCTCACGCGTCCGGTGCGGGTTTCAGCCACCGGTGGATAGCTTTTCTGATGCGGCGGCCGCGCAGTTCCGCCAGGCCTGCTCGAACTCCCTGGTCACCTCTTCCGGTTGGCCCGCGAGGAACGGGAAGGGATGCGGCCCGTGTTCCGGCGCCGGGCGGTTGAGGCCGCCCATGATCGGCAGGTGCACGCGGTGGTTGGCTGCTGGATCGCGGATCGTCCCCTTGGGGTCACGCCCGGCGGCCACTGCCTCGATGTCCTCGAGCAGTCGCTTACGGAGGAGGATCACTCCCCGGTCGCTCTCCCCAAGGTGCTCCTTCGTGCGATCCGCGATGACGCCCTGACCCGTCCAGGCGATGAAATCCTGGTTCATGACGTGGCTGTCGATCCAGCGGCCCGTTCGCTCGTCCCGGACCGGGGCGTGCCAGCAGGGAATCACGTCCTGCTCGAACGGCGTGTCACCGGGCAGTTCGTCGATGAACCACCCGACACTGAGCGTGTGCTCGTCATCGATCGGTACCCGCCATTCGAAATGCCCGACGTACAAGCAGTTGGGCCACAGGCACACCCGTCCGGTGGTCCACAGTTCGTCGTTCTCCGTCGTGTCCTCGCGGACGCGGCGGTAGACGAAACCGTGGTCGAATTCGTCAAAGCCGAGCCGCTGATGGGCTGGGGCACGGGGGCCGTCCTCACCGCGCAGCACCCGTGACCAGTTGTCATGCAGCCATTCGAAGTGAACGGGATCGATCGAGTTCTCCTGGCACTGGAACCAGTTGCACGGGATCACCGAGATGGCTACCTGCTTGAACCCGCGCGCGTGATACCGATCCCAGTCGGGCAGCAGCGGCGCCGGCCGGGGCCCCAGGTAGGCCCAGAGCAGCCCGGCTTTCTCCTGTACCGGATACGCCTTGATGCGAACCTTGTCCCGGAAGCTACCCTCTGGATGCAGTGTCTCCTCAAACGGCTGATGAAGGCACCGGCCGGTGTGGTCGAACAGCCACCCGTGGTAATTGCAGCGCAGCCCCCGTTCCTCGACGAAGCCGTACGTCAGGTCCGCGCGCCGGTGCGGGCAGTGCTGGTCGACGAGCCCGTAGTTCCCGCTCTTGTCACGGTACAGAGCCAGGTCCTCGCCCAGGATGCGCACCGCCTTCACGGTCTGCCTGCTGAACTCCGCCGCACCCGCGACCGGATGCCAGTAACGCCGCAGCAGTTCTCCCATCGCAGTCACCGGGCCCGTTTGACACAGCAGGCGGTTCCGCTCTTCGCTCAGCAAGGCCGTCCCTCCTCCGGGATTGTCAGCGTAGACGTGCTGGGCCTGGGTGATGGCGGCGGCGGCAGGGATTCCGGTGAGCGGAATAAAGGGAAACACCTTGTCCGCGGCCAGCCCGGAACCCGGCCGTGACCGGGTCATACCACTGTCGAGACCCGTAAAGACGTGTCTGTAGGCCTGCCCGGTGTTATCCGTCTTTTTATGCGGCGCCGTCGGCGGCTCAGGGGCCTTTTTTTTTTTTTTTTTACCAGGGTTCCGGTGAGATCCGGTATTGAGCGGAAACACCTCTTTAATAAGACCTGCGTCCCCGGAAAAAGGGAAACCCTGACCTGCGTGCTCACCTGCATCAACGCAGGCATGGAGAAATTCTCATGACGCCGGGGGCGCGACCGAGTGGCGGCCGTGGCCGGCCGGTGCGGTCTCCCAGGCCTGTCCCTGGCGGTGGCGGGCCAGCAGGCCGGTGAGCTCGGCATCGGCGCGGATCTGTGCCTCTGTCCGTCCCAGCCCGACGCTGATGATGAGGATGAAGGTCAAGATGCTGATCACCAGGATCAGCGGCACCACGAACTGCGCCGCGGTGACCCCGCCGAGCATGCCCGCGGCGCCAGGCGCGGCGATGAAGCGCATTGCTTCCATCGCCATGTAATGCATCCCGCTGATAGCGACGCCCATCGCCACCGAGGCGGCCACCGCCGGCCTGATGCCGCGCTGCCGCAGCGCGGCCCACAGCGACAAGGTTGCGGCGGCCACCGCGATAAGGACGGACAGCAGAACGCCCCACGCGTTGTACCGGATCGTGTCCGGCATCCGCATGGCCGCCATCCCAACAAAGTCCATGCTGAACAGCACGCCCCCGCCGATGACGATCCCGCCGAGCAGCAGGCGCGGGAATCCCGCGCCGCCAGACCCGGCGATCACCAGCGCGGCGAACACTACCGCCACCGCGACCAGCCCGGACAGCAGGCTCATCGGCACGTCGTAGCGGATCACCTGCCCCGGGACGCTGAAGCCGAGCAGGGCGATATTGTGCATCACCCAGATCCCGGTCGCGCCAATCGAGGCGGCGGCGAGCAGTTGCCACCCCGCGCGCGCGAATCCGGCGCAGGCCCTGGCCCGGGCGGCGCAGCGCAGCCCGAGGAACGAGCCGACGCACGACATCACGAAGGCCAGCCCGGGTGTCAGCAGGCCGTATGAGAATTCATTCGCGTGCACCATGCTGACCCCCTGGAGAGCGAACCCGCTGGAAAGACTGGTTCTGTCTACCAGCCGCCCGCCCGGCCCGCACCCGACTCCGTCGTCTCGTCCGCTGATCGTAAGATTCCCGATCACCGATAATTTCGGAACAGCCCGCCGCACCCCCGCTTCGATGGTCTCCAGGTCTGTTCACCAGCTGATTCTGGCCTCCACCGGCCGGTGGTCGCTGCCGTTGGCGGGCCGTACCCAGCAGCTGTCCGGCTCCACGCCTTTGACCAAGATCTGGTCGATCCGCAGCACCGGGAAGAACGCCGGCCAGGTGAAGCCGAAGCCGTTCCCGGCCATGTCCTGAGCCGAGTGCAGCTGGGCGGTGAGGCCGGCGAACGCCCGGTCGCCCATCGTGCCGTTCAGGTCACCGAGCAGCACCAGCCGCTTACTCGGATCGGCGGCGATGGCCTGGCCGAGCGCCTGGACGCCGATGTCCCGCGAGGCCGTCCAAAAGCCCGCCATGGGATTCACCCGTACGGACCCGAGGTGAGCCACGTAAACCGTCAGCGGCCCGTGACCCGTGGCCACCGTGGTCCGCAGCGCCCGGTCCGAGACCATCGCGGCTCCGGCCGACCGGGTATCCGCCAGCGGCCCGTAGTCCATGATGTCGATCGGCTGGGTGTCCGACAGTGGCAGCTTGCTCCACAGCCCGACCGTGCCCTGCAGCGTGCGGTACGGGTACGCCTTCGCCAGTTCCCTCTCGTACGTGCCCGTGGCCTGCGGGGTCAGCTCGACCAAGGCCAGCACGTCGGCGCCGGAGGCGGCCAGGTCGCGGGCGGTGCCGGCCGGGCCGGGGTTGCCTGCGTTGACATTTTCGCTGGCCACGGTGAGGAAGCCCCCGGGGCGGGACTTGTCGCTGAGCACCCCGCCGAACAGGTGCAGCCACACCATGGCCGGCAGCAGCAGCGCGGCCGCCGCGGCGGCGGAGCGGCGCAGCAGCGCCCCGGCCAGCAGCGCCGGCATGAACAGGCCGAGCCACGGCAGGAACGTCTCCGTCAGGCTGCCCAGGTTCCCGGCCCCCTCGTTCGGGATCTGCGCGTGCAGCAGCATCAGCAGCCCGAGCAGCAGCGCTAGGGCCGCGAGCACCAGGCCGCGTTTCCAGGGGCCCGTCACTGCCGCGTCCTTGCGTCCTGGATGAGGGGAGGGCCTTGAGCGGAGCCTGCTGAGCGGTCGCGAGGACCGGGCCGCACGCCAGCGCCGAGGGCGGTATCCAGCGCGAGCACGAGGTCATGGCCGGCCCGCAATGCGTTCGGCAGGATGGTCTGGGCCGTGCCCGGCTGGCCGAGCACGGCGGCCACGATCAGGGTGCGGCGCCCGTTGACCTGCTGCCAGGCCGCGACGAGAAGGCACCCGCCGGCCGCCTGCGTGCTGCCTGTCTTGAGGCCGGCGATCCCGTCCTGGCCCAGCAGCGTGTTGGTGTTGCGGACCACGCCGGCCACGGGAACGAAGGCCGCGGGCATCGCCGTGATCGCGGCAAGCGCGGGCTCATCCATCGCTGCCGTCCCGAGGCGCACCTGGTCGGCGGCGGTGCTGACGGTGGACGAGTCCAGGCCGGACGGGTCGGTGTAACTGGTGCCGGACATGCCGAGGCGGCGGGCGGTGGCGTTCATCTTCGCCGTGAACGCGGGCTGGCGGCCGGCGTCCCACCGGGCGAGAATCCAGGCGATGTTGTCGGCCGAGGGCAGCAGGAGCGCCTCAAGCGCCTGGCGCTCGGTGAGCGTTTCCCCGGCGGCGACCGCCACCAGCGAGTCGCCGTCGGCGACCTGCGACGGGTACGCGGCTGCCTCCGACGGCTCGACCGTGATATCCGGGCCTGCGCCGTTCGCGGACAGGGGATGATCTCGCAGGATCACGTACGCGGTCATCAGCTTGGCGACGCTGGCGATGGGCACCCGCCTGGTCGCGCCCGGGCCGTCCGTCACCCCGTAGCCGCTGACGCCGGCGGCCGAGGTCCCTATCGCCGGCCACGACACCGCGCCCAGCTTCGGCTGGCCCGAAGTAGCGGGCCGGGCCGCTGGCCTGGACGATCCTGGGGGCCGCCCCGTCGGCCAGGAAAGGGCGGCCGGCCTGGAGGGAGGCCTGTGCGGCCTCGCGATGAGGAGGCCGGCCAGGCAGCCGAGTGCGGCCAGGGCGCCGAGCGCGGCCAGGAGTGTCCGGCTTGTCCGGCGCCGGTAACCGGTTGGTGTTCCGTCCGGCCCCCGCGGGGGCCGGACGCTCGTTGGGTGCATGCCTGCGACGGTGCGATACCAGCTTCACCGGCATGTCCGGCTACCGTCACAGCTATGTCACAGCGGACGCCGGCGGCTGCCCTGTGACACGTTCATGACACTCCACGGACCGGTTCATGACATTGGCGCCGTGTAGTGAGGACGCTGACACTGGACGTTCCCGTGCGGCGAACACCTCGCGGCGAACACCTCGCGGCGGGGGCAGTTCCGCGGGCACGGAGACATAATGGCAGGTAATGGCTACCGTACTGCTGGTTGAGGACGATCCGGGCGCCCGTCAGGGCCTGGAGCTGGCCCTGCGCCGCCTCGGCTACGAAGTGCGCTCCGCCGAGACCGGCGAGGCGGCGCTCCGCGACCTTCCCGGCGCCGCCGCGGACGTCGTGGTGCTCGACGTGATGCTCCCTGGTCTTGACGGCTTCGAAGTCTGCCGTCGGCTGCGTCGCGGCGGCGACATCCCGGTCATCATGCTGACCGCCCGGGGCGACGACCTGGACATCGTGGGCGGCCTGGAGGCGGGCGCCGACGATTACGTGGTGAAACCGGTGGAGCCGCGCGTGCTGGACGCCCGCATCCGTGCCGTGATCCGCCGTACGGCCCGGGCGGGCTCGCCAGCGGAGACATACGGCGAGCTCATGATCGACCGCGGCTCGCTGATCGTCCGCAGGGACGCCCGTAACGTCTCACTCACCCCCACCGAGCTGCGGCTGCTGCTGGTCCTGTCCGGCTCCCCGCGGCAGGTGTTCTCCAGGGAACAGCTTCTCGACCTGGTATGGGAGCACGACTACCTAGGGGACTCCCGGCTGGTCGACGCCTGCGTGCAACGGCTGCGGGCAAAGATCGAGACCGACACGTCCGAGCCGCGCTACATCCAGACCGTGCGGGGCTTCGGGTACCGGTTCGGGCCGGTGTAACCGGAGAGTAGGAGGGATGCACCGGTGCGGACCCGTCTGGTTACCGCGTTCATCGTGGTGGCGCTGCTGTCGGCACTCGCCGCGTCATGGTTTCACACCTTGATCGAGTCGTATCACCTCTCGGCCTGGCTGAGCGAGGTGATCCTCGGGCCCCGCTGGCTGCGGAACCTGCGGTACAGCCTGCCCGGGCAGCCGGCGCCCCGCCTGGTGCCCCATACCGCCTGGGTCTTCTTCGGGGTGGAGGCCGGGCTGCTGCTCGCGATGATTACCACTGTCGCCGTCGCCGTGTACCGGCCGGTCGTGCTGCCGGTACGGCGGCTGGCCCAGGCCGCGCGGCGCATGTCCGGCGGTGACCTGTCGGTCCGGGTCGAGCCGCAGGGCCGCGACGAGCTCGCCCAGCTGGTCACCGCGTTCAACGCGATGGCGTCCGCCCTCGAGAACAAGGTGGGCGAGCTGGAACGGATGGAGGCACGCTCCCGGCAGTTCGCCGGCGATGTGTCCCATGAGCTGCGGACTCCGCTGACCGCGATGACGGCGGTGGCCGGCATCCTCCACGAGCACCCGGGACTCACCGGGGACGCCGAGACGGCCGCGCGGCTGGTACAGCAAGAGGTGCAGCACCTCAACCGGCTGGTCGAGGACCTCATCGAGATCTCCCGTTTCGATGCCGGCAGCGCGCAGCTGGTCGTCGATGAGACAGATATCGCGAACGCCGTCAGCCAGTGCCTGCGCGCGCGTGGCTGGTCTGCTGTGTGCGCTGACGTGCCGGCCGGGCTGACCGTACGGCTGGACCGGCGCCGGTTCGACGTCATCCTGGCCAACCTCGTCGGCAACGCCCTGCGTCACGGCGGCCCGCCGGTGACCGTGAAGGCCCGGATCCAGTCAGGCGGCCAGGGTGGCGGGCCGGGCGGCGGGCAGCTGGCGGTGGAAGTGCGAGACCACGGCAACGGCCTGCCCCCCGCCGCGATCCCGCACATATTCGACCGGTTCTACAAAGCCGACACGGCCCGGGCGCGTTCCGAGGGAAGCGGCCTGGGCCTGGCGATCGCCTGGGCGAACGCGCGCCTGCACGGCGGTCACATCCACGCGGGCAACCACCCGGACGGCGGCGCGGTATTCACCGTAACCCTCCCCGCCTGACCGGCCGCGCCCCGGACCCAGACAGATGATCCAGAACGAGAGCGTGCTTCGCCACCCCGCTCGGCCGTGACCGCTTCATGCCGCTAGATCTTCCCCGCCGTCGTATGCGGACCAGGCAACGCATCGTCCGTTCGGGCGCCCGCCGCCTCGCCACCGGGGGTCCTCATCGCGCGCCCGCTTCGGCCGGGCCGCTCGCCCCGCGCCCGAGCAGCCACCACGCCCCGGGCAGCAGCCCGGCGGCGAGCAGCGCCTTGGCCACGTCGCCGGGGATGAACGGTGTCACGCCCGCGGCGATCCCGCGCGCTAGCGCTCATGCCGGTGTCCAGGCACAGCCAGGCCGTCCCGATCACGTAGATGATCGACTGAGGCGAGCGCGAACAGCAGCAGGGTCCGCACCGGGGACGGGTCCGCGCCGCGGCGCGCGCCGTAACCGACGATTGCCGCGGCGGCGAGGAACCCCACCAGGTACCCGCCGCTCGCCCCGAAGATCACGCCGGGACCGTGACCCGCCCCGGCGAAGACCGGCAGGCCCGCGGCACCAAGCACCAGGTACAGGGCCTGGGCGGCCAGTCCGCGGGCCGGGCCGAGCGCGGCGCGGCGAGCAGCACGGCGAAGGTCTGCCCGGTGACCGGGACCGGAGACCCGGGAACGGGAATCGCCACCTGCGCCGCCAGCGCGGTCAGCGCGACGCCCGCCACGATAGTGACGCCGCGCGGGTCAGGCGGCCGGCAGCCGCTCGGCCAGCACCGGACGGCGGGCAGGCAGGGCAATCGATGCGGTCATGAGGATCTCCGGCGAGACGTCGGCAGCATCACTATTGAAACTGAGATCTCATCTGAGACGATACTTAGTCTCGCACCGCCTTGCAAGTGCACCGCCTTGCAAGTGCACCGCCTTGCAAGTGCACGAATCTCGCAGTGACGGCAGCGCGATAGAGCAGGGATGATGAGCCACCATGGACAAGCCCACGGCGCGGGACCGGCTCGCGCAGGCCGCGTTCGACCTGTTCCACGAGCGCGGCTACGAGCAGACCACCGTTGACGACATCGCCGAACGGGCAGGTCTCGGCCGCGCGACGTTCTTCCGGCACTACCGGTCCAAGGAAGACGTCATCTTCCCCGACCACGACCTGCTGCTCGAGCAGGTCCGCGACCGGCTCCGCTCAACCAGCCACGGCACCGCGCTCGCCGCGGTCACCGACGCCGTCCGCCTGGTGCTGCTGCACTACCTCGACGAGGGTGACCTGGCCGAGCGCCGGTACGCGCTGACCAGCGCGGTGCCCGCACTGCGGGACAGGGAGATCGTCAGCGTCGCCCGTTACCAGCGGCTGTTCCGTGAGTTCATCGCCGAACGGATGGACGACCACGCCGAGCCCGCCGCGCTGCAGGCCGAGTTGATGGCGGCCGCGGTGGCCGCCGCGCACAACCACGTGCTGCGCCGCTGGCTGCGCGGCGAAAGCACCAGACCCGGTCCGCGAGGTAGACGAGGCGATGCGCCAGGTCATCGGCTGTTTCGCGCCGCGCGCGCTAGACGGCGACGGCGGCGCCACCCTGGTCGCATTCCGCACCGGCCAGCCGATCGAGGCCGTGCTCCCCGCGATTCAGGCCCTGCTGGAGACCGGGACCGCGGCGCCCTTGGTGTAGCGGCTGCCGCAGCGCGGTGCAGCCGGGTCAGCTGGCCTGCGGCGTGGACTGCGCGCCTTTGGTCCACGGCATCTTCCCGACGACGTTCGCGGCTATGAGCGTGCGGTGGGAAGGATCCCACAGCAACACGGTTTCGGCCTGCGTGAGCGCGACCAGCGCGGTCGTCGCCTCCGGGCTCGGCGCGACCACATGCCGCTCGTCGTCTTCGGTGATGATCAGGACCTCGAACCGGCCGTCGGCGCCATCTTCACCCGCCGTCCAGTTTGCGCTGATCGTCTTTACCCGTCGTGTCAGTTCGCTCGCACCTGGCATGACACCAGGCAACCATCGCCTGGCGGCCAGGATCCATTGATTCGCGCCTGGGCGTATGTTGAGTCGCGATGACACTGTTTGCCATGCGCGACCGCGACAGCGTGCTCGCCATCCAGTTTGCCGTCTCGCCGCTGTGGGAGACGCAGGCCGCCGTGCAGGCCTTCGCCGATGAGCGCGGCCGCGCTTATCACGCGCCCTGGATGCGGGCCGTCCGCGCCAGCGCAGCCCGGCTTGAGTGGGCACCCCTGCTGGCAGTACTCCCGCGCTACGGTTACGTTCCCGACTTCCTGACCCCGCCGCCATCGACATCCACGCCGGCCCTGGCCAGCCAGTTGGAGCAGATCCAGGCCACCGCCCCGGCACAGGTTGCGCGAGAGATCCAGCGGTGCCATGACACCGTCCACCAGGAACACTCCCGCCACCTCCTGGCATCGATGATCGCCAACCCCCAGCACGCACGCGACCAGCTCGCCGACCTGCTCTACGACGCCTGGGCCACTTTGGTGGAACCCTACTGGGCACGCGTTCAAATGCTGCTCGACCGTGACATCGCGGACCGGTCACGCGCGCTGACGCAACACGGGCTCGGGCGCGTTCTGGCGGAGCTCGACCCGAAGATCCGCTGGACCAGGGACGGCCTCGTCCTGCCCGACCGCAGCGACCGGACCGTCCAGATCGCACAGCGCGGACTCCTGCTCATGCCGAGCGCCTACCTGTGGCCCAACGTCGCCGCGATCGTCGAAGAACCCTGGCAGCCCACTATCGTCTACCCGGCCGACGGAATAGCCCGGCTATGGCAGGCGCCCCAGGCGCCGCCCGATTCTGCGGGCCGGCTACTCGGCCGCACCCGCGCCCGCGTGCTAGCCGCCCTGGACCAGCCGCTCTCCACAACAGCGGTCGCCGCGATCACCGATCTCAGCCCGGCGGGCACCTCCCGCCATCTCATCGCGCTCCGCGACGCCGGGCTAGCCACCACCGTCCGGCACGGCCACGAAGTCCGCTACCACCGGACCGAGCTCGGCACCGCCCTTCTCCACGCCTGCGCCAGCTAACGTCGGGGCACCGCGACGAGATACCCATTCCCGGCAGCCCGCTTCCTCCGCGTGCCTGCCTGGATGTGGTCATCTCTACGTCTTCTCCGGAGCAACTGCCGGGGGAAGACAGACTCGTGAAGTGCAGGTCGACGAGGTTGGTCGGGGTGCCAGCCGGGGCCGGGGGATAGTCGCTGGTTGGTGCCTTCCGGACTACCTCGTCCAATTCCCAGGCTCCGCTTAGGTAGCGCTGCGCAACTGGAGTGCTCAATCGCCCAAACTGGGGCGTAGATTGCGCCGAGTCGGACGGCTTTTCCCGACACTTTTATTATGCGACATCCGGCATGGTGGCGTCAGCAGCCTTCAGGCCGATTTTTTCTGGACCGGAAATCGTTACGGTAAATCATGGCAGCCAGCCGAAACGGCACCGAAATGCAAAACTAGGCAGGGGGTTCGCGGCGCCATGATCTCAGGTCCGGCGTTCGGCATGCGGTTCATTGACGACGGTGAGCGAGCGCGGCAGCAAATCAGGCCCGGCACGGTACGGCGGGTCCTCCCGTACTTCACGAGGTACCGCTGGACGCTCGCGTTCTTGTTCTTCATTACCGCCGTGGACTCGGCCATCACGGTCGTGAACCCGGTACTGCTCGGGTTCATCGTCGACGACGGCGTCCTGCGCCGCCAGGTGCCCGTGATCGTGGCGCTTTCCCTCGCCGTCGCCGCGCTTGTGCTGCTCGACGCGCTGACGACGTACATTAAGTCCTGGTACTCGGCCCGGATCGGCGAGGGCCTGGTCTGCGAGTTGCGCACCAGCGTGTTCGCCCACGTGCAGCGGCAGCCGCTGGCGTTCTTCACCCGCGTCCAGACCGGCGCCCTGGTCAGCAGGCTGAACAGCGACGTCGACGCCGCGCAGCGGTCGGTCGGCCTGCTGCTGTACCGGTCGGTCTCCACGCTGATGACGCTGGGCATGGTGCTCGCGGCGATGTTCTACCTGTCCTGGCAGATCAGCCTGGTGGCGCTTGCGCTGATCCCGCTGTTCGCCTTCGTCGGCAAGGTCACCGGGAAGCGGCAGCAGCGGTTTACCAGGGAGGAGATGCAACTCGCCGCCGAACTGGCCGCGATGACCAGCGAGCGGACCAACGTGTCCGGCGCGATGCTCGCCAAGCTCTACGGGCGCCCGGACGAGGAAGTCGGCCTGTTCGCCCGCCGGGCCACCCGGATCCGCGACCTCTGCGTGTCGTCCGCCATGTGGGCGCAGTTGCTGGTTATCGGCGTGTCCCTGCTGGCCGGCCTGACCACCGCACTGATCTACGGGCTCGGCGGGACCCTCGTCGTCCACGGCGTGTTCCAGCTCGGCACGCTGGTGGCCATGGTCACCCTGATCACGAGGCTGTACGGGCCGGTCAACCAGGTGTCCGCCATGCAGGTCAACTTCCTCACCTCACTCGTCGCCTTCGACCGGGTATTCGAGATACTCGACCTTAAGCCCCTCATAACGGAACGTCCCGGTGCATGCCCGCTGCCCGGCGGCGCGGTGCCGCAGGTCGAGTTCGACCATGTCTCGGTTCCGGTACCCGGCCGCCAGCGAGGTGTCACTCCCGTCCCTGGAACCGGTCACGCTGGCCGCGCCGGAACGCGCGGCGGACACCTGGGTACTGCAGGACGTGAGCTTCCTCGCCCCCGCCGGGAAGCTGACCGCGCTGGTCGGCCCGTCCGGCGCCGGCAAGACCACGATCACTCACCTGGTGCCGCGGCTGTACGACCCGGTGTCAGGGACCGTGCGCCTTGACGGCCGCGACGTCGGTGACCTGACCCTGACGTCGCTGCGGGCCACCATCGGCGTCGTTCCCCAGGACGCGCACCTGTTCCACGACACGATCCGGGCCAACCTGCTGTACGCCCGCCCCTCCGCGACGGAGGCGGAGCTCATCGAGGCCTGCCGGGCGGCGCAGGTCTGGGACCTGGTCTGCTCCCTGCCCAACGGCCTCGACACCGTGGCGGGCGACCGCGGCTACCGGCTGTCCGGCGGGGAGAAGCAGCGGGTCGCCCTGGCCCGGCTGCTGCTGAAGGCCCCGACGGTCGTCATCTTGGACGAGGCGACCGCGCACCTGGACTCTGAGTCGGAACTGGCCGTCCAGCGCGCGCTCAAGACCACGCTGGCGGGACGCACCTCGCTCGTGATCGCGCACCGGCTGTCCACCATCCGCGAGGCGGACCAGATCCTGGTCATCGACGAGGGCCGGATCCGGGAACGCGGCAGTCACGAAGAACTGCTCGCGGCAGGCGGGCTCTACGCCGATCTGTACCGGACCCAGTTCGCCTCGCAGGCGTCCGCCGGTCCCGGACCCGGCTGAGCGCGCCTTTGCGGCAGGTGGCTGGTGGCCGCGGTGGGGGCCGCAGGCGCCGTTGTGTTCACCGCGTTCTGGGCGGCCGGTGACCTCAGCGCCGAGCAGGCCGTGAGCCTGGTGCTGGGAACCATGCTGGCCACCGTGTTGTCCGGTGCCACCGCGTACGGTGCTGGCGTCAACATCGGGCTCGGTGCCGAGCGCCTGCAGCTCGCCGCGAGGGATGCGGGCATCGGCCCGCTATCTCACGGCCAGCCGGCATCGGACCGCATGACCGGCGGGAGCGAGGAACCGAATACCCGGGTATAGGGGCCCAAGTAATTCGAGTTGATCGTTTCCGGAAATTGCGCCAGATATACCGGGCGAAATTATCTCCCGTGGCTTTTCGAGCGGGCTCAGTGGCGTAGTGCATATTATTGAAGCCGCAGGTCCTCTTCGCCAAAACGGCCTAAGTGGGGATAAGGATATGTACGCGCCATGCAGGTGGGCTTCATGAAAAAATGGATTATCTGGCCAGGGCGATTCATGCCGCTTATCGCGGGTGCCGCGTTCTTGGTCGCGTCGGGTTCGGCAACGGTTGCCTTCCCATCCGGGGCTGTCGCGGCCCAGGCTTCCGCCGCGCATGCCCCGGCATTCTCGCAGACAATCACCGTGATCAGCCCGAGCGATGCTGGGGTGGGTTCCCTCCGTGCCGCCATCAATACCGCAAATGCCGCTCCGGCGGGAAATTCAACCCTCATCCACTTCGCCATAGCCGGGACTATCACCCTGGCTGGGCCGTTGCCCGCGATCGCCCGGCAAGTGACGATTGATGCGACAACGGCACCCACGCACGTCGCTGGCGGGCCGCCTGTCGTAGCACTCGACTTCAACGGGAACGCGGGCTTGGTGTTTGCCGCCGGCTCGGGCGGCTCGCGGCTGCTGGGAGTAGCCGTGGACGACGCCAGCGGCAATGGCGTGACCCTGGACGCCGGCTCGGTCACGCTCAACGACAACTACATCGGCCTGAACCTGGCCGGGGCCGCGGCCGGCAACGGCGCCGACGGCGTGTACATATCGGCGGCGTCGGCCCGGAACGTCATCGGGCTGAACCCCACGCGCGCCTCGGGCGTCGTCGCGAACGTGATATCCGGCAACCGGGGAAGCGGCATAGCGATCGTCGGATCGTCGGCGAACACGGTGGCGGCCAATCGGATCGGGACGAACGCCGCCGGCACCTCGGCCATCGCTAACGGCGGGGACGGCATTCTCATCGCCGGAGGGTCACGGGGCAACGAGATCGGTGGTACTGCCTTCATCGACAGCGTGACCGGCAAGGCGAACAATCCCACCGGGACTAAGGGGACCGTGACACCGGTCTTCGTGGTGCCGCCGCTGGGCAACCTGATATCGGGCAACGGCGGCAACGGCGTGATGATCGGCACTGGCTCCCTGGGCAATGTACTCAACGGGAACTTCATCGGGACGACGGCTAGCGGGGACGGCGCTCTCGGCAATGCCGGCAACGGCGTGTGGATCTACCGGGCGCCCGGCAACTCGCTGGTGGGCTGCAAGGTCTTCAATAACCCGTTCGTCTATTACAACGTCATAAGCGGCAACCTCCGGAACGGGCTGCGCGTCACCAGCTCGGACAACGTGACGGTCCAGGGAAACTTCTTCGGCGTCGGCGCCAACAACACGACGATCGTGGGAAACCGCCTGGACGGCGTCCTGGTCGATGGGTCTTCCGTGAATACCCAGGTGGGCGGGGTCATCCCGCTCGGCAACGTGTCCGCAGGAAACGGCCTGAACGGCATAGCGGTCCTCGGGACGGCCCGCAAGTTCGTCACGTTCAACACGTTCGGCGGGCTGCTGGCATTCAAGGGCGCGGCTCCCAACGGCCTGAACGGGCTGCTTATCACCTCCACCGGGGGCGACAACGCGGTCCGGACGAACGTGTTCTCCGGCAACAGGAGGAACGGAATCGAGCTGGCAGGGAACGCCTCGGGGGTAACAGTTGATCCCGACATTGTCGGCCTGACTACCAAAGGCGACGGTGTGCTACCCAACGGCGGCGACGGCCTGCTGATCGACGGTACCGCTCACGGCAACACCATCGGCGGCACGCTGGTCTCGGTGATCCCGCAAGACACGTTCTCGGGAAATAACGGGTACGGGGTGGTGATCGCCGGCCGGGCGCATGACAATCGCGTCTTCCGCAGCTTCATCGGAACGCAGATCCTCGGCGTCAGGGCGCTGGGCAATAAGAAGGGCGGCGTCCTGATCACGGGCCACGCCTACCGTAACCTCATCGGCCAGCACGCAAGCGTGCAGGCCCGCCAACCTGATCAGCGGGAACGTCGGCATTGGCGTGACGCTGACCGGTGACACCGTGCGGAACTTCGTGATCAACAACTACATCGGCCTCAATCGGTTCGGCCAGGACCTGAGCAACGGCGGCGGCCTGATCGTGAACACCGGCCACAACAACACGATCTCGGGAAACAACCGGACCCAAGCTTGCCGAGCGGCGGTCTTCGTGCCCGTGACGGGCTAGGGGCCGCACCCGGCTGGGCGGGATTGAACCGGTTAGGCGAGGGCTAGGCCGAGGGCCACCGCGTAGCGGTGGCCCAGGGCCACGCCACCTCGGGTGGCGCCGAGGTTGCCGCGGCCGACCGTGACCGAGTCGGGCAGGGAGCGGGTGAGGACGCCGACGAGCTCGTCGTCGGCGGCCGGGCCGCCGACCAGCAGGAGCTGGGCCGGGCTACCCGGCGCGAACCGCGTGCCGGGCTCGCCCAGCGCGGTCAGGGCACGCTGCAGGCTGGCGGCAATTACGGCCTGCTTGAGGCGGAGGCGGATCGCGCGCCACTCCGACGGAGTGTGGTGCTGGCCGGAGCGGCCCGCGAACGGCACGAGGCCGCCGGGGCCAGGGACCGCGAGCATCCCGGCGGCGGCCGCGGGCGCGGGGACGTCAAGGAAGCCCCGGCCGCCGTCCTCGGCCTCATACCGCTGGCCGGCGTTGACCCGGACGCACGGGCCGCGCTTGATCCAGTCGGCCGCCGCGCGCGGAACGCCGAGGGCTTCGGCGACCGCGACCGTGAGCAGTTCCCCGGCCCCGGCGACGACCGCCTCGCGGCCGTCGGCCGCGATCGCGTCGATGGTGCCCGACCCGATGTCGGCGACCACCGCGCCGGGCAGCAGGCCGGGCGTCGTGGCCGCGCCCAGCCGGGCGGCGGCCGGCTCGGTTAGCGGAGAGGTGACCGGGATGCCGAGCAGGCTCGCCAGCTCCGTCGCGGCCACCCCGGCGTCCGGCGGCGGCCGGCGGAGGGCGGCGACCAGGGACGCGCGGCCCAGGCTCCCCCGCCTGGCGGTTGCGGCCTCCCAGACGGCGGCGAGGTCCACGGTGAAGATGTCGTCCAGCGCCCGCGTCACCGCCCGGCAGCGGTTCAGGGGCGACCGGTGCGGTGCCGGCATCGCGTCCGGGGTCAGCCCCACCACCGCGTTGGAGTAGTCGAGCAGGGAGCGGCTGATCGTGGCGGCGTCACCAGCGTCGCGCTCACCCAAGCCGAACGCCGCGGCCAGTGCCACCGGGTCGGCCAGCGTCGTCAGGGGGTGACCGGGCGGGCGTACCTCGACCGCGAGCAGGGTGCAGGACGCCGCGGCGGCCGAGTCCACCTGGTCGATGACCGGAACGTGGCCTTTTCGCGGCGGGCAGCCGGTTGGCGACGAGAACAGCCTCGTCGCTCGCGACGAGCACGGCGCCGACCCGCGTCCCCGCCGCGAGCAGTCCGCGAATGCCGGCCGCCGCCAGGTCGTAGCGCGTTTCCGGCGGCACCACCACGATGACCGGGCCGGCCTGACCTGCAAGTCCCGGCGCGATTCCCGAGCAGGAGCGGTACGCCAACGCAGGCGCTCACGCCGCCCGGCGTGGCGACGCCTGCCCGCAGGACGCGGAGACGGCCCGTCGACGGCGGCACGTCCGGGACGGTGCGCACGGACGTTTCGACCGGGCGCAGCGGCGCGATCCGCGCCTCGTCGACGACCGCGCCCGTCTGGCGGGCGACCCGGCGGACCACGGCGGCGGCGCCGCGCAGGGAGTCCGGCGACCCCTTCCGGCCGCGGGTCGGGGCACGCCCCGCGCCGAGGATGGCGCCGTCGGCCACGACGACGACCTCGGTGGTCGCGTTGCCGACATCGACCCCGGCGATCGCCGTCATCGGGCGAGCCGGCGGCGCGCGTAGACCTCGGCGGCCTCGGCGACCAGGGCGGCGTTGAGCGGTAGCCCGCGGGCAGCCAGCGACCCGGCGAGCGCGCTGAGCTCGGCGGCGCTCGACCGCCCCGGCCGCAGCGCCTCGTAGATCGCGAGCACTTCCTCGTCGGGCAGCCACGTCAGCTCGGCCGCCCGCCGCAAGTTCGCCGCGAGCTGCGGGTTGCCGTGCCGCTGCGCGATCACCGCCTGACGTTCCAGCGTCTCGGGGTGGATCCGCAGGTCGGCGAGGCCGACTTCGCCGACGCGGACGGCGTCGAGCGTCAGGTCGTCCACCGGCCGCCCGGACAGCGCCCGCGTTTCATCGTTCACAGCAGGCCCTCCAGCGACAGCTCGACCGGTGCCGCGCCCGGCACCACGCGGGCGCGCTCCAGTTCCATCAGGGCGATCACCGTGGTGTGGTAGCGGGCCTCGATGGCCTCATCGGAGTACGGATTGCGGGCCGGGTCGGGGGTGGCGCCCTTCGCGTGCCTGGCGGCATTCGCGCCGAGCAGCCGGTAAAGGTCCAGCGTCACCGACGGCGCGACCGAGTACAGCTCCAGGTTGGCCAGCGGCGCCAGGTCGCGGCGGTGGATCAGCGCGGTGCCCTTGCCCTGCAGGCCGATCGCGATGCCCGACCCGGACAGCCGCGCGGCGGCCAGGCCGATCTGCCCGAGGTCAACCGTGCCGGTAAACCGCACCACCCGGCCGACGCAGCCCTCCTCCTCCAGACCTGCCAGCATCTCCCGGAGCACGTCCGCCACGGAAAGGCCCGACAGGCACTGCCAGACGTCGACCCCGAGCGCCGGAGACACGCCGATCACCACGTCGCGTGGGCTGCTCCCCGCGCCGGCCGCACCGACCGGCCGGAGCAAGCCAGGGACGGCAAGCAAAGACTGGGACCGGCGCAGGTCCTCCACGCCTCGCACCTGACGGATCGCGTCGATCTCGGCCTGCCGCGCTGGCGGCGGAACATAGCCCGTGCCGGGGCCGGCGTAGTCGTTCGGATCGGTGACGAGGGAGAGCACGGACAGTTGCTCGTCGAAGATCGCCGATGTCTGCAGGTAATCGCCGGCGAGCCTGGCCTGGACAAAAGCGAGGGCCCGTGCGGCATATTCCGGGTAGCCGCACTCGTCGAGGGCGGCCACGATGTCAAGCACCGTCAGCCCGCGATGGCGGATGGCCTGGGCCGCCCCGAGCACGGCAAGCGTGTCGGTCTCCCCGAGGTCCTTCGACCCGGCGGCGTCGGCGGCCTCCTCGACATGCGAGAAGTCGGCGAGGCCGAGATAACGGTAGACGTCGGCGCACACCTGAGCGGCCTCACGGCGCAGGTCAAGCAGCCGGCCGGGCGGCACGGTCCGCAGGCCGCCGTCCACGCCCCAGTCCCGCTGCATCGCCAGGAAGTCGTCGATGTCCTCGGCGTTGAAGTTGCTCGGGCCGAACATGTTGTCATAGCGCTGGATGGATCCGAAGCCGCTGAAGACGAAGTTGGATCCGGCCAGGACGATCGGCAGCGTGCGGGACGTCCGGCGCATGTCCGACTCGCTCATCAGCGCGTCGTTACCTGAGCAGGATTCCAGGTTGCGGGCCATCACCATGACGTTCTCGGCCATCAGCTCGCGCAGCCCGGACGGCACCGCGGCCGCGACGGACGCGCCGTCGATTCCGCCGTTCTGCACGCCCTGCGCGCCGATCGCCCGGGCCAGCGCGACACAGCGGGACTCCAGGTAGAGCATCGACTTGGCTTCGGCGCCGGCCATCAGGACCTCGGCACCCGCGCCGGAAGAGACCCGCATTTTCATGCCCCGAGAAGCGTACGCCGAGGTCAGGAACGCCTTGGACCACGGGGTGTCGTCGCCGTCGGTGAAGACCTGCTCGGTGCCGTACAGCGAGACGGTCTCCGCATAGGAGGTCAGGCCGCGCATGCCGAGCTCGAGCTCGGCGGCCTCCTCAACCGAACACTGGATCAGCACGCCGGGTGCGGCCACGGTTGCGCCGATCAGGCAGGCGACCGCGTTGGACGGGGCGTCCGCGAGCACCGGCACGGTCGTCTCGACCTCGCGGAAGCCGAACGCCGCAGCCGTCGCCGCGTCCGCGGCGAGCAGCAGCGGGTCGTCCAGCCGGTTGGTGACGTGCGCCTGGTTGGATGGCGTGCGGCGGGCCCGGAGCTTGGTCATCGCCATCGTCAGCTCCGCCGGGCGCAGCAGCGCGAGCACGCGCGCGAGCTTTGCCGGGGTGGCGCCGGCCGTGAGCCTGACCACCTCGGCCCGCGGCGTATACGGGTCGACGAGCAGCCGGGCGAAGTTGACGTCGGTCAGCGCCATCGTCTCGGCGGCGACGTCCAGGTCGAGGCCGTGCCTGGCGATGAAGGCATCGAGCGAGTCAAAATCCGCCTCGGCCACGCCGTCCATCTCGATGACCCGCCCATCGGCGATGACCAGGCTCGGAACCGGGTCGGCCGGCGCGTCCATGGCGACCAGGCCCAGGGCGGGGTCCGGCACGGCGAAGCCGTCGAGGTTCACGCGCTGGGCGTCCATGAACCGTTCCCGGCCGGACTTCACAACCAATTCTCCCGAACGGGCGCTTGTTTCACCCGGTGACGGCCCCGGATCTCCGGTGAGCGGGCCGGCCATCAGCCGACGGCCTTGCGCAGCTCGACTACCTGCGCCCGGCCCCCGGCGGCCCCGTCACCGGCGGCACCGTCACCGGACCGGACCACCAGCCGCGTCCGGTCGCCGCGGAACAGGTCGTGCGCGTACTCAATCGGGTCCCCGTCGGTGTCGCTCGCGGTCCTGGTGATCGCGAGCAGCGCGGCGTCCGGCTTCACGTCAAGCACGGCCGCCTCGTCGGCGGACGCGAGGGCCACCTCAATCCGCTCGACCGCGGTCGCGGGGCGGGTGCCGAAGTGCTGCTGGAGAAGCTCGTAGACCGAGCCGCCGAGCGGCAGCTCAAGCAGGCCGGGGAACCGCCTGGCCGGGAACCTGGCGTGCTCAAGGCAGAGCGGGCTGCCGTCGGCGAGCCGAAGCCGGAGCAGGTCGACCACGAGCTCGCCTGGCCGCATCCGCAGCGCCTGGGCGGCGTCGTCATCTGGCTCGGCCAGCCTGGCGCTGAGCACGTGGGTGCCCGCGGTCATGCCCTGGCTGCGCAGCAGCGCTGGTATCCCCTCAATCCGGGACGACATATCGCGCTCGATCTTGCCGCGGCTGACGTACGTGCCGCCGCCGCGCCCGGGCACCCGCCGGATCATGCCGCCCTCTTCCAGGATGGACAGCGCCTGGCGGAGCAGCGCGCGGCTGACTCCAAGCTCAGCCGCCAGCGCGCGCTCGGCGCCGAGCCGCTGCCCCGGCCGAAGCTCGCCGGCGACGATCTGCCTCGCCAGCGCGCGCCGGACGTCCTCGGCTGTTGCGAGTTCTGTCATGTGGTCAGGCCCCCTCCGGTCAGGCAACAGCCTCGGGCGACTCGGGCAGCACCTGGCCGCCGTCCACGACGATCGTCTGGCCGGTGATGTAGCCCGCCTCGTCGGTCGCGAAGAACAGCGCCGCGTAGCCGATGTCGTTCACGTGGCCGAGCTTGCGCAGCGGGATCGCGGCGGTCATCCCGGCGACGTAGTCCGCTCCGAGGCCCGCCAGTCCCTCGGTCGCGATGTTGCCCGGCAGTACCGCGTTGACGGTGATGCCGTCGCGCGCCAGCTCGATCGCGGCCGTGCGCATGAATCCCAGCTGCCCGGCCTTGCTCGCGCCGTAGTGGGTCCAGCCGGGGTAGCCGGTGATCGGGCCGGTGATCGAGCTGGTCAGGATGACCCGGCCCCGGCCTGAGCGCGCCAGCAGCGGCAGGCACGCCTGCACGGACAAGATCGTGCCCTTGAGGTTGGTGCCGAGCACGTGGTCGATGTCCTCCTCGGTGAGGTCCGCCAGCCGCGCGTCGGGAAAGACTCCGGCGTTGGCGCACAGCACGTCGATCCCGCCGAGCCGGTCCGCTGCGCATCCGGCCACCCGCTCGCAGTCCGCCTTGCTGGCGACGTCGGCGACCAGGTAGCTGACCCCCAGCTCTTCGGCCGTGGCCGCCAGGGCCTGCTCCGACCGGCCGGTGATCAGCACCCGGGCGCCGTTTTGGGCGAAGACGGCCGCGATGCCCTTGCCGATGCCGCGGCTGCCTCCGGTGACGACGACCGCCCGTCCGGCGATGGAAGTGAACAAGGAAATCCTCCTGATGCCCTAGGGCTAGTGGCTGGCGAGGTACCGCTCGGCCAGGTCGCAGCTGTCACGGGTGTAACCGGCCCCGAGCTCCGCGGCGCCTGCCGCGGCCGGGTGCGAGCCGATCCAGGCGACCAGCAGCAGCCGCCGGAACAGGATGAAAGTCCAGATCTCGGCCTCGTCCGCGACGGGCAGCCGTGCCCCCGTACGCCGGTATCCCTCCAGCCAGCAGGCGACCAGGTCGGGCACGGCGGGATGGTGCTCGAAGAAGCTGACCGCGGTGCCCAGGTCGTACAGGTACCAGCCGAACCCGGAGTCGTCGAAGTCGATGACCGCCGTGCTGCCCGCGTGCACCAGCAGGTTCGCCAGCCGGGTGTCGGCATGCACCAGCCCGAACCGCTCGGGTCCGGTCCCGAACGCGGTGAGCCTCATCCGGAGCACGCGCTCAAGCCGCCCGAGGATCTCCGCCTCGGCCGGGCCGACGCCGATGCCGTCCTGCCAGCGGCCCCAGCGTGGCCGCGGGCCGAACGCCGCATCGACGTCCCACCGGAACCGGGTGAACCAGGCCGGCCGGTCCCAGTACCTGGCGTGCGCGTGCATCCTTGCCGTGATCTCGCCGAGCTCAGCGAAATGCGCGGCGGCCGCGGCGCCCCCGTCCGATCCGGGCGGCTCGGTCCCCGGCAGGAACTCGAACCGCACGCAGAAGCGGGTCGCGCCGGGCCGCGGCGCAGCGCCGTGCTCGGCCACCGTCACGATCCGGCGGCCGTCCGCGGCGGGCAGCACCCGCGGAGTGCGCACTCCGGCCTCGGCCCGTAGCGCGTCCATCCACGCCAGCTCCGAGGCGATCGCTGGCCGGCTGTGGTAGCCGAGCCGGTGCACGCGGAGCACGGACGGTCCGGCGGCCGGCTCGGTCACCAGGAACGTAGCGTTCTCCGAGACGTTGAGTAGCCGGACATCGGCGTCCGGGTGGATGCCGTAGTCGGCGAGCGCGGTCCGGGCGAACGCGGTGACCCGGTCCAGGACGTCACCGCCCGCGGACAGGTCATGTTCCGTCATCGTCGCCTCGCGTTGGACGGATGCCCGCGTTGGACGGATGGGGGTACGGCGGCTCGCCATTCACGGCCCAGGCTTCGAGCTGCCGCGCTAGCGCCGACAGCGCGGCGGGGTCGGCCGGGAACGACGGGAGATCGCGAAGCGGGACATCGGGGTCGTCCGGGGAGGCATGGGCGGGCGCCTGCGGTGCGGCAGCGGCGTCATCGCGCGCCTCTGCGATGGCCGTCTCGGTGATCTCCAGGATCTCCGCGCCCAGCGCCGGGTCGAGCAACAGGCCCGGCTTGTACTGCAAGACATGCGGATCGAGGGTGGAGAAGATCGCCCAGACCCCGCGGGAGTACAGGCGGCGCATCACGAACTTGGCGCCCTCGGGATGGGCGAACTCCAGGCCCATGACCAAGCCGTCCTGCCGCACGCCGGTGAACCAATCAGGGTATTTGGCCTGGATTCGGTCCAGGCCCTGGGTGAAGAAGGCGGCGATGTGGTGCGACATCGTCCGGACCTCGGGCCTGGTGGTGATCTCAAGGCAGCGCAGCGCCGCGACACAGCCTACCTCGGCACCGCCGAATGTTGACATGTGGGCGAAGCCGTCGGCCTCCATCCAGGCGGCGGCCCGCTCGGTGGCCAGGACCGCCGCGATCGGGTACATGCCGCCGGAGATGCCCTTGCCGGTGACCAGCAGGTCGGGAGCGACGCCGTGCTTGGTGATGCCCCACAGTTCACCGGTGCGCATCAGCCCGGTCTGCACCTCATCGGCGATGTAGAGGCTGCCGTGGCGCTCGCAGAGGTCCTTGACGGCTCGCAGGTAGCCCGGCGCGGGCAGCGGGAACCCGTAGGTGGCCGGGATCGTCTCCATGATCACCGCGGCGACGTCGCCGGGCGCCAGCGCTTGCTCCATCGCGTCGAGGTCGTTGAACGGCACGTGAGTGAACTCGTCCGGCCGGTCGGCGAGGAACAGCCGCGCGAACCGCTCGTCGCCGCATCCGACGGCCAGCCCGGTATGGCCGTGGTACGCCTTGGCCACCGAGACGACCCGGCGGCGCTGTGTCGCGTGCCTGGCCGACTTGAGCGCGATGTCGATCGCCTCGCCGCCGCCGCTGCCGAACATGACCTTGGCGATCCCGTCAGGCGCGCTGGCGACGAGGGCCTCGGCCAGCGCGGTCCTGGCGGACGAGGGGAAGTGGTGGTTGCCGATGTCGAAGTACGCCATGGCCTGCGTTACCGCGGCGACGATCTCCGGGTTGCGGTGCCCGAGGTTGTAGGTGCCGCCGTTGAGGTGCATGTCGATGAGGCGCTTGCCGCCGACGTCGTGGAGCACGTACCCCTCGCGCCGGCCGATCACGAGCGGTACGCCGGACTGCGTCCAGAACCGCGTCTTGCCCGGGTTCCAGAACCGCTCGGCCTTGGTCAGCAGCTCTTTCTTGGACGTGAACCCGAAAAGTTCCCCGGTCACGGCCACCTCTTCCTTGATTCGGTCAACCAAAACTCTGCCTTCTCGAACCATTACGTGTCAAGTGGTCAATGTTTCCGGCAAATTAACTCAACCAAGACTCTTGATAGCAAATCCAATTAACTGTTACTTTCCCCGCAGGCGCCAACCGGCCCGTCAGGGGGAGGCAACCCATGGCACAGACAGAACCACGCACCGCGACCGCCGCGGTACGGGAGGACATCGACATCTCCGCCCAAGGGGATGTCGCCAAGCTCAAGAAGGGCGCGATCGGCCTCGGCGGCGTGCTCTTCCTCACCGTGACGGGCTCAGCCCCGATCACGGCCATGCTCCTCAACACCCCGATCGTCGTCGGGTCAGGCGAGGGCATCGGCGCGCCGGCCGCTTTCATCGTCGCTACCGTCATCCTGACTATCTTCTCCGTCGGGTACGTCGCGATGTCGCGCAAGAAGACCACCGCCGGCGGGTTCTACTCCTACATCAGCCACGGACTCGGCCGGGAAATCGGCTTCGGCGCCGGGTTCGGCACCCTGGTCGCCTACGGTGTATTCGAGGCGTCCCTGGCCGGCGGCTTCGCGTACTTCGCCAACCTGAAGCTCGCGTCACTCGGGCTGCACGTCGGCTGGGCGCCGCTGGCCCTCGGCATGGTCGTCGTCATCGGCGTGCTCACCTACTTCGACGTGTCGTTCTCGGCCAAGATCCTCGCGGTCGGGCTCATCACCGAAGTGCTGATCCTGGTGCTGTTCGACGTCCTGCTGCTGGCCAAGGGACACATCTACTGGTCGGCGATCAACCCGGTCAACGCATTCAAGTCCTTCCCGGCCTCGGGCAAGCTGACCGCGGGCGCGATCGGCGTCGGGCTGTTCTTCGCGTTCTGGTCCTGGGTCGGCTTCGAGATGGCCCCGAACTACGGCGAGGAATCCCGCAACCCGAAGAAGAACGTCGGGCGGGCGATGTACATCTCGGTGATCGGCCTCGGCGTTTTCTACACGCTCACCTCCTGGGCGTCGCTGGCGGGCTACCCGTCAGCCAACTCGGCCATCGCCTCGGCGCAGGGTGACCCGGCCAACTTCTTCTTCACCCCGTCCACCCAGTACGCCGGCCACTGGGTCACCTCGGTCATGAGCTACCTGATCATCACCGGCTCGTTCGCCTGCGGAATGGCCTTCCACAACACCACCGCCCGGTACACCTACTCACTCGGCCGGGAGGGGATGCTGCCGCCGCTCCTTGGCAGGACGCACCCGAAATGGCAGTCGCCGCACATCGCGTCTATTGCCTCCTCGGTGCTCTCGCTGTTCATCATCGGGCTTTTCGCGATCTTCGTGGGCACCAACGACCCCGGCTCGCAGGCCTACGGTCAGTTGTACGGCCTGATGGCGGTCATGGGCGTGATCATCATCTTGTCGGTCCAGGCGCTCGTCTCCCTGGCGATCCTCGTCTACTACCTGCGCCATCACCGCGATGAGGTGCACTGGTGGACGACGCTGCTGGCCCCGGTGCTGGCCTTCATCAGCCAGGGCTATGTCGTGTACCTGCTGTTCGAGAACCTCAACTTCCTGGGGGCCGGGTCATACGGGTACGCGAAGCTGTTCGGCCCGATTGACCTGGCGGTAGTGCTGATCGGCATCGGCCTGGGCTTCTACTACAAGAAGAAGCACCCGGCGAAATACGAGCAGGTCGGCCGCCTCGTCAATGACGGCCTTTAGCCAGCAGCGTCTCGCTTTCCGTCCACCGGCGGGGTGAGGCGGGGCCGAGTACCATCGGCACCCCGCGCTCGCATGTCTCTTTACCCTGGTTCACGTCGGGCACAATGGGCCGTGGAGGTGCGGCAGTGACCGGCTCAGGAACGAGTGATGACCTCGGGCACCCGTTCGAGATGACCGGGCCTGCCCGGCGCGTGGTCTCGCTGGTGCCGTCGCTGACCGAGTCGGTCGCGGCGACCCGCCCAGAAGCGCTGGCCGGGGCGACGATCTGGTGCACTCACCCGGCCGGCCTGGACGTGCCGCGCGTGCGCGGCACGAAGAACCCCGACCTGCGCGCGATCGCCGCCCTGGAGCCGGACATCGTGCTGGCGAATCAGGAGGAGAACCGGCGGGTGGACGTGGAACGGCTGCGCGCGGCCGGGATTCCCGTCTGGGTGACGGTGATCAGGACCCTGGATGAGGCGTTCGCGTCGCTTGGCCGGCTGTTCGCCGACGCGCTCGGCTGGCCGGAGCCCGGCCTGGCTCGGCCAGGCCCGTGACGCGTGGCGGGACCCGGTGCCCGGGCCGCCGGTCCGTACGGCGATCCCGATCTGGCGTGATCCCTGGATGGTGGTGGGGCCGGCCACATTCACGGACGATGTCGCCGCCCGCCTGGGCCTCGACAACGTGTACAGGGACCAGCCGGAGCGGTACCCGCACGTCGCCCTGGAGGACCTGGCGGCGCGCGGGCCCGAGCTG
The DNA here is from genome assembly GCA_963811335.1 of uncultured Actinomycetota bacterium. GTDB lineage: Bacteria > Actinomycetota > Actinomycetes > Streptosporangiales > Streptosporangiaceae > Trebonia. Next base: position 73,843 of record CAWERB010000007.1, on the reverse strand, counting down.
ATCGTGCTGCCGGACGAGCCCTACGCGTTCAGCCCGGCCGACGGTCCCGAGATGTTCCCTGGCACCCGGGTGGCGCTGGTCGAGGGACGGAGCCTGACCTGGTACGGGCCGTCCCTGGTGACCGCGCGCACGGCGCTGCTCGAACAGCTCGCCAAATAGTCTGACAAATGCAATGGTCTGACTATGTCGGATTGGAGGAGCTCATGCACCCGGTAGACATCGCCGCGCTCCTGCTGCGGGCGGTTCTCGGCAGCACCATGCTGGCGCACGGCTGGAACCACGCGTTCGGCGGCGGCAAGATCCCGGGCACCACCCGCTGGTTCGCCTCCATCGGCATGCGGCCCGCCTGGGTGCACGCCTACGTGGCGACCCTCACCGAGATCGGCTCCGGCGTGCTGCTGCTGCTCGGGCTGCTCACCCCGCTGGCGGCGGCCGGCGTCCTCGGCACCATGCTGGTGGCCCTGGTCACCGCCCACCTCAAGAACGGGTTCTTCATCTTCCGGCCTGGCCAAGGGTATGAGTACGTGCTGATGATCTGCGTGGTCGCGGTCGCACTAGCCGGAACGGGGGCGGGGTATCTCTCCCTCGACCACGTCGCCGGATACCCGATCAGCGGCTGGGTGGCCTACGTCGTCTGCGCGGGGGCCGGCGGCATCGGTGCCGCCCTCACCCTCCTCACCTCCTGGCGCCCGGCTCCGCCGGTCACTGAGCCTGCCGCGGCCGAGCCGACCCCCGCGGCCTGACCAGCCACCGCGCCCTGAAGCGATCGCCGAGCTCGCGGCAACGACCGCCGACCTTGAGATCGGCTCGCCCAGTTGCCGTCGGCGGCGTTCAGCTGAAGCTGGCCAGCAGAAGCAGCCGGAGTGCCGGGTTTCACCGCCCGGCGAGCTCCTCCACCACTGGCGCCAGCGTGTCCAGGTCGTCGATGAGGAACGAGCTGATGCCGAAGCGCTCGCGCAGGTCCGTGAACTTGCGGGTCAGGTCCTTGATGCTGCCGATGAACACGTGCGGCGAGTCCAGTATCTCCTCGGCCGTTAGCTCGACCCCGGTCTGTTCACGGGGGTCCTGGCCGAGGATGCAGGGCGGTTGCGCGCTCTTGGCTAGGTAGGCTGGCCGCGTGCGGTCAGCTGAGGATCTGCGGCAGCGATGGCTAGACCTGATCGCGTCGGTCATGAAGCGGACCAGCATGTACGCCTCCACCGGCCGCGAGATGCAGTCTCTGGCCGGACATCTGCTGGCCGACTTGTGCTACCTCGACGACAGGGACGCCGACTGGGCGCAAGAGCAGGCCCGGCTCCAGTCCTACGGAAAGCTGGGCGTGACCGGGCCGTTCGAGGCACTGTTCGGGTCCCCGCACTGCCAGGCCGAGGTTGCCTCGGTGTACGCCGAAGTGCTTCACCGGCTCGGGTACCTCACCATCGCCAGCCCGGTCAGCCAGGAGCGGTGGCGGGAACTCGCCGACGGCCTGCGGGAACATTTCGAGGACCGTGACGTCCGGCAGAGCCAGGCTGAGGGCATGCTCGGCCAGCCCAGCCTGGTGATCGACCGGAAGGTACTGTGCTACGCCCCGGCCGACCCGGCCGCAGGCTGGCTATTCATCGACTGCCACCCCGAGCGTGTCACCCGCTACGATGCCGGGCACGGGCGCTACACCGCCGATCACGACACCGACCCGCTGGTCCGCGCGGCCCGGGTATCCGGGCCGGACTTCGAGGCCGGGCTCATCCTCACGCTCTACGGCAAGACCCTGCGCTGGGGACCTGGCTGGTGGACCGATCATCCCAGCGAGAGCTGGCCTGCCCAGCAGGCGGCAATCGCCGGCCAGCTCCGGGAAATCAACGCCGCCGACCCATCGCAGGCCCTGCGCAGCCCCGGACACTAACCACACGCGTCCGCGACGGTCCCAGCCCACCCAATCCCGCGCCCACGCGAAATATCCGCCTGATTGGCGTTCCGCCCACTTGTCAGCCAGTGTTCGCTGGGGACGTACGTAAGGACTGTTATGTGATGTCGGAGGTCCGCGATTTTAGTGGGTCCGCCCCTGCAGTAACCACCGCCACACTGCCGCCAGCAGATGCGACACACGCGAGACTGTTCGGCCGCCGTTTGCAATGATAAGAATCTATAATGGACCGAAAAGCGCCAACGGACTGGGATGCCACTCAGCTTGTTGTGGCAGAGTACACGTACCTTCGGGTCGAAATAATAAAACTGATGGAGTTGCAATTTCAGAATATAGCCGTGACGGTGCTTTCCTTCGGCACGGTACTATCGGTAGGGTTTCAGGCCCGGAATGCGGCTGTCATTCTCGTCTACCCGCTTCTATCGCTCATATTGAGCATTGTATGGCTTCACCACGCAAATCTCATAGCCAGAATCGCCGCGTATGTTAGAACTGGTATCGAGGACCGTGTTGGCCCGCACAACCTCGGCTGGGAACACTTCGTCAGAGGAAATCCTCTGCCTCGTCGCCATCTTGCGTATTGGGGGATGCGGGCCATTTTCGTAATAAGTTCTATTCTCGCTATAATGGCCAGCTTCATGGTTCCCGGATCAAGCATCCCGCTTACCCTACTACGAGCCCTTGCCTTCGCGGTGACCGCACTTACCAGTTTCATCTTCATGGTTTGGGCTGAGCCGTCTCCGGAACTTAGTGGCGGCAAATCCTGATTCGCGATATCCAGACGGCTAGTCCCACCCGGGGGCGTGGAGCCATGGCTGAGCAGTTTGACGCGGTCGTGATCGGGGGAGGTCTGGGCGGGCTGGCCGCCGGGGTCACGCTGGCGGGCGGCGGGCGCAAGGTGGTGGTGCTGGAGCAGCACGCCGCGCCCGGCGGGTACGCGCGGTGCTTCCAGCGGGGCCCGTACCGCTTCGATGTCAGCCTGCACGCCCTGGACGGCCTGGCGCCGGGCGGCGGGATGGACCGCCTGTACCGGGACCTGGGTATCTGGGAGAGGTTGCGGCGAGCGGGTGCCCGGCCGGCTTCACCAGGCTCTCCGCGCCGGGCCAAAGCCCCGGCTGTTACCGCCCGCTCGGCGCGCCGGCGACGATCACCTCCGCCGCGGTCAGCCCAGGCCCTACCGTCGGTCCGGCGAGCCCCCCGGGCGCGCCCTCCAGCGGGTACGGGCTCCTGATCACCCTGCCCGCCGCCGGCCGGGCCGAGCTCACCGCGGTCACCACGCAGGCCTATGACGCCCAGGGCGCCGTCGACATCAGCGTCGCCGGCCAGACCTGGGCGCTCCCGATGCAGCTAGCGCCGATCACGCAGGGCGGGTTCACGATCATGCTGCCGAGCAAAGACGAAGCACTCCAGCTTCAGCGCATACTGTCCTCACCTGGCTGAAAGGGGCGGAAGGCACGATGGTTAACCTCGGTCCCCGATGGAGGGGCGCGTTCCGGCCGCGCCTGCACAACCCTCCCCCCGGGTACCGCCCGCCCAGGCCGAGGATCCCGTTGGAGGAACGGCAACGGCAGGCACGCCAGAACTACATCCTCATGCGCGCCGCCACCGTCATTCTGGTCCCGACGGCTATCGCGCTCGTGGTGATTATCTTCCTGATCATCGCAGCGCATAGTTAACGTCGGCCTGCCCCGAACCCGGCCCGGCGGGCCGCTCACAAGAAAAGTTCACCCTTCCAAGTCGGCCGCCCCTGGCCCGAGTGCCCGGTGTTGATCCGGGGCGCTCAGGGATGCACGCGGATAACGGTCTTGCCCTTGCCCCGCTCGGCCGGGTTGAGCGCGGGGACGGCGTTGTCGAGGGTCGCGACGGTTCCGATGTGCGTGCGGAGGCGCCCGTCCCGCACCCGGCCGGCGATCTCCGTCAGCTGACCCGGGACGGACTCGACGACGAAGTCGACCGCGAGGCCGTCGGCCGGGCGGGCCTCAGCCGGCCCGACCACCGACACCAGCGTCCCGCCAGGGCGGATGATGCTCGCCGAGCGCCTCTGGATGTCACCGCCGATGACATCGAAGACCAGGTTGACCCCGCCGATGTCCTCGAGGTCCTCGTCGTCGAGGTTGAGGAACTCGTTCGCGCCGAAGCCGAGCGCCGCCTGGCGGTCCGCGGCCCGCCCGGTGCCGATGACGTAGGCGCCGTGCTCCCGGGCGAGCTGCGTCACCGCGGATCCGACCGCGCCGGCGGCGCCGTGCGCGAGGACGCTCTGCCCCGCGCGGAGGCGGCCGTGCTGGAACAGGCCCTGCCAGGCGGTCAGGCCGGAGATCGGCAGGCTCGCGCCCGCCGTGAAGTCGACGTCGCCCGGCAGGGGCGCGAGGTTGCGCGCCTCCACGGCCGCGTACTCGGCCAGGGTCCCGTCGCGGTGCCAGTCCGTGATCCCGAACACCCGCTGCCCCAGCGACAGTCCCGTCGTGCCGTAGCCGAGGGAGGTGACCACCCCGGCGAGCTCGTGGCCGATGATCGCCTGGACCCGGTCGTGGCCGCAGCGGTCGACCCACGTCGAGGGCCACTCCCACTCCGCGGGGACGAACCCCGACGCGCGGACTTCCACGACGACGTCGTTGATCGCCGGCGTCGGCTCGGGCCGCTCCGCGAGCGCGATCCCGGCTGCCTCGGCGGCCCGGTCCGTTACGACGACTGCCTTCATCGGTACCTCCGTCTATCTCGTGCTCGCCCGCCTTCGCGCGCCGGCCCGCGAATGCGCGGTCCGCACCGGGTTCCGGGCGGGACCCGGCGCCCGACGCGAGCAGCACCGGCCCCGCAGCCACGTGACCGAGCCTAGTACGAGCCACGCCAAGTCGCCCGTCAACGCACTGCCCTACGCGACATTCCCTCACGATGAGTGATCATTTTCGACCTGAGATCAACGCGCAGTTCCGCCGTCGATAAGTGCGCTCTGGGCTGTGGACGTGAGCTAGCGGATAGCCGCTCATAACTCAATGCCGTTAAGTTAGGCGGCGACCTGGGTGCGCTGCCGGGCGAGGCGCGAGCCGGCAGGCGGCGCAACCGCTGACTTCCTATCAGTTTCTGCTACTTTTTCGACTTCCTATCAGTTTCGGTCATTCGAGTGACCGGTTTGTCGGAAATATGACACCGGAACTGATAGGAAGTCGTCGGCGGGGAGGGACTCCGGTCGGTTGAAGCCACCCAAGAGAGCCTTAACTTAACGGCATTTGCTCATAACTGGATTATCTGCATGAAGTGAGTAAGCCATCGTTACGGGGCGAAGTGTCAATCGTGTCCTGAGTCCTTACACCTCGTCAAATGCTTGGTGAGCTGTTGTATACCTCGACTAGGTAGGGCACGCCGATTACGATCCTCTAGTGGTGCCGAACCTTGGATCAGCGGGCCGGAGTCTGGAGGCGGGCAAGAGTTGCCATCTTGGGCCCGCTTGCAGTTGGCTGCTAGAAGGCCGACACCGGGCTGGCTCGTGGAGGGTGCGGCCTATTAGGAGCTTGCGACCGGGGATGTCAGCTCTCCTGGCCGCTCCATGCCCATCCCGCTAGGAGTCGGTCGGCCTCGGCTGCCGCCTCGTTGGGGTCGTGTGTCGTGAGCGTGCAGGTTGCCTGCCACGGCTCCGAGTAAAAGCGTCCTTGGAGAACGACGTACCCTTCAGGCCGGTACCACCCGATGCACGCGGGCGCGACCTCTCCCTTTTCGTCCCAGACGCCCGGGCCGTCCGCGAAGTACAGGTACACGAGCCCGGTGAAGGGATAGAACCGGCTCAACAGGGTCCGCCTGACCGCCGCGACAAGAGGGGCAAGGCTGGACGGGACCCAGTTTTCAGTTGGCGGGTGGCCGGCATCTCGCTCCCTTGCCGAGTCGGCCAGGTTCTCCCACTGGCTGGCGAGGTTGCCGCGCTGTATCGGGTAGAGGTGCCTGTCCGGGAATTTGCGCCTGAGATCGCCGATGATGGCGGCCCTTTCCTCGGGTGTCCAGGGTGCCTCCGCGCCTCTGCCCAGCAGCTCAGCGATGATGGCTTCCCCTTGCTCGGGTGTCAAGGGTGCCTGTGGGCCTTCTCGCATGCCTCCTATTGTCATGCCGTCCGGCGTGTCGCGCTGCCCGGCCAGCCAGGACCTTGCCGGTCCAGCCGTATCCGGCCGTGCCTCGCCGCCAGGCCCGGCTAACGCGCGTCCACCGCAAGTCGTCCCGGTCCTCACACACGGCACCAGGGCACTCTACGGGCCAGCGTTAGTGCATAAATTCAGCTCTCGTGAACCGCGAACCAGCAGCTCACAGCCCCACGCCATCGGCAACCGCCACATCCTGGCCTAAGTCAGGTGTCACGCGGCCATCATCCCATCTTGCCTTCCGCGAGTCAGCTGGCCGCGTACGGTGCCAGCAGGGCCAGCTGTCACAAGCAAACTCATCACAGAAAGCAAGTGCCTAGATTGGGCGCGACGCGCCGGAACCGCCTTATGCGCGACAGTTCATAGGCGTCGAAGCCTTCCGTAGCCCGCTCATAGCCGGATGTTCTGGACGCTGCAGTCTTCTTCTTTGACAGGATCGAGGTATGGGCGACGTGGCGGCGGACCGGTTCCGGTTCAGGATCGACGATGTCTTCGCGATCACCGGCCGCGGCACTGTCGTCGCCGGGTTCATCGAGCAGGGTGCGGTGCGGGCCGGCGATCGTCTCCGACTGATCCGCGGCGACGGGACCGAAGGCCCGGTCGTCGTGTGCCGCTCGGTTGAGTTCGTTGACGGGTCCGGGTGGCGGCCGGGTGATCCGGTGACCGTGGGGCTGATCGTCCCGGACCTGTCCGGGCATGATGCTGCGCGCGGCGACATACTTGCTGGGGAGGCTCGGCCGACCCAGGACGGGAGGAGTTGAGTAGGCGCGCGAAGCCGCCGCTATGCACGGCGGACCGGGCGCCGGTCGGCCGTGCCGGGACGTTGTTTCTTCCCGGTTGTCAGAGGGGTTTGTGATACTACGGGCATGACATCCCAGGCCGGCGAGTTGCTCCCTGATCCGGCCGCCCTGATCGAAGAGACGGACTGGGAGTCCCTGGAACACGCGTACGGGCCGGCGGAGGACACCGCCCGTCGTCTGGTTGAACTCCTAGACGAGGATTCCGAGGTCCAGGCCAACGCGCTCGCGCAGCTTGACATGTCCGTCCTCCACCAGGGTTCTCTCTACAGTGCGACCCCTCCGGCGGCGCTGTTCGTCGCCGCGATCCTGAGGCATCCTCGTACGCTGATCGAGCACGAGAGCGCCTACCCCTGGGACAACCGCCGCCGCCCGTTCCGCGCCGCCCTGCTCGAATGGCTCGGCCTGATGGCCGAGTCCGCCGCTTATGAGGAGCCCGGCGACGGCGTGGAAGGGGACGAGCAGGATGTCATCGAATCCTGCCGGGCGACTCGCCCCGCGATCTACAGCGCCGTCGCGCCCTACCTCGACGACCCCTTCCCTGCCGTACGGGAAGCCGCCATAGGCGCGGCCGTGCGGCTGCTGCAGGCCCCCGAACTCGCCGGCCACAGGCTGTCGGCCGCCCGGCTGCTCACGAGGTCACTGGCCACCAGCGATGACCGGCGCGAACGCGCTGCTGCGGTCCTTACCCTCGGCGCCTGGGAGCAGGACACCACGCACCTGCTGACCGATCGCGACCCCGCCATCCGCGCCTGCGCGGCCCTGGCCCCCGGCTGCGCCCGGAACGCCGAGGCCACGCGGGTGCTACTGGCCGCGCTCGGTGATCCGGCGACGGCGGACTCCTGGTTCCCCGAGCCGTTGCCGCAGTTCGAGGGGTGGTTCCGCTTTACGCTGCTAGCGGCCTTGATCCAGCGCGTCTCCACGTTCGAGGAGGTGCTACCGGCGGCGCTAGCGATCGCCCGGATCGCCAGCGCCTACACTGTCGACCGCGAATGGGGGCCGCTCCTGATCAAGGCGTTCCCTGACGGCTACGTTCCGGGCACGGGGCTGACCGGCGCCCAGCATTCGTTCCTCCAGACTCTCTCCGAAAACGACCGCTGCTGGGGCCAGATCGCCAACCCGCGGATCTGGCTCAAAAGGACCGGCCTTCCCGAGAAACGCACCGAGATCCAGGCACTCCTGGAGTGACCGCCGACTACAGGCAGAGGAGGCAGCCTCTGTGTGCCCAGGTGTTCCCGCACCGGCTGCGGCATCATTTCAGCCGCCGCCCGGCGGCGGCCCGACATTTGTCTGCGTCACCGGCCCAGGGGCCAACTGCAATTCCTAGGTGACCACCGCCATCTTCCGAACACCCAGATGTCCGGGGCGCGACAACCAACGCAGCGGACATCTGCGCACTCGCCACTCTAAAGTGCCAGTCACAGGAGACAGGTGAGCGGCGCTGTAATGGACGATCTGCGCGCATCTCGACCGTCCGGCGGGCCAACCTAGTCTGTGAAATATTCGGCAGGGAGCGACTCGTGCTTCAGTGCTGCTGTCACCAGGCGTGACCCTCACTGGAGGCAGCAGGCAGGGTCGGCTCCCGCGGGATCGCGGGAGCCGGGGGACCCGGTGTGCACCATGGCGGCGTGACGTCGGGCGTGGCCCCGGTGACGGCTTAGCGCTCGATCTCTGCCCCGCTGTAGACGGGGCCGTTGCTGAAGGGGGCGTCGCAGGCGATCATGCCGCTGTCAGTCCGCCGGCCTGCCCGCAAGACTGCCCGGACAGGCACCAGGACCTCAGAACGCGGCCGGGTCACGGGCCGTTGGCGGGCGGTGTGTGATCCATTGCGGCGGCAGGTGGCTGGTGAGCCAGGTGCCGTTGGCTGCGTGGTAAAACTGGTGGCCGTGCTGGTATGCGGCGGCTGCGTCGATGGTGAGGATGACGGGGCGGCCGCGGCGGGCTGCAGTTTGCGTGGCGGTGGCGGGGTCGGCGGACAGGTGCACGTGGGTGCGGTTGCCGGGTTTGAGGCCTTCGGCGCGGATGCCGGGCAGGAAGCGGGCCACCGTGCCGTGGTAGAGCCGGGGCGGCGGCTCGCTGGCCGTCAGTTGCAGGTCGACCGGGACGGAGTGTCCGTGGGCTGCCCTGATCTGCGTGCCGCGCGTCTCGAACCGGCGTTTTCCTGGCGCGTTCAGGATCTGGCGCAGCACGCCGGGACTGATGGGGTGGCCGTGGCTGGCAGCGGCGGCCAGCAAGGTCTCGATGGTGATCCAGCCGTTCTCGTCAAGTTCCGCGCCGATGGCGGCGGGGTTGTGGCGCAGCACGTAGGACAGGAACTTGCTGGCGGCGGTCAGGTCGCCGTTCATAGCTCGGCTAGCAGGTCGCTGATGCGGACCTGGCGTTGCGGGCACCAGGCGGCCCAGTACCGGACGTCCGGCAGCCCGGTAACAGGGATGGCGGCGAGCCCGGGCGGCGGGCGAACGCACCCGTTGACAACGGTCGCGCCGATGCCGAGATCGGCGAACTGGACCTGCAGGTCCCAGCCGTCAGCTTCGGCGACTGCCTGCCAGGGCACCCCCGCGTCGAGCAGCGCGCGTTCCAGCGCGCGCCGGTGCGGCCTGCCGGGCGGCGGGACGATGAGGTCCAGTCCCGCTAGGTCGGCCAGCGTGACCTGGGCCCGGCAGGCCAGCGGATGCGTGCGGCTGATCAGCAGCGTCTGCGGATAGGCGGCGATCTCGCGCACCCGGAACCGCCCCGGCGGCGGGTCATAACCGACGACGGCGATGTCGGCGTGCCCGGAACCCAGCGCGGCGACGGCCGCGTCCCGGTCCGCGGTGATGACCCGGATCTTCCGGTCCCGGCGGGCCACGGCCCGGACCGCGTCCGCGATCACCCACCGGAACGCGCCGCGGCCCGCGGCGATAGTCAGCGTCGGGGTGCTTTCCTCCAGGTCTGCCAGGAAGTCATCGACCCGCAGCCGGGCGTCGACGGCGAACGCCGCCAGCCGCTCGCCGGCCGCGGTGAGCACCAGGGACCGGCCGGCGCGCTCATACAGGTCGGTGCCCAGCGCGTCGGCGAGCTTCCTGATCTTCACGTGCAGGGACGGCTGGCTGATGTTCAGGGCCGCCGCCGCGGTGGTGAAGTTGCGGTGCTCAGCGAAGACGGCAAACGAGCGCAGCGCGTCCGGCTCGAGCAGGTCCTGCGCGGGCATAGTCTGAGCCTATACCTGCGCGGCCTATTTATAGTTCCCCTGACACTCCGCGGGCGTCATCCTGCAGTCATGAACCTGCACCGCGACTGCCGCGAGCCCCGCCTCGGGATCGACATCGGCCGGGTCATCATCAACGGCCCGGCCCACCCCGCCGGGGGCGATACCGCGTTCTTCAGCGGAGACGAGGCCACCATGCTCGCCACCCCGGAAATGGACGGCTGCGTGGCGGCGATCGCCCGGTTGACCGGGGCGTTCGGCGGCAGGGTGTGGCTGGTATCCAAATGCGGCCCCAACGTCCAAGCCCGCACCCTGCGCTGGCTGACCGCCCACGACTTCTACCGCCGCACCGGGATGCCCGACAGGCACGTCCGGTTCTGCCGGACCCGCCCGGACAAGCGATCCCACTGCGAGGACTTGAACCTGACCCACTTCGTCGACGACCACCCAGAAGTCCACGCCGCCATCCGCGGAACCGTGGACTACCAGTACTTCTTCGGCCCCCAGCGCCAGCCCGTCCCCGGCTACGGCATCCACGCCCCCACCTGGGGCCACACGCAGGACCTCATCACCGCTTCGCTCGCCGCCCGGGACCGCGCCTGTCGCTGACCGCCCGCCACTGCGCCCGCCGCCACGGTGGCCAAGGCGCTGTCCGGGCTAGGGCAGTACCGGGCCGCGCGCCGTTCCGCATGATCAGCCCGTGACCCGCGACCAGCCAGCGGTCCGCGAACAGCACGAGGCTCACCAGGCGCTGCCGGAGCAGCGTTCCGCGTCTTCGAGCGGCTCTCCCCGTGGTCCGCGTTCAGCTTCCCCACACGGAGTCGATACCAAGGACGCGCCGCCATGTCATCGCGGGCCCTGCGTAAGGTTCGAGCCCAGAGTCCGGGCCGGCGGTGAAGGGCAGCCACTGCCAGTCCTCGCCACCGGTGCACCCGAGCGGAAGCCATCGGGCAATAGCCTGCCGATGTGGATACCGCTGTTTTGAATGCCCGATGGACTGCAGCAATGGGATGATTGCCGGCCAGTCGGACGTCTTCAGCGCATGGTTGGCAGGCCGGAGGATTTCGCGCGCTATTCCGCGGCGAACTCCATCCCCCAGCTGACCACTTCGGTGGGATGCAACCGGATGACAGGGCCGGCAGGCTCGCCGCCTGGCCCGGTCGCGTCCGTGAGAGCCTCCGCCCTGCCGCGGATCAGCACGCACCGCGGCCGCCACGGTGGCAGCACGTCATCGATCACCAAAGCGACGTTCGGGTTACGCTGCGCGTTGTGGAACTTCCGGGTCCGGGCGAAGTCCCGGCCGCTAATGTCAATCGCGTCCAGCTCGGGATTGTAGCGCCAGCCGAGTGGAACGACGTGCGGCATTCCCGTTCCGTCGATAGTCGCGAGCCGACCGAGCTTGCCCTTTGCCAGGTAGGTCAGCTCGGCGTCCGAGAAAGCGCTCATTTCACACTCGCCCGCCTGCCACGATCACGAAAGCCAACGGTCTAGAGGTTACACGCGCCGACTCCGGCCAGCGAGTCCACGACCCGCGAGAGGCGTCCGCTCATGCCGCAATCAGCGTCATCACCAGTGTCAGGCCTTCATGGAAGGATCGGGCCATGGATGCCGACGACTTCTGGGAACTCATCGAGACGGCCCGGGCGTCCGCCGTGGCGGGCAGGGCGTTCCACGAGGTGCTGGCCGGCCTGCTGGCTGCCCGTACCGAGCAGGAGATCCTGGAATACCAGGAGAAGTTCGATGAGGCGCACCAGGCCCTGTACCGCTGGGATGTGTGGGCGGCGGCTTACCTCATCGGCGGCGGCTGCTCAGACGACAGCTTCATCGACTTCAGGGCCGGGCTGATCGCTCAGGGCCGCGGCTGGTACCAGAAGGCGGCGGATTCCCCTGACAACCTGGCGGGACATCCCGCCGTGGCCGCTACTGCCGGCCGGCCGCGGGACAACCCGCTCTTCTACGAGGTGGCCAGCTACGCCGCTTCCCGCGCGTTCGAGCGGGTAAGCGGTGATGAGCATGGTTTCTGGGACGCGCTGAGCGCACGCGATGAACGTGACCGTACGCCCGCCGACATGGGCGAGGACTTTGACTTCGACGACGAGCAGGAGATGCGCCGCCGGCTGCCCCGGCTCGCTGCGCTCTGCCTCGGCGATAATGCCGCCTTATGCAGAACCGGCAGTTCTGAGGCAGCCCAGAGAACGTCGCACCGCTCACCAGGCAACGAGCCTATTCGGCAGGGAGGATGGAACCAGACCGAAATCGCAGTCAGTCACCTTCGGTCATCAGCTGCGTGTTGGGTGTCTGCTGACGGCCTCGGATGCGGTGCCGGTCACGCGTTGGCTGTCGCCGCGATGGCCAGCGGCGGGGCGAGGGTCAAGGTCGGTCTCCAGGCCTCATGCGCAGCTCGATCCAGTCCCGCCGGCCGGAGCACCCGCGGGCCGGTCAGCCGGCCGTGCCCGTGCGCGGAGGCGGCGTCTTCGGCGGGCAGCGTCACGCTCCCTCCCACATCGGCGCGGCGTCCGGCGGCAGCGGCACGGCGAACGCGTTCAGCACGAACGAGATCAGCGTGTAGTACCCGCACAGCGACACCAGCTCCACCATCCCGGCGTCGCCCAGAAAACGGTGCGCGGCGTCGTAAGTCTCCTGGTCCAGCCGCCCTGACTGGCCGAGCTGGCGGGCCACGGCGTAGACGGCACGCTCGTCATCCGCCTCGAACGGCGGGTCCTCACCGCGCCCGATCGCGTCCACCACCGCGGCGCCCACGCCATGCTCGCGGGCCATCGGCGCATGTGCCCACCACTCGAACTCCGCCTGCCACCGCGCCCCGGTGGTAATGATGGCGATCTCAGACAACCGCCGCTCGATCGACGTGCCGAACCTGAGCTTCGCGCCGAGCGAGGACAGCCGCCGCCCCGTACCCGGCGCCGTGACGAACGCGTTGAACGGCCCGGCCAGGCCGCCGCCGGGGGTCACGACTACGTCCCCGCGGCCCTCGACGATCCCGTCCCACAGCTGCTGGCCCTCGGGCCCCAGCTCCTCCCGCCGCAGATAAGGAATCCGGCTCATAACCCGAACACTAACCACCACCAGGCCTCCTGCACACAGGCGCGACCCAGAGCGCGGCCACGTCCACGCCGCGCTGAGCCGTTCCGCGCCAAGCCGGGCCAATAGCGAAGTGACAGCCTGCAACTCGCGCCAGTCAGCTCTTTCGCCTCTCCATGACCCGGTGCTGGCTATCGGCTCGGGAGCGATCGCGGTAGCCCGAACCACGGCAGCACGCTGGCCTCGAAGCGGGTCATGGCGCAGACCTGGCCGCCGGCCAGGGTGAGCACGTAGAAGCCGGTCGCATGGCGGACGCCGGCCGGGCCGCGCAAGTATGCCGCGAACGCCGGCTGGCCGTTGGCCCGGGTCGGCACGAGGTCGAACCTGCGGCCCGCGCCGAACTGGCGGGCCCAGTAGCGGGCCACGGCGTCCCGGCCCTCGTATCCGAATGGCTCCGGAGGCATCGCGACGAAGACGTCGCCGGTCAGCAAGGCCACCAGCGCATCGAGGTCGGCCGACTCCCACGCGCGGGCGAACCTGGCCACGATCGCGTCCTCGGCGGGCGAGCTTGCGGCGGGCGACGGCTGGTGGCCGGCGGCTTGCTGCCGGCGCTGCATGCTGGCGCGGGCTCGCTTGAGGGCGCTGTTGGCCGATTCGAGGGTCACCTCCAGCATGGCGGCCACCTCGCTGGCGCGGAACCCGAGGACGTCGCGCAAGATCAGGACGGCGACCTGGCGCGGCGGCAGCAGCTGCAGGGCGGTCACGAAGGCCAGCGAGATGGCTTCGGCCTGCTCGTAGCGGGCCTCCGGCCCGGGCGGCAGGCCGGCGGCGCCCTCGAGGAGGGCGTCGGGAAACGGCTGCAGCCAGACGGGCTCGTCGCGCGGCGTCGGCACGGGCGGCCTGAACTGCGACACGTCCCACTCCCTGGCCGGGCGCCGGCTCGCCGCGCGGCGCGCGTTGAGGCACCGGCTGGTGGCGATCTTGTACAGCCAGGTGCGCAGCGAGGCGCGTTCCTCGGTGAACCCGCCGATGCCTTGCCAGGCGGCCAGCATCGTCTCCTGAACGGCGTCCTCGGCGTCGGCGAAAGAGCCGAGCATCCGGTAGCAGTGCACCTGCAGCTCCCGCCGGTGGGACTCGGTCAGCTCCCGGAACGCCTCGCCGTCCCCGGCCCGCGCCCGTGAGAGCAGATCGGCTGTCACCATCCCGCGCTCCTTCCTTCCGCAACCACGTCGTACCTCCGTCCGGTATATACACCGCCCACAGCGCGAACTGGGCGGCTCGCGGGCGCCCAGTTTCCCGGCGCCGCGGTGTATGCACTACCGACCGCCCGGACGATCCGAGCGCCGGATCGGGCCGCGGCAACTGGGAAACGACCCTGGAGGTTGACGATGGAATCGTCCGCAGCCAACCGCAGGAAGCAAGTGAGCTGGACGCCCGCTGGTGTGCTCGCCGGCTGGCGGACGGGCCTGCCGGGGCCTGTCATCGTTCTTCAGGCTGGGACCGCGGTCAACTACTTCGGCACTGGACTGGTCCTTCCCTTCGAGATCATCTACCTGCACCAGGCCCGCGGCCTCCCGACGGCGACTGCGGGGCTGGTGCTGGCGGCGGTCATGGGCACGGCGGCGCTCGTAACGCCCTTTTCTGGTGCTCTGCTCGATCGCTTCCGTGCCAAGCCGATCCTGATCACCGGCAATCTCGCGAGCGCACTCGGCTACGCGGGCTTCGCATTCGTCGACCGTCCCTGGCAAGCCTTCATCTGCGCGGCCGTCGGCGGCGCCGGGTTCGGAGTCGCGAACACCGCGAACCAGGTCCTGAGCCTGACCCTGGTCTCAGCGGAGCAGCGCGCCTCCTCGATCGCGCTGCGCCGGGTCGCAGGCAACTTCGGTCTCGGCAGCGGCGCGACGGTTGCGGGCTTCATCGTCGCTGCCGCCAATAACCTCCGCGCGTTCCAGGCGCTCTACCTCTTCGACGGCCTAACCTTCGCTGTCTTCGCGCTGGTTGTGCTCGTGGGGATCCCGAACTCTCGCCTCGCGGATGCTGCGGCGGCGAGCGACAGGGGAACAGGCTTCCGGGCAGTTGCCCGCGATCGGCTCTTCCTCATCCTGATCGCCGCCAACATCGTGCTCGTGATGACCGGCGGCGCGCTGTTTTCCAACATCCTCGCGCCGTTCGCGAAGGCGCACACGCCTGTCGGGCCGGGCGAGATCGGCGTCGTCATCTTCATCAACACCTTCTTCATCGTCGTCGCGCAGATCCCAGCCACACGGGTCGTCAAGCGGATGCGCCGCACGCACGCTCTCGCCGCGACCAGCGCGCTATTTGCAATCGGCCTGCTCGCGGTCCTGCCCGCAACGCTAACGAGCTCAACGCTCACCGCTACCGCCGTCTTGGCCGGGGTAGCGATCGTGATCGCGATCGGTGAGTGCGCGCAGTTCATCGTGCTCGGCCCGATCGTCGCCGACCTCGCACCGCCGCATCTGCTCGGCCGCTACATGTCGCTTTACGGCCTCACCTTCACGGCAGGCGTGGCCCTCGGCCCCGCGGTCGGCGGCGCGCTGCTCGCAACCTCACCCGACGCGATCTGGTGGGGCGGCGCCTTGACGGTTGCACTGACCGGCGTCGGCCTGCTGCGACTCGGCGACCGGATACCCGACCCGCTCTTGCAGGCGCAAAGCCCTTCGCCGCAAGCCGTCAGCGTCGCCGACATGGACGCCGCCCGCCACAGCCAGATGAACAGTAGGGAGGGGTAATGTCACCGGTTCTCGTGCGCGGGAGCGGCGGCTGCAGTCTCACGTGCTGGCCTGCCGAGGCGGCTGCGGGGCGGCCCGCAAGTGCCTCACCCCGGCGGTCGGTCGACACATCACTTCGCGCCGTCAGGAGGCCGGTGCAGACATGGCAGGCAACTGGAGGATCAAGCTGGATCAGCCTGGATCGAAGAAGTTTCACGCGTATCGTGCATGAACTTCCGTGGTTTTTATTGATTTCGGATCAGTTGGTGTGATTATGTCCATCACGAACCATTGGGTCGGTTTTCTCCCAAAATCATGGAGTGTCCCATGCGCAAGGCAAGAACCATCGCGCTGACGGCCGGGGCGAGCGCGCTAACCGCCGCGTTGGTCGCGGCTATGACAACGTCCGCCCCCGCGGCGCTCGCCGCCCGCACGACGCCGGCGGCACCGGTCATCCGCGTGTCGCCCGGCATCATCCAACTGCCGCAGGCCAAGGCACGGAGCACGCCGTGGACCACCGCGCTGTGCGAGTCGCTACTGTCGATCGCCTGCTACGGGCCGGACCAGCTCCGGGCCGCCTACAACGTGGCACCTCTCTACGCGCAGGGCATCACGGGCAAGGGCAAGACGATCGTGATCGTCGACTCGTTCGGGTCCCCGACGATCCAGAACGACCTGTCCGTATTCGACCAGCAGTTCGGCTACCCGGACCCGCCGTCCCTCAAGATCATCACCCCGGCCGGCCCGGTCACGACCGAGGACCCGGGCTGGGCCGGCGAGACCACGCTTGACGTCGAGTACGCGCACACCCTCGCGCCGGAAGCCAACATCCTCCTCGTCGAGACGCCGGACGCCGAGACCGAGGGCGTCACCGGCTTCCCGAACATCGTCAAGTCCGAGAAGTACGTGATCGACCACCACCTCGGTGACGTGATTACCCAGTCGTTCGGCGCGACCGAGGAGACCTTCACCAACTACGCGCAGCTCGCCCCGCTGCGCGCCGCGTACCTCGACGCGTTCGCCCACGGCATCACGGTGCTCGCGTCCACCGGTGATGACGGCGCGACCAACGCCACGCTGGACGGCTCATCGTTCTACTCCACCCCGGTCACCGGCTGGCCGGCCACCGACCCGCTGGTCACCGCCGTCGGCGGCACCCAGATCAAGGAGAGCGCCGCCGGCAGCTTCTCGCAGGTCACCTGGAACGACACCTACGACGTGCCGCTGCAGCAAGCCTTCACTGGCACCGACGGGCCTAACCCCTTCGGCACTGGTGGTGGCGTCTCCGAATTCTTCGACCTGCCGCCCTACCAGTTGGGCGTGGCTCACACGATCGCCAGCGCCATCGGCGCGGCACCGCGCAGCAAGCTGCCGCGCGCCATCCCGGACATCTCGATGAGTGCCGCCTGCGACGGCGCGGTCACCTACTACACCAGCTTCCCTGGCAGCACCCCCGGCTGGCACCTCGTCTGCGGAACCAGCGAGGCGTCGCCCGAGTTCGCCGGCATCGTGGCGCTGGCTGACCAGGTGGCGGGCCACCCGCTGGGCCTGATCAACCCGGCGCTGTACGCGCTGTCGGCCGTCCACGCCCCGGGCCTGACGGACATCACCTCGGGCAACAACTCGACCGCGTTCACCGACGCGAACGGCAACCTCGTCACGGTGCAGGGTTACTCCGCTGGCAACGGCTACGACCTGGCGACCGGCGTTGGCACCATCAACGCGGCGCGGTTCGTGCCCGAGCTCGCGGGCAAGCGGCTGCCGTTACGCGAAGGAATAACCGCCTTACAGGAACCTAACGTTAGTGCGGTGGCCCTCGGCACGCTCGACCTAGTCGCAAGCCGGGGGCCACCTCTTAGTTCCCGCCTTCTGCAGCCAGACCCGTCCGGGGTATCGCGTCCGCGCTCGTTGAGGTCCTGGCTGCTTGGCGGACTGGGTCGCGCACCCAGCTCGCGACAGCGCGGATGTACCAGACGACTGCCAGCGGCCATCGCGTATCCGCCAGAAGTCGTCGGCAACTGCCAGTGAGACCTGCTCCCTCGTCACGCTGGGTCGATTACCTGCCAGAGCGCGGTGACTACGCGCGAGCCTGCCTCGCCCTCTACCCTTGCAGGCCCCGCGCGTGCTCAGGGCTGGCCGGCGCGGGTCTAACGGCCCTACCGGAGCGGCGGGGCCTCGTGTTGGCTGACAGCGTGCTGGTGGGCTGCCAGCAGATGGAGGACGGTGTGATGTTGCGGCCTTTTCCGGGTTTCGCGGCATATCCGACTCACCACTGCGTGACCGGGTCGCTGAAACACGTCTACGACTACCACGGGCACCCGGTCTCCGAGGACCTGCTGCTGGGGCTGGGCCGCGGGCTGGGGTTCGCGTACTTCCACATCAAAGGCGCCGACCCCTTCTACGGGGGCAGGGCTAACGTTGCCCGGCCCGGCGAAGAGGGCTTGGAGAAAACAGCTGGCCGGCGAACCGGGGTGGCGGTCGCATCACACGCCACCTCGAGCGCCCGCACGGCCCAGGCCGCTTTGCGCGAGCTGCTGGAGGCGGATTAGCCCGTGCTCGTGTACCTCGACATGGGATTCCTGCCGTACTTCGATCTCCCAGAGGGCTATCACTTCGGCGGGCATGTGATCGTCGTGGCCGGTTACGACCCGGACACCGGGCGGGTGCTGGTCGCTGACCGGGACCAGGAGTTGCACCCGGTCGAATGGGACATGCTGGAGAGAGCGCGCGGTTCGCAGCACAAGCCGTTTCCGCCGCGGCACACGTGGTACACGTTCGACTTCGCCGCCGCACGGCCGTCCGCCTCCGCTGAGGTCCGGGAGTCGATCGGCGAGGTATGCCGCGGGATGCTGGCACCGCCCATCGCCAACCTCGGCGTCAAAGGGATCCGCAAGGCGATCCGGGAGACACTGAAGTGGCCGGAGATCCTCGATGCGGGCGCGCTGCGCCGCACCTGCTTCAACGTGGCGATGTTCATCGATCATCGCGGCGGCACCGGCGGGGGCATCTTCCGCTACATGTACGGCCGCTTCCTGACTGAGGCCGCGTTGCTGACGAGCGAGCCCCGCCTTGCCGGGATGGGAAGGGAACTGACCGCGATCGGTGACCAGTGGGAAGAAGTGGCCGCGGCCTTCACCGCCGCGGTACAGGATGAAAACCCTGCGGACCTGCTCAAGACCGCTACCACCCTGATGCGCGACATTGCCGACCGAGAGCAGGACTTCTGGGAACGCCTCGGCACCATGGTCGCTTGCTGACGCCAACGGCCCACGAGGCAACATCGTCAGCTGGCTGCCCTCCGCGGCTAATCGAGCGGCTTCACCGGCAGGCGGCCGCCCGCAGCGCCCGGCCGCACCCGCCCTGGCAGCTGGCTCGATCTTCGTCTAGCCGTCCGCAGGGTAGCGTCCAGCGATCACAGCTGGATCGACGAGGCTGCCGTGGCCAGGCGCCGGCCCTGGTGATGCCGCCGCGGCCGGCGTCATGGACCAGCTCGATGGTCAGTCGTCCGTCGGGCAGCTGCGAGCCCGTCCGCGCGCCAGGGTACCGAGTGGCGTCCCCTGGACGGTCCCGGCCACCGTGTACCCGACGGCGGTATAGAACTCGAGTGACCGTTCCAGGTCGCTGACCCGCAGGCCGACGTGCAACGTGCGCATGGCGAGCACCGTAGCCCACCACCAGTGCACGGGGAGCGGCACTGGTTATCCTCCAGGCTGGCCCGCTTGCCCGCCGTGGCAATCGGGCCTGTGGTCAGGTTCGCGTCCGGAACGGGGCCAGGGTGGCACGGACCTGGTTGGCCGCGCCCCAGTCGTCGTCGAACTGGGCCAGCACGGCGAGGTGCTGTCGCAGCTGGATAATCGGCATGCGGGCCCGCCAGCCGTGGTCAAGGGAGGTCAGCTCCGCGTAGACCTCGAAGAACCGTCGCGCCTCGGGCGGGGGTGAGGTGGACCACACATGGGCAAGGTCGACCTCGGCCCACGTGTAGGACACGGCCGGGTCGATGAG
Source organism: uncultured Actinomycetota bacterium (assembly GCA_963811335.1). Taxonomy (GTDB): domain Bacteria; phylum Actinomycetota; class Actinomycetes; order Streptosporangiales; family Streptosporangiaceae; genus Trebonia. The sequence continues at coordinate 54,065 of CAWERB010000007.1, read as the reverse complement.
CGCGGGCCGGCCATCCGGGGTGGCCATGAGGTTCTGTGCCCACAGGTCGCCGTGCGTCAGGCATGGCGGGCGGTCCGGCAGCAGGTCGGGCAGCCGGTGGCACAGCCGTTCCAGCGCCGCCCGGTCCCCGGCGTCGAGTGCCGCCTCGACGCGGGGCTGCCCGAGCCACCGCAGCAGCCGGTGCTGCGCGAAGAAGGCGAAGCCGTCGTCACCCCAGGCATTAACCTGCCGACGGCGGCCCAGCCAGTTGTCGCGGTGCCATCCGAAGCGAGGGTGGGTCGTGTTCATGTGCAGGCGGGCGAGTGCGTGCGCGAACTGCTCCCAGAAGGCCTCGCTGCGCGGTCTCGGACGCAGTACCGACAGCACGAGCAGGTCCCGGTCCGCCAGGATCACCTCGGGTGTCGCCACGCCGCCGAGCTCGCGCAGGGCGGCCAGCCCTTCGGCCTCCGCGGCGAAGACGTCGTCACCCGGCGCGTCGGTGAAGGCCTTGACGAACACCGGCGGTGCGTCCCGGCGGGTGGCTACGCCCGTGAGTGCGGCGAACCCGCCCGTCGTCGGCTCTACCGCGACGACATCGCGCATCCCGGCTCGGTGCAGGCGCTCGAGCGGGAACGTCGCCGGGCGCATCATGAAGGGCTCCTCTTGTCCGGGGCGCTTGTCCGCAAGATGTTAACGCTCCAGCTGGCCGCCCTTTGCCAGGCGCAGAACCGGCCGAGCTGTACGTGCCCGCTCATTCCGGCCCAGCCCGGTCCGGCCGTGCAGAGTCAGGCGAACAGGTCGACGACCGGCTTGGTCCTCAGGTCGTCCTTGAGCAGGTGCTGGGCGGCGCCCTCCATGTGGGAGCGCCAGTGCTTCTCCGCCCCGGCCGCGTTCCCCGCCTTGACCAGCGCGATGAGCTTCTCTAGGAGCGATGACCCGCTGGAAGCGCTCGTCGGTGTCGTTGTCGTCGCGCTGCGCGATCTTGGTGCGCAGGTGGGTGGCGACGATGTCCTGCAGCACCGCCCCCTGGATGGCCATGGTCTTGTTGCCGCAGCCTTCCAGGATCAGCTCGTGGAACCGGTAGGTGAGCCTGGACCAGGTGTACGGGTCGGGGATGAACGGCTTCTTCGCGGCGACCTCGGCCTTGAGCTCGTCCACCACCTCGGTGAGCTTCTCGATGTCCTCGTCGGTGCGCTGCAGCGCGAGCAGCCTGGCGCACGGCGGCTCGGAGATCATCCGGGCCTCGTAGACGTCGTTGATGGTGGCGCCCTGCATCTGCAGCAGCAGGCCGACGTAGCGCGCGGCGACCGAGGCGTCGGGAGCGACCACCCGGCGCCGCCGCGGCTGCCGCGGCGCACGCTGATGAGCGTCTCCGCCTCCAGGATGCGGAACGCCTCGCGCAGGGTCGGGCGTGACACGCCGAACTGCTCCATGAGCTGGCTCTCGGCCGGCAGGGTCTCGCCCGGACGCAGTTCACCGCGGACGATCTGGCGCCGCAGGTTGGTTGGCGATCAGCTCGCCGGTCTTGGGAGCCCGGACGACCGTCCCGATCTGGGCAGTTGAGCCGCTTACCATAGCCGGGCTGCTGGCGCCCGAGCTGACCGTGGTGGCCTACGACCGCCGCGGCTACGGGCAGACGCCGGTCAGCACGCAGCCGTTCTCGCATCTGGATGACCTGCTCGCCGTCCTCGATCAGACGGGCACTGGCCCGGTGTGGCTGGTCGGCGCCTCAGCGGGGGGCGGGCTGGCCCTTGACGCCTGCCCTCGCCCCTCCTGGCGGTCGCGGGCCTGGTGGTGCTGGGCACCGCGGTGAGCGGCGCCCCCGAGCCCGAGCTCGACGCCGGCACCAGGCGGCTGGACCTGCTGCTCGATAAGGCCTACGCGGCACTGGACGCCGACGAGATCAACCGCCTGGAGACCTGGCTGTGGCTGGACGGCCCCGGCCAGAGCGAGGGGCGGGTGGGCGGGGCCGCGCGGGAGCTGGCACTGCAGATGAACGCGGTGATCATCGGCAACGGCGAGACGGAGCACGAGGGGGCCTCTGGCCTGGACGCCTGGCACCGCCTCGCCGAGATCACGGTCCCTGTCACCGTCGCGTGCGGTGACCTCGACGTCCCTTTCATCGTGGACCGCTGCCGCCAGCTCGCGGACCGGCTTCCCGTTGCCCGGCACTTCGTGCTGCCCGGCCTGGCCCACCAGCCCTACCTGGAGTCCCCCGGCACGGTGGCGCAGCTGATCCGCTCCGCGGTGACCGGCGGCTAGGACTACAGCGGAACCGCGATCGCGCAATTCCGCCCGCCCGCCCCAGAACTTCGGCGGCCGCGTGCCCGCTCAGCGGGGCACTTGCCGCGTCACAGCCGCTCGATGATGGTGGCGGTGGCCATGGCGCCGCCGGCGCACATGGTGATCAGGGCGGTGCTCGCGTCGCGCCGTTCAAGCTCGTGCAGCGCGGTGGTGATCAGCCGGGCGCCGGTCGCGCCCACCGGGTGCCCCAGCGCGATCGCCCCGCCGCTGACGTTGACCTTGTCCTCGTCGGGCCGCAGCACCCGCAGCCACGACAGCGCCACGGAAGCGAACGCCTCGTTGACCTCGAACAAGTCGATGTCCGCGAGCGTCATGCCGCTGGCCGCGAGGACCCGCTCCGTCGCCGCGACCGGGCCGTCGAGGTGGTAGTAGGGCTCCGCGCCGATCAGGCACTGCGCGACGATCCGGGCCCGCGCCCGCAGGCCGAGCGCCCGCGCCCGGTCGGCGTCGGCCAGCAGCACGGCGGCCGCGCCGTCGGAGATCTGCGAGGACGTCCCCGCCGTGTGCACGCCGCCGGAGACCACCGGGTTCAGCCGGGCCAGCGCGTCCAGGCTGGTCGCCCGCAGGCCCTCGTCCCGTTCGACCAGCCCGCCGGGCGCCTTCACCGGCGTGATCTCCCGGTCGAAGCGCCCCTGCGCCCAGGCGGCCTGGGCCAGCGCCTGCGAGCGGAGGCCGAAGGCGTCGATCTCCGCGCGGGTCAGGCCGCGGCGCACGGCTATCCGCTCCGCCGCGACGAACTGGTTCGGCAGGTCGATGTCCCAGCTGTCCGGCCGCGGCGTGCCCACCCCGTGCCCACGTTCGAGCGCAGCGGCACCCGCGACATGACCTCCACCCCGCAGCCGACGCCGACGCTGATCGCGTCGGCCGCGATGAGGCCGGCGATCAGGTGGACGGCCTGCTGCCCGGAGCCGCACTGGGCGTCGAGGGTCAGGCAGCCCGTCTGGTACGGCAGGCCGGCGTGCAGCCAGGCGGTCCTGGTGACGTTGCTCGACTGCTCGCCCGCCTGCGTCACGCAGCCGCCGGCGACCTGCTCGGCCGCCGCGGGCTCAAGGCCGGCCCGCTCAAGCAGCGCGACCTGCGCGGCGCCGAGGATCTCCGCGGCGTGCAGGCCCGCGAGCGCCCCGCCCCGCCTGCCAATCGGAGTGCGCACAGCCTCGACGATCACCGCGGTACCCACCAGGATCACCCTCCATTGTTAGAACGTGTTCTTTGGGCTATGGTTCGCTCGGAACAGCACGTGTACTGTTCCTAAATTAGAACATGTTTCAATTTCTAGTCTCCACCTGGAGGCGGCCGTGGCCATGCCGGACATCCCGCCGGGTTTCGACTTCACCAGCCCCGATCTTTACGCTAGCCGGGTCCCGACCGAGGAGTTCGCCGCGCTGCGCCGGGCGGCCCCGGTCTGGTGGAACGCCCAGCGCCGGGGCTCCGCGGGCTTCGATGACGACGGCTACTGGGCGGTGACCAGGCACGCCGACATCCTCGAGGTCTCCAGGCGCAGCGACCTGTACTCCAGCTGGGAGAACACCGCGCTGATCCGGTTCCATGAGGGCATCGACCAGGGACGCGATCGAGATGCAGCGGGTGATCCTGCTCAACATCGACCCGCCGGAGCACACCAAGGCGCGCCGCATCGTGTCCCGCGGCTTCACGCCGAAGGCGGTCCGCGGCATGCGGGACAACCTGCACGAGCGGGCCGAGCGGATCGTCGCCACGGCGCTGGCCGAGGGAACCGGCGACTTCGTCACGGACGTCGCCTGCGAGCTGCCGCTGCAGGCGATCGCCGAGCTGATCGGCATACCGCAGGAGGACAGGAAGAAGATCTTCCACTGGTCCAACCAGATGGTCGGCGGCGACGACCCGGAGTTCGAGCAGGCGGGGATCGAGGCGGCGATGGAGCTGCTCGCCTACGCCATGGAGATGGCCGAGGACCGGGCGGCGAACCCGCGCGACGACATCGTCACCAAGCTGGTCAACGCGGAGATCGACGGCGAGCAGCTGTCGTCGGACGAGTTCGGCTACTTCGTCCTCATGCTCGCGGTGGCGGGCAACGAGACCACCCGCAACGCGATCTCCCACGGCATGCTGGCCTTCTTCGAACACCCCGACCAGTGGGAGCTGTTCAAGGCGCGGCGGCCGGAGACGGCGGCCGACGAGATCATCCGGTGGGGCACGCCGGTCACGGTCTTCCAGCGCACCGCGCTCGCCGACACCGAGCTCGGCGGGTCAGCGGATCAGGCAGGGGCAGCGGGTCGGCCTGTTCTACCGGTCGGCGAACTTCGACGAGGCTGTCTTCGACCATCCGGAGCGGTTCGACATCCTGCGCGACCCCAACCCGCACGTCGGCCTGGGCGGGTTCGGCGCGCATTACTGCCTGGGCGCCAGCCTGGCCAAGCTCGAGATCGGGCTGATCTTCGACGCCATCGCCGACGCGATGCCGGACATCCGCCAGGCCGGCCAGCCGGAGCGGCTGCGCTCCGGCTGGCTCAACGGCATCAAGCACCTGCCGGTCAGCTACGGAAACTCCTGATGCGCCCGGTGGATCAGACGATGACTGGCCGCTCGCCGCTCATCCGGAGCAGGAGGTCTAGCGGGGCGATGTCGTAGAGGGTCGGCAGCGCCGGGCTTACCTGGGACCCCATGCTCGCTGGCACGCTGGCCGCGAACGAAGCGGCACCAGGGTCATCGGTGAACCGCGTCCGGGCGAGTGACTCGCCGACCGAGGAGGCGGCCAGCCGCTGTCCGGTCAGGGTGGCGAGCTCGGCCGTGTAGGCGGCTGAGGCGGTGAGCAGGTCATGATTGAGGAGGTCGTTGGCCTTCACCTGGCCCTTGACTACGGCCAGTACGCCTGCGCTGTGGGCGGACAGGAACGCGCGGGTAACGACGAGGTTGACCGGGGACTGGCCGGCCGAGGCGCCCGACACGACGGCGATCTTCGTGCCGGCCGGGCTGGCCAGGTCGGCGAGGATTGAGCTAGTGCTGGCGTAGGCGGCGTCGAGTTGCCCGCTGGCCAGTGCCGTGGCTTCCGCCGCGTCGGTGCGGAACGGGACGGGCTGCAGCGTAATCCCGGTGCCGCGCAGTGCGTTCGCGGTAAGGCCCTCTTGCAGGCTCACCAGGGCCGGAGCCTGCAGGATATCGGTGACGAATCCGAGCCGCAGAGCCACCGGGCTGGCGGCTTCGCTCGGGTTCGCGCTGTTGGGCCACGCCGGTCCTGGCTTAGCGGGTTGGCCGCCCGTCAATTCGACGGCCGCAATCGCCGCGATCACCGCCGTCGCCGCCGCAGCAGCAACCGCAACAACTGTCCGCCTCATCGCCAACTTGTTCCCTATCGGTGGGCTTAGATAACGAATAGAGAAGATAGCACCAGTATGCGTCAATCACCATCTAACATCGTCCCCCAGAAATGGGCCATTGGCTGAACAAATCTTCACAAGTTCTAAATACCGGACGCTTAGCCTGGCAAAGGGAATGAGATGCCTGAAGTTCAAGACGTGGAGCAGGCACTCGTCCACCTGAGCGATGTGGCCGGCCAGCTGCTGGTTTGTTACCGGTCCCTGCAGGACGCCGCCATCCGGGGTGGCCGTGATCGCATAGACCCGTCCGAGATGCCGTACGTGACAGCCAAGTTGCTCGCCGCCGCATCCCGCAGCGTGCTGGTGACTACGGGACTGCCAGACCAGTTCGGCTTGCTGCCGCCAAGCACCATCCTGGCGGAGGTCGCCGCGGGTGGCGCTGAGGTTCGGGTGCTCGGCCAGGACAAGGTGCGCGCCGACCCGGCCGGAGGCCGGTCACTGCGCGCGCTTGCCGGTTGCGGCGTCCAGGTCGCCACCGTTCCGGTGATTCCGCCGGCGATCGTGATCGCCGACCGCCGGGCGGCGCTGATGGTACTCGGCGAGCCGCCGGATGGGGATGCGGAGGGTGCCTTCCTGCTGCATGACCTGGAGATCGCGGGGTTCCTCGCGTCCACCATCGATTCCTTCTGGGCCATGGCGCTGTCCTTGCACGATAGCGGCGCGGCGGGCAACGGAGGCCTGTCGCCGGCCGATCAGGCGCTCCTGCGCCTGCTTGCCCAGGGGAAGACGCAGCAGGAAGCCGCCCGCAGCCTGAATCTTTCTGTGCGCACCGTCAGCCGCCGCATCGCCGATCTCAAGCAGGAGCTCAAGGCGGACAGCCCGCTTCAGGCCGGGATGGAAGCGGTCCGGCGCGGCTGGCTGTAGCCGCCGCCCGCGCCAAGCGCTCCGGCGTGGCCAATTTGCGCCACCTCTAATACGCCAATTAATGCTGACCTGGTACTTCGCCGGTAACTTGCCCGGCCATGGCCGTCGCAGGCGTCTTTCCTGTGCCTGTCGCAAATACGACAGGAACGAACTATTGAGCGTGTGGTGGTTCGTGCTGAAAATTGCGCTGTTGTGCTTTGTTGGCTCCCTGCCGTGCCGCGTATGAGCTGTGCAGGTTGAGGAGCACGGAGGAGGGCGGGCTGATGGGCTGGATGCACACGCCGAGGCTTCGACGGGTTGCGCGGCGGAGCAGGCGCGTAGTCACGGGGGTGATCACGCCCGGGTCGGCTGTGCTGATGGCACTGCCAGGGGCAGTGGTCACGACTGGCGTGGCCGCCGTCGCGGCGGCAGCGATGGTGGCGGCAGGGCCGGTCGTCCCGGCGAGTGCGGCCACCGGCACGCCAGTCCTGGTGCTGCTGCAGAACGGCGAGACCACCGCGCCGGAGGCCACCGTCCTGCAGGCGGCCGGCTACGCGGTGACCCAGGACACCCCGGCCCAGTGGCTAGCGCTGACCGCGGCTCAGTTCGAGGCCTATGCCGCGGTTGTGATCGGTGACCCGTCCAGCGGTTCCTGCTCCACCCTGACCCCCACCACTGCGACCAGCGGCACCGACGCGATCGGTACCACCTGGCAGACGGCGGTCACCGGGAACCTCGCCATCGTCGGTACCGCGCCCGCGGCAGCCGGGTCGGCCGCCGCGACCACGTTGGTCACCGACTCAGTCGCGTACGCCGCCGCGCGCTGGAACTCCTCGTCTGACACAGGCACCGGCTTGTACCTGTCCCTGAACTGCGAGTACGCCGCCACGTCGGCCAGCACGAACGTTCCGCTGCTCAATGGCGTCGAGGGCATCACCAGTTCCAACGGGCTGAACGTGCAGGGCAGCCTGGCCTGCACCGACAGCGGCACAGTGAACGGCTGGGGCGCCGCTAGCGCCGGCACCTACAGCGGGTTCACCAGTACCTCCCTGGCGGCCGGCGGCGTGACGTGGCCGTCGCCGTCCTGCCCGGTGGAGGAGGCGTTCGATTCCTGGCCCGGTAAGACCACCACGTGGTCGGGGACGTTCACTCCGCTCAGCTACGACGCGGCCAGCGATGCCGCTAAGAACTTCACCGCCTCCAGTGGCGCCACGGGGCAGCCGTACATCCTGCTCGGCACCCCGGTGAAGGCGACGGCGTCGCTGTCGCCGTCCACCGGAGGGCAGGTGCCGGCCGGCACGGCGTCTGGCGGGGGCGGCAACCCAGCCGTGCCTGGCCTGAACGAGCCGCTGCTGAACGGCGTCAACACGGAGAACGGGGACTTCACCCAGTCCTCGGCCGACCTGAAGGTCCCGACCTATGGCCCGGACTTGTCCTTCTCCCGCAGCTATGACTCCCAGGTCGCCCAGCATCAGCTGCAGACCGGCAAGCCGGGGCCGATGGGCTATGGCTGGACCGACAACTGGGCGTCCTCGCTGTCGACCACCAGCCCTACCCCCGGCGACATCTACACGATCGCCGGCCTGCGCACCGACACGGGTGACGGCTCCCCGCCCAGCGACGTGGTGGGCGCGGCGGACGACGTCGTGCAGAACGGCAGCGACGTCTACATCGTCGATGAGGCCGACAACCACATCCTGGAGGTCGCCGGCACGAGCAAGACCCAGTGGGGCCGCGCGATGACCGCCGGGAAGATGTATGTGGTCGCGGGCAGCGTGGCCGGTACGCTCGGCGACTCCGGCAGTGGCGCTGCGCTGCCGGGGTTCCTGCTGAACGCGCCCTGCGGGCTTGCGTTCGACTCCTCAGGCAACATGATTATCGCCGACTCGGGCAACGACCGGGTGCTGGTCGTCCCGGCGGCGAGCGGCACCTACTTCGGCGTCTCGATGACCGCCGGGGACGTGTACAAGATCGCGGGCCAGAGCGGCACGGCGGGCACCGGCGGCGACGGCGCGGCTGACACGAACTCCTTCCTGAACTTCCCGGTCGGCCTGGCGGTCAGCGGCGGCGACCTGTACATCGCCGACGCGGGCAACAACCGCGTCCAGGAGATCTACGAGGGTGGTGACCAGTGGAGCCAGACGATGACTAAGAACGACATCTACACGGTCGCGGGCTCCTCGTCCGGCACCTCCGGGGACACGGTGAGCACCGCGGCGACCAGCGCGCTGCTGAACCTGCCGGAGGGCGTCACGCTCGACTCAAGCGGGAACCTCTACATCGCCGACACCGGCAACAACGCGGTCAAGGAGGTCGCGAAGGCGGCGGGCACCCAGTGGGGCATCTCGATGACCGCTCACGACCTGTACGACGTGGCCGGGAGTTCCGGTGGCACCTCTGGCACCTCTGGTGACGGCGGCAGGCCGACCTCCGCGCTGCTGAACCTGCCGATCGGCGTCGCGGTGGCCAGCACGGGCCTGTACATCGCCGACTCGGGCAACAACCGGATCCAGGAAGCCGCGCTGACCACCCACACCGAGTGGGGCATCTCGATGACTGCCGACGACATCTACACCGTCGCAGGCTCCTCCAGCGGCACGTGCGGGAACTCCGGCGACGGCGGCAAGGCCACGTCCGCGCAGATGTGCTACCCGCTCGGCATCTCCGTGACCGCGTTGTCCGCCATCTACATCGCCGACCCAGGTCAACAACCGGGTCCGCGAGGTCAACTCAGCCGACACGATCTCCACCTACGCCGGCAACGGCTGGCAGGTCGCCACCGCCGGCAACGGCGGCGCGGCGGTCAACGCGGGCCTGTTCAACCCGGAGGGTGAGGCGTTCGACTCCGCGGGAGACATGTTCATCGCCGACGCGTGGAACAACCGGATCCAGGAGATCGCCGCCACAGCCACACCCAGTTCGGCATCTCGATGACCGGCGGCGACGTGTACACCGTGGCAGGCAACGCGCAGGGCAGCAACGGAACAAGCGGCGACGGCGGCAAGGCGACGTCCGCGTACCTGTACCTGCCGCAGGCGATCGCCGCCGACTCCGCGGGGAACCTGTACATCGCCGACTCCGACAACTGCCGCATCCAGAAGATCGCCGTTTCCACCGGGAACATCTCCACGGTCGCCGGGTCATCGTCCGGCACTTGCGGCACCTACTCCGGTGGCAACGGCATCGCGGCGACGTCGGCGGCCCTGAGCCAGATGCAGGGCATCGCCCTGGACCCAGGCGGGGACATCTTCATCGCCGACACCTTCAACAACCGGGTCGAGGAGGTCTACGAGGGCGGCCAGTCCTTCGGCCAGACGATGACCAAGGGCGACATCTACACCGTCGCCGGCACCGGCACCGCAGGGCTACACCGGCAACGCCGGCGCCTCCACCTCCGCCGAGGTCAACGAGCCGGACGCCCTCGGCGTGGACGGCGCGGGGAACCTGTACATCTCCGACTGGGGCAACAACCGCATCCGGGAGGTGCCAGTGGCTACCGGCGCCCAGCGCGGCCAGTCGATGACGAAGAACGACATCTACGCCATCGCCGGCAACCGGCACCGCCGGCACCGCCGGTAACGGCGGTGCCGCGACCGGCGCGAACCTCAACGGTCCCGGCAACGCCACCGTCGACACCGCGGGCGACCTGTACATCTCCGACACCGCCAACAACCGCGTCCAGGAGGTCGCCGGTCGCGTCCGGCACCCAGTGGGGCCAGGCGATGACCGCCAACGACGTGTACACCGTCGCCGGCTCCTCTTCCGGCGCCAGCGGCAGTTCCGGCGACGGCGGTCCCGGGACCAGCGCGAGGCTCACCGTCGCGGAGAACGTCTCCCTTGACCCTGAGGGCGATGTCTACATCACGGACAAGAGCGACAACCGGCTCCGTGAGATGGTCACCGGCACCCCGGCTACGATCAGCCCGGCGCCCTCGATGACCAGCGCCCTGTACCCGGCACCTGGCGGCATCACCGTCACGCAGCCCGGCGGCGCGCAGGTCACCTTCTACGGCCAGTCCGGCGGCAAGTGCGCCGCCGCCCCGTACACGCAGGTGCGCCGGCTTCGTACTGCGCCCTGCCGCAGGACACCGGGGCGTCGCTGACGTTCAACTCTTCCAGCGGCACCTGGACGTTCCAGCCGCAGCCTGGCACCGGCTACACCTTCAACTCCAGCGGCCAGCTGGCCAGCGAGTCCGACGCGGCCGGCGACACCCTCTCCGTCGCCTACGGTGCCCCGGCCCCCGGAACGGGCAGCTGCCCGTCCACCGCCGTCAGCTGCGACACCATCACCTCGGCCGGCGGCCGTGCCCTGGTCCTCGGCCTGAACTCCGCCAGCGAGGTGACCACGGCCACCGATCCCGCGGGCCGAACCTGGACCTACGGCTACACCAACAGCGACCTGACGAGCGTCACTGACCCGCTGGGCAACGTGACAAGCTACGGCTACGACACCGGCAACGCCAACCCGCTGCTCGTCGCCGACATCACCACGATCACCCGCCCGAACGGGCAGGCCGGCGGCCCCAACGCGGGCGCCCACACCACGATCGGATGGACCTCCACCGGGCAGGCGGCGTCTGTCACCGACCCGATGAGCTACAAGGCCAGCTACAGCACGACCGGCTACAACCCCGCGACCGGCACCGGGTTCATCGTCGTCACCGACGCGGACGGCTACACAACCGACTACTACTACCTGGGCGGCAGCCTCGCGGCCCGCTCCGACTGGACCGGCACCACTCTCACCAGCGAGTGGGACTACGTGCCCGACCAGTCCGCAGGCCGGCACGCAGCTCGACGGGGCTACCTCCGACGGCGCAGGCGCGACCACCAGCACCGTCTACCAGGACGGCAACCCGGTCTCCAGCACCGGGCCCGACGGCATCGGCACCCAGACAGCGACGACCACGCAGCAGTTCACCAGCCTGAACCTGGCCGACTGCTCGTCCGACGCCAACGCGACCAGCACCTGCGCGCAGTCCGCGGGCCCGGCGACCGTGGCACCCGGAGGCACCATCACACCGCCGGCCTCGATCCCGCCGCTCGGCGTCACCTGGAACCTGTATGACACCGACGGGAACGAGCTGTACTCCACCACCGGCGTCTACCCGCCGAACAGCACCACCGCCTCGTACGCCCAGACCACCTACCAGCTCTTCAACGGCAATACCGTCACCCTGAACGGCACCACCGACAGCTGCGCGGCCACCGCCCCGTCGATGTCGCTGCCGTGCGCCACCGTTGACGCCGACGGCACCGTGACGCAACTCGGCTACGACTCGCCGGTGACCGGACTTCCTCCGCGACCCCCGACGGCAACGGGACCGAGGTCGCCACCACCAGCTACGCCTATGACGCCGACGGCGAGCAGACCGCGGTCACCGCGCCCGACGGCAATCTCGCGGGCGCCAACGCGGGCAACTACACCACAACGACCAGCTACAACGCTGACGGCCAGCAGCTCACCATCACCCTGGGCGGCGGCTCCGGGGCCACGGTCACCCCGCGGACGACCACCAACGGCTATGACGCCAACGGCGACAAGACCACCGTCCAGAACGCCCTCGGCTACACGACGACGACCGCCTACAACGCGGACAGCCAGGCGTCGCTCGTCACCGATCCCGACGGTCACGCGACCCTCACCTGCTACGACCCGGACGGCCACATCACCCAGACGGTTCCCCCGACGGGCGTCGCGGCCAACAGCCTCACCCCGGCTTCCTGCCCGGCCAGCTACCCCTCCGGATACGGGACCCGGCTGGCGTCCGACGCCACCACGTACACCTACAACGGGTACGGCGAGAAGACCGCGATGACCACCCCTGCCCCGGCTGGCCAAACCGGGTCGGAGTCCACCAGCTATACCTATGACGGCGACGGCAAGCTGATCCAAACCATCGCGCCCCCCGCCACCACCGGCGGCCCGAACCAGGTGACCGTCGACGCCTACAACGCCACCGGGCAGATCGCTTCCCGGACCACCGGCTACGGGACCGCCGCCGCCGCCACGGTGAGTTACTGCTACGACCCTAACGGGGAGCAGACCTCGGTCGTGTATCCCGACGGGAACACCGGCAGCGTCGCCCCCTGCCAGGCGGCATACCCGTGGACGGTCAGCTCCTCCGCCAACCCGACGCAGGCGGCGTACCAGACCACCTCCAGCTATGACTCGGCCGGCGAACTGGTGGCCACCACCGCCCCGGCCACGACGGCCGCGCCATCCGGGGCGACCACCACGTACACGTACGACCCGGCCGGGAACAAGCTCACCAGCACCGACCCCGACGGCACCACCACGACGTGGACCTACTCGCCGGCCGGCAAGCAGACGTCGACTACCTACTCCGGGTCCGCCGCGCCCTCGGTCACCAGCACCTACGACGCCGACGGCAGCATGACCGCGATGACCGACGGCAGCGGAAGCTCCAGCCACGTCTTCGACCCGTTCGGCGAGCTCACCGCGGCCACCAACGGCGCCGGCCAGACCACCGGCTACGCCTACGACGCCGCCGGGGAAACCACGTCCGTCACCTACCCGCTGCCGGCCTCCGCGACCTGGGCGACCAGCGCCACCGTCGGCTACGGTTATGACCACGCCGGCGTGTTGTCCAGCATCACGGACTTTACCGGGAAGGCCATCGGAATCACCGACACCGCTGATGGCAAGCCCACCTCGGTGACGCTCGGCGCCACCGGCGACACCCTCACCACCACCTACGACCCCGCGGACGCGCCATCCCAGATCGCCCTGGCCAACAGCACGACGACGCTCCAGTCGTTCAGCTACGCGGACTCCCCGGCCGCGGACATCCTGACCGAGACCGACACCCCCGCGTCGGCGCAGACCCCGGCCAGTTACTCCTACGACGCTAAGGGCCGCGTCACCTCAATGACCCCGGGGACGGGGACCGCCCTCAGCTACGGGTTCGACGCCTCCGGCAACCTCACCACCCTCCCGACCGGCGCGACCGCGAACTACGACAACGCGGGCGAAGCCACATCCTCAGCGCTGTCCGGGACCACGACAAGCTACGCGTACAACGCCGACGGCCAGCGGCTCACCGCCACCGCCGGCACCACCACGGCCGCCTCGGCCACCTGGAACGGCGCGGGCCGGCTCACCGCCTACACCAACCCCGCCGCCACCATGACCAGTGCCACCTACGACGGCACCGGCCTGCGGACCGCTACGATCACCACGCCGTCCGGGCAGCCCGCGACCAGCGCGCAATACGTCTGGAACGCCACGGCAGCCGTCCCGGAACTGCTCATGGACTCCACCGGTGCCTACATCTACGGGACAGGCGTCGCGCCCATCGAGCAGGTGGACCTCGCCACGGGAACCGCCACCTACCTGGTCACCGACGCCCTCGGCTCGGTCCGCGGCGCGGTCAGCCCGGCCGGCGCCCTCACCGGCACGACCGGCTACGACGCCTGGGGGAACCCGCAGACAGCCGGAGGCCTCACCGCCACGACCCCCTTCGGCTTCGCCGGCGGGTACACCGACCCGACCGGGCTTATCTACCTCGTCAACCGCTACTACGATCCCGCCACCGGCCAGTTCCTGTCCGTCGATCCCCAGGTCGCCAGCACCCGGCAGCCGTACGCGTACGCTGCGGGCAACCCGGTCAGCGAGACCGACCCCACCGGCATGACGAGCGGTCGCGGCACCGCCTCGTGGGCTCTGGCCCACTGGAATTCCAGCCCAGGATTCCCCAACAGCATCTGGTACGGGGACGACTGCACGGACTTCGCGTCCTCCGCCATCCACTACGGCGGCGGTGCCGCCGAATGGTGGCCGACGTCGGCGACGGGCGGAAACCCGGTGAGTTCCAGGTCGGACGACTGGTTCTGGTACAACGGATCTTGGTGGGGGATCCCGGTCCATAGCTACTCATGGGGCGGTGCCTTCGACCTCGCCGAGTACGAACGGCGGAACGGCGCTACCTTCCTGAAGTACATGGGTGACGCTAGGCCGGGGGACGTCGGCTCGGTGAACTGGCACGGTACCGGGTTCCATAATATCGACCACACCGGCGTGGTCACCGGGATGAGCCACGGCTGGCCCGTCCTCACCCAGCACACGCGGAACGTCCAGCATGAGCCGCTGCAAAAGTGGTACGCCTACGGACCCAACGTCCAGGTCTGGATCTGGCGCCCCGTGAACAGCTGACCCACCCTTCACAGCGATCGGGCTGCCTTGCGGCAGCCCGCCGACGACACGGCCCGCTGCCCACAGCCGGGCCGGAACAGGAAGATCCCGATGCGCAAGGCCGTCCTTGCCTACGTGCGCACCCTGCTGTGGCTGCAGGGCCTGTACCTCCTGCTTGCTGGCTGGCTAGTCTTCATCGGGCGAGGGCCGGACACCAGGCTCGTGGCAACGCTGGGCCTCGCCGTGGCAGGCACCCTACTCGGCGGGGCGGAGATCGTCACCGCGGTGCTGCTTTCCCGTGGCCGAGTCCAAGCGCTCGCCGCGATTGTCATCCAGGCCCTGTGGACCGCGGCCGCCGTGGCCGGGTACCTGGTCAGCCTGAGCGGGGCACCCGTGTGGCAGTACTTCGCGGGAGCGGCCCTCTTCCTCGCCGGGATCGCCGGGCTGCTGCTCCCCTCAGTCCGCGCCTTCGGGGTCTCGCCCGCCGCTGAGTCCCCGTCGCGCAGGGCCGGGTGAGCCGGGTCAACGGCGGTGCACAGCATCTGGCTTGACGGCGGTCACCGCAGATCATGAGTGGCTGCCCGGGACCGCATTGATCTCGGCGGGCAGCGGATCAGGCAGCTACGCTGCCTCCTTATCCGCCCCGGTTGCTGCCCAGCTTTATCCCGAACGGACGCGGCTGACTCCCCGCGGAACCCGCATCTCACACCGCTGGCGACGCGGCCTGGGTCATATGCATTCACTATTACGTCAAGTCGCGCTAGTTTGACTGGCGTAATAGTGGATGGCCCGGAGGCGTACCCACAGGCCCGCACGGGAACGCACGCGGAGGAATTGTGACTTCCAGCAGCAGGGGCACCAGGCGAACATGGAGTATCGCCGCGGCCGCCGTCCTGGGGACGGCGGTGCCCGGCGGCCTGCTTACGGCCAGCGTGGCGAGCGCGGCCAGCGGCGCCGCCGGCGCGGCGCCGACGACGCCGTGCACGGTGGGGGCCCTGAAGTCGGCGATCACCGCGGCCAATACCTCAGGCGGCACGATCACGCTGCCCAGCGGGTGCAAGATCACGCTCGCGGCGCAGGACAACGCCACGGACGGCCCGACCGGGCTGCCGGCCATCACCGGGAAAGTCGTGGTCAACGGCAACGGCGCCACCATCGCCCGGCGGGCGGCGACCTCCAGCGCGCCGGTGCCGGCGTTCCGCCTGTTCACCGTCGCCACGGGCGGCAGCCTGACGCTGAACGGCCTCACGCTGAGCAACGGCTTCGCCGATGACGGAACCAACGGCGGCGGCGCGATCTTCAGCCTGGGCACGGTGCGCGTCTCGGGCGTCACGTTCTCCGGCAATCAGTCCCCGGCCGCGACCGGCACGTCGGGCGGCGCGATCAGCAGCGACAACAGCGGCGCCACGCTGACCGTTGACCGCAGCACGTTCACCGGCAACACCGCGCAGGAAGGCGGCGGGATCTTCACCCAGTCGGCTACCAGCATCACCAACAGCACGTTCACCCGCAACCGGGCGACCTTGTTCGGCGGCGGCGCCCTGGTCACCGCGGTCGGGACGACCAAGATCGCCGGCGACACGTTCAGCGCGAACAGCGGGCCGGGCGGCGGCGCGATCGACAACGACGCCACCGTGAACATCACCGACAGTACGTTCGTGGGCAATACGGCGGGCGCCAATGGCGGCGGAGCGCTGCAGAACTTCGGCGCGATGACCGTCACTTACTCGACGGTGGCGAACAACACCTCGCAGTTCGGCGCCAACCTGCATAACGACCCGGTCGCGCCGGCGTCGGTGACCGGGCCCGTCTTCAACCCCGCGCTGCGGGGACGCAGCGCGGCGGCGCTGGCCCAGGCGTCCACGTTCACCGTGACGGCGAGCATCGTGTCCGGCGGCATAAGCGGCGCCAACTGCTCCGGCAGCGCGCCGTTCACCGACGGCGGCTACAACGTCGACAGCGGCACCTCGTGCGGCTTCCTGACCGCCAACCACTCGAAGAACAGCGCCAACCCGCACCTCGGCGCGCTCGCGGCGAACGGCGGTCCGACCGCGACGATGGCGCTGCCGTCCGGCAGCCCCGCGCTCAACGCCGTTCCCCCGCGCACGGGCGGCTGCGCCGGCCCCGCTGACCAGCGCGGCATCCCGAGGCCCCAGGGCGCCGGATGCGACATCGGCGCGTACGAGCGGACGGTGTCCGGCGCGATCAAGGGGTACAAGGGCAAGTGCGTCGACAACCGGGGGAATTCCGCCGTCAACGGCAACAAGATCCAGATCTGGACCTGCAACGGCGGCGCGTCGCAGACCTGGACGTACACCGCCAGCGGGCGGTTGCAGACCCGCGGCAAGTGCCTCGACGTCGCCAATTCCGGTACCAGGAACGGGACTAAGGTGCAGCTTTCGAGCTGTACCGGCCGCACGAACCAGTGGACCTGGCTGGCCAACGGTGAGTTCGTGAACAAGTTCAACGGCCTGTGCCTGGACGACAAGGGCTTCAGCACGACCAACGGCACCCAGCTGCAGGTCTGGAAGTGCAACAACACCGCCAACCAGCACTGGACGGTGCCCGCTGGCTGACGAGGTCGGCCGCGGCGTTAGCTCGCCTGCTTTTCGCTCCACCTGCCCGCTCCCGGGGCCGGCGCGCACTATACGGTGTAGTACATGTCAACCTCCACCGTGGACACTCCCTTCGCGCTAGCACCGAAGGCGGCCAACCGCATCCGCATGGCCAGCTTCGGCGCGCTGACGATGCTGGTTATCCAGTTCGTGCTCGGCACCGCCTACAGCCTGTACGGGACCGCGCCGGCCAGCGGCAAGTCCGTCGGCATGTTCTCAAGCCCGCTGCTCGCGATCCACGTGATCATGGGCATCCTGCTGGTCATCGCCGCCGTCATGCTGGTTGTGCGGGCGGTACAGGCGCGGCACACGGCCGTCCGTCGCGACCACCGTCATCGGCCTGCTGGTGATACTCGGCGCCTTCGGCGCCGGCTCCGCCTTCGCCAAGGACGGCAGCAACGGCGCGTCGCTCGGCATGGCGGTGCTGACCGCCGTCGCCATGCTCTGCTACGCGGCGAACCTGGTCATCCTCGGCAAGCCGGACGCCGCCAGGTAAGCGCTCGCTCGAGACCACCCACATCGAGAAGTACTGCGACCCGCCGCCGTAGGCGTGCCCGAGCGCGGTGCGCGCCCCGGCCACCTGGTGCGCGCCCGCCTTGCCCATCACCTGCATGGCCGCCTCGGCGAAGCGGAGCAGTCCCGAGGCGCCGATCGGGTTGGACGACAGCACCCCGCCCGAGGGGTTGACCGGCAGCCTCCCGCCGAGCGCGGTCTCGCCCGCCGCGGTCAGCCGCCAGCCGTCGCCGGGGGCGGCGAAGCCCAGGTTCTCCAGCCACATCGGCTCGAACCAGGAGAACGGCACGTAGATCTCGGCCACGTCGATCTCGTCGATCGGTGACGTGATCCCGGCCTTGCGCCAGAGCTCGGCCGCGGCCGCGGCGCCCGCCGCCGGGTTCACCGGGTCCTTGCCCGCGAACATCGTCGGCTCGGTCCGCATCGCGGTCGCCCGGATCCACGCCACCGGCCGCTGGACTGGCCAGGCGCCGCCTGCTCGTCGCCGATGACCACCGCGCAGGCGCCGTCCGACGACGGGCAGGTCTCGTCGTACCGCACCGGGTCCCAGAGCATGGGGGAGGCCCGCACCGACTCAAGCGTGATGTCCGGCTGCTGCAGGTGGGCGTACGGGTTACGCGCGCCGTTGCGCCGGTCCTTGACCGCGACCATCGCCCCGATGTCCGGCGGCGCGCCGCTGCGCCGGATGTAGGCGCGGATGTGCGGCGAGAAGTACCCGCCCGCGCCGGCCACCACCTGGATGCTGAACGGCGGCGCGATCGACAGCGCCCACATGGCGTTGGACTCCGACTGCTTCTCCCACGCCAGCCCGAGCACCCGCCGGTGGATGCCCGCCTGCACCAGGTTGGCCGCGACGATGCCGGTGGCGCCGCCGACCGAGCCGGCGGTGTGCACCCGCAGCAGCGGCTTGCCGACCGCGCCGAGCGCGTCCGCCAGGTACAGCTCGGGCATCATCACGCCCTCGAACAGGTCAGGCGCCTTCCCCACCACCACCGCGTCGATGTCGGCGAAGGTGAGCCCGGCGTCGGCGAGCGCGCGGTCCGCCGCCTCCCGGCACAGTCCCGCCATCGACACGTCGGTGCGCTTGGACCGGTGCCTGGTCTGCCCCACGCCGAGAACCGCGGCTTTCACTCTCCCCGTGGTTCCAGTCATCCCCGTGGTTCCAGTCATCACCGTGCCTCCATGGGGCAGACCAGGTTCTGCTGCAGCGCGGGCCCGCTGGTCGCGTGCCCCAGGGCGCGGATGACGCGTGCCCGGACATGATCGCCTCGCGCCGCGCAGCCGATCCGGGCGAGCCCCGCGGCGAACATCGGGTTGCCGCACAGCGCGCCGCCCGACGGGTTGACCTCGGTCTCGCCGTCAAGGCCCAGCGCCCGGCGCAGCAAGATCTCCTGGTGGGTGAACGGCGCGTGCAACTCGGCGACCTGAACAGGCGGCCCGCGGCCGGTCGAGGCCGAGGCCGGCGCCGACGCTCAGCAGGTCCCTGGCGCCGAGCGACCCCGACTCGATCCGGTGCGTGAACGACGTGATCCAGGCCGGCCGCTCGCACAGCTCGCGCGCCCGCGCGCCGGCGGCGAGGATGACGACCGCGGCGCCGTCGCCGACCGGCGCGCAGTCGTGCGCCCGCAGCGGGTCGGCGACGTAGGGCGCACCGAGCAGATCCTCAACTGCCGCGTCACCGGACACCTGCGCGGCCGGGTTCGAAACCGCGGCGGCCCGGCAGCGCGCCGCGACCTGCGCCATGTCCTTCTCCGTCCACAGCCCGGCCTCGATGCCGAGCCGCGCCTGCAGCGCCGCGACCGACACCGCGTCCGGCCACAGCGGGGCGACCAGGTACGGGTCGAGTTGCAGCGCGAGCACCCGCCGCAGCTCGGCCCCGGATGACTTGCCGAACCCGTACGCGAGCGCGATCTCCGCCTCGCCTGACATGATCTTCACCCACGCCTCGTAAAGCGCCCAGGCGCCGTCCATCTCGACGTGCGATTCCATGATCGGCGGCACGGCGCCGATCGCGTCCACCGCCTGCACGAAGGAGAACGCCCGCCCGGCCAGGTAGTCAGACGACCCCGAGCACCAGAACCCGATGTCGCCCTTGGTCAGTCCGGTAGCGGCGTACACCTCCGCGAAGATCGGCACGAGCATCTCCACCCCGCCGGTGGTCGCGTCCTCGCGAACCCGGCAGGGCGACTGGGCGAAGCCGATGACGGCGACCTCGGTCAAATGTGCCTCGCATAGGTCTCGTAGGGGGCGTCCGGCTCGCCGGTCGGCGCGAAGTGGCTGATGGTCGCGGCCGTCGTGGCCCATTCCGTCGCGCGGGCGCCACACCGCGCGCACCCGCATGCCGATCCGCACCTCGCCGGGCTCGCAGCCGAGTATGAGGTGCTGGAAGGCGATGTCCGCCCCGTCGAGCAGCACCGCCGCCGCCACGTACGGCGGCTTGACCTGCTGGCCGGGGTAGGCCACGTTCACGATGGAGAAGGTGGTGACGGTCCCCGTGTCCGGCAGTTCCACCTCCTCGTCGGCGGGCACGCCGTCGACCGGGCAGGTGCCACGCGACGGGGTGTACACCTTCCCGCACGCGGGGCACCGCCGCCCGGTCAGCCGGCCTTCGGCCAGCCCGCGCAGGTAGGTGCTCTCCCCGGGCGAAGCGGTGTGCTCATAGCGCAGCCGCACCGGGGTGACCGTCATCGTCACCGCAGCGGCGCCCGGCTCCCCAAGAGACCTCCGAGCTCCCCGAGAACCTCGAGCCGCAGCCGACCTCAGCCGCCTCATCCGCATCGCATGGCTCGAAGCACTCGATGTCCCTGATGCTGCCCATCCGCTCGCCTGCCCAGCGCGGCCGCACCCGCATCCCGGTCCGCATCGCGGCGGCGGACCCGGCGTCCACCGCGTGCAGCATCGCGGTGTCCGCGCCGTCCAGCCGGATGAGCGCCCAGCCGAACGGGCGGTCGAGCGGCTGCCCGGGCAGCGGCCTGTCCAGCCACGTCCAGGTCAGCACGGTCCCGGCCGGCCCGACCGCGACCAGTTCCCGCGGCGGCCAGGTGACGTCACCGGGTCATACTCGAACGGCGGCGCGTGCACGGTGCCGTCCGCGCCGCGCGCCCCGAGGACGCGCCGCTCCTTGAGCGCGGTCATGAACTGGCCGAGCACCGGCCCGAGCGACCGCGTGTAGTCGAACGCGATCTCCATCGGCGCCCGCAGCGGGGTATCTGTCACCGGCTCATTGTAGAACGTGTTGCAGTTCATGGCTTGTCCCGACTTAGAACACGTTCTAAATTGGGTCCCGTGACCGACAGCCCCGTGACCGGCAGCCCCGTGACCGACAGCCCCGTGACCGGCAGCCCCGTGACCGACACGATCGGCCTGTGGACCATCGCGGCGCAGGCACCGGACCGCCCGGCGGTGATCGAGCCGGACGGCACGGTCGTCAGCTACGCGGAACTGGCCGGCCGGGCCGACCAGATCGGCCGGGGCCTGCGGGCGCTCGGCCTGCGCCCAGGCGACTGCGTGGCCGGGATGCTGCCGAACGGCTCTGCGGCCCTCGCGCTGTTCTTCGCCGCGATGGAGACCGGGCTTTACGTGGTCCCGGTCAACTGGCACCTGGCCGCCGCCGAGGTCGCCTACATACTCGCCGACAGCGGCGCGGCCGCGTTCGTGGCGGACGAGCGGTTCGCCGCCGTCGCGATCGCGGCGGCCGACCAGGCCGAGATCGCCCCCGACGCCAGGTTCGCGGTCGGCGACGGTCCCGGGTTCACCCCGCTAGACCGAGCTGGGCGCGGACGGCGCCGGGCCGCCCGGACGAGCGCACCGCGGGCGCCCCCATGGTCTACACGTCGGGCACCTCGGGCCGCCCCAAGGGCGTGCGGCGCGCGCTGACCGGCGAGGACCCGGACACCGTCCCGGCCGCGAGCGCCTGGTTCTTCGGCCTGTTCGGCCTGAAGCCGTTCGACGGCCACGTGCACCTGTGCTGCTCACCGCTGTACCACACGGCGGTGCTGAACTTCGCGACGATCTCCCTCCAACTCGGCCACCCGGTCGTGCTGATGGACGGCTTCGACCCGGAGACCACGCTGGCGCTCATCGAGCGGCACCGGGTGACCCACACGCACATGGTGCCGACGCAGTTCCGGCGGCTGCTCGCGCTGCCCGAGCAGGTCCGGTCCGCTACGACGTCAGCTCCATGCGCGCCGCGATCCACAGCGCCGCGCCGTGCCCGCAGGAAGTCAAGCGGAAGATGATCGACTGGTGGGGGCCGGTGATCACCGAGTACTACGCGGCCACCGAGGGCGGCGGCACCGGCATCACCGCGGCGGAGTGGCTGGAGCGGCCGGGCTCGGTCGGCAGGCCCTGGCTCGGCTCGGAGGTCGCGATACTCGACGAGCACGGCGACGACGTGCCCGCCGGCGGAGAGGGCCTCGTCTACCTGCGGATGGGCACCTCTACCTTCGACTATCACAAGGACAGGGACAAGACGCTCGCCTCGCGCGCAACGGCATGTTCACCGTCGGCGACATCGGCTACCTCGACGCCGACGGCTACCTCTACCTCTGCGACCGCAAGGGCAGACGTGATCATCTCCGGCGGGGTCAACATCTACCCGGCGGAGATCGAGGCCGAGCTGTCCTGCCACCCGGCGGTCGCCGACGTGGCCGTGTTCGGCATACCGCACGAGGAATGGGGCGAGGAGATCAAGGCCGTCGTCCAGCCCGCCGACGGCCGCCAGGCCGGACCGGACCTGACCGCGGAACTGCTGGCCTTCCTCGACGGCCGCATCGCCCGGTTCAAGCTGCCGCGGACCATCGACTACGTCGCGGAACTGCCCCGCGACCCCAACGGCAAGCTCTACAAGCGCCGCCTCCGCGACCCGTACTGGGCAGGCCGCGCCCGCCAAATCTGAAAAACCAGATTCATTCATCAGAACGAGGGCGTGTCACACCCGCTCGCTAGTTCCGGACGGCGATCAGGCGCAGCGGAGGGAGCGAGACCCCGAGGCCTTCGACGTGCCCGGTGCGGGCATCGACCGCGGCCAGCTTGCCCTGCGCGGTCACGACGAACAGCCACCGGCTATCGGGTGACCAGGCAAGCCTCTGGTCGGCCACCGATTCCGCATCAACGGAAACCGGGATTTGCTGATCGGATCCCAACGCCAGGTTGAGCAGGTGAAGGGTTAGCCGGTCGCCGTTGGCCCGATAGATCGCCGCGGCGGAGCCGTCGGGGGCGATGACGCCGGTCGCCGCCGTGGGTGGGGGCTCGGCCGAAGGGCCGGGCAGTGTGTGCCGTGCCCCGGTCGCCGTGTCCACGATGATATTTGAGCAACGATGGCCAGTGGGGCAGTCAACGGCCAGCCACCGGGTCGGGCCGACCGCGGCCAGCGTTTCGGCGATCCGCTGGATGCCGCCGGGCCGTAGGTCGTCGTACGTGGCACCCGTTTCGGTGTAATCGCCGACCAGTACACCGCCCCGGCCGTCCGAGGTCGCCTGCGAATAGCCTTCCGGGAACGCCTGCGAAGTGACGCCCGTCGGCAGGCGCAGGGACACCCCGGTCTCGGTGCCGTCCATCCGGACCAGCGGCATCGACGTGGCCTGGAAGCTGGCTTGCACCCATGCTGTCCCTGGCTGCGGCCCCGGGATCGCAATTCCGCCATTGCCAAGCGGACCAGAAAGGGGGCGGGCGGGCCGGCCATCGGGCACCAGGTAACCGGGCACCATATCCAGGTGGCTGATGATGGCCTCGTGCGGGCCAACGACAAGCGAGGCCGTTCCGATGTTCTGCACCGGGACGGCCGTCTGCGTGATCCGGCCCGAGGCGAACTGAATCCGCACCACCCGGCCATCGCCATAGCCGAATAGCTCCCAGCTGGCCCGCACGCCCAGCAGACGGGGGCCTGCCTCGCTCGTGCTCACCGCGCCCGTGCTCGCCGGCCGAGCCCGCGGCGGGTTGTTCCCGTGCCCGATGATCAGCGTCGCGGCCGCCGCGGCCAGCACGGCCCCGCAGGCGATCAGCAGCCGGCCCGATGGCCGGCGACCATCCGGGCCCCGCGGTCCAAAGCTGACCTGATCGCCCTCGTCTAGCGCCCGGCGGCGGGTGCTGTCGTCATCGCGCACAATTCATCATCCACCCGCCGCCCGCTCCGCCGAAACCACCCAATCCGGTCTCCTTCGCCCGGCGGGAGCGGTGCCGCTGCCCAGCACCACCCCGCCTGGGAGCACCGTTTGTCACCGCGGCCTCGCGCCACCGGGGCCGCAAACCCGGTGCCGGGGGATGGTGTGACAACCAGCCGCCTATGGGTGGACCCGCCCATGCCCTCACCCGCCGCCTCACGATCGAAGCTACCTGCAACCTCTGATCAGCCCGGAAATCTCGTTACCCGTGCCGCCGAGCACGACAACGGGCACCGGCAATAGCCCGGGCAGCGCTGGTTTCATGATCGCGGAACTTCTGCACACTCATAAGGCACAAAAGTTCCGCGGAAACAAAAGTTACCGTGATCTTGAGGCGGCCGGCGGCCCAGGTTACCGCGCGGCCGGCCGGAGGCGCCCGCCACCATCATCCTGAGGCACGCCCAGCCGGCCGCAACCGCCCGCGCGCAGGTCGCCGGCGGGACGCTCAGCCGGGCCGGCCGTCATGCCCGGCGCCGGCCTGGCGCCTTTCACCGCCACTGCGCCCCGCCCGTGGGCCGGCCGGGCGGCCATCGCGATCCGCGCCGCCCAGGACGGATGCCATGACACCGCCGCACCCGCCCCGGCCAGCAACGACACGGGGCATTGCCGCAACCCCCTATAACCGTATGGTTGCCACAACCATCGGCCACGACTGCCCGTTGCCCGCGGGCTACGCGTCGCGGAACTGGGGGCGGCGCTTCTCGGCGAAGGCGCGCGGCCCTTCCCGCGCGTCGTCGCTGGCGAATACCGCGGCGCCGATCTTGGCCTCGATCGCGAACGCGTCGTTCTCCGCGAGGCCCTCGGTCTCCCGCAGGGTGCGCAAGATCGCGCGCACCGCGACCGGGCCGTTGGCGGCGATCGCGGCGGCGATCTCGAGCGCCTTGTCCAGGGCCTGCCCGTCCGGTACCACGTGCCCGATGAGCCCCATGGACAGCGCCTCCGCGGCCGTGATGTGCCGCCCGGTCAGCAGCAGGTCGGCGGCCAGCGTGTAGGGGATCTGCCTGGTCAGCCGCACCGCCGAGCCGCCGAGCGGGAACAGGCCCCAGCGGGCCTCGGAAACGCCGAACCGCGCGCTCTGGCCGGCCACCCGGATGTCGGTCGCCTGGAGGATCTCGGTGCCGCCCGCGATGGCGGGCCCCTCCACGGCGGCGATCAGCGGCTTGGTCAGGCGGCGCCCCTTCAGCAGCGGCTCGATCACCGCCAGGTCGACGTCGCCGAGCTTGGAACCGGGATGATCGCTCGTCATCGCCTTGAGGTCGGCGCCCGCGCAGAACGCGCCGCCCGCCCCCGTCAGCACGCACGCCCGGATGTCAGAATCGGCGTCGACCCGGTCCCAGGCCTCGCGCATGAGCGCCAGCATCGCCGAGCTGAACGCGTTGCGCGCCTGCGGACGGTTCATCGTCACGATGAGGACGTGTCCGCGCTGCTCGATCAGCGCGTGCGGCGGCTCGCTCACCAGCTCGCCCGAACCCGACTCGCTCAAACTCTGCCTCCTGGAGTGCTGGCCAGCTCTTGCTAAAAACAGTAACACGTTCTAATTTCTACCCATGGCGCTGAACATGGCCGACCTGTTCGAGCATGCCGTGGATGCCTTCCCGGAGCGTGTCGCGCTGATCTGCCGCGACCGCCAGGTCACCTACGCCGGGCTCGAGGACGAGGCCAACCGCCTCGCGCACCACCTGGCCGCCGAGGGCATCGGTCCCGGCGATCACGTCGGCCTGTACGCCCGCAACTCGATCGAGGCCGTGGCGACGCTGCTCGCCACGATCAAGCTCAGGGCCGTGGTGATCAACATCAACTACCGGTACCTGGCGCAAGAGCTGGCGTACCACCTGGAAGACGCCCGTCCGGCCGTCCTGGTCCACGACAAGGAACTGGCTCCGGTCGTCGACGCCGCTGTGCTCGCCGGGATGGGGCCCGCCGGGATGCGGCCCGCCGGGATGGCGCGGAGCGTCCACCGGGATGGCGCGCGTCGTGATCGGCGGGAACTACGCCGAGGCGCTCGCGGCGCACTCCGGTGCCCGCGACTTCGGCCCGCGCAGCCCCGATGACGTCTACATCATCTACACCGGGGGCACCACCGGGCAGCCGAAGGGCGTCATGTGGCGCCATGAGGACCTCTGGCGCACGCTCGGCGGCGGCATCGACTTCATCACCGGCGAGCCGCTCGAGGACGAGTGGGCGCAGTCCGGTGCGGGGGCCGGGGGCAACGGCATGGTCCGCATGGCGCCGGCCCCGCTCATCCACGGCGCCGCCATGGTGGCCACGCTGGCGTGCCTGTTCGGCGGGGACACAGCCGTGATCTTGCCGAAGTTCGACCCGCACGCGGTCTGGGAAGCGGTGCAGCGGCACCAGGTCAATGTGCTTTCCGTCATCGGCGACGCGATGGCCAGGCCACTGATGGAGGCGCTGGCCGCCGGCGGCTACGACACGTCTTCGCTGGTGTCGTTCAACTCCACGGCCGCGCTGTTCTCGCCCCCGGTCAAGGAGGCGTGCGTGCGGGCGCTGCCCAACGTGTTCATGAGCGAGGCGATCGGCTCGACGGAGACCGGCTTCGCCGGCATCGCGTTCGTTAGCGCGGACGACGAGAGCCGCGGCGGTCCCACGGTCACGGCAGGCCCGGACGTCATCGTCATCGACGAGGCGGGCGGCGTGTGCGGCCCAGGTCAGACCGGCAAGCTGGCCCGCGGCGGGCACGTGCCGCTCGGCTACTACAACGACCCGGTGAAGACCGCGCAGATGTTCGCCGAGGTCGACGGCAGGCGCTACGCGGTGCCCGGCGACTGGGCCCGGGTCGAGGAAGACGGCACGATCACCCTGCTCGGCCGGGGCAACACCTGCGTGAACACGGGCGGCGAGAAGGTCTACCCGGAAGAGGTCGAGGGCGCGCTGAAGTCCCATCCCGACGTGTTCGACTCGCTGGTCATCGGCGTGCCCGACGACCGGCTCGGCCAGCGGGTGGCCGCGCTGATACAGCTACGGCCCGGCGCCGCCGCCGACCCGGCCGCGATCCAGGCGCACGTGCACGGCCTGCTGGCCGGCTACAAGGCGCCGCGTACCGTCTGGTTCGTGGACTCGATCGGCCGCACCGTGTCGGGTAAGGCCGACTACCGCTGGGCGCGCCGGTACGCCGACGAGCATCCCCCCGCCACCCCGGCCCAGCCAGAATCGGCAGAGCCAGAATCGGCAGAGCCAGAGAGGACCACGTGACCATTCGGACGCCGGTTTGCGACCTGCTCGGCATCGAGCACCCGATCTTCGGCTTCAGCCCGTCCGAGCAGGTCGCCGCGGCGGTCAGCCGGGCCGGCGGCCTTGGCGTGCTCGGCTGCGTCAGGTACAACGACCCGGCCGAGCTTGACGCGGCCCTGGACTGGATGGACGCGAACACCGACGGGCGGCCGTACGGCGTGGACGTGGTCATGCCTGCCCGGGTGCCCGCGGAAGGGGCGGCCGTGGACCTGGGAGCGATGATCCCGCAGCCGCACCGGGACTTCGTTCGAGCGGACGCTGCTCGCGCTCGGCGTGCCGCCGCTGCCCGACGACGCGCCGGGTGCCGACGGCGTGCTCGGCTGGCTGCACTCGGTCGCGCGCAAGCACGTCGAGGTGGCGCTCGCCCACCCCGCCCGGCTGATCGCGAACGCGCTCGGCTCGCCGCCGCCGGACATCATCGACGCCGCCCACGAGCGCGGCATGCTGGTCGCGGCGCTCGCCGGGCACGTCAAGCACGCGCAAGCGCAGGTGGCGAGCGGCGTGGACATCGTGGTCGCCCAGGGCTACGAGGCCGGCGGGCATACCGGCGAGATCGGCAGCATGGTGCTCGTCCCGGAGGTCGTCGACGCGGTCGGCGACCGGGCGACGGTGCTCGCCGCGGGCGGCATCGGCTGCGGCCGGCAGGTCGCCGCCGCGCTCACGCTTGGCGCCGCAGGTGCCTGGATGGGCTCGGCCTGGCTGCTCACCACGGAGTACGCGCAGATGACCGCGGCACCCGCCGTCCAGGAGGCGCTGCTCGCCGCCACGTCATCGGACACCGTCCGTTCGCGCATCTACAGCGGCAAGCCCGCCCGGCTGCTGAAGAACCGGTGGACGGCCGCGTGGGAGCAGCCGGGCGCCCCGGAGCCGCTGCGCATGCCGTTGCAGAACCTGCTGGTCGCCGACGCGCACCAGCGGCTCATGCGCTCCGGGCAGCCGGACGTGGTGCCCATGCCCGCGGGTCAGATCGTCGGCCGGATCAGCGAGGTCCGCCCGGTCGCCGAGGTGATCGAGTCGCTCATCGCCGAGGCGGACGAGGCGCTGCGGCGCCTTGGCGGCCTGCGTTGAAGATCGCCGTCACCGCCGGCTACTGGGCCGCGGGGCCGCCGCCTGGCGCGGCGGACCTGTTCGACGCCGCCGAGCGCCTCGGCATCGACCAGGTCTGGACGGCCGAGGCCTACGGCAGTGACGCGTGGACGCCGCTGGCCTGGTACGGCTCCAGGACCTCGCGCGTCCAGCTGGGCACGGCGGTCTCGCAGTTGTCGGCGCGCCCGCCGGCCACCCTGGCGATGACGGCGATGACGATGGACCACCTCACCCAGGGCCGGGTGCTGCTCGGCATCGGAACGAGTAACCCGCAGGTGGTGGAGGGGTGGTACGGCCAGCCGTACCCGCGCCCGCTCGAGCGCACCAGGGAGTACGTGGACATCCTGCGCAAGGTCATCGCGCGCGGGGAGCCGGTCAGCTACGACGGCAAGCACTACCAGCTTCCGCTGGCGGCCGGGACTGGCCTTGGCAAGCCGTTGCGCTCGATCCTGCACCCGTACCGCACCGAGATCCCCGTCTACCTCGGCGCCGAGGGGCCGAAGAACGTGGCCTTGGCCGCCGAGATCGCCGACGGCTGGCTGCCCATGTTCTTTTCCCCGGCGATGAACGACTTCTACGCCGCGGCGCTCGCCGAGGGCTTCGGCCGCCCCGGCGCGCGTCACTCGGCAGCGACGTTCGACGTCGTTGGCGGCCCGCTTGGCATCGTCGTCGACGACGACGTGGAGCGGGCCGCCGACCGGCTGCGGCCCTCACTCGCGCTGTACATCGGCGGCATGGGGGCCCGCGGCATGAACTTCCACTACGAGGTCTTCGCCCGGATGGGCTACGAGGCGCAGGCGCGGACGATCCAGGACCACTACCTGGCCGGTGACAAGAAGGCGCGATCGCCGCGGTCCCGACGGCGCTGGTGGAGGACGTGGCGCTGGTCGGCCCCTGGGCCAAGATCGCCGACGAGGTCCAGCGCTGGCGGGAGACCGTGCTCACGACGTTCCAGGCCAACTGCGACCTGCGCCTGCTCGACAAGGTCGCGGACCTGCTCTAAGCAGGACCCGCCGCACCCGCCGCTGTCCCCACAAGCCGCACGCGCCTCACCGTTCCTGAAGCAGTCGGCCGGTTGGTCTACCGTTCGTCCGGATGGGGTTCCCCGGTCGCGATGAGGTCACCGAGGCGGCGCAACTGCTCGGTGGCGCCGCCGAGGGTGAACTCGGCCCGCTTGGCCGCGGTGAAGTACTTATGCAGCACGTACGACGCGTCGATGCCCGTCCCGCCGTGCACGTGGACGGCGGTGTGCGCGACCCGGTGGCCCGCGTCCGCCGCCCAGAACTTGGCGGTGGCGATCGCGGCGGCGACCTCGGCGTCGTCGTGCGGGCGGGTGGCGAGCAGCCAGGCGGCCTGCCACATCGTGAGCCAGACCGCCTCGACGTCGGTGTAGGCGTCGGCGAGGCGCTGGGCCACCGCCTGGAACGACCCGATCGGCCGCCCGAACTGCTCACGGTGGCGCGCGTAGTCCGCGGTCAGCTCAAGCGCCCGCCCGACCACGCCGGCCTGCACGGCGCACAGTCCGACGGTGCCCCGCGCCACCAGCCAGCCCGCCACGTCCCCGCGCCGGCCCGGCGCGCCGAGCACCCGGCTGTCGTCCACGCGGACGCCGTCGAGCACGAGGCGCCCGGCGTCCGCACCTTCCGCGCCGGGCACACTGTCAGTCAGCTCCTGCGGCGCGATGCTGACCCCGTGATCTGACGGCTCGATGAGGAACACGAGCACCTCGCCTCCGCCTGCCTCCTCCGCCCGCCCTGCGGTGACCGTCGCCGGGACGAGCACGAGATCGGCGCCCGGCAAGGCGGGCACCGCCGTCTTCACGCCGGACAGCCGCCACGCGCCCGTGCTGCCGCCCGCACTGCCGCCCGTGCGCTCGGCGCGCGTCGACGGCGACGCCGGGTCGACGCTGTCCTCCTCCGCCAGCGCGGCGGTGAGCACCACAGAACCGTCCCCCGCCGGAGCGGCCCACCGGCGTTGCTGCTCCGCGGTGCCGAACGCGGCGATCGCGCCCGCGCCGAGCACGAGCGACGACAGGTAGGGCACCGGCGACACGGCCCGGCCGGCCTCCGCGAGCACCGAGCACTGCTCGAGGAAGCCAAGGCCCGCGCCGCCGAGCGGCTCGGGCAGCCCGGCGGCGAGCACGCCGGCGGCGGCGAGGTCGGTCCACTGCCGCTGTGCTGTATCGTGCCCGGCGCTGCCTGCCCGGCGAGGATCTTTCTCGCGAGCCCCGCGATCTCGGTCTGCGCCTCGCTGAGCGAGAAGTCCATGAACGGCCCTCCTGGAACTGAAGGATCAACGGCGGGCGGCGGGCAGCCCGAGCCCGGCCGCCGCGATGATGTCGCGCTGCACCTCGTTCGTCCCGCCGCCGAAGGTCAAGATCAGCGCGGCGCGGTGCTGGCGCTCGATCCGCCCGGCCAGGGCCGCCCCGGGTGAACCGGAACGCACCAGCGCCGCGGCGCCAAGCACCTCCATCAGCAGCCGGTACGCCTCCACGGCGAACTCGGTGCCGTACACCTTCGTGGCCGACGCCGCGGCGGGCCCGATCGCCGCCTGGCCGGCGGAACCGCCCGCGGCGGCCGACGAGGCGATCCGCCAGTTCATGAGCTTGAGGAACTCCGCCTTGGCGTGCACCCTGGCCAGGTTGAGCCGGACCCATTCGGCGTCGATGACCCGCTGCCCGTCCGCCAGCTTCGCGTCCCGCGCCCACTCCCGCACCGAGGCGAGCGCGGACAGCACCGGCGCCGCCGAGGTGAGCGCCACCCGCTCGTGGTTGAGCTGGTTGGTGATCAGCGGCCAGCCCTGGTTTTCCGCGCCGACGAGGGCCGAGGCCGGCACGCGCACGGAGCGGTAGTACGTGGCGCTGGTCACGACGCCCGCCATCGTCGGTACCGGCGTCCAGGAGAAGCCCGCGGCCGACGTCGGCACGATGATGATCGACAGGCCCTTGTGCTTCGGCGCGGCCGGATCGGTCCGGCAGGCGAGCCACACGTAGTCGGCGTACTGGATCAGGCTCGTCCACATCTTCTGGCCGTCGACCACGTACTCGTCCCCGTCGCGCGTCGCGGTCGTGCGCAGCGACGCCAGGTCGGTGCCGGCCTCAGGTTCCGAGTAGCCGATGGAGAAGTGGACCTCGCCCGCGGCGATCTTCGGCAGGTAGAACGACTTCTGCGCGGGGGTGCCGAACCGCATGATCGTCGGCCCCACCGTGTTGATGGTCAGGAACGGCACAGGCACCCGCGCGGTCGCGGCCTCGTCGGTGAAGATGAGCTGGTCGAGCATGGTCCCGCCACGCCCGCCGTACTCTTGCGGCCAGCTAAGGGCCAGCCAGCCGTCCGCGCCGAGCTGCCGCACCACCGCGCGGTAGGCGTCGCCCTTCCCGTAGTCGTCCTCGGCCGAGTCGGACAGCCCGGCGCGCACCTCGTCCGTCATCAGCCGTCCGAAGTAGTCGCGCAGCTCCCGTCGCAGCTGCTCCTGCTCGGGGGTGTAGGCAATCCGCATCCGCCCTCCAAGTGGAGCTAGAACGTGTTCTATTACTGTACACCGGGCGGCCGCAGCCGGTTAGCGTGCCGAGCAAGCGCTTGATAGCCTCGCGAGCGTGAAGGAGTCCCAGGACCGTCGCGCCGACATTCTCGCCGGCGCCGCGGAACTGTTCGCCCGCAAGGGCGTCGGCGTTACCACGGTCCGCGAGATCGCGGACGCGGTCGGCCTGCTTTCCGGGAGCCTGTATCACCACTTCGAGTCCAAGGACGCGATCGTCGCGGAGATCCTGACCCGCTACCTGGCCGCCATCCAGGACCGCTACGCCGCGGTCCTGGGCAGCGGAAAGGCTCCCGCCGAGAGCCTGCACGACCTCGTGCTCGCCTCGCTCCACGTGGCGAGCGAGCAGCCCGACGCCACCACCATCTACCAGAATGAACGGCCCTACCTGCGCGAACGGGAGCGTTTCGGTGCCGTGCTGGCCGGCGCCGCCGATATACAGCGGACCTGGCTGCTGGTCATTGAGAAGGGCGTCGCCGAGGGCACCTTCCGCGCCGACATCGCCCCCCGGGTGTTCTACCGGCTGATCCGCGACGCGGTTCTGGCTGTCCGCCCGCTGGCACCAGCCAGCCGGCGACTACCCGACGAGCCAGCTAGCCGACGACATCACCGTCGTCTTCCTCGACGGCTTCTCCGCCCGTCCCCGGTAGAGATTCACGGGCGCACGGTGGCCGCGAAGAGATCCAGCTTTCCCGTGCGGGTGTCGTTCCACACAGTGGAATGCGCCATCGCCGCTGGCGATGCCCTGCCAGTCGCCGATCCACCAGCTGCCGTACTTGCCGCGGGAGGCCGTCGCCGGGTCGTGGGGTTGAACGGCGGCGGCTGGTCACCCGCACCGGCGGCCCGAAGCGGAGCCTTCCAGCTGCCGAGACGAGCAGGACCTGGTCCACGCGGCCGTTCGGCCAGGGCAAAGGCGGAGATCCCCACCCGGCCCGCCGTCGTCGACCGCCAGGTTCGGCTGGAAGTACGTCACGCCGTCGCCGGGCGTCGCGCGTCACCGGCTGGCACCACGTCCGGCCGCGGTCGTGGGACACGGTCACCACGATGTCCGAGTGCGGTTCCCGCCCGGCGCTGGGGAAACGCGACGTAGAGGCATCGCCCTGGGGGAGACCGCGACCGTCGGGCCGCTGTTAG
This sequence comes from uncultured Actinomycetota bacterium, assembly GCA_963811335.1. Lineage (GTDB taxonomy): Bacteria > Actinomycetota > Actinomycetes > Streptosporangiales > Streptosporangiaceae > Trebonia. Next base: position 21,136 of record CAWERB010000007.1, on the reverse strand, counting down.
GCATGACGTCACCGGGCAGCGCGACAACCGCCGATTCGGACCCCAGGTGGACCGGCGCGGCGAAGCTGTGTCCCGCGTCGGTCGAGCACGACGGCGACGACCTGGCCGGTCATGTCCCCAGATGAGTCACTGCTGGCTGGTCCAGTCGCAGACCGCACACACCAGGCCGTCCGGCCCGGCGGCGAGCTGGGGGCCCGCGCTCACCAGCGAGGGATCCGTGCTCTCCGCGAGGATCCGGCGCGGCGGCTCGAAGCTCTGCCCGCCATCGGTGGAGCGGGCGAAGTCCAGTGCCGTGGCGAGGTCGCCGGCGCCCCAGGCGACGTAGACGTTGCGCCCTGCCGGGGTACTGCCCTGACCCGGCGGCCACCCAGGGGTGGTCACAGTACACGCCCTCGACCAGGGTCACCGGTGCCGAGAAGCTGCGCCCGCCGTCGTCGGTCCGCCAGACGTACATGGCGCGGTTAGCGTCGGGTTCCCGGCGCTGAGCCGCGCCTTGTCCAGAACGCGCGGCGCAGACATAGCCGCGGCCGTGCGCGCCGAAGGCGACAGTCACGTCGTCGCCCGCCGGACCGGCCGCGGGCAGCGCTGGCATGCCGCCGTGTCTGCCAGCTCGCGCCTCCGTCAGACGAGCGATAGGTCGCGATGAACTCCGGGGTTCGCCCCGGGCGAGCCCTGGCAGGCGGCGAGCAGCTGGCGAGGGTCGCGGGGGTTCACCGCGACCGACGGCTCGACGTGCTCCCGGTACCGGTCGCGGCTGACCCGCACGTTCGGCACGGACCCCGCCTGTGATCCCGTCGCGGCCGGCGCGGCTGGCCCGGTGTGCGGTGCGGCGCTGGTGGGTGATGTCGTCGCGGCGGACCTTCCCGCGTCGCAGGACGAAAGCAGAGTCAGGGCGGTCGCGGCCATGCCGCCACGAAGCAGGCCGCGGCGGGACATCGGCAGATTGAGTCTCGTCATGCCGCCCATGCTCAGGGAGCACGCGGTACGCCGTCGTCGGAGTCCGCTCGTATCTTCGGGTACGAGCACGGTCTGATGTCCCGCGCCCGGTCAGCACATACGCTGGCAACCGTGCTCCACCGTCTGCGCTGGCGCGCCTACCTCGTGAACGCGGCCCTCGCGCTGCTGCTCCTGGTATTGAGCGCTCCGCAGGCGCGGCGGGCCAACTCCGCCGACGCGACCGAGCTGCTCGCGGTGTACTGGGCGTTCGCCGCGCTGTCCGCCGTCGGCCTGCTCATCCAGCACCGCTGGCCGCTGTACGCGCTCGGCCTGACCGTCGCCGGCGCGGCCGGGCACGCGCTGGTCCGCGACTGGAACGCGGCGCAGATCGGGTTTCCCACGCTGATCGAGCTCGCCGTGCCGATCACGCTGTACGCCCTCGCGAGCCGTGGCCCGTCACGGCGGCTGTCCGCGGCGGTGCTGCTGATCCTCGTGGCCGCCGAGATCGCCTTCAGCCTCTTCAACCCCATCACCCTCGGCCACGCGGGCCCGCCGCCCGGCGCCTCCGCGAGCATTCCGGCCGGTACCGACAGGACGGGCAGCAGGCTCGAGGGCATCCTGTACAAGGTGGTCGAGCCGGGCATGACCGGGCTGCTCGCCCTCGCCCTCGCCTACGCACTCGGCGAGGGTACCCGCAGCCGTCAGGCCTACCTGCGGACGCTGCAGCAGCGTGCCGACGACGCCGAGCGGGAGCAGCGCCAGCGCCTCGCGCTCGCCACCGCCAACGAGCGCGCCCGGATCGGCCGCGACCTGCACGACGTCATCGCGCACAGCCTCACCGTGATCGTCGCCCAGGCGCAGGCGGCGATCGCCGCCCAGCACCGGCACCCGGAGCGCGCCACCGACGCGATGCGCGAGGTCATCTCGGTCGGCCGGGACTCACTGTCGGAGATGCGCAGGCTCGTCGGCGCTTTCAGTCCCGGACCCGACCCAGAGCGGGACCTCGCCCCGCCCGCCGGCATCGGCGGGCTGCGGCCCTCGTCGAGCGGATCCAGGCGGCGGGGCTGCCGGTACACCTCACGATCGACGGTTCGCCGGCGAACCTGCCCGCCAGCATCGACCTCTCCGCGTACCGGATCGTCCAGGAGGCACTGACCAACACGCTCAAGCACGCAGGCGCCGGCACCGAGACGACGGTACGCCTGACGTTCCACCCCGATCACGTGGACGTGCAGGTCACCGACAACGGCACCGGCCCGCCCGCCGGCCAGGGCGCAACGCACGGCAACGGCCTGCGCGGCATCGCGGAACGGGTGAACCTGCTCGGCGGAACGCTTTCCCTGGGGCCAGGCCCGGGCGGCGGCTTCGCCGTGCGCGCGCACCTGCCTGTCGGACCGGCCGGAGTCCCGCGGTGACCGCCGTGGCTGCTCGGCGTCCGGGTGGTGCTTGTGGACGATCAGGTGCTCCTGCGTAAGGCGTTCCGTGTCATCTTCGACGAGACGGAGGACATCGCGGTCGTGGGAGAGGCTGGAGATGGCGCGGCGGGAGTACGAGTCGTCGAGCAGACCCGGCCCGACGTGGTGCTGATGGACATCCGCATGCCGGGCATCGACGGTGTGGAAGCAACCCGGCGCATCCGGTCGCTGCCCGTCGGTCCACATGAGACAGACGCCCCCCGCGTGCTCATCCTGACCACGTTCGACCTCGACGAGTACGTCTACGCCGCCCTGCGGGCCGGTGCCAGCGGGTTCCTGCTCAAGGACGCGCTCACCGACGACCTGCTGGCCGCTGTACGGGCGGTCGCCTCCGGTGAGGCGGTGACCGCGCCCAGCGTCACCCGCAGGCTCATCGCCCACTTCGTGGGGGACGCGGCTGCGCCGACCGACCCGTCGGGGCGGCTCGCCACGCTCACCGCGCGGGAACGCGAGGTACTCACGCTGATCGGCCGGGGCCGCTCCAACACAGAGATCCAGCAGGACCTGCATCTGGCGCCCGGCACGATCCGTACGCACATCAATCGGATCTTTACGAAGCTCGACCTGCGCGACCGGGTACAGGCGGTGATCCTCGCGTACGAGTGCGGCCTCGTACCGAGGTGACGTGAGCTCAGTCGGCGATGCCGGAGCGGTGCCGAAAGGAACGTGGTGGTCCTGGGGGCCAGGACCGCTTCCAGAGCGGCATCCCTGGTCCAGAACCCCCACATCGGCACCTTCGCCGGCCCCGCCGGCACCTTCCGGCAGCGTACCGACGTCCCCAAGATGGCCCGTAACCTCCTCGCCGCCCTGAAAATCGACGCTCCCCGCAAGATCTACGAGCTCACCACGCCCGCAGCCTGATCAGAGCCCGTTTCGTCGAGCCGCAGCCTAGAGACACGGCCCGCGGGTAGCCAGCCCGCCATTTCCCAAGGTCAGAACCCGATCCGCGACTCTAGGCAAACCGAATTACGCGGAACCCAGGCTGCCCGGACGGGTACAATCTGGTGGTTTCCTCCCGCAACAGTCCTCCCGTCAGGGAGCAGCAAGTGGCCAGAACAGCCCAGCCGCCCAGCGCCGCATCCAGGCAGATCAGCCAGCTTCTCGAGCCCGGCGATGAGATCGTCGCCACGTTCTGGGGCCTAGGGGGCTGGTCGATGAACCTGTGGATCGTCACGAACCAGCTCTTCGCCGTCCTGCTGATAGTGCCGTTCATGCTGGGCCTGCGTCATCTGTACGACGCGGACCTCGTCATGTGCGTCACCGCCGGCGTCCTGCTGTCGGCGTCATTCCTCACCAGGCCAGTGCTGGTAATCGCCGTCACCAGGCGGCGGCAACTACTGTGCTGCCGGACCTCCAGGCCATTCCAGCGCCAGACCATCAGCCAGGCGCCTATTGAGACCGCCCGGCTGGCGGACTTCCGCCGCGGCTGGCTCTACAGCCGGCTGCGGTATACGGGACCAGGCACGAAAGGCAGCACAGTCCGCCTCAATGTCCCCGCCGCATGCCGGGATGCCGCCCAGGCGACAGCGGAGGCATTCGCGTCGGGCTCGGCCATCAGCTGATCCCTGCCACCCACCGGACCCGGGCGACCGGGTCATCGTTGAACAGCGGCCTCCCGCCGACGGCCACCCGCCCGGCCATCTCGAGCGGCGCGTCGTCCAGGACAAGCAGGTCAACCCCCGGGGCAGCACTCGCCGGACGTTAGGCGTGAATGCTGTTAGCGGCCCGGCGGTGCAGCGTGCGCCTGCGCCTGAAGCTCGTTCTCGCTGCGGTAGGCCCGCGGCAGCAGCCGGTCCAGCCACCCGGGCAGCCACCAGTTGGCCCGTCCGAGCAGCTCCATCACCGAGGGCACCAGCACCAGGCGCACCACCGTCGCGTCGACCAGGATGGCGACCGCCAGCCCGAGCCCGATCTGCTTGGTCGAGACGTTCGGCGCGATCACGATGGACAGGAACACCGCCACCATGATGGCCGCCGCCGCCGTGATCACCCGTGCGGTGCGGGACAGCCCGCGGGCCACCGCCGCGGCGTTGTCGCCGGAGGAGTCGTACTCCTCGCGGACACGGGAGAGCAGGAACACCTCGTAGTCCATGGACAGGCCGAACAAGATGACGAACAGGAACATCGGCACCCAGGTCGTCACCGGGACCTTCTCAGGGAACCCGAACAGGGAGCCGAGCCACCCGTTCTGCGAGACCATCACGAGCACGCCGTAGGCGGCGGTGATGGACAGCAGGTTCATCACGGCGGCCTTGACCGCGATCACCACCGAGCGGAACACCACGAGCAGCAGCAGCATGGACAGCGCGACCACCACCCCGATCAGCCACGGCAGCCGCTGGCCGATCAGGTTGGCGAAGCTCACGTTGCCGGCGTTCGGCCCGGTGACGTAGGCGCTAATCCCGGTGCCCGCGGTCGCCTTCGGCAGCACGGTGCCGTTCATCCGGTCTACCAGGGTGTCCGTGGCCGGTGTCCTGCTCACCGGTGGCGGGGTAGGCGATCAGCATGGCCGCCTGGCCGTCCCTGCTCACGACCACGGGAGTCACCGCCGCGACCCCCGGGGTCGCGGCGACCGCGGCGGCCAGCCGCCCAGTGCCGGCTAGCCAGCGCCAGCGTGCGGGTCAGGCAGCTTGCGCGGCGATGATCACCGGTGCGTCGAACCCGGGGCCGAACCCCTGCGCCATCGTCGCGTAGCTCGCGTACCCCATGGTGCCGCGGGCCTGCGCCGACTCGTCGGGGAAGCTCAGCTTCATGCCGAGCGCCGGCGCTGCCAGCGACCAGGATGATGGCACCGGATACGGCGGCGGCGACCACCGGGTGGCGCTGGATGACCCCGGCCCACCGCTCAGCGGCTGGCAGTCCCGGTTCGCCCGAACGAGCGGCGGTGCTACGCATCCACGCCGGCGGCTTGATCCGGGACGGCCTGGCCAGCCGGGTGCCGCTGAAGCCGAGCAGGGCGGGCAGCAGGGTGAGCGAGGCGAGCAGCACCATGGCGACCGTCGCGGCGGCGGCGACGGCGACCCCGTTCAGCAATGCCTGGCGCAGGATGAGCAGGCCGAGCATCCCGATCACCACCGTGATGCCGGCCACGAGCACCGACCGGCCCGCGGTGCGCATCGCCGTCACCGCGGCGGCCTCGGGCGCGGTGCCCGCCCGCAGGCTTTCCCTGAACCGGGTGACGATGAACAGCGCGTAGTCAATGCCGACCCCGAGGCCGATCAGCCCGGCGATGATCGGGGAGAACGACGGCGCGGGGAACACGTGACCGAGCAGCGCGATCAGCGACAGGCCCGCGCCGATGCCGAGCAGCGCCGTCGCTATCGGCAGTCCCATGGCGAGCAGCGAGCCGAACGCGATCAGCAGGATGACCGCGGCGGCGACAACGCCGACGCCGTCGGTCGGGCCGCCGTACGGTGTCTCTTGCTGGTCGACCACGTTGCCGCCGAGGCTGAACGTCACGCCGTGCCCAGAAGCGGCCCTGGCGTCATTCATCAGCGCGGTGGCCTCGCCGCCGGAGATGCTGGACCCCGCGATGCCGAACTGCACGGTCGAGAACGCGATGTGCCCGTCACGGGATCTCTGTCCCGGGGTGGTGTACGGGTCGCTGACCGAGGTGACGTGCGCCGACCGCGAGAACTGAACGAGGGCGCTGGTGACCTGTGCCTTGACGGCCGGTGACGTGACCGGGGCCGTTGACTTGACCGCCAGGGTGAGCGTGTCGCCTGAGGCGCGGGGGAAATGCTGGTTGAGCACGGTCTGGCCGGGGTCGCTGCTGTTGAAGGTGTTCAGCGCGGCGGCGCCGAACTGCTGCCACAACGTGATGAGGCAGGCGACGCCGATGATCCAGGCGAGCAGCGTGATCCAGCGGTGCCGGTAGCAGGCCCGGCCGAGCCCGCCAAGCAGGCCGGCTCCCTGACTGGCCTTCGGCCCGGCATCCGGGGCGCGAGACGAGCTGGCATGCGACATGGTGGTCTCCTGCGAGCCGAGAAGCGGTTATTGCTCCCGATTGTCGCGATCGCCGCCGCAAAGCACGTCCTGCCCGGGGAGGCGCTTGGGCGAGCGGGTACTCCACGGACGTACTCCGCCGGTAGTACGCGCCCGCCTGCCTGAAGAAGCCGCGTACCTATCGGACCGCTACGGGCGGCCGCCGGGTTGCGCACCTCGGCGCGAAGATGGGACATGGACCGGCCCCGCGCTGCCTGAGCAGCTCAGGTGCGGCATGTGGAGTGGTTGCGCTTATGCCTTGTCAGGTTGGCGGATGATGGCTTCGGTACCGTCGTCCCACCGCCACGGCACGTGGTGACCCCGCAAGTGCACGCCGCCGATCCAGCGGTCAATGCCGTTGAGGGCAATCTGGTCGGCCTGGCCGGCCAGCACACGGGCCCCGGCATCGGTGAGGTCCACGCCCGTCCTCATCTCCGTTGGACGGCCGGGCGGGTCGAGGCGGAGCAGCGGGTGCGGTCCCTGCGCCATCTGGTCCATCCGGTGAAAGTACGTGCTGTCCCCCATGAACGGCCGGGTCTCGCGCGCCATGGCTCGCACGCAGGCGGTGCCGGCTTCGGACGCGCCGTCGGCGAGGGCGGCCAGAACCCTCCGTTCGGTCAGCGACAGGCCGTCCCGGGCCGCCGGGTACTCCCGGCTGAGCCGGTCGAACGCCTCGCCAAGGAACCGCAGCTCGCCCAGCCGCGTCGAGGCGATGGCCCGCAGTCCCTCCGGGGTCGGCGCGCGGAAGGCCGCCCACGCCTGGGTGGCCAGGTCAAACGCCGCCGGGGTCAGCCGCGCCGACGCGTTGGTGAGCGGCAGCTCGCGCAACTGGCGGGCGGTCAGCTCGCCCAGGCCGCCGAAGCGGGCAATGCCCGGGTGCTCACCGATGCAGATCAAGGTGACATGCTCGGCGGGAACGCGCAGGCCGGCGAGGCGGGCGAGAATCTCCGCGATCTGCAGCTGGTCATACAGGTCCGCCTCGAACCACAGGACGTACTGCCCGTCGCGGTTGGCCTCGAGCGCCTGGTCCCGCTCGGTGAACTGGCGGGTCGTCCCGGCGCGGTCGGCGTTGTAGTGGCTGGCGAGGTAGCTGGCCCTGGCCTCCCGCAGTTCGGTCGGCGCGACGTCAGGCACCGGCCCCTCGTGCAGGACATCGCGCCAGTAGATCACCCGTCGCGCGAGCCCGGTTCCCGGCACGTCGGTCGAATCGCCGTTGCTGACGTGGAGCGCATCGGCCATCCAGCCCAGCTGAGAGTTATCCGGTACCGGTCCGGGGGAACTGGCGAGAAGCCTGCTGCGGGCCGCCGCGTACGACTCGCCGGTCTTAGCCATCCGGGCGCGCACGCGCCGCTTGAAGTCTGCCTGCCTGGTCATGATCGTCTCCCGCGTCCCGGTCGCGGATCCCCCAGCGATCGCGGCGGCGGGCGCGATCGACGAACGAAGCCCCGGCCGAGAGGCTGGCCTCCCTTTGCCTCCGCTGGGTGACCCGGCTGGGGCAGGTCTCCGGAGGTTGGGCGCGGACGGTCGCCGCATGCAGGATAACCCGCGGCGCGCGTTGTGCCATCGGGCTGGTCGAGCCGGTGGAGCCCCTGCCGGGTATCCACTCGACGGTTACGCCCGGCCCGCGGTGAGCGGTCGCCGCACCGCGGGCCGGGCCCCGGCTTGCCTCAGGTGGTGCAGTTGCTGCCGTTGAGGGTGAACGCGGTCGGCACGCGTCGCTGGACGTCCAGGTGCCCTGGAAGCCAAGCGAGGTGCTGGCGCCGGCCGCGATGGTGGCGTTGTAGCTGGCGTTGGTGATGGTCACGTTCTCCCCGGACTGGCTGGGGGTGCCGCTCCAGCCGCTGGTGATCTTCTGGTCACCGGGGAAGGTGAACTTCAGCGTCCACCCGTTGACCGCCGACGAGCCGGTGTTGGTGATCGTGACCTGAGCGACGAACCCGCCCGCCCACTGGCTCTGGGTGGTGTACGCCACCTTGCAGGTCCCGCCGCCGCTGCTGGCGATGGTCCAGCTGAACGTCGCCGACCCGGACGCGCCGGTGGAATCGGTCGCCGTCACCGTCACCGTGGAGGTGCCCGCCGTGGTCGGCGTCCCGGAGATCAGCCCGGTGGCGGACCGATCGACAGGCCCGCGGGCAGGCCGCTGGCCGAGTAGGTCAGCGTCTGGCCGGATGCCGAGTCGCTCGCGTGCACCTGCACGCTGGCCGCCGTGCCGACGATGCCGGTCTGGTTACCCGGGCTCGTCACCGTCACCGTGTTCCGCCGTGCCGACCGAGCGGCCTGGACGACGTAGGTGACCAGGGAGCGGGCCGGGATGGCGGCGCTGAACGAGCCGCCGCTGACGCTGGTCGCGGCCTGCGCGGCGATGTTGCTGGCGGAGTTGGTCAGGTAAGGGGTGACCGTGCCGTTGGGATGCCGGTGCCGGCCAGGGAGTAGCTGATGGTGTCGGCGCTGCTTGCGGTGTTGAGCGCGACGATGGCGACGGTGCCGTCGGTGTTCTTGAACGCCGACAGGTCCACCGCGCCGTTGGAGCTGCTCGCCCCGATCCGCACCGCGCCGGGCGGACGTACCGGCTGTAGTTGGCGAACGCCCACAGGCGGCCCGAGGTCTGGACAGTGGAGCCGTTGATCTGGATCAGGCCCTCGTTGTCACCGTTCTCCGATGGCGTGGTGGAGCCCCACCAGTACAGGAACGCGCTCAGGTTGGCGCCGGTCAGGCCCTGGTAGATGTGCTGCGCCCAGGTCAGGCCGGAGGCGTCGCTGCCGTCGTCCCAGGCCGGGTCCCAGCTCTCGAACGTGGACCACTCGGTCTCCCAGGCGGGCTTGGTCCAGCCGGACAGCGGCGAGGTGGGCGCCGCCGCTGTAGCCGTGGCCGGTGAACGCCGCGGTGTTGGCCAGCGCGGTCGGGTCCGACTCGATCGCCGACGCGTACTGCCCCGCTATCCCGGCCATCCGGTGGCCGCGCAGCACTCCACCTGGGTGGACAGCCCGGAGTTGCGCACCGTGGGACCGACGACGTCCAGCACGCTGGCCATCTGCGCCGGGCTCATCGTCATGCTGTCGTAGTTGGCGCTGAAGTCGGGCTCGTTGGACGGGCCGATGTAGGTCAGCGGAACCCCGGCGGCCGCGTAGTCCTTGGCGTACTGCACGAGGTAGTTCGCGTACGCCTGACGCCAGTCACCGCTGGAGCAGCTCGCGCCCGGCGACGCCGCACACCTGGCCGCCGTTCGCGGTGGCGCCGTTCGTCTTCATGAACCCCGGCGCGCTCCACGCGTCCGCGAACACGTTGGTCACGCCGAAGTCCGGCTTGATCTGCTGCGCGAACCACAACTGGCCCTGGTCCGGTTGGTGGAGGCAAGCGAGACGTAATTGGGGGCCGCGCTCGGGCTGCCCGGGTTGTTCGGCTCGATGGTGCTGCCCGAGTCCGCGCTGATCTGGTTGCGCAGGATTGTCAGGCCGGCCCCGGAGGTCGGGCTGTACAGGTCGCTGAGCGCCTGCTGCTGGACCGAGGAAGAGGCGTTCATCACGGTGGCCGCCTCGCCGAAGCCTTCCGAGGCGCCGAACCCGGCGATGGTCTGGAACGTCTGACCGCCGTTGATCGTGGCGGTGTCCGCGGCCAGCGCGGGCACGGCCGGCACCGCGATGCTGAGTGCCAGCGCGGACAGCGCCACGGCCGAGGTGGCCAGCGCGCGGTAGGCGCGGCGGGAGGTTCTTGACACGAAAGCCTTCCTTTCTGTTAGCCATGGCTGCTCATCTCTCGACACGGGCAAAGCCAGCGAGGCCTAGGTGAAAGTCGGCGCCAGTGTGACCGCTAACAAATCACGCGTCAACGCCGCCGCTGCCGCTGCGCGTAGCCCGGTTCCCCAAAGGGGCCCGTCATCAGGAAGATTGGCGCGGCGAAGCCGCGCGTGTGGCAGAGCGGTGCCCGAAAATTTCATAGCCGATGTGAACGCTAACCGTCCCGGCCGGAGAGGCGGAGCTCGGTCTTGAGCACCTTGCCGGATGCGTTGCGGGGGAGCGCGGCGACCGTCCGCACCGAGCGCGGGACCTTGAAGTTCGCCAGCCGCTCGCGGCAGAACGCGATGATCTCCGCCTCGGTCGGCGCCGCGCCGGGCCGGGGCACGACGAAGGCGCAGCCGACCTCACCGAGGCGGTCGTCGGGGACGCCGACGACGGCGACCTCGGACACCTGCTCGTGCCGGGCGATTACCTGCTCGATCTCGGCCGGGTAAGCGTTGAACCCGCCGACCGTGAACATGTCCTTGAGCCGGTCGGTGATGCGCAGGTTGCCGTCGGCGTCCAGCGTGCCGACGTCGCCGGTACGCAGCCAGCCCGCCGGGTCGAGGGCGGCCGCCGTCGCCGCCGGGTCCTCGAAGTAGCCGCGCATCACGTTGTAGCCCCGCACCAGGACCTCGCCGCTCGACCCCGGCGGCAGCGGGGCGCCGTCGGGCCCGCCGATGATGACCTCGGTGCCTTCGATGGCCCGGCCCACCGTGCGGCACGCGGTCTCCGGGTCGGCGTGCGGGTCCCCGACGGTCACCGTCCCGCAGCTCTCGGTCAGGCCGTAGGCGATCACTACCTCACGGAATAGCTCGTTGCGCATCCTCATCACCAGCGGCACGGGAACCACGGCCGCGCCGGTCACCGCCAGCCGCAGCGAGGACAGGTCCTGGCCCGCTCGCGCCGGGTGGTCGAGCAGCGACGCGTACAGCGTCGGCGGCCCGGGCAGCACGGTCACCCGCTCGCGCGCGATGAGGCGGATCGCCTCGGCGGCGTCGAACACCGGCTGCGAGATGATCGTGGCGCCCCGGATGATGCAGGCGAGCAGCCCGGCCTTATAGCCGAAGGTGTGGAACATCGGGTTGATGACCAGGTACCGGTCTCCCGGCCGCAGGCCGACCCCGTCCGCCCACGCCGTGTAGACACGGACGTTCTGCCCGTGAGTGGTCATGACCCCCTTGGGCCGCCCGGTGGTGCCCGAGGTGAAGAACATGTCCGATACGTCGTCCGCGGTGACCGCCCCCGCGCGCGCCCGCGCCTCGTCCCGCGGCACGCCGGACCCGCGGCGGAGGAACTCTGGCCAGGAGAGACCGCCGCTCCCGTTCGGCGTGATGATCTTCGTCAGCGACGGGAGCTCGGCGTCCCGCAGCATGCCCACGTAGTCATTGCCGAGGAAGCCGTTGTCGGTGACGAGCAGCCGCGCACCGCTGCGGCGCAGGATCCAGGCGGCCTCGTCGGACTTGAACCGGGTGTTCAGCGGGACGAGGACGGCGCCGGCCGTCACGGCGCCGAGGGCCGCCGCGACGAAGAGGCGCCCGTTCGGTGCCCACACCGCGACCCGGTCGCCGCGCTCGACGCCGGCCGCCGCCATCGCCGCGGCGCTATCCAGAGCGGCGTCCGCCAGGTCGGCGAACGTCCACCGGGCGTCGCCGTCGATGAGGGCCTCCCGGTCGCCGAACCGCTCGGCGGCATGGACAAGCGCGGCCGGGATCGTCGTCGGCGTGCCCACCCCCGGAAGTCTAGTTCGCCGAGCAAGCGCTTGGTAGCCTCGAAGTGATGGAAGCGTACATCGCGGAGGCCGTCCGCACCCCCGTGGCCCGGCGCGGCGGCGGGCTGGCCGGGGTGCATCCCGCCGACCTGGGCGCGGCCGTGCTGACCGCGCTCGTGTCCCGCGCGGGCATCGACCCCGCGGCCGTCGAGGACGTGATCTTCGGCTGCGTCGACACCGTGGGGCCGCAGGCCGGCGACATCGCCCGCACCGCGTGGCTCGCCGCCGGGCTGCCCGACCACGTCCCTGGCACGACCGTGGACCGGCAGTGCGGCTCGTCGCAGCAGGCGGTGCACTTCGCGGCGCAGGCGGTGCTGGCCGGCACGGCCGACGTCGTCGTGGCGGGCGGGGTGCAGCACATGACCGCGGTGCCGATCGCCTACGCCATGACGGCGGGCCAGCCGCTCGGCTTCGCGGACCCTTATCGCGGCTCGGCCGGCTGGCGAGCCCGCTACGGCGACGCGGAGGTGTCGCAGTTCCGCGCGGCCGAGATGATCGCGGCGAAGTGGTCCCTGACCCGCGCGGCGATGGAGGAGTACGCGGTCCGCTCGCACGAGCGGGCCATCGCCGCCAGGGCCGAGGGCAGGTTCGCCCGTGAGATCGAGCCGGTGGCCGGCGTGACCGCCGACGAGGGCCCGCGGGCGCCGGACCTGGACAAGATCCGCTCGCTGCCGCCGCTGACCGCGGGCGGCACCGTCACCGCGGCGACCTCCAGCCAGCTCTCCGACGCGGCGGCGGCGCTGCTGATCGTGAGCGAGCGCGGCCTGCGGGTGCACGGGCTCACGCCCCGGGCGCGCGTCCATCACCTGTCGGTGCTCGGCGCCGACCCGGTCTGGATGCTCACGGCGCCGATCCCGGCGACCGCCCGCGCGCTGGCGAAGACCGGGCTGAGGATGGACGATATCGACCTTACCGAGATCAACGAGGCGTTCGCCCCCGTAGTGCTCGCCTGGCTCGCCGAGACCGGCGCCGACCCGGCGCGGGTGAACGTCAACGGGGGAGCGATCGCCCTCGGCCACCCGCTCGGCGCCACCGGCGCCCGGCTGATGACCACGCTGCTGCACGAGCTTGAGCGGCGCGGCGGCCGGTACGGGCTGCAGACGATGTGCGAGGGCGGCGGCCAGGCGAACGTCACCATCATCGAGCGCCTGTGACGGGACAATCAGCTGTGGACAACCAGGTCGATTTTCTCAGCGGGCGGGTCGCGCTCGTCACCGGCGGGACGCGCGGCATCGGCCTCGGCATCGCGCGGTCGCTCGCCGCCGCGGGCGCGATCGTGGTGGTGTGCGGCCGGAACGAGCCGTTGTCGCTGCCCGAAGGGCTACGCTTCGTCGCCGCCGACGTGCGCGACCCGGAGCAGGCGCGCCTGCCCGTCGATCAGGCGGTGGAGTGGTACGGCCGGCTCGACGTGCTGGTCAACAACGCCGGCGGCGCACCGCCCGCCGACGCGGCCACGGTCTCGCCGCGCTTCGTGCGGAAGGTGGTCGAGCTGAACCTGCTCGCGCCGTTCTACGTGGCCCAGGCCGCGAACGCGCGGATGCAGCAGCAGGACTCCGGCGGCGCGATCGTCAACATCGGCAGCGTGGCCGCGCGGCAGGCCGAGCCGCGGTCGGCCGCCTACAGCGCGGCCAAGGCCGGCCTGCTCCAGCTGACCCGGGCGCTCGCGCTTGAGTGGGCGCCGAGGGTACGGGTCAACCACGTCACCGTCGGCCCGGTCATGACGGCGACCGCGGCGCAGTACTACGGGCCGGACGGCGGCGCGTCGGTGGCCGCGACCATCCCGATGGGGCGGATGGCGGAGCCGTCCGACGTCGCGGCGGCGTGCCTGTTCCTCGCCTCGCCGCTGGCCGGGTACGTGACCGGCGCCGACCTCGCCGTGCACGGCGGGGGAGAGGTCCCGGCCCGGTACCTCGCGGCCAAGGCATATCAGCCGGATAGCGATCCCAGTCGCTAGCGCGCGTACCCGCCGCCGATAGCCGCGGGCGAGGCATGCTTTACCTAGGAAGCTCGACTTTCGCGGTTATGCGGCGAGGTCTGCCCAGGCCAGGCGGATGAGGTGTATTTCTTCGCGTGTTGGCTGGTCGGGGTGAGATGGGCGAAAACGGGCGGCGATGATAACGCGGCGGAGCTTGGCGGCCATGTCGGCGGTGGAGGGCTGGGTCTTGGTGGTGTACCAGGGGGAACGGGCGCGGTGACTGGTCACGTCGGCGGGGTCGTGCCCGTCGGTGGCGTACCAGCAGTAGGCGAGGGCCTGGCAGGCGAGCATGAACGGGACGGTGCGCTCGACGGCGCGGGCGGTGCGGTTGCGGGCCTGCCCGGTGCCGTAGACCTGCTTGGCGTCTTCTATCGCGACTTCAATGCTCCACCTCGACGCGTAACGCTCGATGACATGCGCCGCAGTGGCGTTCAGGTCGGTGGTGACCAGGGCCAGGTCGTACCCGGTCGCGGAGCGGTCCCGGATGAGCACGACCTGGACTTGGCGCGTGCCCAAGACTGAGTACCACAGGCAGGTGATCACGGCGGCCTGGATGGGGGCTGTCGTGCGGTACCGGGTGGCGGTCACCGGCTGCCAGGTGGCTGTGGCGGCGAGTTTGTCCAGGCTGGGGAGCCGGTCTCCCTTGGCGCGGGGTCGGCCGGGCTTCCCGGTCCGCCGGGGCGGCAGCTCGCAGAGTGCGGCATCCTTGCGCAGCCGGGTGGTCCAAGTGATCCGGGCCGGGAGCTTCTTCAGCTCCGCCCCGGCATAGGCCGAGTCCGCGACGACGCCGGTCTCCCGGCCGGGGAACGCGTCGGCGATCATATGTGCCATCCGGGCGGCCAGCCACAGCCGCGACTTCGAGTTCGTGCCCTTGACCACCAGCTTGGCCAGCACCGGGATCGCGGCTGGCCGGTCCAGGAACGGCAGCCGCACGATGATCGCGGCGATCACCCAGTTGTTCCCGTACCCGGTCTTATCCGGCCCGGCCGCGGAGCCGTCATGGAACCACGACGCCGCCCACACTTTCTTCCCCCGCCGCTTGAACAGCGTGTCGTCGATCGCGACGGAGACCGGCTCCCCGGCTGGGACCAGCAGCGCCACCACCAGCTTCGCGACCGCGATCCCTAGCTCATCGGGGTTCCAGCGGGCGCGAGAGAAGAACCAGTGCGCCCGGTCGTGCGGCCACACCTGCGCCAGGCCCGCCCCGGTCAGCATCCCGCACACCGTCCGCTTCCCCGTCTGCGTGAGGAACCCGCAGGCCAGGCCGCAGAACGTGCGGAACGACGGCGCGGTGAAAAGCGGGAACAGCACCGCCAGCAGGTTCACCAGCGAGGAAGGAACAGGGAGCGTTGCATCCGGGAGCATCATCGGGAATCCGTTTCATCAGCGGCTTCGATAGCACCGCTGGCGCTCCCGCTACCGCGCCCTCATCGCGTATCCGGCGTAACCAGCCGGCTCTGCCGCAGCGGCCTGGGAAGCAGCCGGGCCAGGGCTGCGAGGTCGGCCGGCGCATCGCGCGGAGCCCTGATCTGCGACGCGGGCGGCCAGGTCCGGGCGGACCATCGGTTTCTGGACCTGATGCCAGGCCCGGGAAACCGGGACTGGAATGGCCAGCAAGACCCGCGTCAGTCCAGCGGCTGCCTGGCGATGACCTGCGGCTCGCGGCCGGCCAGCAGCCAGCCGCCGGCCGCGGCGACCAGCGGCAGCCCGGCCAGCAGGACGAGCACGTCACTCAGCGGCAGGCCGCCGAACATGGCGGACAGGCTGCTGTGCGCCCAGGCCAGCCCGGCGACCAGTGCGCCGGCCATGCCGAGGATCGCGCCGAGCAGGCCCAGCGCGGCGGCTGTCGCCGCGGTGATCATCCGCCGCGTCGCGGCGCTGGCCCCGGTGGCGGTGAGCGTGCGCAGGTCCCGCGCGGTCTCGCTGCGGATCAGGCCGACGGAGGCGGCCAGCACGCCGAACGCGATGACGATGCCCAGCGCGGTGGCGCCGCCGGCGAACTCGCCGAGACCCGGCGCACCGGACTTGGTCTCGACCGTCACGCCGTAGGCGAGCGCGAGGTGCCGCGCGGCGTTGATCTGGGCGGCGGTGAGCGATGCCGGTGCCTGGATCAGCCACCCGGACAGCTGAACTGCAGACTGCAGGTGGTACTTGCTCACCGCGTACTCGGTGATCACCGTGTTCGGCGCGGAGGTGCCGCTGGGCAGGCTGCTGATCGTCTGTATCGCGGGGTTGGCCAGGCAGCCGTTGCTCAGCGTGCAGGGCGGGCCGCCGCTGCTGCCGGGCTCGTTTCCGCCCGGACCGTGATAGCCGGGGCTTTGCCAGGTCATCTCCATGTGCGGCAGGCCCGCCAGCCCCGGCCGCATGGTGAGGATGTCGGTGCCGGGAGCGATCTGGCTGGCCTTGATCCCGTACGTGGCGAGCAACTGCGGGGTGGCCACGTACACGGAGCCGGAGAAACTGCCCGGACCGTTTTCCTCCGTGCCCACCTGGTACAGCGTGACCGCGGACTCCAGTGGCACGGACCGCGCGTGCAGGCTGGCGGCGAGGCTGTCCACCTGCCCGCCCAGGCGGGCTGTCTGGGCGCTGCTGAGCTGCGCTATCAAGCCGCCGCCCGGGCTCTGCTGCGCGCTGACGATCAGCTGGCTGCTGGACAGGTTGGGGCCGACCGGGTCGAGCGGATTGCCGAAGCTGATGCTGGCGACGAGGCAGATCCCCATGGCCAGGAACACGGCGAACGAGGTCGCCGCCAGCGCGGCACCGGACCGGGCACGGTAGCGGACCAGGTCGCGCAGCGCGATCCGGATCGCGACCGGCATCCGCGGTCCGGCGCCGGCTGCCAGCACGCTGATGGCCAGCGGGGCGAGCAGGACGATGCCGACGATCACCGCGACCAGGCCAACCAGCAGGAGCAGCGCGCGCCCTTGGCCGGCGTGCCCGTGGCCCGCCACCCCCGCCAGGCCGCCGGTGAACGCCAGGCACCCGACGCCGACCGCGAACACGATGACGCCGGGCACGGCGGAGCGGTGCACCGCCTTCGGCGACGCGGGGCGGCCCGACAGCGCGGCCACCACCGGCACTTGGGCGATCGTCTTGGCTGGGCGGCGGGAAGCGAGTACCGACGTCGCGATCGCGAGCACGACCCCGATGGCGAACGCCCACCACGGCAGGTTCGCCGCGTCGACCACGTGGCCGGTGGTCTGCTGCAGTGTCGGCACGTAGGCGAGCCAGGCGGCGAAGCCGAGCACCGCCCCGGCAAGCGCGCCGGCCACGCCGACGGCCAGGCCATTGGCGATCATGACCAGGCGGAGGTTGCGTTCGGTCGCGCCGATCGCGCTGAGCATGCCGAGGGCGCGGATCCTGCGCTGGGCCATCACCGAGAAGCCGGCCACCGACACCAGGCCGATGAACACCAGGCCGAGGACCTCCACCACCAGGACGCCCGTCGCCGACGGGAGCCCTCTCATGAAAGCCGAGGGGAACGTGAACGTCGCCGCCGCGGGCATACCGGGCAGTGTTCCGCTGCCGTTGCTGATCGCCTGCTGGACGGCGGGTGAGGAGCCCAGCAGCATGATCACCTGGCTGGGGTGCCTGACCTGGCCCGGGGCGACCAGCGCGAACTCGTCGGCCAGGTTGCTCGGGTTCTGCACGATGCCGGTCACCCGCCAGCGGGTGCCGGCGGCCTGCCAGGTGCCGCCCACGTGCGTGCCGTACAGGCTGGCTACCTGGCTGGTCAGCGCGACCTGGCCGCGCCCGGCCGGGTAAGTGCCGCTGACCAGGCTGAGCAGCGGAGAGTTGTAGTGCCCGCTCCGATTCTCGGCGCGCAGTTGCACAGGCTGGGTGGTGCCCGTCGCGATGTCCTGATTCTCGATGAGATCGGCCGGGCCCCAGCGGTCCGCGATGGCGGCGATGTCGGCGGCCAGGTGCGGGCCGGTGCCGGGCAGCGTGACCAGCGCGGCCGCGGTGCCGAACGTGGCGTAGCCGGGGTTCGAGAGCTGCGCGTTCGTGACGACGCTGGCGCCCCAGATCGTCGCGGCGACCGCCACGGTGAGCAGGCCGAGCACGAGCAGCTGCTGGCGCCATTCGCGGCGGAACAGCCGCCAGCCCCAGCGGAACACCGCGCGACGGGCGGGAACGCCCCCGTTACCGGTACCCGCGCGCGGGCGGGTAGGGTCTCACCGGTCCTGCCCCAGCAATGTTTCCGGACCGGGCGCGGGCACTCTCTGGTCGACGACGCGGCCGTCGCGGATGAGCACCACCCGGTCCGCCCACGAGGCGAGCTGCGCGTCGTGCGTGACGACCACGGCGGCGACGCCCTGCTGGCAGGCGGTGTGGATCATGCGCATCACCGCCTCGGCGTTCGCTGAGTCCAGCGCGCCGGACGGCTCGTCGGCCAGCAGCAGGTGCCGGTCGCCGGCCACCGCACGGGCGATCGCCACCCGCTGCCGTTCACCGCCGGACAGCTGGTCCGGGTATTTCGACGCGCGGTCCGCCAGGCCCAGGCCATCCAGCGCGCTGCAGCCCGGCTTCCCGGGCCTTCCGCGCGCTGACGCCGTCCAGTTCCAGCGGCAGCGCCACGTTCTCCGCGGCGGTCAGGCCCGGGAGCAGGTTGAAGTCCTGGAACACGTACCCGATCGACTGGCGGCGCAGCCGCGCCTTGTCGTTGCGCGACATCGCGGCCAGGTCCTGGTCGGCGACGAGGACCTGCCCGCTGGTCGGTTCCTCCAGGCTGCCCGCGATGGCCAGCAGTGTTGACTTGCCCGACCCGCTCGGGCCCATCACCGCCACCATCGTCCCCGGGTCGACCTCCAGGTCGACTTCCCGCAGGGCGTGCACCTCGGCGGCGCCCTGGCCGTACACCTTGGACACCAGACGCAGTTCCAGCATGCTCATGGCGACAAGATGCCGCAGTCCGGGGGCGCGCCGCATCTGCCCGCGGACCCATCTGCACGGTGCCGCAGTAGCCCGGGGGCGTATGCCCGGGGGCAGACGACCCGGCGCCGCAAGGCGGTTACGATCGCCGCATGAGCATGACCGGCGGGCCGGGGAACGCCGTGCAGATCCTGATCGTCGGCGCAGTGGGCATCGCGATCTGCTACGTAGCGGCGACACGCACACTCAAAGTCTCGGCCACCGGCCTAGCCGTGGTCGGCGCCGGCCTGCTGATTCCGGGTCCGGCAGGCACCGATCTGGCCCAGCTCCGGGGCGGCGTAGCCGTTGTCACGATCATTGCCTGGCTTATCGGAAATTCGATCCGGCAGGCCCAGGCCCAGGCCGAGCTGCGGCGGGCTCAGGCGGCCGCCCAGACCGTGATGGCGGAGCGGCTGCGGATCGCCCGTGAGCTGCACGACATCGTGGCGCACAGCATCGGCATCATCGCGATCCAGGCAGGTGCGGGCCGCAGGGTCTTCGACGCCCGTCCCGCCGAGGCGCGCGACGCCCTGGCCGCCATCGAGGCCACCAGCAGGGAGACGCTGTCCGGACTGCGGCGGATGATGACCGGGCTGCGGCGCGCGGAGCCGGGACCCGGGCCGGGGTCAGGCGCCGCTGGGCCCGGCGCCCGGCCTGGCCGGCATTGAGCGGCTGGCCGCCATGACCCTTGAGGCGGGCGTGCGGGTCGATGTGGACTGGCGCGGCAGCCGGGAGCCGCTCCCGGCTGACATCGACTTGTCGGCGTTCCGTATCATCCAGGAGGCGGTCACCAACGTGGTCCGCCATGCCGGTACGGGCCAGTGCCGGGTCTTGATCGGCCAGCAGGACGGGCAGCTGTCGATCGAGGTCACCGACAGCGGGCGCGGCGGCGCCGTGGCCGGGACCGGCTACGGGATCGCCGGCATGCGCGAGCGCGCCGCGCTGCTCGGCGGCGACTTCTCGGCCGGCCCGCGTCCCGGCGGCGGGTTCCGCGTCGCCGCCCGGCTGCCCGTGCCCGCGCCGGCCCGATGACCATCCGGGTCATCCTGGCCGACGACCAGCCGCTGGTCCGTGCCGGCCTGCGCATGCTGATCGAGCAGACACCCGGCATCGAGGTCGCCGGCGAGGCCGGAACCGGAGCCGAGGCGGTCCAGCTCGCCAGGGACACCGGCCCCGACGTGGTGGTCATGGACATCCGCATGCCGGGCATGGACGGCATCGAGGCAACCCAGATGATCACCGCCGGCGACACGCGCGCTCGCGTGCTCGTGCTCACCACGTTCGACGACGATGACTACGTCTATGGCGCGCTGCGGGCCGGGGCGAGCGGGTTCCTGGTCAAGGACATGGCGCTGGAGGACATCCTGACCGCGATCCGCGTGGTCGCGGCCGGCGACGCCATGATCGCACCGGGCGTCACCCGCCGCCTGATCGGGCAGTTCGCCGGCCAGCCCCGTTCCAGCCGCAAGCCCCGGGAACTGACCGGGATCACCGACCGCGAGCGCGAGGTGCTCCGGCTGGTGGGCTTGGGCATGTCCAACGCCGAGATCGCCGCCGCCCTGTACATCAGCCTGCGGCACCGCCAAGACCCACGTGGCCCGGCTGCTGGCCAAGCTGGGCGCCAGGGACCGGGTCCAGCTCGTCATCACCGCGTACGAGGCCGACCTGGTATCGGCGTCACGCTGAGCCAGGAACGGGACAAGGAGGTACGGACACTATGTGGTTCGCGATCAGCGAGGCCGGGATGGACCCGGTCAGCAGGCTGACGAACACCCTCCTCGCCGGGGGCCGGGACAGATCGGGCGTGGAGGTCGCCCCTGACCAGATCCGGGTACAGATGGGCGGCTTCAAGCTGACCGTACCCCGGGCGTCCATCCGTTCGGCCAGCCGGTCGCAGGAGAATGTCCGCGGAACGTACGGCGTGCACAGCCGCTCGGGGCGGTGGCTGGTGAACGGCTCCCCTGACGGCCTGGTAGAGCTCACCATCGAGCCGCCCTGCTATACCGGGCGCAAGCCCGTCTCGCTGTTCACCAGAGGAAAAGTGAACGCACTAACGTTGAGCCTTGCCGACCCCGACGGATTTATCGCCGCCCTCCAGCCGCCCGGTCAGCGTTAACCGGTTCCCGCCGCCCATCAACATGAGCCGGAACAAGCCAGTGATCAGGCGGCGCGTGAACCACGGTGACAGGACGGGCCACGCCGACCCTCCCTTGAGCACGGTTCCCGATGTCGCTACCAGCCGGGAACGCGCTGGACCTTGGACCGGCCCCCGATGGCAACCCTCGGCCAGGCCGAAAGTGCGAAAGTCGAG
>CAWERB010000006.1:0-43235 GCA_963811335.1 uncultured Actinomycetota bacterium | reverse complement strand
CGAACGCGGCCCGTCGATGCCGCCGGAGCAGCCACGCGAGGACAGTCACGGTGCCGACGGGCAGGAGCACGTAGAGGGGCACGTTCTGGAACATGCGGCTCCGCGAAATCGGAGCCGGCGAGGGTGTCCGGGACAGCGATCTCCAAGGCAAGGGGCAAGAACAGGGGCACGCCGATGCCCACCAGCCCGCCCGGGGCCAGGTTCGCGATCATGTTGGTTCGCCCGCCCCAGAGTATCCCCGCGACTTGAACGGATGACCGCTACTTCGGCGATGTACGCCTGATGAACTCAGTCGAGATGTCGTTGGCGTGTACGAGGGTGATGACCAGTGAGTAGGCGATGCTGGCGGCCGCGATCGCCGCACCCAGGCGCCGGGTCCGGCGGCCGGCCAGGACCCCGCCGAGTCCTAGAGCCTAGGACCTAGGTTGTGTCCGGCGCTCCGCCGAGTATTACCGGGACCACCCAGACCCAGGCGCGGCGTTTCCCGCGGCTCAGGTCCCAGGCAAGGAACACGGCGAAGAAGATGGCCATCGGTTCCGCGTGGACGTCCCATGAGCCGACCGATCCCACAGCCATGGGTTGACGAGGAGCAGCAGGAGGCCGAGGCCGGCCAGCCACGCCGCGTCGCGCTCCGCGCAATGGCGCCTCGCCAGGTCGCATAGCCAGGTAAAGGCGACCAGTTCAGCGCCGCCGACGCTGAGGTCCTGCAGCCATTGCAGCATGATCCCGTGCGTGGAAGATCCACCACAGCGGCGGGAGGACGAAGGGGAGGAACTCACCGTCGTTACTGCCAGTACGGGAAACCCCACGCGGTGGAGTACGGGTGGAGGTTGCCGTGCGCTACCAGGTACCAGGCCTGGTTGTATGCAGCGAAGTCCGCACCGACTGAGAAGCGCCTGTACAGAATCACGGACCACACTAGGTAGCCCACGAGCTGCAGGCCCAGCAGGACGTAGCCAATCCACCGGACACGGCGCCACAGCTGGTAACCCTGCGGCGGCGTGGCGGTCGGCGCTGCTCCCGCGCCCTGGCCGTCGGTGGCCGCGATCGCGATGTCGCTCATGAGCCAAACCTCACTGTCAGGATCGGCGAGTAGCCGTACGGATAGAAGTAGGTCGGGTTGACCAGGTTGGCCTCGAAGTAGACCGGGTCGCTGCCGCCCTACGGGCAGCGGATCTTGAAGGTCGCCACGCCTTGCCTGTTGGTGAGCGCCGCGACCGGTGTCTGGCCCTCCAGGCCGTTGTTGATGAAGGCCTCGCTGTACTGCAGCCCCTGCTGCGCGTAGATGATCTGCCCGAGGTAAACCCGCACTCCCGCGGCCGCGACCGGCTGGTCGAGCCGGTTGACGATCTCCGCGTGGACGGTGATCTGCTGGCCGACGTGCACGACCTGGTTGATCGCGGCGGGATGCAGGATCACCCGCCAGTCGCTGGCCAGGTACACGGTCGTGCGGCTGACCGATGCCGGATTGGTGAGGAACGCCAGGACCTGGAAACCGCTCTGGATGGACGGCATCGCCGGATAGCTCGGCGCGACGATCGTGTAGCTGGCGTGCTGGTGCGGCCCGAGCACGGCAGGCCCCGATACGGGCTGCCAGAAGGCGGTCATGATCGTGCCGTTCTCCAGCGTGAACGCGGGCCGTACGCTCCCCCCGGTGTTGTTGGTGACCGACAGGGTCACCTGCCCGACGGTGGCGAGCTGGCCGGTCGTGCGCACCGACTCGATCGAGACGGACAGCGGGCTCGGCGCCGTGAGGGCGGCGAGCACCGCCGCCAGGACGGCGCAGCCGCCGCCGCCCGCAACCCGCCGCCAGTTCCGCGCCGCGCTGATCCCGCGCGGACGTGCCGTGGTGGCCGCCGCCGCCAGCGCCGACGGGACGAGCATGACGAGGTAGCTGCCGAACGAGCGGCCCGCGAAGAACAGCGCGACCGACGGGAGCAGGAACGCCGCCGGCTTCAGCGCCGGGTACGTCGTGACGTAACAGGCGAGCATGGCGGCCAGCACGATGACGGCGGCCACGTTGAACAGGGCGAGCGAGCCGCCGCCCGCCATCAGCGAGAGGCTGATGTCGACGAGCCCCTGGCCCGCGGGGACCATGTGCGAGTTGAACGGCGTCAGGATGCCGTCCAGCCACGCGCCGGGCGCGGCGACGGCGTACGGGAGGTTCGGCACGGCGAACGCGGCGAACGCGATCCCCGTGTACCGCAGTCCGTCGCGCACCGCCTGCCGCGTTCCGTTCCGCTGCCGGGATTCCACCACGATCCCGGCGATGACGAACGGCAGCACCAGCCAGGGAGTCTGCTTCACCGCCATGGCGAGGCCCATGCACACGGGCCCGCGCCAGGCCGCGGGCCCGCGGGCCGACGCGAACCGGTCCCAGCCCACGGCGGCACCGATGAGCAGCGGCACGAACAGCGTGTCGGTCACCCCGCCGACCGAATAGCCGACGTAGACGTCGATGCTCATCAGCACGCCCGCGAGCGGTGCCACGCTCCGCGGCAAGACCGCGTACAAGATCGCCGCCCCCAGCGCCCAGGAGAAGATCTCGACCCAAACGGCCGCCTGGGTGGTGATCCCGGCGGCGAGCAACGGCAGGTAGGCCTCGAAGGCGAGCGCGGGATACGACAGGGCCGTCACGGGCTGACCGTTCAGCTGGAACGTGTAGCCGTTCGGTGAGACGTGGAACAGCGGGAACGCGGGCGCCATGGAGTGCAGGTACGGGTTGATCCCGTGCAGCGCGAGCTGCGCCGCGTACTGGTCGAAGGCGATCTCGTCCGTGCCGTAATCCGGCGCGGTGAAGACCTGGAAGTAGCTCCATATCGCGAGTGCGGCGATGATCGCCGGGAGCGCGCCCCAGCCGATCAGGTGCTGACGGCGCTCGCTGATCACCGAGTCCGGGTAGCCACGCGGCCACGATGACGAGCAGGCCGAGCAGGCCAAGCAAGACGACGGGCACGGCAGACCAGGAAGCGAACGTGCCGAAACCGGAAATGCGGAACGCCCAGGTAAGGAGGAAGACCCCCGCCAGCGAGCGCAAGGCCCTGGTGGCGATTGGCGTGCCGCCGAGTGGCGCGCATCCTGCCCGTGTCCAGTCACGGGCGTGCCCGTCCTCGGCGAGTACCGGCCCCCGCCGCTTATCACGCTGTCCATCTGACCGCGGGCTAGCTCTTGAAGACCTGGATGTTGCCGTACGACGAGGTGCCCACCAGCTGGTAAAGCTCGCTTCCGTCCGCGGAGACGAACACCTGCAGGCTGTTGGCTGGTGCCGGGAGCACCCGCCGCACGCTCTGGGTGGCGACGCTCACCTTTGCCACGTTGGCGTCCTGCCCGACGTTCCGCAGCACGTAAAGGGTCGAGCCGTCGGGGCTGAGGGCGATGGACCGTCCCCCTGGCCCGGTGGCGAAGGCTTGTCGTGATCTTCCCGCCGGCGATCGGCGACCTGGCTGACCTTGCCGTCGGGCTGCAGGGCGTACACGCTGACGCCCAGCGAGTCGGGCGCGATGGACACCGTGTTCAGCGGCATCGGGACCGTGCCCTGCACGCCGCCGTCCTGCGAGTTCACGACGGTGACGCTGGCAGATTTCGCCGTGCCGTCCAGCACGTAGAACATGGCGCCGCCGCTGCCGACGATGACCTCGCGGGCCGGGGCGCCGAGCGGGATGGACTTGATGACCTTGCCGGTGGTTCCGTTCAGCAGTTCGAGCGCGCCCGTCTTGGACGTGCCGAGCGCCAGGCCGATGACGCCGCTCAGCGACTCGGACACCGACGTGGCGGCGTTGCTGACGGAGACGCTGCCGATCCCGCTTCCGTCCGCGAGGTTGATGTCGAACAGTCCCTTGCTCGCCGCGTCGCCCGCCAGCGCCCAGAACGTCCCGTTCGGCTGGGGCTGGCCCGCGGCCAGCAGGTTCTTCGGCGCCGCGAAGATATGCTGCGGCTTGACCGTGGCGGGCTGCGCCGGCTGCCCGCTCTGTGCTCCCGCCCGATGAGCAGGCGGCGAGTGCAGCCGCCGTTAGCGCCCCGATGACCATGCCTACCGCGCCAGACCGCGTTCCCGCCCCGTGCACTGACTTCTCCTCCTGGCTTGTTGTCGCCTTACTGCTGACCGCTTGCGAAGGGGGCCGGGGATATCCGCGGCGAGCCGCCCCAGGCCCTCCTCCCGTGCGGGTAACTCCTGAGCCGGTCCTGCCGGACGCGGCCTTGACCCGCCGGCGGCGGCTCATGAAGTCCCGCCCGTCCCGCCAAGCACAGAAGGCCGGCGAGGATGCCCTCACCGAGGAAGGGCTCGCCGGTCACCGGAGCCGTTGCGCCCGGCACCGGCGCCGGCTTCGGACCGGCCGGTGACTGACGATGAACGCGGCGTCGCTGTCCATGGTGATCGATGCGCATGCCCGCGGTGAGCGTGGAGTTGGCATCGTTCACGAACGCCGACCCGTTCCATACCCCGACCATGCTCCATGCGGTGATTCTCGGCGAGGTGATGTCGATGGTGATCGGCTCGAGGAACGTCCCCGGATACTTGACGCCGTTAATGCTGACCCCGACCCCCACCCCGGCCACGACCGTGAAGCCCGGCGTCGTGCGGGATGTCACTGAGGTCCGGCGCCGTAAGGCAGATCTGCACATTCGCGGGGAAGGCCCCCGCGGGAATGTGCACGGTGACGCCGGCACCGGCGACGCCAACCGGCCCGATGGTCCCCCCGGCCGGGGTGACGGTCTGGCAGGTGACTATCTCGCTGAACCCGCCGGGCGGCAGTGGATTCGTCACTGGCGGCGGTACGGACTGGCTGCCCGCCGTGGACGCGGATGCGACGCCGGCCGTTCCCAGTGCGACCGCCGCGCCGAGCATGACCACTATGAATAGTTTGTATGACGACTACTCTATGTAGTCGCAAGTGGGCGCGTAGGCCTCGCTGTGCTGGCATGAAATCCCCCGTTTTCGTCATGCACAGGTAGGCAAGCGTCCAGCGGAGCGGAGCCGTAAAGCACATAACGGACGGTTTCGCCATCCGCGGTGAGCGCATATGCCATCACACAACGTAACTGCCCGTAACCGAATGCGCAACCATTGGTGGAGCAGAAATTCTGCGAGCTTGCTAGTGCGGGAGCGGGGAATGCGACTGGTTCTTCCCGGCGTTATCGGATACAGTGACAGCATCGGCATGGTGCCCATCTGAGTGGCCCGCCGAGCATCCTCCCAAACGCACTGCTATCTGGCCGGTGCGCTCGAAGACCCGAATCTTCTCGGAAATCTTCCCATTTAGGCACCTGCGCGGCCCGAGGTAGCGGCTGCTCTGCCGCTTATTTCAGCGTGCGCGCATTTCACCCACCATCGAGGAGAAATCCCATGACCGCAATCGCGGAAGAAACCATTCAAGAAGAACAAATACCAGCAAGGCAGCCGCCAGCCGTCACCCCGGTGTCCGGCATCGCCGACCTCGGTGACGGCCGCGGCTTCCTGCGCACGGCCGGCTACCGCCGCTCCGGCGGTGACCTCCCCATCACCCCGGCCCAGGTCCGCCAGTACGGGCTGCGGCCCGGTGACCACATCGAGGGCACGGCGGCCAGCCGCCAGAACACCAGCCGCCAGAACAAGGGCCTGCTGGCCGTCGAGTCCGTCAACGGGCTGCCCGCGGCGCAGGCCGCGAACCGGCCGCGCTTCGACGACCTGACCCCCGTCTACCCCAATCAGCGGTTCCGGCTTGAAGACGGCGATCCGTCGCGCACCG
The DNA here is from genome assembly GCA_963811335.1 of uncultured Actinomycetota bacterium. Taxonomy (GTDB): domain Bacteria; phylum Actinomycetota; class Actinomycetes; order Streptosporangiales; family Streptosporangiaceae; genus Trebonia. The sequence goes on along the minus strand of CAWERB010000006.1, from coordinate 37,509 downwards.
CGCGGATCATCGACCTGGTCTCGCCGATCGGCAAGGGCCAGCGCGGCCTCATCGTCGCCCCGCCCAAGGCCGGCAAGACCACCGTGCTCAAGACGATCGCCCGCGCGATCGGCGCCGCCTACCCCGACGTGCACGTCATGCTCGTGCTTGTCGGCGAGCGGCCGGAAGAAGTCACCGACCTGCGCCGCACGGTGCGCGGCGAGGTCATCGCCGCCACCTTTGACCAGTCACCAGCCGACCACATCAAGGCCGCGGAACTAGCCATCGAGCGCGCCAAGCGGCTCGCCGAGCTCGGCCGCGACGTGGTCGTCATGCTCGACTCGCTCACCAGGCTCGGCCGCGCCTATAACCTCGCCGCGCCCGCGAGCAGCCGCACTCTCACCGGCGGCGTGGCGGTCTCCGCCCTCCAGCCGCCCCGCCAGTTTCTCGGCGCGGCCCGCAGCCTTGAGGAGGGCGGCTCGCTGACCATCCTGTCCACCGCTCTGATCGACACCGGCTCCCAGCTGGACAACGTGCTCTTCGAAGAGTTCAAGGGCACAGGCAACATGGAGCTGCGGCTGCGCCGCGACCTGGCGGAGAAGCGGCTGTTCCCGGCGATCGACCCGGCCCCGTCCGGCACCCGCCGCGAGGACCTGCTCATGGACCCGGCCGAGCACGCGGCCGTGGTCAGCCTGCGGCGCGCGCTCGCCGCGCTGGACAGCCAGCACGCGCTCGAGTTGCTGCTCGACAAGACCGGCGCGCCGAATGAGCAGTTCCTCCGCCAGGTCGCTGCCGCCAGGTAATGCCGCCGTGCCGGTAACGCAGCAGGCGGCCAGAAGGTTGCCTGCGAATATCCTGAAGAACCCTACTATTTTTGTGCGGATGCGCATAAATATCGTTAATTTTGCATAACGACACGTCCGGTGGGAAGGTTGTGCTCTAGTCCACGATCAAGCCCGAGCGGCGGGGTGTCGCATGCGCAGTGCGCTGACGAAGGTCACGCGATGGCTGCGGCACTGGCCGCGCCGGAAGATCATCGTCGTCGGCGCGTCGAGCCTGGCGGTCCTCCTCGTCGCGGTGACCGCCACCGGGTACCTGATGCTCCGGCACTTCAACGGGAACCTGGAGCAGGCTGACATCCGCGGCCTGCTCGGCGCCCAGCCCGTGGACACGCACCCGCAGGCGGAGAACATCCTGGTGATCGGGTCTGACTCGCGCCAGGGGCTGAGCAAGGCGTACGGCACCGGGCTGGTCACCGACCAGTCCGACACGATGATGATCATCCACATCCCGGCCGACAGGAAATGGGCCGAGGTCATGTCCATACCGCGGGACTCCTGGGTAGACATCCCGGCCTGCGAGATGAGCAACGGCAAGTTCTCCGCGCCGATCCAGTTCAAGATCAACGACTCGTTCGCCACCGGCAACCTGAACGGTAACAAAACCGCGCTCGGCGCCGCGTGCGCTGTCAAGACGCTTGAACAGGACACCGGCATCTACATCGACCACTTCATCGTGGTGAACTTCACCGGCTTCCAGAGCATGGTCGCCGCGCTCGGCGGCGTGTACGAGTGCAACCCGACCCCGATCAACGACCCGAACTCCGGCCTGCACCTGGCCGCGGGCACGCACCTGCTTACCCCGGTCCAGGCGCTCGGCTACGTCCGCGCCAGGTACACGCTCGGCGACGGCAGCGACCTGGAGCGCATCGGCCGTCAGCAGGCGTTCATGTCTTCCCTGATCAGCAGGGTGAAGGGCGAGCTGCTCAACCCGGTGGCCATCTACCGGTTCCTCGACGCGGCCACGAGGTCCTTGACGATCGACAGCCAGCTCGGCGGGATCACCGGCCTGTACAACCTGGGACAGTCACTGCGCTCGATCCCGACGGACAAGATCGCCTTCTTCACGATCCCGAACTTCCCGCGCAGCGAGCAGGTCCCCGGCGATACCGCCAACGTGCTGTGGACGCAGCCGCAAGACAACGAGATCTTCGCCTCATTCTCCGATGACGTCCCGGCGAGCAGCACGCTGTTCGACTCGGCGCCGCCCGACATAACGTCGTCAGGTGAGCACCTGGTCGAGCCGTCGGCAAGCGGTACCCCGACGCCGTCCGGGTCGCCGTCGGGCAGCGCCACCGCATCCGGCGGCCCGAGCCCGACGGCCAGCGGCACCGCCAGCCCGCCCACCATCCAGGCGCGGACCGCGAACCAGTCCATCTGCGCTGGCTGACGCGGAGACCAGGCGCGGCCGATGGCCGCTACCGTTGAGCCGGTGAGAAGAATGCCCGGGCGTGCGCGGCGGCCGGCCGCCTGCGCGGCGCTGTGCGCCGTGCTCGCGGTGCCACTCGCGGGCGCCCTCGGCATGGCCGCCCATGCCGCGCAGGCCCGTGCCGCGCAGGCCCAGGGGCCCGCGTCGCAGGCGCTGGCCAGGCACGTGGTTCTGGTCGGCATCTCCGGCCTCACCTGGAGCGACGTGACCCCGGCCAGCACGCGGGAGCTGTGGCGGCTGGCCACGGCCGGCTCGGTGGGCTCGCTCGTGGACTACGCGCAGCAGCCGGTCGCCTGCCCCGCCGACGGCTGGCTAACGCTGAATTCCGCCGCCCGCGCCCAGGGCCCGCGCCCGTGCGCCGCGCTGCCCGCCGTCGTCAAGGACGGCCCCGGTGCCCGCATCCCGGCGCTGCCCGCGATCATCCGCGCCAACCTGCCCTACCACGAGTCCCCCCAGTGGGGGCTGCTCGGCCGCCTGGCCGGCTGCGCGACCGCCGTCGGCCCAGGTGCCGCGCTCGCACTCGCTTCCCCGGCCGGCGCCGTCGCCTCCTACCTGCCGTCCACCGCGGGCCTGTCCGCGCCGGTGCTGGCCCGCTGCCCGCTGACCGTCATCGACCTTGGCCAGATCGCGGCATCAGAACGGGGGCGTGTCGCCGCCATCGACCGCCGGCTCGCCGTTATAGCGGCAGAACTGCCCCCAGGTACCCTGCTGCTCGTCACCTCACCCGGCGCCGCGGCGCAGCAGGCGCAGGGGGGAACCACCGCCGGACCGCCGCATCTCATGACGGCGGTGGTGACCGGGCCCGGCTTCGCCGACGGCCTCCTTGTCTCCTCCGCCACCAGGCGGCAGGGAATCGTGGCGCTCACCGACCTGACCCCTACGGTGGCCGGCTGGCTCGGCCGTCAGGTTCCGTCGGGCACCGTCGGCGCCAGGATCGGGAAGGCGGCCAGGGGAGACCTGGCGGCGACCGTGACGAGCCTGCGGGCCAGGGACACCGCGGAGCAGGTGTGGATCGCCACCCACGGCTGGTTCCTCATCGGCTACGCCGCGGCCGGCGTGCTCGCATTCGGCGCCATCGCCGCGCTCTCCCCTGGCCGCGCGCCGGAACGCCGCCGCCGTCGCGCCGTGTGCTGGGCGATCGCGGGCCTGCTCGCCGCCTCCGTCCCGCTCGGCTCGTACCTGGCGAACCTTGTCCCGTGGTGGCAGCTAGCTCACCCGGCCTGGTGGCTGTACGGGATGACGGCGGCCTGGACGCTCGTCGTGGCCGCGGCCGTGCTCGCCGGGCCGTGGCGGAAAGGGCCGATCGGCCCGTTCGGCGCGGCCTGCACGGCCACGCTGCTGCTGCTCGCGATCGACGTGATGGCAGGCTCGCGCCTGCAGCTTGACGCGCCGTTCGGCCTGTCGCTGCTTGTCTCCGGCCGCTATTACGGGATCGGCAATGACGCGCTCGGCGTCTACTGCGTCAGCGCCCTGGTAAGCGCGGCGTGGAGCGCCGTGCTGCTCCGCGGGCGGGGGCGGCTGCCGCTGCTGGCCGCCGGGACGGTCGGGCTGCTCGCGGTGCTCGCCTCCGGCTGGCCGGGGTTCGGTGCGAAGGTGGGCGGGACGATCGCGCTCGTCCCGTGCCTGCTGCTGCTGCTCGCCTGGCTGGCCGGGGTCCGGGTGGGCGGGCGGTGGGCGGTACCCGTCGCGGTCAGCGGCCTTGTGGTGTTCCTCCTGCTCGCCAGCGTCAGCTACCTGCTCCCCGCGGCGGGCGTGTCCGACATGGGCGCGTTCGCGGGGAACCTGCTGCACGGCCGGGCCGGTGACCTGCTTGAGCGGAAAGTGAGCGCCAATGTGGGATCTCTCACGCTGAGCGTGCTCGGCTGGCTGGTCCCGCTCGCCGCGGTCGCGGCAGGCGTGGCACTGTGGCGGCCGGGCGCGTTGCGGCTACGGACCCTGAGCGCCGCGTTCGCGGTCTTTCCCTTGCTGCGCCTGCTCTCCTGGCTCTCCTGGCTGGTCCTGGTCATCGGGTGGTTCGCCGATGACTCAGGGGTTATCGTGCCCGCCGCGGCGCTCCCGTTCGTGGTGCCGCTGATGATCGCCATGGCCTCCTCGTTTTCCAGAGCGCCCGTTGGGGCAGGCTATCTTGGTACAGCCCTCGCCGGTCCACCCGTCGCGGGCGGGACCCCACGGTATGAAAACCCCCCGAAGTAGAGGACGCCGGAATGCAATATCAGCTTTCGCGTGTCGTCATGGGTCCGGCCCTGTACCTGCTCGGACGCCCTCGGGTGGCGGGGCTTGAGCACGTACCGGCGAGCGGTCCGGCCATCCTCGCGTCCAACCACCTGTCGATCATCGACTCGGTGTACCTGCCGTTTGTGATCCCCCGGCCCGTCGTGTTCCCCGCCAAGGCCGAGTACTTCTCCGCGACAGGGCCCCTCGGGCGGCTGTGGGCCGCCTACTTGCGGTCGACCAATCAGCTTGAGATGGACCGCGGCGACACCAAGTCGGCGCAGGCCACCTTGGAGGCCGCCGCCGACATCCTCCGTGCGGGCAACCTCTTCGGCTTCTACCCGGAGGGCACCAGGTCGCCCGACGGCCGGCTGTACCGCGGCCGGGGGGGCCTCGGCTGGCTGGCGCTGAACACGGGTGCCCCGGTTCTCCCGGTGGCCATGCTCGGGACCAGGAAGATGCTGCCGCCCGGCAAGCCGGTACCGCGGCCGGCCAAGATCGAGGTCCGGATCGGCAAGCCGCTCGAGTTCGGCCACCTGGCGGGCGACCCGCCCGCAAGGGCGCGCCGCGCGATCGCCAACGAGGTCATGCGGGCGATCGCGGACCTGTCTGGACAGGAGTACGTGCACGAGTACGCGTCCGACGTGAAGGCCAGGAAGGGCTGAGAGCCCGCTGAATTAGACCGTTTCCGGTAAAGCCCCGGCCCGGCCAGCGTGGCCCATTCGGCGGGCTCTTAGCCTTCCTCATCTTCGACGGCCCGTAGCGGGCCGGTGGCGGCGGGATTCCACACGTACATCGGCCCGGTGCTTGACACCGGCCACGAGCCGATGTCCGGCTGCGGCGGGGCGGTGGCGAAGTCCGCCGGCGACTGTTCCCAGGGGGCAAGCGGTGGGTCGGCCGGCCTTGCATCGGGCTGCGCGGCAGGCAGGGCACGGGCGGGCGGCAGGGCCCTCGCGGGCGGCAGGGCGCGGGCGGGCGGCAGGGCGCGGGCGGCAGGCAGGGCGCGGGCGGGCGGCAGGGCCCGAGCGGGCGGCGGGGCCAGGGGAGCCGCGCTCCCCGGAGGGGGTGCGGGCGGCCACGGCGGTTCCTCCGGGAGCCGTGGCCGGCGGCCCTGATTACCTGACCAGGCGCCGGCGGCGGGCAGCCCGTGCGCGGCGGCCGGATCGCCCCGCCTCCGCGCGTGCCGGGCGCCGCCGCCGCGATGACCCCGCCGTGGCGTTGCGGCGAGCCCGGCGTGCGTGCCTGAGCGGCGGCGGCGGCGGTGCCTGGTCAGCGCGATCACGCCGATCAGGCACGCGATCAGCACGCCGGCCACGACCGCAAGCCCGGTGACGAGCGCGCGGAGCAGGTGACCAGGATCAGGCTTGCCCGACGTCGCATTGGGGGCGGCGCTCGTGACGGGCGGCGCGGCGATGGGCGACATGGACGGCGACGTTGACGGCGTGGGCGAGGGCTGAGCCGCGGCGAGTCCGGCCGCCGCCGTCAGCGCCGCCGCGGCGTTCAGCTCACCGTGCCCCCACCCGGCCGCGGCCGTGCCTGCGCAGGCCGGCGCGGTGGCGCCGCGCTCAACCGCCTGGGTCACCGCGGCCGCGGTCAGCCGCCGGTATCGGGCGCGAATGAGGGCCGCGACGCCCGCGGTGAGCGCGGCGGACATGTCGGTGGAGGCCAGTGACTGGTACCCGCCGCCGGGGGCGGCCACCGTGAGGCCGGCCGCCGCATCGGCCGACTTTCCGCCGGACACCGGGACGTCCGGCGTGTCACCTGCGCCCGGCGCGGTCAGCGCGACATACGACCGTTCGCTGGTGAACACCGCGAGCTTTCCGTTCCGTGCGGTCGCCCCCACGGCGATCACGCCGGGGTAGGCGGCGGGGTAATTGGCCGCGTCCGTGCCCGCGCCGTTGTCGCCGCCCGGCGCCACCAGGACGACGTCGTGGGCGAGCGCGTAGCTGACGGCCGCCCGCTCGGCCGCGCTGCCGCCCGCCGCGGCGGGATCTCCGCCGGCGGTCGAGCCGAACGTGCCCGGGTCGAGCGGAAGCGCGATGACGCCGGCGCCGCGGCTGACCGCGTACCTGATGCCCGCGGCGATGGCGGCGGGCAGCCGCCGCGTGACCGTGGCGTCTGAGTTGAGTGTGTCGTCGTACTCTAGGGTCACTTGAACCGAGAGGACGGTTGTACCCGGGGCGACGCCGGTGATTCCGTCGGCGCCGCCAGGACCGTGCCCGTGCCCGGCGATGAGGCTGGCGACCGCCGTGCCTTCGTCGCCCCATTCCGGCCCGCCCGGCTGCCGGCCGGTCTGGCTCAGGTCGGGCCCGGCGGTCACCGAGCCAGCCAGGTCAGGGTGGGTGGCTGCCACGCCGGTGGAGAGCACGGCGACCGTGACGCCCTTGCCCGCTGCGGGTGCCGCGAGCAGCCCGGCGGGGACGTGCAGCGCGGCGAGCCACCACTGGCCGGACCGGGTGACCGGTCGGCTGTCCACGGAGCGCACCGCGGCGGCGGCGGGCAGCGCAGTGGCCGCCGCCATGGCGGAAGCCATGAAGACGGGCAGCAGCAGGCCGCGCAGCGGGTGAGCCACGTTGGTCACGCGCGTACTCCTGATCGCACCAGAGATGACGGAATGGGGCTTATATATGGCTATATACCGAAAAATCGTCACCATGCTGTCATGTGAACAACGCGGCAGAGCGTGCGATGCGCTAACTATTTCATGACATTGAGGCCGGTGATGCCGTGCGTAGGCCAGTGACCGCCGCGTCTCCTGGTGCACGTCGGGTCTCCCGGCACACGCTGGACCGCTCATGGCTCACCATCCCCGCGCAGTGAGCGTCACCCTCGTTCCGGCCCGCAGGCCAAGCCGCCGCGCCGCGTCGCCGCCGGACACCGCGATCGCCACCCAGTCGCCGCTGTCCAGGTAACAAAGCACCTCACCCGGGGCGACGTCGCCGAACGTCCGCACGAAGGGCGCGGTGATCTCGCCGCCAGCCCAGGCGACCGTGACCGTTGCCCCAGTGACCAGGCCGGCCCGGGGCGCGTCGACGCCACGCAGGGAGAGCTGGAGGTTGCCGAACCGGTCGGCGGTAACCACCTCAAGGTGCGCCGCGCCCGCGGTCAGGCGGCACTCGGGCGGCGGCAGGGTGACCAGGCTTGCCACGTCGACCGGGGCGCCGGCCGCGTCAAGTGGCGCGCCGGCCGCTAGCCGCGCGGCGACCGGCATGAAGATGTCGCGGCCGTGGAACGTGGCCGCCGAGGTGTCCCGCCACAGGGCCCGGCTGGTCAGCGAGACGGCGCGCGCCGCGCCGCCGCACGCCTCCACCGCGACGGACAGCAGCCCGTTGTCGGGCCCGACGAACAATGAGCCGCCTGCCTGCACCGCGACCGCGCGCCGCGTGGTTCCCACGCCCGGGTCGACCACCGCCACGTGCACCGCGGGCGGAAAGTACGCGGCCGCCTGGGCGAGGACGACGGCGCCGCGCCGGATGTCACCAAGCGGAATTAGGTGGGTAATGTCAATAATGCGTAGATCTGGAGCGATCTGGGAGACTACTCCGTGGCAAACCGCCACGAATGCGTCTTCTAGCCCGTAGTCGGTCAAGAACGTGAGACAGTGAAACGGGGCCACGCACCGGAGCCTACTCGGAGGAGTTGAGGGAGGGACGGATGCCGCCGCTGTCCGAGCGCGACATGCGCCTCCTGGACTTCGAGCGCGGGATCTGGCGCTCCGCGGGCGCCAAGGAGCAGGACATCGCCAATGAGCTTGGCATCACGGCCACGAGGTACTATCAGCTGCTCAACGAGCTGATCGATAGCCCGGAGGCGCTCAAGTTCGATCCGGTCCTCGTCAAGCGACTGCGGGCGCAGCGAGCCCGCCGGCAGCGCATTCGTTCGCCCAAAGCCGGGTAGCTAGCAGCGGTGACCACACCGAGCCCGATAACCGCAGGCGGCCAGGCCTGCCTGGCCGCGATGTCGGCTGATCCGGCGCGCGCGCTTGTCGCGACCGACTACGACGGCACGCTCGCGCCCATAGTCGAGGACCCGGCCGCCGCGGCACCCGTGCCAGGTGCCGTCGCCGCTCTGGCCATGCTTGCGGGCCGCGCGGGCACCGTGGCGGTCATCACGGGCAGGGCTGCCTGGGACGCCGTGTCCCTCGGCGGCCTCGCCGAGGTGCCCGGCCTGATCGTGCTCGGTCACTACGGAGCGCAGCGATGGCAGGACGGCGTGCTCAGTGACCCGCCCGTGCCGCCGGGCGTCCAGACCGTCAGGGAGGCGCTGCCAGGGCTGCTCGCCACGTCGGGCGCGCCCGAGGGAACCTTCGTGGAAGACAAGGGCTCGGCGCTCGCCGTCCATACCAGGCGGACGGCCGACCCGGCCGCGGCGCTCGCCCTGCTGCGGGAACCGCTCAGCAAGCTCGCGGACAGCACCGAACTTACCCTGGAACCCGGTCGGCTGGTGCTTGAGTTCCGGCCGCCCGGTATGGACAAGGGAGCCGCACTGCGTCGGCTTGCCGCCGAGCGCGCTGCTGGCTCGGTGCTCTACTGCGGCGATGACCTCGGGGACCTGACCGCCTTCGCCGCCATCCGTGACCTGCGCGCCGACGGGGTGCCCGGCTGCGCTGTGGCGAGCGAGAGTACGGAATCGCCGCAGGTAGCCGCGGCCGCTGATCTCGCCGTCGACGGCCCGTACGGCATCGTGCGGTTCCTGGCCGGCCTTGCGGGCACGCTCTTAGCTTCCGGGGGGTGTCCCCCGTACCCCCGGTGCGCGCCCGATGGCTCCGCCATCGCAAGAGGGCGCGCGGCTCTTAGCTCCCGGGGACGGCTCCTTAGCTCGGCCTGCCAGGGACGAGGACGGTCCAGCCGGCGGCCCGCCAGGCGGCGGCGTCCAGCGTGCACCGGGCGTCGATAAGGACCGGGTTCGCCACGATCGCGCGCAGATCCTCCGGGTCGATGGCCCGGTAGTCCGCCCACTCAGTCAGGTGGAGAACGAGGTCCGCGCCCTCGGCCGCCTCGTGGACCGAGTCGGCGTACCGGAGGTCCGGGCGGACGCGTGCCGCGTTGGACATGGCGACCGGGTCGTGCACCGCGATGATCGCGCCCTCGTCGGCCAGCCGGCCGGAGATGGCGAGGCTGGGCGAGTCGCGGATGTCGTCACTGTTGGGCTTGAACGCGGCACCTAGCACGGCGATGCGCTTGCCCGCCATGTCGCCGCCGACGGCGCCGCGCGCCAGGACGAGCACCCGCTCGCGGCGGCCGAGGTTGATGCCGTCCACCGTGGTCAGCAGGTCCACGAGCGCGGTGACGCCCCGTTCTTCCGCGGTCGCGCGGAAGGCGCGGATGTCCTTGGGCAGGCAGCCGCCGCCGAAGCCGAGGCCAGGCGAGAGGAACTTACGGCCGATCCGCTCGTCCAGGCCGATCGCGTCCGCCAGCTTAATCACGTCCGCGCCCGAGGCCTCGCACATCTCCGCCATAACGTTGATAAAGGAAATCTTGGTCGCGAGGAAAGAGTTGGCCGCGACTTTCACTAGCTCGGCGGTCTCAATGTCCATAGTCAGTGCGGGAATGCCGGAGTCAAGCGGGATGGCGTACACCTGCCGCATGAGCTCGTCGGCCGCGGCAGAGGTGACACCGAACACGATCCGGTCCGGGGTGAGGCTGTCCTGCACCGCGTACCCCTCACGGAGGAACTCGGGGTTGAACGCGAAGTCAACCAGGTCGCCGGCCGGGGCCGCCGCGCGGAGGTGGTCGATCACCTGCCGGGACGTGCCCACGGGCACGGTTGACTTGCCCACGACCAGGGTGGCCCGGGTCAGGTGCGGCGCCAGCGCGTCCGCCGCGCCGAAGACATAGCTAAGGTCCGCGTTCCCGCTGCCGCTCTTCGTCTGCGGCGTGCCGACGCAGACGAAGTGGACGTCGCCGAACTCGCCGATCTCGGCGAAGGAGTCGGTGAACCGGAGCCGGCCGGCGTCGAGGTTCTTCCGCAGCAGCGGCTCAAGCCCTGGCTCGAAGAACGGCGCCTCACCCCGCGCGGCCTTGGCGATCTTCTCGGCATCGACATCGATGGCGAGCACCTCGTGCCCCAGGTCCGCCATGCAGACCGCGTGGGTGAGGCCGAGGTAGCCCGTCCCGATGACGCTGACGCGCAGGGGTTGTCCCTTGCGACCCATTGTGAGTCCTCAGCTCCTATTCGTGGTGAATGCATCCCCTTGCGGGGGTCACCGAGTTTAGAAGAAGTAGCCCAGCCAGGCCTGGCGGCTTGCGCTAATCACTTTGTGATATTTATTTCGCGGCTGGCCGCCCGGTCACTTTACCCGACCTTGTCGCAAGGGATTGTTACCCACCACCACTCGTGAACAAAGGTGTACGCCGTGACGTGAGGCGAAGTGGCGCAGGCGCGGGTGGCGCTGGCCACCACGCTGGTCCACGGCGGGCTTGTCGTCCGGCCGTTGGTGACGCGGAAATTGAGCGTCACCGCGACCGCGAGCAGCACGGCGAACCCGGCGACCGGAAGCCAGCGGACCGCCGTGCTCACGCACGACGTGCCGCGCGCCCGCCGTGCCCGCCGCGGCGGGCACCTGCCTCGGCCGCAGCAGGGCGACGATCGCCGTGTAGAGCAGCAGCGCCGGGGCGATCACGTAGCGGGCCTGGACGACGGCATGTTGATGAGCGTCTCCTCGATGAAGACGCCCACGCTGAACACGGCCGCGACAGCGGCCAGGGTCCAGTTCGGGTCGGTGAACCTGGAGGCGGCGATGGCGATGACGAGGAGCACGATCAGCCATGCGCCGGCGATCAGGGCATCGTGGGCGTGGTGGTTGATGACGTGCAGCGCGCGCCGCCCGGCCCGGTAGTCGTTCCCCGGCCCCGCCGAGCGACCGCTCGCCGAACATCGCCCGCGGGATGACGCGGGTCAGGTAGTTCCGCAGCACCCAGAACAGCCCGTTGTCGCCGTACTCGTTGTGGTGGCCCTGGCCGAGGATGGTCTCGCTGAACTGGAGCCACACGCCGGTGGCCCACAAGATGACCAGGCACCAGGTGTTCTTGGACCGGTCGACGATGAGCCTGGCGAGGATGAGAGGCAGCACGAAGACGCTCAGCACGGCCGTCCAGGACACGGTCGCCATGACGATCGGGGACAGGATCCGGCCCGCCCGGGTGCCGGGAATCCAGAGCACCGTCCAGAACGCGCCGTAGAGCCCGAAGAACTGGACGGTCACCAGGTCGTTGTTCACCTGGGTGTACGCGAGCGGCATCGCGCACACCGGGGCCGCGATGAGCAGCCGGAGCCAAGGGCTGCGCAGGTGCGGGCCGCTGGCGATGTAGGCGACAAGGCCGTACATCGCGTACTCGGCCGCCGCGAAGATCGCCATCACGCCCGGCACCCACGACAGCGGGAAGACGCGCAGGGCGCCCTCGGCGATAAGCCGGGCTGGCTCCTGGTAGTAGCTGCTGATCGGGGAGGAGATGGCCTCCCAGGCGGGCATGTTGAGCCCCTGGTTGAGCAGGAACTTCGCGTCCTCGATCCAGATGGTGTTGAGTGACCCGCCTGGACCAGCGGTCCTGATGAGGCTGATCGCCGTGGCCGCGACCAGGCAGCAGGCGGCGAGCAGTGTCTTCCGCCAGCCGACAGGGCCGCTGTCGGTGCGGCGGAACAGGTCTTCCCGCAGCCAGTTCACTATGACCGCGGACAGCCGCCGCACGCCCCATTGACGCGGGACCGCCTTGGCCTCGCTGGATACAGGCTGCATACCCGTTTCCTGACTCATGGTCGCTTTGCTTACCTCTCGCTGGCCGCGTATCAGAGGTCGCGGCAGGCAGACAACCGGGAAATCAGCCTACTGGCTCAGAGGTCGGTCGATGTTAATTAGAGACTATTGTGATTGCTCACCCTTCGCCGGGACGCCTCGCGAAGCTGGCACGGAGGACTCGCTTGGTTACACATGCTGCCCTGATCTGCGGCGCTTACGCTATCGAGATGCCTGACGTGTTCCGCCACTCCCGTTGGCGGCTGAAGATCCCGTGCAGTAGGGTCTGAGCGTCGTGAACCCGATAACCGCCCGCCCCACGTCAGATGTGTCCGCGCCCGAGCAGGCGCCTTCCCGTCGGTCCGTGGCGGCCACCGTAACCTGGGCCGCGCCCGTCGTGGTGACCGCCGCAGTTGGCCTGTTCGAGGTCGGTGTGCCGCAGCTGTGGCGCGACGAGCTCGCAAGCTGGTCGGCCGCGAGCCGTACCCTGCCGCAGCTGTGGGCCATGGTGCACAACATCGACGCGGTGCTCGGCATCTACTACCTCGGGCTGCACCTGTGGATGGCGGTGTTCGGCCAGTCCGCGACGGCCATGCGCCTGCCGTCGGTGATCGCGATGGCCGCCGCCGCGGGGGTGGTCGCGCTCATCGGGCAACGGCTCGGCGGCCGCCTCGCCGGGCTGGCGGGCGGGCTGGTCTTCGCCGTGATCCCGAGCGTTTCCCGGTTCGCGCAGGAGGCTAGGCCGTACGCGTTCGCGATGTTCTTCACGGCGCTCGCCACCCTGCTTTTCCTGCGGGCCATGGAGCAGCCTCGCTGGTCGCGCTGGGCGGTTTACTCGGTGGCGCTCGGGGCCGCGGGCGTGGCCAACCTGATCGCGGTGTGCGTCGCCGCGGGGCCCCTGCTCATCGTCCTGTGGGATTTCCTCCAGCGCACGGTGCGCGTGGGCGGCGACGGCACGGCGGAAAGCGGCCGGAAGCTGCCCGGCGGCCGTCTGGCCCCGGAGGGCACGCCCGGGCTGCTTGTGAAGCGGTTCTGCGTGTCCGCGGTCGCCGGCGCCATCCTCGTGTCGCCGCTGGTGATCGCGGGGCACTCGCAGCAGGGCTGGCAGATCGGCCAGCAGGCGGTCCCGCACGTCGCTCAGCTCTTCGGCATAAGCGGCGGCCTCTGGATTGAGCTGTTCGCCTCCGTCCCGGCCGCCGTGGTGGTCATGCTCCTCGCGATCGTGGCGTGTGTCGTTGCCCCCGACGCGCGGCGCCGCGTCACCGCCGGGTACGCGCTGGCGTTCGCGGTCGGCCCGGTTATCGCGGTCTGGCTGATCTCGCGCGGTCCTGACTCCTACTGGACCTACCGTTACATGCTGTTCAGCATCACCGGCTGGTCGGTCGGCGCGGGCCTCGGCATCGCCTATATCGCCGCGCGGGTGAGGGGCACGCGGCTGGCGCGGCTGTCCGGCTCCCTGTCGCCGCGGTTCACCCTGGCGGCGGTTCTCGTTGCCGTGGTCGGCTTCGCCGGGATCCACGATCAGCTGGCAGTGCGCCAGAACGAGGCGCACAACCTGTGGGCCTACCCGGAGATGCCGCCAAACGGGCAGCCGGTGGACTACCAGGCGGCCGCCGCCGTGCTCGAGGCGAACTGGCGGCCGGGGGACGTCGTCGCCTACGAGGTGGACGACTCGAACCACTACCAGGTGGACACCAGCGTCGCCTATTACCTGCGGGGCAAGCCCGTGCCCCCGACTGTCTTCCAGGCGCAGACGCAGGTTCAGGCGAACAGCCTGCAGCCGACCGAGTGCATCGACCCTTCGGTCTGCATAAAGGGCACGCCGCGGATCTGGGTGATCTACGTCCCCCACCTGCAGCCGGACCCGTACTCCGCGCTCCAGGGGGCGGAGGGTGGCCTCGTCGAGACCCTGGGCTACCAGATCGTGACGCAGTACCAGTTGAACGGCATCACGGTGGCACTGCTCAGCATCGGACCGGTAAGCGGCTGACGCCGGGCGGAGCTTCAGGCACGGAGCCTCGACCTAGCCGCGCGCTGCGCGCAGTGTTTCCGCGTACCCGGCGCACTCCTGGTAGGAGGGCAGCAGGCCAGCGCGGAGCGCCTCGTCGAGCGTCGGCGCGGCTGCGTCCTTCTCCGACAGCACCGGCTCGGTGCCGAGCGGCCAGGCGATGCCGATCGCGGGGTCGCGGGGGTCTACGCCGTGCTCGCGTCCCGGGGCATACGGCGTTGAGCACAGGTAAAGCGCGGTCGCGTCGTCGGTGAGGGCCATGAAGGCATGCCCGAGGCCCTCGGCGAGGAACACCGCACGCCGCGTTCCGGCGTCCAGCTGGACCGCCTCCCACTTGCCGAATGACGGCGAGCCGGCCCGCAGGTCCACCACGACGTCAAGGATTGCCCCGGCCACGCAGGTGACGTACTTGGCCTGGCCGGGCGGCACGTCGGCGTAGTGAATGCCCCTGATCACCCCGCGCCGGGACACCGAGCAGTTGACCTGCGCGACATCCAGCCGGTATCCGAGGTCGGCGGCGAACTCCGCGCCGCGGAACGCCTCGGCGAAACTGCCCCTGTCGTCGCTGTGCACCTGCGGGGAAAAAACCCAGGCGCCTTCGATGCCAAGCGGATTCACGCCAAGACCCTACCAAGGCGGGGCGGGAAACCCGTCGGCCCGGTCCATGGAACGGGACCGGGCCGACGGTCTGAGCTGGACGTCTTAGGAGACGACTATGACCTTCTCGGCCTGCTGTCCCCGGTCGCCCTGCGTGATCTCGAACTCGACCCGCTGGCCCTCTTCAAGGCTGCGGTATCCGTCCGCCTGGATCGCGGAGAAGTGGACGAAAACGTCCTTGCCACCGTCGACGGCGATAAAGCCGTAGCCCTTGTCCGGGTTGAACCACTTGACGGTGCCCTGAGCCATTCCAAACAACTCCCTAACTGCTGCTCGGGCTTCGAGCCCCGCCCTTGCGTCCGCGGAACCCGTCGATCGCGACCCGGCGAGACGTGCCAGCATACGCTCTCACGCTCGCACTTTGCCTTGCCGACAGCGACCAGAAAAGACCTTACCGTGTGCGCGGCCATCATGACGCCAGATAGGCAGTTGTCTCCGTCAGTCCAGACCAGCGGCCTGGAAAGCCTCGATTGTCGGCTTGATAGCGGACGGCACGGAAACCGCCGGCGCTACCGCGGACAGGGTCTTGAGCCCGTCACCTGAGTTGATGATGACCGTTTCCGCGTCGGGGTCGAGCTGGCCCGCCGCGAGAAGCTTGCGCAGCACGCCGACGGTAACCCCGCCCGCCGTCTCGCCGAAGACGCCCTGGGCCCGGGCGAGCAGCCGCATCGAGTCCACCACCTCGTCGTCGGAGACGTCGGCGACCGCGCCGCCGGTCCTGCGCACCACGTCGAGCACGTACGGGCCGTCCGCCGGGTTGCCGATCGCCAGCGACTTCGCGATCGTGTCCGGCTTGACCGGCCGTACCACGTCCCAGCCGTTGGCGAACGCCTCGGACACGGGCGCGCACCCGGTCGCCTGGGCGCCGAAGACCTTCCACGGCTTCTCGTCGACCAGGCCGAGCTCGGCTAGCTCGCTGAAACCCTTGTCGATCTTGACGAGCTGGGCGCCGGACGCGACCGGGACCACGATCTGGTCGGGCAGCCGCCAGCCAAGCTGCTCGGCGATCTCGAAGCCGAGTGTCTTGGAGCCTTCCGCGTAGTACGGCCGCACGTTCACGTTGACGAAGGCCCAGTCGTCGTGCTCCCCCGCCAGTTCGGAGGCCAGCCGGTTCACGTCGTCGTAGTTGCCGTCGACCGTGACGAACGTGCCGCCGTACACGGCGGTGGTGAGGATCTTCTGTTCCTCGAGGTTCGAAGGGACGAGGACCACGGAGCGGATGCCGACCCGGGCCGCCGCCGCGGCGACCGCGTTGGCCAGGTTTCCGGTCGACGGGCAGGCAAGGACCTTGAAGCCCATCTCGGTCGCCGCCGCGAGTGCCACGGCGACCACGCGGTCCTTGAACGAGTGGGTCGGGTTGCCGCTGTCGTCCTTGATCCACAGCCGCCGCATCCCGAGTTCCGCGGCCAGCCCGTCGGCGCGGATGAGCCTGGTGTAGCCGGGCTCGGTGGTGGGGCGGCTCGCGATGTCCGCGGGGACCGGCAGCAGCGGCGCGTACCGCCACATGTTCTGCGGGCCAGCCTCGATGTCTGTCCTGGTCAGCCGCGGGAAGTCATAGCCGACCTCCAGCGGCCCGAAACACTCGAAACAGGCGTAGTGCGGGCCAAGCTCGACGATATTGCCGCACTCCCGGCAGGTCAGGCCGGTGGCGTTGCCAAGACGAAGGGCGCGGGACGCGTTGGTCTGAGCGGTCATGGGGCGAGGCCTCTCTCTCCATCTTTCCCAGCGGTCACCCTGACCACAGGCCGGACTTGGCACCAGTCACGCGCTTGCCTCGCCTTACTGAGGTGCGTTACCGCGATGGTTGCCGGGGCTTCACAGGGCCGATCCCTCCACCCCTCTGGATGAGGTCTTAAGTTGTGCCCGCCGCAGCGGGTGAGTTCCTAACACTGTAACCGATCAGCCGCCGCCCCCGGCAACCGGGCAGGACGCCATTCATCTAGGGTTGTGCCATATGACAAACGACCCGAGTCGGCTACTTATTGTCGCCTCAAACCGGGGGCCAGTCTCGTATAGTCACGCCGCAGACGGATCGCTGACCGCGCGGCGCGGCGGCGGAGGCCTAGTGGCCGGACTGATGTCTGGGCTCGGCGCGGTGGCAGCGGACGGCGGGGCGCTCTGGCTGTGCGCGGCGCTCAGCGAGGCGGACCGGGCGGTCGCCCGGCAGGCCGCGCGCCCGCCCGGCGCGCCAGGCGAGGTGCCGGTGCGGATGCTGGACATCCCCCCTGGCGTGTTCGCCGCCGCGTACAACGGCATCGCGAACTCGGTCCTGTGGTTCGTGCACCACCTGCTCTTCGATACGCCGAACCAGCCGCACTTCGACGCGGCGTTCCGCGCGGACTGGGCTGCCTACGTCGCCTATAACGAGGCGTTCGCCGCCGCGCTCGCGCAGGAGTGCGCGCCCGGGACCCGCGTCCTGATCCAGGACTACCACCTGTCGCTCGCGCCGCGGCTGCTGCGGGACCGCCACCCAGCCGCGCGGATAGCCTACTTCGAGCACACCCCGTGGGCGCCGCCCGGCTACTACCATCTGCTGCCCGACGACGTTGCCGCCGCGATACTCGACGGGATACTCGGCGCCGACCATGTGGGGTTCCTCGCGGCGCGCTGGGCCGACGCGTTCCTCGACTGCTGCGCCGAGGTCCTTGACGCGCGGGTCAGCCGCGGCGACGCGGGCACGGGCCGGGTCAGTTACCGCGGCCGGGTGACGCAGGTGGCGGTGCATCCGCTCGGGGTTGACGCGGAGGAACTGCGCGCCAGGGCCCGCGCCGCCGACGTCAGGGAACACGCGCGCAAGCTTGCGGAGCTGGCCGGGGACAGGCAGCTGATCGTGCGGGTGGACCGCACCGAGCTGTCCAAGAACATCGTGCGCGGGCTGGCCGCCTATCGTGAGCTGCTTGCCACCAGGCCGCAGTGGCGCGGCCGTGTGACGCATCTCGCGTTCGCCTATCCATCGCGCTCCGACCTGCCCGAATATCGGGCGTATACGGCTCGCGTGCAGCAGCTCGGCGCGGAGATCAACGCCGAGTTCGGGACGCCGGACTGGGAACCGCTTATTCTTGAGGTAAAGGACGACTACCCGCGCTCGCTGGCCGCGTGCGGGCTGGCGGACGTGCTTTTGGTCAACCCGGTCAGGGACGGCATGAACCTGGTGGCTGAGGAAGGGCCTATCCTCAGCGAGCGCGGATGCGCGCTCGTGCTCTCCAGGGAAGCAGGCGCCGCCGCGCTGGTCGGTGAGACCGCACTGCTCGTCAACCCGTATGATGTCAGCGCTACCGCTGGCGCGTTGCATGCTGGCCTGGTCATGCCGGCCGCCGAGCGGCGAAGGCGTAGTGCGGCTATCGCAGGCGCCGCTGCCGCGCGTGCGCCGCGGCGCTGGCTAGCAGAGCAGGTAGAAGCGCTCGGTTAACTATCTGTCACGATAAAGTTACAATCCGTATCCGGTTATCCGGATATGGGTAGAACGGTCTCGTGGTGGTAGTTGCCAGGCAGACTCGGACCTGCCCGAACAGGCACGTGAGGGTCTGGCACCTTCCTATAATTCAGACGCCTACGAGTACGCCGGCGTACCGCACGAGGCTGGGGATCGCCCAGAGCAGATGGGTTCCTTCATTGACCGTAGACAGCAAGCTTGATGCCGTAAGGCATCACGCCGGCCCGATGAAAGGCGATGCCAGCGACCGGGCGGGACTTCTCCTCGGTCGGCTGACCGTCCTCCCCGCCTTGGTGCTGGTGCCGTTCCTGCTGGCCAGCTTCCCGTTGCTGCTTGTCGGCTACTTCAAGCCCGTCCCCGTGATCGTGCTCTGGCTGGCGCTCACCGCGCTCATGGTCCCGTACGTGTGGCGGCGCGTCCCCTCGGTAACCGGAGCCCCCGACTGGGGCACCGCGGGTGCGGGGCGGGCGAAGCCCACGCCGCGCTGGGTGCTGTGGTCACTGGTGGTGATCGCGGTCGCGTTCGGAGTCTTCCAGGCGGTTTACCGCTCCGAGTTCGTCATCGTGCAGCTCGACGCGGCGTCGTACATGGAGTTCGCCACCTGGATCTCCAAGCACGGGTCACTGCCGATCCCGCAGGACACCGCGGCCTTCGGGCACGCGCCCGGCATCACCTTCTGGAGCGCCGCGTTCTACAACGTCGGCAGCTCCGTCGTGCCCCAGTTCATGGCCGGCCTGCCCATGCTGCTTTCCGTGGGCTTCTGGGCCGGCGGGGCGCGGCTCGCCCTGCTGTGGGGGCCGCTACTCGGCGCGCTCGGCGTTTTCATGTTCGGTGGCCTGGTGGCGCGGCTCGTCGGGCCGCGGTGGGCGCCGTTCGCCGCGCTTGCCATGGCGATCGGCATCCCTGAGGCATACGCCAGCCGCAACACCTACAGCGAGACGCTCGCGCAGATCCTGCTCCTCGGCGGGCTGTCGCTGTGGATCGACTCGCAGCGCACCGACCGGGGCGAGGAGGACGCCGGGCGGTGGCGGGCCAACTGGCGGCACCACGCACGGTCCGCCTCGCACGTGCTCGCGGCGGCCACCGGGCTGCTGTTCGGGATCACCCTGCTGGTGCGCATCGACGGGCCCGCCGACATCCTGTTCGTCGTCCCGTACTGCGGCCTGCTGGTGCTGCGGCGGCAGCGGCAGGTCATACCGATGGTCGTCGGCATGGTCGTCGGCCTGGTCTACGGCACGGTTGACTCGCTGTTCCTGACCCTTCCGTACCTCAAGACGAACCTCAAGTCGGTCGTCATGATGGCCGCCGCGTTCTTCCTGTTCACGCTGGCCACCGCGGTGGTTGTGCGGTGGCTGCGCAAGCGCGGTTCCCGGCTGGGCGCGCCGGCCGGGCCCAGGCTGGTCAGGACCGTGACGGCGCTGCCGTTCATCGTGGTCGCCGTCTTCCTCGTCCGGCCCTACGTGGAGCGGAACTGGCGCGCGCTGCAGTACGCGCCGCTCAGCCTGCACTGGATTTACTGGTATACCGGCTTCTCCGCCATCACGTTCGCGGTGATCGCCAGCGCCATGCTCAGCAGGCGGTGCCTCAAGGGCGAGGCGCCCGTCTGGGTGCTGCCGCTGCTGACGTTCGCCTGGGCGATCATCTGGTTCCTGCTCCGGCCAGCCATCACCCCGCACCAGCCGTACGCGAGCCGGCGGCTGGTCCCCGCCGTCCTGCCGGGGCTGATCCTGCTCGCCGTGTGGCTGTCCGCGTGGCTGGCTAGACGGTCCCGGGTGGTGCACCTGGTGAACGTGCCCCGCTACCTGGAGCGGTCTCCCCGGATCTTCGTGATCGCCTGCTGTGCCGGCGCGATCTTCCTGCCGCCGTTTATCGGGAACTTCGGCCTCGGCCTCAAGTCCGGCGGCCCGGTCGGCGTCATGCCCTACTCGGAAGGCCTCGCGTTCCAGCGGGCCTACGTCGGCGAAGTCGGCGCGGTCGAGCAGGTCTGCCGGGCCCTCCCGGCCAACGCTTCGGTGCTCATCGCCAATTACACGCTGAACCAGCAGTTCGCGCAGGACATCAGGGGCACGTGCGACGTGCCGACGGCCGGCGTGGAGTGGGTGGACCCGAACGCGAACAATCACCCGGGCACCAGACATCGCCACGGCCACCGTCCTCGCGGACGTGCGGGCCGTCGAGCGGGCCGGACGGCACCCCGTCGTCCTCGCCTCCAACGGCGCGTGGCTGACCAGGCTTGGCAAGGGCCCCATCCGGCAGGTGATGACCCTGAATACGAGCATCGACGAGCACGTACTCTTTGGTACGCCGAGGAATACGCTGCCTGAGCAGTTCACGGTCTATAGTTGGAAGCCGGCCAAGTGATCGCCGAGTATGAAAGCACCGTGCGGGAACAGCGTTCCGCGCCCTACGTCACGATCGTCCTGCCTTGCTACAACGAGGAAGGGCACGTGATCGCCGAGATCGAGCGCATCACGGCGGCGATGGACGCGAGCGGCTACTCGTACGAGCTGATGTGCGTCGACGACGCGTCGACCGACAGCACGCTGGCCAAGCTCTACGAGGCCGCGCCCCGTTACCCGCAGATGGAGGTCGTGCA
This sequence comes from uncultured Actinomycetota bacterium, assembly GCA_963811335.1. Classification (GTDB taxonomy): domain Bacteria; phylum Actinomycetota; class Actinomycetes; order Streptosporangiales; family Streptosporangiaceae; genus Trebonia. The sequence continues at coordinate 16,625 of CAWERB010000006.1, read as the reverse complement.
CTTCCACCGCAACAGCGGCTCGGGAACGGTGCGCCGGATCGGCACCCAGCGGGCCAGGGGCGAGATCGTCGTGTGGACCGACGCCGACATGTCGTACCCGAACGAGCGGATTCCCGAGCTGATCCAGATCCTGGAGAAGGACCAGTCGATCGATCACGTGGTCGGCGCGCGCACCAGCGAGCAGGGTACGTACAAGGTGCTCCGGGTGCCCGCCAAGTGGTTCATCAGGAAGTTCGCCGAGCGGCTTACCGGGGCGAAGATCCCCGACCTGAACTCGGGGCTGCGGGCCTTCAGGCGCGAGGTGTCGCTGCCCTACCTGCGGCTGCTGCCCGCCGGCTTCTCCTGCGTCACCACGATCACCGTTTCGTTCCTCGCGAACAACCACGACATTTACTTCCTGCCGATCGATTACTCCAAGCGGGCGGGGAAGTCCAAGTTCAAGTTCGCCAAGGACTCCTACCGGTACATCCTGCAGGTGCTCCGGATGACGATGTACTTCAACCCGCTCAAGGTGCTGATGCCGCTCGCGCTGAGCCTGCTCGGCATCGGTTTCCTCAAGGCCGTCTACGACGTGGTTGAGCACCCCGTGAAGATCGCCACCGACACGGTGCTCATCTTCGTCACCGGCCTGCTCATCGCGTCACTCGCACTGCTCGCCGACCTGATAGTCAGGTCAAGAGACAGCTAGGCCCGGGGCGTGCTCCGGGAGAAGCCGGCTCGTCAGCGGCGCGACAACCTGCTCAGCCGTGAACCGCTGGGCGGCGAACTCCCGGGCCGCGTGGCGCAGCTTGAGCAGCGCGTCGCGGTCGCCGGCCAGTTGGAGCAGCGCGTCGGCGAGCGCGGCCGGGTCGCCAGGCGGCACGAGTACGGCGCCAGACTCCTGAGGCACCGTGCCGAGCACCCGGCGCTGCGGCGCGGTGTCGGACGTGATGACCGCGCACCCGGCAGCGGCGCCCTGGAACACCTTGTTGGGCACCACCCGCAGCGCCTTGTCGCTGGTACCGAAGATGCCGAGGCACACGTCGTGCGCGGCGACGACCGCGGGCAGCTCCGCCGCGGGTACCCAGTCGAGCCAGCGCACCGAGGTGTTGGCCGCGGCGGCCCGCTTGGTCGCCGCCTCGTCCTGGCCGCGGCCGATCATGGTCACCTCGACCGGCGCGCCGGCGATGCGGCCGAGCGCCTCGCCGATGACCGGCGTGCCCTGCAGGGGCGTGTAGAGCCCGTAGAAGACGACCTTGAGCGGGCCGCTCTCGTCGCCGGCAGGCCCAGTGCTAGCAGACCCAGTGCTAGCAGACCCAGTCGGCAGGCGGCTCGGTGGCGGCCGCGTGCCACGGCCCCGGCGCGCCCACGTACACGACCACGGCCTTGTGCCGGTACTTCTCCGGCACGCTCTCCAGGTGCTCTTCCGTGTCCACCACGACGATGTCCGCGGCCCGCAGCGCGGCCGCGTCGATCAGCGTCAGCAGCCGCAGCTTCAGGCCGCCGCCGGAGATGCGGCGGTCCTTGGCGGTGCCCGCCGCGCTGATCAGGTGATCGAGCACAAGCGGCACCTTGCCCCTGCGGTAGAGCAGCCGCGCCAGGTGCACGTCGAAGTGGCCGAGGTATCCCACCACGACCGCGTCCGGCCGGCCGAGGCGGCGCGCCCGCGCCGCCAGCCCGAGCCAGCGGCTGGCCAGCCGGGCGGCGAGCGCGCCGGCCTTCCACGGCTTGGCAAGCATGTCGAACTCGGTCCGCGGTGGACAGGCCGAGCGGTATGTTGCACTCGACGACGTCGACCCCGCGGGCGGCCAGGCCCTCGGCTATGGTCGCGATGCGCGGATGCATCGCGGTGTCGTACGTACCGAAGATGATTGTGCGCATGATGTCCGTACCCTATCGGCAAGGATGAACCCTTGAAGGCGCAAGACCTCGCCAAGCGCGTGCTCGGCAGCCGGCTGCTCAAGTGGGCCGTCGTCATCGCCGCCGTCGGCATCGGCGCGTACGAGATCTCCAAGGAATGGCGCGAGGTCCATCAGGCGCTCGGCCACATCGGCGTGCTCGCGTGCGTCGAGGCGCTGCTCGTGCTGCTGGTCATGCAGTTCGCCACGCTCCGCCAGTGGCAGTCGCTGCTGGCCGGGCTCGGCTCACCGCTACAGACGGCAACGGCCGGCCGGATCTTCTTCATCGGGCAGCTCGGCAAGTACATCCCTGGCTCGGTCTGGCCGGTCCTGGCCCAGATGGAACTAGGTGCCCGGGCCAACGTTCCCCGGTCGCGATCGGGCAGCGCCTCGATCCTGACGATGATCCTGTCCCTGGCCGCCGGCCTGCTGGTGGCTGCGGCGACGTTGCCGTTCGCGCACTATTCCGCCGGCTACGACTGGGTCTTCATCCTGGTGCCGTTGATCTTGGCCTGCCTCCACCCCAAGGTGCTCAACCCGCTGCTCAACCGACTTTTCAACCTGATCAAGCGCCCGGGCCTTGAGCATCCGGTCACGCTCACGATGCTGAGCAAGGCGCTCGCCTGGTCGCTCCTGGCCTGGGCCGCCAACGGCGTGCAGATCTGGATTCTCGCCGACAAGCTGGGCGCCCCGGCCGGGCGGACCATCCTGATCGCCCTCGGCGGTTACGCGTTCGCCTGGTGCGTCGGTTTCGTGATCGTCTTCGCGCCCGCTGGCGTCGGCATCCGCGACGTCCTGCTCATCGCCGCCCTCGCGCCCGTGCTCCCCTACGCGCCGGCCCTGGCGGTGGCCCTGGTCTCCCGCGCGGTCAACACCATCAGCGACCTGCTCGTGGCGGGCACCGCCGCGGCGACGCGCGGCTGGGGTCGCGACAGCGCGGGAAACTCTCCCCCGGGAAAAGACCAGGCCCCGGTCCCGGCTAAGGCCGCCACCCCGATCAGCGTCGCCAGCCAAGACCATGATCGCGAAGGGTTATTAGCGCGATCACGCTAATAACCCTTCGCGATCACCGTTCAGCGGCCGAGAACCTGGTACCTGACCTCGGTGGCTTCCTTCTGCGGCTGCCACCACCAGTCGTTGCCCCGGTACCAGTCGATGGTCGCGGCCAGTCCCGCACGGAAGTCGCCGTAGACCGGCTGCCAACCGAGTTCGGTGCGGATCTTGGTCGAGTCATTGGAGTAGCGCAGGTCGTGGCCGGGCCGGTCGGGTACGTGGTCGTAGGCATCCGGGTCCTGCCCGGTCAGTTCGAGGATGAGCTGCATGATCTGCCTATTGCTGCGCTCGTCCCCGGACCCGATCAGGTAGGTCTGGCCGGTCTTGCCCCGGGACAAGATGAGGTGCACGGCGGCATTGTGGTCGTCCACGTGCGTCCACTCGCGCACGTTCTCGCCTGCTCCGTACAGCTTCGGCCTCATCCCGCGCAGGATGTTGGTGATCTGCCGCGGGATGAACTTCTCCACGTGCTGGAAGGGACCGTAGTTGTTGGCGCAGTTGGAAATCGTCGCCGCGATCCCGAACGACCTTGCCCACGCGCGCACCAGCATGTCCGAACTCGCCTTCGTGGCGGAGTACGGGCTCGACGGATCGTAGGCCGTGTCCTCCGTGAACTGCTCGGTGCCGTCCAGCGGCAGGTCACCGAACACCTCGTCGGTGGAGATGTGGTGGAACCGGCCGCCGTGCCGGCGCAGTGCCTCTAGCAGGGTATACGTGCCGATGATGTTGCTGCGGATGAACGGCCCTGGGTCGTGCAGCGAGTTGTCCACGTGCGACTCGGCCGCGAAGTGCACGATGAGGTCGGTGTCGGCGGCTATGCGGTCGACCAGGTTGGCGTCGCAGATGTCTCCGTGCACGAACTCCACCTGGCCGGCCACCGGCGAGAGCGCCGTACGGTCCCCCGCGTAGGTCAGCGCGTCGAGCACGCGGACCTCGTATTCCGGGTGATTCCTGACGGTGTACTGCACGAAGTTCGAACCGATGAACCCGGCACCGCCGGTCACAAGCATCCGTGTCATGGCTCCCTGTCCTCTCGCTACGCGTCCGCTACGGCCGGGAAGGCGCGGTGCAGTGCGTCTTTCCAGTCGCCGATCGGCGCTATCCCAGCCGCATGCCAGGCGGCGTGGCCGAGCACGCTGTAGGCCGGGCGCTTGGCCGGGGTCGGGTATTCGGCTGTAGTGAGCGGTCTCGGGGTCAGCCGCACTCGTTCTGCGTCATGATCTTGAATCTCCAGGTCATGGTGCAGCCGGAAAATCTCTTCCGCGAGTCCGAACCACGTCGTCTGGCCCGAACTCGTCGCGTGGTAGATGCCCGCCGGGGCAGCGGAGGTGACCAGGTCGTAGATCTTCGCGGCGACATCGGCGGTCCAGGTGGGCTGGCCGTACTGGTCGGCGACCACGCCGGGGGCCACGTCGCTGCGCGCCAGCCGGAGCATGGTCTTGACGAAGTTCTTGCCGTGCGCGCCGTACAGCCAGGCCGTCCGGACGACGTAGCCGACGTCAGGCAGGGCGGCAAGCACCGCCCGTTCGCCGGCTAGCTTGGTGCGACCGTACGCGCCCGCCGGCGCGGGTGCCGCATCCTCCGCGTACGGGGCCGACGCGTCGCCGTGGAAGACGTAGTTGGTCGACGGGTGGACGAGGACCGCGCCGAGGCCGGCGCAGGCAGCGGCAAGGTTCGCCGGGCCGTGGCCGTTGATCGCCATGGCCTCGTCCTCGTGCTCCTCGGCGGCATCGACGGCGGTCCACGCCGCGCAGTTGACCACGACGTCCGGCTTGACCGCCGAGACCGCCGAGGCGGCGGCGGCGCCGTCAGTGATGTCGAGGTCCGCCCGGGTCAGGGCGGTGAACTCCTCGCCCCGGGCGGTTAGCAGCGCGGTCAGGTCACGTCCGAGCATCCCGGCCGCGCCGGTGACCAGCCAGCGGGTCATGAGCTGATCTGCACCTTGCTGTGGTCGCCGAGTACGAGCCGGTGCGCCCGCGGCACCCTGGCCGCGGGGGTTACTTCCGCGTAATGACCGATGAGCGAGGCCTCGATGCGCCGCACGCCGCTGATGGAGGCGTTCGACAGCACGATGGAGTACTCGATCTCGCTGTCGGTGACTGAGCAGTCCGCGTCGATGGCCGTGAACGGGCCGACGTACGAGCCGGTGATCGTGCTGCCGGCGCCGATGACCGCCGGGCCGACGATCCGCGACCCGGTCACGGTCGCGCCCGCCTCGACCACGACCCGGCCGATGATCTCGGAGTCCTCGCTGACGGCGCCGTCGAGGCGTGGCTCGAGGCCCTCAAGGACCAGGCGGTTCACCTCGAGCATGTCGGTGACGTTGCCGGTGTCCTTCCAGTACCCGCTGATCGTCGTCGACTTGACGGTGCGGCCGTTGTCGAGCAGCCACTGGATCGCCTCGGTGATCTCGAGCTCGCCGCGCCAGGACGGCTTGAGGCTCGCGACCGCCTCGTGAATGGCCGGGGTGAACATGTAGACGCCGACCAGGGCGAGGTCGCTCTTCGGCTCCCGCGGCTTTTCTTCCAGGCCCTTGACCCGGCCCGTCGCCGCGTCGAGCTCGGCCACGCCGAACGACCGCGGGTCGCTCACCCGGGCCAGCATGATCTGCGCCTCGGGCCGGGTCGCGGCGAACTCCTCGACGAGTGCGGTGATCCCGCCGACGATGAAGTTGTCGCCCAGGTACATCACGAAGTCGTCGTCGCCGAGGAAGTCCCTGGCGACGAGGACGGCGTGCGCCAGTCCGAGTGGCGCGTGCTGCCTGATGTAAGTGACCTTGATGCCCAGCCTCGAGCCGTCGCCCACGGCCGCCTCGATCGCCGGCGCGGTGTCGCCGACGACGATGCCCACGTCGGTGATCCCCGCGTCGGCGATGGCCTCCAGGCCGTAGAACAGGACAGGCTTGTTCGCCACCGGGACTAGCTGCTTGGCCGAGGTATGCGTGATCGGGCGCAGGCGCGTCCCCGAGCCGCCGGACAGGACGAGAGCTTTCATGACTGAAGTGACAAACCCTCTCGGAAGTGGCGGGTTCCCAGGCCAGTTCTGTGCCTGTTCACTGTACGCGTTCAGCGGAGGCGCCCCGCGCGGTATGGGTGAATGCGCAGGACGTGGCCTCTTCGTTTGCACTCTCCCTATGAGAGTGCTAAACATGGCGTTGGCACTCTCCGCATGAGAGTGACAACCACAACGGCGGGATCGGGCGATGAGGTACCGCCAGGCGGCAGGAAAGGACTGCCGTGTGGCGCGTGCCGTCCGTCGCGGGCTTCGGCCGGTCCTAACGTACGCCACGGAGGACTGGAACCAATGGCAGCGAAGATGATCGCGTTTGACGAGGACGCCAGGCGCGGCCTCGAGCGCGGCATGAACCAGCTTGCCGACGCCGTGAAGGTAACCCTCGGCCCGAAGGGCCGGAACGTGGTTCTCGAGAAGAAGTGGGGCGCCCCCACGATCACCAACGATGGCGTGTCCATCGCCAAGGAGATCGAACTCGAGGACCCGTGGGAGAAGATCGGTGCCGAGCTGGTCAAGGAAGTAGCGAAGAAGACCGACGACGTGGCCGGCGACGGCACGACGACGGCGACGGTGCTCGCCCAGGCGCTGGTGCGCGAGGGCCTGCGGAACGTTGCCGCGGGCGCCAACCCGATGTCGCTCAAGCGCGGCATCGAGGCGGCCGTGGAGGCGGTGAGCGAGGAGCTTTCCAAGCTCGCCAAGGACGTGGAGACCAAGGAGCAGATCGCCTCCACCGCGTCCATCTCGGCCGGCGACGCCGCGATCGGCGAGATGATCGCCGAGGCGATGGACAAGGTCGGCAAGGAAGGCGTCATCACCGTCGAGGAAAGCAACACCTTCGGCCTCGAGCTTGAGCTCACCGAGGGCATGCGCTTCGACAAGGGCTACATCGCGCCGTACTTCGTCACCGACCCGGAGCGGCTCGAGGCCGTCCTTGAGGACCCGTACATCCTCGTGGTCAACTCCAAGGTCTCGGCGAACAAGGACCTGCTGCCGCTGCTCGACAAGGTGGTGCAGTCGGGCAAGCCGCTGCTCATCATCGCCGAGGACGTCGAGGGCGAGGCCCTCGCGACCCTGGTGGTCAACAAGATGCGCGGCCTGTTCCGCTCGGTGGCCGTCAAGGCCCCCGGGTTCGGCGACCGCCGCAAGGCCATGCTCGGCGACATCGCCATCCTGACCGGCGGCCAGGTCATCAGCGAGGAGGTCGGCCTCAAGCTGGACTCCGTTGACACCAACGTGCTCGGCCGGGCGCGCAAGGTCGTGGTGACCAAGGACGAGACCACGATCGTCGACGGCGCCGGCGACGCGGACCAGATCGCGGGCCGGGTCAACCAGATCCGCACCGAGATCGACAACACCGACTCCGACTACGACCGCGAGAAGCTGCAGGAGCGGCTGGCCAAGCTGGCCGGCGGCGTCGCGGTCATCAAGGCGGGCGCGGCGACCGAGGTCGAGCTCAAGGAGCGCAAGCACCGCATCGAGGACGCGGTGCGCAACGCCAAGGCCGCGGTCGAGGAGGGTGTCGTGCCCGGCGGCGGCGTCGCGCTGATCCAGGCGGCCCGCACCGCGTTCGACAAGCTGGACCTGACGGGCGACGAGGCGACCGGCGCGGCCATCGTGCGCCGCGCCGTCGACGAGCCGCTGAGGCAGATCGCGGTCAACGCCGGCCTTGAGGGCGGCGTCGTGGTCGAGAAGGTGAAGTCCCTGCCCGCGGGCGAGGGCCTGAACGCGGCGAACGGCGAGTACGTCGACATGTTCAAGGCCGGCATCATCGACCCGGCGAAGGTCACCCGCTCGGCGCTGCAGAACGCCGCGTCCATCGCGGCGCTGTTCCTCACCACCGAGGCGGTCATCGCGGAGAAGCCGGAGAAGGCCCCGGCTGCCCCGGCCGGCCCGGTGGCGGTGACATGGACTTCTAAGTCCGTAGCGCCGCAAGGCAACGGAACGGCCCGGATCATCACGATCCGGGCCGTTTCGCGTTGCCGAATCGCGACCTGCGTCGCTCTACCGGGAAGGAGGTGAAACGATCGTCCTGTGACGCCACCCGTGATCCTGGTCGAAGACCGGCTGGAGCGACGGATACGCAAGCCCATCGACGCGCTGCGCTGCGTCGTGTCCTGCGCGTGGATCGTCGTGCTTGCCGTCGCCGCCGTGGCGGCCAGCGCGGCCACGACCGGGGTGGAAACGGTCATCGTGGAGGCGAGCGGTAAGCTGCCGTCCGCGCTGCTCACCGTGGCCCAGCCGATCGCGCTCTACGCGCTGCTTATCCTGCCGCTCGGCCTCGCCGTCAGCCAGCTCGCCCGGCGCCAGGTGCGCAGGCTCATCGAGGCGGTGGCCACTGGCCTGGTGGCCGGCGCCGCCGCCCAGGTGGTCAACATCGCGCTGCTGCGCCCCGCGGGCAGCCGTCTTTACTACGCGATCATCATGTCCCACCCAGGCGCCACCCATACCCATGTCAATGCCCTCGACCCCTACCTGGCCGGGCTCGTCGCCTATGTCACCATGATCGGGCTGACCGGGCGGCCGGGCTGGCGGAACGCCCTGGGGCTCGCGATCGGCGTATACGCCGTCGTCCAGCTGGCGGCGCTTGACACGATCGGCCTGTCCATCCTCCTCACGCTGCTGGCCGGGCGGGCCGTCGGCCTGGCCGTCAGGTACGCCGCGGGCTCGGCGTCGCAGCGCCCGACGGCGCTTGCCATCGCCACGGCCCTGTCCGCCGGCGGCCTGGCGGTCACCGCCATCCGGCGGGTCAGCCAGTCCCTCGCCGGCGCGGCGGGGTCCCGGTTCTACGCGGTGACGACGGAGGACGCCAGCCTGCTCGACGTGGTGGTGTTCGATCGGGATCAGCAGGCGGCGGGCACGTTCTACCGGCTGTACCGGTGGATCCGGGTCCCTGGGCAAGTGGCGCGCACCGCGCCGCTGTCGCTCGACCGCACGGTCGAGCGCCGGGCGCTGCTCTCCTACGCGGCCAAGGACGCGGGCGTGCCCACCCCCCGGCTGCGCACCGTGATACGAGTCGGCGCGGACGCCGCCGTGCTTGCCTACGAGCACTGCGAGGGCATCACGCTCGCGCGCACGAATCCCGGGTGCACCGACGAGGAGCTCGGGCGCCTCTGGGACACCGTGACCCGCCTGCACAAGAACCACGTCACGCACCGCGCGCTCACCGCCGACCGCATCATGTTCACCCCGGACGAGCGGGTCGTGCTGCTCGACCCGGGCGACGGGGACGTGGCAGCGAGCGAACTGCAGATACGCCTGGACCTCGCCCAGCTCATCGTCGAGCTCGCGCTGTACGTGGGGCCGGAGAAGTCGGCGCGGGTCGCGATCGAGAAGGTGAGTGACGCCGGCGAGCTTATGGCCGTGCTGCCGCTGCTGCAGCCGGTCGTGCTTGTCCGGTCCACCAGGCATGCGCTGCGCCGCCGCCGCGACGTCCTGCCCGCCGTCCGCAAGGCACTGCTCGAGGCGGTGCCCGAGGGCGAGGTCATGCCGGTGCAGCTGGAGCGGATCAGGGCACGCACCCTGGTGACGCTGGTCGCCAGCGTCGCCGCCGCCTACCTGCTGGCAGGCGAGCTGGCCCAGGCCAGCTTGGGGCACCTGCTGCGGTCGGCGGACTGGCGCTGGGCCCTGGTGGCGATCGCGCTGTCCGCCGCGACCTACGTGGGCGCGACGCTGTCGATTTCCGGCTTCGTCGCCGAGCGGCTGAGCTTTTTCCGTACCCTCTTCGTCCAGCTGGCCAGTTCGTTCGTCACGCTGGTGACGCCGGCCGCGGTCGGCGGGGCCGCGCTGAACGTGCGGTACCTGCAGCGCCGGAGGATCCCCGCGGCGGTCGCGGCGGCCAGCGTCGGCGTGGCCCAGGTGGTGGCGTTCGTGCTGCACATCCTGCTGCTCACGGTGTTCGCCGCGATCGCCGGATCCAGCACCAAGAGCGCGATCAGGCCGCCGACCTGGGCCTACTTCGTGGTGGCCGGGCTGGTCGTGCTCGCGGGCGTGGTGCTAGCCATTCCGGCGGGGCGCCGCATGGTCCGGGCCCGGCTGTCGCCGACCTTCGGCCAGGTGCTGCCACGGCTGCTCGAGGTCGCCCAGCGGCCGCGCAAGCTCGCCGAGGGCATCGGCGGCGTGCTGCTGCTCAGCCTCACCTACATCCTGTGCCTGAGCGCGTGCGTCGCCGCCTTCGGCGGCGACGTGTCCATCGCGAAGATCGGCTTCGTGTACCTGACCGGAAGCGCGATCGGCTCGATCATCCCCACCCCGGGCGGGCTCGGCGCGGTGGAGGCCGCGCTGACCGCGGGCCTTACCGCCGCGGGCGTGCACGGCGGCATCGCGGTCAGCGCGGTCCTGCTGTTCCGCCTGCTGACCTTCTGGCTTCCCGTGCCCATTGGCTGGGCGGCGATGAGCTACCTGGAACGCCACCACGAGCTGTAGCGGAAGACCGGGCCGGGGCCATGCCCTGGTGGCAAGTCACGGCCCACGGGGCGCGGCCCGCGGCCTAGCGCCCGGCGTCCTTGCTGTCGAGCGGGATCTCGAACCAGACCGTCTTTCCCTCTGGGGTGGGGCGGGAGCCCCAGCGGGTGGCCAGCTGCTCAACCAGGTACAGGCCCCGGCCGCCCTCGTCGGTGGCGCGGGCGGTGCGCAGCCGGGGAAGCCGAGGTCCGGGTCGAAGACCTCGACCCAGACCGACTCCGCGCCGCGCCGCAGGCAGAGCGTGAACTCACGCGGCCGGTAGACGGGGCTGTGGTGGGAGATCATCGGGAAGCCGCCGGCCGGGGTGAGCGCGCCGACGCCGGCCCCGGGTGCGGGCGGGTCGACAAGCGGCTCGAGTTCCAGGTCGAAGCGGCGGCAGGCCGGGCTCGGCGTCACCGACGCGTGCAGCACCGCGTTGGTAACCACCTCCGAGACCAGGAGCAGTGCGAGGTCGGCCTGGTCGGGGTTCATGTGCCACGCCGTGAACGCGGCCGCCGCGACCCGCCGCGCCTCGGAGACCATGATCGGCTCGGCCGGGAAGGACCGCTCGAAGAACGCGAGGTCGTCGGGCGACGAGCGGAACACCAGGATCGCCATGTCGTCGTCGATGTCACCAGGCACGGCGGTCTCCGCGGCGACGGCAAGCGCGTCAGCGGACGCGGGCGCGGCGAGCAGTGCGGCGCGCAGCATGTCCACCGCCTCAGCCTCGGTGTAATGGCCGTTACCGTCGGCCCGCGTGCGCCGGTCGGTAAGCCCGTCGGTGTAGAGCACGAGCGCGGCGCCCCCCGGCAGGTTGACCGTCTGCTCGCGGTAGGTCGGGAGCCCGCGGATGCCACGGCCGCGGACGCCGAGCAGCACGCCCTTGTGCCGGATCTCGAGCGGCCGCACCGCGCCGTCGTGGGCCATCAAGGGCGCCGCGTGGCCCGCGTTCGCGAACGTCAGCGAGCGGGACCAGGCGTCGTAGATGAGGTAGATGCACGACACCGTGGGCGGATCGCCGCCGACGCCGAGTGGCGCGGTGGACCTGACCCGCTCATCCAGCTTGCGCATGATGTCCGCGGGGGACTTCTCGTCCTGCGCGTAGGCGCGCAGCGCGGCGCGGAGCTGGCCCATGGTCGCCGCCGCACGGGCGCCGCGGCCCTCAACGTCGCCGATCACCAGGCCGACCCGGCCGGCCGCCAGCGGGATGATGTCGTACCAGTCCCCGCCGACCTGCGTCTGGATGCCCTGCCCCTGGGTCGCGAGCGGCTTGGCGGGCACGTAGCGGAACGCGACCTCAAGTCCGTCGAGTTCCGGTACCGACTGGGGCAGCAGCGACTGCTGGAAGGCCAGCGCGGTCCGCTGCTCGGCCTCGAAGAGCATCGCGTTGTCGATGGCGACCGCCACCCGGCTGGCGATCGCCCCGATGAGGTCGCCGTCCGACAGGTCGTAGTGCGGGTCAGGCCGGTCGGTGACCCGCGACAGGGCCAGCGAGATGCCGCCGAGCAGCTCACCGCGCGCGTACAGCGGCGACGCGAGCACCGAGGTGAGCCCGGCCTGGTTGGCGGCGGACATGGACTCCTCGCTCGGCGCCGGGTAGTAGCCCGCCTGCAGGTCGGGGACGACGATGGTTTCCAGCCGGGACATGGCCTGCTGCATGAAGTGGCCCGGCGGGTAGCGGATCGGCTCGCCGACCCGCGCCCAGGTGTTCGGCGGCGGTTCCCAGCCGCCGGCGTGCGCCGCGGCCCGCCTGATGAGCTTGTCGCCGCTGAACAGGTCGATGAAGCAGTGGTCGGCGAACCGGGGGACGAGAATCTGCGCTATCTGGCGCAGCGTGGCGTCAAGTTCGAGCGAGCCGGCCAGCCGCTGGCCGATCCGCTCGAGCAGCCGCAGCCGGTCCGGCTCGCGCTGCGCGTCGCGCCGGCCGGCCTCGGTCATGAACATCACGATGCCGTCGATCTCGCCCGACGGGTTGCGCAGCGGCACCGCCAGCTCCCTGACGAACAGCAGGCTGCCGTCGGCCCGGTGCCCGGCGAACGTGTCCTCCCAGGTCACGCCGCTCAGCACCTGACGGGCAATCTCCGCGGCCCGGCCCGCCTCGTTGTCCGGCAGCAAGCCGAGGCCGCCGAGCGGCTCGCCGACCAGCGAGGAACCCGGCGCCGTCAGGCGCAGCAGACGGGCGACGTAGTCGTTCGCGAACACGACTTTGCCGTCCCGGTCCGCAACGATGACGCCGATCTCGGCCTGGCTCAGCACGAGTTCTGCTGCCGGGCTCTCGCTCCAGCGCGCCATGGTCACGCTCCGGTCACCGAACAAGGTCTCCTGGCTAATCCCTGGACACGAACACGTGTGAAGCGACCTCGGCAGGCAGGTCCTCGGCCGCCGCGGTGTCCGCGCCGCTGACCCGGACTCCGCCGTGGACCGCTCCGAGCAACACCTCGCGTCCGGGTTGTATCCCTGCTTGCTTGAGTTTAAGCATCAGCTCCAGATCACTTTGAAGCTGCTCGGTTATCCGTGTCACAGTAACCCGTACAGGCTCTTTAATCCCGTGAGTGACGTCGGTCATGGTCTCATCGTGGGCCGCCGGCACCGCGGCGGCCTCGGTGAACAGCTCCTCGACGCCGGGGATGACATTGCCATGCGGGCAGCGCTCCGGGTGGCCGAGCAGTTCGTACAGCCGCCGCTCGACGGACTCGGAGATGACGTGCTCCCACCGGCATGCCTCGATGTGCACCTCTTCCCATGGCATCTTGATCACGCTGACCAGCAGGCACTCCGCCAGCCTGTGCTTGCGCATCACCCGGGTCGCCAGCGCGCGGCCGTCATCGGTCAGCGCGAGCTGCCGGTCGCCCGCCACGTGCAGCAGGCCGTCACGCTCCATCCGGGCGACCGTCTGGCTGACCGTCGGGCCGGACTGGGCCAGGCGCTCGGCTATCCGCGCCCGCAGCGGGACGATCCCCTCCTCCTCAAGCTCGAACACCGTACGGAGGTACATCTCCGTAGTGTCGATAAGCCCATGGGCAGTCACTGAAACCTTCCTCCTGATGGTGATGCTACGCGCTCGGGCCACCACCGTCAGAAACCTAAGCGGACCAGCATCTTATGCCTAGGGCGACCAGCGTTCGATGACCCAGTTGCCGGCGTGGCGCCGGTAGCTCAGCCGGTCGTGCAGCCGGTTGGGGTGCGACTGCCAGAACTCGATCCGCTCAGGCACGATCAGGTACCCGCCCCAGAAATCTGGCATGGGGACCTCGGTGCCCTCCGGCCACCGGCCGGACAGCTCCGCAACGCGGTCGTCGAGCTCGGCGCGGGAGGTGAGCACCGTCGACTGCCGCGACGCCCAGGCGCCGATTTGCGAGAGCCAGGGCCGTGAGTGATAGTACGGCTCGCTTTCCTCCGTTGAGAGCGGCCGCGCGGCCCCTTCCACCGTCACCTGGCGGCCCATTGCGTACCAGGGGAACAGGGCGCAGCAGCGCGGGTTGGCGGCGAGGTCACGGCCCTTGCGGGACGTCCTGTTGGTGTAGAACGTGAAGCCGTTGTCGTCGTGCGCCTTGAGCAGCACGGTCCGCGCGTGCGGCACCTCGCCCATGGTGGTCAGCACCATCGCGTTGGGCTCAGGCAGCCTGGCGGCCGCCGCCTCGACGAACCAGCGGGTGAACTGCTTGATCGGAGACCCGTTAAGCATCTCCGGTGTCAACGCCCTGTTCATAAATGCAAATCTTTACATGTCTGCGGCCTGTCAGGACCAGCCACGGCGGAGTTTGAATGAAGCCGACAGCCAGCGGACAGCAAGCCGACAGCCAGCGGACGTCGGCGAATGCGCCTGACCAGGGCAAGTAGGGCCTCCCCACCGGGAGGAAGAAAGGGAGCAAAAAGTGTCCGATTTTAAGCCGGGGCTCGAAGGCGTCGTGGCGTTCGAGACAGAGATCGCCGAGCCGGACAAGGAGGGCGGATCACTCCGCTACCGGGGCGTGGACATCGAGGAACTCGTCGGCCACGTGTCCTTCGGCCACGTCTGGGGGCTGCTTGTCGACAACGCGTTCGATCCCGGCCTGCCCTCTGCCGAGCACCAGCGGCTCCCGCTGCGCACCGGTGACGTCCGCGTCGACGCGCAGAGCGGCGTCGCGGCCCTGGGCGCGCGCTGGAACCTGCGCCCGCTGCTTGACGTCTCACCGGAGCAGGCGCGGCAGGACGTCGGCCGGGCCTGCGCGCAGCTACTCGAGTTCGTCGCGCAGTCAGCGCGCGGCGCGGACCTTCCCGAGGTCCCGCAGCGGCTCGTGGACGACGCGCAGACGGCCGCTGAGGCGTTTCTCGTCCGCTGGCGCGGTGAACCGGACCCGCGGCACGTGAAGGCCCTTGACGCCTACTGGGTGAGCGCCGCGGAGCATGGCATGAACGCCTCGACGTTCACCGCCCGGGTGATCGCATCCACCGGCGCCGACGTGGCCGCCGCGCTTTCCGGCGCGATCGGCGCCCTGTCCGGCCCGCTGCACGGCGGCGCGCCGGCCCGCGTGCTGCACATGATCGAGGACGTGGAGCGCACCGGCGACGCGGCGGCCTACGTCCGGTCGGTGCTGGACTCGGGCGGCCGCCTGATGGGCTTCGGCCACCGGGTGTACCGGGCGGAGGATCCCAGGGCGCGGGTACTGCGGCGCACCGCCAAGGAGCTCGGCGCGCCCAGGTACGAGGTCGCGCTCGCGCTGGAGAACGCCGCGCTCGCCGAGCTGCGCGCCCGCCGGCCGGACCGCGTGCTTGAGACGAACGTCGAGTTCTGGGCGGCGATCGTGCTCGACTTCGCGCAGGTGCCCGCGGACATCACGCCATCGATGTTCACCTGCGCGCGGACCGCGGGCTGGGCCGCGCACATCATGGAGCAGAAGCTGACCGGCCGCCTCGTCCGCCCGTCCGCCCGCTACATCGGCCCAGCCCCGCGCCCCATCAGGGACGTACAGGGCGCCGCGGAAATCCTGTAGCAGGCACCACCGTCCCTGGGATTACCCTTGGGGGCGTGACCAGCATCATCATTCCCGGCGATCTCAAGCCCAAGGACGGGCGGTTCGGCAGCGGCCCGACGAAGGTCCGCGCGGAGCAGGTCGCCGCCCTCGCGGCGGCGACCGAGCTCGGCACATCGCACAGGCAGTCCCCGGTGCGGGAGGTCGTGCGGCGGATCCGTAGCGGGCTGACCGAGCTCTTCGGGCTGCCTCACGGTAGCGTGGTGGCCCTTGGCAACGGAGGGACCACCGCGTTCTGGGACGCGGCCGCGTTCTGCCTGATCCAGGAACGGTCACAGCACCTGTCGTTCGGCGAGTTCTCGTCGAAGTTCACGACGGTGACCGCGCGCGCCCCGTGGCTCAAGGAGCCGTCGGTCATCGGATGCGAGCCGGGCACGCACCCGCTGCCGCGGGCCGAGGCCGGCGTGGACGCCTACGCGCTCACTCACAACGAGACGTCCACTGGCGTGCGCGCGGACATCCGTCGCCCGGCGGGCGCGGATGACGGGGCGCTCGTGCTCGTCGACGCGACCAGCGCGGCGGGAGCGCTGGCGGTGGACCCGGCCGAGTTCGACGCGTACTACTTCGCACCGCAGAAGGTGTTCGGCGCAGACGGCGGGCTGTGGCTCGCGCTGCTCTCGCCCGCGGCGCTGGACCGGATCGACGAGATCGCGGCGAGCGGCCGTTACATCCCGGAGTTCCTGTCACTTAAGGCGGCGGTGGAGAACTCGGTCAAGAACCAGACGCTCAACACGCCTGCCGTGTCGACGCTCGTGCTCATGGCCGCCCAGCTCGACTGGCTGCTTGACCAGGGCGGCCTTGCGTGGGCCGGGGAACGCGCCGCCCGTTCTGCGAATATTCTCTATTCCTGGGCGGAGAAGTCGGAGTTCGCGGTGCCGTTCGTATCCGACCCGGCGATGCGCTCCCCCGTGGTGGGCACGATCGACTTCGCGGGCGAGGTCAGCGCCGACGCGGTGGCCGGCGTGCTGCGGGCGAACGGGATCGTGGACACGGAGTCCTACCGGAAGCTGGGCCGCAACCAGCTGCGGATCGGCACGTTCCCCGCGGTCGACCCCGAGGACGTGGCCGCCCTCACCGGGTGCATCGACTACGTGGTGGAGCGGCTCGCGTTAGTGGACGAGCGCGCCGATGAGCACCACAAGCACGAGCAGCCCGAGCACGGTCGGCATCAGCCAGCGGGGCACCCTGTTCACGGGTTCAATGTACGCGGGTAAGGGCGAACCTGATCATG
>CAWERB010000005.1:0-92179 GCA_963811335.1 uncultured Actinomycetota bacterium | reverse complement strand
CAGGGCGGCGTCGATGACCCCGGTCGCCTCCTCGACGGTCGGACGCTTTAGGCCATGAATCCGTTGAGCAGAACCCCGAGCTGAGCGCTGCGCTGCCTGCCGCCATCGATGCCGAGCACCATGCGCATGTACCCGCGGGCCTCCTCGTAGGTGAGGTCCTGCCCAGCGTTCAAGCGGTGCAAGTAGGCACCGAAGTGGGTCGGCCTGGTGGCCGGTTCCGGCCGAGGGCCGATCAGGTCCGCGAGCACGCAGTTATCGTTCACGTGCCTCACCACAGTTCCGTGAGCGAGATCAGGTTTCCGCTAGCTCGGCCCTGGCGCTGCGCCAAGCGGGAGAACTGGCGATGCACTCGCGGGCGAGCGCAGCGCACTCCGCGGGCAGGCCGGAAGGACATCTGGCAGGTCAGCTGGTAAGACGGCGATGTCTCCGGAGTACGAGCCTCGTCGCCCATCAACAGGGTGGCGATCTCCTGCGGCGGCGGTCATCACGCTGATGGACGAGCCCGGGATGCTCTTGGACATCTTCGGATGGCCGCCGAACCCCGTCAGCCAGCCGCGAGTAGACCGAGCCAAGGGTGAAGTCGCCGCGCAGGTGAGTGTCCCGCCCGAACCGCTGCGTTACCTCACGGGTGAACCGGACGTACTTGTGCTCGTCGATGCCGAGGAGCACAAGTACGGCATCATGGTGCCCTGCCTAGGGCGACGAAGTCGGCGGCCATCAGCGCCAGCGACATCTTCCTGCGGAACGTCATCCGGTCGTCCACGATCGCCATCGAGGCGTAGTAGCCGTGGTTGTCTTCCTCGGCCCGGTCGAAGTCGGCGTCGTCAGCGTAGAAGCCGAGCAGGTACATGTCACGTAGGCAGTCGAGGTCGTCGTACTGGCTGCGCAACACTCCGGCCGTGTCGCTGAACCCCAGGCTAGCGGCGAATCCGACGAACCGAGTCCGCCAGCTCGCGGACCTGCCCCAATGGCCGTCCCTTGCCGTTGTGCGCATCGAGGTCGCCGAGGACGATCTGACAGCGCTCACCGCCAGGCCTGCAGCCGGGTGATGCCCAGGATCTGCGCGACCGTGCCCATGTGCGGAACCCCGGACATCCCGAACCCCGTGGTGATGATACCGGGTGCCTGGGTGTGGCGAGGAAGCTGCCGGCCTCCGTGGTGGCACAGCCAGCGCACGTTCAGCTCGTCCGCGCTCAGCCCGGCCAGTCTGAAGGTGAAGCGCTCCAGGTCGAAGGCGTCGTAGCCGTGCTCCCGCGCGACTCGCTGGTAGTAGTCCTTCGGAGAAGATCACCGGCTGGGCCGGGACAGGGCCGGGGATCTGGCCTGGGTGCTGTCGGTGAAGGCACGATGGGGCTCCGTTTCGGATATCGCCTTTGCCAATTACGATGACAATGCGGCTCCGCGACCCGAAGCGACCCAGACCACAGCGGACGGTCACAGCGATGGCTCACTGTGGAGGGGCATCGTGGTCTCCCAAGCACGGCGCCACGAGGCGGGACCGTAAGAGCGTGACGAAACGACCGCCCTTGCGCTCCTCGCCGGGTGCACGGTGAGCCGCGCCCTCCGGGTAGTGCATCTCCGGCCCGTACCCCGTACGTCCGGAAGATCGTGTCGGACGACTTCTCGATCCTCTAACGGCGTCAACGCCGGCCACGGCGTGGTGCCCGCAGCCGTCACCGCTGCTTGGCTGCTTGACCGTCGCCCGCTGGACTGGCTCGACGTGCTGCACCTTCACCACGTCGAGTTTGACGACATCGCCGTCTTGGAACGGCTGCTGACCGAATGCGCCGACTGCGGTGTCAAGGTTGCCTACACCGCCCACGACATCACCCCGATGTACTGCACCGCCGACAGCTTCGATGACCGGATGGGACTGCTTGCCCGTTCCGGCGCTCTCGTGGGTCTGCCTCACCGCCGCATCGGCCGACACCCTCAAGGAACAGGTCCCGGGGCTCCCGCCGGTGCGGTCATCCCGCATGGCTACGTCGTCAGCCCCGACGACGTGGCCCGATGCACGCCGGACAGTACGTTGCCCGCGGCGCCGCGCTACCTGATGTACGGGGCGTTTCGGCCCAGCCGCGACCACCTGTCCACTGTCGCCAACTGGTCCCTGAGCATGACCAACCCGGCTGCGCGGCTGACCCTGCTGTTGCGGGCGATCAGCCCTGGCGACTTCCAGCGCCACGACGTCCCCGCACTGCTGGCCGTGATCAGGTCCGACAGTCGTATCCAGGCCGTGATGCGTGCTTACCCGACTGATGCCGAGATCGCAGACGCCGGACTTCGCGCCGACGCATTGCTGCTGCCGTACCTGTCCGGCAGTCACTCAGGGCAGCTGGAACTCGCCTTCGATCTTGGTCTCCTGCCTGTGTGCTCAGCCGTCGGCTATCTCAAAGACCAGTGGCGCATGCACGATGGCCTGGTCACTGAGCCTGTCTGGTTCGACTGGTCCGACGGGCACCCGGGTCTGTTCGGCGAGAAGTTCGTCGCCGCCCTCGAAACTGCCCATGCGAGGCTTCGCAGCGCCGCGATGCACGGCCCGGGGCCGAATTCCTGGAGTACCGCCGGCGCGAGTACGCCCGGTTCCTCGAAGCCCACCGCGCCGTCTACGCCGCCGCCTAGAAAGGCTAACTTCAGTGACGATTGAATGGATCGACTCGGAGAATTCGAACTCACCTAATCTACTCAGCTCACGTGACGCGTTGTCGGCAGGACACTGCGACGAGGGTACCGCGGCGGCGGTTGCCAGCATCCTCGCCGGGCTGGAGCAGGGCCGGACAGACGCGGCCGGGACACTGGAAGAGTTGCGAGTGCTGCTCGAGCAGATGCGGCACACGCCGAAGGGCATTGCCCGGTATCGCGGATGAACGCATTCGTCCGCACTCTCGGCCAGGCCGACAATCTCGCCTTCTTCCTGGAACTGATGCGGGAATCGCTGAAGTCCGCCCGACCGTCAGACCGCAAGATCGCGGAACGGTCCCGCGCCGGCCTCACGCACTGTCTCTACGGCTGGGCCGGGCAGTCCCACGTGCTCTACTCGGAGAGAAACCCGCTCCCCAGCACGACGCTTGCGGGCAACGGGGTCGAGGACCACATGGGCTACCCGGTCGCGGAATGGCACGCCAGTATCCACATCTGGCAACCGAATCCTGAGGCGCAGGCTTTTGAGTCGCTCAAGCGCTTCGAACCGGGGGTGCTCGTCGAACCGCCGCATTCGCACCCGTTTTCATTCGTCTCCTACGTCTCCATCGGAGCGATGCGAGAGTCCATCTACCAGGAGACCTCAGCCCCGGCGTCCGCCGGAAGCGCCGACCGCTACCAGGACGTCGATCTCGAACGCGTGGACGGCGTTTGGCCGCCGCACCGGGAGTATGCCCGCCGTCGTCTGCGGACCGTCGAGGATCGTGTCGACCTGGTGCAGGGCCACAGCTACTTCATGTCCCCCGACATGATCCATGACGTCGAGGTGGACCGGGCGACGAGTGCTGACCGGCCAGCGATCACCTTCTTCCTGTGCTCCGAGACCACCCAGGTCCCGAACTCCTACATGGTGCCGTCGATGGCCGAGTTCCATCGCGGCCACCCCGACCTCACGCGCCAAGGGAAGGCACTCGATCTGGAAGCGTGGGATGCCAAACTCGATGCCACAGCCCGGCTACCTGCGGGGAGAGACCGACTACTTGCGACTCGGTGAGATCGTCAAGTGCGGCAGCTCATACGCCTTCATGAATCAGTAGTTCCCCCAACTAAAGACAGTCATCAATATTGACTTTTCTCCGGCCGTTCCCCGGATCATCCTCTGTAGCAGGCAAAGCACCCCCGGCAGAGTCGTCTACCAGGGGTGCTGTAGGGCTGTTGGGGCTACTTCTTGAGCGACTTCAATAGCCGGGACCAGTTAGCAGGAGTTACCCGCAGAACCGGCCCGTTCCCGTTGTTCTTCGTGTCCCGCACGGCTACGTGACCGGGCATGCTGGCGACCTCTACGCACTGCCCGCCCGCCCCCGCTGTAGGCTGGACTTCCGCCAGTTCGTCTCAGTCAAGGTCTCTCCTGATCTGTCTCATGAGCGCTACTGAGTCCCTGGGCGACAGCGCCGCCGCACGGAGCATCCCCATCACTGTAGTGAGGTCGGATATCTCCGCGGGTCGCGGATCAGGCGTGCGCCGCCGAAGCACTCCGAGTACGCCACGTGGGCCCCCGTGCGCTCGTAGAAGTAGAGGAGCCCTTCAACCCCCGCGTGGTCCTGAGCGGAGTACGGAAGTACCTGGATGATCGTTCCCGGCGACGGCCCGTTCTACGTCGCCTAGCCCAGGAGCCAAGCCTCCAGGTAACAAGAAGGAGCCGCCCCGTGCAGCCGCGCACCTCCCAGGGCCTGGGGTCCGCCAGCCCCCAGACTCCGGTCCCGGCCAGGACATCCATCGCGCCCTGGCCAGCATTTGTAAGGCAAGTTCCCGTCGGCCGTCATCTGGTTCGGGACGGCAACGGGGCACTGGTGGGCAATGGCCGGCGCGGGGGCGCCGCG
Organism: uncultured Actinomycetota bacterium; assembly: GCA_963811335.1. GTDB lineage: Bacteria > Actinomycetota > Actinomycetes > Streptosporangiales > Streptosporangiaceae > Trebonia. The sequence goes on along the minus strand of CAWERB010000005.1, from coordinate 87,659 downwards.
CCCAGGTTGCTGGAGGCCGAGTCGCCCAGCGCCCTGACCGCAACCCTGGCCCGCCTCGACATCGCCCGGCCCTTCCGGGCCGGACCCTAGAGTGCCGACCCCCACCCGCCCGCAGGCGGTTCTCCCCGCCGACCCCTCCCATACGGAGTATATTTTATAGGCCCAGGAGCCTTTTCGACATTCAGGCAGCCGACTCTTGGATGCGTTAGGGCCCGGCGATAAATACAGGCGAGGCGTGCCCAGGGCCATAGGTACCCCACCCAAAATTTTGTCAAATTTTTTTTTTTTTTTTTTTTTTACTCTCATCGTCGGCCCCCTCCCTGAAGAGCCGACCCCCCTTTATGTATAGCCGAGCGACAGCTCGAACCAGGTCACAATCCGCCCGCCGCGCCGCCGCCAGCCCCACCGCGCCGCGAGGCCCGCAACGAGCTGAAGCCCCCGGCCGCCTTCCGCGTCGCGGCCGCAGGACGCAGCTCGGCGTCCCCGGCCCGGCGCGGTCGGTGACCTCGACCCGGACGATGCCGTCCCCGGCCCTGACCGCGACCGTGACCGTCTCCCCGGGAGCACCCGAGCCGGATGCCGGACACTATTACCGAAGACCTCGCTGACCAGCAAGACAGCATCATCCCGCACGGGTGCCCAGGACCGAGCACCTCAGAGACGAACGCGGCGGGCGGCCCGCGCCCGCTCCGCCCGCCCGGCAAGCGTCACGCTCTCCCGGACCGCCGCCCCAGCCATCACCGCACCCGCCCTTCCCCGGCCGCCCCGCCCCGGGAAATCAGCCGGGCCGCGGGCGGACACACCGGAATGCACGCTCAACTCGGCCGCGCACGTCAAGCCGTACAAGAGCCTACGCGGACTTCGGCCCGTCCGTGACTCGCGGCCCCCGTCCGTGGCCGTCCGTGCAAAACCGACGGTTACCCACACCGCTCCCCGGCCCCGATTCCCGTCCGCTATGCGTCCGTGGACCCCGCAACACAACGCCCTACAGCGCTACAAGGTGACACACCACGGGACAGAGAAGAAACGCCCCGCTAGCGCGAGAATTCGCAGCTAGCGGGGCGTTTTCGCAGGTGGTGGCAGGTGTTGGGTTCGAACCAACGTAGGCTGAGCCGACGGTTTTACAGACCGCTCCCTTTGGCCACTCGGGCAACCTGCCTGGCGCCGCCGTATCACGGCAGCAGAGAGAAATATAGCGGACATCGCGAGTGCTCGCGACGCGAAGTGCCCGCGGCACACATCGCGAGGCCCGGGCGCGGCCGATGTGACGATGAGCACCCTACCCGTCTACGCTGTGGGTCATGCCTAGCGAGTCAAGCTTCGACATCGTGTCAAAGATCGACCGGCAGGAAGCCGACAACGCTCTTAACCAGGCCGCCAAGGAGATCAGCCAGCGGTTCGACTTCAAGAACGTCGGCGCTTCCATTGCCTGGTCTGGTGAGAACGGCGTGGAGATCCGCGCCAACAGCGAGGAGCGCGCAAGCGCGGTTCTCGACGTGTTCAAGGAGAAGCTCGTCAAGCGCGGCGTCTCGCTCAAGCACCTCGACCCGGCGGAGCCCAAGGTGTCCGGCAAGGACTACCGCATCGCGGTCGCCCTGAAGGAGGGCATCTCGCAGGACAACGCCAAGAAGGTGTCCAAGATCATCAGGGACGAGGGCCCCAAGAGCGTCAAGGCGCAGGTGCAGGGCGAAGAGCTGCGGGTGTCGTCCAAGAGCAGGGATGACCTGCAGGCGGTTATGAGCCTGCTCAAGTCCAAGGACTTCGACTTCGCCCTGCAGTTCACTAACCGTCGGTAGCGGGCAGGCCGGACAGCGCCTCAAGGCGGCGGACCCGCTCGCTCGTCGGCGGGTGGGTGCTCAGCATCCCGCCCAGCCCGTCGGCCGGGAACGGGTGGGCGATCATCAGATGGCTGGCCGCGGCCAGCGTGCCGTGCGGCCGCAGCGGCTGCGCGGCGGCCGCGGTATCGATCTTGCGCAGCGCGCTCGCTAGCGCCATCGGGTCGCCGGTCAGCAGGGCGCTGTCGATGTCGGCGCCGTACTCGCGGCCGGACGACACGGTGATGTACAGCAGCAACGCGATCAGCGGGCAGGAGGCGACGAGCGACGCGAGGCCCGCGGACCACGAGGACACCGCGACGTCCCGGCGGGCGACGTGCGCGAGCTCGTGCGCGAGCACCGCGCGCAGCTCGCCGGCCGAGAGCAGCCGGAGCAGCCCCTCGGTACAGCAGACCGCCGCGGAGCGCGCGCTGTACCCGACGGTGAGGATGTTCGGCTGTGCCGCCGGCGACACGAAGAGCCGGGGCACCGGCAGCCGCGCCGCGCGGGCAAGGTCCCTGACGAGCAGGTACAGGTCGGGCCGCTCCACCTCACTGACAGGACGCGCGCGGAGTGCGGTAAGCACCGTCCGTTCTGAGTGAAAGTAGATGATCCACCCGAGGGCGACGAGCAGTGCGCTCACGGCCGCGGCGCCGACCAGCCCCAGCCAGAGCGAGGCACCCGCCAGCGCCGCCGCGCACAGCGCGGCGGCGAACAGTGCCGCGCGCAGTCCGTAGCAGCGCATCACGACCCCTCCTGACCTGACAGTAACGTCACCCTGGCCGCTCCGCACCTGGGACAAGTCCCGGCGGCCGCGGGGCCGGCCGTACATCCTGCTCAACGGTTCAGCGTGCCAGGTGGTTTCCGCACGTCATCAAGCTCATAACAAGTCCGGAGAATCCTTATCGGTCTACACTTGAGTCAATCGCCGAAACAGGAAAGTGGCGTAAAGAATGGCCTGAGGTGAGACCCATGACACAGCCAGGCGACATCCAATGCCGCGTAAACTCTGAGTGTCTTGCACTCAGCCCCCGGGCCGTAGGGATGGTGCTGAATATGGGGTGCCGGCTGGCGTGCGGAGGAGGCTTTGCGCTGTGACCAAGCAGGTGCAGGAGCTTGACCACGTAATCATCCGTTTCGCGGGCGACTCCGGTGACGGTATGCAGCTCACTGGTGACAGGTTTACCCAGGAGACGGCGGTCTTCGGGAATGACCTGTCTACTCTTCCCAACTTCCCGGCCGAGATCCGCGCTCCCGCGGGGACGCTGCCGGGGGTGAGCAGCTTCCAGCTGCACTTCGCGGACCATGACATCCTCACGCCGGGCGACGCGCCGGACGTGCTGGTCGCGATGAACCCGGCCGCGCTCAAGGCGAACCTCAAGGACCTGCCGCGCGGCGGCGACCTGATCGTCAACACCGACGAGTTCACCAAGCGGAACCTGACCAAGGTCGGCTACGCCGTCAACCCGCTGGAAGACGGCACGCTGGATGGCTACAAGCTGCACCCGGTGCCGCTGACCTCGCTGACCGTCAAGGCCCTGGAGCGCCAGGACATCTCCCGCAAGGACGCCGAGCGGGCCAAGAACATGTTCGCGCTCGGCCTGCTGTCCTGGCTGTACGGGCGGCGCGCCGAGGGCACGCTCAACTTCCTTGAAGCGAAGTTCGGCAAGCGGCCGGAGATCTACAAGGCCAACGTCACCGCGTTCCAGGCGGGCTGGAACTACGGCGAGACCACCGAGGACTTCGCGGTCCGCTACGAGGTCAAGCCGGCCAGGATCACGCCGGGCCGGTACCGGAACATCACCGGCAACCTCGCCCTCGCTTACGGCCTCATCGCGGCCGGCCAGCTCGCGAGGCTGCCGCTGTTCCTCGGCTCCTACCCGATCACCCCGGCCTCGGACATCCTGCACGAGCTGTCCAAGCACAAGAAGTTCGGCGTGCGCACCTTCCAGGCCGAGGACGAGATCGCGGCCGCGAGCTCGGCGCTCGGCGCGGCGTTCGGCGGCTCGCTCGCCGTGACCACCACCTCGGGGCCCGGGATGCTGCTGAAGGCGGAGACGGTCGGCCTCGCGGTCTCCGTCGAGCTGCCCCTGCTCGTCGTCGACGTGCAGCGCGCTGGCCCGTCGACCGGCATGCCCACCAAGACCGAGCAGACCGACCTGCTGATGGCGCTGTTCGGGCGCAACGGCGAGTCCCCGGTCCCGGTCATCGCGGCGCAGAGCCCGTCCGACTGCTTCTTCGCGGCGATCGAGGCGGCGCGCATCGCGGTTACCTACCGGACGCCGGTGATCCTGCTGTCCGACGGGTACCTGGGCAACGGCTCGGAGCCGTGGCGGATCCCGGAGATCTCCGACCTGCCTGACCTGTCCGCGGCGTTCGCCTTCGCCACCTCCGCGGACAAGCCCGCGGACGGCTCGGAGACTTCCAGCCGTTCAAGCGCGACCCGCAGACGCTGGCCCGCCCCTGGGCGATCCCCGGCACGCCGGGCCTCGAGCACCGCATCGGCGGCATCGAGAAGGCCGACGGCTCCGGGAACATCTACTACGACCCGGACAACCACGACCTGATGGTCCGCACCCGTGCGGCCAAGGTCGAGGGCATCGCCGCCTCGATCCCGCCGCTTGAGGTGGACGACCCGTCGGGCAACGCCAAGCTGCTGGTCCTCGGCTGGGGCTCGACCTACGGCTCGATCGGCGCCGCGGTCCGCCGCGCCCGCCGCGAGGGGCACGAGGTCGCCCAGGCGCACCTGCGGCACCTGAACCCGTTCCCGTCGAACCTGGGCGAGGTGCTGCGCCGCTACGACAAGGTGCTGGTCCCCGAGATCAACCTGGGCCAGCTCGCCCTGCTGCTGCGCGGCAAGTTCCTGGTCGACGTGATCTCCTACAACCGCGTCCGCGGCCTGCCGTTCCGCGCGGCCGAGCTCGCCGAGGCGATCGAGGAAGTGCTCTCCCATGAGTGAAAACGAAGAGACGATCCCGAACGGGAGCGGCCGCCTCCGTTCCCTCACCCTCGTCCCGCACGCGGCGGGCCTCGCGGCCAAGGACTTCAAGTCCGACCAGGAGGTCCGCTGGTGCCCGGGCTGCGGCGACTACGCGATCCTCGCCGCCTTCCAGGCGTTCCTCCCCGAGCTGCAGGTGCCGCGGGAGAACGTGGTGGTGATCTCCGGCATCGGCTGCTCCTCCCGGCTGCCGTACTACGTGTCCTCCTACGGCATGCACTCCATCCACGGCCGCGCCCCGGCGATCGCCTCCGGCCTGGCATCGTCACGGCAGGACCTGTCGGTCTGGGTGATCACCGGCGACGGCGACGCGCTGTCCATCGGCGGCAACCACCTGATCCACGCGCTGCGCCGCAACGTGAACATCAACATCCTGCTGTTCAACAACCGGATCTACGGGCTGACCAAGGGCCAGTACTCGCCCACCTCGGAACAGGGCAAGGTCACCAAGTCCACGCCGTACGGGTTCGCTTGATCACCCGTTCAACCCGGTATCGCTCGCGCTCGGCGCCGAGGCGTCGTTCGTGGCCCGCTCGGTCGACTCCGACCGCAAGCACCTGCAGTCGGTCATGCGCGCCGCGGCCGACCACCGGGGCTCGTCGTTCATCGAGATCTTCCAGAACTGCCCCATCTTCAACGACGACGCGTTCGCCCCGATCAAGGAGCCGAACGCGCCCGGCCTGATCCGCATGGTGCACGGCGAGCAGGTCCGGTTCGGCCCGGACCGGTCGATGGGCCTCGTCTACGGCCCGTACGGCTCGATCGAGGCCGTCGAGGCCGCCTCGGTACCCGAGTCGCAGCTGATCGTGCACGACGCGACGCGGACCGACCCGTCGTACGCGTTCGCCCTGTCCCGGCTGGACGGGTACGACTTCGCGCACAGCCCGATCGGCATTTTCCGCTCGGTGGAGCGCCCGTCCTACGACGACGCGATGGCCGCGCAGATCGACACCGCCCGCTCCGGCGGCGCGGGCGACCTCGCCAAGCTCCTCGCGGGCAACGACACCTGGGAAGTCGTCTAGGTCGGCGACCGGCCGACAGCGAAAGCGCCTCTCTTCGCCACGAGGGGACGGTGCCTGCTATTTGTCCGTTATATCCGAGCGCCTGTTACCCCGCTGGTGTTGCTTATGCCCCCATACCGTTGGTCCCGATCTCAAGCACCGTCTTGACGGCGCTCGTCAGGTGGGCCAGGTCGTATTCGAGGTGCTTGTAGCTCATTTCCAGTGCGTTGAGACGCGCCAGCTTCCAGAGGTCCTCGGGCAACTGTCGCTGCTTGAGCGCCCCCGCACCGTCGACGAGCACCGGGATAACGCGCTTGCAGCGCTTCAACGCTGTCCGGATCTCGAACCGCGTGCAGTCGTCAGGATCGTCAAGCCGGAGGTGCCCGTCTTCGTCGGTGATCGTCAGCCACTTGGGACCGATCAGGGCGACCAAGACCACACATGACTTCAGTGCCGACTTGATCACCTCTACGAAGTCGACGCCTACCTCGATCGAGTCGTGATCCATGAACACCGGCACGCCTCGGAGCCGCGCGCTCCAGTGCTCCTTAAGGAGGCGCGCGTAGGGTCCGGTGTCCTGGCGCCGGTAGCTGATGAATACACCCTGATGCGAAAGACGCGCTGGCATGTATCTCACCTGTCCGAAATGGAACACGACTGTACAGTAATTGACCGGTTCACAGCCTGGATGCAGCCGACCCAGGAACCACAGGAACTCGGGATCCGCAAGCCTTGCCTGGGCAATATGGACTTTGTACGTTTTCCTACCTTGCCCTGTAGCGATCCGCCACATAAATGCCGAACATCACGAAGTTGGCGGCCGCAAAGTTGTAGCTACCCTCCAGGAAACGTCAGCCGCGAGTCACCGCCCCGTCGCATACGGCAAGTTCGGGGTGGTTGTCAGCCGTCTGCCCTGGCTCCCGTCAGCGTTATTCAGCCGAGGTTCAAGCCGATGGGGCAGCTCACGCCGGTGCTGTGGTCGGGGCAGTAGCCGCCGGGCACCTTGCGCAGGTACTGCTGGTGGTAGTCCTCGGCGAAGTAGAACTCGCCCGCCGGGACGATCTCCGTGACGATGTCGCCGTAGCCGCGCTCGTGCAGCCGCTGCTGGAACTCGGCCTTCGACTGCTCGGCGGCGGCCCGCTGCGCCTCATTGTGGTAGAAGATCGCCGAGCGGTACTGCGTCCCGATGTCGTTGCCCTGCCGCATGCCCTGGGTCGGGTCGTGCGACTCCCAGAACACCCTGAGCAGCTGCGCGTAGGAAACCTTCGCCGGGTCGAATACGACACGGACGGCCTCCGCGTGCCCGGTCCGCCCGGTGCAGACCTCCTCGTAGCTGGGATTAGGCGTGAAGCCGCCCTCGTAGCCCACGGCGGTGGTGTAGACGCCGGGCACCTGCCAGAAGTTCTGCTCCTCGCCCCAGAAGCAGCCGAGTGCGAACTCGGCGATCTCGGTGCCCCCAGGGTACGGGCCCTGCAGCGGCGTGTGCAGTACCTCATGCAAGGCTGGCACCGGCACGGGCGTACGCCGGCCTGGCAGGGCGTCCTCCGCGCTGATCATCGTGGTCTTGCGGAACCCGAACATGCTCACCGTGCCTCCTTTGGGCCGTTCATCCGTCCCGCTAACCACAGTACGGTGAGGGATGTTCCGCGTTACACGGCCGGGCACGGCCCCTAAGCGGTCCGGGTGTTGACGAAGTTGCAGAGCGACTCGAAGGCGGCCCGGGCCGGCACGTCCGGAAGCTGCGCGAGCAGGTCCCGCGCCTCGCCGATCCAGTTGCGGACCGTCTTGCGCGCCTCCTCAAGCGCCGGGGACTGACGCAGCAGGCGCAGCGCCTCGGCGTGCAGCTCAGGGTCGGTAAGCTCACCGTCGCGCAGCAGGTCGCGCAGCCGGACGGCGTCCCGGTCGGCTGAGGTATCGCGCAGCGCGTAGAACACGGGCAGCGTCCGCACGCCCTGGCGCAGGTCGGTGCCCTGTTCCTTGCCCGACTCCGCGGAGCTTGACGCGATGTCGAGCACGTCGTCCGACAGCTGCCAGGCCACCCCGATCCGCAAGCACGCCTCAGAGATCAGGTCGGCGGTCTCGCCGGGCAGCCCGGCGAACATCGCGCCGAACCGTCCGGACGTCGCGATCAGCGACCCGGTCTTCTCGGTGATGACGTGCATGTAATGATCGAGCGGGTCCTCACCGGGGCGCACGCCCACCGTCTCGAGCAGCTGACCGTTAACCAGGCGGCCGAACGTCTCGGCCTGGATCCTGATCGCGTCCGGGCCGAGGTCGGCGAGTATGCGGGACGCGCGGGCGAACAGGTAGTCGCCGGCCAGGATCGCCACCGAGTTACCGAACCGGGAGTTGGCCGACTCATGGCCGCGCCGAATCGAGGCCTCGTCCATGACGTCGTCATGGAACAGCGTGGCCAGGTGGGTTAGCTCGATGGCGACCGCGGCGGACACGATCCGCTTGTCGCGGTAGTCACCGAACCGGGCGGCGAGCAGCACGAGCATGGCGCGGAAGCGCTTGCCGCCCGCCGCCATCATGTGCCTGGAGACGTCGGCGAACATCTCCTCGCCACCGAAGGAGTTGTCCCGCAGGGCTGCTTCGACGACGGCGAGGTCCTCGGCCATCTCCGCGGCCAGTGCCGCGTCGGCGAGGTCGACAGGAACAGCGATGCTCAACACGAACTCCATGTCGTCGGAAATGCCCAAACCCCCAGGGTAGCCGATGGCCGCCGCCGCACCGGGATCGGCGACACGATCACGCGGATGCGACAGGCGGCCATGGTCAACGGCAGCGTGCTAGCGGACGAACAACTGCGTCGCCGCGTGGTTGGCCAGCGAGAGCAGCGGGGCGGGTACGATGCCGAACACCACGGCCGACAGCGCACCGAGCCCGACCGCCGTGCCGGTGAACACCGAAGGCACCGCCACCACGGGCCCGTCGGGCACCGGGTCGCTGAAGAACATCAGCACGATGATCCGGACGTAGAAGAACGCGGCGATCGCGGAGGACACCACACCGACGATGACGAGCGGCGTGGCGCCGCCCGCGATGGCGGCCGAGAACACCGCGAACTTCCCGGTGAACCCGGAGGTCAGCGGGATGCCGGCGAAGGTGAGCAGGAACAGCGCGAAGACGCCGGCGACAAGCGGTGAGCGCTTGCCGAGCCCGGCCCAGCGGGACAGGTGGTCCGCCTCGCCGCCCGTGTCGCGCACCAGCGTGATCACCGCGAAGGCACCGATCGTGGTCAGGCCGTAGGTCGCCAGGTAGAACAGGCACGAGGACAGGCCCTGTACCGACGTGGCGATCACCGCGGTGAGGATGAACCCCGCGTGCGCGATCGAGGAGTAGGCGAGCAGCCGCTTCACGTCGGTCTGGGTCACCGCGATAATCGCGCCCACGAGCATGGTGAGGACGGTGACAACCCACAGCGCCGGCCGCCAGTCCCAGGTCAGGGTACCGAAGGCCACGTAGAACACGCGCAGCAGGGCGCCGAACGCGGACACCACGGTGCAGGACGCCATCAGCGCCGTGATCGGGGTGGGCGCGCCCTGGTAGACGTCGGGCTTCCAGCTGTGGAACGGCACGGCGCCGACCTTGAACAGCAGCCCGAGCCCGGCCAGCGCGATCCCCGCGAACAGCAGCGTGTCAGACCCGGTGCCCGACGACGCCGCGGACGCGATCGACGCCAGGGACACCGAACCGGAGTACCCGTACAGCATCGCGATGCCGAACAGGAAGAAGGCCGAGGAGAACGCGCCGAGCAGGAAGTACTTCATGGCCGCCTCGTGCGAGAGCAGGCGGCGGCGCCTGGCGAGCCCGCACAGCAGGTAAAGCGGCAGCGACAGCGTCTCAAGCGCCACGAACATCGTCAGCAGGTCGTTCGAGGCGGGGAAGAGCAGCATGCCGCCGACCGCGAACAGCGTCAGCGGGTAGATCTCGGTGTGCACCAGGCCGGCCAGCAGCCCCTCACGCTCCTCCGACGATCCCGGCAGGGCCGCCGCGCGGCCGGCGAACGAGGATACGTCGTGCGAGGCGTCGGCGATCAGCAGCACCGAGACGGCGGCGAGGACCAGGATCGTGCCCTGGATGAACAGGGTCGGCCGGTCCACCGCGACCGCGCCCATGGCGGCCACGTGCCCGGCGGCGTCCTTGGCGAACAGCGTCCCGGACGCGGCGATCACGCACGTCCAGACGAACGCCGCGAGCAGCGCGCCGAAGGTCAGCAGCAGGTGGACGGCCCGGCGCAGTTCCCGGGGCGTGAAGGCCTCGACGAGCACGCCGATGACGGCCGCGCCGAAGACCACGAGCATCGGCGCAAGCTGGCTGTACTCGATGCTCGGCGCGGTGATGGCGCCGGGAGTGGCAGCAGCGGCGGCGCCAGTGCCGGCCAATGCAGTGGCGAGGCTCACGGCTGGGCTCCATTCTGAGCGGCTGCGGGATGGGCGGGCACCGGGTCAGCGGAGCCCACCTGGGACATGGTGGCCTTGACGGCCGGGTTGATCACGTCGAGCACCGGCTTGGGGTACACGCCCATCGCGATGATCAGCGCGATGAGCGGGACGACGGCGAGCAGTTCCCGCGGCCGCAGGTCCGGCATGGTCGCGACCGAGTCCGCGGTGGGCCCGTTCATCGTGCGCTGGTACATCCACAGGATGTAGATCGCGGCGAGCACGATGCCCGCCACCGCGAACGAGCCGCGCGACCTTGTACCGGGAGAACGTGCCCGCAAGCACGAGGAACTCCGACACGAAGGTGGACAGGCCCGGCAGGGACAGGCCGGCCAGGCCGGAGACAAGGAACAGCCCGGCGAGGACCGGCGCCACCTTCTGCACGCCGCCGTAGTCCGCGATGCGGTCCGAGCCGCGCCGGACGATCAGGAACCCGGCGAGCAGGAACAGCGCGCCGGTGGCGAAGCCGTGGTTGACCATGTAGAGCGTCGCGCCGGACTGGCCCTGGGAGGTCAGCGCGAAGATGCCGAGCACGATGAAGCCGAAGTGCGAGATCGAGGTGTACCCGATCAGCCGCTTCATCGAGGTCTGCCCGATCGCCACGATCGCGCCGTAGATGATGGAGATCACCGACAGCACCAAGATCAGCGGCGTGAAGTAGTGGAACCCGTCGGGGAACAGCTCCAGGCAGTACCTGATCATGCCGAACGTGCCAACCTTGTCCATCACGCCGAGCATCAGCACCGCGGCGCCCGGCTGGGCGGACGACGCGGCGTCGGGCAGCCAGGTGTGGAACGGCCACAGCGGCGCCTTGATCGCGAAGGCGACGAAGAAGCCGAGGAACAGCCACTTCTGCACTGTCGGCGACAGGGCCACGTGCTCGAGCGTGTAGAACAGGAACGTGCCCTGGTGCCCGGTCGCCGCCGACTCGCCCGAGTAGACGTACAGCGCGATCACCGCGACCAGCATGAGCAGGCCGCCGAGCAGGCTGTAGAGCAGGAACTTCACCGCGGCGTACTGCCGCGGCCCGACGCCGAACGACCCGATCATGAAGTACATCGGGACCAGCATGGCCTCGAAGAACACGTAGAACAGGAAGACGTCGGTGGCCGCGAATACCCCGATCATCATCGTGTCGAGCGCCAGCATCAGCGCCATGTACGTCCGCGGCGACCGCGTGCGGGGGGTGCGGGGGGTCGCCCCCCCGGAGTCAACGGCCTCGTCCGCGTCGTGCCACGAGGCGAGGATCACCACGGGCATCAGCACGGCGGTCATGCCGATGAGGACCAGCGCGATCCCGTCCACGCCGACCGCGTAGTGCACGCCGAACTGCGGGATCCAGCTGTACGTCTCGGTGAGCTGGAACGTCGGCCCCGAGGTGTTGAACTGGGTGGCCATCACGATCACCCAGAACCAGGTCGACGACGGTGAACAGCAGCGCCGTGAGCTTTGCGAACCGCATCGGCAAGAGCGCGACCACGATCGCGCCGAGCAGCGGTATCCCGCCGGCGATGGTGAGCCAGGGTGTGCCGCTGTTCGCCACTGCCGCAACAGTGTTCATTTAGAGCCTCACCACCAGAAGGCCGGCCACGAGCAGCACGGCACCGATGAGCATGGACAGCGCGTAAGAGCGCACGAAACCGTTCTGCAGCCTGCGCATCCGGCCGGACGTGCCGCCGATGGTCGCGGCGAGCCCGTTCACCAGGCCGTCCACGCCCCGGCTGTCGAAGAAAACCGAGAGCCTGGTCAGCCACTGGCCCGGGCGCATCAGCACCGACTCGTTGAACGCGTCGCCGTACAGGTCGGCCCGGGCGGCGCGGGTGAGCACCGAGCCGCGCGGCGCGACGGCGAGCACCGGCACCCGGCCGTACATGACCCAGGCGAGCCCGATGCCGAGGGCCACGAGCACGAGCGTGATGATCCCCGGCCCGGTGAAGAGCCCGGGCTTGTCCGGCGGGGCACCGACGACGGGCGACAGGAAGTTGGCGAACCGCGAGTTGACGATGAGGAACCAGCCCGCGCCGACGGAGCCGATCGCGAGAAGGATCATCGGAATCGTCATCACCAGCGACGACTCGTGCGGATGGGGGATGTGCGGTTCCGTGTAGGGGGGGTGCGCCCCGGCCCCGCCGAGCACGCCCTGCTCCTTCCAGCGCGCGCTGCCGAACCAGGTCATCAGCATGACCCGGGTCATGTAGAAGGCGGTGATGCCCGCGCCGATGATCGCGCACGCGGCGAGGATCCAGCCGGAGGTGCCGCCCTTTGACCAGGCGGCGTCGATGATCGCGTCCTTGGTGAAGAACCCGGAGAATGGCGGGACGCCGATGATCGCCAGGTACCCGAGGCCGAAAGTCGCGAAGGTGATCGGCAGCAGCCTGCGAAGGGCACCGTAGCGACGCATGTCTACCTCGTCGTCCATGCCGTGCATCACCGACCCGGCGCCGAGGAACAGTCCCGCCTTGAAGAAGCCGTGCGTGAGCAGGTGCGCGATGGCGAACACGTACCCGGCCGGGCCAAGGCCGGCGGCCAGCGTCATGTAGCCGATCTGCGACATCGTGGACCCCGCCAGGGCCTTCTTGATGTCGTCCTTGGCGCACCCGATGATCGCGCCGAACAGCAGCGTGACCGCGCCGACGACGGTGACCGCGAGCTGCGCGGTGGGCGCGTCGTTGAAGATCGGGTTGGAACGCACGATCAGGTACACGCCAGCCGTGACCATTGTCGCCGCATGAATAAGGGCCGACACAGGCGTCGGGCCCTCCATCGCGTCGAGCAGCCAGGACTGCAGCGGCACCTGGGCGGACTTGCCGCACGCGCCGAGCAGCAGCAGCAGGCCGAGCGCGGTGGCGACGCCGGAGCCGGCCGAGTTCACGGAGGCGAACACGCCGGAGAAGTTGAAGGTGCCGAACTCGGCGAACATCAGCATGATCGCCAGCGACAGCCCCACGTCGCCGACGCGGTTGGCGATGAACGCCTTCTTGGCCGCGACCGCCGCCGTCGTGCTTGAACTGCCAGAACCCGATCAGCAGGTAGGACGCCAGGCCGACGCCCTCCCAGCCGGCGTACAGGCCCAGGTAGTTGTCGGAGATCACCAGCAGCAGCATCGCCGCGATGAACAGGTTCAGGAAGCCGAAGAAGCGGCGCCTGTCGGTGTCGTGCGCCATGTAGCCGACCGCGTAGATCAAGATCAGCGACCCGACCCCGGTGATCAGCAGCACGAAGCTGATCGACAGCGGGTCAAGGAGTATGCCCAGGTTCGGCCTGGAACCCGGCGACCGGGATCCAGGAGTACACGTGCAGGTCGCGGCTGCGGTCCTGCGCGGGGTAGCTGAGCAGGGTGAAGAACGCGATCACGCCATAGACGAACGACGCGAGCGACATCAGGCACCCGAGCAGGTGGCCCCACTTGTCGGTGCGCCGACCGCCGATCAGCAGGACCGCCGCGCCGAAGACCGGGAACGCGAGCAGCAGCCATGAGGCGCGGAGCACCCCGGTGGCGGCAAGCGTCGTCATCGTGTCAATCTCCTCAGTACTTCGAGCAGGTTCGCGTCGTCGACCGACGCGGACTTGCGGGCGCGGTAGATGGCCATCAGGATGGCGAGCCCGACGACCACCTCAGCGGCGGCGACGACCATAACGAAGAAGGCCACCACCTGTCCGTCCAGGTTCCCGTGCAGCCGGGCGAACGAGACGAACGCCAGGTTGCACGCGTTCAGCATGAGCTCGACGCTCATGAAGACCAGGATCATGTTGCGCCGGATGAGCACGCCGATCCCGCCGATGGTGAACAGGATGACGGCAAGGAACACGTAGGCTGCCGGGCTCACCGGTCCTCCCCCGGCCGGCGGCACCGGCCTCGAGCTGGCGCTCCGCCTCGATCCTGTCCTGCTCGGCGATATCGGCGACCACCCGGCCCTGCGGGTCGCGGCCGAGTTGCACGTCGCGCTGGACGACCGCGTCCGATACGGAACGGTTGGTGGTTGTACCGTCCGGCAGCATGGCCGGCATGTCGACGGCGTTGTGCAGCGCGTACACCCCGGGCGGCGGCTCAGGGGCGACCCGGCCGGTTTCGATCTTGCGGCGGGCGACCTCCCGCTGCGTCGGCTTGGGCGACGTCCGCTCGCGGTGCGCGAGGACCATCGCGCCGAGCGCGGCGGTGATCAGCAGGGCGCTGGTGACTTCGAACGGGAACACGTACGTGGTGAAGATCAGCTGCGCCAGGCCGGTCAGGTTATCCGTGCCGTTGGCGGCGGTCTGCGGTGCCGCGTTGCCGATGGCCGCGTGGCCGATGCCGACGACGAGCAGCACGACCAGGCCGATCCCGGCCACGCCCGCCCACAGCCGCTGCCCCTTGATCGTCTCGACGAGCGATTCCGCCGAGGTGATGCCGATCAGCATGACCACGAACAGGAAGAGCATGAGCACGGCGCCGGTGTACACGATCACCTGCACCATGGCGAGGAACGGCGCGCCCTGCATGGCGTACATGACCGCGAGGGACAGCATCACCACCGCGAGCATCAGCGCGCAGTGCACGGCCTGCCGCACGAGGATCATGGCGAGCGCGGCGGCGACCGCGAGCACGGCGAGGATCCAGAACATGACCTTGCCGTAGATCGGGTCAAGGTTGGTGCCGCTGTTGGCGAGAATGTGGAGCGTCACAGCTCAGCCTCCTGGCCGCTGTTGGTGTCCTGCTCGCCGCCGGGCCTCGGGACTATCCCGGCGCCGCCGAGGCGGTAATAGTCCTTCTCGTCCTGCCCGAGGCGCATCGGGTGCGGCGGCGCCTCCATGTTCTCGAGCAGCGGGACGAGCAGCTGCTCCTTGGTCCAGATCAGCTTCTCCCGGTCGTCGTCCGCGATCTCGTACTCGTTGGTCATCGTGAGCGCCCGGGTGGGGCACGCCTCGATGCACAGTCCGCACAGGATGCAGCGCAGGTAGTTGATCTGGTAGACGTGCCCGTACCGCTCGCCCGGCGAGTAGCGCTCCTCGGGCGTGTTGTCCCGGCCCTCGACGTAAATGGCGTCGGCGGGGCAGGCCCAGGCGCACAGCTCGCAGCCGATGCACTTCTCCAGGCCGTCAGGCCAGCGGTTGAGCTGGTGGTGGCCGTGGAACCGGGGCGCGGTGGGCCGCTTGTCCTCCGGGTACATCACGGTGTCAACCTTCTTGAACATCTCGCGGAAGGTGACCCCGAACCCCTTCACAGGGTTGAGGAAATCAAGAACCGGCACCGGTGACCTCCTTCGTCACTCCAGTGGCATCGCCGCGCACCGAGCCGTCCGCCGCGCTGAGCTCAAGGCCGTGGTAATGCGGGAGGTCAAGCGGCGGCACCGGGAACCTCGGCGGCACCGCCGGCTTCTCGACCTTGACGAGTTCGCCCTCTTCGTCGTAGTCCCACTCTTCCTCTTCCTCGACGGCCTGGGGCTCGCTGGGCGCGACCCGTTCGCGGCGCGCCTGGTAGCCGGTCTCCCAGAACCCGACAAGCAAGATGAACAGCACGAGGACCACGCCGAAGACGCCGAGCGCGAGCGGCGAGTGCCAGCCGGCGACGCGCAGCGTCTTCACGCAGGCGACCATCAGCAGCCAGACGATGGAGAACGGGATAAGGATCTTCCAGCCGAGCGCCATCAGCTGGTCGTACCTGGTCCGCGGCAGCGTGCCGCGCAGCCAGACGTAGCAGAACAGCAGGAAGAAGACCTTGCCGAGGAACCAGAGCACGGGCCACCAGCCGCTGTTCACCGCGGGCCCGATGATGGTCAGCGGCCACGGGGCCCGCCAGCCGCCGAGGAACAGCGTGACGGCGAGCGCGGAAACGGTGGTCATGTTGATGTACTCGGCGAGGAAGAACATGGCGAACTTCATCGAGGAGTACTCGGTCATGTGCCCGGCCACGATCTCGCCCTCGCCCTCGGGCAGGTCGAACGGGATCCGGTTCGTCTCGCCGACCATCGTCACCAGGTAGATGAGGAACGACGGCAGGAGGATCGAGAAGTACCAGATGTGCGACTGCGAGTTGACGATCGCGGTGGTGGACAGCGATCCCGAGTCGAGGAAGACCGCGACGAAGGACAGGCCCATCGCGATCTCGTAGCTGATCACCTGCGCGGTCGAGCGGAGCGCGCCGAGGATGGAGTAGGGCCCACGCGACGCCCAGCCGGCCAGCACGATGCCGTAGACGCCGATCGAGCTCATCGCCAGCACGAGCAGCACCGCCACCGGCAGGTCCGCGACCTGGAGCGGCGTCCAGTGGTGGAAGATCGACACCATCGGGCCCCACGGGATGATCGCGAAGGCGACGAACGATATCCCGGCCGCGATGATCGGCGCGATAAAGAACACCACCTTGTCCACCGTGGTGGGGACGATGTCCTCCTTGAGCGGCAGCTTGAGCGCGTCGGCCACCGGCTGCAGCAGGCCCCAGGGTCCGGCCCGGTTGGGACCGGGCCGGTTCTGCATGCGGCCGATCACCCGGCGCTCGAACCAGATCATGAAGATCGTGGTCAGCAGCAGGAACGCGAAGACGATGCCGACCTTGAGCAGCACCATCCACCAGATGAGCTGGTTGAAGTCGGCCAGCGTCGGGTCGACCGCGAGACCGCGGGTCATTCAGCCCTCCTCAGGGTTACCCTGCTCCCGTGCCCGGCAGCGAGGTCCGCGCGGACCGCAGAGCCCGGGCTGTTGGCGGGCAGCCATACGGCGCCGTCGGCCATGTCGGTGACGTCCAGCGCCACCGTCACCGAGCCCGCCGCGGTCGACACCGTCACCTTGTCGCCGTCGGCGAGGCCCGCCCCGGCCGCGGTCGCGGGCGATACCCGGGCCACCGCAGGCCGCGCGGTTCCGGCCAGGTACGGCTCGCCGTCCTGGAGCCTGCCCGCGTCGATGAGCTGATGCCAGGTAGCCAGCCGAACAGCGCTCCCTCGGGGGGAACGATCCCCCCCAGACCCCCCTGCTCATGGGGGGATTCCATCCCCCCATTGCCGCCCTGGCCCCCCGGCGGGGGGAGAACAGCCGGCGGAGCCCGGCTTCGCGCCCCGCCAGGCGCCCAGGGCGGCGAGTTCGGCGCGCGCCGCGGCGGCGTCGGGCAGCCCCAGGTGCACGTCCATCTCGTCGGCGATCGCGCCGAGCACGTAGAGGTCGGTGCGGATGCCGGGCACGCTGAGGGCCGCGGTGAACGACCCGCCGCGTCCCTCCCAGTTCACGAAGGTGCCGGACTTCTCCGCGACCGCGGCAACTGGGAAGACCACGTCGGCGCGGTCGGTGACCGCGCTGGCCCGCAGCTCGAGCGAGACGATGAACGGCGTCCGGTCGAGCGCGCGCAGCGCGCCCGCCGGGTCCGGCAGGTCGGCCGGGTCGACGCCGGCGATCACCAGCGCGCCGAGTTCGCCGGCCTCGGCGGCCGCGAGCAGCGCCGCGGTCGACCGGCCAGGCGTCGCGGGCAGCGATGCCTTGTTCCAGGCCAGCGCCACTTCCGCGCGAGCCTTCGGGTCGCCGACCCAGCGGCCGATCGGCAGCAGGCCGGGCATGGCGCCCGCCTCGATCGCGCCGCGCTCGCCGGCCCGCCGGGGTATCCAGGCCAGCCGCGCGCCGGTCGCGTCCGCGAGCCGGGAGGCCGCGGCGAGCGCGCCGGGCACCTCGGCGAGCCGCTCGCCCGCCAGGATCACCGCCCCGGGCTGCGCCAGCAGGCCGGCGGCCCGGGCGACGTCGGCGTCGCTGCCGCCGCCGGCCGCGAGCGCGGTGAGCGTGGCCGCCTCGGCGCCGGGCACGGTGGGCAGCAGCGTGCCGAAGACCTTCTCGAGGCCGGGCGAGGCGAGGGCGGCGACGGAGAACACCGCGACGCGGTGCTTGCGCGCGCCCTTGCGCAGCCGCAGGAACACGATCGGCGACTCGTCCTCCGGCTCGAACCCGGCGAGCAGCACCGCGGGCGCGGCCTCGATGTCGGCGTAGCTGACCTCGATGTCGCGGCCGGCCACCCGGGCGGCGATGAACTGCTCTTCCTCCGCCGAGTGCGCCCGTGCCCGCATGTCGATGTCGTTGGTGTCCAGCGCGAGCCTGGTGAACTTGGCGTACGCGTAGGCGTCCTCAAGCGTCAGCCTGCCGCCGGTCAGCACGCCCACCCCGCCCGGGCTCCCATCCCCCGCCCTGCCCGCCCAATCCGCCCCGCCCGCGTCGCGGGCGGCCGCGAGGCCGCGCGCGGCGGCCGCGTACGCGACGGTCCAGGACGCCGGCCGGAGCACGCCTTCCGCGTCCCGGACGAGCGGGGTGGTCAGCCGGTCGGACTCGGTGGCGTAGTTGAACGCCCAGCGGCCCTTGTCGCAGTTCCACTCCTCGTTGACCAGCGGCTCGTCGCCGGCCAGCCGCCGCATCACCTTGCCGCGCCGGTGGTCGGTGCGCTGGTGGCAGCCGGACGCGCAGTGCTCGCACACGCTCGGCGTGGACACCAGGTCGAACGGCCGCGACTTGAACCGGTACGCCGCGCCGGTGAGCGCGCCGACCGGGCAGACCTGGACGGTGTTGCCGGAGAAGTAGGAGTTGAACGGCTTGCCGGTCGCGGTGCCGATGTACTGGCGCGGGCCGCGCTCGAGGAACTCGATGAAGGCGTCGCCTGCGATCTCCTCCGAGGCCCGCACGCAGCGGGTACAGGAGATGCACCGCTCGCGGTCGAGCAGCACCTCGGTCGAGATCGCCACCGGCTTGTCGAACTCGCGCTTGGGCTCGCGGAACCGGGACTCGCCGCGGCCGTTCGACATCGCCTGGTTCTGCAGCGGGCACTCGCCGCCCTTGTCGCACATCGGGCAGTCGAGCGGGTGGTTGACGAGCAGCAACTCCATCACGCCCTGCTGCGCCTTGTCCGCGACGGGCGAGGTGAACTGGGTCTTCACCACCATGCCGTCGGTGCACACGGTGGTGCACGAGGCGAGCGGCTTGCGCTGGCCCTCGATGTCCACCAGGCACTGCCTGCAGGCGCCGATCGGGTCGAGCAGCGGGTGATCGCAGAACCTCGGGATGGTGATGCCGATCATCTCGGCGGCCCTGATGACCAGCGTGCCCTTGGGCACGCTGAGCTCATAGCCGTCGATGGTGACGGTCACCGTGTCGGTCACTGGCTGAACAGTCATCTCGTTATACCGCCCACGCGGTCGAAGCGGCCGGGTCGAACGGGCAGCCGCCATTCTTCTGGTGCTGGATGATCTCGTCTTTGAAGTACTTGATCGCGGACATGATCGGCACCGGCGCGGCGTCGCCGAGCGCGCAGAACGCGCGGCCCACGATGTTGCTGCCCACGTCCAGGATCGTCTCCAGGTCCTCGTCGGTGCCCTTGCCCTGCTCGAGCCGCTCGATCGCCCGGACCAGCCAGTAGGAGCCCTCACGGCACGGCGTGCACTTGCCGCACGACTCGTGCTGGTAGAACTCCGTCCAGCGCAGCGCGGCCCGCAGCACGCAGGTGGTGTCGTCGAAGAGCTGCAGCGCCCGGGTGCCGAGCATCGACCCGGCGGCGCCCACGCCCTCGAAGTCGAGCGGAATGTCCAGGTGCTCGTGGGTGAGCAGCGGGGTCGACGAGCCGCCGGGCGTCCAGAACTTGAGCGGGTGCGCCGGCCGGAGCATGCCGCCCGCCAGGTCGATCAGCTCGCGCAGCGTGATGCCGAGCGGCGCCTCGTACTGCCCGGGGTTCTTCACGTGGCCGGACAGCGAGAAGATGCCGTAGCCCTTGGACTTCTCGGTGCCGAGCCCGGAGAACCAGTCCGAGCCGTTGGCGATGATCGACGGCACGCTGGAGACCGACTCGACGTTGTTGATGACCGTCGGGCACGCGTACAGGCCCTCCACCGCGGGGAACGGCGGCCGGTTCCGCGGCAGCCCCCGGTACCCCTCAAGCGAGGTGAGCAGCGCGGTCTCCTCGCCGCAGATGTACGCGCCGGCGCCCGCGTGCACCACGACGTCGAGGTCGAAGCCGCTGCCCTGGATGTCCTTGCCCAGGTAGCCCGCCTCGTAGGCCTGGGCCACCGCGAGCTGCAGCCGCCTGATCACGTGCAGCACCTCGCCGCGCACGTAGATGAACGCGTGGCTGGCCCTGATGGCGTAGCAGGTGATGATGATGCCCTCGATGAGCACGTGCGGGTTGGCCATCATCAGCGGGATGTCCTTGCACGTGCCCGGCTCGGACTCGTCCGCGTTGACCGTCAGGTAGTGCGGCTTGCCGTCGTTCTGCGGGATGAAGGACCACTTCATCCCGGTCGGGAAGCCGGCGCCGCCGCGGCCGCGGAGCACCGAGGCCTTTACCGCCGCGATCACGTCGTCCGGCTCCATCGCCAGCGCCTTGGGCAGCGCCTCGTACCCGTGGTGGCGGCGGTACCCGTCGATCATGAAAGAGTCCGGTTCGTCCCAGAACGCGGTGAGGACCGGGGTGAGCACGTCCGGTACATTCGCCTCTTCACCGGACGTGCCCCGGGGGGTACGGGGGTCGCCCCCCCGGAAACGACTGCGTGTCGGTCACGAGGACTCCTTGCTGTCCTGGGGGGACGACACCGCGGAACCTCCGGCCGCCCCGTGCTGGGGGGGCTCACTGCGCTTTTCCGCGGCACCGACTTGCTCGGACTTCTCGGGCGCGGCCGACTCCCCTGACGCGGAATGCGCCCCCGGCGCGTGCCAGCCGCGCTCCTTGGCGAGTTTGAGGCCGACCAGGCTCGCCGGGCCCGCCGACGGGCCCTCGGTGGCCTGGCCGTCGCCGAACCCGGCGAGAATCCGGTTAGCCTGCTTCCAGGTACACAGCCGGCTCGGGCCGCGGGTCGGCGTCACGTTCCGGCCGGCCCGCAGGTCATCGACGAGTTCCATGGCCGACTGCGGCGTCTGGTTGTCGAAGAACTCCCAGTTCACCATGACCACGGGGGCGTAGTCGCAGGCGGCGTTGCACTCCAGGCGCTCGATGGCGACCTTGCCGTCGGGTGACTTGATGTCACCGTGATCTGCGGTTCCGCCGAGCGCGTCACTGTGTGCCTCGGCCTCCCCGGCCTGGCCGGCGACGTGCGCGGCGAGCTCGGACCAGATCTGGTCGCCGCCCATGATCGCGCAGGTCGTGTTGATGCACACGCCGACCTGGTACTCGGCCGCCGGCTCGTGCTTGTACATGGTGTAGAAGGTCGCCACGCCGCGCACCTCGGTCTGCGTGATGCCGAGCACCTCGGCGCAGAAGGCCATCCCCTCGTCGGAGACGTACCCCTCCTCCGCCTGCACCAGGAACAGCAGCGGCAGCAACGCGGACCGCGCCCGCGGGTACCTTCCCGTGATCTCCACGGCGTCCGCCTTCAGCCGGGTCAGCGTTTCCTCACTGAACGGCATTACCGGTCAACGCCTCCAATCACCGGGTCGATCGACGCGATCGCCGGGATCACGTCCGCGAGGTTGCCGCCTTCGCACAGCACGGAGACGGCCTGCATGTGGTGGAACGAGGGGTCGCGCAGGTGCGCACGGTACGGCCGGGTGCCGCCGTCGCTCACCACGTGGCAGCCGAGTTCGCCCTTGGGCGACTCGATCGGCACGTAGGCCTGCCCGGCCGGCACCCGGAAACCCTCCGTCACCAGCTTGAAGTGGTGGATGAGCGCCTCCATGGACTGGCCCATGATGTGCGCGATGTGCTCAGGCGACGGGCCCATGCCGTCCGGCCCCAGCGAGAGCCGGGCAGGCCAGCCGATCTTGGCGTCCTGGATCATCCACGGGTCACTTCCGATGCCCGAACGGTCCGTGAGCCGGTCGAGCACCTGATCGACCAGCCGCAGCGACTGCTCGATCTCCTCGATCCTGACCAGGTACCGGCCGTAGGCGTCGCAGGTGTCGGTGGTCGGCACGTCGAAGTCGTAGGTCTCATAGTCGAGGTACGGCTGCGACTTGCGCAGGTCCCAGGGCAGCCCGGTGGCCCGGAGCATCGGCCCCGTCACGCCGAGCGCCATGCACCCCTCGAGGTCGAGGTAGGCGATGCCCTCGGTGCGCGCCTTGAAGACCGGGTTCGCGTCGATCAGCTTGCGCAGGTCCGCCACCCAGGCGGGTGCCTTGCGCAGGAAGTCGCGCACCGCCTCGATGCCGCCGGCCGGAAGGTCCTGGGCCACGCCGCCGGGACGGATGAACGCGTGGTTCATCCGCAGCCCGGTGATCAGCTCGAACAGGTCGAGGACGTTCTCCCGCATGCGCAGGCCGTGCAGGAAGATCGTGGTCGCGCCGAGCTCCATGCCGAACGGGCCGAGTCCGCCCAGGTGCGAGCCGATCCGGTTCAGCTCGAGCAGCAGCACCCGGATCAGCTTGGCGCGCTCGGGCAGCTTGTCCTCGATGCCGAGCAGCCGCTCCATCGCGAGGCAGTACGCGGTCTCGTTGAAGATCGGCATCAGGTAGTCGGCCCGGGTGATGAACGTGGTGCCCTGGGTCCACGTCCGGTATTCCATGTTCTTCTCGATGCCGGTGTGCAGGTAGCCGATCGACGCGCGGGCGTCAGTGACGGTCTCGCCTTCCAGCGTGAGGACCAGCCGGAGCACGCCGTGCGTGGACGGGTGCTGCGGGCCCATGTTGACGACGATCTGCTCGTTCGGGCCGCGCTCGTCGTCATTGGCGACCAGTTCGTCCCAGTCACCGCCGGCCACGTTGTAGACGCGGCCCTCGGTTGCCTCCGCCTCCGCGTCACTCGCGCCGGGGGTCGCGTGCGTGGTCTCAGTCATGTGTGTACTCCGCCATCACGAGTACGACCTTCTCTCGTCTGGGGGCGGCACCTTGGCGCCGCGGTACTCGACGGGGACACCGCCGAGCGGGTAGTCCTTGCGCTGCGGGTGGCCCAGCCAGTCGTCGGGCATCTCGATCCTGGTGAGCGCCGGGTGCCCGTCGAACACGATCCCGAAGAAGTCCCAGGTCTCCCGTTCGTGCCAGTTGGCCGCCGGGTAGACCGGCGTGATCGAGGGAACGTGCGGGTCCGCGTCAGGCGCGGCCACCTCGAGCCGCAGCCGCCGGTTGTGCGTGATCGACAGCAGGTGGTAGACCGCGCGCAGTTCGCGGCCCGTCTCGTTCGGGTAGTGCACGCCGGACACGCCGGAGAAGATCTCGAAGCGCAGCGCGGGGTCGTGCAGCAGCTTGTCGGCGACCGCGAGCAGGTGCTCGCGGCGCACGTGGAAGGTCAGCTCGCCGTGCTGCACCACGACCCGCTCGACCGCGTCGCCGAAGCCGCTCCCGTCGGCCTGCAGCGCGCTGCCGAGCGACTCCGCCACCGCGTCGAAGTAGCCGCCGTACGGCGGCTCGGAGACGAGGGGCGGCAGCCGGTGCACCTGGAGCTTGCCGTAGCCGGACGTGTCCTGGGTACCGTGCACGCCGAACATGCCGGTACGGACCACCGGCGTATCGGCCTGCTCTTCCGTGTCTTGCCGGGCGGGCAGCCCGGGCTCATCCCCGCTGGGGGTGGTCACAGTTCACTCCGCAGGTCATTGATCCCGGCGCTGACGCGCAGCGGGAGCATGCTCAGCCGGGCTTCCTCAAGCTCGGTGATCTCCTGGTCCCGGTCCGGGCCGAGCTTCATGTTCAGGATCTTGTCGTGCAGCTTGAAGATCGCGTCAAGCAGCATCTCGGGGCGCGGGGGGCAGCCGGGCAGGTAGATGTCCACCGGCACGATGTGGTCCACGCCCTGCACGATCGCGTAGTTGTTGAACATGCCGCCACTTGACGCGCACACGCCCATCGAGATGACCCACTTGGGCTCGGGCATCTGGTCGTAGATCTGGCGGAGCACCGGGGCCATCTTCTGGCTCACCCGGCCGGCCACGATCATCAGGTCGGCCTCGCGGGGGGTGGACCCCGTCTTCTCCATGCCGAACCTGGCCATGTCGTGCCTGGGGCCGCCGGTCTGCATCATCTCGATGGCGCAGCAGGCGAGGCCGAACGTGGCGGGCCAGACGGAGCGCGCCCGCGCCCACCCGGCGATCTTCTCCACCGAGGTCAGCAGGACGCCGCTCGGCAGCTTCTCTTCGATGCCCATCTGAGGCCTCCTTTCTTTCTGACGTGCCTCGGTCGGCTGGAGGTCTAATCCCACTCCAGGCCGCCGCGGCGCCAGACGTAGGCGTACGCGACGAGCACGGTGATCACGAAGGCGACCATCTCGACAAGGCCGAACGTGCCGAGCCTGCCGAAGGTTACCGCCCAGGGGTAGAGGAAGACGATCTCAATGTCGAAGACGATGAACAGCATCGCGGTCAGGTAGTACTTAACCGGGACCTTGCCACCGCCGAGCGGGATCGGAGTCGGCTCGATACCGCACTCGTACGCGTCGAGCTTGGCCTTGTTCCAGCGCTTGGGGCCCATGATGGTTCCCGCTACAACTGAGAACGCGGCGAAGCCGAAGGCGAGCACGAAGAGTACGAGGATCGGTATGTACAGCTTCACCGTGAATTCGCCCCCTTCCTGTGGTCGTTCATCGTAAGCACCGGGTCACCGCGAGGCCGGCGCGAGTCGGGTCATGGCGCTGATGATGCGGTCGCTCGCGTCGCCGTCCCGCGGGTCGGTCAGGTTCGCGAGCAGCTTGAGCGCGAACCGCATCAGCTGCGGGTGGCGCATGCCCCGGCTCGTCGCGTAGCGCATCAGCTTGGGCCTGCCGATGAGCTCGACGAAGACCCGGCCGAGCGTGTAGTACCGGCCGTAGGCGGCCTGCAGTTCCTCCGGGTAGGACCGCAGCACCCGTTCGGTCTCGGCCCAGGTCGGCCGGGCGAGTGCCTGAGCGGCCACCCGCGCCAGGATCTCACCCGACTCCATCGCGTAGGCGATGCCCTCGCCGTTGAACGGGTTCACCATCCCGGCCGCGTCGCCGGCCAGCAGCAGCCCCTGGTGGTAGTGCGGCGTACGGTTGAAGCCCATCGGCAGTGCCGCGCCGCGCACCGGCTCGGTGCGGTTCTCCTCGACGTAGCCCCATTCCTCGGGCATCGACTTGAGCCAGCGCTTGAGCAGCTCCCGGTAGTCGGTCTTGCCGAACGCGTCGGAGGTGTTCAGCAGGCCCAGGCCGACATTGGACGTGCCGTCGCCCATGCCGAAGATCCAGCCGTAACCGGGCAGCAGCCTCGTCCCGTCCCACAGGTCGAGCCATGACTCCAGGTAGTCGTCGTCGTGCCGCGGCGAGGTGTAGTAGGTGCGGACCGCGACGCCCATCGGCCGGTCGTCCCGCTTGCGCAGGCCCATCGCGACCGACAGCCGGGACGAGTTACCGTCCGCGGCGACCACCACGCGGGCGCGGTACGTCGCGCCGCCGGGCGGGCCCTCGCGGGGGGTACGGGGGGTCGCCCCCCCGGGCGGAAGAGTGGCACCATGCGCCCGTTCCGCATTATCAGTTTTTGACCTCGCCTTTGGCTTTTCTTCGGCCTCGGCCTGCGTCCGCACGCCCACGATCCGGCCGTCGGAACCGAGCAGCGGGCCGGTGACCGTGGTTCCCTCGATCAGCTTCACCCCGGCGGCCTGCGCGCGGCGGGCCAGCTGCTCGTCCAGGGAGGCGCGGGTGCGGACTAGGCCGTAGCCCGGGTAACTGCTCAGCTCGGGCCAGTCAAGCTCGAGGCGCATGCCGCCGCCGATCACCCGCAGGCCCTTGTTGCGCAGCCAGCCGGCCTCCTCGCTGACGTCAACGCCGAGCGCGATCAGGGCCTTGACCGCGCGCGGGGTAAGGCCGTCGCCGCACACCTTCTCCCGCGGGAACCGGGACTTCTCGATCAGCAGCACGTTAAGGCCGGCCTGCGCCAGGTAGTAGGCGGCCGTGGAGCCGGAGGGGCCGGCGCCGACGACTATCACGTCGGCGTCGTCATCCCTGACGGTTACGCGCTCGGTCACTTGATCAGATCCTGGGTTTCTTGTGAACGGCTTCACAAAATCTTTGCCGTTAGTTTAATCCTCGCCCCGTACAGGACGATTCGCCGCCCCTACCCTAGCGTCTCCTTGGTCAGAGGTTTACGAGAGGCTCCGGCTAGAGACTCCGGCTAGAGGTTGCGGGCGACGTGGACGGCCACGATGCCGAGGGCTAGGTCGCGCCACCGGACTGCTGACCAGCCGGCCGCCCGGATCACGTCGGCAAGCTCCCGCTGCGCGGGCCAGTCGCTGATCGACTCGGCCAGGTACTCGTACGCCACGGGGTTGCGCGCCGCGCGCCGGGCGATCGCGGGGAGGGCACCGGTCAGGTAACGCCGGTAAAGCATATCGAGCGTCGGAAAGGTGATCTCGCTAAACTCGCACACCACCAGTCGCCCGCCGGGCCTGGTCACCCGGCGCATCTCGGCGAGCGCTTCCCTGGTCCCGTTCACGTTCCGCAGCCCGAACGAGATCGTCACGGCGTCGAAGGCGCCGTCACGGAACGGCAGCCGGAGCGCGTCGCCTGCCGTGAAGGCGACCCGGCCGCGGCTCTTGGTTCCGTACGGGTCGGACTTCGCCTGCCTCGCCTGGCCGACACTGAGCATGCCGAGGGAGAAATCACAGGCCACGACGTCCGCGCCGGCCGCGGCGAAGCTGACCGAGGAGGTGCCCGTGCCGGCCGCCAGGTCGAGGACCCGGTCACCGGGGCCCGCCCTCAGGATGCGCTGCACTCGCTTACGCCACAGCCGGACCTGGCCCATCGACAGGATGTCGTTCATCAGGTCGTAGCGGCCAGCCACGGCGTCGAACATCGCCGCCACCTCGGCCGGCTGCTTGTCAAGATCTGCGCGCGTCATGACGTACAGCCTATGGCCGACGGCGCCGTAGGCGCCGTCCCGGGCGCTGCCCGGCGAGGGGGCGATGGGGGAGGGACTCCCCCATGCGTGGGGGGGTCACCGGGGGGGTCATCCTCCCGGGGGAAATCCAGTGATCATGACGGTGCCTACCGTCGTGTTGGTCGCCTCGTCGATGAGGATCAGCCCGCCGGTCAGCCGGTTGCGCGAGTACGCGTCCACGAACAGCGGCTGGGTCACCCGCATCCTGATCCGGCCGATCTCGTTCAGCCCGAGCTGCGTGGCGGACTCATCCCTGTGCAGCGTGTTCACGTCGATCCGGTAGAGCAGGTCGCCGACGATGCCCTTGACGGTCCGCGTGGTGTGCTTGACGATCAGCCGCGACCGCGGGGCGAGCGGCCGTTCCCCGCTCATCCAGCAGACCAGGCCCTCGATGTCCTGCACCGCCTTGGGCCGGTTGTTGGGCCGGCAGATCATGTCGCCGCGGGAGATGTCCACGTCGTCGTCGAGCAGCAGCGTGACCGACATGGGCGGAAACGCCTCCTGCACCTCGGCGCCCGCCAGCTCGATGCGGCTGATCCGCGTGCTGAACCCGGACGGCAGGTGCAGCACCTCATCGCCCGGCTTGAGCACGCCGCCGGCCACCTGGCCCGCGTAGCCGCGGTAGTCGTGCAGCTCGGGGTCGCTGCTCGCATGGGGCCGTATCACGTACTGGACGGGGAACCGCACGTCGATGAGGTTCCGGTCCGAGGCGATGTGCACGTGCTCCAGGTGGTGCAGCAGCGACGGCCCGTCATACCAGGGCATGTTGCCGGACCGCTCGACAACGTTGTCACCGTTCAGCGCGGAGATCGGGATGAACGTGAGGTCCTGGATCTCCAGCTTGGTCGCGAACCTGGAGAACTCCTGGCAGATCCCCTCGAAGACCTCCTGGTCGTAGCCAACCAGGTCCATCTTGTTCACCGCGAGCACCAGGTGCGGGACGCGCAGCAGCGTGGTGAGGAAGGCGTGCCGCCGCGACTGCTCGTTGAGGCCGTTGCGCGCGTCCACCAGGATGATGGCCAGGTCGGCGGTGGATGCGCCGGTCACCATGTTCCTCGTGTACTGGATGTGGCCCGGGGTGTCGGCGATGATGAACTTCCTGCGCGGCGTCGCGAAGTAGCGGTACGCGACGTCGATCGTGATGCCCTGCTCCCGCTCGGCGCGCAGGCCGTCGGTGAGCAGCGCGAGGTTGGTGGTCTCCTCGCCCCTCATCCGTGAGGTGCGCTCCACGGCCGCGAGCTGGTCCTCGAAGATGGCCTTGGAGTCGAAGAGCAGCCGCCCGATCAGCGTGGACTTGCCGTCGTCGACCGAGCCGGCGGTGGCGAACCGCAAAATGTCCATGACTGTTAGAAGTAACCTTCCCGCTTGCGGTCTTCCATCGCTGCCTCGCTCGTCCGGTCGTCGGCCCGCGTCGCGCCGCGCTCGGTCACCCTGGTGGCGGCCACCTCGATGATCACCTCGCCGACCGTCGTCGCGGTGGAAAGCACCGCCCCGGTGATGGTCATGTCGCCCACCGTCCGGTACCGGACCGTGGCGGTGAACCCCTCCTCGTCACCCAACCGCGTCAGGTACTGGTTGTCGGCAAGCAGGATGCCGTCCCGCTCGAACACCATCCGCTCGTGCGCGTAGTAGATGCTCGGGATCTCCAGGTTCTCCCGCTCGATGTACGACCAGACGTCAAGCTCCGTCCAGTTCGACAGCGGGAAGACCCTGATGTGCTCGCCGCGCCTGATCCGCGTGTTGTAGAGGTTCCACAGCTCCGGGCGCTGGTTCTTGGGGTCCCACTGACCGAACTCGTCGCGGAATGAGAACACCCGCTCCTTGGCGCGCGCCTTCTCCTCGTCCCGCCGCGCGCCGCCGAAGAGCGCGTCGAAACGGTGCTCCTCGATCGCGTCGAGCAGGGTCACCGTCTGCAGCCGGTTCCTGCTCACCCAGCGTCCGGTCTCCTCGATGGCCCGGCCCGCGTCGATGGATTCCTGCACACTGGCGACGACCAGCCTGACGTTCAGCTCCGCCGCCCGCTTGTCGCGGAACTCAAGCACCTCGGGGAAGTTGTGCCCGGTGTCCACGTGCATGACGGGGAACGGTATGTGCGCGGGCGCGAACGCCTTCGCGGCGAGCGCGAGCATGACGATCGAGTCCTTGCCACCAGAGAACAGCAGGGCGGGACGCTCGAACTCCGCGGCGACCTCACGCATGACGTGGATCGACTCAGCCTCGAGGACGTCGAGCTGGGACAACCGGTAATCAGATCGCATGCGTCGCTTCCCTGATGGCGTTGAGCAGCAGGTCGGCGATTGCCGGCAGGCAAACCAGGATATCTGGCAGCAAGGGATCCCGCTGGTTGTACCGAACCGGGCTGCCGTCGATGCGGGACACGTGCAAGCCGTGTTGCCTCGCTACCGCCACGGGTGCGGCCGTGTCCCACTCGTAGAAGCCGCCTGAGTGCAGGTACACGTCGTTCTCGCCGGTTATCACCGTGGCGGCCTTGGCGCCCGCGCTTCCGCATCGGGACTAGGTCGGCGTTTATCAGTGCGGCAACGTCTTTGACCAGCTGGCTTGCTCTGCTGCGGCTGACGACCATGCGGAGGGGGCGCTGCGCGCCCGGACCGGGGGGGATTTCCGCCGGCGCTCCTTCGGAAGGCCGGCGGAAATCCCCCCAGCGGTCCGGTCGCTCCGCGACCTGGTCCGCTTGACCGGTGGCCGGGGTGGTCGAGAGGACGCGGCCTTGCGCGGGCAGGGCTACCGCGCCGGCGATCAGGTCTCCTGCGCCGACTGACGCAGTACCCGTCCCAGGTGTTACCCGCGACACGGCTGGCGCAGGGCGGGTCCCTGACAATTCCCCCACTCCACCTGGCGCGTCGCGGGACCAGAGGGCTACGTGGACGGCCCAGTCGGTTCTTCCCGGCTCGCCGAACTCGCGGGTGCCGTCTAGGGGGTCGACGATCCAGAACACGGTCGGCGGACAGCCTTGCCTTGTCGTCGATGCCCTCCTCGGAAAGGACGGCGTCGGCTGGCCGTTCCCTGGCCAGTTCGGCCATGAGGAACTCGTGGGACTGGCGGTCGCCGGCGTTTCGCAGGGCGTCGGCCTCGCCGTCTGTGGCGCGCAGGTCCAGGAGGAGCCGCCCCGCACGCTCCGCGAGATCGGCTGCTAGGGCGTGGTCGTCTGGGGCGGCCAAGTTCTCTCCTCCGGATCGGAAGCTCTCGGAGACTAACCACACCGCACGCCGCAATCTTCCGCGACCCGTGACCCGTGCGGGTTTCGTCAGCGTATGGCCACTTCTGCCACGTCCACGCCCCACCCCCCTCAGGCGCCGCGCCGCCCACTTGGCCATCCCTCCGGCAGACTCTTACTTACTTTCGGTGGGACAAAAGGGGCGAATCGGCTCGATTTTTGCCCAAAACACGGTATATGTCTTCGCGGCCAGGGATGTCACTATCGTTACTGTGACGGATAGTATCGAGTCAGTATTTTTCCGTAGCGACAGGGTGGCTACGGTCGCCGAATTGCTCGCGCGAGGGGCGTCAAGAGACCAGCTTCGCCGGTGGGCGCGCAATGGGCGGATTACGTCGGTGGCGCACGGTGTCTACTCGCCGACCGAATGGCTGGAAAGTCTGGCGGGCGACTCGCGTCGGCTGCATGCCGTCGCCGTCGGGGCCATAATCAGGCGGAACCCGGGCCTGGTCGCGAGCCATGAGTCCGCCGCCTACTTGCATGGCATCGACTTGCTGCTTCCGGCGGGACGGCAGGTACCGCTGATCACGCTGACGCGCCGACCGAAAGAACCCAGCCGGGGCCTTGTTCACGGCACGCTTGTCCGGGTCGCCACGCTGCCCGATGACCAGGTCACCACTGCCTTTGGCGTCCCGGTCACTACGGTGGCAAGGACGGTCATGGACATCGCGCGCGCGTCCGGGTTCATGGCGGGGGTCGTGGCCGCGGACTGCGCGCTGCACAGTCACGTCGTGGTCAAGGTGGAATTCGCCATCATCCTCAAGGAGTGCGGGCAGTGGCCTGGCGTCGTCCGCGCGCGCCAGGTGATCGACTTCGCTGACGGGCGCGCGGAGTCGGCGCTGGAGAGCGTCGCCCGGGTGAGGTTCGCCCAGTCCGGGATCCCGCCGCCGGACCTGCAGGTGAATATCCGGGGGAAGCAGGGCTTCATCGGCCGGGTGGACTTCTGCTGGCACGGATACCGCACGATCGCCGAGGCGGACGGCGCGATGAAGTACGACGATCAAGGACGTGAGCGTGCTCGTGCCCAGCTGGCACGGGACGAGAAGTTCCACGACGAAGGGTGGGGCACTTTCCACTTCACCTGGCGTGAGATCTACCACGAGCCGGAGCCCGCCATCGAGCGGCTGCGCCGTACGTTCGCGCGCAGCACGCCCCGTTCCCGCGCCCTTGCCTGAAGGGCGGTTACACCGGGTCTACGTGGTACTCGTTCTGCGCTTCCACCAGGCCCTTAGTTATCAGGGCTTCCGCCGCGTCGGCGGCGCGGTCAAGGGCAAAGGGAAGTTCCTTGCGCTCGGGAGCGGAGAAGTCCTTGAGCACGAAGGCGGCCGCGTCCATGCGGCCGGGAGGGCGGCCGATGCCGACACGGACGCGGTAGTAGTCGCGGGTACCGAGTGACGCGGTGATGGAGCGCAGGCCGTTATGGCCGTTGTCGCCGCCGCCTAGCTTGAGGCGCACCCCGCCGAAGGGGACATCGAGCTCGTCGTGGATGACCACCACTCGTTCGGGGGAAAGCTTGTAGAAAGCGGCGAGCGCGGCGACCGGACCGCCGGACAGGTTCATGTACGAGTGCGGCCGGGCCAGGGTGACCGGCTGGCCCGCCAGGCGTCCCTCGGCGATGTCGTTGCGAGTGCGGTGCGCCTTGAAGCGGGCGCCGATCCGCTCGGCGAGCAGCGCGAGGACCATGGCCCCAGCGTTGTGACGGGTGCCCGCGTACTCCGGGCCCGGATTGCCGAGGCCCGCGATGATCCAGCGTTCTTCAGGCATGCGCGGGGACTCCATGCGTGCTGGCCGGGCGCGGTTGCGCCGCGCCCGGCCAGTCGTCGCGTGGTCTTACTCGGCCTCAGCCTCGGCCTCGGCAGGCGCCGCGGTGGCCTCGCCCTCAGCGGCCGCAGCCTCACCCTCACCCTCAGCCTCGGCCTCGCCGAGGTCGGCGGTCGGCATGGTGGTCACGTGCAGCACCAGGGCCTCCGGGTCGGTCGCCAGCGTGGACCCCGACGGAAGCGCGATGTCGCCAGCGTGGACGGCCGTGCCGACCTCCATGCCCTCGACGTCAACGTCCACGCCGTCGGGGAGGTGCGTCGCCTCAGCCAGGACGGCGATCTGGATGAGCTGCTGGTCGAGCAGGCCGCCGGGGAACACGTTGCCGCTCACCCGGACCGGGATCTCAACGGTGACCTTCTCGCCCCGGCGGACCTCGATCAGGTCCACGTGCTCGATCGCGCCCTTGATGGGGTGGCGCTGCACGGACTTGGGCAGCGCGAGCGCGGACTTGCCCACGCCCTCGATCCTGATCAGCACGTTCGGCGTCTTGAGCGCGATCATGAGCTCGTGCTCGGGCAGCGTGAAGTGGCGGTTCTCTGCGCCCTGGCCGTACATCACAGCGGGCACACGACCCGCCCGGCGGGTACGACGGGACGCCCCCTTGCCGAACTCGGTGCGCGGCTCGGCGTCGATACGGACCTCAGGCACGGTCTGTCACTCCTCATTGGGTATTCGATGCGCCAGCGAAGTCTAGCCGGCCAACAGCATGCGCGCGGATGAGCGCTCCTCGTCCGCGTCTGGGGCGCGGCTTTTCCATCCCGCCGTCAGCCCAAACTCTCCTGAGCTAACTCGGCGCTAAGCGATGCGAGCAGCGAGGCAGCCTGCGCCGCGCCGACGCGATCACCGACCTGCTTAAATATCTCAGTCGCCGCGGCCAGGGACACGCGCGCCTCGGCCATGTCTCCGGTCTCGGCCCGTGCCTCCGCCAGGTCCTTGAGCGTCCAGGCCTCGCCGGCGAGCAATCCGGCTGCCCGGTGCTTGCTCAGCGCTTCGGTGGACACGAGCCGGCCTGGCCGGACAAGCAGGCAAGCGAGCAGCGACCGCCACTTGGCTGCGTTGATCGGACTTGTTCGCTGAGCTGTGCGTGCGGATGTGCGGGCATTGCGCATCCGCACGCACTCGTGCCGAATGGCTAGAGGTAATGCTCAGTCTTCTTCGTCTTCCGGGCCCACGGACGCTTCCGGGCCCACGGACGCCTCAGGGCCCACGGACGCCTCAGGGCCCACGGACGCCTCAGGGCCCACGGACGCCTCAGGGCCCACGGACGCCTCAGGGCCCACGGACGCCTCAGGGCCCACGGACGCCTCAGGGCCCACGGACGCCTCAGGCTGCAATTCGCTCATTCTCTTCCCCGTCCTTTTCGAATCCGGCAACGAGAGCGCCGGAGCCCGCCTCATTCCCTATCAGAAGGGAATGCATGTGCGTGACCGCACGCCCGCGATCTTAGTGACGAATGACTCGATAGGCTGGCCGATTTCCAATAATCTCACTAATGCGCCAATGCGATGCTAGTTTCACGGCGGCGATGCTTACAGCTGGCCGTCCTCGGCGGACAGTGCCGCGAGTAGCGCGGCTGTCTCCGCCGTCTCCTCCTGGTACCCGATCTGCTCGAAGATCCGCAATGCCTCGGTCAGCGACGATCTCGCGTCGGCCCGTCTGCCGGTCTCGGCTTGCGCCGCGCCGAGGCCCTGCAGCACCCACGCCTCGCCGTCCAGTGCACCCGATGCTCGCTGCTTGGGTAGCGCCTCCTCAAATCTGGCGATCGCCTCATCGACACGGCGCTGCCGCATGTACACACGCCCGAGATTGAATAGCGCGTATCCCTCTGCCAGTGCGCTAAATTCGCGGCTTATTTCCAGGGCCTGGAGATAGCACTCGGCCGCCGCATCAAGATCGTCAAGCTCGAAGTAAACCTCGCCGAGATTGTTCAGCGCGGCGCTGCGGAGGGAGCTGGCTCCCATCGGCTCGAGCAGGTTTACCGCGCGCTGCAGATAGCCGAGCGCGTCCTCACTTGCCCCGTGCATCCTCAGGTGGCCCTCGCCGAGCGCGATGGCGGTCACGGCTTCGCCCCGCGTGTCGCCGAATTCCTGCCTGATGGCCAGTGCCCGCTCGAGGATCGCGAACGCTTCCTTATCGCGCAGCCTGACCAGCGCGAAGCCGATCTGGCTCAGCGCCCAGG
This sequence comes from uncultured Actinomycetota bacterium, assembly GCA_963811335.1. Lineage (GTDB taxonomy): Bacteria > Actinomycetota > Actinomycetes > Streptosporangiales > Streptosporangiaceae > Trebonia. The sequence goes on along the minus strand of CAWERB010000005.1, from coordinate 53,430 downwards.
CCTCAACAAGCCGGTCTCCTGTCTTGGCCGCGCTTTCCGCTGCGATGCGGTGCGCGGTCACGCAGTCCGCCCAGTTGTTCCGGCGGTTGAACATCGGGTACAAGGTCGCAGGCAGTCGGCAGGCGACCTCGTGCAGGCCGGAGGCCGCCGCCGCGCGCGTCGCCACGACGATGTTGGCACGCTCGTCGTCGTACCAGGCCAGCGCGGTTTCCATGCTGGCGAACACCAGCGGCGGGTGACCGGGTGCCCGCGGCTCGCTTGGGACCTGGTACCGCTGCGGTGACACCGCGTCCGCCGCGGCTTGCGCGGTGTCCAGGTACCACCACAGGAGCCTGCTCACCGCCTCGTTCCTGGTGGCCTCCGTCTCCTGGAACTGCGCGCGCTCCATTGCGTAAACCTTGAGCAGGTCGTGGAAGCGGTACTGATCGGGGGCAGGGGACTCAAGCAGGTTGATGTCGACAAGCGCCTCGAGCACGTCGGCCACGTCGTCCTCCGGCTCGCCGAGCAGTGCCGCGGCGGCGGACAGGCTGATCCACGTCCCTTGCCAGAGGCCAAGCAGACGGAACGCGCGTGCCGGGTCAATGCCGCTGCCCGCGGTCCGCAGGCTGTCGTAGCTCACCTGGAAGCTGGCGCGGACGGCGAGATCGCCGGTCTTCAGTTCGTCAAGCCGGCGGTGCTCGTTCCGGAGCCGGCCGGCCAGCGTCGCGATCCGCCACGATCTGCGCGCCGCGAGCCGGGCGGCGCAGATCCTGATCGCAAGCGGCAGCCCGGCGCAGGCGACAAGGATCTCAGCCGTGGCATCCGGCTCCGCTGCGGCCCGGTCCTCTCCCACGATCCTGTCGAACAGCACCAGGGCCTCGGTGTCCTCGAGGACGTTCAGGTCGAGGAAGCGCATGCTTGCCAGGTCCGACGTCCTGTTGCGGGTCGTGACAAGGACCGCGCACGACGAACTGCCCGGCAGCAACGACCTGACCTGGGCCGCGTCCTTCGCGTTGTCGAGCAGGACGAGCACCCGCCGACCGGTGAGCGTGGTCCGGTAGAGCGCGGCGCGCTCGTCGTCCCTGACCGGGACCTTGTCGCCCTCGATGCCAAGGTCGCGCAGGAACCTGGCGAGCACTTCACCGGGGCCGGCCTGTGAGCTGGCTCCGAGCAAGTCCACGTAGAGCTGGCCGTCAGGGAACTCGGTGCTTACCTGGTGCGCGGCGTGCACGGCGAGCGTCGTCTTTCCGAGCCCTGCGGCCCCGTTCACGACCACGACGCGGACCGCGCCAGGGTTGCGTGCCGCGTTGCTGGCGAGCAGCAGTCCGCACAGGTGATCCACGTGCGTCTCCCGGCCGGTGAAGTCCACGATGTCGGCGGGAAGTTGCGCGGGCCGTGCCGCGAGCGGCGCGGGTGCGGCGGTGTCGGCCTGCGCGGCGGAGGCCGCCGACGGATCGGCGAAGGTGCCGATCGCGATCGCCCCGGCGATCTCGCCCGACGGCGGCTCGCCGGCCGCCTCATCGGCAATGCCGGCCGCTTCGCCGGGGACGGCGGCCGCGACGGAGCCCGCCGCGATATCCGCGGTACCAGCGGCACCGACGCCGTCCTCGGGCGGGGTGACCCGGCGGCCGGGGCCCGGCGGACGCGACGGACCGGACGGACGCGACGGCAGCGCACGTGGCGGCGCTGCGGACGACGCGTCGGCGGCGAGTAGCTCCGCGTACAGCTGCTGCAGCTCGGCACCGGGATCCACGCCGAGCTCATCGGCGATCAGCTGACGCGCCTGCGCGTAGATCTCGAGCGCCTCCGCCCGCCGACCCGACGCCTCAAGGGCCCGCACAAGCAGCGCCCACAGCCGCTCCCGGAGCGGATACTCCACCACGAGCCCGCGCAGCGCGGGTACCGCCTGGGCCACCCTGCCACAGGCGAGGTCGGCCTGGACGCGCAGCTCGGTCGTGATAAGCCACAGCTCGACTATCGGTTCGGCGTACCTGGCGATAAGCGGCGACGGCGCCACATCGGCGAGGAGCGGGCCGCGGTACAGCTCGAGCGCCTGGCCGAGCAGCCTCGCGGCCCGCTCGGCGTCGGCGGCGGCAAGCGCGGTTCCGCCCTCGGCGGCAAGGGACTCGAAGTGCTCGAGGTCTAGGTCTCCCGGCGCGACACGAAGCATGTACCCAGGTGCCCGGTAAATGAGCACCCGGCCCTCGGTGTCGCCGATCAGCTTCTTCAGCCGGTGGACGTAGATGCTGACCAGGTTGTTCGCCGTAGGGGGCGGGTTATCGCCCCACAGCTCGTCGATCAGGCTCTCGGTCGGCAGGAGCTGTCCGGGCCGGACGAGCATGCAGGCGAGCAACGACCGCCACTTAGCGGCGCTGATCGCCGTCCAGCCGTTGGGGGACAGCACCTCAAGCGGCCCAAGGATGCGAAAACGCATCAGGCCGACCCGTCCGAACGCACGTTCCGCTCCGCCTCCGGTGACCCGCAAGTCCGGCTGGCCAGACGCCGTCCGCCCGGATGTCTAGGGCCGTAGGGAAATTTCCAGCTTTCTAGACACATACTCAACCACGACTCAACCGTACGGTAAATCCGAAGCAGGAAGATGCGGCGGGCCCGCGCATTCTTACGCTGAGTAGAGCAAGACCCCATCTTTCCGCTCCGGCATACGTTGCCCGGCCCGCGGCAGGTCAGCGGGGTGAATCCCGATTAAGCCGCCGGGTCTCCTCGGCTCAATCCGCGCTCAATAGGTGCCTGCCACGATCTTCTCAGCGGATGGAACGGCACCGGGCACCGCCCGCGTCGGACCAGACGATAACCGGGGCATCGTCCGGTAAGACGCGGGATGTGTGTAGACATCCCGCGGAGCTGGCGGTCCGGGACCGAGGGGTGGCCGGTCCCGGACCGCCGTGAGAACCCCGTCCCGTTAGACCGGGGAATAGCGGGACGGGGCCCTTTCTGTCATCGGGCAGGGGCGCCCGTCCTCAGGACTGGCCGTCGAAAAGGCTGGTCACAGAGCCGTCGTGGAATACCTCGTGGATGGCCCTGGCGATAAGCGGCGCGATGGAAAGCACCTTCAGCTTGTCAAAGCGCTTCTCCTGCGGCACCGGCAGCGTGTTGGTGATGACCACCTCGCTGATCCGCGAGTTCTTGAGTATGTCAATGGCGGGACCGGACAGCACGCCGTGGGTCGCGGCGACGATCACCCGTTCCGCGCCCTGCTCGAACAGCGCGTCGGCGGCCTTCACGATGGTCCCGCCGGTGTCGATCATGTCGTCCACCAGGATGCAGGTGCGCCCCGCGACGTGCCCGACCACCTCGAAGACCTTGACCTGGTTGGCCACGTCGGGGTCACGCCGCTTGTGGATGATGGCGAGCGGCGTGCCGAGCCGGTCGGTCCACCGCTCGCAGACCCGGACCCGTCCCGCGTCCGGTGCCACCACCGTCACGTTCCGCACGTTCAGCTTGCTCTCCAGGTACCCCGCGAGGATCGGCAGCGCGAACAGGTGGTCCACCGGCCCGTCGAAGAAGCCCTGGATCTGCGCGGTATGCAGGTCGACCGCCATCAGCCGGTCGGCGCCCGCGGTCGCGAACAGGTCGGCCACCAGGCGCGCCGAGATCGGCTCGCGGCCGCGGCTCTTCTTGTCCTGCCTGGCGTAGCCGAAGAACGGCATGACCACGGTGATCCGCTTGGCCGACGCCCGCTTGAGCGCGTCGACCATGATGAGCTGCTCCATGATCCACTGGTTGATCGGCGCGGTGTGGCTCTGCAGCACGAAGGCGTCGCAGCCGCGGACCGATTCGAGGAACCGGACCATGATCTCGCCGTTGGCGAAGTCGTACAGCCTGGCCGGCGCCGGCTCGATATCCATGCAATCGGCGACCTCGGCGGCCAGTTCGGGGAAGGCCCGCCCGCCGAACAACATCAGCTTCTTCTGACTGGGCGCAGTCATGCCGCTCACCTGCTACAGCTCTCCCTTAGACCCGGACTTCAACCAATTTAACTATTCCGAACGGTGGCGTTTCGCCGCCGCAGCCGACCGCGACTCCGGTCGGTTGCGGAGGACCCACCCGTCGGAGTTGTGCTGCCGGCCCCTGGCCACGCCCAGGTCGCCGGCCGGGATATTCTCGCTGATCGCGGACCCGGCCGCTGTGTAGGCGCCGTCGCCGATCGTGACCGGTGCCACGAGCACGGTGTTGCTGCCGATGAAGACATCCTCGCCGACCTCCGTGTGGTGCTTACGCACCCCGTCATAGTTGGCGAAGATCGTTCCGGCGCCGATGTTCGACCCGCTGCCGATGGTCGCGTCGCCGACATAGGTGAGGTGCGGGACCTTCGCGCCCGGCCCCACGTTCGCCTTCTTGAGCTCGACGTAGGCGCCGATGTGCGCGTCGGCGGCGATACTCGCCGCCGGCCGCAGGTAGGCGAACGGGCCGACGGTGACCCGCGGGCCGATCTGCGCCTGACGGCAGACGGCGTGCAGCAGCACGGCGTCCTCGCCGACGGTTGTGTCCTCAAGCAGGCAGCCCGGCCCGATCCTGGCTCCCTCGCCGATCACGGTCGCGCCCGCTAGCTGGACCTGCGGCCCGATCTCGACGTCCCGGCCGATCGTGACGATGGCGTCGACCCAGGTGGAGGCGGGGTCGACGATGGTGACGCCGGCCAGCATCCAGTCGGTGAGTATCCGGTCGTTGAGCGCTCGCCGCGCCTGCGCGAGCTGGACCCGGTCGTTGACGCCCTTGATCTCAACCGGATCGGCGGCGAGCAGGGTGCCGACCTGGTGCCCGTCGCCGCGCAGGATTTCCACCACGTCGGTGAGGTACTCCTCGCGCTGGCTGTTGCTCGTGGTCACCCGCTTGATGGCATCGGCGAGCAGCGTGCCGTCGAACGCGTAGCAGCCGGAGTTGAACTCGTCGATCGCCCGCTCCGCCTCGCTGGCATCGCGTTCCTCGACGATTCGCAGGAAAGCGCCGTCGGTGTCGCGCACGATCCGGCCGAATCCGGGAAACTCACCGCGCGCGGTCAGCACGGTGACGGCGTTACCCGCCTGGGCGTGGCGGCTGGCGAGTTCGCTGAGCGTGCGCCCGCGCAGCAGCGGCATGTCGCCGTAGGTGACGACGACCGTGCCGGGCATGACCCCGAGGGACTCGATAACCATCCGCATGGCGTGGCCGGTGCCAAGCTGCTGCTCCTGGACAACGACGGCCGCCTCCGGCGCGGCCGCGACGGCCGCCGCGCTCACCTGCTCCTTGGCGTGCCCGACGACGACCACGAGCCGTCGCGGCTCAAGGTCGCCTGCCGCCGCGATCGCGTGACCGAGCAGCGACCGGCCGGCCAGCGTGTGCAGCACCTTGGGAGTGCGGGACTTCATCCGGGTCCCCTCGCCTGCGGCGAGGATTACCACCGCGGCCGGGGCAGTTTCGCTCACGAGTAAACGCATCTCCTCGGGTATCACGCCGACTGTCGTCTCCCGGGAGAAACGCCCCTCCCCGGGTAATGATCGCGACGCCAGGACCGGTCAACGTACCGGCGGACGGGTAGGTCGCCATTGTCTCCTGCGGCACCGGAGACAACCTTCCGTACCCACTGAAAGCTGAAGGCACGAAGATCTGTTAACCAGATCCTCATTCGCAGGATACCTGCCCTTAGTCGGCAGGCCATGCCCCCGGGGGGCACCGTCCGGGGCGGCCGCGAGGCGGGTAGCGCCATCGGGCCGGTCCGCCCCGGACGGGCGGAACCACAGCGTGGTTCCTTCGGACCCGCATCCGGCACCGCGCTCGCGCCGCGCCGGACGTGCCTATGACGCGCCATGCTAGCCGGATATACCTGGCTTGTCCGCCTTCTGCGGCGTGTCCTCCGCCACGTCGGGGATGACGAGCTCGGCGGGCTCGAACGTACCCTCGCCCGCGACGCCAGCCAGCTTGGAGCCAAGGGGCTCCGCGGTACCCGCGCCCTTTGTCCCGCCCGCGCCCCCCTTGCCCCGCCCGCCCCCCCTGGCATGCCCGGTGAACGCCGAGGCGACGGCGCCGGCCACGCAGGCCGCGATCGCGAAGCCGAACGCCACGCCGAGGCCGGCGTGGAACGGGCCGGTGATCAGGCTCGGGAAGAACTGCCTGCCGGTCAGGTACGCGGCGTGCGCGGCCGGCAAGTGCGACAGCAGCGGGCCGAGCAGCTGCTGCATCGGGTTGTAGCCGAGGAACGAGGCGAACAGCACGCCGATCGGCGGCAGGTGCGAGATCGGCTCGGCCGTGGCGGCCGGGACGCCCTGCGCGGTCAGGCCACCGAACATAGTCGCCGGCAGCCTGCTCGACAGGCCCGCGACCATCAGCGAGAAGAAGATGCCGATCGAGAGCACCGCCGCGGAGTTCATGAAGGTGGCGATCATCCCGCTGGCCGCGCCCCGCTGGCTAGCCGGGACCGAGTTCATCATCTCGGCGCGATTCGGCGAGATGAACAGGCCGTTACCGAAGCCGTTGAGACCAACGAGCAGCGCGAACTGCCAGTAGCTGAAGTTCACCGGCAGGAAGGCGAGCAGCAGGAAGGTCGCCGCGGTCAGCAGCGCCCCGCCCACGGTGAACGCCTTGGCGCCGAACTTGTCCGACAGGATGCCGGACAGCGGCGCGGAGATGAGGAAGCCGATCGTCAGCGGGACCAGGTAGATGCCCGCCCACAGCGGCGTCTGGCTGAAGCTGTAGCCGTGCAGCGGCAGCCAGATCCCTTGCAGCCAGATGATCAGCATGAACTGCATGCCGCCGCGGCTCAACGCCATCGCGAGGCTCGCGATGTTGCCAGCCGCGAACGGCCGGATCTTGAACAGAGAGATGCGGAACAGCGGCTCCGCGACCCTGGTCTCCACCCAGGCGAAAACGACAAGCAGGGCCACGCCGCCGATCATGGCGATGAGCACCCACGGGTCGGTCCAGCCCATTGAGTGCCCACCGTACGGCATGCAGGCCGTAGGTGATGCCGACCAGGATCGCGATCAGGCCGACGGCGAACAGGATGTTGCCCCACCAGTCCATCCGCGCGTGCTTGCGCACCCCGATGTCACGCAGCATGAAGTACGCCCAGATGGTGCCGAACGCGCCGATCGGCGCCGACACCAGGAAAATCAGGTGCCAGTTCACCGGGCGCGAGCGCGCCGCCGAGTATCAGCCCGATGAACGACCCGGCGATCGCGGCGATCGAGTTCAGGCCCAGCGCCGTGCCCCGCTGGTTGGCCGGGAACGCGTCGGTGAGGATCGCGGTCGAGTTGGCGAACAGGAACGCGCCGCCGATGCCCTGCACCACCCGCCAGATGATCAGCCACAGCGCGGCGGCCGCGCCGTGCATCCAGGTCACGGTCAGGAAGATGGAGGCGACGGAGAATACGGCGAAGCCCATGTTGTACATGCGGACCCGGCCGAACATGTCGCCCAGCCGGCCGAACGAGACCACGAGGACCGCGGAGACCACGAGGAACCCCATGAACATCCACAGCAGGTAGCTGGTGTTGCCGGGGCTCAGCGGGTTCAGCCCGATGCCGCGGAAGACGTCGGGCAGCGCGATCAGCACGATGGACTGGTTGATCGTCGCCATCAGCACGCCGAGCGTGGTGTTCGACAAGGCGATCCACTTGTAGTGCGGCCCGAGCGCGCGGGCAGGTGACTGGGGCACGCCTGTCACCTCGAGGTACCCGTCATAGCCGGAAATGCCCCCCACCTGGTCAGGAAGAGTTGAAGGTTATGCACAGGCTCAGAACTTGCTTGCCCTCAACCAACCATAACTCACCGGAGCCCGCCTCCACATAGGGCGGCTGGGACGCACGTGCGGGCTTGGCCCGCGCCCGTGCGGCCGCACCGAGGCTCCCGGAGGAGGATTTGAACCTCCATTGGCGGAACCAAAATCCGCTGTCTTGCCTGGTTAGACGATCCGGGATCGTTCGGGCCCCAGTCTATCGGGAACTCCCGTGCGCACGCAGTCTTCACCCTCCTCGCCCGGAACATCGCAGCCGCAGGTGTTCGCCCGCCGGGCCTGGGTAGCTGGCTGGCGGAAGCGGGACACGAACGGCTGGCGGGGGCGGGTCAGGCACGGTCGGCGAGGGACCTTTTACCTGCGTATATCCAAGAATTCAGCTCAGGCTCTTGCGCAACCTACGGTGTCGTAGGCTACGGTTACGTAAGCGTACAAGCTCGCCGCCTGCGGGCGCCCTACCTCAGGGGAGAACATGGCAATGACTCCGGACTCACGCGAGACAAGCAGCGCCACGCTTGTGGCGAGCGAGGACACCGCGCTGTCCCTCGATCCGAGCGCGGCGCCACTGCTGCGCAAGGTCATGCCCGAAATCGACGAGAAGCCGGTGACCAGGGCACAGCACATCATTACCGGCGTATTCGTCTTCGCCCCGATGCTGGCGCTGCTCGCCGCGATCCCGTTCGCCTGGGGCTGGGGCCTCGGCTGGCACGACATCGTGATCGGCGCGGTCTTTTACTGGGTATCCGGGCTCGGCATCACAGTCGGCTACCACCGGTACTTCACGCACAGCTCGTTCAAGGCCAAGACCGGCCTGCGGGTGGCGCTCGCGATCGCGGGCAGCCTGGCGATGGAGGGCCCGGTTGCCACCTGGGTGGCGGACCACCGCCGGCACCACAAGTACAGCGACAAGGAGGGCGACCCGCACTCCCCGTGGAAGTACGGCGACGACGCCAAGGCACTCGCCAAGGGCCTGGCCTGGGCGCACGTGCTCTGGTTGTTCGACCCTAACCAGACCTCGCAGGAGAAGTTCGTGCCCGACCTGCTCGCCGACCGGAAGATCCGCCTGGTCGACGCCTGGTTCCCCGGAATCGTCGCGTTCTCGCTCCTTGCCCCGGCGCTCATCGGCGGCTTCTGGACCTCCGCCGGGGTCTGGTCCTGGCACGGCGCCATCGAGGCGTTCTTCTGGGCCAGCCTGGTCCGTGTCACGCTGCTGCACCACGTGACCTGGTCCACCAACTCGATCTGCCACACCTGGGGTAACACCGCCTGGCAGTCCCGCGACCGCTCGGTGAACGTCTCCTGGCTGGCCATCGCGTCGTTCGGCGAGTCCTGGCACAACCTGCACCACGCCGACCCGACCTGCGCACGCCACGGCGCGCTCAAGGGGCAGATCGACCAGAGCGCCCGGGTGATCCAGTGGTTCGAGAAGGCCGGCTGGGCCTACGACGTGCGCTGGCCCGACGAGGCGCGGCTTAACGCCAAGCGCGCGGCGGACGCAACACGCAGCCTCGGCAGCATGACAAAGCGTAACGAAAAGGCGCCGAAGACACGCAACCAGGCCGACAAGGCGGCGGCGTAAGTCATGATGTTTCGGTGACCGACCCATCCCCCAAGACCAGCAGAAAGCGGATGACTGGCCAGGAACGGCGGCAGCAACTGCTCGACATCGGCAGGCGGCTGTTCGCCGAGCGGGGATTCGAAGGCACCTCGATCGAGGAGATCGCCGCGCAGGCCGGGGTCTCCAAGCCGGTCGTGTACGAGCACTTCGGCGGCAAGGAAGGCCTGTACGCCGTGGTGGTGGACCGCGAGGTCGAGCGGCTCACCACGGTGACCATGCTGCTGTTCCAGGGACCGCACTCCAGGCCGAAGTTCGAGGCGGCCGCGGTCTCCCTGCTCCGCTACATCGAGGAGAACGCCGACGGCTTCCGCATCCTGGTCCGCGACTCGAGCCAGGGAGCCAACAGCGGCACGTACGGGACGCTGCTCGCGGACATCGCGGGCCAGGTGGACAACATCATGGCCGACTTCCTGAAGTCCCGCGGCCGCGATCCCAAGCTGGCCCCGATGTACTCGCAGATGATGGTCGGCATGGTGGCGTTCACCGCCCAGTGGTGGCTGGACGCGCGCAAGCCCAAGCTCGAGCAGGTCGCGGCGAACCTGATCGACCTCGCCTGGAACGGCCTCGCACAGCTCGACGCCAAGGCATAGTCACCGGGGCGTGCGAAGCCGCGGCTGCGTGGTGGTGATCACGTGGCGCACCCGGGCATCATGCCACGCTTTTCCTAGTAATTCAATTGGAATAGTCTGGTTATCTGCCGTCCGGTGGACGACCGCGAACACCCGGCGGAAGGGGAAGACGGTACCGAACGGGCGCGGCCGGTACGCCTCCAGCAGCCGTTCACCGTACTCGCGGAGGAAGGCGCCTGCCTGCTCCGCGTCGAGCGCGGAAAGCACCGGCCGGAGGGTGCTCCCCTTGGTCCATTCGAGCACCGGGTTCTCCCCGTGCAGTATGTGCAGGTAGCTGGTCTCCCAGGCGTCCACCTCGAAGCCGGGCCGGGCGAGCAGGGCCACGTACCCAGCCGGGTCGCCCGCCTGCCGGTTGAGCGTCGCGGCCGCGAGCGGCGAGCGCCAGCGCGGTGAGCGCGCCATCTCCTTGACGATCTCGTGGCTCGGCTGGTCGAAGTTGCCCGGCAGCTGGAAGGCGAGCCACCCGCCGGGCGCGAGCAGGTCCGCCCAGCGCAGCAGGATCTCGTCGTGGCCGGGCACCCACTGCAGTACGGCGTTACAGACGAGCACGTCAAGCGGCTGCCCGGGCAGCCAGTCCCGCACGTCGCCGAGCGTGAAGGAGAGATTGGCCGCCCGCGGTACCGCAGCCCGCGCGGCGGTGATCATCTCCGTCGAGTTGTCCACCCCGGTCACCATCGCGCCGGGCCAGCGCGCGGCGAGCGCCGCCGTCAGGTTGCCGGGGCCGCAGCCGAGGTCGGCCACGTACCGGGGACTGGTTGCGCCGACCTGCGCGACCAGGTCGAAGAACGGGCGGGCTCGCTCGCCGCCGAACCGCAGGTACTGCCCGGCATCCCACATGATTCATCATCTCCACATGAAGAATCTTGACATTGAGATATGATTAGCAGATCAAGCATCTTGACGTCAAGAGATAAGCTATGCCGATGGAGCAAGTCACCGGCGTGGAGCGCGACGAGGTCGACGACCTCGTCACCGCGTGGCGAGAGCAGCGGCCCGACCTTGACGTCGCGCCGCTCCAGGTGCTGAGCCGGGTCTCCCGGCTGGCCAGGCACCTGGACATCGCGCGGCGCGGTGCGTTCGCGGCGCACGGCCTCGAGCCCTGGGAGTTCGACGTGCTGTCCGCGCTGCGCCGCGCCGGGCCGCCGTTCCAGCTCACCCCCGGGGCGCTGCTGCGCGCCACCCTGGTCACCTCGGGCACGATGACCAACCGCGTCGACCGGCTGGCCGCCGCCGGGCTCGTCTACCGCGAACCGGACCCGCGCGACCGGCGCGGGGTCCTCGTCACCCTTTCCGAGCGCGGCACGGCGGTGGTGGACGCCGCGTTCACCGACCTGCTCGAGCGCGAACGGGGCCTGCTTGCCCGCCTCGGGCCGACGGAGCACCTGGTGCTCGCCGACCTGCTGCGCACGCTGCTCGTCCCCTTCGACGTGGGCAGCCCGCCCGCCGGGAGGTGAACCGCGGCACCTTCGGTCTAGCCGGTTACCCCGACGGCCGTCTTCTGTGCCTGCCCGGCGAGGATGACGGCCTGGTCGGCGGTGACGCTGGTCATCGTGATGGGCACCAGGCCGGTAGCCAGGTTGGCCACGCTGAGCAGCACCGCACTCGCCGTCGACGGCGTGAAGGTAACCGGAACGCCAAGAATGGAGCCAGAAAGCCGCGTCGCGTACATCGTGACGCCGCTCGCCGAGAACGACGCGTCGGTTTCCGTGCCGGTCTGCCCGTCCTCTGTGATCTGCGTGACGGCGTGCGACATGGACATCGAGTCGACCGTGAACTCCATCATCTGACACCGTTCCGCCGCCCGCCCGGGGCAGGCTGACGTTGCCCTTGTAGGTGAACCCGGTCAGCGTCGCGGAGCCGATGGTCATCGTCCACGTGGCGTTGGACACCACGAGCCCGGGGGCGGCCCTGGCGTCCTTCGGTGTCGTGGCTGACGGCGACGGGCGGCCGGACGGCGACAAGCCGCTCACGGCCGACCTGGCCGTCGAGGCCAACCCTGAGGGATGGGGCACGGATATCGACGGCGCCGGCAGCGGCGAGCGACGGCGTCGGCAGCGGCAGCGACGGCGTCGGCAGCGGCAGCGACGGCGCGGCCGGCGAACTTGGGCTGGAACTCGGGGACGAGGGGAAGCAGATGATGATCAGGACGCAGGTCTGCCTCGGCGTCGGCTGTGCCGCCTGCGGGGCGGCCGACGCCCGGATTCCGGTGAACCCAGTAAGCCCGGCGGCGAGCAGCGCGATGACGGCCATCGGGGCCAGGCGGTTCATGACAGCGCGGCCTCGCCCTGCGCCTGGGTGGCCTGGGCGGGCTCGACCGGGGCCCACGCGAACGCGATCGCGCCGCCGATGATCGCCAGGAGCATGCCGATGAACATCCCGCCGAGGTTAGACGCGGGGAAGGAGCCGATGCCGAGCACGATCCCCGCGATGCCGTAGAAGGTCTTGTGCACGGGGTTGAACCAGGTCACCAGCCCGGCCACGACCAGCAGCGCCCCGATCAGCACGCCGAACACGCCGCCGATGCCGATGTAGATGACGAGCTTGATCGCCCCGTGGACCAGGACGCCGCTCAACGGGAGGGCAAACAGCTCAAGTCCGGACAGGACCAGGAGCAGGCCGCCCCAGAAGGGGCGGCTGCGCCGCCATGCCCGCCACTGCCCCGTCCGGGCCCTCCGGTGCCGCGCCGCGGGCACCGCCCGGGCCGGGCCCCAACCCGCGGAGGGAACGGTACCCGCGTCGTCCGCTGTCATGTCGTCAGCAGCTCCCGCCGAAGCCGAGGCTGAGGTTCGGCAGGGTGAACGTGCCTGCCGTGGTGTACCAGGTGTGCTGTACCAGGTTGTTGATGGTGACCTGTGAGGCCGCCTCGCCGAAGGTGCCCGCCGGGCCGCCGAGCGTGCCCGCGTCCTGCCCGATGCTGATGTTGTCGAAGACCGCCGAGCTTGCCGTCTGGCCGCTGGCGTCGACGACCAGGTCGGACGCGCTCACCGGGGAGCCGCTGCCGCCGGCGGTGAGGTGCACGGTCATGCCGAGGACGGTGACGCTCTGGCACAGGTTGGTCATCGTCGCGTTCTTGATGGAGGAGACGATGACCGGGGTCTGACTGCCCTTGCTGTTCGGCAGCGCGCCGCCGAACTGCGCGAATCCGGTGCCCTTCAGCTGGTCAGCGGTGATGATGAACTCCTGGCCGGAGACCGAGATGCTCGACGCGAGCGCTCCCTCCGCGGTGAGTCCGACGAGGATGCCAGCGACCGCGACGGCGGGGACGGCGACGATCGCGAACCGCCGCCAGTTGACCTTGCCTCGTCGCTGAATTGCTGCTCTTACCGACCGACATGACGCTCCCATTAGGGGTGTGCATGGTGCACGTCCGCGCGTAGCCGGGCCGCGACGCCGTCACCATTGGCGGGCCTGTGCCGGTGTGAGGCAGCGCACACCGGGGTATTGGCCGGAAAGTTACTCCTCGGTAATCGTCATGGGTCAAGCGCTTTGGGATAGGTAAGTCCACAAAAAGCTTCACATATCCGAGAAAAGCGGGAGCTTTCACCCATCGAGGGCGCTCGCGACCTCAAGCCAGCGCTCCTCCAGCTCCGCCCGCTCCGACTCCGCCGCGGCGAGCTGAGCGCCGAGCACGGTCAGCCTCGCGTAGTCGGTCGCGTTGGCGGCCAGCTCCGCGTGCAGCTGCGCCTCGCGTTCCCCGGCCCGCGCGAGCTGCCGGTCGAGCCGGTTAAGCTCCTTCCTCGCCGCGCGCTCGGCCGCCGCCCCTGGCGCGATCCCGGCGGCCGGCGGCGCACTCGCCGCGGACGCGGGACGCGCGGCGGGCGCACCGCCCGCGGTCGGCTGCGCCTGCGCGGTCCGCAGTCGCAGGTACTCGTCGATGCCCCCGGGCAGGTGCCGGAGCCGGCCGCCGAGGATCGCGTACTGCTGGTCGGTCACCCGCTCAATGAAGTACCGGTCGTGCGAGACCACGATGAGCGTCCCAGGCCACGAGTCGAGCAGGTCCTCGATGACCGCGAGCATGTCGGTGTCCATGTCGTTGGTCGGCTCGTCGAGGATGAGCACGTTGGGCTGGCCGAGCAGGATAAGCAGCAGCTGCAGCCGGCGCTGCTGCCCGCCGGACAGGTCCCTGACCGGGGTGGACAGCTGCGCCGCGGAGAAGCCGAGCCGCTCGAGCAGCGCGCTCGGCGTCAGTTCCTGCGCCTTCGAGCCCGTGCCGATCGTGTAGCTGGTGCGGAGCTGGCCGATGATGGTCCTGACCGGCTCGTTCATGTGGTCTTCCAGGTCGCCGAGCCGCTGGGTGAGCGCGGCGACCTTGACCGTCTGGCCGTGCCTTACGGTGCCGGCGGTGGGGGCGATCGCGCCGGTGATCAGGCCGAGCAAGGTGGACTTGCCCGCACCGTTGACGCCGAGGATGCCGGTGCGCTCGCCGGGCGCGATCCGCCATTCGATGCCGTGCAGCACCTCGGTGCCGTCGTAGCCGGCCGAGACGCCGAGCAGGTCGACCACGTCCTTGCCGAGCCGGGCGACGGCGAGGGACTGCAGCGATACCTTGTCCCTGATCTCCGGCACGTCGGCGATCAGCGTGTTGGCCGCCTCGATGCGGAACTTGGGCTTGGAGGTGCGGGCGGGCGCGCCCCGGCGGAGCCAGGCGAGCTCCTTGCGGGCGAGATTCTGCCGCTTGGCCTCCGCGGAGGCAGCCGTCCGGTCCCGCTCGACACGTTGCAGGATGTAGGCGGCGTAGCCGCCCTCGAACGACTCGACGATCCGGTCGTGCACCTCCCAGGTGGCGGTGCACACCTCGTCGAGGAACCAGCGATCGTGGGTGATGACGAGCAGCCCGCCCGCGCTGGCCGGCCAGCGGCGCTTGAGGTGCCCGGCCAGCCAGGTGATCGCCTCTACGTCCAGGTGGTTGGTTGGCTCGTCGAGCAGCAGCACCTCCCACTCCCCGGTCAGCAGCCCGGCCAGCGCGACGCGGCGGCGCTGCCCTCCGCTCAGCACGGTCACCGGCGCGTCCCAGGGAATGCCGTCGAGCAGGCCGCGGATCACGTCGCGCACCCGGGCATCGCCGGCCCAGACGTGCTCCGGCGTGCTGCCGACGACCGCGCGCTCGACCGTCAGCGAGTCATCGAGCGTGTCGCCCTGGTCGAGCACGCCGACCCGCACCCCGCCACGGACGGTGACCCGCCCGGCGTCGGGCTGCTGCCGGCCGGCCAGCATCGCAAGCAGGCTGGTCTTGCCATCGCCGTTCCTGCCGACCACGCCGACCCGGTCGCCCTCGTTCAGCCCGAGGGTGACGGAGTCGAAGACGACTTTCGCAGGAAACTCAAGGTGCAGGGACTCGGCCCCGAGGAGATGCGCCATATCGGTTTCCAGGCTAGGCCACGATGCAGGCGCCTGCGGCCGGGCCGGCGGCGGTCGTTACCGAGCGGCAGACTCCCGCGCCGAAGAGGCTGACGGCCAGATCTGCGGCGTGGGCTGCGTCGCGCGCCAGGAAGTAGCACGTCGGGCCTGAGCCGGAGACCAGGGCGCCTCTCGCGCCCGCTTCGAGTCCGGCGTCCAGGGTTGCGCGCAGGGCGGGGAACAGCGCGATCGCCGGTTCTTCCAGGTCGTTGGAGAGCGCGGCGCCCAGGCTATCGACGTCGCCGGCGCGCAGGGCCGCCATGAGCTCACTGCTCAGCTCTGGCTCCGGGACTTCGCGGGCTGCGCGCCGCTCGTCCAGGGCACGGAAGACGGCCGGGGTGGACAGGTGGCCGTCGGCGAAGGCGAGGACCCAGTGGAAGTCGGCGGGGGAGGCGAGCGCGGGGGCGAGCTGCTCGCCACGGCCCCGGCCTACCGCCGTGCCGCCGAACACGGGGAACGCCACGTCGCTGCCCACCTGGGCGCCGACCGCGCACAACTCCTGCTGGACAAGCCCGGTCCCCCAGAGCTCGTTGCAGGCGACGAGCGCCGCGGCGGCGTCGGCGCTGCCGCCGGCCATGCCGCCGGCGACCGGGATCCGCTTGACGATGGTCACGGCGACCCCGCCGGCTCCGCCGAGCCCGGCGGCCGCGCCGGCACCGCCGACGGCGCGGCTCGCGAGCGCCTCGCGCAGGGCCCGGACCGCGCGGAGGGCGAGGTTGTCGGCATCTTCCGGGACCAGTCCTGCGCCCTCGCCGGTCACCGCAACGCTGTCGGCCGCGGCGGGGGTGACCGTCACGTCGTCGAACAGGGATACCGCGTGAAACACCGTCACCAGGTCGTGGTAGCCGTCCGGGCGCAGCGGGCCGACCGCGAGCTGCAAGTTGATCTTCGCGGGGACCCGGACTGTCACACTCGTCACGAACACGGAAGCCTACTTCGTCATGGTGGCGGCGCGGGCTAGGAGGTGACGCTGCTCGAAGCCAGCAGGCGAGACCCCTACCGCCAGCTCAGCCGCGTCTTTCACCTGGTGGGCCGCAAGGGTCAAGGCTGACGCGCCTCGGCGACGCGGGCGAAATCCGCGATCGTCAGGGTCTCGCCACGGGCACCGGGGTCGACCCCGGCCGCGCGCAGCGCGCGCTCGGCCTCCGCCGCGGACCCGGCCCAGGTGGCGAGGGCCGCGCGCAGGGTCTTGCGGCGCTGGCCGAACGCGGCGTCGATCACCGCGAACACCTCCTCGCGGCTTGCCGCAGTCGGCAGCGTCTCACGGCGGGTAAACGCCACCAGCTTGGAGTCCACGTTCGGCACCGGCCAGAACACACCGCGCGGCACCGGGCCGGCCGACCGCGCGTCCGCATACCAGGCGAGCTTGGCCGACGGCACCCCGTACACCCTGCTGCCGGGGCCCGCGCACATCCGGTCGGCGACCTCGGCCTGCACCATGACGACGCCGCGCCGCAGCGACGGCAGGGCCGCGAGCAGGTGCAGCACAACCGGCACCGCCACGTTATACGGCAGGTTCGCCGCGAGCACGGTCGGCGCAGGGTGCGCCGGCCTCCTGCTCTCCGAGCGCGAGCGCGTCGGCGGTGAGCACCGTCACCTGGGCGGCGATCCCCGGCGCACGGGCCGCGATCGTGCGCGGCAATTCGCCCGCGAGCACCGGGTCGATCTCAACCGCCACCAGTCGCACCGGGACCAGCCCCGGCCCGGCCGACGGCACCGGCGCCCCGTCACGGACCGCGGTCCCGCAGACCGTGCCCGTCCCGCCCGCCCGGCCGGCCCGGCGGCCTCGACAACAGCCTCAAGCAGCGCCAGGGTCAGCGACCCGAGGCCCGGGCCGACCTCCAGGATCACGTCGCCGGGCCGCACCGCCGCCAGGGCGGCGATCTGCCGCACCGTCCCCGGCTCGACAACGAAGTTCTGACCTAGCTTCTTGGTCGGGTGCACCCTGAGCCTGCCCGCTATGTCCCTGATGTCCCTCGCGCCAAGCAGCCGCACCGTCCCGGCCGGGCCGCCGCTACCAGCCGAAGGCACGGCTTCCCGTCGACTGCAGGATTGCACAGAAGTCCGCTGTGTCCAGGTCCTTGAGCGCGGCGAGGTAGCGGATGGTGTAGGCGGTCATCGCCGGGGCGTTCGGCTTGCCGCGGTGCGGGACCGGGGTGAGGTAGGGCGCGTCGGTCTCCGCGAGCATCAGCTCAGGCGGCGCGATGCGCGCGGCCCCGCGGAGCGCGTCCGCGTTCTTGAACGTCACGTTCCCCGCGAAGCTCATCAGGTAGCCCGCCGCGGCGCAGCGCTCCGCCATCGCCTCGTCGCCGGAGAAGCAGTGGAATATCACCGAGTACGGCGGCCACGGCGCGTACTCCTCCAGGACCGACAGCACGTCCTCGTGCGCGTCCCTGTCGTGGATCATCAGCGCCTTG
This sequence comes from uncultured Actinomycetota bacterium, assembly GCA_963811335.1. Taxonomy (GTDB): domain Bacteria; phylum Actinomycetota; class Actinomycetes; order Streptosporangiales; family Streptosporangiaceae; genus Trebonia. The sequence continues at coordinate 35,661 of CAWERB010000005.1, read as the reverse complement.
CCGGCGCGCCGCGCGAGGTCGATATGCGCGCGGAACCACGCCTGCTGCACGTCCCGTGCCGAGTAGTCCCGGTAGTAGTCAAGCCCCGTCTCGCCGATCGCCACGACCCTCGGGGACTCCGCCAAGGCCGAGATCGCGGCGAGGACCGGCTCACGCTCCCGGTACACCGCGCCCGTCTCGTTGGGGTGGATCGCCACCGCCGCGTACACGTCCGGGTACTCTTCGGCCGCCGACACCGACCAGCGCGACGAGGTCAGGTCACAGCCGACGTTGACCACCCTGGTGATCCCGGCGGCGCGGGCAGCGTCGAGCACGCCGTCGACCGGCAGCCCGAGGATGTCCATGTGGGTATGCGCGTCGAAGCCACCCGGATCCGGTAGCTGTAGTCCCCCGGGGGGACGACCCCCCGTACCCCCCGGGGCGCGCCCGATGGCTGCCGCCATCGTATCGGGCGCGCGGTCCGCTGGTTGAGACGAAGCCACGCCCTCGTTCGGACTATTCATTTGGGGCGAGCCGGGCGATTTCCTCATCGACCACCGACTGGTCCAGTTTCTTGAACAGCGGCGCGGGCACGGCCAGCGGCGCGCCCGGCACGACCGGCCGGGACTCCCAGCGGAACGTGGAGTCGTAGTCGCCGGTGATCACCGGGTAGGGCGGGCCGCCGTCCTCGTCCACCTGCTCGATCCTGGGCATGCCTGACCACTCGCCGGTGCCGCCGAGCATCTCGTGCACGGCCTGGGACGAGCGCGGCAGGAACGGGGTGAGCAGCGTCTTCGCGTCCGACACCGCCTGGAGCGTGACGTGCAGCACGGTCTTCATCCGCTCCGGGTCCTCGGTGCGCAGCTTCCACGGCGCCTGCTCGGAGAAGTACTTGTTGGCCTCACCGACCGCGCGCATCACGTCGTTGACCGCGGCCTTGAACCGGGAGTGCGACAGGTGCTCACCGACCGAGCCGAACGCGGCTGAGGTGGTCGCGAGCAGCGCCCGGTCGGCGTCAGTGAGGTCGCCGGCGGAGGGGATCGAGCCGATGTTCTTCGCCGCGAACGACACCGACCGGTTGACCAGGTTGCCCCAGGTCGCGACCAGCTCGTCGTTGTTCCTGCGGACGAACTCGCTCCAGGTGAAATCGGTGTCGTGCGCCTCGGGCCCGGCCACCGCGACGTAGTAGCGCAGCGCGTCCACGTCGTAGCGCTCAAGGAAGTCCTTCACGTAGATGACCACCTGGCGCGAGGAGGAGAACTTGCGGCCCTCCATCGTCAGGAACTCACTGCTCACCACCTCCGACGGCAGGCTTAGCCGCCCCAGCGGGCCGGGCGCGCCGCCCTTGGCGCCCTGACCGTCGTAGCCCAGGAGCATGGCCGGCCAGATCTCCGAGTGGAAGACGATGTTGTCCTTACCCATGAAGTAATAGGCCTCGGCGCTCGGGTCGTCCCACCAGGCGCGCCAGGCGTCCGGGTCGCCGGACCTGCGGGCCCACTCGACGGACGCCGACAGGTACCCGATCACCGCGTCGAACCAGACGTAGATCCGCTTGTCGTTGCGGTCCCGCCAGCCGTCGAGCGGCACCGGTACGCCCCAGTCCAGGTCGCGGGTGATCGCCCGGGGCTGGAGGTCATCAAGCAGGTTGAGCGAGAACTTGAGCACGTTCGGCCGCCAGTGGCCTTCCTTGGACCTCAGCCAGTCGCCGAGCGCGTCGGTGAAGGCGGGCAAGTCGAGGAAGTAATGCTCCTGCTCAACGAACCGCGGGGTCTCACCGTTGATCTTCGACACCGGGTTGATCAGGTCGGTCGGGTCAAGCTGGTTGCCGCAGTTGTCGCACTGGTCGCCGCGCGCGCTCGGGTAGCCGCAGATCGGGCAGGTGCCCTCGATGTAGCGGTCGGGCAGCGTGCGGCCGGTCGACGGCGAGATCGCGCCGAGCGTGACCTTGGGGAAGATGTACCCGTTCTTGAGCAGGGTTAGGAAGATCTCCTGGGTGACCGCGTAGTGGTTAGCGGTCGTTGTCCTGGTGAACAGGTCATAGCTCACGCCCAGGTTGGCGAGGTCGTTGCCGATGACGCCGTTGTACCGGTCAACGAGTTCGCGCGCGGTGACGCCCTCCCGGTCCGCCTGGACCTGGATCGGGGTGCCGTGCTCGTCGGTGCCTGAGACCATCAGCACCTTGTTGCCCGCCATCCGCTGGTACCGGCTGAACATGTCGCTCGGGATGGCGAATCCGGAGACGTGGCCGATGTGCCGCGGGCCGTTGGCGTAAGGCCAGGCGGCCGCGGTCAGGATGTGCTTCGGGTTGGCGGGTGACATGGTTAAAGCCTACGGGCAGTGGCGTGCTCGTCGCTGACTTTGAGTTCCGCCTTCGCGCCGACCGGGACGTGCCGCGTCTGCCTGATGCTCAGGATGGACAGGAAGAACGTGCTGAGGATGATCTGGCAGCTCACTACGAGCGCGGTCACCGACGGCACCATCAGCCTTAGCGCGTGCTCGTAGTTCAGGTGGCCGAAGCCGTGGCCCCCCCAGTCGGTCAGCGAGAAGACCAGGCCGACCAGGCCCGCGAGGCCTACAGCAGCGCCGAGCAGCAGGCCGCGCTCAAGGGATAGCTTGCCGAGCAGGACCCGGACCCCGGGCTGAGTCGGCAAGAACCCCTCTGCGCTGGCGTACACCCGGGTGAACAGCCAGAAGAGCACCGCCTGGAACCCGATGTCGACCATGGCGCCGCACGCCACGAGCGTGTCCACGTCCAGGGAGACCCCGCCGATGGTCAGCGGTCCGGTCGCGACCGCCGCTCCGAGCCCGATGCCGAGGACGAGCAGCACCATGCCGGGGATGAAGAACAGCCAGCGCGGGCTGAACAGCAGCAGGAACCGCAGGTGGCGCCAGCCGTCGCGCCAGGTGTTCAGGTGCGGCGGACGGCTGCGGCCGTCCTTGGCGAGGGTGGTCGGCACCTCGGAGATCTTCTGGTTGGCCAGGGCGGCCTTCACGATCATCTCGCTGGCGAACTCCATGCCGGTGGCCTGCAGGCCGAGGGCGATGGCGCTGTCTCGCCGGAAGCCGCGCAGGCCGCAGTTGAAGTCGCCGATGCTGGAGCGGAAGAACAGCCGGCCGATGAAGGACAGCACCGGGGTGCCGAGGTAGCGGTGCAGCGGCGGCATCGCGCCGGGGGCGATGCCGCCCTTGAAGCGGTTGCCCATCACCAGGTCGTAGCCCTTGCGCAGCTCCTCTATGAACGGCATCAGGTTGGTGAAGTCGTAGCTGTCGTCCGCGTCGCCCATGATCACGTACTCGCCGCGGGCCGCGATGATGCCGCCCATCAGCGCGTTGCCGTAGCCGCGCTCGGGGATCGGCACCACCCGGGCGCCCGCGTCCTGCGCAAGCTGGCGGCTGCCGTCGGTTGAGCCGTTGTCGGCCACCACGACCTCGCCGCTGACACCGCTGTCCGAGATGAACTGAACCGCCTTGCGCACGCAGGTTGCCACGGTTTCCGCCTCATTGAGGCAAGGCATGACGACGGTCAACTCCACGTGGACTCCCATTCGCCGTATTACGGTGACACTTGAACATTTAGCACCCGATTTGACAGGCCTTGCCCGGGTGCTAGGCACGGGGCGCCTGGTCACCAGCAGGGCCCCTCAGAAGTAGGAGGATACGGGCTTGAGGGTAATGCCTGCGGTGATATGGCGGCCGATCGCCCGGCTAATCGCCGGGAATCGCCTGTTTGCCGCCGTGCTCGTGCCCGCGCTCGCGCTGCGGGCGGACGCCGAGCTCGGCTACCGCTGGCAGTCCTGGTTCAACGACTCCTTCAGCTACATGCGCGCCGCGGTAACGCTGACGCCGGGCACCACCCGGCCTTCCGGCTACCCCGTGTACCTGTGGCTATTGTCCCCGGCGCACAGCTACCTGCTGGTGACGGGGTCGCAGCACCTGATGGGGCTGCTCGTCGCGGTGATGATCTACGCACTCGCGAGGCACCGGTTCGCCGCTCCCTCCTGGATCGCGGTACTCGCTACGCTGCCGGTGCTCTTCGACGGCTTCGAGATCCAGCTCGAGCACCTGGTCATGGCGGACACGCTGTTCCTCTTCCTGGCGATGGCCGCCGTCACCGTCTTGCTGTGGTCACCGCGCGCGTCCTGGCGGGCCTGCCTCGCCGCCGGCCTGCTGCTCGGTATCGCCTCGACCGTCCGGCCCACCGGCCTGCCGCTCCTCGCCGTCTTCCTGGTGTACCTGCTGGTCAGGCTGCTGTCCGCCCGCCCTGTGCGCGCTCAGCTACTTCGCGCGGCGGCCGCCGTGGCCGCGTGCGCGCTGGCATTCGCGGTGCCGGTGGCCGGCTACGAAGGCTGGTACAAGTCGGCACACGGGGAGTTCGCGATGACCGACTCCACCGGGGTGTTCCTCTACTCGCGGGTCATGACGTTCGCCGACTGCTCCCGCATGAACCCGCCGGCGGACCTGCTGCCGCTGTGCACGTCGGTGCCGCCGGATCGGCGGCCGATCGCGCAGGCCTACCTCTGGACGCAGGCCAGCCCGCTGCTGCGGCTGTCGGCGCCGATGTTCTCGCCCGCGGCCGACAAGCTCGCCGAGCGGTTCGCCGCCCGGGCCGTCGAGGCACAGCCGCTCGACTACGTGCGCGCGGTGTGGGACGACACGGTGCGAAGCTTCGAACCGAGCCGCTCCGTCTTCCCCGACGGGCAGACCTACGACGCCTACCTGTTCGGCTACCAGTCACATGCCATCCCCGCCAGCCCGTACGGCGGGTACCCGTCAGCCGCGGCATACTACGTGCGCGGCAACCCGGCGACCGTCGTTGTCAGCCCGTTCGCCCCGTTCATCAGGGGATACCAGCGCTACGTCTGGCTGCCAGGGACGGTCTACGGGCTCGTGCTGGCCATCGGCCTGTTCGCGATAGCGCGCCGGCGGCCGCGGGCAGGCCGTCCGCGCCGGACGGGCGAGACACGATGGCGGTTTTCGCCATCGCGCCCGGCGCAGGCGAACAGCGGGGGGTCGTCCCCCGGGGCGATACTGCTCCCCTGGCTGTGCTCGCTCGCGCTTGTCGTGGTGCCCGCGGCGACGGCGGAGTTCGACTACCGGTACGTCACCACCGCGCTGCCGTTCGCCTGCCTAGCCGCCGCGATGGCGTTCGGCCCGGCGGGCCTCGCGCGCCGCGGCGCGAGCGGCGGCCCTGACGGCCGCCTGGCCGATGCCGGCCACGACAAGCGTGATCTCGCCGCGGACGCCACCTGAGGCCTCCTGCCCGGCCGCCCAGGCGGCAAGCTCGGCCAGCGGGCCGCGCACGATCTCCTCATGGATCTTGGTCAGCTCCCGGCAGACGACCGCGGCCCGGTCATCGCCGTGCGAGGCCCGCAGTTCCTCCAGGGTGGCCGCGACCCGGCGGGGCGACTCGAAGAGCACGTGCGTGCGCGGGTCGGCCGCGAGCTCGCCGAACCGCCGCGCCCGTTCCCCGCTCTTGCGCGGCGGGAACCCCTCGAAGCAGAACCGGTCGGTGGGCAGTCCGGAGACGGCCAGCGCGGTGGTCACCGCGGACGGGCCGGGGACCGCGGTCACCCGGATCCCGGCGGCCGCCGCCGCGGCGACTAGCCGGTATCCGGGGTCGCTGATGGCGGGCATTCCCGCGTCGGTGACCACGAGCACGTCCCGGCCGGCCGTCAGCTCGGTCACCAGCTCGGCGGCCCGGCGCACCTCGATCACGTCGTAGTACGAGACGACACGCCCGTCAAGCCGCACGCCGAGCGCGACGGCGAGCTGACGGACCCGGCGCGTGTCCTCGGCCGCGATGACATCGGCGTTCGCCAGCGCCTCCGCCAGCCGCGCCGGGGCATCCTCCGCCTGCCCTATGGGAACGCCGGCCAGCGTAAGGACGCCGAGTCCGCCGTTACCTGCGCGTTCCTCACCGGGTCCGCGATCGGGCACAATTCTGGTCCCCACGCGTGCTTCCCTCCACGTAGCATTGCGTTCGATGACCGCTACACAGGCCGGCCAGCCGGCCCAGGATCCCGACGACGGCGCCCACGGCGAGGCGGACGTCGATGGCACCTTCCCAACCGATGCCGCCCAGGCGGGCATCGCTCAGCACGGCGCCGCCTGGACCAGTGCGACCCGGCTAACTTACGACGACGACGACCGGGCAGGCAGCGGGACCGCCGAACGGATCGCCGCGCTGCGGGCCCGGCTGATGTCGCCCATGCCCGACGACGGGCTGTGGGGCTGGATCGGCCCGCTCCTGGTGACGGCGTTCGCCGCCTTCATGCGTTTCAACAGGCTATCTGTTCCCAAGGCGGTCATCTTCGACGAGACGTACTACGCGAAGGACGCGTGGTCGATTCTCAAGCACGGGGTTGAGTGGAACATGCTCCCCAACCCCTCGAACAACTCCAACTGGCTGAACAACCTGATCATCGCCGGGCATACCAACATCTTCCAGACATGCTCGGGCACCGGCTGCGGCGAGTACGTGGTTCAGCCCCCGCTCGGCAAGCTGGTCATGGCGGTCGGCGAGTGGCTCTTCGGCCTCACCACGCTCGGCTGGCGGGTGGCCCCGGCGCTCTTCGGGACGCTGGCCGTCCTTGTCATGTGCCGGGTCGCGCGGCGGCTCACCCGGTCCACGCTGCTCGGCTGCACGGCCGGGCTGCTGCTGTCGCTTGACGGCCTCGAGTTCGTGCTGAGCAGGACCGGCATCCTCGACATCTTCCTGATGTTCTTCGTCCTCGCCGCTTTCGGCGCGCTCGTCGTCGACCGGGACGTCTCGCGCGGGCGGCTTGCCGAGGCCATGGTCCTGGCGCCGGGCGACGAGGCGGGCCCGCTGCTCGGCATCAGGAAGTGGCGCATCGCGGCGGGCATCCTCATCGGCCTCGCCTGTGCGTCCAAGCAATACGGCGTCTGGTACATCCCCGCCTTCGCCGGGCTGTGCATCGCCTGGGACATGGGCGCGCGCCGCACCGCCGGGCTGCGCGCTTACGTGCGCGGGGCGCTGGTGCGGGACGGTAAGTGGCTGCCGCTCACCCTTGGCGTGATCCCGCTGGTTACCTACACCCTCACCTGGACGGGGTGGATGGTCACCAACACCGGGTACGACCGGGACTACGCGCGGCTTCACGGTATGAACATCCCGGTCATCTCCCCGCTGTACTCGCTGTTCGTGTACCACAGGGAGATGGTCCAGTTCGGGGTGGGCCTGAACGCGCGGCACCCGTACATGTCCCAGCCGTGGGACTGGTTCGCGGTCACCCGCCCGGTCGCCTTCTACTGGACCAGCTACACCGACGCGGCCGGGCTGCACGCGGCCAAGGCGGGCACCACGGGGCCGTGGGTACAAGAGGTGCTCGCGATCGGGAACCCGGCGATCTGGTGGGTGTCCCTCCCCGCGATGGCGTTCTGCCTCGGCTGGTGGCTGACCCGCAGAGACTGGCGGGCCGGGTCCGCGCTGCTGTGCGTGGCCGCCGGATGGGTGAGCTGGCTGCCGTTCGTCTCCAGGACCAAGTTCTACTACTACGCGCTCGAGTTCGAGCCGTTCATGATCATCTGCATCGTGCTGTGCCTCGGGCTGATCATCGGCCCGGCCACCGCCCGGCAGCCGCGCAGGGTGCTCGGCTCCATCGCGGCGGGCTGCTACGTGCTTGCCGTGCTCGGGGTGTTCTGGTACTTCTACCCGATACTCGCGGGCAAGGTCATCCCGTACTCGGACTGGCTGTCCCACATGTGGTACAGCGGCTGGATCTAGTTTCCCGGCTCTCAAGGAACCTTCCCCGCGCCCCTGGCCGTTCGGGCTTATGAGGGTTTTCTCAGGGTAGGTTAAGGCTATTCGCGAGAACGCGACATATCTTGAGGTGATTTAGGTCACACATTGGACCGTCGGAGCCTTTTCGTACGTCTATATGAGTGAGCAGGGAAACAACTAGCCCCCGGAGCCAGGGAATGAGCCCGATGGAAGACGACGACGACAGTCGTACCCGGTTCGAGCGCGATGTCGTGCCGCAGCTCAGCCAGCTTTACCCCGCGGCGCTGCGGATGACGCGCAACCCCACCGACGCCGAGGACCTGGTTCAGGAGACGTCGGCTAAGGCGTACGCCGCCTTCCACCAGTTCCGTCCCGGCACCAACCTGCGGGCCTGGCTCAACCGCATCCTCACCACGACGTTCATCAACGTCTACCGCAAGCGGCGCCGCGAGCCGCAGCAGGCGCTCGGCGGCGACCTGCAGGAGTGGCAGATGTCCGCCGACCGGCTCGCCCCGCCGGTTCCCTCCGCGGAGACCGAAGCGCTGGACCATATGACCGACTCCGACCTCCTGCGCGCGCTGCGCGGCCTGCCGAACGAGTTCCGCACCACGGTTTACCTCGCCGACATCGAGGGCTACCCGTACCGGGAAATCGCGGAGATCATGGGCACTCCGGTCGGCACGGTCATGTCCCGCCTGCACCGCGGCCGCCGCAAGATCCGCGAGCAGCTCGCGGACACGGGCCTGTTCCCGCCCGCCCCAGTCGAAGGCTAGGCTCCCGACCAGCCCAGGGCCACCGGGTCATGTACCTGCTCCAGGTAGATCTGGTGCCACAGGGAGAACACGACGAGCGTCCAGACCTGGCGCCACCGGATGTCGGGGTCGCCGCCACGGAAGCGGCCGAGCACGTCGAGTACCGCGCGCTTGTCAAGCCACTCCTCCGTGCGGGCCTCGCGGATCACCTGCTCCGCGTAGCCTGACAGCTCACCGCGGAGCCAGGGCCCGAGCGGCACGGGAAACCCGAGCTTGCGGCGCTCTACCGCGTCGCGCGGCAGTAGCGAGCCCACCGCCTCGCGGAGCACGAACTTGGTCGTGCCCGCGGCGGTCTTCTCCGCCCTGGCCAGCCGGGCGGCCACGCTCATCACCTCGCGGTCGAGGAACGGCATGCGCAGCTCAAGGCCGTGCGCCATCGATCCCCTGTCCGCCTTGACCAGGATGTCGCCGGGCAGCCAGGTGTTGATGTCGACGAGCTGCATCGTGGCCACGTCGTCAAGCCCCGCGGCCTGCGCCTGGTCGAAGACCGGCCCGGTCACGTCGTACACGGTGCCGTCGCCGTACCTGGTCAGCGCGTCAACCTCGTCCCCGGCGAAGATGTTGGCGTTGCCGATGTACCTGGTGCGCAGCGGCGTGGCGATCCGCTCGAGTAGCCCCTTACCGCGCTGTCCTGGCGGTATCCGGTGGGCCATCGCCTGGGCGAGCGACCGGCCCGAGCCCGGCAGCTTCGTCGCCGCCCGGACCACCCCCGGCTGGTAGTAGACGCCGTAACCGCCGAACAGCTCGTCGGCGCCCTCCCCGGACAGCACCACCTTCACGTGCCGTCGCGCCTCACGCGCGACGAACCAGAGGCCGACGGCCGCCGCGTCCGCGAGCGGGTCGTCAAGCTGCCAGATGATCTGCGGCAGCCGGGCGGCGAACTCCTGCGGGGTGATCACGTACGGGACGTTCCGCAGCCCGAGCGCCGCTGCCGTCTCCTGCGCCTCCTCGATCTCGCTGTAGCCGGGCCGGGCGAACGCGGCGGTGAACGTCAGCATGCCGGGGTTGGTCTCGGCGGCGATCGCGCAGATCGCCGCCGAGTCCACGCCGCCAGACAGGAAGGCGCCCACCGGCACGTCGCTGCGCAGGTGGGCGGCGACGGAACCGCGCAGCGCGGTGAGCACGCGCTCCGGCGTATCGGGGGAGGGCGACTTGGCCGGCCGCAGCATCGGCCGCCAGTACCGTGTCGGCCGCTCGAGCGGTGCGCCTGGCCGCACCAGCAGGCTGCAGCCGGCCGGCAGGCAGGCCACCGGCGGCGTCATCGTCGACGGGGCGGGGACGTACTGGAAGGACAGGTACCTGCGCAGCGCGTCGGGGTCGATCACCGGCACCTCGCCCGGCCCGAGCAGCGCCTTGCGCTCGGACGCGAACCTGAACTGCCTGCCGCCCTCGGCAAGCATGTAGTACAGCGGCTTGGCGCCGAACGGGTCGCGAGCGCAGAACAGCTCTCCGGTCCGGGCATCCCAGATGGCGAAGGCGAACATGCCGCGCAGCCGGCGCAGCGCGTCCTTGCCCTCGGCCGCGTAGGTCTCGAGCAGCACCTCGGTGTCGGAGCGCCCGCGCAGCACCGCACCGCGCGCCAGCAGCCGCTGCGCCAGCTCCCCGTAGTTGTAGATCTCCCCGTTGTAGACGATCACGTACCGGCCGTCGGCCGATCGCATGGGCTGGCGCCCGGCGGCCGACGGGTCAACTACCGCCAGCCGCCGGGCACCGAGCGTGACCGGGCCGTCAGAGACCACCTGCTCGTCGTCCGGACCCCGGTGGGCCATCTGCCGCACGGCACGGAGCACCCAGTCCGCGTCCGGCCTGCTCCCCCCGGCCAGCGCCAGGCACCCCGCGATCCCCGACATACCACCCCTAAGGCAGCTTCACTTGGGCTGGAACCGGATGCCGCCGTCGAACCGCACGACCTCCGCATTCATATAGTCGTTCTCGATCAGCGACCGCACCAGATGCCCGAACTCATCGGCCCGCCCGAGCCGCTTGGGGAACACTACCGGTGCCGCCAGCCTGGCCAGGAACTCCTGCGCGGCCGTGTCGTCGCCGGCGATCGACTTGTAGATCGGCGTGAGGATGACGCCCGGGCAGATCGTGTTGACCCGGACGCCGATGACTGACAGGTCACGGGCCGCGGGCACCGTCATCCCGATGATCCCGCCCTTGGACGCCGAGTAGGCGATCTGCCCCGTCTGGCCCTCGATGCCGGCTACCGAGGACGTGTTGATGATCACTCCGCGCTGGCCGTCCGCGTCCACCGGCTCCGTCTTCGCCATCGCCGCGGCCGCGAGCCGCAGCACGTTGAAGGTGCCGGTCAGGTTGACCGCGATGACCTTGGTGAAGCCGGCCAGGTCATGCGGCGACCCGTCGCGGTTCACGGTGCGCGCCGCGAAGCCGATCCCCGCGCAGTTCACCGCCACCCGCAGCGGCCGTCCCGAGGCCTCGGCGAGGCCCACTGCGGAAAGCACGGCGTCGGTGTCCGTCACGTTGGTCTTGGCGAACTGCCCGCCAACCTCGTCGGCGACCCGCTTGCCCGCCTCCTCGTTCAGGTCGGCGATGACCACATGCGCACCGGCGGCGGCAAGCACGCGCACCGTCGCCTCGCCCAGGCCACTGGCGCCACCAGTGACAATCGCGGAAGATCCATTCAGGTCCATGGCTGTGAGCATAGTGAACTCCGTTCGTCACGCCAGTCCTGGATCGGCCAACGGGTCACGGGAGGCGGCGATGAGATGGGTTCATCTCCCGGTCGCCGGCCCGGCCGGCCGGCTGGGTGATAATGGCCCTTGGCGACAGTAGGGCCCAGGGATCAAGGAAAGGCCAACGGAGACACGCGTGAGCCATGTGCCGCCGGGCCGCGAGGACGCCCGCGAACCGCCGCGGCGTATCCCGGCACGAGATCAGCCGGCGGTAACCGTTACCGTCCCTGAGCGGCGACGCGCGCCCGCGCGCGAGCCGGTGATCGCGGTCGACGCGATGGGCGGGGACTACGCGCCAGACGAGATCGTGGCCGGCGCGCTCGCCGCGCAGCGGGAACACGGCGTTACGACGCTGCTCACCGGGCCGCCAGCCCGGCTGCGCCCGGTGATCGCCAGGCTCGGCGGCGGGGCCGAGCTGCGGGTGGTGCCCGCCGAGGACGTGGTGGGAATGGGCGAGGGCGCCCTGGCCGGCTTCCGGCGGCCACGGTCAAGCATTGCCGTTGCCTGCCAGCTGGTCCGGGGCGGCCAGGCGAATGCCGTGGTATCGGCCGGCTCCACGGGCGCGATCGTGGCCAGCGCCAGGCACCGGCTGCTGCCGCTCGCCAACGTGCCCCGCCCGGGCCTGGCCGTCCTGCTGCCAACCCATCCGAAGCCGACCGTGCTGATCGACGCGGGCTCGACCGCCGACCCGAAGCCGGAGATGCTCGTCCAGTTCGGTCAGCTGGGCGTCGCCTACGCGCAGATCGCGCTCGGCATAGCCAGTCCCAGGGTAGGGCTGCTCACCATCGGCGCGGAGCCGGGCAAGGGGAACGCCCTCATCAGGAAGGCGCATGAGCTGCTCGCCGCCGAGCCGCAGCACGGCGCGCTGCCGCTGAACTTCGTCGGCAACGTCGAAGGCGGCGACCTGATGGCCGGCGCGGTCGACGTGATCGTCACCGACGGCTTCACCGGCAACGTGGCGCTCAAGACCCTCGAAGGTGCGATGCGGTTCGCCGCGGGCGAGCTGCGAACCGCCCTGACCAGCTCGGCGTCGGCCAGGATCGGTGCCCTGCTGCAGCGACGCGGCCTGCGGGAACTCGCCCACCGGCTGGAGCCGGAGAGCTACGGCGGCGCGGCGCTGCTCGGGCTCGGCGGCACCGTCGTGATCGCCCACGGCGCGTCCACCGCCCGTGCCGTCACCGCGGCGTGCGCGCTCGCGGGGAACCTGACCCGCGGCGACATCACGGAGCGGATCAAGGAGCGCATCGGCCCCGGAGAGCCACGGCGCGGCACCCACTTCCTCCGCCGTGACCGGGAGCGGTGACGCGGGCAGCCGGCCGGGAGCGGTCAGCGGCGCTAATCCGTTCGGCCGCGCCGGGACGGGCCGATAGGCTTGTTGCATGGCAGATCCACAGCAGGTCCTCAGCGAACGGGTGCGTGACGCCCTCGTGGCCGCGTACGGCGCGGACTACGCTGACGCGGACCCGCTGATCCGCCCGTCCGCGTTCGCGGACTTCCAGTCCAACGCCGCGCTGCCGCTCGCCAAGCGGCTCGGCCGGGCGCCGCGCGATATCGCCAGTGAGATCGCTGCCCGGCTCGACGTCTCGGACATCGCCGAGCCGCCCACGGTCAGCGGGCCCGGCTTCGTCAACCTCACGCTCAGGAACGACTGGATCGCCCAGGCGGCGGCCGAGGTCCTCGCGGACCCGCGGGCGGGCGTGCCGGTCACCGCGCACCCCAGGACGGTCATCGTCGAGTACTCCTCGCCGAACGTCGCCAAGGAGATGCACGTCGGCCACCTCCGCACGACGATCGTCGGCGACGCCATCGCCCGGGTGACCGAGTTCGTGGGCCATCACCTGATCAGGGACAACCACGTCGGCGACTGGGGCACGCCGTTCGGCATGCTAATCGAGCACCTGGTCGACGTGGGCGAGGACTCACCGGAGGCGGGCCTGCTGCGCACCGACCCGAACGTCTTTTACCAGGCGGCCCGGGTCAAGTTCGACTCCGACCCGGTGTTCGCCGACCGGGCCAGGGAGCGGGTCGTCAAGCTGCAGTCAGGCACAGACCCGGGGACGATGGAGCTGTGGGCGGAGCTCGTCGAGCTGTCCAAGGCGTACCTGCGGGACACTTATGCCCGGCTACGGGTCACGCTGACCGACGAGGACATCAGGGGCGAGTCGTTCTATAACGACATGCTGTCCAGCGTCGCCGACGACTTGGCCGCCAAGGGCCTCGCCAGGATCAGCGACGGCGCACTGTGCGCCTTCCCCGAGGGGTTCACCAGCAGGGACGGCACCCCGCTGCCGGTGATCATCCGGAAGAGCGACGGCGGCTACAACTACTCGACGACCGACCTCGCCACCGTCAGGTACCGGGTCAACAAGGTCAACTGCGACCGTGCCGTCTACGTCGTCGGCGCTGACCAGGCGCTGCACTTCAGGATGGTGTTCGCCGTGGCGCGCGAGGCCGGCTGGCTGCCGGCGGGCGACCAGTTCGAGCACGCGCAGATCGGCATGGTCCAGGGTAAGGACGGCCACCGGCTGCGGACCCGGGCCGGCGACCTCGTTAAGCTCAACGACCTGCTCACCGAGGGAGTCGAGCGGGCCCGGGCGAAGCTGGACGAGATCGAACGGGACGAGGGGGAACTCGCCCTCCTCGACCTCGACGCGATCGCGGAGGACGTCGGCATCGGCGCGATCAAGTACGCCGACCTGTCGACCGCGCGGGACAGCGCTTACATCTTCGACTGGGACCGGATGATCTCCTTCAAGGGGAACACCGGGCCCTACCTCCAGTACGCGACCACCCGGATCAGGTCGATTTTCCGCCGGGCGGGCGCCGACGAGTCCGACGCGCACGGCCCGATCCTGGTCACCGAGCAGGCCGAGCGGGAGCTCGCCCGCAAGCTACTCGAGTTCGGCGCGGTCGTCACCCAGGTCGCGGACACCGCGGAACCGCACCGGCTCTGCGGGTACCTTTTCGAGGTCGCCAGCCTGTTCACCACGTTCTACGAGCAGTGCCCGGTGCTCAAAGCCGAAGACGACGAGACGCGGCAGTCCCGGCTTGCCCTGTGCGCAGCCGTGCTGCGCGTGCTGACCACCGGCCTTGGCCTGCTCGGCGTTCCGCTCCCCGACCGGATGTAGTCCGGCGCCGTCCCTGGGTCACGCAGGCAGCAGCCGCAGCGCGGGCAGCGCCTTGCGGGGCAGCCGCAACGGCGCCGCGGAGCGATCGAGCAGCGCCAGGTAGTCCTCCCGGGCTACCGGCGCGGCGCCAAGCGAGCGGAGGAACGGGCTGTCCCACTGCGCATCGATGACCGCACCGCCCGCTACCACGAGCCGGGCATGCATGTCGGCGACAGCGATCGCCGCCGCGCCCGGGTGCCGGCCGAACAGCGAGTCGCCGCTCAGCACGCCGCCGATGCCGATGCCCATTGCCCCCCCGACCAGTTCATCACCGAGCCACACCTCGATGCTGTGCGCCCAGCCGCTGGCGTGCAGCTCGGTGAGCGAGCCGAGCAGCTCGTCGGTGAGCCAGCGTGGTTCACGGCCCGCCCGGCACCCCTCTGCGACCAGGCCGAACGCCGTGTCCGCGGTGGTCACGAGCCCGTCCCTGCGCAGCCGCTTCCTGACGTTCCTGCCCAGGTGAACCCCGTCCCCGTCGATGAGCAGCCTAGGGTCCGGCGACCACCACGCCGCCCAGTACGGGTCGTCGCGCTCGCCGCCGACGACAGCGATCGCGCCGGCCGCTACCTGGTCCTCGTACTTGACCTCATTGAGCGTGCGGAAGTACTCGCTCGCCGCCGGGATCGGGACGATGCCCCTCCGGTACGCGCCGAGCACGCTCGCCGCGCTCAGGTCCGAGCAGAAGGCCACGGGCGGCCCGTGCTGGTCAGCCCCGCGCTGGTCAGCCCCGCGCTGGTCAGCCCCGCTGCTGGTCAGCCCCGTGCTGGTCAGCATTGCCCAGGCCTGAGCTGCCCGAGTTCGAGCCGGCCAGGCCACCGGGGAACCTGAACGACTCCCAGTCCTGGTAGCGGCTAGCAGACATGCGCTGGCGGGCGCACGGCCTGGGCAGCCGGCAGGTAGCCTGTCTGGATCAGCCGGTCGACGTTGCGGTCAAGCAGGTCCCCGCTGACGGGGGGAAAAGCTATGCCGCTGCCGAGCAGCGCGTGCTCGGTATTAGAACGGCGGTAAACCGGAAAAACGTGCGAAAGGTACATTTCGGCTACCGTGAGGCCGGCCGCTACCTGGCCCACGAAGAGCGGCAGGAAGGCCGCCATGGGGTGCGACGGGTCACGGGCGGCCTGCCGCGCGAGTTCTCGCACCCAGTCGTCGAAAGGTACCTCCGCGATCTGGTACCCCTTGTCCCGCAGCCGCCCGACCAGGGTAGCGAGCGGGGCCGTCTCGGAGCTGGCCAGATGGTAGGTGCGGCCAGCCGCGCCCACGGTGAGGGAGATATGGCGGATCGCCGCGGCGCAGGTGTCGGCGGCCACGAAATCTAGCGGAAGATCGATATCGGGCGCGAGGCCAGTGTCCACGATGTACCTGATCAGCGCGGCCATCTCGGTCGACGTGCTCCACGCGCCGGTGCTCACGCTGCCGACGATGTCCAGCGGCCGGTAGATCGCCACGGGAAGGCCCGCGCCCCCCGCGGCGCGCAGCAGTTCCTCGGACACGTACTTCGTCTCGACGTACCCCATGCGCAGTAGCTCTGGATGGGCCAGCGGCGTCTCCTCCGTCACCTCGCGGACGCCTGACACGCCGAGGCCGGCGAGTACCGCGGTGCTCGACACGTAATGCACTGGGATAGCCCGGTACTTCGCGGCGAGCCTGATCACCTCCCGGGTGCCCGCCACGTTAGCCGCACGTAGCTCGTGGTACGGGTAGATGAAGTTGACCTGCGCGCCCGCATGGTAGATCGTGTCGGCGCTTCTGGCCAGGTCGCGGAACGTCGCGTCGGAGAGCCCGAGCCTCGGTTCGGCAAGGTCACCGGGCAACGGCACGACGCGCTCGCCCCGGGGCACCGGCAGCTCGTACCTCTCGGCGGCATGCCTGAGCCGGGCTAGCGCCGCATGCTCGTCGCGCGCCCGGACCAGGCAGTGCACCCTGGCGCTTGTATGGGCGAGCAAATCGCACAGCAGGTGAGCGCCGAGGAAGCCGGTCGCCCCGGTGAGCAGCACTTCGCCCGGGTTACGCCAGCCTTGCCCGTGGCGTGACGTGGCCGCGTCCCTGCCGCCCCGGGCAGCTGGCGCGGCGCGGTCGCTGACCTTGAGGCTGAGCCTGGTCTCACGGCCGAAGTCGACCTCGGCCAGGTCTCCGTCTGTGCTCAGGCGTCCCGCGCGAGCGTCCTCCACCGCGGCCGCGAACCCCCGCAACGTTGGATCGCGGAGCAGGCAGCTGGTAAGCGGGCGCACCGAGTCGGCCGAGATGCTGAAGATGGCGTCGGTGCGCACCAGCATCTCCGCGGCGAGCAGGGAGTCGCCGCCGAGCGCGAAGAACTCATCGTCAAGGCCGACATGGTCGCGGCTGAGCAACCTGCCCCATAGGGCGGAGAGTCCCGCCTCGGTGGGCGTGAGCTGCGCCCCGGACCCGCGGCGGCGCTGCCCGGGGACCGGCCGTGTCCGCCCGGCGCCCGGGCTGTGACTGGCTCCCGTGCTGGGCTTGGCCGCCGGGACATGCTTGGGGTGACGGGCGATGAAGGCCGCCGGGATCATGTAGCTGGGCAGCCGGTCCAGCAGGTAGCGCCGGAGGCTCGCGGCCCGCGGGTGGTGCAAGGCCGTCTGCGCGGCGGCGCGGGTCGGCGTGTAGTAGGCGACCAGGTGACTATCGCCCGCGTGGCGCGACGTTGCCACCACCGACACCTCGTCGATGTCCGGGTGCCCGGCCAGAACGCTCTCGATCTCCCCCGGCTCGATGCGGTAGCCGCGCACCTTGAGCTGGCGGTCCATCCTGCCCGCGATCTCCAGGCGGCCCGCCTCGATC
Source organism: uncultured Actinomycetota bacterium (assembly GCA_963811335.1). Lineage (GTDB taxonomy): Bacteria > Actinomycetota > Actinomycetes > Streptosporangiales > Streptosporangiaceae > Trebonia. The sequence continues at coordinate 18,470 of CAWERB010000005.1, read as the reverse complement.
CAGCGGCCAAGGTCACCGGTCCGGTACATCCGGCTCCCGGGGGCGCCGGCCGGGTCGGGCAGGAACCGCTCCGCCGTGAGCCCAGGCCTCCCGAGGTAACCGCGCCCGACACCGGGGCCGCCGATGTAGACCTCACCTGACGTCCCCGGCGGGACCGGCTTAAGCTGCCCGTCCAGGACCATGAGCCGCGCGGGGCCCGCCGGGCGGCCCACCGGCACGGCGGACCATGGTTCCGCTGGCCGCCAGCTGCTCACGTCGAAAATGGCCGAGGTGATGGTCGCCTCGGTAAGCCCGTATGCGTTCAGCAGCCGGGCCCAGGGCGCCGCACCGAGTGCGGCCTGGCAGTCGGCCGGATCCGCCACCTCGCCCCCGGTGATCATCAACCGGAGACTGCGCAGCCGCTCGTCGGCCGGCCTGGTGAGCGGGAGCAGCTGATGCCAGTAAGCGGGCGTCAGGTCGACGACGGTGACTCCCCTCCGCTCGATTCCGCGCAGCAGTACAGAGGGCGCCAGGGTGCCTGCTGGCGGCATCGTGAGCGTGGCCCCGCTGGTCAGTGCGACGAACATCTGCTCAACCGACGTGTCAAAGGCGATGGCCGCCAGCTGCGCGACCCGGTCGTGCGGGCTGATCTGGTAGTCGGCGGCCAGCGCAACGATCACGCTAGCCAGGCTGCCGTAGCTGACGGCGACCGCCTTGGGGTCGCCGGTGGAGCCCGAGGTATAGATGACGTAGCACAGGCTGTCGGGGTGCGGGCGGCTGTCCGGCGCCGCCGCCTGGCCGCGCCCCAGGTCCGCCGCAAGCCCGTCGAGCGGCAGCAGCCTGGTCGGCGCGGCGGGGAACGAGCCTGCCGTCGCGGTGATCACGACGGCCGGGCCAACCTGTGAGCACATCCCGCTCAGCCGGTCCGCCGGCAGGGCCGGGTCGAGCGGCAGGTAGCCGCCGCCCGCCTTCATGATGGCGAGGATGACCCGGATCAGGTCGATACCGCGCTCCAGGTGGACACCGACGGCTACCTCCGGGCCCACCCCGGTCTCGCGCAGCTGACGCGCGAGCCAGGCCGACTCGTCGAGCTCACGGTAGGTCACCCGGGCCCGGCCGACCAAGACGGCGACCGCATCGGGCCGGGCGGCTGCCTGATCCGCGAAGAGCTCGTGGACGAACCGGTCTCCGCCCGCCGGCTGCTCACCGGGCCGGGCGGGCGCGCTGCCCGGGGCGATGTCCCGCCATCCGGCCTCGATGGCCTTCAGGCAATCGCTTCTTGACATCACGCCGGACCGTCGCCGCCAGCCTTGGGGCACGGAGAGCGCCGAATGCCACAAGGAGTGCTGGCCCAGTTGGTTGGCCACGACGACAAAATCATCGGGCGAAGTCCGGGTCGGCTGCGCCATACCAGTCACGAAATATTTTCCCATGTAATGTCCCGAAATGGACACGGATAAAGATCATTACGCCTCGCTTCCTGCCCGCATTATTCCTTGTAACACTTCTATCAATTGCCTAATTTCCCCACAAACTACACAGACTCGCAGGTAGCCGGATCCGCAAGGTGGGTACAGTGCGTTTACGAGAGTTCAGGCATTACGCTGGAATCCGGTGAGCACGGGAGGATTGCCGTGACGCAAAAGCGGTATTTTCTCAGCGGCTACGCCGTCTGGGTCGCACTGCTCATCGCGATTTACTACGGGGTCGACAGTCTGCGCATCACGGCCTGGACGCTGATCAGCCTCAGCGGGGTGGCCGCGATCATAGCGGGCCTGATACTCAACCGGCCCGCCCGCAAGGCGCCGTGGATCCTGCTCGCCGCGGCGCTCACCTGCTTCGCGGCCGGCCAGCTGAGCTTCCTGCTCGCGACGCACTTCAAGGTGGCGCTGCCGTTCCCGTCGTTCGCGGACGTGCTCTACCTGTCCTGCTACCCGCTGTACGCGGCTGGGCTGCTGATATTCATCTACTGGCGCACCCCGGGCGGCGACCTGCGCAGCCTGATCGACGCGCTGACGCTCACGGTCGGCCTCGGGCTGCTGTCGTGGACCTTCCTGATCCAGCCCTACGTCAACGACCCGACGCTGACCGGGCTGCAGAAGACCGTCGCGATCGCCTACCCGCTCGGCGACGTGCTGATGCTCGCGCTGCTCGCGAGACTGCTGGCCCCGGGGACCGGCGGGGCGAGATCCGTGCAGCTGCTCACCGTCGGCGCGGTCGCCTGCCTGTTGTCCGACGCCGCCTACGGCGCCGTCCAGCTGCACGGCACGTTCCACAACGGGACCGTCGTCGACCTCGGCTGGGCACTGTTCTACTGCGCGTGGGGCGCCGCGGCGCTGCACCCGACCATGACACGGCTGACCGACCCGGTGCCAAGGCAGCAGGTCGAGGTCTCGCCGGCCAGGCTCGCCGTGCTAATGCTCGCCTCGCTGATCGCCCCGCTCATGTTGCTCACCGTCGTGCCAAAGAGACCAGGGTCGGACGTCGGGGTGATCGCCGTGTTCTCCGCGGTGCTCTACCTGCTGGTGCTGACCCGGCTCTGGGACGCGGCGGCGTCCCATCGCCGCGCGCTCGACCGGGAACGGGTGCTGCGGCAGGCCAGCCTGTCCCTGGTGACCACGGCGGACGTGTCACAGGTCGCCGCGGCCGTGCGGGTCGCCGTCGACGCACTGCTCCACGGCCAGTCGCAGGGTGACGCGCTGCTCGGAGTGCAGACCGACGGCACGCTGCTCGCCGTCAACAACGGCTCAGCGGCGCAGGGCCGGCAGCTCGGGCAGCTGGCCGAGACCTGGCTCTCGCTGGTGAAGGGGACGGCGCCGGTCCTCACGCCGATGCGGCGGCTGCCCGAGCAGGCGCGGACGGCCCGCCCGCGCGCGGACGCGATGCTGCTGTGCCCGCTGACGCTGCAGGACAGGCCATCGGGGGACATACCGAAAGGCCTGATAGCGGTATTCGGTAATCAGCGTGTCCTGTCCGACCTGACGGGGACGCTTGACCTGCTGGCGCACCAGGTCGCGCTGACGCTGGAGAGCGTCATGCTCCGCCAGGAGGTGATCCGCCAGCGCAACGAGGCCTATTTCCGCGCCCTGGTGCAGGACGCCTCCGACGCGATCGTGATCGTCGACGACGACGGCACCGTCAAGTACGCCACGCCATCGACAGTCGCGATCTTCGGTGACGTCGCCGCGGTGGGCAAGCGTTTCTGGGAGCTTGTCGCGGAGCGAGACCGCGAGGACCTCGCCCGTAACTTCGTCCGGCTGCGGGAGCGCGCGCGGTTCGGCCCGCGCGTCGTGGAAGAGCGGATTACCCGGCTCGACGGCAGGATCGTGCACATGCAGGCGCGGTGCAGTGACCTGCGCGCCGACCCGAACGTGGCCGGCCTTGTGTTCACCCTCAGGGACGTGACCGGGCAGCACCAGCTTGAGGAAGAGCTGAAGCACCGGGCCTTCCACGATGCCCTGACCGGGCTGCCCAACCGGCTGCTGCTCCAGGACCGGATCGCGCAGCAGGTCGCCACCGCCAGACGGACAGGCTGGATCACGGGCGTGCTGTTCGTCGACCTTGACGACTTCAAGATCGTCAACGACACGAAGGGACACAGCGTCGGCGACGATCTGCTCGTGGCCGCCGCCGGCCGCCTCACCGCCCTTGTCCGCGAGTCGGACACCGCGGCGCGCCTCGGTGGCGACGAGTTCGCGGTACTCGTCGGCAACGCGGAGAGCATCGCCGCCGTGGAAACGACCGCGGACCGGATCGTCGAAGCGTTCCGCGAGCCGTTCACGCTCGCTACGGGAATGGTCACCGCCACCGTCACCGTCGGCGTCGCCACCACCGTGGACGGCACGGACACGGACGAACTGCTCAGGCACGCGGACCTGGCACTGTACGCGGCCAAGGCCGCGGGCAAACGGCAGTGGCGGCTCTACCAGCCGGTACTCAGCGCTGGCCTGCTGCGGCGGCGGGAGATCCAGGAGGCGCTCGAGGAGGCGATCGCGACATCCGCCTTCTCGCTCGCCTACCAGCCGATCGTGGCCCTCGACACCTGGGAACTGGCCGGTTTCGAGGCGCTGATCCGCTGGCCGCATCCGGAGTGGGGGATGATGCAGCCCGGACAGTTCATCACCCTGGCCGAGGAGACCGGGCAGATCATCGCCATCGGCGACTGGGTACTCCGCCGGGCCACGGCCGAACATCGTCCGGCTGCGCCGGGCGGCGGCGGTAGTTCCCCGGCCGCGCAGCGCGACGGGGAACAGCCGCCGCTTGACGAGGACCGTCCTGCCGGGCGCCGCGACCTGTGGGTCAGCGTGAACGTGTCGGCGCGCCAGTTCGCTGACGCCAGTTTCGCGGGCACCGTGCGGCAGACCGTCGCCGCGTCCGGCCTCGAACCGCAGGCCATCATGCTCGAGCTCACGGAAAGCGCACTGCTGCGCAGGGATGAGCGGCTGCACTCCGAACTGGCGGAACTGAAGGACGTCGGGGTGAAGCTGGCCATCGACGACTTCGGCACTGGTTACAGCTCTCTCAGCTACCTGCGTGACCTGCCGATCGATGTGGTGAAGATGGACAAGGCTTTCGTCGAGGGAATCGCCGATTCCCGGCAGCGCCTGGCTCTTGCCGAGGGCATCGTGCAGATAGCGAAGACCCTCAGCCTGGACGTGGTCGCCGAGGGAATCGAAACCGAGGTGCAGCGGGACCTGCTCTCCTCGATGGGTTGTCACTACGGGCAGGGGTTCCTGCTAGCGATGCCGATGCCGCTCACCGAAGCCGAGGAACTGGCCCGCCACGGGTTCAGCTCAGCCGCGCCCGTGCCCGCGCCCCGTCACTGACCAAGGGGGCATTGACCAGGGGATGACCATGGACCAGCGCATCATCACCACGTCGGACCGGCCAGACTTGGCCGAGCAGGGCAGCGCGGCACTGCTCGCCGACTGGCCGGAGTTCATACTCCACGACCGGTGTGCCCCCGAGCTCATGGGCCGCGCGTGGGAGTATTTTCCCGAGTTCGACGTGCGGCTGCTCGAAGACGGCATGGTCACCGCTGGCGGCTGGGCGGTGCCACTGCGGTGGAACGGCGTGGCCGGCGAACTGCCTGACGGCTACGACGGCGCGCTCACCAGCGCGCTAGCCGGGTACCGCAGCGCGGCCGCACCGGACACGATGTGCGTCATGGCCGTGGCGGTTCGCCGTGACCGCCAGCGCGCAGGCCTGGCCGGCCAGGTCATCACCGCGCTGCGCGACCGGGCGGCGGAGGCCGGGCTCTGCCGGGTCGTCGTGCCGGTCCGGCCGACGCTGAAGAGCCGGTACCCGCTGACCTCCATGGCCGACTTCGCCGGGTGGGCTCGCGGTGACGGCCTGCACATGGACCCGTGGATCCGGACCCACCAGCGGCTTGGCGCCGAGATTCTCTGCCCGGCTCCCCGGTCGATGATCGTGACAGGAACCGTTGCCGAGTGGCAGGGCTGGGCGGGGATGGCGTTCCCGCAGACCGGCTCGTACGTCGTGCCAGGCGCGCTTGACCTGGTGGACATAGACGCCGAGGGTGACCGCGGCAACTACGCGGAGACCAACCTGTGGATGCGGCACGCATAGCGTCCGCACCGTCGTTAGTGCCACGCAGCTGGTGCCGTGGCGGGCCGAGACGAATCGAGCGACTTCGCGTACTCTCGGAAAGGACGAAAATCTTCGGTTGCGGGCTGACAACGCCCGCCAGATGACGTGGAGACGAACAGATGAGCGGATTGGTTCTGCTCGTGCTCATCGGCGTGCTCGTCGCCTGGCTGCTGACCAGGGGCCGGCAGAAGATGAGGCTTCCGGTGACCGGCAGGCACTGGATGTGGATCGTCGTCGTCGTCGTGGTGGTGCTGGCAATCGCCTACGGCGCCAGCGGTCACGTGTCCCAGCACTAGCACGCTCCCCACCGGCCCTCACCGGCCCCGGGCACCGAGCCACGACGCAAAAGCAGCAGGTTTTCGCGCATAACCCCTGGGTATAGCCCTAGTGCGATCCCGTGGGCCGGCGCTCATCGAGATCCGCCAACAGACTCACGGCCTTGCACGCGATCCCGTCCCAGCACCATCCGAACGTGTGAGGCCGTGACCCCTTCTCCCCCAAGCGGGCGCGGCTGCGCTGACGGCAGAATAACCTTGCGCCATTACCCTCGCGGTACCGATAGCCTAGAAGGCGCCCGTTACATCCTGGCGGCAGCTTCGCCCGCCGGGATGCCCAAGTCTCTACTGACGTGAGGTCTTGCTCGTGCCTACCGGCAAGGTCAAGTGGTATGACGCCGAAAAGGGGTTCGGCTTCCTCGCCCGCGATGATGGGGGCGAGGTCTTCGTGCATTCTTCCGCGCTGCCTGCCGGGACGGACACCCTTGGCAAGGGGCAGCGGGTGGAGTTCGGCATCGTGGAAGGGCGCAAGGGGGCGCAGGCACTGCAGGTGCGGCTCCTCGAGGCGCCGCCCAACGTTACGGCTGCGGCAGCAGCCGCCAAGCACCCCCGCAAGAAGCCCGACGAGATGATCCCGATCATCGAGGACCTGATGAAGCTGCTCGACGGGATCTCCGACGTCTACCGCCGCGGCAAGCACCCGGAGCCGAAGGAAGCCAAGCCGATCGCCGAGCTGCTGCGCGCCGTCGCCGACGACCTCGCGCCGGAAGAGCGCGGCGGCCGGTCCCGCCAGGCAAGCGGATAGGCACCGCGGCAAGCGCAGGCACAGTAAAAGAGACATCCGCGGCGGCGGCCTAACCACGGCCGTCGCCGTGACCCTGTCCGCCGACGGGAAGCAGCACAGTGACCGCCAGGCCGCCATCCGGGACCGGTGCCGCGTGCCCGATACGATGGCGCCTTTTGCCATCGGGCGCGCAGCCTAGCGGCTGCTCGTGGCCTGCGCGGGCGGCGGCACCCGCCTGCCCTGGGCGACGACGCGCTGCCGTCGGCGCAGCACGAGCAGCACGAACGCGACTAGCAGGCCGCCCGCGGCGATGCTCAGGCCCGCCTGTCCGTTGTCGAGCATTGACACGAGCACCCCGGCCAGGCCGCCCGCCACGTTGGCGACCTGGTTCAGCGTCTCTGAGACGGCGAACGTCGAGGACCTGATCTCGTCGCCGATCTCGCGGCCGACGATCGAGTCCTGCCCGAGCTTGGCGAGGCTGGCGCAGAAGATCGCGACGGCCTCGACGATGACGGCCGCCCACAGGCCGAACTGCCACGCGCACAACGCCGTCACGACCGGCGCGATGGCGAGCACGCTGAACATGATCAGCTGCGGTGCCCGGCCGCGGAAGAATGAGCCGAGCACCATCGAGCTGAGGCTGCCGACCGAAAGGCCGAGCGCGAGCGCCCCGAGGGCGAAGTTGTGCGAGACCTCGTGGCCGAAGACGGTGCCAAGGCTAACGCTGCGCAGCAGGAAGGCCAGCAAGAACAGGATGTAGCCGGAAAAGGCGCGCAGCACCGCGTTGACCGTCATCGCCTCGGCGACCACCGGCCCGACGCTGGCGAGCGTACGCCAGCGCGCGTGATTCCTGCCCGCGTCCGGCCTCTCCGCCGCCGCGAGCGGCAGCGTGGGCCGCGGGATGTCCGGCCGTGTGGGCTGTACGGGGACCGGCGCGGCCGGCGCGGGCGCCGCGGCCGGCACGTCGATCTGCTCGGGAAGGCGGAACGCGAGCAGCATCGCGGCCAGGTAGATCAGCGTGCCGACGCGCAGCGTCCAGGCCGCGCCGCCCGCGTACTGTATTCCGGCGGCAAGGCCCGCCGCCGCGGTGGACGCGGCGATTGAGATCAGCCCTGACCGCGCGTTGGCGGTGACCAGCGTGAGATCGGCGGGCAGCAGGCGCGGCGTGACCGAGGCCTTGACGACCCCGCCCGCCTTCTGCAGCACCAGGATGCCGAACGCGGCGGGCAGTAGCGTCACCGAGTTGGCCACGTTCGCCGACATGGCATAGCAGAGCAGCCCGCGGGTCAGCATGGTCCCGGCGAGCACGAACCGGCGGCCCTGTTGTATCCGGTCGAGGGCCGGCCCGATGAACGGCGCGAGCACCGCGAACGGGGCCATCGTGATGATCAGGAACAGCACCACCCGGCCGCGGGCCTGGTCCACGGACGTGCTGAAGAAGATCGTCCCGGCGAGCGCCACGGTAACGAACGCGTCGGCGGCGCCGCTGACCGCGGTCATCTCGATCAGCGTGCCGAGGCCGGTCCGGTCCGCCCCCTGCGCGCCGGTGACGCGGTGCACCAGGCCCGCCGTCCGCCTGGTGGCCTTGGTTGAGGCCTGGCCGCCCGAGCGGAACGCACGACTGGTCGCGTGGGCAACATTGCCCGCGCGTCGCACCGCGTCCGACATCCGCATGTTCACAGTATTCTTGGTCAGCGGCACTGCGACGAGCCCTATCCGGGAGATCCTGACGGGCCTGCCCTCGCGGTGTGACGCTCCGGGAGCGAGAATTGGCAGTCGTGAGCACGATCAGAAACCGCGCGAAGGAACCAGACCAAATCTGCGCGGACGCCGTTGACCTGGCCAGGCAGTCCCTCGCCGAGCAGGCGGGGGTGAGTCCGGACACGATTGGTGACCACTTGGGCATCGAGCCCGTGGGCGATCGTGTCGTCACACATTTCTTCAGCTGCACCGACCGTGCCTACGCGGGCTGGCGGTGGGCAGTCACGGTGGCGCGCGCACCGAGAGCCAAGATCGTGACGGTGGACGAGAGCGTCCTGCTGCCCGGCCCCGAGGCGCTGCTCGCGCCGGACTGGGTGCCCTGGCAGGACCGGCTGCGCCCCGGCGACGTGGGGATCGGCGACCTGCTGCCTGCCAGCCCGGACGACGAGCGCCTCGTTCCGTTCGTGACGCTCGACGGGGACGACGCGGTGACCGACTGGTTCGAGCCGCGGTCCGACACCGAAGACGCGGACGCGGGGCCGCGCGTCGCCGAGGAGGTCCCCACCCCGGGCCGCTCCCGCGTGCTGTCCGCCCTCGGCCGTGACGACACGGCGGAGCGCTGGTACGAAAGCGACCACGGGCCGCGCACCCCGCTGTCCCACGCCGCGCCGGCCAACTGCACGAGCTGCGGGTTCTTCGTCCCGCTCAGCGGTAGCCTGGGCCGGGTCTTCGGCGCCTGCGGCAACGCCTTCGCGCCGGACGACGGCCGGGTGGTGTCGGCCGACCACGGGTGCGGCGCGCACTCCGAGGCCATGCTCAGCGGCTCCGCCGCGCAGGCGACCGCGCCGGTGATCGATGAGTTCGGCTACGACCTGGTGGACTTGCCCGGCGTCTCGGTCGAGGAAACCGTATTCGAGCCGCTGTCCCGGGACACGTACCCCGAGGAGAGCTGAGTCCCGGCGAGCCGTGCGCGCTCGGCCGCGATCCTGGCCCGCCTGCGCTTGAGTAGCGGCACGTACCAGAGCCCGAACAGGCCCATCAGCACGCCGGTGAGGCACGTCCACACCCACCAGCGCACGTCCGCGGGCAGTTCGTTGCGCAGGCAGAACACGATAATCAGGGCGAGCACCCAGCCCGTGGTGATGACGAGGGTCACCTGGCGGTCGTCCGCTTCGCTCGGCGGCGGCGCCGGGCGCCGCTCTCGGGGGCTGACTCGCCGACTCTGGCTCACGCCACAACCCTAGCCGACCCGTCTTATATGACCTGCCTGCGCATGATGTACTTGGTGGATGCCTGAGTCAGGTATGCAGACGGACGCGGGGCTGGCGACCACCATGCGGATTTCGATCAGCAGGCTCGCGCGGCGCCTCCGCGTGGAGCGCCTTGGACTTGGCGGGACCGAGACGGTCATCTCCGACATCCAGCTCGCCGCGCTGGCGGCGCTTGAGCGCCATGATTCGATGACCCCGGGCGAGCTCGCGGAGCACGAGAAGGTACAGCCGCCGTCCATGACCCGGGTAATCGCGGTGCTCGAGGAGCGCGGCCTGGTGCGCCGGGCGCCGCACGCGACCGACCGCAGGCAGGTAGTGCTGACCGTGACGGCCGACGGCAGGGACCTGGTGCAGCGGGTCCGCCGCCGCCGTGAGGCCTGGCTCGCGCAGCGCCTTCAGGAGCTCACCCCGGAGGAACGTCAGGTGCTGCGCGCCGCCGTCCCCATCCTGGAGAAAATAAGCCAGTCATAGCCTTCAACTTCCAGCTCCCAAGCGCCTCGTACTTGGCCTGACCGCCGAGCGTGCTGCGGATGAGGCAGATCTCCCCGGCCGTCCAGGCGGGTCCCTGGTAGCCGGACAGCTCCGCGACTATCGCGCGCACGTCCGCGGGCATCCGGCACCGGGCGAGCGTGACGTGCGGCCGGTAGCGCCGCCCCTCGTCTGGCGGCGGCGCGCCGGCCCGCCGCGCGCCCGCGCCCACCGACATCGCCAGTTCCCCGAGCGCCTTCCTGTCGCCGGACAGCCCGGCCCACAGCACGTTCGCCCGAGCCGGGCTGGGGAAGGCGCCCGCACCCGCCAGGTTCAGGCCGAACGCCGGGTGCCGCCGGGCCGCGCGCTCAAGCCGCGGCAGCAGCCCCGGCAGCCTGTCCTCGCTCACCTCGCCGAGGAAGGCAAGCGTGACGTGCCACCGCTCACGGCCAGTCCACCGCAGGTCACCGCGCCCCGCCCGCAACGGCGCGCACGCCGCGTCCAGGTCATCGAGTGCCACGGCGGACGGCTCGAGGCCGACGAAGAGCCGCATTACCCGAACCAGTTCGCCCTTACCCGCGTACATTGAACCCGTGAACAGGGTGCCCCGCTGGCTGATGCCGACTGTGCTCGGGCTGCTCGTGCTTGTGGTGCTCATCGGCGCGCTAGTTCACTAACGCGAGCCGCTCCACCACGTAGTCGATGCACCCGGTGAGGGCGGCCACGTCCTCGGGGTCGACCGCGGGGAACGTGCCGATCCGCAGCTGGTTGCGGCCCAGCTTCCGGTAGGACTCCGTGTCCACGATCCCGTTCGCCCGCAGCACGCCGGCCACCGCGTCGGCGCTGACCTCGCCTGCGAAGTCGATCGTGCCCACCACGGGGGAGCGCATCGCCGGGTCGGATACGAACGGCACCGCGAACTCCGACTTCTCCGCCCAGGAATAGAGAATGTTCGCGGAACGGGCGGCGCGTTCCCCGGCCCACGCAAGGCCGCCCTGGTCAAGCAGCCAGTCGAGCTGGGCGGCCATGAGCACGAGCGTCGACACGGCAGGCGTGTTGAGCGTCTGGTTCTTGACCGAGTTCTCCACCGCCGCCTTAAGTGACAGGAACTCCGGGATGTAACGGCCGCTCGCCGCGATCTCGTCGATCCGGTCCAGCGCCGCGGGCGAGAGCAGCGCGAGCCACAGCCCGCCGTCTGCGCCGAACACCTTCTGCGGCGCGAAGTAGTACGCGTCGAACTCGGCCGGGTCCACCGGCAGCGCTCCCGCCGCGCTGGTCGCGTCGACGAGCACGAGCGCCCCGTCATCCGCGCCCGCCGGGCGACGGATGTCCGCGCGCACGCCAGTGGACGTCTCGTTGTGAGTGAGCGCGTAGGCGTCCACGCCGGCCTGGCCCGCGGCAGCGGGTGCGTGCCCGGCTCGCATCCGATGACCGACGGCTCCTTGAGCCACGGGGCGCGCGCGGTCACCGTCGTGAACTTCGACGAGAACTCGCCGAACGACAGGTGCTGTGACCGTTCCTGGATCAGGCAGAACGCGGCCGCGTCCCAGAACGCGGTGGTCCCTCCGTTGCCAAGGGCCACCACGCTCCCGTTCGGCAGCCCGAAGAGCTCGGTCAGCCCGCTACGGATCCGCCGCACGACCTCCCGCACCGGGGACTGCCTGTGCGATGTGCCGAGCTCGGTCGCCGCCGCGAGGGCGGCGACCTGCTCCGCGCGGACCTTCGTCGGGCCGCTGCCGAACCGCCCGTCCCTGGGCTTGAGATCGCCGGGAATGATGATGCTGGTCACGCCCCCAAGGGTAATCCCAGGGACGGTGGTGCCTGCTACAGGATTTCCGCGGCGCCCTGTACGTCCCTGATGGGGCGCGGGGCTGGGCCGATGTAGCGGGCGGACGGGCGGACGAGGCGGCCGGTCAGCTTCTGCTCCATGATGTGCGCGGCCCAGCCCGCGGTCCGCGCGCAGGTGAACATCGATGGCGTGATGTCCGCGGGCACCTGCGCGAAGTCGAGCACGATCGCCGCCCAGAACTCGACGTTCGTCTCAAGCACGCGGTCCGGCCGGCGGGCGCGCAGCTCGGCGAGCGCGGCGTTCTCCAGCGCGAGCGCGACCTCGTACCTGGGCGCGCCGAGCTCCTTGGCGGTGCGCCGCAGTACCCGCGCCCTGGGATCCTCCGCCCGGTACACCCGGTGGCCGAAGCCCATCAGGCGGCCGCCCGAGTCCAGCACCGACCGGACGTAGGCCGCCGCGTCGCCGGTGCGCTCCACGTCCTCGATCATGTGCAGCACGCGGGCCGGCGCGCCGCCGTGCAGCGGGCCGGACAGGGCGCCGATCGCGCCGGAAAGCGCGGCGGCCACGTCGGCGCCGGTGGATGCGATCACCCGGGCGGTGAACGTCGAGGCGTTCATGCCATGCTCCGCGGCGCTCACCCAGTAGGCGTCAAGGGCCTTCACGTGCCGCGGGTCCGGTTCACCGCGCCAGCGGACGAGAAACGCCTCAGCGGCCGTCTGCGCGTCGTCCACGAGCCGCTGCGGGACCTCGGGAAGGTCCGCGCCGCGCGCTGACTGCGCGACGAACTCGAGTAGCTGCGCGCAGGCCCGGCCGACGTCCTGCCGCGCCTGCTCCGGTGAGACGTCAAGCAGCGGGCGCAGGTTCCAGCGCGCGCCCAGGGCCGCGACGCCGCTCTGCGCGTCGACGCGGACGTCACCGGTGCGCAGCGGGAGCCGCTGGTGCTCGGCAGAGGGCAGGCCGGGATCGAACGCGTTGTCGACAAGCAGCCCCCAGACGTGGCCGAAGGACACGTGGCCGACGAGTTCCTCGATGTCCACGCCCCGGTAGCGGAGTGATCCGCCCTCCTTGTCCGGCTCGGCGATCTCTGTCTCGAACGCCACGACGCCTTCGAGCCCCGGCTTAAAATCGGACACTTTTTGCTCCCTTTCTTCCTCCCGGTGGGGAGGCCCTACTTGCCCTGGTCAGGCGCATTCGCCGACGTCCGCTGGCTGTCGGCTTGCTGTCCGCTGGCTGTCGGCTTCATTCAAACTCCGCCGTGGCTGGTCCTGACAGGCCGCAGACATGTAAAGATTTGCATTTATGAACAGGGCGTTGACACCGGAGATGCTTGACGGGTCTCCGATCAAGCAGTTCACCCGCTGGTTCGTCGAGGCGGCGGCCGCCAGGCTGCCTGAGCCCAACGCGATGGTGCTGACCACCATGGGCGAGGTGCCGCACGCGCGGACCGTGCTGCTCAAGGCGCACGACGACAACGGCTTCACGTTCTACACCAACAGGACGTCCCGCAAGGGCCGTGACCTCGCCGCCAACCCGCGCTGCTGCGCCCTGTTCCCCTGGTACGCAATGGGCCGCCAGGTGACGGTGGAAGGGGCCGCGCGGCCGCTCTCAACGGAGGAAAGCGAGCCGTACTATCACTCACGGCCCTGGCTCTCGCAAATCGGCGCCTGGGCGTCGCGGCAGTCGACGGTGCTCACCTCCCGCGCCGAGCTCGACGACCGCGTTGCGGAGCTGTCCGGCCGGTGGCCGGAGGGCACCGAGGTCCCCATGCCAGATTTCTGGGGCGGGTACCTGATCGTGCCTGAGCGGATCGAGTTCTGGCAGTCGCACCCCAACCGGCTGCACGACCGGCTGAGCTACCGGCGCCACGCCGGCAACTGGGTCATCGAACGCTGGTCGCCCTAGGCATAAGATGCTGGTCCGCTTAGGTTTCTGACGGTGGTGGCCCGAGCGCGTAGCATCACCATCAGGAGGAAGGTTTCAGTGACTGCCCATGGGCTTATCGACACTACGGAGATGTACCTCCGTACGGTGTTCGAGCTTGAGGAGGAGGGGATCGTCCCGCTGCGGGCGCGGATAGCCGAGCGCCTGGCCCAGTCCGGCCCGACGGTCAGCCAGACGGTCGCCCGGATGGAGCGTGACGGCCTGCTGCACGTGGCGGGCGACCGGCAGCTCGCGCTGACCGATGACGGCCGCGCGCTGGCGACCCGGGTGATGCGCAAGCACAGGCTGGCGGAGTGCCTGCTGGTCAGCGTGATCAAGATGCCATGGGAAGAGGTGCACATCGAGGCATGCCGGTGGGAGCACGTCATCTCCGAGTCCGTCGAGCGGCGGCTGTACGAACTGCTCGGCCACCCGGAGCGCTGCCCGCATGGCAATGTCATCCCCGGCGTCGAGGAGCTGTTCACCGAGGCCGCCGCGGTGCCGGCGGCCCACGATGAGACCATGACCGACGTCACTCACGGGATTAAAGAGCCTGTACGGGTTACTGTGACACGGATAACCGAGCAGCTTCAAAGTGATCTGGAGCTGATGCTTAAACTCAAGCAAGCAGGGATACAACCCGGACGCGAGGTGTTGCTCGGAGCGGTCCACGGCGGAGTCCGGGTCAGCGGCGCGGACACCGCGGCGGCCGAGGACCTGCCTGCCGAGGTCGCTTCACACGTGTTCGTGTCCAGGGATTAGCCAGGAGACCTTGTTCGGTGACCGGAGCGTGACCATGGCGCGCTGGAGCGAGAGCCCGGCAGCAGAACTCGTGCTGAGCCAGGCCGAGATCGGCGTCATCGTTGCGGACCGGGACGGCAAAGTCGTGTTCGCGAACGACTACGTTGCCCGTCTGCTGCGCCTGACGGCGCCGGGTTCCTCGCTGGTCGGCGAGCCGCTCGGCGGCCTCGGCTTGCTGCCGGACAACGAGGCGGGCCGGGCCGCGGAGATTGCCCGTCAGGTGCTGAGCGGCGTGACCTGGGAGGACACGTTCGCCGGGCACCGGGCCGACGGCAGCCTGCTGTTCGTCAGGGAGCTGGCGGTGCCGCTGCGCAACCCGTCGGGCGAGATCGACGGCATCGTGATGTTCATGACCGAGGCCGGCCGACGCGACGCGCAGCGCGAGCCGGACCGGCTGCGGCTGCTCGAGCGGATCGGCCAGCGGCTGGCCGGCTCGCTCGAACTTGACGCCACGCTGCGCCAGATAGCGCAGATTCTCGTCCCCCGGTTCGCCGACCACTGCTTCATCGACCTGTTCAGCGGCGACAAGCTCATCAGGCGGGCCGCGGCGCACGCCGGCGGCTGGGAACCGCCGCCGAACACCTGGGCGCGGGTCGGCGAGCCGATCCGCTACCCGCCGGGCCACTTCATGCAGCAGGCCATGTCCCGGCTGGAAACCATCGTCGTCCCCGACCTGCAGGCGGGCTACTACCCGGCGCCGAGCGAGGAGTCCATGTCCGCCGCCAACCAGGCCGGGCTCACCTCGGTGCTCGCGTCGCCGCTGTACGCGCGCGGTGAGCTGCTCGGCGGCATCTCGCTGGCCCTGTCGCGGGTCACCGACCGGCCTGACCCGCACTACGACCTGTCGGACGGCGACCTCATCGGGGCGATCGCCAGCCGGGTGGCGGTCGCCATCGACAACGCGATGCTCTTCGAGGCCGAGCAGCGGACCGCGCTGGCCTTCCAGCAGTCGCTGCTGCCCCAGTCGGTACCGGAACTCGACGGACTTGAGGTCGCGTTCCGCTACGTGCCCGCCAAGCCGCTCGCGACCCAGGGGCAGGGCATCCAGACGCAGGTCGGCGGGGACTGGTACGACATCATCCCGCTGGCGGCCGGCGGGTCGGCCTGGTGATCGGCGACGTTGAGGGCCGCGGCGCCCGTGCGGCGGCGACCATGGGCCAGCTCCGCGCCGCGCTGCGCGCCTACGCGCAGGACGAGAAGTCCCCCGCGGACATCATGCGCAAGCTGGATGAGCGGGTCAGGTCCACCGCGCCACTCGGCGTCGGCGGCGATCCGCCCACGGTGTCGTGCATCTACCTCATCTACGACGCCTGGTCCCGCTCGCTGACGTTCGCGAACGCGGGCCACGCGGCGCCCTTGATGGCCCACGACGGCGCGGTGCGGCCGCTCGAGATCCGGCACAAGGGCGTGCTGCTCGGCGTCCGCGGCCGTGGCATCCGCGGGCTCCCGACCTACCGCGAGCAGACGGTCAACCTGCCGGGGGGCGCCGCGCTCGTGCTCTACACCGACGGGCTTACCGACCGGCGCACGCGGGCCGACGGTAACGGCCATTACACCGAGGCTGAGGCGGTGGACATGCTGCGCGCCGCACTGCTCGCCGCGCCCGCGTCCGCTGACGCGCTTGCCGTCGCCGCGGAGACCGCCGTGCCTGGTGACATCGACGACGACATGGCGATCCTGGTGTTCCGCTCGTCGCCCGACGACCTCGCGTTCTTCGAGCGGTCCTTCCCGGCCGAGCCGATCATGGTCTCCGAGGCGCGGCGGGTCGCGGCGGCCGCGTTCACGGCGTGGCACATGAACCCCGACCAGGCCGACCTCGCACTGCTCCTGGTCTCGGAGGTGGTTACCAACGCGGTGCTGCACGCGTCGGTGACGCCGAGCCCGGCCTGCTGCTGCTTCGACCTGGAACTCGAGCCGCTTGTCGACCCGCCCGCACCCGGGGCCGGCGTTGGCGCGCTCACCCCGGCCCGCGGCTTCCCGATGATCTCCCACCACAGCCCCGTCTACCGGCCGCGTGAGTTCACGCTCTGCCTGCGGCGCGGCGCGGAGTCGGTCTGGGTCGAGGTCTTCGACCCGGACCTGCGGCTTCCCCGGCTGCGCACCGCCCGCGCCACCGACGAGGGCGGCCGGGGCCTGTACCTGGTTGAGCAGCTGGCCACCCGCTGGGGCTCCCGCCCCACCCCAGAGGGAAAGACGGTCTGGTTCGAGATCCCGCTCGACAGCAAGGACGCCGGACGCTAGGCCGCAGGCCCGCCCGTGGGCCGTGACTTGCCACCAGGGCGGGGGGGGGGGGGGGGGGGGCCTGGGGGGGTGGGGGCACGCGCTCTCGCTTCGCCGGCTCAGCGGCCCGGGTCCGTCGCCTCGTGGTGCGGGTGGGCGGGACGGCAGGGGGCGGGTCGGGTAGGGGGGGGGGTTGTGTTGCTGCTGGTGGTGGCGCCCGTCCGCCGCGGTGTCGTGCCGGCGCGCCGTGGTCCTCTGGAGGGTGCTTTCTTTTCTTCCGTGGGGGGGTGTTCCCCGGTTCCCCCGGGGTTCCCGGGGGGCCGGGTTCGGGGCGCGGCCGGGGTTCGCCTGGGCCGGCTCCCCGGGTTCCCGCCGGGGCCCGGGAGGCCTGCGAGGCGCGGGTTCCCCCCTCAGGGCCTTCCGGGGGCCCCCTCCCCGTTATAGGGGGGCGCCGGGCCCCGCGGAGCAGATTTCCGGTTTCCCGTCCACCCCACCCACTCTGCACTTCGGCCGATTTGCACCCGGCTCCGCCGTGTCATTAACCCGCTAATGGCCCCGGCCCGGGTCTTCCGCTACAGCTCGTGCTGGCGTTCCAGGTAGCTCCATCGCCGCCCAGCCAATGGGCACGGGAAGCCAGAAGGTCAGCAGGCGGAACAGCAGGACCGCGCTGACCGCGATGCCGCCGTGCACGCCCGCGGCGGTAAGGCCCGCGGTCAGCGCGGCCTCCACCGCGCCGAGCCCGCCCGGGGTGGGGATGATCGAGCCGATCGCGCTTCCGGTCAGGTACACGAAGCCGATCTTCGCGATGGACACGTCGCCGCCGAAGGCGGCGACGCACGCGCTCAGGCACAGGATGTAGGTGAGGCTGAGCAGCAGCACGCCGCCGATGCCCTCGGCGAGCTTGCGCGGCCGCTGGGCGACCTCGAGCAGCCGTGGCAGCACCTGGCCGAAGGTCGGCGACAGCCGGGCCCGGACCATGCGGCGTCCCGCCGGAATGGCTAGCACCACGCCCGCGAGCACGACCAGCCCGGCCACCACGAAGTAGGCCCAGGTCGGCGGCCTGATCGCGCTCTTGGTGCTGGATCCGGCGATCGCGGCGAACACCGTGAGCAGCAGGATGTGCAGCACGAACGCCACCACCTGGGCCACGCCGACGCTGGCCGCCGCGACCGCCGCGGGGATCCTCCGGCGCTGCAGGTACCGCACGTTCAGCGCGGCCCCGCCGACCGCGGCCGGCGTCACCAGCGTGACGAACGAACTGGCCAGCTGGACGAAGAGGGTACGGAAAAAGCTCAGCCGCTCGGCGACGAAGCCGGAAATCGATAGCGTCGCGCCCACGTAGGTCGCGGCGGACAGCGCGAGCGCCACCAGGGCCCAGCGCCAGTCCGCCGACCGCAGCAGGTGCCCCAAGCTGGCCTGGGCCAGCTCGCCTGCCAGCAGGTAGGCGGCGGCGACGCTGGCGACCAGCGTCACTAGGGTGCGCGCCCTGATCCGCTCCAGCTGCACCGGCATGACCTCGCCCTCGGGCACCGCCTCGAGCAGTGCCTTGCGGACGGCGGGCAGGACGTCGCGGCGGCGGCGCAGCGCATGCCTGGTAGACCGGACAAGCACGACCGGCTGCAGCAGCGGCAGCACGGCCATAAGCTCGCCGG
>CAWERB010000004.1:0-118020 GCA_963811335.1 uncultured Actinomycetota bacterium | reverse complement strand
GCCGCCGGCATCCGGAATAATGACCCAGGAACACCGGCGTTCGCCAGTCAACGGCGGAGCGGCGTCGGGCTGAGGAAGGGAATCCAAACGTTATGCCACAGCGAATCGCGATCGTTACCGGAGCCGCCCGCGGCATCGGTGCCGGGACCGCCAAGCGTCTCGCCGCCGACGGAATGCACGTCGGCGTGCTCGACCTGGGCGAGGCCGACGGCGCGCAGACCGTTGCCGAGATCGAGAAGGCGGGCGGCCGGGCGATCGCGGTCGGGGCCGACGTGTCCAACGCCGAGCAGGTGTCCGCCGCCGTGGAGAAGGTCGCCGCTGACCTCGGCGAGCCGACCGTGCTCGTCAACAACGCCGGCGTGACCCGCGACAACCTGCTGTTCAAGATGTCCGAGGCCGACTGGGACACGGTGATCAACGTCCACCTCAAGGGGGCGTTCCTGATGACCCGCGCCTGCCAGCAGTACATGGTCGCCGCCAAGTGGGGCCGGATCGTCAACCTGTCAGTCGCTGTCCGCGGTCGGCAACCGGGGCCAGGTCAACTACTCCGCCGCTAAGGCGGGCCTGCAGGGCCTCACCAAGACCCTCGCGCTCGAGCTCGGCAAGTTCGGCATCACCGCGAACGCGGTCGCGCCCGGCTTCGTCGTCACCGACATGACCGCCGCCACCGCGGCCCGCCTCGGCGTCTCCTTCGAGGACTTCCAGGCAGGCGCGGCCAAGCAGATCCCGGTGCAGCGGGTCGGCCAGGTCGAGGACATCGCGCACGCGATCTCCTTCTTCGTCAGCGAGGGGGCCGGCTACGTCAGCGGCCAGATCCTCTACCTGTCCGGCGGCCCGGTCTCCTGACGGATGAGGACGAGGGCGATGAGCGTCACAGACAACGCGAGCGAGACTGGCGCGGCGGCGGACCTTCGCGCGGCGGTCCGCTCGTTCTGCGCGGAACACGATCCCGCGGCTACCTCGCGTGCCGCGTTCCTCAGCGCCCGGTTCGACGCGGGCCTGGCCGCCGTGCACTACCCGGTAGGGCACGGCGGCCGCGGCCTGCCGCGGGCGCTCCAGCGGGTCGCCGAGGAAGAGTTCGCCCGGGCCGGGGCGCCGCGGCTCGACGAGCGGCGCAACGTCATCGGCCTCGGCATGGCCGCGCCGACGATCATCGCCTTCGGCAACGACGAGCAGAAGACCTGGTGGCTCAAGCCGCTGTGGCTCGGCGATGAGGTCTGGTGCCAGCTGTTCAGCGAGCCGGGAGCGGGCAGCGACCTGGCCGGCCTCGCGACCCGTGCCGTCAGGGACGAGCAAGGCGACTGGGTGGTCAACGGCCAGAAGGTGTGGACCTCGCTGGCCCACCACGCGAAATGGGGCCTGCTGCTCGCCCGCACCGACCCCGACGTGCCCAAGCACCCGGGCCTTTCCTACTTCATCGTCGACATGCACGCGCCGGGCGTGGAGGTGCGGCCGCTGCGCCAGGCCACCGGGGAGGCGGAGTTCAACGAGGTGTTCCTCACCGACGTCCGGGTGCCCGACGCGCGCCGCCTCGGCGGCGTCGGCGAGGGCTGGAAGGTCGCCAACGCGACGCTGATGAACGAGCGCGTCTCGATCGGCAACTCGACGGCCGTTCCCCGCGAGTCCGGCGGGATCGGCTACGCCGCGACCGCCTGGCGCCAGCACCCGGAGCGCCGTACGCACGACCTGCACCAGCGGCTGCTGTCGCTGTGGGCGCAGGCCGAGGTCGCCCGGCTGGCGGGTGAGCGGCTGCGCCAGCAGATCGCCGCGGGCGAGCCAGGCCCGGAGGGCTCGGCGGCCAAGCTCACCTTCGCCCGGCTCAACCAGGAGATCTCCGCGTTCGAGGTCGAATTCCTCGGCGCCGACGGCCTGATCTACGACGACTGGGCGATGCGCCGCGACGCGTCGAGCGACTACGCCCGCGGTGCGGGCTACCGCTTCCTGCGCGCGAAGGGCAACTCCATCGAGGGCGGCACCTCCGAGGTCATGCGCAACATCATCGCGGAACGCGTGCTGCGCCTGCCCGCGGAGCCGCGCACCGACACCACGGCCGCGTGGAAGGACCTGCCCCGGTGACGGCCCGCGCCAAGCCTGCCCCGTGCCTGGGTAACCAGTGCCCGGGCAAGCACTACGAGGAAGCAGAACGTAAGCGGCCTGCTCTGTACCGCCAAGAAAGGACGCGTGGTCGCGGTGGCCGTTGACCTGCTCTACTCCGAGACCGAGCGCGACCTGGCCGCCGCCCTCGCCGACCTGCTCGCCAGAGCGGCCGCCCCGGCGGACATCATCGCGCGCACCGAGCGCCCCGAGACCTGCGACCCCAAGCTGTGGCGGACGGTGGCGGCGGAGATCGGCATCGCGGGCCTGCTCATCCCCGAGGCACTCGGCGGCGCGGGCGCGTCCTACCGTGAGCTTGCCGCCGCGGCCGAGCAGTTCGGCGCCGCGGTCGCTCCGATCCCCTACCTGGGCAGCGCGGCGGTCGCCACCGCGGTGCTGCTGTCCGCCGCGCGGGCCGCCGCACGGGATCGGGGCGCGGCGAGCGGTGTCGGCCCGTCTGGCGCGGGCCGGGCAGGCGCGACCGCGCCTGGGTCGGACGGGACGCCGGATGCCCGCCAGCCGCTGTCCGGGCCCGCGGCGGCGGTGCGGGACGCCGCGCTGCGCGCCCGGGCCGCATCTGGCGGGTCCGGCGCGTCCGGTACCGCGACGGTCTCGCCGGCCGCGGGACTGCTGCGCCAGCTGGCCGAAGGCACGATCACGGCCGCCCTCGCGGTGTCCGTCGGCACCGGGCCAGGGGCGCCGTTCCCCGGCGACGCGCGGGTTACCGGCCGGGCCGAGGGCAGCCCGGGCGGGGTCCGGCTGCGCGGCACCATCCGCGCGGTGCCCGACGCCCTGCCAGCGGACATCCTCCTCGTCCCGGCGGACGGGGTGCCTGGCGCGCTCTACGTGGTCGAGGCGAACGGCGCCGGGGTGCACCGCACGCCGCTGACCTCGCTCGACATGACGAGGCAGTTGTGCGACATCACGCTCGACGGCGCGCTGGCGACCCCGGTCGCGGTCGGCGCGGCCGCCGAGGCGGCGCTGTCCGCGGGCCTGGCGGCAGGCGCGGTGGTGCTGGCCGCCGAGCAGCTCGGCCTGGCCCAGCGCTGCCTGGACATGACCGTCGAGTACGTGCGGGAGCGCCGCCAGTTCGCCAGGCAGATCGGCTCGTTCCAGGCGGTCAAGCACCGGCTCGCCGACTTGTGGACCACCATCACCCTGGCCCGCGCCGCGTCCAGGTACGCGGCCGCCTGCCTGGCCGACGACGACCCGGACGCCCCGGTCGCGCTCGCGCTCGCCAAGTCGGCGTGCTGCGACGCCGCGGTGACCGCGGCGCAGGAATGCGTCCAGCTGCACGGCGGCATCGGCTTCACCTGGGAGCACCCGGCCCACCTGTACCTGAAGCGGGCCAAGGCGGCCTCCGTCGCCTTCGGCACGCCCGGGGCGCACCGCGCGGCCCTCGCGGGCCTGGCGAACCTCCCGGCGCCGCCGTGAGCAGCCTATTAACCCCGATTTCCGCCAGCGCTTGCTAGCGGTCGTCCTCGTCCTCGTCGTCGTCCTGCGGCCCGGCGAAGCTCCGCTCGGCGCGGTCGGACTCGCCTGTGCGCTGCGCCGGCATCGGCACGGCGGCCTGTCCTGGCGCCTGCTGGGCGGGCAGGTCGGGCATGGTGGGCGTATCGCCGGGCCTGCCGTGCCGTCCGGCGGGGACCTCCGGCGCCTCTTGCGCCACTTGGGCGCGTTGTGCGGGGATGGGCACGGTCGGCTCCTCCTCCGCCGCCGCCGCGGCGGCGTACTGCGCGGCCACCGAGGGCTCGGCGGGCGCCGCCCGCTGCGCGGGGATCCCGGACCGCGTCGCGGTGCCCGCGGCAGGCACGCCCGTCCGGATCCCCGCCGCCTCGGCGGCCGGTACCCCAGCCGCCGCGAGCAGCGCCTCGCTCATGGGCGGCCACATCGAGGTATTCGTCAAGCGCGGCCACTGCGTGCCGACCGTGCCGAGTTCGGGCCCGAGGCCGAGCCTCCGCTCCCTGCGCTGCTCCCGCGCCACCGACCGGTCCGTGAACATGGCCACGGTGGCCATGAACGACGTCAGGATCGTCGCGGTGATCACGATCGCCCAGGTGGCGGCGGGCGATGCCATGGTCCGCACCGCTTCGCTCATGCTGGTCCCCCAAACCAGCACCATCCACGTAGCTACCTACCCCCCAGTCCCGCGGGCAACACAGCCGTGGCTATCGCCTGCACCGGGCAAATCGGGCCGCGCGCCGGGCGACTGCCGCGCGCCGGGAGACTCAGGACCGGAGCTGCCGGACGGTGGACAGGTCGGTGACTCCGGCCAGCCGACCGGAGTCGGCCAGGCAGCCGCAGCTCTCCCGGCACATCAGCCGGGTGGGCAGGACGATGTCGCGCTCGGCGGGCGCCTCGCGCCCGATCATGGAGTACAGGACCTCGAAGGCGGTCTCGCCCAGGTCGCCGATCGGTTGCCGCACGGTGGTGAGCAGCGGGTGCACGTGCCTGGCCATCGGGATGTCGTCGAAGCCGGTGACGGCCACCTTGCCCGGCACGTCAACCCCGGACCTGCGCAGTGCCTGCATCACGCCGAGCGCGGTCTGGTCGTTGGCGCAGACGATGACCCGGGGGAGCGGGACATCCGACGCGAGGATCCGCTCGGTGACCACCGCCGCGCCCGCCGCGTAGTAGTTGCCCCGCCACTGCGGGCCGGTATGCAGCACCGCGCCCGCCGCCTCGGCCTCCGCCGCCAGGGTTTGCAGCCGCGCCTGGCTGTCCGGGCTGTCGCTGTACCCGCTGAGGAAGCCGAGCGTGGTGTACCCGTGGTCGTAGAGCAGGTGCCGGGCCAGGGCGCGCATGCCGGCCACGTTGTCGCTGCCCACGTTCGCGGTGGTGCGGGTCGGGATGCCCGCGAGGGTGACGATCGGGACCTGCCGGGAGATCTCGTCGATCTGGCCGGGCTCGAGGACGCCGTCGTGCAGGATCAGCCCGTCGCTCTTGCGCGCGATCGCGAGGACCCGGCGCCCCGCGTCGTGATCGGAGATGTCGACCGAGCGCAGCAGCAGGTCGAACCCGCGGCGCTGCGCGGCCCGCTCCACGCCCCGGTTGAGCATGTCGTGGAACTGCAGCGAATCGGTCTCGTCGGCGAACGCGTCATAGCCGAGCAGTCCGGCGGTATCCCACGCGCCCCCCGCCCCCGCGGGCAGCACCGGCGCGGGAATCGGCGAGCCCGCCGACAACGGCCGCCGCATGACCACGCCGACGACTTCCTTGAGCCGGACAGAGAGCGCGCGGGCGGCGCTGTCGGGCACGTAGCCGAGCTCGCTGGCCGCCCGCTGCACCCGGTCCTTGATCTCGGCGCCCGGGTTGCGGCGGCCGTTGAGCACGCGCGACACCGAGGCGATGGACACTCCGGCGGCCCGTGCGACGTCGTAGATCGTGGGGGCACCCGAGTCCGCCGGCTCGGTCTCGACGCTCATCGCACGTGCCTCCTCGTCATCGGTGGCGCCCCGCAGCGGGGTAAGCGCTTTCCGCGCGCCTGGCCCATCACGGGCGGGACCCCGGTAAGCGCTTACCGGAGTCGCGTGGAGCAAGCGTACGTCCGCGTGCACGGTGCCTCAAGGCGGCAACCCGGCAATGTTACAGCAATGTGACGCCGCAGACATCGCGCCAGATAACCGTCGCTAGCCTGACGGAACCGCAGACATCGCGACACATTCATGAAACATCGGCGCATGTCTTACCTGCCACGTTACCGCCGGCGTAACAAACGGGAAATGCCTTCGAAACCCGCGCATGGGAAACATTAGACGTTGCGTAGAAGCACGCGGAGCGGCCGGGGCGGGACGCAAACCCGAGGGGTGACCCTAATACCCGAGTGGCCCCTTCCTATCAGGCAGCCCTGGAGGAGTAAAACAGTGATTCCATACCCAACTTGGCTGGGATCCGGAGATAATGCCTGGCAGATGACGGCGGCGACGCTGGTCGGGCTTATGTCCATTCCGGCCCTTGCCGTGCTGTATGGCGGGCTGGTGCAGAAGAAATGGGCCATGAACACCGCGCTCATGGTCTTCGTCACCTTCTGCCTGGTCCTCATTACGTGGGTGCTCTGGGCCTACAAGATGGGCTTCGGCACGCCGCTGATCCATTTCGGCAGCGCCAACGTGCTCGGTGACCCGCGCACCACCCTGGGCGCCAACGCCCTGACCGGACAGGCGGACATCCCGCTTGTCGACCCGGCGATGCCCGGGTACGCGGTGTCGAAGGCGGGCCAGGTACTCAACACCGGCTTCAAGCTGCCGAGCGCGTCGGTGGAGTACTTCCAGTTCGTGTTCGCCGCGATCACCCCGATCCTGTTCATCGGCTCGGTACTCGGCCGGATCAGCTTCAAGGCCTGGATGGTCTTCGTCCCGCTGTGGATCACCTTCGCCTACGCGGTCAACGCCTTCCTCCTCTGGGGCGGCGGCTACTGGGCGAGCAAGGGCGCGCTTGACTTCTCCGGCGGCTACGTCATCCACCTCGCCGCGGGCGTCTCCGGCTTCGTGTCCGCCGCGATCATCGGGCCGCGCCTGAAGCGGGACCGGGAGAAGGCGGTGCCGAACAACCTGATGTTCGTCGCGGTCGGCGCGGGCATCCTGTGGCTCGGCTGGAACGGCTTCAACGGCGGTGACCCGTACTTCGCGGGGGCGGACGCCGCCGCCGCCATCATCAACACCAACCTGGCGACGGCCGTGGCCATGATGACCTGGATCCTCATGGACATGTTCCTGACCCCGGAGAAGAAGCCGACCTTCCTCGGCGGACTCAACGGCATGATCTGCGGCCTGGTCGGCATCACCCCGGCGGCCGGCTTCGTCAACGGCCTCGGCGCCATCATCATCGGCCTGGTTGCCTCGGCGGTCGTCTGGACCGCCTGGTACACGCTGCCGAAGTACGTCTGGCCGTTCAACAAGGTGGACGACGCCCTCGGCGTCGTCTACACCCACGGCATCGCCGGCCTGCTCGGCGGCCTGCTCGTCGGCGTACTCGCCGACCCGAACGTGCTCGAGTACCCGGCCGCCCCGGGCGGTGCCGCGTTCGGTGGCGCGGGCTGGATCTGGGGTCACCACCCGCACCAGCTGCTGGTCCAGTTCCTCGCGGCGCTCACCATCATCGTCTGGGACGGCATCATCACCGCCGTCATCTGGATGGTGATCAAGTACGTCTTCCGGATCAAGCTGCGGCTGTCGGATGAGGAACTGGAAGTCGGTGACGTCGCGGTGCACGGCGAGGAGGCCTACCCGATGGAGGAGACCCTCTCCTCCAGGCTCAGCGTCTCCGCCGCCGCGGAGGCCTCGCCGACGACGGAGGAGCCCGTCTCCGCCAAGGAGTAAGCCGCGCAGCTCGCGCTACGTTGCGGCCGTAGCGAGAGAGGGCCGCGGTCCAGGTAACCGGTAACGGTTACCGGACCGCGGCCCTTAGGCTTGTCCGGGTCCTGGACCGGCACTTAAACCCTTCCGGTCCCTGGCGAACCGCCTCACCCCGCGTTTCCTGGCCCGCGGCGATCACCGGGACCAAGGACGGGGCAGAAGAGTTCGTTAGCTACCGTTATGGCTGGCGCCCGCCAGCCGGCGAGCCCGGCGGCACCCACCAGGATGGAGCGCTGTGAATTCCGTCGTCACGACCGTTACCCTGGTCACCCAGGACGGCGTCCCGATTGACGCCGTGCACTTGCCCGGTCCAGGGCGGCCGGTCCCGGAGATGCTGGCACCGGACCTGGCGGCACCGGACCTGGTGGCACAGGCCGGACCGGCCAGGCGGGACCTCGCGCTCGTCATCGTGCACGGGTTCACCATGTCCTGGCAGCGGCCGATGACCTGGGGGATCGTGCAGCGGTTCAACCAGTCGGCCGGCGTGGTGACGTTCGATACCCGCGGGCACGGCCGGTCCGGCGGGCTCTCCACGCTCGGCGACAAGGAGATCTACGACCTCGACGTGGCCGTCAGGTACGCCCGCGAGCTCGGCTACCAGCGCGTCGCGACGATCGGCTTCTCGATGGGGGGTTCCGTCGTGCTGCGCCACGCGGCGCTGCACGACGGCGTGGACGCGGTCGTCTCGGTGAGCGGCCCCGGCCGCTGGTACTACCGCGGCACGGTGGCGATGCGCCGCGTCCACCTGGCGGCGGAACGGCGGCTCGGCCGTGCGTTCACCAGGCGCGTGCTGAACACCCGGGTGTCTCCGGAAGGCTGGCCCACACCCGACCCGTTGCCGCCTGCCGAGGCGGCGGCCCTCATCGCGCCGACGCCGGTGCTGATCGTCCACGGCGACAAGGACATCTACTTCCCGCCCGATCACGGCCAGCAGCTCTACGACGCCGCCGCCGAGCCTAAGGAGCTGTGGATGATCCCCGGCTTCGGCCACGCGGAGCGGCACACCGACGACGCCCTCGTCGACCGCATCGCCGCCTGGGCGGACAAGGCGTCGTCGGCCGCGTCCCGGGCCAAGGGGCAGCGGGAGGAGACGGCCGCCAGCTAGCCCGGTGACGGCCGGGCGGGCCGGACGGGCCCGGCCGCGGCCGCCTTACCAGCTGGTCGGGACGGGCATGCCCTCGGTGTAGCCGGACGCGCTCTGCACGCCGATGACGGCCCGCTCGGCGAACGACGCCAGGTCGCCCGCGCCCGCGTAGGTGCACGAGGAGCGCACTCCGGCGACGATCATGTCGAGCAGGTCCTCCACGCCCGGCCGCGCCGCGTCCAGGTACATGCGCGCCGAGGAGATCCCCTCCTCGAACAGTTCCTTGCGCGCCCGCTCGTAGGCCGAGTCGGTGGCGGTACGTACCCGCACCGCGCGCGCGGACGCCATGCCGAAGCTCTCCTTGTACAGCCGCCCGTTCGGGTCGCGGAACGCGTCACCAGGCGACTCGTAGGTGCCGGCGAACCACGACCCGATCATCACCGACGACGCGCCCGCGGCGAGCGCGAGCGCGACGTCGCGCGGGTGGCGCACCCCGCCGTCCGCCCAGACGTGCGCTCCGAGCCCGGCCGCCGCGGCGGCGCACTCGAGGACAGCGGAGAACTGGGGCCGCCCCACGCCGGTCATCATCCGGGTGGTGCACATCGCGCCCGGGCCGACCCCGACCTTGACGATATCCGCGCCCGCCGCCACGAGGTCGGCGACGCCTTCCGCGGTCACCACGTTCCCCGCCACGACGGGGACCGACGGCGACAGCGCGCGGACCGCGCGCAGGGCGGCGATCATCTTCTCCTGGTGCCCGTGCGCGGTGTCCACCACGAGCACGTCGATCTCCGCGTCGAGCAGCTGCTTGGCCTTCGCGGCGACGTCGCCGTTGACGCCGACCGCGGCGCCGACTCGCAGCCGCCCGCGCGCGTCGACGGCCGGGGAGTACAGCGTGGCGCGTAGCGCCCCCGTCCTGGTGAGGATCCCCGTGCACTGGCCGGACGCGGACACCACGGGGGCGAGCCGGTGCCGTCCCGAGTGCAGCAGGTTGAACGCCTCGGCGGGCGATAGGCCAGCGGGCAGCGTGAAAGGGGCCGCGGACATCACCGTCGACAGCTGCGCGAACCGGTCCGCCCCCGCGCAGTCCGCCTCGGTAACCACGCCGACCGGGGCGCCGGCATCGTCGGTGACCACGACCGCTCCATGGGCCCGCTTGGGCAGCAGCGCGAGCGCCTCGCCGACCGTGTCGCTCGGGCCTAGGGTGATCGCGGTGTCCACCACGAGGTCGCGGGCCTTCACCCACGCCACGACATCGGCGACGACGTCCCCGGGGATGTCCTGCGGCAGGACCGCCAGCCCGCCGCGCCGCGCGATCGTCTCGGCCATCCGGCGCCCGGAGACGGCGGTCATGTTCGCCGCCACGATGGGGATGGTGGCGCCGCTGCCGTCCCTGGCGGCCAGGTCCACGTCAAGCCGCGACCCGACGGCGGAACGCCCTGGCACCATAAACACGTCACTGTAGGTCAGGTCGGTCTCAGGGGACCGGTCATGAAGAAAACGCACGTTCTCAATTCTTACCGTAACTTCGCGCGAAGGAACCAAGCGCGCCCGCTCCAGCCCGCCCGCGCCGCGGTCGGCTACGGGACCGCCAGGCCGAAGGCGGCGAACATGATGTCGGCGATCTTGTCGCACATCATGTTCTCGGGCAGTTCCACCTCGGTGGTCATGACGAAGTTGACCCGTTCGATCATCATCAGGCAGGCGAACGCGGTGAGCTCGGCGTGCTCCTGGTGGTGGCCTGCCGCCACGGCGGCCGCGGTCATCCCGGTGGTCATCGCCTCGGTGATGCTGAAGAACAGCTGCAGCCCGTCGGCGAACATCTCGCCGGGCGCGTTCGCCGAGCTGAGCGTGCGCAGCACGGTGCCGTGCCCCGCGTAGGCGGCGGAGAACTTCTTGACCCACTCGCGCAGCAGCCGCAGCCCGGTGCTGTCGCTCGTCACCACGGGGAAGTCGCCCGCGACGATCTCCATGTCGTGCAGCGCGTCCCGCAGCAGGGCCTTGAACAGGTCCTCCTTGTTCGAGAAGTACAGGTAGAACGTCCCGTGCGAGATCCCGGCGCGCCGGACCACGTCATCGACGCGAACCCCGTTGAATCCGCGCTCCTCGAACTCGATCGTGCCGGCCTTGAGCAGCTTGCGCACGGTTTCCCGGCCCTGCGCCCGCAACTCGCGGTCCTGTGCGGGCAGGCCCCCGCCGAGCGACGGCCGTCCCTGCGGTTTGCGCGCGGAGCGGCCTGCCCCGCTCTTGCGGCCGCTGCTGTGCGCCTGGCCGGCGCCACGCGCCGCATCAGGGCTGAGCTGCTGGCCAGTACCGGGTACCGCCAACGGCCGGCCGCCCCGGACCGCGCCTGCCCCGGTCCCCGCGGGACTCCGGTCTGCCTCCTGCGTCATAGTCGAAGAGTAGCCGTACCTGAAGGAGTTGCTGCGAATACCGTAGGAAGCGGTCCCTGTGCCGGCGTCAGGAACCCCCGCACACGCCGTTTTTCTGCTTAACCCGGCGCCTCCCGCGGGATAACAGCAAGAAAGTCGCCAGCGGCAAGTCGCCAGCGGCAAGTCGCCGGGTGCGCCCGAGGGGCGGAGGGAACCACGGTAGGTGCCAGCGGCGCCGCGCGGCAGGCCGTTTTGTACAGTTGAGTACCGTGAGGTTGCCGACTGTCCGCCGCCGTTCACTGCCAGCCGCCGTAGGCGCCCTGGTGGTCGTCAGCGCAGCCGTTGCCGCCAGCCTCGCCTCGCTCAGCGGCGGCTACAGCGCGCCAGGCGGCACGCTGGACGGCCAGGCCCGGGCCATCGTGGCCGCGAGCAGCGCCAGGAACGGCGCCGCGTCAGGAGCCGCGGCGGCCCCGGGCGGGAGCACTCCCGCGGCGCCAGGCCTCCCCGGCGCGACCCCGACGCGCCTGGTCGTACCCGACGTCATCGCCACCGTGCCCGGCGGGGTGAGCGCCGCGGACCTGGCCAGGATCAGGAGGCTCGGCGGCGTCCGGGCGGTGCTGCCCGTCGACGGCGCGCGGATCGCGGTCAACGGCGTGTGGCTCACCGTCCTCGCCGCGCCCGCCGCCGCGCTGCGGCCGTGGACCCCGCCGGCCACGGCGGCCAGCCAGCGGACGTGGTCCGCCTTCGCCGGCGGCCAGCTAGTCACCACCCCCGCGGCCGCCGGGCGGGCCCGACTCGCCGCCGGCGGCAAGTACCCGGTCGCCGCCGCGGTCCGCGGGCAGATCACCGACGGCGGCAGCGCGCTGCTCGGCGTGTCCGGCGTGGACGGCGTGGTCAGCCAGGCCGAGGGCGCCCGGCTGGGGCTGGTCAGTAACGTCGCGGTGCTGGTGAACGCGCCGACGGTGAGCGTGACCACGCTGGTGAGCCAGGTACGGGCGGCGCTGCGCGGCGGTGCGCGCGTGGTCGGGCTCGTCCCGGTCACGGAGTCCACCCAGCTGCCGGTGGACCGGACGGTCACGGCTGGCCGCCCGGCGAGTTACCTTCAGCTCTTCCGCGCGTCCGCCGCCCTGTACTGCCCGGGCCTGTCCTGGACGGTGCTCGCCGCGATCGGCCAGATCGAGTCGGGCGACGGCCAGAACATGGGGCCGTCCACCGCGGGCGCCCTCGGCCCGATGCAGTTCCTGCCGTCCACCTGGCAGGCCTGGGGCATCGACGGCTTCGGTGAGACCGGCCCGCCGGACGTCATGGACCCCTTCGACGCGGTGCCGAGCGCCGCCCGGCTGCTGTGCGCCGACGGCGCGACCGCGGGCGCCCAGGGGCTGCGCCAGGCGATTTTCGACTACAACCACGCCGACTGGTACGTCGATGAGGTGCTCACCCTGGCCGCCGAGTACGCGGCAGAGTACTGAGTCACTCGCGGGGGACGACCCCCTGCGCCCCCCGATCATGGGGGGCTGCGCGCCCCCCATACCCCCCGCGGCGGGAACGGCGCAGAAACCGCGCCGCCCCCGCACGGTGGCTGAGGTTAGTGCCCTGTGGTTGCTGCTGGCGGGCGCCGCACAGGGCGCGCCGCCCCCGCACGGTGGCTGAGGTTAGCTGTGGTGGTTGCCGCTTGGACGTAGTGCCGGCCGTCGCTGGCACCGCGGGCGACCTTGGGCAGGCCCGCCAGGTAGATGAGGGTCGCGGTCACGCCCGCCGCCGCCGCGAACGCGTAGCCCCAGCGCGGGCCGAAGGCGTCGAGTATGAACCCCACTGCCGTCGAGCCGCAGGCCAGGCCGACGGAGATGCCGGTGGACAGCCAGGACATCGCCTCGGTGGCCCGCCCGGGCAGCGCGGTGGACTCGAGCACGCTGTACCCGGCGATCAAGGTGGGCGCGATCGTCAGTCCGCACAGGTAGATCACCGGGGCGAGCACGAGCAGGCCAGGCATCGCCCAGAAGGTGCACACGCCGGCCACCGTCAGCGAGAGGGTGACCGCGAGGCTCCGCGAGGCGGGCGCGCGCCAGTTCCGTGACCCGTACCACAGGCCGCCCGTCGCGCTGCCGAGCGCGTAGCAGCCGAGGATGAAGCCGGCCAGCGACTTGTGGCCGGAGCGGGCGGCGAAGGCGACCGTGCTCAGGTCGATCGCGACGAACATCGCGCCGAGGAACAGGTACACCGGGATCAGCACGGCGAGGCTGGGCGCGGCGAGCCGGGCGCCCCGTGCCTGCGGCCTGACCCGTGCCGGCCTGACCTGCGCGCCCGACGCCGGCCGGGTACCGCCGCCGGTGGCCGCCGCCCGGACGTCGGCGGCGACGACCGGCGGCTCGGTCGACCGCTGCGACGCGAACCACAGCGAGCCGGCGACGGCGCACAGGGCGGCGGTGCCGACCCCGGCCGCCGGGTACAGCTGGGTGGCGAGCACGGTGACCGCCGCGGGCCCGATCACGAAGCACAGCTCATCCGCCACCGACTCGACGGAGAACGCGGTGTGCAGCCGCGGCGACCCGGCTAGCAGGGCCGACCAGCGGGCCCGCGCCATCGGCCCGGTCTGCGGCATCGTCGCGCCGCCGGCGATACCGAAGGCGAACAGCGTCCAGTCGGGCCAGCGGAGCGCGACGGCGGCCGACAGCCCGGCGACCGACAGCCCGAAGGCGACGCAGACCGGGATGAGGACGCGGTGCTGGCCGAGCCGGTCGACCAGCCGGCCAAGCTGCGGCGCGCACACCGCGAAGCCGAGCGACCCGGCCGCCGACACGCTGCCCGCGAGGCCGTAACGGCCGGTCACCGCGGAGATCAGCAGCACCGTGCCGAGCCCGTACATGGACATGGGCATCCGGGCGACGATCCCCGCGACCGAGAACCGCCAGGCCCGCGGGATGGCGAAGATCTCCGCGTACGGCGCCAGGAACCCCCGCGCGCCCCCCGCGGCAGGGCCCGCGCCGTCAGCGCTCATCGTCGCGCGCCTTCCCCCGTGGAAAAACCAAACAAAAGTCCAACGTACCCTGCGGTAGCAACAGGTTTCCCGCCGCCCCTGTTCCCGGGCCACGCTGAGCTCAGTGCTGGGCGCCGCCCGCGTACCAGGGCAGGCGCCGTTCCTGGTTGGATGGAGAGCATGCCGGATTACGACGCGTTCCTGCTGCTGTCCTTCGGCGGGCCCGAGGGACCGGACGAGGTCCTCCCGTTCCTTGAGAACGTCACCAGGGGCCGCGGCGTGCCCGCGGAGCGCCTCGCCGAGGTGGCCGCGCACTACCACGCTCGCGGCGGCGTGAGCCCGATCAACGCCCAGTGCCGCGACATGCTCGGCGCGATCGGCGCCGCGCTGCGCTCCGGCGGCATCGGCCTGCCGCTGTACTGGGGTAACCGGAACTGGCACCCGTTCATCGACGACACCGTGCGCCAGATGCGGAACGACGGCGTGCGGCGCGCGATCGCGTTCGTGACCTCCGCCTACAGCTCCTACTCGGCCTGCCGCCAGTACCTGGACGACATCGACCGCGCGGTCGCCGGGAAACCGGCGGCAACCGGCCCGGGGGCCCCCGGGTCCGGCCAGGCACTGCGGATCGACAAGATCCGCCCGTACTTCAACCACCCGGGCTTCATCGAGCCGTTCGCCGCGGCCGTGGAGGACGCCCTGGCCGGGCTGCCCGCCGCGGCCCAGGCCGGCGCCCGGCTGGTGTTCACCGCGCACAGCGTCCCCGTCGGCATGGCCGCCGCGAGCGGCAGCCCGTCGGCGGGCACCGCGGTCCCCGGCGCCCCGGGCGGGAGGTACGAGGCCGAGCTGCGCGAGGCGTCCCGCCTTATCACCGAACGAGTGCGTGACTCCTTCTTCTCCTCCCGACCCTCTCTTCCCTCCCGACCCTCCCTTCCCGCCGATCTCGTCTTCCAGAGCAGGAGCGGCCCCCCGAGCGTGCCCTGGCTCGAACCGGACGTGAACGACCACCTCGCGGCGCTGGCCAAGGGGACGCTCCCGGACGGCACGCCGCTGGCCGACGGCGCGCCGACGGGGGTCGTCGTCATTCCCGTCGGGTTCGTCAGCGACCACATGGAGGTGGTGCATGACCTGGACGTGGAGGCCGCGCGGACGGCCGCGTCGCTCGGCCTTCCGTTCGCCCGGGCCAAGGCGCCCGGCCCGACCGCCCGGTTCGCCGCGATGGTGCGCGAACTGGTCGCCGAGCGGGTCAGCGGCGCCCCCGCCCTGGCCCTTGGTGACCTTGGCCTCGGCGCCTTCGCGGGCGGGGCGGACGGCTGCCGCGCCGACTGCTGCCGGTACGTGCCCGGACGGCCGGGTCGCCCGGCGTGAGCGCCTGGGGGGCGCGCGGCAGGCACCGTCGGCGCACGCGCCGTGGCGGGCGTTCCCTCGTCCCGGCGTTAACGGAAACATCACCCGATTCCATGAGGTGCCCGATTCCGATGAGGTGCCCGATTCCATGAGGTGCCCGATTCCATGAGGTGCCCGATTCCATGAGGTGGAGGCCAGCATGAGCACGCCGGATCCGGCCAAGCTGTGCGACATCGCGGTCAGCGTGGCGCGGGAGACGGGGGAGATGCTCGCCGCGCGCGCGGGACGGGTCGAGGTCGCCGCGACGAAGTCGAGCCCGACCGACGTGGTCACCGAGATGGACCGCCGGGCGGAGGCACTGATCAGGTCTCTCCTCCTGGCCGCCCGCCCGGGCGACGCCGTACTCGGCGAGGAGGAGGGCCAGACCGGGGACACCGCCGGCGCGCCTGCCCGCTGGGTGGTCGATCCGCTCGACGGCACCGTCAACTACCTGTACGGCCTGCCCGACTGGGCGGTGTCGATCGCGGTTGAGGTCGGCGGGCCGGATGGCGGGGCGGAGGGCGGGGAGGTCGGCAGAAGAATCGTGGCGGGCGCGGTATTCGTCCCCGTTCGCGGCGAGATGTTCAGCGCGTTCGCCGGCGGCGGCGCGTGGCTCGAGTCCGCGCGCGGCAAGCCTGCCCGGCTGCGCTGCGGCCCAGGCGGGCCGCTGCGGCAGGCGCTCGTCGGCACCGGGTTCGGCTACCTGCCGGCCAGGAGGCAGGTCCAGGGTGAGGTCGTCGCCGCGCTGCTGCCCCGGCTGCGGGACATCAGGCGGATCGGCGTGGCCTCCGTCGACCTGTGCTCGGTCGCGGCGGGACGCCTTGACGGCTTCTACGAGCGGGGGCTGAACTACTGGGACTGGGCCGCGGGCGCCCTGGTCGCGTCCGAGGCCGGCGCGACCGTCGGCGGCCTGCGCGGCGCGCCCCTGTCAAGCTCCATGGCGGTGGCCGCGGGGCCCGCCCTGTTCGGCCCGCTCACCGAGGCGCTCGCCGAACTGGACCCCGAGCGCGACGCCTGACACCGCGCCGCGCCGCGCCGCTTGACGCGACCGCCCCGCCCGCTCTCGCTCTCAAGCCCGGGCCCACGCCCGACGCCCGCTCACCAGGTGTCAGGGCTGGTCGGAACGGGTAGGTCATGCCCTCGTTGTGGCTGCCTCGTGGGCGACCGCCGCCCGGCCCCGGCTGCCGCGGTGACCACTGCGCGTGGTGATCTCTGTGAGCTGAATAACCGGGGCGCGCTGGTGGAATAGATGGGCGGTATGCGGGGTTTACCAGCGGCCGGAATCGGTCCCTGCGGGACACGTTCACACCGGTTCGCGTGCTGCGTGCACGACGGCCGCGAAGTGTGGCAGAATTCCCCGCCGGAATCGGGCACAACCGAGGCTTCCGGAGCGTTAAACCCGCGCAGCGACCGCGCGCCACTTTTGGAGGGGGATGGGGTCACAATGGCTACCGACTACGACAGCCCGCGCAAGACCGATGACGATCTGGGCGAGGACAGCCTGCAAGAGCTGCAGGCTCGCCGGATGGACAAGTCGTCGTCCACGATCGACCTTGACCCGGACGACGCCGCCGAGGGGCTTGAGCTTCCCGGTGCCGACTTGTCGAACGAGGAACTCTCGTTCCGGGTGATCCCGCGGCAGGCCGATGAGTTCACTTGCTCGCGCTGCTTCCTTGTGCATCACCGCAGCCAGCTTGCCGAGGACAGGAACGGCCAGCTGATCTGCCGCGAGTGCGCCGCGTGAGGTAACCGTCCCCGCGGGCCTGACGCTCGCGGGGACGGTGACCGTAGCGGGCGGACCGGTGCAGCGGACCCGGACGGGCCGCGCCGCGGCCTGACGGCCGGGGCGCCGGCGCGGTCAGCGGGTGCCAGCCTCACGGCTGGCTGGCGGGCCTGGCCAGCCGCTTACCGGCAGTTAGCTCGCTTGGCTCGCGTCGGCTTCCGCGCTGGCGATCGACTTGCGCATAGTCCCGCGCACGATAAAGAACTTCGCCGCCTCCACGATCACCCCGGTCGCCACGGCCCAGATCAGCACCTCCGGCAGGGTCACCTTGGGATTGGCCAGGTCGGTCGGCGGTTCCTTCCCTGTGATCTTCGTCCACGCGGTGGCCAGCACCTTGCGCAGCACGAACACCCCTCCGGCGGTCGCCACGGTGGTGACCAGCCTGGCGCTGGTGGCGCCGTCGCCCTTCTTGCCCATCAGCAGCTCCTCATCCTCCGCGTGGACCGGCCCCGGTACGCCCAAGCGCGGGGCGGCACGGGACAACGATCATTCGACTGCCAAACGACTGCCCTGACTGGGCGTCATCATCCCACGGACTCCCGGTCGCCGGCCTGCCGCGCCGCCCCCTGACCGTGGCCCGCCTGGCCGGCGCCTTCGCTGAGCGGCGCCTTCGCTGGGCGGCGCCTTCGCTGGGCGGCGCCTTCCTGGGCGGGGGCCGCCTGCCGGTCATCCGGCTGCCCGCCGCCAGGCCGCATGCCTGCCTCGATCGCGGCCGCGAGTTCCTCCGGGTGCCGGGTCGCCACCAGCCAGTACGGCACTCCCTCGGCCGGGTCGGCGAGGCCGACGTAGACGGCCCGCTTGAGGTAGGGCCGCAGCAGCAGGCGGGCGGCCGGGTCGCCCTTCGGCCCGCGCAGCTGCGCCGCCTGCCGCTCGTCGAGCGCCAGCACCTGGCCGGCCTCGCTGAGCGCGAGCGTGTCACTCCCCGCCCGCAGCACGTTGCCCGTCACCTCGATCGTCGCGGCGCTCCAGTGCACGAGGAAGACCCCGACGATCACCGCGAACAGGCCGATGACCAGTGGCGGGATGATGCCGTCGACGAAGAAGTACGCTTCGGCGCCGAGCGACACGACCACCGGGGCGGCGAGCAGCCAGTAGCTCGCCGGCACGAGCAGCCGTTCGCGGTACGAACCCATCTCCGAGCCTCCAGTCGCCTCCGGCCCCCGCGCGGCTGCCCGGGACACCCGGGACCGCCGCGAGGCGAGCGCACAGACTCCACGGTAGTTGGTTAGATGGTGTCATGATGGCGCGGGCAGCCAGGCGGGCCGCGGACGGCGTGGCGTGGCTCCGCGCTGCCTGGGGCAGGGCCGCCGCGGGCCGTCCAGCGGCCGACCGGCCGAGGCCGACCGTGCCGCGGCGGACCGTGCCGCGTCCCGGGCCGCTGCGGGCCGTCCGGAGGGCTCAGAGCCCGCCGCGGCCTTCCAGGCGCCCGGGCCGCCTACGGCCGCCACAGACGGCACGTCGGCCCCGGCGGGCGGCATCGCGGCTCCCGCGGACGGAGCGGCGGTCACCGCGACGGGCGCGGCGGTCCCCCCGGGCATCGTGGCCGGCGTGGCCGGGCCGGGCGGCTACCCGGACGCGTCCGCCGCCGTCGACGTGCCCCGCTGGCTGCGGGTGAGCGCCGGGTGGGCGTGGCGGCTGCTGCTGCTCGCCGCGCTGCTGTGGGTGGCGGGCAAGGTCGCCGCCCTGCTGTACGTGGTCCTCGTGCCGTTCGCCGCCGCGATCTTGCTGAGCGCGCTGCTGCAGCCGCTGACCGCCCGCCTGCGGCGGGCCGGGCTCGGGCCGCTCCGCGCGACCTGGTGCACGCTGCTGCTCGCCTTCGTGCTGATCGGCGGCGCGGTGTGGCTGGTGACCGCCCGTGTCGAGGCCGAGTACCCGACGCTGGTCACCCAGGTGAAGCACACGAGCACGCAGCTGCAGTCCTGGCTGGCCTCATCGCCGCTGCACGTCAGGACGGGAAACCTGGCGAAGATCTCTGACAACTTCGTCAATTACCTCAGCCAGCACCGCGCGACGGTGGAGGGCGCCGCGCTGACCGGCGGCCGGATCGTGGTCGAGCTGCTGGCCGGCACCGTGCTGTGCTTCTTCATCTCGTTCTTCCTCATCAAGGACGGCGAGCGGATCTGGTCCTGGCTGATCGGCGGGCTGGCGGACGCTCACAGGCGGCGGGCGGACCTGGCGGGTCACGCCGCCTGGCAGGCCGTCGTCTACTACGTCAGGGGCACGGTGGCGGTGGCCGCGATCCATGCCGCGGTGATGGGGATCACGCTCGCGGTCATCGGCTCACCGCTCGTGGCGCCGCTGGCCCTGTTCATGTTCGTCGCGGCGTTCGTCCCCCTGGTGGGGGTGCTGATCGCGGGCACGGCCGCGATCCTCATCGTGCTCGCGAGCAAGGGACTGATCGCGGCGGTGATCGTGCTCGCGGTGATGGTGGTGATGAACCAGCTTGAAGGGCACCTGCTGCAGCCGCAGGTGGTCGGCAAGATGGTCCGGCTGCACCCGCTCGCGGTGATCTTGGTGCTCTCGGTCGCCGGCGTGACGGCGGGCATCGCGGGCGCGGTGGTCGCCGTCCCGGTCACCGCCGCGCTGACCAGCGCGGCCAGGGCGCTGCGGCATGACGAGGCGCCGCACAAGGACGGGACCCGGCCGGGGGACGCCGCGCCGTGAAGCAGCCCGCTGGGCAGGGCCGGCCCGGGCCGCTATCCCGTGTTGCCGCTCCGTGACCTCGCCGCGGCCCTGTGGCGACAGCACCGGGCGGTGCCGTGGCGTAGGCTCGGAGGTAGGCGAGCGGACCACGGACAGGCGAGGAGACACGGCCGATGACCACCGGCGGCGCGGGCATGCCCGCGGGCACCAGCCAGCTGGAGGTGCTGATCACCCGGCTGGACCCCGCGGTGGCGCTGCCTTGCTACGCGCAGCCAGGTGACGCCGGCGTCGACCTGACCGCGGCCGAGGACGTCGACCTGGCACCGGGGGAACGGGCGGTGGTCCGCACCGGCATCGCGATCGCCCTGCCCGAAGGCTACGCGGGGTTCGTGCACCCGCGCTCTGGCCTCGCGGCCAGGCACGGGATCACCCTGGTGAACGCGCCGGGCACCGTGGACGCCGGGTACCGTGGCGAGATCAAGGTAATCCTGCTGAACACCGACCAGGCCAGGGCGGTCTCGCTCCGCCGCGGTGACCGCATCGCGCAGCTGGTGGTGCAGCGGGTGGAAAACGTGACATTCCGCGAGGTGCCGACCCTGCCAGAGTCGGCTCGCGGTGACAATGGCTTCGGCTCGACCGGCGGTCACGCGGCGGCATACCCGCCGCCCATGGCCGCCGGGCGGTGACCGGGGCGGCAGCGGAGGAGGAGGAGATGCGCAGTGTTCGGTCGGCGACGCAGCGGCCGTGACCGTGACCTGGAGGGTCAGGCACCCGACCAGGCAGCGGAGGCAGCCGGGGCAACGGAGACGGCGCAGGACGGCGGCCACCAGGCCGGCCCGTGGGACGTGACCGAGCCGCACCCGGAGCTGTTCCGGGTAGACCTCGGCAGCCTCCAGGTCCCCGTGCTCGAGGGAACCGACATCCAGCTGGTCTTCGCCGAGCAGCAGGGGGCCTGGGTACTGGTGCGGCACCAGCTCAGCGAGATGCACGTCCAGGCGTTCGCCGCGCCCAAGCGGTCCGGGCTGTGGGATGACGTGCGCGCCGAGATCGCCGCCGAGATCGCCGGCGCCGGCGGGCGGAGCGAGGAACGCGAGGGGCCGTTCGGCACCGAGGTGATCGGTCACGTTCCCGCGGAGCCAGGCAAGCCCGCCGCCGGGCTGCGGCTGGTCAGGTTCGCCGGCATAGACGGCCCGCGCTGGTTCCTGCGCGGCATGTTCTCCGGCGCCGCGGCTACCGACCCCGCGGCCGCCGCGCCGCTCGAGGCGGTGCTCAGCCAGGTCGTCGTGGTCCGCGGCGATCACCCGATGCCGCCGCGTGACCTGCTTGAGCTCAGGCTGCCGCCGGAGGCCGCGGCCGCCATCGAGGAGCAGGCCCGCGCCCAGCAAGCGGGGCAGGAGCAGGCCGGGCAGGAGCAGAACCGCTTCAACACCGCGCCCAACCCGTTCCACCGCGGCCCGGAGATGACGGAAACGCGCTAAGACCGCCGAAAGCCGGGAAACCCGGCCCCGGCCCCGCCGCACCGCTCCAGCCTGTCCTGGACCTAGCCGATGATCGTCGTGGCCCGTTGGGACAGCCATTAGCCGGCCTAACGGGACACGGGGATCATGACGGCCCGCTTCGCCGTGCGTTACTCGGCGGAGAACAGCCGCTCGAGTTCCTCCTCGACGTCCTGCGAGGTGACGAAGAACAGCTCGTCGCCTGCCTGCAGCGGGTCCTGCGACTGCGGCACGAGGACCCGCCCCTCGCGCAGGATGGCGACAAGAGCAACGTCC
Source organism: uncultured Actinomycetota bacterium (assembly GCA_963811335.1). GTDB lineage: Bacteria > Actinomycetota > Actinomycetes > Streptosporangiales > Streptosporangiaceae > Trebonia. The sequence goes on along the minus strand of CAWERB010000004.1, from coordinate 96,558 downwards.
GCGGGCCATTCGATCGAGCCGACCTGCTTGCCGGTCAGCGGCGCGTCCACCGGCATCGTCAGCTCGACCAGGCTCGCCTCGCTCTGCCCGAACGTCATCAGCCGCACCAGGTCGCCGACGCTCACCGCCTCCTCGACGAGCGCCGAGAGCAGGCGCGGTGTCGAGACGGCGACGTCAATGCCCCAGGACTCGTTGTACAGCCACTCGTTGCCCGGGTGGTTCACCCGCGCGACGACCCGGGGCACGCCGTACTCGGTCTTGGCGAGCAGCGAAACGACCAGGTTGACCTTGTCGTCGCCGGTCGCGGCGACGACCACGTTGCACCGGTCGAGCGCGGCGTCGTCGAGCGAGCTGATCTCGCACGCGTCGGCCAGCAGCCACTCGGCGCGCGGCACGCTGTCCACCTTGATCGCGCTGGGCTTCTGGTCGATCAGCAGCACCTCATGGCCGTTCTCGAGCAGCTCGCGGGCGATAGACCGGCCCACGGCTCCCGCCCCGGCGATGGCGACCCGCATCAGTGACCCCTTCCATCGCGCTTGGCGAGCGCGCCGCAGACCCGGTCAAGGTCGGACTCGGCGACGATGACGTGCACCACGTCTCCCTGCTGCAGCACCGTGCCCGGTTGCGGGACGATGGCCTCGCCGAGCCGGTCGATGTACACGATCCTGGTGGCCGCCGACGCCTCGACGAGCTTCACCGGCTCGCCGATCCAGTCCGGGCACACGTTCACCTGGCTGAGCACGACCTTGCCGGTGGCGTCCCGCCACAGCGGCTCGGTACTCTCCGGTATCAGCTTGCGCAGCATCTGGTCGGCCGTCCAGCGTACGGTCGCGACCGTCGGGATGCCGAGCCGCTCGTAGACCTCGGCGCGCCGGGGGTCGTAGATCCGCGCGGCGACCTGCGCGACGCGGAACGTCTCGCGGGCCACCCGGGCCGCGATAATGTTGGAGTTGTCGCCGCTGCTGACGGCCGCGAAGCCGTCGGCGCGCTCGATCCCCGCCCTGGCAAGCACATCGCGGTCGAAGCCGATTCCGGTCACCCGGTCGCCCTTGAACGACGGGCGGAGCCTGCGGAATGCCTCAGGGTCACGGTCAATGACCGCGACCGAGTTGCCGCGGTCTTCCAGGATGTGAGCGAGCGTCGATCCGACCCGCCCGCAGCCCATGATGACGATATGCACGACCCGTTCCTCTCAGGTCCGTCGCCGGCTCCCGGCGCCCAAAGCGGGCGCCCCGCCAAAGTTATGCCCTCACATGGGAGAATGCGACTCCACAAAGAAGGAGATTCTGATGCCGGGTGTCGTGCCGTCAGCACAAGGAGGTCACCGTCCGGTGGGACGTCCCCCCGTGCCCTCCGGTGCGCCCGCGGCCGGGCCGAGGCCAGAGCGCACCGCGTCGGCCGTCGGCCGCGCTTGGCGACGGCCAGCCGGCCGCCGGGCCGCCGCGGCCTCGCCGGTCAAACCGGCGGAAAGACACAGGCAGGCAAGCCAGAACGAAGGCGGCCAGGGACCGTCGGCAGTGCAGCTGTCCCGGCGGCGCGGACAAGCAGCCCGTACTCCGTCGGCCAGGATGTCGAGGTGGACATCGAGGATGTCGCGCAGGGCGGCTGGTGCGTCGCCAGGCCGGACGGCCTCCCGGTGATGTTCGTGCGGCACGCGTTGCCCGGGGAGCGGGTGGTTGCCCGGGTGACAGAGGTCACGTCGAAATTCGCCCGCGCCGACGCGGTGGAAGTCCTCCGGGCCTCACCGGACCGGGTGAGCGCGCCGTGCCGGCACGCCCGCCCCGGCGGCTGCGGCGGCTGCGACTGGCAGCACGCGTCCCTGCCCGCCCAGCGCGCGCTCAAGGCCGCGGTCATCGCCCAGCAGCTGCGGCGCCTTGCGGGCATCGACCGCGGGGTCACGGTGGAACCGCTGCCCGGCGATTCCCCCGACCCGGCCGCACCGGGCGCGGCACCCGGGCTCGGCTGGCGGACGCGCGTCCAGTTCGCGGTCGGTCCCGATGGCGTGGCCGGCCTGCGCGGGCACCGCTCGCACGAGGTGATCGACATCGGCGACTGCCCGATCGCCCACGAGGGCATCCGTGAGCTTGACATTCCCGGCCACGACTGGACCGGCGCGGCCGCGGTCGAGGCCGCCGTCGGCGGCGCGGACGCACCGGACAACGTGGCGGTCACCGTCATCTCCGCCGAGCCGCGCGCCCGACGTGGCCAGCAGAGCCGTGGCCAGCAGAGCCGTGACCAGCAGGGCCGTGATCAGCGGGGCCGTGGCCAGCAGGGACGCGGGCGGCACGGCCGCGGGGGGCAGGTCCAGGGCCGCCCGGGCGACCGGCCGCCGCACGGGAGCAGCCGGCTCCCCGAGCACAAGCACACCCTCATCGAGGGCCGGCCTATCTCGCCGAGCAGGCCGCGGGACGCATCTGGCAGGTGAGCGCGGAGGGCTTCTGGCAGGTCCACCCGGCCGCGGCGGGCACGCTGAGCGAGGCGGTCATCGCGGCACTCGCGCCCGAGCCCGGCGACTCGGTCCTGGACCTGTACTGCGGCGCCGGCCTGTTCGCCGGGGCAGTCGCACCGCGAGTCGGCCCCGGCGGCACGGTGACCGGGATCGAGTCAGACCCCGGCGCGGTAAGGAGCGCCAGGCAGAACCTCAGCGACCTGCCGTGGGTCACCGTCAGGAAGGCCGACGTCGCGCAGGCCGTCACTGACGAGAGCCTGCCGGCGGCCAAGCTGGTGATCGCGGACCCGCCGCGGGCCGGCCTGGCCCGCGAGGTCGCCGCCTACCTGGCGGGCGACAGCCCGGCGGAGCGCTTCGCCTACGTCTCCTGTGACCCCGCCACGCTCGCCCGCGACCTGTCCCTGCTCGCGGCGGGCGGCTGGCGGCTGGCGGACCTGCGCGCTTTCGACGCCTTCCCGATGACGCATCACGTGGAGTGCGTCGCCACCCTCACCCGCTGACCGCCGTCTCCCGCTGACCGCGGTCATGCCGCCGGTCACCGGGGCTGTCGCGCATCCGGTGGCGTCAGGGCGTGCGGCGTCCGGGGCGTGCGGCGTGCCGGGCGGGCATCGGGGTTACGGCGCGTCCGGCTGGCCCGCGCCGCTCTCCGGGTTGGCTGGACGGGGGTCGCCCGGGCGGCCGGCCACGTAGTAGCCGAGGCCGGGGTAGCGGGTCAGCAGTCCCTCCTTGACCAGCACCCCCAGCGCCTTGGAGCACGTCTGCCTGGCGTGGCCGTACTCCTGGCTGAGCGTGGTGATCGACGGGGTGGCGGTGCCGGGCGGGTACGTCCCGGCCGCGATCGCCTTACGCAGGACCCCGGCGAGCTGCATGTACGCTCTTGGGTCTGATTCGTCACCTATCGACATTCTCGTACCATACTCGATTGGCAAAGTTGCCAATCGCAACGCTTCGACAGTAGTCGACGGTAGACGTGAGCGGTCATTTTGCGCTACCATCTGTCGCATGTACCTGTGGAAGCTGGTTGGCAACAACGCGTCACAGGACCGGATGCGGTCCGGGGTCGGCGACGACCTGCCGGCGATCATGCGGAGGCTGGAGGGCGACCTGCTGGACGGCACCGCCTTCGTCGCCCGCGTCTACGAGGTGGTGTTCCGCGTGTCGGTCTCCGATCTCGGCGAGGTCCACGTGCCCACTGGCCGTGAGTGGCACGGCCGCCGGAACAGCCACGGCGGGGTGCACTGGGAGCAACGCTTCCGTTCCGCCGATCGCGGCGGCGCCGCGCGGGGCCCGACGGCGGACTGCGACCTGGGCGCCGTGGCCAGCTGAGCCCCCGCGATAACGGGCACAGCCAGAACGGGCGCACCAGAACGGGCCCACCGGGCACCGCCGCGGCCCGCGGCGCGGCGGCATGCGCGAACATGGACCCATGCGCCTGCGGATCTTCACAGAGCCCCAGCAGGGGGCCAGCTACGCCACGCTCCGCCGCGTCGCCCGGGCGACGGAGGACCTCGGCTTCGACGCGTTTTTCCGCTCCGACCACTACCTCAGGTTCGGCGGCGGCTCCGGCGAGCCCGGCCCGTCTGACGCCTGGACCACCCTGGCCGGCCTCGCCGCCGAGACCAGCAGGATCCGGCTGGGGACGCTGGTCAGCTCGGCGACCTTCCGGTACCCGGGTCCGCTCGCCATCGCCGTCGCGTGCGTTGACGAGATAAGCGGCGGCCGCGTGGAGCTCGGACTCGGCGCGGGCTGGTACGAGGCCGAGCACGCCGCCTACGGCATTCCGTTCCCGCCGGTCGGGGAGCGCTTCGGCCGCCTGGCCGAGCAACTCGCCATCATCACCGGCCTCTGGGAGACGGCGCCCGGCGAGAAGTTCAGCTACCAGGGCACGCACTACCAGCTCACCGACTCCCCGGCGCTGCCCAAGCCGGTCCAGCGCCCGCGACCGCCGGTCATCATCGGCGGCTACGGCCCGCGCCGCACGCCCGCGCTCGCCGCGCGGCACGCCGACGAGTTCAACATCGCGTTCTCGTCGGTCGGCACGGCCGCCGCGCAGTTCGGCCGGGTCAGGGAGGCGTGCGCCGCCGCGGGCCGCGACCCGGCCGCGCTCGTCTACTCCGCCGCGCAGACGATCTGCTGCGCCAAGGACGAGGCCACGCTGTCCCGCCGTGCCGCGTCGATCGGCCGCGATATCGCCGAGCTGCGCGAGCACGCCCTGGCCGGATCGCCAGCCGAGGTGGTCGACAAGATCGGCGCGTTCGCCGACGTCGGCGCGCAGGCCTGCTACCTCCAGGTCCTTGACCTCGACGACCTCGACCACCTGGCCGACATCGCCGCCGCCGTCCTGCCTCAGGTGTAACCGGTCCGCCGCCTGCCACCCGGCCTCCGCCGGGGCCCCTCATCGGCTGCCGTGCGCCGGCCTCGCCTTCCGCGCGGGCCGCGATGTGGTGAAGATAATCACGTCCGGCATGAGTTGGACGTGCGATTGCGCGGAGCGGGCTGCCTGTGGTCGCGCCGATGCTTACGATCAATAACGTGGCGATTTTCTCGGGGGACGGCGCGGGCGATCGGAGCCCGAGGCCGGGAGACGGGCCGGCGAGGCTGGCCAAGGGGAAAGCAGCTGGCCAGGCCATGACGCGAGCCACGGCTATGACGTCGGGAGCGCTGGCGGACCTGAGGCCGGCTGGGGGGCCGGGGCTGGCCGGGCGGGAGCGCCAGGGTTCGCGGGGGCGCCAGGTTTCGCGGGGGCAACTGTCCCGCCAGGAGGTGCTCCGTACGCCGGGGCGCAGGGGAGCGGCCCGGGCCCGCATGGCATGCCGGGCTTCAGCGGTGGCCCGGTCGATCCCAGTTTCGCCGGGCCGGCCTTCGCCGGCCCGGAGTTCGGCCGGCCGGAGGGCGCCGTGCCGGGAGGCGGACACGCCGGACACGGGCCGCCGCCTGATGGCTCGCGCGCGGGGTACTGGCACGAGGGTGCCCCCCAGGACAACGCGTGGTCCCAGCGTGCGCCCGAGCCCGGGCCAGGGTCGCCGCATGGCGGTTTCCCCGGCGGGCCCGTGCGCGGACAGCCCGCCGGCCAGCCGCCTGCCGCCGGGTACCCCGGGGCGGCATGGCCGGGACCTGGCTCCTGGCCCCCTGGAGGCCAGGGCCCGGGATACCAGCCGGAGCCTTACGATGCCGGCCCGTCAGGTCACGGGCCGGCCGGATACCTCGCGCAGGCACCCGGCCAGTTCCCCGGGCCGACGGGTGCGGGGCCGATCGCGGCCGGCGGCCCGTACCAGGCTGGCCAAGCGCCGGCGGGGCCGTGGGGACAGGCGCAGGCCGCTCTGTACCCGCAGCCTGCCTACCAGGCGGCACCGCATCCGTCGGCATCGCCCGGCTACCCTGACCAGCTAGCGCAGCCCGCCCAGTTCGGCCGCGACCCGCGATCCGGCTATCCAGCGCAGCAGGGCCAGTTCGCGCAGCCCGGTTATCCCGGGCACCCCGGCCCGCGCGACTCGTACGGCCGGCCCTTCACAGTACGGCGGGCCAGCGGAGTTCGGGCAGCCTGGCCAGTTCCCCGGCGGAGCGGATGACAACCCGCCGACTGGTTACCCGCGGACCGTCGATGCCGACCCCGACCGCGTGCTGACGCCGACGACCATTTACGCGCCCGGCAGCCTCATCAACCCGCCCGGCGCTCCCGATGGCGATGGCCGCGGCCCGTTTCCTCCCGCCGCGCAGGCCGGCGGGGCAGGGCCTGGTTACGCCGCGCCACCCAGTTACGCTTCCTACCCCGGCCACGGGCCGGCGCCCGGCGGCGGCTTCCAGGCGCCCGCCGGCTATCCGGACTACGCGACCTACCAGGCGCAGCAGGCGGCGCAGCCCCCGGGCGCTTACTACGGACCCGGCTCCTCTCCCGTCCCCGGCTTCCCCGCGCAGGGCAGCCCAGCCGACGGCGCGGGCTACGGCGCGGTGTACAGCGAGCCCGGCTACCCCCCTCCCGGCTACCCCCCTCCCGGCTACCCCCCTCCCGGCTACGGCGCGCCCGGGTACGGCAGCCCGTACCCCGACAGCGGGGCGGCGCAGATGGCGGGCCCGCAGGGCGGGGCGCCCCAAGGATTCCCCGGCGGCACAAGCTACGGGCCGCCACCGGCCGGGCCGTTCCCTGGCCCGGCGGCCGGGCCGTCCCCGGCCCGGCGTACGGCCAGCAGTTCCCCGGCCAGCCGCCGGGCCAGCAGTTCCCCGGCCAGCCGCCCATGCCGTCCGGCCATGGCCGTGACCACCGGGAGGATCCGCGCCAGGCGGCATACGGGTGGCACGCCGCGGGCGGCTTCCCGTCGCCTGGCGAGGCACACCGGGCTGATGGCCAGCCGCTCCCGCCCGGCCCGGCCGGCTTCAGGCAGGCCGGCCCCGGCCCGGCGGCCTACCAGCCGCCGGGTTACCAAGGGCCCGGGGTTCCCCCTGGCCAGCAGGGCTTTCCCGCGCCGCACGGCTTCGCTGAGCAGCCGGGCCACGCGGCATACCAGGCGGGTTACCCGGGAGCGGGCGCTTTCGCAGGTCCCGGCGAGCGAGCGGACCCGTACCCGCAGTACCAGACCTGGCAGCCGTACGGCGGCCAGGGCGGCTATCCCGGCCCGGGCGGTCATGGGGAGACACTCAACGGCGGCGCGTACGCGTACGTGATTCGCGAAGACGGCCTCGCCACGTCCCAGCCGTACGCCGGGGCAGCGGGCGGGGGCCCAGGCGAACGGCCGTCCGGGCAGGCCGGGGCGGCTCCTGCTCACCCGGCGGCCACCGGCCCGGCCGCGGCCAGGTCGGGGCAGTCCGGCGGGCCGGCCGGCCCGGCCCGCGCGATCACCGCCGGACAAGCCGCTGTGCCGTCGCGGCCCGCTGCGGCCGCCGCCAGTCCCGCGAACGCGGCCAGGACCGCCGGTGAGGCCAGCCCGCTGGGCGAAGCCAGGCAAGAAGTCCGGCCAGAGGTCTTGCCCGGACTCAGCCAGCCGGACGAGCCCGCCCCAGACATCCGGGAGGCGGTCGTCCGGGAGGCAGTCGTCCGGGAGAGCGCGCCGGACGTGGCGCCCGAGCAGATGTACGGCCCCGATGACCCGGCCTACGGCCCGCCCGGCCCCGACTGGTACAAGCGCGGCGAGGAGCGCGTGACGGCCGCGTCGGACGGCGCCCCGCAGGCCGGCCCGGCCGAGCAGCCCGCGGCCCGCGGCCCGTTCGAGCCGCTTCGCTCCGGTGACGCGGGTTACCAGCCGGCCGACGCACCGCAGGACGACGACGGCCAGCCCAGCGGCGGGATGCCCGAACCGCCCGAGGGCGAATCGCTGGACTTCCTGGACCTCGACACCCCGGCCGATCCAGAGGATGGACCGCTCGGCCAGGTCAAGGACCTGTACGTCGCCGCGGGCAAGATCAGCCCGGCCAGCATTGACCGCCACTTCGACCAGCTGCTCGAGCGGCAGCGCAAGCTGATCAGCGACTACTTCACGGAGTCGAGCGGCCTCGCCGCGGCGCAGACGCCGACCCAGGTCGGGTTCGACACGGCGGAGAGCCTGGCCGGGCTGCGCGACGCCTAGCAAGACGCCTAGTAATGCAAGACGCCTAGTAATGACGCCTAGTAAGCGGAAGCGAGTGACGAAATGCGACGCGGCCGATGAGCGCTGTCATCGCGGTGCTCGGCCTCGGTGAGGCCGGGTCGCTGCTCGCCCGTGACCTGGCGGAGGCCGGCGCGGCTGTCCGCGGTTACGACCCCAGGGTGCCCGCGCCCGCGGGCGTCACCCCCACCGGGAGTGACGCCGAGGCCGTCACCGGCGCCGACCTGGTGCTGAGCGTCAACAGCGCGAGCGACGCGGTTGCGGCACTCGAGGCGTCGCTCGCCGCGCTGCGGCCCGGCGCGGCCTGGGCCGACCTGAACACCGCCGCGCCCAGCGTCAAGCAGCGCCTCGCCGCGCTCGGCGGCGAGCGCGGCATCCCGGTCACCGACGTGGCGATGATGGCCCCGGTGCCCGGCAACGGCCTGCGCGTGCCCATGCTGGCGAGCGGCGGCGAAGCCGGGTACGTAGCGGCCACGCTGGGCGGGCACGGCGCGGACATCGAGGTGCTCGACGGCCCGGCCGGTCTCGCCGCCACCCGCAAGCTGTTGCGCAGCGTCTACTACAAGGGCATGTCCGCCTCCATCGTCGAGGCGCTCGAGGCGGCCCGGGCCGCCGGCCTCGAGGAGTGGCTAACCGGGCACATCGCCGAGGACCTGGCCGGGCTGAACGCCGCGACGCTGACCCGGATCGTCACCGGCACCCGCCAGCACGCGGTGCGCCGTGGCCACGAGATGGCCGCGGCCGGACAGATGCTCACCGACCTTGGCGTCGCGCCGGTCATGGCCACCGCGAGCGAGCACCTGCACGAGCGTCTCGCCGCGGAGTAACGAGCCATCCGACGCGCGGCTCCGCCACCGGACGCGCGGCTCCGCCACCGGACGCGCGGCTCCGCCACCGTGCCGCGCTTAGCGCCGAGACTTAGACACCTATGCGCTGTGGCAAAGTCTCGGCGGGAGCGAATTTTCGTGATAACAGCAACAAGCGCGGAGCGCGGCACCCCGGAGCGCGGCACCCCCGGAGCGGCGGCACCCCGCGGCGACGGGGCAGGGGCGGAAAGGTTAAGCCATGCCCCGTTCTGGCGCCGGCTACGCGAGCGGGCCGAGCGCGTCGGCGAGCTCCGACAGCGACTCCGGCTTGGCGTGCGTCGGCAGGCCGATGACGGCCAGGTCGGCGCCCGCGTCCCGCCACTGCGACAGGGACGCGATCAGCGCGTCGTAGTCGCCGCCGTCCCAGCGGACCAGGCAGGAGCAGGTGATCTCGGAGAAGTCGCGCCCGACGTCGGCGCAGTGCCCGCGCAGGATCTCCTTGAGCTCGGTGAACCGCGCCGTGTCCTGGATCGTGGCGTTCCACTCCGTCGCCCAGCGGGCCGCGGCGCGCAGGGTCCGCTTGGGGCCGTTGCCGCCGACGGTGATCGGCGGGTAGGGCCGCTGCACCGGCTTGGGCTCGCACCGCGCGTCGGTCAGCGTGAAGTACTGGCCGGAGTAGTTCGAGACCGTCGACGACAGCAGCCGGGTGATCACCTCAAGGCCCTCGTCGAACCGGTCGAACCGCTCCTTCAGCGGCGGGAGCGGTATGCCGTACGCGGTGCACTCCATCTCATTCCACGCCGCGCCGATCCCGAGGATCAACCGCCCGGCCGAGATGTGGTCCACCGTCGCGGCCATGTTGGCCAGCACCGCCGGGTGCCGGTATGGCATGCCGGTGACCTGGCAGCCGACCCTGATCCGCGACGTCAGCGCGGCCATGGCGGAGAGCATGGTCCAGCCCTCGAAGTTCGGGCCGGTCAGGTCGCCGGTCAGCGGGTAGAAGTGATCCCAGTTCCAAATGGACTCGAACAGCGGTACCTCGTCGGCCGCGACCCAGATGTCGCGAAGCTCGTCCCAGCTCTGGTGCTCTGGCCGTGTCTTGACAGCGAAACGCATGGGGGCCTCTCCGTCGCTAGCTCCTGCCCGAACCCCGCGCCTGGGCGACGCATCCGCCCGCCGCGGGCGGCCGCGCCCGCCCGGCGCCGGCCAAACCCGACGTTACGCCGCCGCTCCGGTCACCGTGCTGCCGGGGCGGCCGGTGCTGTCGCTCCGCAGGACACGGAACGGGAGCGTGCCCCCGCTCCGCTCGCCACCCGCGGCCGGTCCCCGGGGACGTAAGATACCTTGATGTCGAGATACCGACCCGGTAAGATAGCTTGATATCGAGATACTGTAGGTTACTGGCAGGCGAACCGGACGCTTTGGGCGAGGAGGCTCAATCAACGATGACTGCGAACAGCTTCGGCAGCCGCGCGACGCTAGAGGCGGGCGGTGCCACGCACGAGATCTACCGCCTGGACGCGGTCCCTGGCAGCGAGAACCTCCCGTACAGCCTCAAGGTGCTGCTCGAGAACCTGCTGCGCAACGAGGACGGCGCCAACGTCACCGCCGACCACATCAGTGCGCTGGCGAACTGGGACCCGAAGGCGGAGCCCGACACCGAGATCCAGTTCACCCCGGCCCGGGTGATCCTGCAGGACCTGACCGGCGTCCCCGCGGTGGTCGACCTGGCCGCCATGCGCGAGGCGATGCGGGACCTCGGCGGCGACCCCAAGAAGATCAACCCGCTCATCCCCGCCGAGCTGGTCATCGACCACTCGGTGGTCGCCGACATCTTCGGCACGCCCGACGCCTTCTCCCGCAACGTTGAGCTGGAGTTCCAGCGCAACTCCGAGCGCTTCCAGTTCCTGCGCTGGGGCCAGGACGCCTTCTCCGGCTTCCGCGTCGTCCCGCCGGGCACCGGCATCGTGCACCAGGTGAACATCGAGCACCTCGCGCGCGTGGTCATGACGCACGGGGCCAGTGCTAGCGAGAACAGTGCTAGCGAGAACAGCGAGGGCGGGACAAGGACTGCCTACCCCGACACCTGCGTCGGCACCGACAGCCACACCACCATGGAGAACGGCCTCGGCGTCCTCGGCTGGGGCGTGGGCGGCATCGAGGCGGAGGCGGCCATGCTCGGCCAGCCCATCTCCATGCTGATACCCAAGGTGGTCGGCTTCCGCCTCACCGGAGCGCTGCCGCAGGCCACGACCGCCACCGACCTGGTGCTCACCATCACCGAGATGCTCCGCAAGCACGGCGTGGTCGGCAAGTTCGTCGAGTTCCACGGCGACGGCGTAGGCCGGGTGCCGGTGGCGAACCGGGCGACGATCGGCAACATGTCGCCGGAGTTCGGCTCCACCTGCGCGATCTTCCCGATCGACGAGGCGACCATCGACTACCTGCGCCTCACCGGGCGTCCCGAGGACCAGCTTGACCTGGTGGAGCAGTACGCCAGGACGCAGGGCCTGTGGCACGACCCGGCCAGGGAGCTGCGCTTCTCCGAGGAGCTCACCCTCGACCTGTCCACCGTCGTCCCGTCCATCGCCGGCCCGAAGCGCCCGCAGGACCGGATCGAGCTGTCGAACGCCAAGCCCGCGTTCCGCGACGCGCTGCCGAACTACACCGGCGGCAACGGCCTGAACGGCACGTTCCCCGCCTCCGACCCGATCGACAACAGCGATACCCGCCCGACGCACCAGGTCAAGGTCACGCTCGAGGACGGCACGGAGACGACCCTCGACCACGGCCACGTGGTCATCGCGGCGATCACCTCGTGCACCAATACCTCCAACCCGTACGTGATGATCGGCGCCGCGCTGCTCGCGAAGAAGGCCGTGGAGAAGGGCCTGAACCGCAAGCCCTGGGTGAAGACCACCCTCGCCCCCGGCTCGAAGGTCGTCATGGACTACTACGAGCGAGCCGGCCTGATCCCGTACCTGGACAAGCTCGGCTTCAACCTCGTCGGCTACGGCTGCACCACCTGCATCGGCAACTCAGGGCCGCTGCCGACGGTGATCAGCGACGCGGTCAACTCCAGCGACCTCACCGTGGTCAGCGTGCTGTCAGGCAACCGCAACTTCGAGGGCCGGATCAACCCCGACGTCAAGATGAACTACCTGGCGTCCCCCCCGCTCGTCGTCGCCTACGCCCTGGCCGGCACGATGGACATCGACCTGGACACCGAGCCTCTCGGCACCGACAGCGAGGGCAAGCCGGTCTTCCTCGCCGACATCTGGCCGTCACCCGACGAGGTCACCGGTGTCGTCGCGAGCGCCGTCCGCGCTGAGATGTTCACCGCCGACTACGCCGACGTGTTCAAGGGCGACGACAACTGGCGCGGCCTGCAGGTCCCTGAGGGCGACACGTTCGAGTGGGCCGCGGACTCCACCTACGTCCGCCGCCCGCCGTACTTCGACGGCATGCCCGCGGAGCCGGCACCGGTCGAGGACATCAGCGGCGCCAGGGTCCTCGCCAAGCTGGGCGACTCGGTCACGACCGACCACATCTCCCCGGCGGGCGCGATCAAGGCGACCGCACCCGCGGGCCTGTACCTGACCGAGCACGGCATCGAGCGCACCGACTTCAACTCCTACGGCAGCCGCCGCGGCAATCACGAGGTGATGATCCGCGGCACGTTCGCCAACATCCGGCTGCGCAACCAGCTCGCACCGGGCACAGAAGGCGGCGTCACCGTCAAGGACGGCAAGGAGATGTCCATCTACGACGCCTCCCGCGAGTACATCGCGGAGGGCACGCCGCTGATCGTGCTCGGCGGCAAGGAGTACGGCTCGGGCTCCTCCCGCGACTGGGCGGCGAAGGGCACGGTGCTGCTCGGGGTGCGCGCCGTGCTCGTCGAGTCGTTCGAGCGCATCCACCGCTCCAACCTCATCGGCATGGGCGTGCTGCCGCTCCAGTTCAAGCCGGGTGAGAACGCCGAGTCCCTCGGCCTCACCGGCAAGGAGACCTACAGCATCGAGGGCATCTCCGAGATCAACAACGGAGGGATCCCGAACGAGGTGCGGGTGACTGCCGACGACAAGCAGTTCACCGCCACGGTGCGGATCGACACCCCCGGCGAGGCCGACTACTACCGCCACGGCGGCATCATGCAGTACGTCCTGCGCAGCCTGCTCGCCGCCAAGTAGCGCGCAGCGGGACGCAAGCAGGCTTCCTGCCCGGCAGCCGACGACACCCGTCAACGGCTGCCGGGCGGCGCTTTCCAGCGGACCTCGCCTCCCGACCGAGAATTCCCCAGCCTGATGCGGGCATGGTTAAGTGCCCGTGGCGGGCCGGGTCGCGAGCCTGGTCAGGGGTGGTTTCGGGTTAGCCGGCGGCCCACCAGCCAGGCCTAAACCCCAACCGCCGGCCCCCGGCCCCCGGCCCTCAGTCCCCGGCCCCCGGCCCGCAGCCCCCGGCCACGCGGCAAAACCCCGCCACAGCCAGGACTAACCCCGGCCACCAGGCGCCCGCAGCCCGCCGCCAAATTCTCACGCAGCGCGACCACGCCCCGGCGCGGGATGGCTTTGCATAGCCCAGGCCCATAATCATCGCTGTTTGCATACCGGAGGCCCATGATCACGATCGGTTTGCGGCATATGTCCAGCCCGCCGCTATGCGAAGCTGCGGATTCGTGGTCCTGGGCTATGCAAAGCCGACGATTCGTGGTCACCGCGAGCAAGACCCGGGCCGGCAGCTCAACCGAGGGCGGTCTGACAGCGGGGGCCGTCGCTGGTCCGGCGAGTGGCTTGGCGTGGGTTGGCCTTGCGGGGCTGCGCGGCCGTGACGGGCGGGACAGGCGGGTGCAGAGCGCGAGCCTTTCTGCCCGTGAGAAGGGGTTTGCGGGCTTGCTCCTGGCGCCGGGCCGATAGGCTCGGGGCATGGCCCACGACCACGTCCATGACGTCGACGACGATGACTTCGACTACGAGGACATCGACATCAAGGAGGCGCTCGGGCTGCCCGATGCCCTTCCGCCCATCCGGCTGCCGCCGCTGCCCGAGCTCGCCGCCCGGGCTCGCACCGCGCCGCTCGTCCGCGGGCTGGCCCTGCTCGCCGACTGGGTTGGCAAGGACGGCCGTGAGGTAGACGAGGATGGCGACCTGACCGGCGAGGGCCTGGCGGAGGCGGTGATGACCCTCGGCATCTGCGAGGAGGACCTCACCTTCCTGTGGGAGTACGCGCTCGGCGTTGAGTGGCTGGTATTCGACTCCGACGGCGAGGACCGGGTGCTGGCGGGCGAGACCGCCGAGGACTGGGCATCCGGCGATGACGAGCGGGTGTTCGCCGCATGGTCGTCGACCCTCGCCGCCGTGCTCGGTGAGACCCTCTCCCTGTACGGGCCAGAGTTCAGCGAGGAGGAGGACGAGGACGAGGAGCAGCCCGAGTTCGACTTCGCCGGCCAGGCGATGGCGCTCGCCATCCTGCTGTTCCTCGCGCGCAGGGAGGGCCTCACCGTCGACGAGTTCGCCGAGGTGCTCTGGGAGAGCGCCGCGGGCGGGCACGACGAGGACGACGAAGAGGTGCACGAGGAGATCGCCGAGGCCCGCGCCGAGTGGGAGTCCGCGTACGGCGACGCGGCCGGGCTGCTGCTCGACAAGCTCAAGGAAACGCTCGCCGTCACGCAGGAAGACCAGCTGATCAGGCTCACCCCGCTGGCCCTCGCCGCGCTGCACGACCAGCTGGTCGAGGCGGGAGTGGAGATCCCGCTGCTGCCGCAGACCGCCGCCGAGCTGTCAGGTACCGAGCTGCTCGAGATGGCGGGCGGCATCACCGACGCCGAGTTCGAGGCCGAGGTCGACGAGTGGACCGCGGCCCGCGGCACCGACGCCGCCGCGCGTGAGCTGCTCGAGCTCGCGGCTGAGGCCGAGCCAGGCGAGCGGATGCTCGCGGTGGCCGCCGTCACCCGGATCGGCGAGGCCGCCGAGCCCGCCTGGCGGGACAACCTTATGGTGCCGCAGGTCCGCGCGTACGCGAAGGTCGCACTCGCCCAGCTGACCGGGGCCGACCTGGACGGTGACGAGCCCGCCGACCTGCCGGCGGAGCTTGAGCTGACGCCGGAGGACCTCGCCTGGGTCGCCACCGACCTGCTTACCCTCGCCATCGACGAGGAGTTCCCCGACCCGGACTACCTGGCGGTCAGCTTCCGCGAGGCGGTGCCCGCCGGGCGTGAGCAGACGCTCTTCGACGGCATGGCGCGCAGCGCGCATCCCGGCACCGCCGAGGTGCTCCGTCACCTGGGCGAGTACCACCCGGACCGGCAAGTCGCCAAGGCAGCGCGCACCGCCGCCCACAAGGCGGCCTCGCGCCGCGGTTAAGCCCGCTAACGTTGTCACCGGGGCCGGCGGGGGAACGCCGGGCCCGGTGAGACAACCTCGCGGGGAAGGGTGCGCCGATGACGACGTTAGACGGGGCCGGGGCCGGCCTGTCCGCGATCGAGCACATCGTGGTGCTCATGCTGGAGAACCGCTCGTTCGACCACATGCTCGGGCTACCTGTACTCCGGCAGCGGCAACGTGTCACCGTCCGGCCAGCCGTTCGAGGGGCTGACCGGGAACGAGTCTAACCCGGACAAGAGCGGCAAGCCGGTCGCGGTCTACCCGATCACCCAGTCCACGCCGAGCGCGTACTTCATGCCGGGCGCCGACCCCGGCGAGGGATTCAAGGCGACCAACAGCCAGCTGTGGGGATCGACCACCGCGCCGGCCAGCGGCACGCCGGCCACGATGCAGGGGTTCGTCGCCGACTTCGCGTACACGATCGGCTGGGAGACCACCGACAAGTGGACGATCGTGCCGGGTACCACGGCCGGCTGGATCATGGGCTGCTTCGCGCCGCAGACGCTGCCCGTGCTGTCCGCGCTCGCCAAGGGCTACGCCGTCTGCGACCACTGGTACGCGTCCGCGCCGACAGAGACGATGCCCAACCGCGCGTTCGCCCTGGCGGCCACCAGCCAGGGGCACATGGACGACCACACCAAGACTTTCACCTGCCCGTCCATCTTCGGGTCGCTGACCAAAGCCGGAGTCAGCTGGAAGGTGTTCGGCTACGACAGGCAGCCGCTGACTAAGGCCAACTTCCCGGACATCACCGGCGCCGACCCGTCCCACTTCGGCTTGTTCACCGACTTCCAGGCCGCCGCGGCGGCTGGCACGCTGCCCGCGTTCACCTTCCTCGAGCCGAGTTGGCCGTCCACCGGCAACAGCCAGCACCCCAACTACGACGTGGCGCTCGGCGAGCAGCTCATCCACGACACCTACGAGGGCTTGCGCACCGGTCCCGGCTGGCCGCAGACGCTGTTCGTGCTGACCTACGACGAGCACGGCGGCTGCTACGACCACGTGCCGCCACCGTGGGGCGCGACCCCTCCGGACAACAGCGCGGGGGAGTTCGGCTTCGGCTTCGACCGCTTCGGCGTCCGGGTGCCGACCCTGCTCATCTCACCGCTCATCGCACCGGGAACGGTCTACCGCGTCCCCGACGGCACCACGCCGCTCGACCACACGTCCGTACTCAAGACGATCGAGCAGCGCTGGAACATCCCGCCGCTCACCGCCCGCGACGCCGCCGCGCCCGGCTTCGGCGACGTCATCACGCTGACCGCACCGCGCACCGACGACGTGCTGGCCGGCGTCACCGTCCCGGTCTCCGGCAGCGCCGGACCCTCGGCCGGCCAGGTGTCTCACCTCCAGGCCGTCCACGACGAGCTCTACGCCAGGTACACCGCCGAGGCCCGTCCCACGACCCTCGGCGACACCACGGCCGCCGTCCAGGACCCGGACCAGCGCCCGGACTGAGCCGCCAGGCCCGCGGACCGAGCGGGCCTGCTCACCGCCTGACCAGGGCCCCGCCGACGACGCGAAAATGGCTGGCTTCCCGTCCAGTTTGCTGATTGGCTGACCGGGTGGTGATTACGCGCCTTGACCCTGACGATCACGAGACGCTACTGGGATGCCACCGGGTCTTCGTCGCGGCGCACGACGTCGATGACCCGCAGGGTCCCCCAGAGCCCTACGCGCCGTTCTCCATCTGGCTGGCGACTGGCTGGGGGGAAATCCCGGGCGAGGCGTGGGCGATGCGCGCCGAGCCGGGCGGCGAGGTGACCGGGTTCTGCCGGATCAACCTGCCCGACAAAGAGAACCTGGATGCCGCGTTCCTGTTCCCGTTCGTGCACCCGGCGCGGCGGCGGCAGGGCCTGGGCAGCGACCTGCTGCGGCACGCGGCCGCGCGGGCGGCCGCCGAGGGCAGGACGCTGCTGCGCGCGACCACCTACGCCGGCAGCGCCGGGGCGAACTTCGCCGCGCACGCGGGCGCGAAGGCCGGGATGGTGTCGATCCGCCGGGTACTCCACCTGCGCCAGATCCCGGACGGGCTGATCGCCGCCCAGCAAGCCAAGGCCACCGGGGCCGCGGCCGGGTACACGCTCGTATCCTGGGCAGGCGGCACGCCGCCGGAGTACTCGCAGGGAGTCGCCGGCGTGCTCAACGCCTTCGGCGACGCCCCGGCCGACGAGGGCTACGAGCACGAGACCTGGGACGTCGAGCGGGTCAGGGACGAGTTCGACAAGATCATCCGGTGGGACGCGGTCCGTCGCTACTCGGTCGCGGCGATGCACGCGGAGACCGGGGAGATGGCCGGGCTGACGCAGGTGTACACCACCCCCGAGGAGCCGGCCTGGGCGCAGCAGGGGCTCACCGCGGTGGCGCGGACGCACCGCGGCCACAGGATCGGCCTCCTGGTGAAGACCGCGATGCTGGACTGGCTGGCTACCGCAGAGCCGGCGATCGAGCACATCACCACCGACAACGCGGACTCCAACCAGTACATGATCGCGATCAACGAGCTGCTCGGCTTCGAGGTCCTCTCTCCGCCCTACCAGTGGCACCAGCTGCCCACGGCCGAGGTCCGCTGACCCTCCAGGGCGCCACCCGGTTTCGACGCCGCCTTGCCCCGGCGGGCCCTCTCGCCGCCTGGCACGGTCATCCGTGCTACGGTTTTACCGTTCGGTACAACTGAAGGGCAGACGTAATGGCACAGCGACCCCCGGTCCCGCCGTTTACGCCGGAGACCGCCGCGCAGAAGATCCGCGCCGCCGAGGACGCGTGGAACAGCCGCGACCCCGAGCGGGTCGCGGGCGCGTACACCGTGGACAGCAGGTGGCGCAACCGCTCGCAGTTCATCAACGGGCGGGCGGAGATCACCCGGTTCCTCACCGGCAAGTGGGCCAGCGAGCACGAGTACCGGCTGATCAAGGAGCTGTGGGCGTGCGACGGGAGGAGGATCGCGGTGCGGTTCTGCTACGAGTGGCACGACGACGCGGGCCAGTGGTACCGCGCGCACGGCAACGAGAACTGGAATTTCGACGCCGACGGCTACATGGCGGAGCGGCACGCGAGCATCAACGACGTGCCGATCGCCGACGCCGACCGCAAGTTCCACTGGGACCGTTCCGGCCCGCGCCCGGCTGACCACCCGGGGCTGAGCGACCTGGGCCTGTAACCGGTGGCGCGGCTCATGACCGAGCGGGCCGCGCACGTCCCCGCGCTCGCCGAGGCCTTCCGCGAGCACGGGTTCGCGGGGGCGAGCGTCACCGCGCTCTGCGCGGCCACCGGGCTCGGCAAGGGGAGCCTGTACAACTTCTTCCCCGGCGGCAAGGCGGAGATGGCCGCCGCGGTCCTCGCCGACGTCGACGCCTGGTTCGCCGCCAGCGTCTTCGAGCCGCTGCGAGCCGCGCAGGCCGGCGACCCGGACGCGGTTGGCGCGATGTTCGACGCCGTCACCGCCTACTTCAGGTCCGGCCGGCGGATCTGCCTGCAGGGCGCCTTCGCGCTCGGCCGGGAGCGTGACCTGTTCGCGGAGACGATCGCCGGCTACTTCGAGCGCTGGATCACCTCGCTGGCGGCGGCCCTGCAGGCTGCGGGAAGCAGCGGCAAGACGGCGCGCCTAGCCGCCGTCGAGACGGTCGCCGCGATCCAGGGCGCCATCGTGCTGTCCCGCGCGCTGGGCAACCCCGAGATCTTCCAGCAGGTGATCGAGCGCGGCCGCGCCCGTCTCTGCGGACCGCGCCCATCGAGGTGAGCCGCGGGGATCGGTTCGGTACCCGTCAGGCGCCGGCGGCCGAGTCGATCTTGCGCAGGCCGGCGTCGCTTTCCGCGATCGCCGCCTGCTGCGCCCGCGCCGCGCGGGCGAGCGCGTCCGAGATCGACTTGGCGCCGCCGTGCGAGGTGTGCCCGCCGTCGACGGGGATCTCCGCGCCGTTAAGGTAGGACGCGCGGGCGGACAGCAGGAACACCACCACGTCGGCGACCTCCTCGGCCTGCCCGAACCGCCCCGCCAGTGTCTGCTCGATGCTGGCCCGGATGAACACCGGGCTCGCGTTGTCCAGGATGGGCGTCTCGATCGGGCCGGGGTGCACGATGTTGACCCGGATGCCGCGCGGTGCGAGCTCGAGCGCCACGGCCTTGGTGAGGCCGCGCAGCCCCCACTTGGAGACCGTGTAGGCGAGCGCGAAGTGCGCGGTCAGCCCGGCGATCGAGCCGATGTTGACGATCGACGCGCCGTCATGGTCGGGCATCAGCGGCGCGAGGGTCCGCATGCCGAGCATGGTGCCGGTCAGGTTGATGCCGATGACCCGGTTCCAGTTCTCCAGGTCCATGTCGTGCAGGTGCGCGCGGTAAGGGATGCCCGCGTTGTTGACCAGGCCGTGCAGCCCGCCGCCGCCGGCTTCCAGGTGCGCGGCGAGTTCGGCCCACTGCTCCTCGCTCGACACGTCGAGGTGCCGGTACTCCATCGTCCCTGGCCCGGCCGCCGTCAGCCGCTCGGCGAGTGCCTTGCCCTCGTCGTCGAGTATGTCGGCGCCGATGACCCGCGCGCCCTCGCGCACCAGGATCTGCGCCTCCGCCGCCCCCTGGCCGCGCGCGGCGCCGGTGACGACGATCGTCCGCCCCGCGAGTCCGTAATCCATCTCGTTCTCCCCTCAGGTCAGCTCAAAAGGTCAGCCCGTGCCCGGCGCGGGCCGCCTCAGGCCTGCGGCCCCTGGCCGGCCCGTGGGCTTATCGGGTCATGCAGCAGGCCGCCGAGCACGTCGTGGCCGAGCGTGTCAAGCAGCTCAGCGGTGAACGCCCCGTCGACCAGGATGAACGCCATCCGCGCGGTTTCCGGCGTCCGGTTCTCCCAGCGGTGGTTCGTGCCCCGCTGCACCGCGACGTCCCCGGCGCGCAGCACGGTCTCGCTGTCGTCGAGGGCGAGCACCACCTCGCCGGACAGCACGATCCCGTAGTCCACCGACTGGGTGCGGTGCACGGGGGAGACGGCGCCTGGCGGGAACTCGTTGATCCTGATCTTGGTGCCGTTCGGCGACGGCGGCACGGTCAGCGCGCTCAGCGTCGGGTCGTCCTCGGTCGCGGCGACGGGCGCCGGCATGGCGCCCGTCGACCAGATCTCGCAGAAGTACGCGCCGTCCGGCGCCGTCCTGACCACGGGAACCGGCCCGTCGGACACGAAGACGGAGACACCACGCTCGTCGTGGCCGGTGACGACACGGCGGGGAATGATCGGCATGCGCTCCATCGAAGCACCCCGTCGCCTCCGGGTCACCCCCCTAAGCGATCACCGCTGTGAATGTCAGGTATCAGCCCGCCTTGTGGCGCAGGTGGTGCCCGTCGCAGTGCACGGTGGGGCGGCCGCAGCGGGGCCAGGCGCAGGGGGAGTTCCACTAATGCGTTGTGATTCGCGCAATGCGCGCGGTGCGGGTGAGGCCGGGCCTGCGGCGGACGGCGGCCACGGCCGATAGCAGGGTCGAAGGCGTTGCCACTGGCATGCGTGGCGTCTGCGCGAATGACAGAGCGGGGAGTACCAGGTGCAACGCGCCTCCGTTTGGATAACAGCAAGAAGTATGGTTGCCGGTTTTCGGCGTAAAGGTAGATAACGGTGGTGGGCCGCGGTTCCCGGTCGTAGGCTGGCGGCGCAAAACCGCGCATACCCGGACCTCTTCTGGCAAGGGACTGACGACAATGCGGCACTTGTACGGCGTCGCGCTTGCCGTGTTGCTGGCGGCAGCGGTGTTCTTCGGAGCGGCGTGGGGCTACTCGCTGGTTATCGACGGAGTTGGGGCCAGCGCCGCGGCCAACAGCGGCAGCCCGCAGGCCAACGGCGGCGGACTGCCAGCGGCCGGCGGCTCACTGTTCATGAACGGCCATGTGATGCTTGGCGGCGGCCTCATGCTCGCGGTGGGCCTGGCCATCGGGTTGCTGATGGTGCTGCCCCGGGTGTCGCCGCTGGCGGCCGGGCTGCCCGGCCTGGTGCTTGTGGCGTGGACCGCACTGTACGTCTCGGACGTGCGGGAGGCCGTAAGGCTGATCCCGCTGCCAACCCACGGCTACGGCACCGGGTTCGAGTTGCTGCTATTCGACGGCCTGCTCGGCCTGGCCGGCCTGGCGATGATCGTCCCGCTGTTCGTCCCGTCCCGGTGGCGCCGCGCGCCCCGGAGCGCGCGATACGCGGCGCTCGATGAGAGCGTGCTGCCCAGGCAGGCCGCCGTATCTCCGGGAACGGGCGGCCCGGACCTCGACGGGGCGGTCGTCGGCTTGACGGCGCCGTCAGGCGGCGACAGCAACGTGATCATCGACCGGACGCAGACCCTACCGCAGCGGAGCCCGGCCGTACCCTGACGGCCCCCAGCCCCCGTGGGGCCCGCCGGATTAGGGCTGACTCAGGCGCGGGTCAGACGGCGCGGCCAGGCACGTTCTAACGGGCCAGCCGCGGGCCGCTAGAAAGCGGGGACCGGGCCAACGGGGCCGGTGACCGGCAGCACGGCCAGGCAGGGAACGCGCACCCGGTGCGCCGGGTCGAGGGCGTTGAGCATGTCGGCCATCGCGATCGGGTCGGCGGCGATCTCCAGGTGGTCGCTGCCGTCAAGCACGCACTGATGCTGCACGGTGATGTTGGTGACGTTGGCCACGGCGGGCAGGAACGCGTTCGTGTACGGCGTGACCACCTCATCGCCGGTGCTCTCGATCACGGTGTAGTTCACGCCGGGAACCGTCGGCGTGGCGTTGAGTCCGTCGAGGAACGCCGACCCCTGCTCCTGCTGCACGCAGGCCGCGCAGACCGAGCTGAGCGGGCCGTTGATCTCGCCGGCCACGCCGAGCAGGCTGACGAGCCTGGTGAAGCCGCCGAGCGTGGTGCCGTAGTTGGACGGCGCGAAGGCCACGAAGTCGTTGACCTTGGCGGCGCCGCCGAGGAAGTTGATGTAGTACCTGGGCATCATGCCGCCCTGGGAGTGACCGACCAGGTTGACCTTGGACGCGCCGGTCGCGGCGAGCACCGTGCTCACGAACGCGGCGAGCTGAGCCGCCGAGGCGGGGATGTCGCCGGTGCCTTGAATGGGCGAGCCGGCCGAGGCGCCGCCGTAGTTGAACGCGTAGACGCAGTAGCCGTGGTTGGCCAGCAGCGGCGACGCCGCCTGCCAGTTGTCGTCCATGTTGGCGAACGTGCCGTGGACGAGGATCACGGGGCTGGGGTGGGCGGCGCTCGGCTGGCAGGACCAGTTGTTGGCGCCGGGCGGCGGCGTTTGCGGCGCCAGCGCGGCGATCGTCGCCCCGGCGATGAAGTCGTAATTGACCGGCAGCGCGGTGGCTGCCCTGGCCGGGGCCGCGAGTACCGACCCGAGCGCGACGGCCGCCGCCGCGGTCGCGGCGGTAACCAGCAGAGTGCGGCGGTTGCCGCGCGAGCCACGTGACGAGCGCATCGGCGGATCCTTCCCTGGAGGGCTATTGGCACCTCATTAGAGATCCGGGCCGCGCGCGTGTCTGCTCACCACGGTGACTGAGTCGGGCCCGCCGCTTATCACTTCCCAACAAACAGACCAGTGACAGGGGAATTACTCACAAGTAACATCAGCGATGTGGAAAAGTACGCCGAAGTACTTTTGACCGGCCAGGCGCCAGGCCCCGACGGCCAGACGCCGGGCTCGGCCGCAGCGGCGGGCTGGCTGCCGCCCGCGTTCGGATCGCTCGCCGAGGACATCGCCGCGGCCATCATGCGCGAGGTCGAGGAGTACGCGCAGCCAGGCGACGAGGATGCCGCCCGGGCGGTGCGCCGGGTGGCCAGGGACGCCGTGGCGGGCTTCGCCGCCCGTCTCGGCGCTCCGGCGGCTTCTCCCGCGGCCGGCCGGCCAGAGACGGAACTGCCAGAGACGGAACTGCCAGAGACGAGGCCGCCGCAGACATCGGCGGCCGGCATGTTCCGCGACCTCGGCAGGCTGCTCGCGATGGAGGGGCGCAGCCTCGCCGCGCTGCACGCCGCGCTGCGGGTCGGCGCGCGGGTCACCTGGCACCGCCTGCAAGAGCAGGCCAGGGCGGGCAGCGGAAACCCGGAGGCGTTCACCCGCGTCGGCGAGGCGGTCTTCTGGTACCTCGATGAGCTCACCGCCTCCTGCTCGGCCGGCTATGCCGAGGCGCGGGCCGAGCTCGCCGGGGAGACGAGCGAACTGCGGCGGCGGCTGCTCGACATGCTCACGTCGAGCCCGGCCCCGCCGGCCGCCGCGATCGCGGGCCTGGCGCGGGCGGCCGGATGGCCACTGCCACGGCGGGTGGCCGCGGTGGCGCTCGCACCGCTCGCCGTGCGTCCCTGCGGGCCGGTGCCGCCCGGCATGCTCGCCGACCTGACGCGGCGCGACCCCTGCCTGCTCGTCGCCGACCCCGACGGCCCGGGGCGCCGGCACCAGCTCGCGACCGTGCTTGGCGGCTGGCTGACGACGGCTGACCCGCACTGGCGGCCGCGCGCCGTCTCCCGGGCGGCTGGCCGCCGTCGGGCCGTCAGTTCCGCTGGCCGCGGCGGGTGGCTCGCTGCGCTGGGCGGGCCGGGCGCTCGCCCTCGCCGGGCGGGGCCTCATCCGGGTCGAGAAGGGCGCCGACGGGGCGGCGGGGATTGCCTGGTGCGAGGACCAGCTGCCCACGCTGCTGCTGCTTGCCGACGAGGACCTGGCGGCGGCGCTCAGCAGGCAGGCGCTCGCGCCGCTGCGCGGGCTGCGCCCCGACCAGGCGGACCGGCTGGCGCGGACGCTGCTCGCCTGGCTGGAAAGCGCCGACGACGCCAATGCCGCCGCGCGCCGGCTGCACGTCCACCCGCAGACGATCCGCTACCGGCTGCGGCAGGTCAGCGAGCTGTTCGGCGACGCGCTCGGTGACCCGGACACGCGGTTCAGCCTGCTGCTTGCCCTGCGAGCCAGGATGCTGCTCGACGCCTAACCGCGCGCGGCGTCAGGCTCCCGCGGGCCTGGTGGCACCGCGTTCCGCGGGGCCGTCGGGCGGCGTGGCGTAGCCCGGGTGCGCGACGGCGAGCCGGGCCGCGACGATGCCGCGGAACTCCGCGGCGATCTCGGCGAGCTGATGGTCGCGCTGGCCGGCCCGGATCTCGCCGGCCAGGTCAGCTTCGTCGGCCGCCCCGAGCCGGGCGAGCGTGGCGGCGTAGGCCTGCTGGTCGGCCGCGCCGCGCGCCAGCTCCCGCTCCACGATGGCGAGCACGTTCGCGGCGACGCGGGCGCGGAACCCGGACAGGGGCGTCCCCGGCCCGGCGGCGTCCGTCAGGGATTCCCTGACGGCGGCGACGAGCTCGCCGAGCGTGGGCCGGCCGTAGACCGGGTGACTGTACGGCGGTTGGCTGGCGCCGGGGTTTCCCGTGCCTGGGGCCATGGTCATCACGCGATCCCCTGTTCCGCGAGCAGGTCGAGCAGGTCCCACTCGTTCTCCGCGGCGCGCCTGCCGACCGCGGCCAGCTCGGCCGAGCGGGTCTGGCCGGACAGGTGACGATGCCCCTGGTACTGGCACAGGATGCCCCAGCGCAGCGTGCCGAGCACCCGCCACCAGCGCAGCGCGTCCCGGTCGACCGGCATGCCGGCCGCGCGCTCGTAGCCGGCGACAAGGTCCTCGATCGAGCCGAGGCCGCCGGCCGGCCGTGCGTCCTCGCCGAACCGCCAGGCCCGGACGCAGAACCAGCCCAGGTCCTCGAGCGGGTCGCCGCGGTGCACCAGTTCCCAGTCGAGCACCGCGGCGAGCCCGGACTCGTCCACCATCAGGTTGCCGAGCCGGAAGTCGCCGTGCACCACGGCGGTGCCGCCCGGCGGCGGACGGTGCTTGATCAGCCAGCGCAGCGCGATCTCGAAGACGGCGCTCGGCTGCCGCAGGGCGTCCATCCAGTCGGGCCACAGCACGAGCGGGTCATCGGCGGGCAGTCCTGGCAGGTCGTCAGGATCGGCCGCGTGCAGGGCGGCGAGCGCGGTGGCGCACTGCGCGAGCAGCCTCCCGCGGGCTTCGCCGGCGGTCGGCTCGTTCCGCAAGGCCCGCAGGACGCGCCGGGGGATGGCCTCACCGGGAACCCGGGCGCTGATCAGGTACTGGCAGCCGAGGGCGCTCGCGTCGTCGCTGGCGCAGAGGATCGCTGGGCACCGGCATCCCCGCCGCGGCGGCCGCGCGCTGGGCGGCCGCCTCAAGTTCCAGGCCGGCGTGCACGCCGCCGACGGGCCTCCCGCTGTGCTCGCTGCCTGGCTCACCGGGCCTGCCCGTCCGCAGCACGAGCTCGCTGCTGCGCCCGTCGCCGCCGTGCACCTGGACTCCCCAGGTCTGCCTGCTGGCCCCGCCGGACAGCGGCTCCACCCGGCCGACGGAAAGGCCGGGCCCGAGCACCGGGGCGAGCAGCTCGGGCAGCCGGTCCGCGAGCACCTCCGGCAGGCCGGCGCCGGTCATCCGCGGCCGAATCCGAACAGCCGCTGGGCGACCCGGCGCATCTGCATCTCCTCCGAGCCCTCGGTGATGCGGTAGCGGCGGTGGTGGCGGTAGATGTGCTCGAACGGCAGGTGCCTGGTGTAGCCGAGGCCGCCGAACACCTGCATCGCGCGGTCGGCGGCGTCGCAGGCCAGCCGGTTCGCGCGGTAGTTCGCCATCGCGACGTGATCGGAGACCGCCAGGTGGTGCTCACGGTCCAGCTCAGCGGCCGTGGACCGGACGAGCAGCCGGACCATCTGCGCCTCGGTCTGCAGTTCCACGAGCGGCCACTGGATGGCCTGGTTGACCGCCAGCGGGCGGCCGAACACCATGCGCTCCTTGGCGTAGCGGACGGCCTCGTTGATGCAGTACTGCGCGGCGCCGAGGCTGGAGGCCGCCTGCCTGATCCGGTTCTCGTGGACGAACGCCTGCGCGATGTCCAGCCCGCCGTCCACCTCGCCGAGGATCGGCGTCGGCGGGGACGCGGACGTCGTTAAGCACGACCTCGGCGTGGTCGGTCGGCATGTTGAACGTCCACCAGTAGAACGGGATCTCGAAGCCCGGCGCGCTGACCGGGACGAGGAAGGCGGTGATGCCCCGCGCGTCGCCGGGACGCCCGGAAGTGCGGGCGAAGATCAGGTCGTGGGTGGCCCGGTGCACGCCGGTGTTGAACCGCTTGGCGCCGTTGATGCGCCAGCCGTCGCCGTCCGGCGCTGGCGGTGGTTTCCAGCCAGGTCGCGTCCGTGCCGTGCCCCGGCTCGGTCAGGCCGAAGGCGAGCGACGCGCTCGCCAGCGATCATGGCCTGGGACCAGTCCGCGCGCTGCGCCTCGGTGCCGAAGCGCTCCATCACGAGCAGCGACGGGAAGTTCCCCACGATGGAGGACTCGTCCTGCAGGTCGTTGTGCAGCCCGAGCCCCCTGGCGGCCAGGTGCTCGCGGATGACGGCCATGTCCAGGTTGGTGCCGTCCTGGCCGCCGAGCGTGGCGGGCAGGCCGTAGCGCAGCCAGCCTGCCGCGTCGGCGAGCCGCGCGCATCCGGCCGAGCAGGTCCTCCCACTCGCGGCTCGGCAGACCGCCGCGCTCGAGGTCGGTGCGGGCGAACTCGCGGCGCTCGTCGAAGAACTGCGGGTGCTGCGCCTGCAGGGGCACGATCTCGGCCTCGATGAAGGCGTCCATCCGCTCGAGCAGCGGCGGCAGGTGGTCTGGCAGGTCGAAGTTCACGAGGGTCTCCGCTGATCGGCCACTTCCGCGCATGGTAGAGCGCTCGCCTCCTCCGGCCGCCAGTAGACGGCCCGCGCCCAGATGGTGGCCACCGCCTCAAGCGCCCGCTCGTCGTCGAACGGCACGTCCTTCTCGCCGCCCGCGCCGAGCCAGATGTAGCAGAAGTGCTCGAGCATGGCCGACAGCGCCGAGGCGGTCATGACCGGGTCGACGCCGGGGCAGTAGCCCCGCGCCTGCGCCGCCGCGGACCTCGCTCGGCGATCCGCGCTGATCGCCTCGCCGCGCAGCTCCAGCCAACGGTCACGGAACCTGCCCTCGACCATGGCGGCCTGGAAGATGCCGATCAGCTCACCGCGCCGCTTGGCGTAGGTTCGCCAGAATCCGGCGACCGCCTCGCGCAGCGCCTCCGGGCGGGCGAGGCCAGCGCCGGAACGGCAGCGATCGCCAGCGACGTGGCCTCGGCGTGGAACTCCTCGGCGAGCGCGATGAGCAGGTCCGCCTTGGTGTCGTAGTAGTTGTAGAAGGATGCCGCGGACCGGCCGGCCTTCCGCCGCGATGTCACTGATCTTGGCGTTGAGGTAGCCGTCGCGCGCGAACACGACGCGGGCGGCCTCCTTGAAGGCCTCGTCGGTGGCCCGTCCCTTCCGCGTCGCCGCACTCATGAGACCACCCGTGAGCCGGTCACGAGACGCGCCTGTCCCGCCCGGCCGGGTACCTGGCGGGCACCGCCTCGACCTCGGCCGGGTACACGTCAGGCCCGCGCGCCCGCGGGTTCGCCGTCAATCCGGCCGGCCCGATCCGGTCAGCACTGGTCTTCGGCTCGTGCCGCACGTCGCCCGGCTGGCCCATGACCCGCCGCCAGCAGGCGAACTCGAGCAGGATCCCGTCGGGGTCCTGGAAGTAGAACGAGCGGACGAACACGCCGGGGTGCAGCTCGCGCGCGACGCCGAACTCGCTGTCGTCGTGGTCGAGGATCGGGGACACCCGGACGCCCTTGGCCTTGAGCTTGGCCCGGTACTCAAGGAACCGCTCCTCGGGAACGTTGAACGCGACGTGGTTCATCGACCCGACCGCGCTTGTCCACTCCCCGATGCCGGGCACCGTGACCGGCGCGGAGACGCCGGGTACCGGGTCGGGCGCGTCGGGGAACCAGAAGAACGCCAGCGCGTTGTTACCGCCCATGTCGAAGAAGAAGTGCTGGCCGCCGCCTGGCAGGTTGATCGTCTTGATCAGCCGCATGCCGAGCACCTGGCGTATAGAACTCGACGGTGCGCTTCATGTCCGAGCAGACGAGCGCCAGGTGATTGACGCCGCCGAGGTCGAACTCTTCGTTCCGCCACTCCATGCGGTCCTCCTGCTTGCCGGTGATACCAGAAAAACTGAAAATGAACTTAGATTCAGTTTTACGCCAGGAGTCTGTACAGTCAAGGACCAAAACAGGCAGTACCGAACGAAGGCTGGGTGCCTCTTGACCGACATCGTCAGGGAGTTCGTGGGCCTGCCGTCACCGGCGATCGGCCGGGCCGGCGCGGGCGGCCATCCGTGTCAGGGCATCTACCACCGGCCGGCCGGCGCCAGGCCGACGACGGCGTTCATCGCGACCCACTACAACGTTGACTTCTCCGAGCACTACCTCGCCAGCTACCTGGCCGAGCGCGGATTCGGCTTCCTCGGCTGGAACACGCGGTTCCGCGGCAACGAGGCGCACTTCCTGCTCGACCACGCCCTCGCCGAGATCGGCGTCGGGGTCCGCTGGCTGCGCGAGCAGGCCGGGGTGGAGCGGGTGGCGCTGCTCGGCAACTCGGGCGGCGGGTCGCTGATGGCCGCCTACCACTCGCAGGCCACCCGGCCGAACGTCACGCCGGTCGCCGGGATGCGGCCGCTCGCCGCCATCGAGGACCTGCCGCCAGGCGACCTGTTCGTCGCGCTCGCCGCGCACTCCGGCCGCCCGGAGGTGCTGACCGCCTGGCTGGACCCGTCGGTCACCGACGAGCGCGACCCGCTGTCGGTGGACCCGGTGCTCGACCCGTTCAACGCCGGCAACGGGCCGCCCTACAGCGAGGACTTCCAGCGCCGTTACCGGGCCGCCCAGCGCGCGCGCAACGAGCGGATCACCGACTGGGCGCCGGCGAGCTCGACGCGCTGTCCGGGACGCGGGCGCGGGACAAGCTGTTCACCCTCTCGCGCAGCTGGGCCGACCTGCGGATGATCGACCCGACGATCGAGCCGTCCGACCGCAAGCCGAACTGGTGCTACCTCGGCGAGCCGGTGAAGGCCAACTACGGCGTGTTCGGCGTCGGCACCGTCAGCACGCTGCGCACCTGGCTGTCCATGTGGAGCCTGCGCACCTCGCAGTGCACCGCGGCGCCGCACCTGGCCAGGATCACCGTGCCGTCGCTCGTGGTGCACGCCACGGCCGACGCCTGCGTGTACGACAGCGACGCCCGCCGGATCTTCGACGCGATCGCCGCCGCGGACAAGACACTCGAGTTCATCAAGGCGGACCACTACCTGCAGGAGCCGGCCGGCGCGCGGGACCAGGCGGCCGACCTCATCGCGGACTGGACGGCCCGCCACGCGTAATAAGGTTTCTGTTGTGCAGAAATCGCAGCTAGAGCAGTCAGCACAGCCGGGACGGGCCACAGTGAAGGCTGGGGCGGAGCCCGGCCAGGAGCCGGCGTACCCGATCGCGTCGGTGAACAACGCGCTGCGCCTGCTGCTGCTGTTCCGCAGCCGGCCGCGGGTGCGGCTGTCCGAGGCGAGCGAGCACCTTGGCGTCGCGCACTCCACGGCCCACCGGCTGCTTGCCATGCTCGCCTACCACGGGTTCGTCCGCCAGGAGCAGGACTCACGCGCCTATGTCGCGGGTCCCGCCCTAGTGGAGATCGGGCTGGCCGCGGTCGGCCGGCTGGATATCCGCCGCCAGGCCAGGCCCGCGCTCGAGCGGCTGGCGAGCGCGCTCGGCGAGACGGTTCACCTGGCCGTGCTCGAGGGCGGCAACGTGCGCTACCTCGACGCCATCGAGAGCTCGCGCTCGCTGCGGGTCGCGTCGCGGACCGGCTCGGTGCTCGCGGCGAACTGCACCGCCTCGGGCAAGGCGCTGCTCGCGGAGCTGCCGGACGCCGAGCTTTCCGCCATGTTCGCCGGCGAGGGGGCGCTGCCCCGGCTGACCGCGCGGTCCATCAGCTCCCGCGCGCGGCTGCTGGCGGAGCTGCGGAAGGTGCGCGAGGCCGGGTGCGCGGTCAACCGGGAGGAAAGCGAGGAGGGGGTGGCGTCGGTCGCCGTCGCCGTTCCCGGCCCGCTGGGGCTGCCGGCCGCGGCGCTCGTGGTGTCCGCGCCGGTCTCCCGGATGACCGAGCAGGCCGCCGAGAAGATTAGGCAGGACCTGCGCGAGCAGGCCGCCTGGCTGGCGGGCCAGCTTCCCGGCGCTACCTGACGGTCCGGACCCGGTGCGGGTGACGGCGGCGGACGTGCTCGGGTTCCTCGCCGGCCAGCGGGGCGACGAGAGCGTGGCCCGCCGCGCTGTCTGGCTGTCCGTGCTGCACAAGTCTCGACTGGTCTGGCATCGTATATGGAGAAGCGAGCGAGAGGTAACCGTGCGCACTCCTCATGACATCGAACAGGGCCTGCCCGAGACCGTGAGCTTGCTCGATAAGCTGCGGATGGCCATCTACCACGGAGAGTTCGGGCCCAACCAGCGGCTGGTGGAGAGCGAGCTCGCGGCAAGGTACGACACGTCCAGGGGGGCGGTCCGTGAGGCACTGGTCCAGCTGGAGAACGAGGGGCTGATCCTCCGTCCGCGCAACCGCAGCGCCTCGGTCCGCCCGGTGACGCCCGCGGAGGCGGTCGAGATCACCGAGGTCCGCGCCGTCATCGAGGGACTGTGCGCCGCCAAGGCGGCCGCCGCGGCCACGGAGGCGGATCACGCCGAGCTGCGGGCGCTGATGCGCCAGATGGCGGGCGCCGTCAGGCGCGGCGACATGGTGGCCGACAGCCGGATCAGCGACCTGATCCACGCCAAGATCCGCGAGATCGGCGGGCAGGGCACCGCCAGCCGGATCCTGGAACGGCTCAGGTACACCGATGTCCGCTACCAGTTCCACGTGAGCCTGCTGCCGGGCCGCCTCGTCAAGGGCGCCAACGAGCACTACGACATCATCGAGGCGGTGATCGCGGGGGACCCCGGCGCCGCCGAGCAGATCACCCGCGACCACTTCATGAGCGTCATCGCCGCGCTCCGCCGGCTTGAAGAGCTGAAGACGCAGCGCCCAGGCATGGCGCTCTGATCACCGGTAGACTCCACGCCAGCGCCGGCCCGGACGGGCATGAACATGGCCCCGGAAGCGGCGGCCATCAGGGACGCGACGCCGGCCCTGTTTGGCATCGGGCGCCTGGGGTAGCCGCGGCGGCACGCTCAACGCATGGCATGAATGCGGAGGCCACGAGCCAGGATTGTCCCGTCCCCTTACTGGGAGCGGCGCCCATTCCTCGCTCACCCGCAGGAGTGCTGAGCCGGCCGCGAGGAGGCGCCAGGTGGTATCGGAAGTCAAGGCAGTGCAACCAGCGGGACGGAGCGTCCTCGAAGAGCTGGACTCGCGTATCCCCACGGGCTTTTACTGGTACCTGGCGGTCCTGGCCTGCATCGGCGGATTCCTGTTCGGGTACGACACCTCCAACATCGGGTCGGCCCTGGGCTTTATTCCCTACCATTTGTCCAGCTTCGCCACCGGTTACCTGGTAGCCGGCGCATCGCTCGGCGCCGCAGCGGGGGCCCTGGTAGCCGGCCCCCTGACCGACAAGTTCGGACGTAAGTCACTGCTCATCACTGACGCTGCGATCTATGCGATAGGCGCGATCCTGTCAGCGGTCACCATCAATGCGTTCATGTTGCTCGCGTCCCGGACGCTCATCGGGCTGGCGATCGGAGCAGACTCCGCGATTGCCACCTCCTATATCGCCGAGTTCGCGCCCCGCAGTCGGCGCGGCCAGCTCAGCATCATCCAGCAGTGGATGATCACCGTGGGCATCCTGGTCTCCTACCTGGTCGCCCTGCTCGTACTCAAGCTCGCGCCGGGTTCGGCGGGAGGCCTGGACTGGCGGCTCATTCTCGGCATCGGGGCGATTCCCGCGGTGCTAGCCGTCGCGCTGCGGGCCCGGATGCCGGAGTCGCCCCGGTGGCTGATGCTCAACGGGCGCTACGCCGACACGGCGAAGGCGTTCGGCCTGCTGGGCATGGAAGTGAGTGAGGAGGAAGCCAGGCAGGCCGCAGCCGAGCTCGCCCAGGTGGAGCAGGCGCGGCGGCGGAAGACCGCGTGGACCGCTGGCGTGAGGCGAGCGCTGATCGTCGTGTGCGTCTTCTTCGTCTTCCAGCAGGTCTCCGGGATCAACGTGCCGTTCTACTACGGCCCGACGCTACTGGGCAGCTATTTCAGCGCAGGGACGTCGAGCGCCATCAGCACGGCCACGGCCGGCGTTGAGGTGACCGCGATC
Organism: uncultured Actinomycetota bacterium; assembly: GCA_963811335.1. Classification (GTDB taxonomy): domain Bacteria; phylum Actinomycetota; class Actinomycetes; order Streptosporangiales; family Streptosporangiaceae; genus Trebonia. The sequence goes on along the minus strand of CAWERB010000004.1, from coordinate 64,214 downwards.
CTGGGCGCCGTCAACGTGATCGCGACCTACTTCGCGTTCCGCTGGATCGACAAGCATGGCCGCCGCCCGCTGGCCATGTGGGGCTACGCGGGCATGGCAGTGTTCATACTCGTCGCGGCCGCCGGAGTGGGATTCCTTACCGGCGTGCCGGAGACCGTGCTTGTGATGGTGGGCTTCTCGTTCTTCATCACCTCGTTCGCGATCGGCGTCGGCGGTACCGGCTGGCTGATCCAGGGCGAGGTCTTCCCCACCGCCGTGCGGGGCCGGGCGGCCGCGATCGGCGCGAGCGTCGACTGGATCGCCAACTTCGCGCTCATCGAGGTGTTCCCGGCCTGGCATAACGCGATCGGGCTTGGCTGGGTGATGGTGTGCTTCGCCGTGATCTCGGTACTGGCCATCGGGTTCATCTCCCGGTGGCTGCCCGAGACCAAGGGGCTGTCGGTGGAGGAAGCCGTCAGCGTCTTCGAGCGCCAGGCCGGCGCGAAACAGGCGGCGGCCTAGCGTCCCGGCGCATACCCCGCCGTGGCTGGGCGTTACGAAGAGGAAATCTTCCAACACTACGGCCTGCCTACCAGGCCGAGCGCCGGCGGCGCGCGACGGCTGGCCCGCCGCTGAGCGGCGTCACGGGACGGAGAGCTGATGATTGCCTTTTTCTTGCTCCTAGTAATCGTGGCGATCGCGCTGGGTATTGTCGGCGTGGTCGTCAAAGGACTGCTGTACCTACTGATAATCGGAATCGTCGTGTTTCTCGCCGCCCTTACCCTTGCTGCCCTGCGAATGCGCCGGCGACCGGGGAGACGCCCGGCCCGCTAACGACCGCTGTTTAAGCCTGGCATCGTCGAGCGGCACCGCCATGAGGGCTCCGAGCTGGCCCTCGGCGGCACCGCCGACCTACCGCGCTGATGTGGTGACCGGTCAGCGCTTTATCTTGCGGGCTTCTTTCTTACGGGCCGCCCGCCGCGATACGGCGGTGACCGCGGAGTCGGCCTTGAACAGTGCCTTAGCTGTTCGGGCCGACGGGTCACGGCGCTCGGCCGCCAGTGCCAGGCGGTGGACGACCGCCCGGGCCAGCGGCAGAGCGATGGCCAGCAGCAGCCACATTCGCAGCCGCCTGGAGAAAAATGCCCACATGCTTTTGGGTCCCTTCGTCGTCCTTGCCAGGTGCCTGCACTACCCGTCTTGTCCCTGGCTAAGCGCTCCCAAGCTGCCTCGTACCTCAGTGGCCGACGGCGCTTGCCGTGGCCGGCGTCGCCCCGGCCGCCCGCGGCCGGCACCTGTGTGGCAGGCAATTAGCGAACGAGCGGAGTGAACCGGTTCACGATGGGCAGCAAGGAGCCATGCCAGACACAGGGATCGCGCCGGCCACGGCGCGCGGACGGGTACGCGGGTGAGCCGGGCGGCAGTCGTGGTGAACCCGACCAAGCTGGACGACGACGAGGCCTTCCGCAAGTCTGTCCGCCGGGCCATGGACGATCACGGGTGGGACGAGCCGCTCTGGCTGGAGACGACGCCGGAGGATCCCGGCCGGGGCCAGGCGCAGGCGGCGGTATCCGCCGGGGCCGACCTCGTGCTCGCCTGCGGCGGTGACGGGACGGTCACCGCGTGCGCGGAGGGCGTCACCGGCACCGGGGTGCCGCTGGCGATCATCCCGATGGGGACAGGCAACCTGCTGGCCCGCAACGTGGGCCTGCCGATGGGCCTGGACGAGGCGCTCGCGGTCGCGCTCGGCGGAGTCCAGCAGCCGATTGACGCGGGCCGGGTGAACGGGACGCTGTTCGTCGTGATGGCGGGCCTTGGCCTGGATGCTCAGATGCTGAGCGACACAAGCGATTCGCTCAAGAAGCGGCTGGGCTGGCTCGCCTACGCGATCTCGGCCGTCCGTCACCTGGGCGACCGGCCGGTGCGGGTGACCGTCAGCGCCGACGGCGGCCGGCGCCGCCGGATGCGGGCCAGCGCACTGATCGTCGGCAACGTGGGCTGGCTGCGCGGCGGGCTACCGCTGCTGCCGGACGCACGGCCTGACGACGGCCTGCTTGATGCCGTCGTGCTGCTCGCCGGCGGCCCGGCCCGGTGGCTGGCGCTGGCCGCGGACATCCTGCTGCGGCGCCCGGCCCGCGGCAGGATCTACCGCGTTCAGTTCAGCGAGCTGCGGGTGACGCTGGGCCGGGGGGAGCCGTGGGAACTGGACGGCGAGGTCATGGGATCGACCCGTCAGCTCACGGTGCTGGCTCAGCCGGGTGCCCTGCTGCTGCGGATGCCGCCGGAGTCAGCCTGACGTGGGCGACGCGAACGACGCTTACCCGCCGCCGCGGCTCGTCGGGCCGGCGGCGGAAGTTGACGCGGGTCCCGAGGGCCCGGATATCGGCGCGTTCTTCGACCTGGACGGGACGCTGGTCGCCGGGTACACCGCCGCGGCCCATACGAGGGACCGGCTGCGCCGCCGGGACCTGCGGGTGGTCGAGTTCCTGACGATCGTGGACCTCGCGGTGCAGTTCCGGCTCGGCAGGCGAGCGTTCGAGACCCTGATCGAAAGCAGCGCCCTCACCGTCAAGGGGCGGCTCGCGCGGGAGGTCGACGAGATGGGGGAGCGCATCTTCCGGCAGTCCGTGGCTGACCTGATCTACCCGGAAATGCGCGAGCTTGTCCGGGCTCATCAGCGCCGGGGACATACCGTGGTGCTGAGCTCGTCCGCGCTGACCAATCAGGTGGCGCCGGTGGCTCGCTACCTCGGCATCGAGTACATCGTGTGCAACCGGCTCGTGGCGGACGAGCAGGGGATACTGACCGGCGAGATCGAACAGCCCGTGGTGTGGGGCCCCACCAAGGCCAGCGGCGTGCAGCAGTTCGCCGCGGATCATCAGGTTAACCTGGGGTCGAGTTACTTCTACGCCGACGGCGACGAAGACCTCAGCCTCATGCGCCTGGTCGGCCACCCGCGGCCGGTCAACCCGGGGCCCCAGCTGGCCAAGGTCGCCGTCCGCAGCGACTGGCCCGTCATGCGGTTCAGGAGCCGGGGCAGCGGCGGCCCGCTCGGGCTGGCCCGTCGGCTGGCCAGCTTCAGCTCCCTCGGCCCGCTGGCCGCCGTCGCGCTCGGCGTCGGGCTGGTGCGGCGCAACAAGCGCGCCGGGGTCAACTTCCTCACCAGGTTCTGGCCGGGGACGGTCCTCGCGCTGAGCGGCGTCAAGCTGAACGTGACGGGAGCGGAGCACCTGACCGAGCGGCGGCCCGCGGTCTTCCTGTTCAACTTCCGCAGTAACGTCGACGTGTTCCTCGTGGCCGCGCTGGTCAAGGACAACTGGACCGGGGTGGCCACGAGGGAGATGGCGAGCAGCCGCGTGTTCGGACAGCTCGGGAAGCTGCTCGACGTCGCGTTCGTCGACCGCGACCACCCGGGAACAGCCGCCGCACTCAGGCCTCTTGAGGCGGCCGCGCGTAAGGGGCTGTCGATCCTGATCGCCCCGGAAGGAACCCGCCTTGACACCGAGTCGGTAGGCCCGTTCAAGAAGCGGGCCTTCCTCATCGCCATGGCGGCCGGGCTGCCGGTCGTGCCGATCGTGATCAGGAACTCTGAGCTGGTGGCGGGCCGGAACACGGCAAAGCTCAACCCGGGTACCGTCGACATCGCCGTGCTGCCGCCCGTCAGCGTCGCGGGCTGGACGCTGCTGAACCTGCGGGAACGGATCGCGCAGGTCCGGACGGCCTACCTGGAAACCCTGGCCGAATGGCCTACCAGCTCCCCGGCGCCATCTGACGCGTCCACTTCGAGTTCGCGGCTGTCACATCCGCCCGGCCCGCGCGTGTCCTAATGGTAGGCAGGAACGCGGCGCAAGGAAGGACCCTGTCATGGCGCGCATATCGCTTGACCCGCCAAGGACGCTGAGCTACCGGCTCGCCTCCCGGTTCAGCCGCCGCAGGTACGGCACCGTGCTCGATCCGGTGGCCGCCGTAGCGCACAACAGGCAGGTGGGCCTCGCCTACGGGCTCTTCGAGCTCCAGGTGGAGCGGTGGCGCAAGCTGGACCGGGGGCTCAAGGACCTGGCTGTCATGATGGCGGCCGTGACGATCGGCTGCTCGTGGTGCATGGACTTCGGGTACTGGGAGTCCGTCATGGAGCACGAGGTGCCGGCCGAGAAGATCCGCGCCGTCCCGCACTGGCGCGACAGCGGCGCCTTCACCGAGCTGGAACGGCTCGTACTCGAGTACGCCGAGGCGATGACGGCCACCCCGCCGGGCGTCACCGACGAGATGACGGGACGGCTCAGCCGTCACCTCAGCCAGGCGCAGCTGGTCGAGCTGACCGCGATCGTGGCGGTGGAGAACCTGCGGTCACGGATCAACGCCGCGCTCGGGCTCACGGCGCAGGGTTTCAAGGACCGCTGCGAGATTCCGGCGAGCACCGTTCCCGCGAGCACCAGGTGCGGCCGGCCGGGTGGTCGGCGATAGTGCCTGACGCGAGCGACGCGCCTGCGGTGAGCGACGCAGGCGTCTTCGAGGCCCACAGGGACTTCCTGTTCGCGGTGGCCTACCGGATGCTCGGCACGATCACCGACGCCGAGGACGCGGTGCAGGACGCCTGGTTGCGCTGGTCGGCCGCACCCCGCTCGCACGTCGTCGACCAGCGGGCCTACCTGGCCAGGGTCGTGGTCAACACGGCGCTCAACCGGCTGCGCGCCGCGCGGGCGCACCGGGAGGCCTACGTCGGCCCGTGGCTGCCTGAGCCGCTGCTGACCGAGGCAGGACCGGACCCCGCCGAACGGGCCGAGCTGGCCGAGTCGGTGTCGATGGCCATGCTGGTGGTGCTCGAGTCGCTGACGCCGGACGAGCGCGCGGTCTTCGTGCTGCGGGAGGTGTTCGGGTTCTCCCACGCCGAGATCGGCGCCGCGCTCGGCCGGCCGGACGCCGCGGTGCGGCAGCTGGCCCACCGGGCCCGCGAGCACGTCCAGGCGCGCAGGCCGCGGTTCGACGTGGACTGGAACCAGCAGCGTGAGGTCACCGAGCGGTTCATCATCGCCGCCGCGGGCGGTGACATCGCGGGCCTGATGTCAGCGCTCGCTCCCAACGTGACCCTGCTCACCGACGGCGGCGGGAAGGCGAAGGCCGCGCTGCGGCCGATCACCGGCGCCGACAAGGTGGCGCGGTTCATCGCGGGCATTGCCACCCGGCCCTACATGGGCACTGACATCGCGGCGATGAGCATCGACGCGGCCGAGATCAACGGCACCCCGGGCACGCTGATCTCGGCGGGCGGCCAGCCGGTCGCCGTGGTGACGATGGCCATCGCCGACGGCCGCATCACGGCCATCCAGCTGCTCGCCAACCCCGACAAGCTGCGCGCGGTCGCCAGCGGCCGCAAGCTGGTCCCGGTCAGCCCTCCGGCCAGCCACCGGGAGGCTGCCGCGGATCATGGAGCTCACCGAGGAAGGCCGCCTGCTTAAGGCGTTCGCGGGCGCAGGCCGGCCGGCGGGCCGGGCCGCGCCGCGGATTTACTGGTAAACATCTCACGACCGGTAAAGAAAAGACGTTCCGAACGTCTTTTCTTTACATCCGGTGAAAAGTTTACCTGAAGCGAAAAATTTACTGGTAAGCCTGTTGCCGCGGGGGCGCGTGGTAACCCGGCGCCGTCCCGGCCGGTGGCGCCGTCCTGGCCGTAGCGCTCGCCTCGCCGGCCGCGGACAGCGAGGTCGACGGCGCGCAGGCGCTTCTTGTCCTCCAGGATGGCGCTGAAGCCGGGCGTGAACATCATGGCGACGTAGTCGCCCAGGCTGTCCTCAAGCAGTGACCGGAAGCCCTGGGCGTCCTGGGCCTTGTTGATCTGCAGCTTGGCCATCCGGAGGGTGAACGGGTGGTTCTCGGCGACGCGGCGGGCGAAGGCGCGGGTCTCACGCTCGAGGTCTTCCGCGGGGAAGACGCGGGAGACGAAGCCATCGGCCTGGCACTCCGCGGCGGTCATGAAGCGGCTCTCGAAACAGATCTCCTTGGCCTTGCGGAAGCCCAGGTCCCAGGGGATGGAGTTGTACTCCACGAACCCGCCAAGGAACTGCGCCCGGTCGGAGGCGAACACCAGGTCCATGACGGCCGCCAGCATCCACCCGGCGTAGATGCAGTAGCCGTCGACCATCGCGATCGTGGGCTTGGGAAAGTCGCGCCACTTGAGCAGCAGGTCCAGGTTGTACTTCTTGAACTCGTTGTACCGCTCCAGCGGGTCGTCGGCCCGCTGCTGGCCTGGGGTCAGGTCGTGGCCGGCCGAGAACACGCCACCCGCGCCGCGCACGATGACTACGCGGATAGCCTGGTCGGCCTGCGCCAGGTCGAACGCCTGGTCAACCTGGGCCAGCAGTTCGTAGCCTTGGGCGTTGAGCACCTCGGGCCGGTTGAGGGTGATGATCCCGAGGGGACCTTCGATGTGGAACGTGACCTGCCCGAAGTCGCGGACCTCAGGCGCCTGGCTCTCGCGCATGCTCGCTACCTCCCGCCGTGACGTCGATCGCCGCTGGCGTCGACCTGGCTGTTCACCACCGCCTGCCCCGAGCAATCCAGGTGGGGCCGGACCACTAAACGATGCCAGGCGACGCAAGTGACCGAACCCCCGCAGCCCCGGCAGCGCGCCGCCAGCGGCCGTAGCCGCCCGCTGCACCAGTTCCGGCGCCCGCCGCCGCCTGGGAAAGCGCGCTCGCCCCGTCTTTGACGGCCTCGCCGGCCCTATGCCGACGAGGCGGTCCTAGGCTAACCTCCCCGGAAGGTGATAGTGGAAGCTGCGGGGCAGGGAGACATGACTGAGCGCCTGGGCCAACCTGATCGGAGCGAGTCGGCGCGGAGCCGCCTGAGGCGCGCTCACGAGGCGCTGTACCAGGCGACCGGGGGCCGGGTCGGCCATCACGTCCCCGGGCATCCGCCGATGCTGCTGCTGCACCACGTCGGGGCCAAGAGCGGCAAGAGGCGGACCTCAGGGCTGACATACATGCCCTACGACGGGAGCTTTGTCGTCGTCGGCAGCAACGGCGGGGGCTCACGTAACCCGGGATGGGTCCACAACCTGCGCGCCTTCCCCGACGCCGAGATCCAGGTAGGGCCGGAGAAGATCAAGGTGCGGGCCCGCGAGCCAGGCGATGGCGAACGCCAACGGCTATGGGCCCAGGCGGCCCGGTATCACCCTGCCTGGGGACGATTCCAGCAGCGCACCCCACGGGCACTTCCGATCGTCATCCTTACGCCCCGGCCAGCATGACTCTTCCCCGCTCGCCATCTCGGCCGGGCCTTTCGCAGCTCACCGCCAAGAGCTAGCCCGCCATGGCGTCGGGGGCCCGCCCGTCGCCCGCGAGGTCAGCCTGTCCGGCTGGCGTGCAGGCGGCGGACGTCGGCGGCGACGGACGCGACGTCGACCGGCCCGGTCGTGTCCACGGTGATCAGCGGGCCGATGCCGACCGGCCGGTCGTAGTTCGCGCCGGACGGCCCGCCCAGTGCCACGCAGGCCCCGGGGCCGGGCCTATCTCGTTAACTACACAGACTCCCAGCGTCAGCCGCGCCAGGCGGTGCCCGTTCAGCGGTCCCCGCCGATCTGGGCGGGTGGCAGCTCCTCGGGCATGATCGCGAAGGCCGCGCAGATCGGGTCGACCTGTATGGGTTCGCCGCCGGCGGGCCGGGGCCCAGGGTCGCCGCAGGACGGAAAGCATCCCTGTGTGGTTACATGCGCCGTATGCGGTATCTCGTCTCCCGGCAGTGGTCTGCGCTCCAGGACTTCGACATCACCGGGGAGTCTGGCGACTTGCGCTACCAGGTCCGCGGCAACTTCGGCGTCACGCAGTCCCTGACCATCACCGAGCCGGCCGGGCAGCGAACGGCGCAGATCACCAGGACGCCGTTCACTAGCTGGCATCAGGTGATCATCGACGGGGAGCAGGTCGCTGAGGTGCGGCATCAGTTCCTCGGCTGGAACAACTGCACAGTCGACTCGCCGTCCGGGCAGTTCGTCGCTCAGGGCAGTTTCCTGGGCTGGCAGTACACCATCAGCAAGGGAGAGCGAGTTGTCGCCACGCTGTCGAGGCAGGACATCCTGCCCTCTACCTTCGAGGTCGACACGGCTGACGGGGAGGACGATCTGTTCCTGCTATGCCTGGTCCTGGCGATAGAGCAGATCCATCGGGAGCGCAAACGGCGCTGAGCGGCGTTCCTGTAATCCGCCTGCTTGCCGAGAGAACTATCTCGTGCCAGCCGACCGCGGCTGAGTGGTTCAGGTTCAGCATGCCCAGCATCGAGCGCCCGATGCTCACGCCCCCTTGGCCGTTCCCACCCCGCCATTCTCGGCCCCCCGGTAAAGCTCCAGCGCCTGTCTCCTCGGTGGCCGCCTGGCCAGTCGCAGGCCGGTCATTCGCTGGCCGGAAGCGTCGGCGTAGCCACCAGGCGGTGCCGGCGATCGCAATCACGACGGCGGACACGATCGTGGCGATCAGCCAGGCCGGGGCTGTGGTGTCGCCGGGCTTTGGCGCGGCGGCCGGGGCGGGGGTCGCGGAGACCGAGGCCGCGGAGCCGGGGGTGGACGGGAGCGAGGCGCCGGCCGGGACACCGAGCCGCGTCAGGGTGGCAGTCAGCTGAGGGGTGCCGCGGAGCCATCCGGCAGCCTGCAGCGGCTGGCCGAAGCCCTGCTGTCCTGGCAGCGTGTAGACCATCGGCCCGCCGGCTGCGCGAGGGTACAGGTACTGGCGGATCTGCCCGGCCGGCTGGCCTGGTTCTGGGGTGACGCCGGGCACCGTGTAGGTGAGGATGTACTTCGGTCCGAGGGAGGCCGCCGCTGGCGGCGTGCGCAGCGGGGACGGTTCGCCCGGCGTGCCGCTACCGGGGCCGAACAGCACCGTGAACAGGCCGGTCTGCTCGGCGAGGCTGGAGAGCGTGTCGCCCTGTCCCGGCAGGGCCTCGCCCTGCGCGGAGATGGTAACCGGACGGGCCAGGCCCGGGCCGGTGATGCTCGCCTGGGTTGCTCCCTTCGCGAGCGCCGGGGTGGCGACCGCCGCGGCGACGGCGATGGCCGTGCCCGCGGCGAGGGAGGTAAGGACGATGAATCTGCGCAGCATTCCGGTGGCTCCTTCCGCAGGCCTCGCCTGGGTGTACACCGCAGCCAGGCGGCAGGTTCCCGGCAGGCAGCGCCCGGTTCAGCGAACGGAGGCGGCGACGGCAAGCGCGGCCGCCTCGCTGAAGCCGCCCTCCAGGCGCAGGGCGACCCGCGGCGTGCCCCAGATCAGCGTGCTGCCGGCGGTGAGCCGGGCCGAGGCCGCCGCGATCATGCCGTCGCTGCGGACGTACACGATCTCCTGCGGGCCGGTGACCCACAGTCCTTCCGTGCCGTTCAGCCTGACCTTGGTGACGCTGCCGAACTGGGCGAACTTCTCGAAGTAGACCGGGTCCAGGTGGCCGTCGAATTCGTCCAGCCGCACCTGGCCGTACGGCGTGCGATCGTAGACCAGTGTCGCGACCCGTCCGCCGTCGCTGACGGTGACCGCGGCTGGCTGGCCAAGCTTCGTCGGCACGAGAATGGGGAAGGCGACATGCTGGCGCGCCTGCCCGAGCGGCATCTGCTGCTCGCCGGGCAGGGACGGGTGCGGCCCCGGGGAGGGGCCGGGCGCTTGGCGGAGCTCCACGCCGTCGAACCGGAGCACGTGGGCGATCACCGCGCGGCTCTGCGGGATCGCCGCGGCCAGGGCGACGAGGGTCAGCGCCACGATCAGGGCGGCGCGCCACCGCGGATGCAGGATCCGCGCGCGCTGACGGGCGGCCGGCTTGGCGAGTGCCTCCGGGCGCGGCTGCGATTCCAGGCGCCGGCGGACGGTGGTGGCCTGCTCGCCGGCGGGCGGCACGTCGAGCCGGAGGCTTAGCGCGCGGAGCTCGGAAGCTAGCGCGTCCCGCCACTGCGGTGCGCGACTTGGCTCGGAAGACTCAGCCATGAGACACCCGGCCCAGGTCTTCTGGCCCGACGAGCTCGCGCAGCCGGGCCAGGCCGCGGGAAGTGCGGGACTTCACCGAGCCTAGCGGCCATCGCAGCACCTGCGCCGTCTCAGCCTCGGACAGATCCAGGAAGTAGCGGCACACCAGCGCCCGCCGCTCCCGGTCCGGCAGTTCGTTCACCGCCGCCAGCAGCCGGGCGCGCCGCTCGCCGGCCACCGCCTCGTCGAACGGAGCGTCCGGGGCCGCAGCGTCCGGCTCCAGGGCCGATAGCCGCAGGGCCAGCGCATTGCGGCGGTGCCGGGAGCGCAGCAGGTTCTTCGTCTCGTTGGCCACGATGCTCAGTAGCCATGGCGCGAATGGCCCGCCCGCCCGGAACTTCGGCAGGCTCCGGAATGCCTTCACGAACGCCTCCTGCACCACGTCATCGGCGTCCTCGGCCGCGCCCAGCAGCCAGGCAGCCCGGTGCGCGCGCAGCGTGTACCTTGCGACCAGCACCGCGTAGGCGTCAAGGTCGCCGTCCCGGGACCGGGCTACCGCGTCCGCGTCGTCGATGACACCCCCTGCTCGAGCCGGTACTCACCTTAAGTACACCGCCGGCGGTTACCGGGTTCCCTTCACGCGCCGGAACCGCCGTCAGGCGTGCCGCCGTCGGCGCCTGCGTCCGCTAGCGCGGGAGACGGGGCCGCGTCAGCGCCCGGCGAGGAACGTGAGGATCGCGATGGTGAGCTCAGGCGCGGCGAACGCGCTCGCGTGATCTCCCGGCACGCGGACGAACCGGGCGCTGGGCAGGAGCGCCGCCAGCTGGCCGGCGTCGGAGCGCTCGTCCTGATCGCCGATCGCGACAAGCGCCGGCACGGCGATCTCGCGCAGGGCAGCCTCGGACGTGGGGACAAGCGAGTCCAGCACGTGCAGCATCACCCGGGGGTCCGCGCTGCTTTTGGCGATCACCTCTGCCCGGCGCGCGTCGGGCGAGCCCGGCTCGGCCGCGATCCCGTTAACGAGCGCGGTGAGCACGCGGTGATTCGCCCCGCCGCCCGCAGGACCGCTCACGTTCGCCAGCCCCTGCCCGGCCACGATCGCCCGGCCCGGCCTGGCGCCTCGCGCGAGCATGCGCACCACGATCCGGGCGCCGAGCGAGTATCCCCCGAGGTCGTAGTCCCCGTCGCCGAGCCCGAGGTGCTCGACGAGCGCAAGCCCGTCGTCTGCGAGTACGTCCGGCGGGTACCCGGCGGGATCATGTGGTCTCGCACTGTCACCGTAGCCGCGGAAGTCAGGAAGGACGACGCGGTGCCCGTGCACGGCAAGCGGCCGGCCGGGCCGTGGTCAAGCATGCGGGAGCCCGTCCCGCCGAACCCGGGCAGCAGGATCAGCGGCGCCCGAACCGGTCTCATGCCATGCCAGTTCCACGCCGTCGCGGCCGGCGAACCGATACCCGCCCATGATCCGCAGGAGCTTAGCCGAATCCACTCAATCTAGCTGTCACCACATGCGCGCAGGGATCATCTAGGCAGCCGCGTTGGCCGTGCCCGCGGCCGGTCGGCAGACTGTTGTCATGCAGGCGAGCTACGGCCTGGTGCCGATCGGGTGGGTGGAGTCGGCCCTGAAGGCCCTCGATGACGCGCCGAACCAGCGCGAAGGCGCCCCCCGGGCGTGGATCCGCTTCGATGAGCAGGTCGCGGAGGGTGCCAGGGACCTGCACCCGGGCGATGAGATCGTGGTGCTCACCTGGCTTCACCTGTCGCCCCGCGATGAGCTGAGCACCCATCCGCAAGGCGACATGAGCAAGCCGCTCACCGGCGTGTTCAGTACCTGTTCCCCGAACCGGCCCAACCCTGTCGGCCTGCACCGCGCCCGCATCGTGGCGCGCGCCGGGCTCCGGATCGAAGTCGACGCCCTGGAGGCAGTCGACGGGACGCCGGTGGTGGACGTCAAGCCGGCCATCGGCCCGCACCAGGCTGTTGCCTAGTGTCCGGCTGCGGGTTCCTGTTTCGACACCGACCCGAGCAGGTCGAGGTCGCGCACGCAGAAGCCGTGGTGCGCCCACTCCTCGCCCAGCACCACGTGCACGCACTCGAGCACCGACTTCCCCCTGGCGTACGGCGGCCAGCCCCGGCCCGCCGGAACTGGCGCGGGCGCCGACAGCTCATCGGGCGTCACGGCCGACAGCCAGCGCTCCAGCTCGGCGCCCTGCGCGTCGCGCACGGCGAGCACCTCCTCCAGGCCCGGGGCCGCCGCCCGGTCCAGGCCCTGCTCCTCCTGGTCAGGGACGAACTCGCAAGCCAGCCCGATCGCTGTGAACGGCTCGGCCGATCCCGTGCAGCAGCGGCGGAACCACGAGTCGTGCACGAACACAAGATGGCGCAGGGTCTCCACCGCCGACCACTCGCCGCCGACGCGCTGGTGCTCCGAACCCGTGGGCATCGCGTGGAGCCGCCCGAGCGTCGCCGCCCAGCCGGCCCGCAGCTGCCGGGAGGCCTCCCGCAGATCGCCCGGGTCGGCCGAGCGGATCAGCAGCCGCACTGGATGGCGGCGGTCGAGCTCGGCCTCGACGTATGACGTCACCTCGACTCCGTTGACAACCAGGTTGCTGACCAGCCCGTCGATGACCGCGTCCTGCATCACCACCCCGATCAGGCGGGCGCGAGTCAAGTCGCACTCCCGGAATTCGGCATCCGTCAGGTCCTGGTCCTCGAATCTCGCCATGCCGGCAGTATCCACCGGTGTACTGACACCCTGCACCAGGACTGCGGGGGCTGGGAGTCCCGGTCGGCGACCCGCTGAGTGATCGATGAGCCGTCAGGTCTGCCCAAAGACACGGAAGCAAGCCCCGCCGGCCTTCTTTGCGTCGTACATAGCAATGTCGGCGTGGGCCAGCAGGCTTGGCAGGTCGCCCGAGCCGCCGGACTCGGCGACGCCGACGCTTACCGTGAACGCGGTCGACGTTCCGTCCCCGCTGGTCAAGCGGGTTAGCAGTCCGGTCAGCCGGGCTGCGATCTGGGCCGCCCGCTGGCTGGTCGCCTGCGGGATCACGATGACGAACTCATCGCCGCCGTACCGGCCGACGATATCGTCCGGCCGCACCTGTTCCCGGCAGGATCGCGCCACGTCAGCCAGGAACGCGGTCGCCCACAGCATGACCGTGTACGTCGTTGATCTGCTTGAAGTGATCCACGTCGATCAACAGCACGGCGAGCGGCTGGCCAAGCCGCTGCGCATGGGCGAAGGCGGCTTCCGCTACCTCCATGAGGTGGCGCCGGTTGTACAGGCCAGTCATCCCGTCGATCGAAGCGAGTTCGGCGTACCTGGCCGTGAGCCGGCTGTTATCCCGCAGCGCGGCGAACTGGCGCACGCTAACCAGCACGGTCAGCACGACCGCGCCCAGCAGGACGCCGCCTACCGGGTTGATGGTCACGCTCCTCAGGCCGACGACGGTGAGCAGGACGCAGCTGCCCGCGACGGCCAGATAGGGCAGAACGCTGGGCCCCGAGGCCAGGAGCCGCGGCGGTGGGGCGACTTCGTCCGCGGGCGCGGCGCGCAGCTGGCACGCGGCCGCGACGAGCAGGATCGCCAGCGCCACCATCCACAGCATGTCGACGGGGTCGCCGCCGGCGTAGGTGGAGCTGGTGCTGACGTAGTCGTATGTGACATCGGCGGCGATGAACACGAGCATGCCGGTCGCGAAGATCCTCAACGAGGTGACGCTCGACCGGGGGACCCCTCGCCAAAGCAGTGACAGCACCCCGAACAAGAGCAGCAGGTCGCCCACCGGATAAGCGAAAAGCACCAGGCCGGGCAGGCCGAAGAAGCCATGAGCTGACGCCACGGCCGGGCCGAGGGCGATGAACCAGATGACCGTCGCGCCCCCGACGAAGACGATCCCCGCGTCCAGCAGCAGCCGGACTTGCTCGGCCAGCGTGCGCCTGGGGGAGGGGAAGGCGAGCAGGCCGGCGAATGCCACCGGGTAGAAGGTCAGGTAAGCCGCGTCGGCCCAGCTCGGATCGGGCCTTTGATGCAGCACCACCTCATAGAGCAGCTGCAACCCGTCGCCCAGCAGGTAGGCCCAGAGCGCGACGGATAGCAGGCGCCAGGCCCGGCAGGTGGCACGCCCCAGGTCCTGGCGCCGTGACACCCGCCAGGCCAACAGGGCCGCGGCGCCGTTCACCGGGAAGAAGGCCAGGTCTCCGATCAGGGCCTGATGGCGATGACCGCCCCAGCGGAACACCTGCCACAGCCCGTAAACGACAAGCATCGCCAGCACGGCCGCCAGCACGGGACCCCCGAGCATGTCCGCAAGGCGGAGACCCGCCCGCGCGAGCCGCCGGCGGGCGCCGTTCACCAGCCGACCGCCGGACTCCGGCGCCGTCGCCCCGATGCCTGGCTGCGCGTCGCGCTGCCCTGACCTTTCCCGTGGTCGCGGCACATGCTCCCGCTCACGCAGCCAGTCCGTGAACCGGCCGGGCGGCATCGGCTTCCCAAGCAGAAAGCCCTGGCCGATCTCGCACCCCAGCGCCTGAAGCTCGGTCCTGACGGCCTCGGACTCGACTCCCTCGGCGATGACCCTGACGCCGAGTTGATGGGCCATATCGACGGTGGTGCTGACGATGGTCCGGAACGCCGGGTTGCTCGCTATCGGCCTGACCAGAGAAATATCGAGCTTGAGCTCATCGACCGGCCAGTCGCCCAGGCTTTCCAGCGAGGCAAAGCCCGTGCCGAAGTCGTCCAGGGCGACCCGGACGCCGAGCTCGGCGAGCTGCGCGAAGAAGGCCGGGCTTACCGTTGTGGTCCCGGTCTGCTCGCTCACCTCCAGGACGAGCATGTGACCAGGTACACCCGCGCGGCGCAGGCACTCGGCGATGACGGCCGGGAATCCAGGATCGGTCACGCATTCGGGTCCGGCATTGACCGAGACCGGGATGCTGAGCCCCCCGGCGGCCCAGGTCCGGTGCTGCCCGAGCGACAGCCTCAGCATCAACTTGGTTAGTTCGCTCATCAGGCCGAGCTTCGCGGCGAGGGGAATGAACAGAACGGGGGGCAGTGTGCCCAGCTCGGGATGCTCCCACCGGGCGAGTGATTCCGCACCTACCACCCGGCCGGACGACAGCTCCACCTGGGGCTGGAAGTAGGCCGTCAGCTGCCCGCTCTCCAGGGCGTGCGGAAGCTCTGCCCGCAGCCCGGCCACGACGGCTTCGCCCTCGATCGCCACCGCTGCTCGCTCTCTCTCGATGACTACCCGGACGCCCAGCGCGATCACCAATTGTAATATCACTAATACAGAATGTTATCCGCAGTGCCTCGCGCCGCCCGCGAGGGCGGTCTTGCCCGTGCCGCCCAAGTCCCAGGATCCTGATCCCTTCATGCTGCCTTACCCGCGGTGAGGTTGCCGGCGGGCCTGGACGGCTTCCCTACGGTTGAGTAACCTACGGTATCGTAAGTTAAGGCTACGAAACGGAGGCGGGCCATGCGCGAGACCTTGGGTACCGCGGGCGGCGGAGGAATCGCGGGCGCGGCGGGTGCGGGGCCCGGCACGCCCGGGCCGGCGGGCGCTATCGCGCCCAGGCTCCGGGGGATGCTGCACGCCTGGGCTTTCCCGGTCGCCGCGGCCGCTGGCGTTTTGCTCGTCACGCTTGCCCCGACGTGGCCGGCCCGGCTCGCGGCCGCCGTGTACGGCGTAGCGGCCACTGTCATGTTCGGGGTGTCCGCGGCGTACCACCGTTCACCGCTTGACAGCCGGCGCCGGGGCGTGCTCGCCCGGTTCGACCAGGTGGGCATCCTGCTGATGATCGCCGGCACCTACACGCCGCTGGCGGTCCTGGCGCTGCGCGGCTGGACCCGGCTCGGCGTGCTCGCGGTCATCTGGAGCGGGGCGGCGGGCGGGATCGTGGCCAGGCTGATCTGGCGGCCCGCCTGGCGGCCCGCGCCCCGCTGGGTCATCACGTCCCTGTTCATCGCGCTCGGCTGGGTCGCGCTGTTCGTCCTGCCGCAGCTACTGCGGGGAGCCGGAGTCCTCGCGGTGGCGCTGATCGCGGCCGGGGGCATCACGTACAGCCTCGGCGCCGTCGTCTACGCGCGTAAGCGGCCCGACCCGTCACCACGCTGGTTCGGGTTCCACGAGGTCTTCCACGCGGCCACCATCCTGGCTTACCTCGCCCAGTACGCCGCCGTGTCACTCGTCGTCTACCAGGTGGCCTGAGCCCCCTGAGCCCCCTGAGCCCCTGAGCCCTGAGACCCCTGCTACCTGACGCCGATGCCCCCGTCGGAGTGCACGATGGTGCCGGTGATACCGCGCGCTCGCGGCGAGGCAAGGAACACGTAGCTGCCCGCGTGATCCTCGCCGGTGAGCGCCACCCGCAGCGGCGTGCGGTCGCGCAGGTCCTGCTCACGGCCGGGTGCCGAGCCGAGCACCCGGCCGTCAAGGCCGAGGCTCGCCGGGCCGGTCAGCTCGGTGCCGAGCGTGCCGCCCGGCGCCACGCCGTTGACCCGCACCTGCGGCGCGAGCTCGTGCGCGAGCGCGATCACGCAGCCGCGGACCGCGAACTTGGACGCGACGTACAAGATCCCCCCGCGGCCCGGGTAGAAGCCGGACGTCGAGACGGTGAGCACCACGGACCCGCCGGCGGCGCGCAGCTCGGGCAGCGCCGCGCGCACGCAGGTCAGCTGGCTCTTGACGTTGACCGCGAAGATCTCATCGAACGCGCCGTCAAGTTCCTCATCAGTGATGTCCGCGATGCCGCGGTAGAAGTCGAAGATGCCGACGCAGTTCACCAGCACGTCGATGCCGCCGAACGCCCCGGCGGCCGCCGCCACGGCGGCGCGGGCATCGGCCATCCTGGTCGCGTCACCCCGGCTGACCAGGCAGCCGGGCAGCTCGTCGGCTAGCCGGGCGGCCTTGCCCGCGTCGCGTTCAAGCGCCGCGACGCGCGCGCCCTCCGCGCGGAACGCGGCGGCCACCGCGCGGCCGATTCCCGAGCCGCGGCGCCCGCAACGAGCGCCCGCTTGCCGTCGAGCCAGCCCATACAGACTCCGGCCCGTGCGGGCGCCGAGCAGCGCGGAGAACAGCTCGTGGTCCTGGCCCGCGAGGGCCTCGAGCTCAAGCGGGCACAGCAGGATCTGCCGGCCAGAGCTCGGCACGGAGATGCGCAGCCGCGCCCCGTTGCGGGTCCGCACTCGCTCCACCACGACCTCGGTGAACTCGTTGGCCAGCCGGATGACCGGCTCGCCAGCCTCGGGAGCCTCCGGTCAAAGGAACACCGCCAGGTTCTGGGTGCGCAGCACCGCCTCGTCGACCAGGATCTCCCGCCGGGCCAGCCGCAGCCCGGCGGGCGTCTCCCGCAGCACGTCGGTGCGGCCCGCCGAGACCAGTTCGGCCTCGCGCGTGTCGCCCCTGCTGCGGAACAGAAGCACCGCCGACTCGACACGGAACTCCACGCCACCGTTCGGGAAGGCACTGCCCGGGAGGGCGCTGCCCGGGAAAGTCCGGACGTTGGTGACGAAGTGCCTGGTCCGCGAGGGCGGGTCCTCCGTCCACGCGTGGTCGGTGGCCAGCCGCTGCACCCGCTTGCGCAGCGCGTACATGTCCTCGTCGAAGTGGCCCATGCCGGGCGAGCGTGTCGAAGCCCGCGCCGCGGGCCGTCGTCACCCGGACCGGCATCAGGTAGCGGATGTCCTCGGCGAGCAGGTCGAGCCAGCCGGCGTAGTCGGCCGCGTCAAGCAGTGCCGCCTCCTCGACGAGGAACTGGTGCGCGGCCTGGTGCGCCGGGTCGGTGTAAGGCAGCGGCCGCGGCCTGGCGGTGTTTCCTGACCCAGTGGTCATCGCGCGCCGCCCAGGTTGACGGCCGGCTCGCGTTCCAGGTGGTCGCTCCACATCCGCAGCCAGTGCCGCTGGTTGAACTCGCCGAACCCCTGGTAGGCGACGCCGGGGCCGGCGAACGTGTCCATCGGCGGCTTGATCGGCTGGCCGGCGGAGTTCAGCCCCATCCGGCTGTTCAGGTTGAGCCGCCGCGCCATCGACCCGGCCGCCATCTCGGTGATGGACACCCAGTTCTCCACGTCGTCCTGCTCGAACATGCCGGAGCTGCCGAAGCACATCAGGTACGCCTTGTAGGAGTTCCGCTTGAACTCCTCCGGCGCCGCCGCGTCGACGGCGAACCAGGAAAGCACCTCGGTCTCCGTCGCGCTGACCGGCTGCCACTGGCGCAGTGAGACGAACGGGGCGACGGTGCCGCGGGAGTCGATCTGCGGCCAGTTGTGCACCAGGCTCAGGTTGGGGAACAGCGTCGCCGCCGACACCATGAAGCCGCTGTCCGCCACCAGCGCCCGCTGCCGCGCCGACCAGGACTCCGCCATGCCGCCGATCATCGCGTCCGGGTAGCCGACGTAGCGCAGCTGGCTTTCGAAGTCGCCGCCCGGGGGCAGCTTGTAGGTGGTGCCCGCGCCGGGGCCCGCCATGTACAGCGCGCCCTCCTTGCGCTTGCTCGCCTTCGGCTCGCGGAACAGCCCGATGTCCACCACGCTCGCGTGGGTGTGCGGGGTGTGGTAGCTGTCGCCCGCGAAGTTCTCCGCGCCGATCTTCCAGTTGGCCTTTACCCGCCACCGCTGCGGGCCGCGCAGCTCGATGCCCGCGGGGCTCTGCCGGGTGTAGAAGTCCAGGTAGAACGCGAAGTCCCCGAGGTAGTCGAGCAGCGGCGGCGCGTCGGGGTCGAGGCTGATGAAGATCAGCCCGTTGTGGACGGCCAGGGACGGGGCGGGCAGCAGGGACTGGCCCTGCCGGGCGAAGCCGTCCTCGCCGCCGTAGGCCTCGCCGTGGAACGGCAGGCCGGCCAGCCTGCCGTCGTTGCGGTACGTCCAGGCGTGGTAGGGGCAGCGGAAGTGCGAGGCGTTGCCCATCTCGGCCCGGCACACCTGCATGCCGCGGTGCAGGCACATGTTGAACATGACCCGGACCGCGCCCGTCTCGTCCCGTGCCACGATGAACGAGTCGGCGAGCACCCGGCGGACCACGTAGTCGCCCCGGTCGGGGATCTCCGACTCGTGCGCGAGGAACACCCAGGACCGGGCGAACAGCCGGTCCCGCTCGGCGACGAAGATCTCCGGGTCGCTGTACACGTGCGCCGGGATCATGCCGCGGCGCACGTCCGCGATGACCCCGGCCAGCTGCTCCGCGAAATTCATAGGCGGAAGTCTGTCCTACAGAAGTCGTTTCTGCAACGATACGTCGTTATGCAGAGCTTCATCCACGTACTCGACTGGCGCGCGAACGTGCACCCGCAGGTGACCGCGCTGGCCGATGACCGCGGAGCGGCCTACAGCTACGGGCAGCTGAGAGCCGAGGTGGACCGCAGGTCCGGCGGCTGGGCAGGCCTCGGCGTGGGACCGGGGGACGTCGTCGCGATCCTCGCCAAGAACAGCGCCGACTTCCTGGTGCACGCCTTCGCGGTGATGCGGGCGGGCGCGACCCCGGCGCTCGTCAACTGGCGGCTGTCGGCCCGCGAGCTGACGGAGGTGCTCGCGCTGGTCGAGGCGGTCGCCATCGCGGCCGACGCCGAGTTCGCAGCGCCTGGCCGGCGCGGCCCTGGCCGGCACAGCCCTGGCCGGCACAGCCCTGCCGGACGGCGCGGCCGCCGGGGGAGCGGTGCCCCGGGTCGTCATCGGCGGCGGCCAGGCAGCAGGCGGCTGGATAGACGGCACGACCCTGGAAGGGCCCGTTCCGCCGCGGCCCGCGCTGACCGGCGAGTCCGTGCTCGCGCTGGTGCACACCAGCGGGACCACCGGCCGGGCCAAGGCGATACCGCTGCGGCACGGCGCGCTGATGATGAGCGTCGCCGACTTCGCCATCGAGATCGGTGACCAGGTCGCCGGCTCGCATCACCTGCAGATCCTGCCGCTGTTCCACCTGGGCGGCTTCGGCCAGTGCCTGCAGGCGCTGCTCACCGCGGGGACCGTGCACATCCACACGACGTTCAGTCCCGCGGCGGCGGTCGACGCCATCGAGGCGGACCGGATCGAGTTCTTCACCGCCGGTCCGTCGCTGATCGACATGCTCGTCGCGGAGGTGCGCCGCCGCGGCCCGGCCGAATCGTCCGGCGTCGACCTGTCCAGCCTGCGCGAGATCGCCTACGGCACGGCGCCGATCACCCCGGCCTCGCTGACGGCGGCGGTCGAGACCTTCGGCTGCCGGTTCCGGCAGATCTACGGCAACACCGAGAGCCAGTCCATGATCAGCCTGCTGCCGCCGGAGGATCACCAGCCGGGCCATCCCCGGCTGAACAGCGCGGGGAAGGTCTCGTTCGGCTGGGAGGTGCGCGTCGTCGACCCGGAAGGCCGCGACCTGCCGCTTGACACACCGGGCGAGCTGCTCATCCGCGGGACGAGCCTGTTCTCCGGCTACTGGCGCGACCCGGAGGCAACCGCCGCGGCCTTCGCCGACGGCGGCTGGTACCGCACCGGCGACATCGCCCGGCTGACGGCCGACGGCTACCTCTACATACTCGACCGGGCCAAGGACATGATCATCAGCGGCGGCGAGAACATCTACCCGGCCGAGGTCGAGGCCGTGCTCGCCGGCCACCCGGCGGTCGCCGACGTCGCGGTGGTCGGCCGGCCGGATGCCAAGTGGGGCGAGGCCGTGCACGCGATGATCATCCCGGAGCCTGGGCAGGCGGGCGCCGTGACCGAGCAGGCGGTCATCGGCTGGTGCCGGGAGCGGCTCGCGCACTTCAAGTGCCCCAGGAGCGTGGAGTTCACCACCTCGTTCCCGCGGACCACGACCGGCAAGGTGCTCAAGCGCGAGCTGCGGGCTCGGCTGGCCCACTCCGATAAGCACGGGCCCGATAAGCACGGGCCCGACACGACGGAGGAGCCCGATAAGCACGGGCTCCGACACCGATCGGACTCCGAGCCCGCGTTCATGAGCGTTCCCGTTGGCCTGTCCATCGCCTCGCACAGCGGGCTGCCGCCGGCCGCCGTCGGCGCGGTGGCGCAGGCCGCCGAGCTGGCCGGCTTCGCCGCGGTGTTCGTCGCGGAAGGCCACGGCGACGCCCTCGCGCTGTGCCACCCGGTCGCCGCCGCGACCCGGCAGGTGCGGGTCGGGACCGCCATCGCCAACGCCGCGCTGCGCCCGCCGGTGCTCGCCGCCAAGACCGCCGCGCAGCTCGACCACGCGAGCAACGGCCGTTTCATCCTCGGCCTCGGTGTCGCCAACACGTTCATGAACGCGCAGTTCGGACTCACGCCGCTCCCGCCCCTGGCGATGATCGAGGAGTACACGGCGGTCGTCCGCGCCGTGCTCGGCGGCAGGACCGGCGGGTACGAGGGCCGGGTGTTCCGGTCAGGCATGGTCCCGCTCGACAGCCCCCCGGTGCGCGCCGCGCTGCCCGTCTACCTGGCCGCGCTCGGCCCGCGGATGCTTGAGCTG
Organism: uncultured Actinomycetota bacterium; assembly: GCA_963811335.1. Lineage (GTDB taxonomy): Bacteria > Actinomycetota > Actinomycetes > Streptosporangiales > Streptosporangiaceae > Trebonia. Next base: position 42,871 of record CAWERB010000004.1, on the reverse strand, counting down.
GCCGGCCAGATCGCCGACGGCGTGATACTCAACCTGATGACGCCCGCCCAGGCGGGCGAGGCGGCACGGGCCGTCCGCGCGGCCGCGCTCGCCGCGGGAAGGGACCCGGCGTCGGTCGAGGTCGCCTGCGTGGTGCACTGCTGCCTGGCCGACGACCACGCGGCCGCGGCCGCGGCGGCCCGGTCGGTGGTACCGCGCTACGTTCTGCATCCCGCCGCGCCGCGGCTGTTCGGCGAGCTCAACGGCGGCCCGAGCCTGCGCGGAGTGCGGGAGCGCGCGCTGGCCGGCGACCGCGCGGGCGCGGCGGACCTGGTGCCGCAGCAGGCGGCCGACGGGTTCGTGGCGCACGGCGGGGCGGACGATGTCCTGGCCCGGGTCGGCGAGTACGTGGCGGCCGGCGTGGACCTGCCGGTCGTGTTCCCGATGCCGGTCGACGGCGACTGGGGATACGAGAAGACGGTCGCCGCGCTGAGCGGCGCCGGGATAGGAGCACCGCAGTGAGCGAGCTTGCGAGCGAACCGGAAAGTACAGTGCGTCCGCGAATGCGGACTCCGAGCGGCAGCGAGGTGTCCTCATGAGCGAGGACCTGGTCGTGCGCTTCTTCGCCGCCCTCGAGGCCGGCGACATCGCGACGCTGCGCGAGATCTACGCGCCGGACGCGGTCATCTGGCACAACGACGACCTGATCGAGCAGCCGGTAGAGGACAACCTCAAGGTCCTGGCGGGCCTGCACCGGGCGGTGTCCGGCCTGCGCTACGACATCACCCGCCGGGTGCCCGCCCCCGACGGCGTGCTGCAGCAGCACGTGCTGCGCGGCACGCTGCGCAGCGGCGCCGCCGTGGAGCTGCACGCCGCGATGTACCTGCAGGTCCGCGACGGGCACATCACCCGGATCGAGGAGTACCTGGACTCAGGCAAGCGCGCGGAGATCAAGGCCGCCCGCGAGGCGGCAAGCTAGCCCGGTTCCTATGGGTAGCTGGCCACGAGGCGCCCGGCCGCCGGCGCGGGCGGCTCCTCGCAACGGCCTGCTATTCCCGAGGTGAACGCCTGGAAGGCGCGGAGGTCCTCGAGCGGGTTGGCATCGGAGTCGAAGACGGCCGCGTGCACGAAGGTAGTCTCGTCCGTGCGGAACGTGAGGTAGCGGATTCCGCCGGGCCGGGCCGCCGCCAGTTCCTCGAACACGGCCTTGATCAGCCGCTCGTTCTCGTCGGCGGCGTCCGGGCGGGTGCGGTAGCGCACCACCACGGCGCGGGTCACGGCAGGGCCCTCATCTTGTTGTTGCGGGTGTCATGGGTGACCTCGGCCAGGCCGAGTGCTTCGAGCAGCGGCGGCAGGTACATGCCGAACCGGCCCCGGTAGCCCTTGCGCAGGCCGTACCAGCCGCCGACCGGGTTGTCTGGAGACCGGCCCCATGCCTCGACCGTCCCGTCCGCGGCCGGCTTGCTCTCGTCGGCCGCGCCGAGCAGCACCCAGTCACCCTGGCTTTTCAGCCAGGCGTGCAGGTCATCGATGGCGCGCAGGTGGTACTTCAGCGTGGTGGACCCGACCTGGCAGACGAGGGCCGGCGGGTCGGCGTCCTGATCGCGGTACATGGAGTAGGCGGAGGTGCCGGGCGGCGTGGTGAGCTGCCAGGGTTCGTCTTTCGAGCCTGCGGGCATCAGGAACTCCTTTTGTCGTTGACGGCGATCGCCGCCTGGAAATGCGGGAGGAGGGTCTGCCATCCGGCCCGGTTCTGGTCGCGCCACTGGTCGGCCGCGCGGCCCAGCCGTTCCCAGCCGCGGTGCTCGATCTCGATCATGGTCCCGCCGGAGCCTTTCGCGGTGAACTGGATCTCGACCTCGGTCGCGTCGGAGCGGTCCCGCCGCAGGTGCCACAGGTAGACAAGCCGGGTCGGCGGGCTCCAGACCGTCACCTCACCCCAGTCATGCTCGGTCCCGTCGGGCGTGCGCTCGTAGATCCGCCCGCCGGCGCCGCTTTGCATCACGACGGTGCTGCCATCCCGCCCGGTTACCGTGTGATCCGCCGGCCACCACGTGGCGATCCCTGAGGTCCAGACGGTGAATGCGTGCTCGGCCGAGCACGCCACGTCGAATGACATCCGCAGCGGCGCGGTCATGAACCGGACGTCTTCCAGTCGTCCCTGCCGCGGCTCGTGCCTGCCTCGGTGTTGCTGGCCGCGGTGTTGTCGGCCAGCAGCCGGAAACGCGCGGCCGCCTCGCCCCACACGCGCTCCAGGTACTCGCGGACCGCCTCGATCCCGCGTTCCTGCAGGCAGTAGATGCGGCGCGTCCCCTGAGCCCGCTCGGCGACCATCCCGGCGTCCTTCAGCAGGCGCAGGTGGCGTGAGACCGCAGGCCGGCTGATGGTCATCGCGTCGGCGATCTCCTGGACCGGCTTGTCGCCGCCGCTGAGAATGCGCAGGATCTCCCGCCGGTTGGCATCGCTCAACGCCTCAAACACCCGCGCCTCAGCCGGGTCCCCGGCGGCCGCCGCCTCAGCCATCCCGGTCAGCCGCCCGGCACGACCCGCTGCTAGAGCCCGTCGACGTCGCCTCGCACCACTGCATCTTCCGCGCTCCCTCGCTATCGGTAACACGAAGGTTACCGTAACACCCCGGTTACCGATACGCAATGCTCTGGGTGCCCCCGCCGGACGCCCGGCTGGGTGGACCGGGTTGAGCTAACCGGCTGACGCGGTCGCGGTCGCGTGCGCCGGGCAGGCGCACGGGCGGGGAGCGCGCGCCATGATGCCGCCGAGCACCAGCGACAAGATGGTCTCGAAGATCTCGTCATCCTTGACCAGTGGCAGTTCCTCGCGGACGCGCCAGATGCCGGGGTACACCGCGCGGTCGGCGATCAGGTAGGCGCGGGTCCACGCGTCCTTGTCCTTCTGCTGCGCCTTCTTATCGAGCGCGAGGAAGGAACCCTCGCTGCCGGACCAGAACAGCGCGAAGTCGCCGAACGCCCGGTAAGTCACCGCCGCCTCCTGGCCGGCGAAGCCTGCCTCGTGTAGCGCGCTCAGGATCATGTCGACCGCGCGCATCTCCGCGGGCCCCTGCGTGGTCCGGCACGCCACCAGCGAGGCGGCGGCCGGGTGCGCCAGGCAGCTGCGCCGGGCGCGGCGGGCGATTTCCCGGAGTGTCTCCACCCAGCACTCCGCCGGCTCGAGGTCGGCGCATGACTCCTCGATCATCGCCTCCGCGACGGCCAGCACCAGGTCATCCTTGCTCGCGAAGTGCCGGTAGATCGCGGTCGGGTCGGCACCGAGCGCGCGGCCGAGCTTGGGCAGGCTGAACCCGCTCACGCCGTCCTTGTCAAGCAACCGCAGCGACTCACGGACCAGCAGTTCTCTGGTGAGGCTGCCGCGCGGCAAGCCGCTCATTTGACCCCTTTCACGGTTTTAGGTATAGCGTACGGCAAATGCTTGGTCAAAGGCATTGACAAGGATTTTGTCCATGAAGTTCACTACTCGCCATGACACGCCGTTGGCTGCGCTACACAGCCGCCCTCGCCCTCCTGCTCGGCCTCCGCCTGCGGCCGCTCGCTCAGCTCCGCCACCTCCGCCGCCACCCAGCCAGGCCCAGTCGCCGACCGCGGGGCTCATCACGACGACGCCCCCGGGCACCAAGCAGGTCCCCACCGTGACCTGGGCCGTGTACCGCGACGTGAACTCGCTCGACCCCGCGTTCGCGTTCGACTACCCGGAGAACACCGCGATCTCGCTGATGTGCGAGTCGCTGCTGCGCCAGCAGCCGAACGGCTCGGTCGGCCCGGGCCTGGCCACCCTGACCAACCCAGTCGCCGACCAAGCTCGTGTTCACCATCAAGCAGGGCGCCACGTTCTGGGACGGCCAGCCGGTCACGCCGGCCGACGTGGTGTACAGCCTGCAGCGGCAGGCGAGCCCGGCCGTCGGCGGCTTCTACGGCCAGGCCTTCGCCCGGGTGAAGGCCATCGCGGCGACCGGCGCCGACCAGGTGACCATCACGCTCAGCCAGCCCGACTACTGGCTGCCCGGTGAGCTTGCGTCGATGGGCGGCGTGATCGTCGAGCAGGCCTTCACGCAGAAGGAAGGCAAGAACTACGGCACGCCCGCCGGGTCGATCATGTGCTCAGGCGACTACAAGCTCAAGTCGTGGACGCCGGGCGTCGGCGTCACCGCGGTGGTGAACGCGAACTACTGGGACTCCTCCGTCCAGCCGAAGGTCCAGCAGATCGTGCTCAAGGGCGTGCCCGACGCCACCAGCCTCACCTCCGGCATGCTGACCGGGGCCATCGGCGGGTCCTACTACTTCGCGCTCTGTCCACCCTGAACCAGCTGCGCGCCAGCAAGAACGTCAAGGTCTACGAGGGACCGGGCGGGCAGACCGACGCGTTCATCGTCGTCGGCGCACCTCGGGCCCGCTCGCCAGCGTCAAGGTGCGCCAGGCGCTGTCGCTCGCGCTCAACCGGCAGTCGATCATCAGCCAGGCTGTACGACGGCGCCGCGCAGATGCCGCGCTGGCTCGCCAACCCCGGCACGTTCGGCTACGGCACCTCGGTGTTCAACGCCGCCTACGACAGCGCGCCGGCGATGAAGCAAGACCTGGCGGCGGCGGCCAAGCTGGTGCAGGAGGCCGGCGCCACCGGCCAGACGATCACCATCGGCACCACCAGCCAGGTGGCCAGCCTCGCCGCCGAGACCGGCGCCTACCAGCAGGCCGCCGAGGCGATCGGGCTGAAGGTCAAGCTCGACTCGGTGTCCGCCGACAACTACATCAACTTCTTCACCTCGGCGTCGGCGCGCAAGGGCGTGGACGGGTTCATCACGGTGAACTACGGCGACTACGCCGACCCGGCCGCCCTGCTCGCCACCATCGCGCTGCCCGGCGGTTCGCAGAACTACGACAACTTCAATGACCCGCAGATCACCTCGCTGCTCAGCCAGGCGCGCGGCACCGCCGACGCCGACGCGCGGGCCGCGCTCGTGGTCAAGGCGGAGAAGCTGGCCGCGCAGCAGCTGCCGTGGATCCCGCAGCGCGGAGCCGGTGAACGTGCTGTTGCTGAACGACAGCATGACCGGCGCGGTCGGCTCGTTCTCCTACATGTTCGCGCCGTGGGCCGACGACCTCGGCGGAGAAGTCAGGGATCGCAGTCCATGCGGTTCCTCGCGCGGCGGCTGGCGATGCTGGCCGGCAGCCTGCTGGTGGCCAGCTTCGTGATATTCGGCGCGCTGTACCTGGCGCCGGGCAGTGCCCTCGCGGCACTGTCCGGCGGCCGGGCTGCTCCCGGCGGCAGCGTGGCCATCCTGAACCAGCGCTACCACCTGAACGACCCGTTCCTCGAGCAGTACTGGTACTGGCTGGACGGCGTGGTGCACGGCAACCTCGGCATCTCGATCACGCTGCGGGAAAACGTGTCCACGCTGATCGGCAACCGGATCTGGACCACCGCCAGCCTGGTGCTGTACGCGAGCCTGATCATCTGCGTGGCCGGCATCGGGCTCGGCGTCCTCGCGGGCCTGCGGCCCGGCTGGCTGGACACCTCCGCGCTGGTGAGCACCGCGGTGACGGCGGCGATCCCGTCGTTCGTCGCCGCGATCGTGCTGATCCTGGTGTTCGCGGTCAAGCTCGGCTGGTTCCCCGCGCTGGCGACCGGCACGGGCGGCGGGTTCGGCGGTGACATCAAGACGTTCACCCTCCCCGCGGTCGCGCTCGCGCTGAGTTCGCTGGCCATCGTCGCCCGGGTCACCCGCGCGGCGATCCGCGAGGAAGCCGAACGGGAGCATGTGCAGACCGCGATCAGCCGGGGCCTCCCGATGCGCCCAGGTGATACAGCGGCACATCCTGCGCAACGCGGCGATCCCGATCACCACGGTCTCGGCGATCACCGATGGCGTGCGCTGATCGCGGTGTCCGCGGTGGTGGAGACCGCGTTCTCGATGAACGGCCTCGGCGCGTACCTGGTGCAGGCCGCGCAGTCCAAGGACCTCGCGGTGGTACAGGGCATCTCCCTGGTCCTCGTCACCGCGTTCGTCGTGGTCAACCTGCTCGCCGACCTCGCTCTACGCGGTGCTCGACCCGCGGGTCAAGCTGGGAGCGAGGGCGCCGTGACCGCACAAGACCTGCATCAACGGCGCCGTCGGGTAACTCCGGCGGCGCGGCCTCATCGAGGCTGGCGGGGTCGGCTCGGCTAGGCCGGGGACGGCCTGCGCCGTTATCCTCGCTCTCGCTGTGCTCGCCGCGCTCTTCGGGCCGCTGGCTCGCCCCCGTCCAGCCCGACCCTGCCGAACCTGCAGCTCGCCTGCGTCGGCCCGGCCGGCGCCACACCTGCTCGGCTTCGACTTCGAGGGCCGCGACGTGCTGTCGCCGGCTGCTTGTCGGCGCGCAGTACGTCGATGCTCGGCCCGCTCGTCGTGGTCGCCCTCGCGATGGCGGGTCGGCGCGGCGCTCGCGCTCATCGCCGGCGTGGCGCCGCGGCGCGGTCGACGCGTTCATCTCCGCCGGGTCTTGACGTGCTGTTCGCCTTCCCCGGGCATCCTGCTCGCGGTCGCTGTCGGCCACGGTGTTCGGCGCCGGGGCTGATCGCGGCGGCGGTGGCGCTGTCGGTCGCCTACCCGCCGTACGTCGCCCGGGTGCTGCGCGGCGGGCGCGCTGCAGGAGCGCAACCATGCCCTACATCGCAGGCGCTCGAGGTGCAGGGCTTCGGCGCGTGCCGCGGCTCTGCCTGCGCGCACCTGCTGCCGAACATCGGCAGCGGCTCATCGTCGCCCAGGGCACCGATCCTGTTCGGCTTCGCCATGGTCGACCTGGCCGCCATCTCCTTCCTCGGCCTCGGCGTGCAGCCGCCCGCCGGCCGACTGGGGCGTGATGGTCTCCGAGGGCAAGACCGGGCTCCTGCAGGGCTACCCGCTCGCGGCGCTCAGTCCGCCGTCGCTGTGCGTCGTGCGTCGTGGTGGTCGCGGTCAACTTCCTCGGCGACCGGCTCGACGCCTGCTCGAGGGACGTGAGCCGGTGACTGCAGCGACCTGCCTCGAGGTCGCCGACCTGCTCGACGTGTCGCGCCTCAAGGTGAGCCTCGGCCCGCGCGAGGTGCATCACGCGGCACGTCGACTTCGCGATCCGGCCGCGGGCGAGGCGCTCGGCCTGGTCGGCGAGTCCGGCTCGGGCAAGTCGATGACCGCGCGCGCGATCGCCCGGCTGCTGCCGCGCGGCGCGCGTGACCGACGGCAGCGATCGCGTTCGACGGCGCCGACGTCGCTCGCGCTCGACGGCAGACGGCGCTGCGCAGCTACCGCGCTCAGGTCGCGATGGTCTTCCAGGACCCGCGCGCGCACATCAACCCGGTGCGTCAGCATCGGCGACTTCATGACCGAGGCGTTGCGCACCACTGGACGACGTCCCGAAGGCCGAGGCCTGCGCGCAGGCGGCCGGACGCGCTCGGCGAGGTCGGGCATCGACGACGCCGGCAAGCGGCTGCGGCAGTACCCGCACGAGCTGTCCGGCGGCATGCTCCAGCGGGTCATGATCGCCGCCGCGCTGCTGTCGCGGCCGCGGCTGCTGCTCGCCGACGAGCCGCACGACCGCGCTCGACGTCACCACGCAGGCCGAGGTGATGGCGATCCTCGACGAGTTGCGCCGCGACCGCGGCCTGGCGATGCTGTTCATCACCCACGACCTCGAGCTCGCCGGCGCGGTGTGCGACCGCACCGTGGTCATGTACGCCGGGCAGGTCGTCGAGATCGCGCGACTCGGCCCCTGCTGCACGACGACCCGCTGCACCCGTACACGGCCGCGCTCGCTGCAGGCCCGGCCGGACATCGCCGGACCGCCGACCGGCTGCGTGGCGATCCCCGGCCGGCCGCTGTCGGCCTTCGAGGCGCCGTCCGGCTGCCGCGTTCGCGCCCCGCTGCGCGCACGCCACGCCCGGCGTGCTGCGAGCCGCGAGCCAGGCACGTGACCGAGCTCGACGGCGGCGCGTCCGCTGCCTGCGCGCGGCCGAGCTGCGCGGCAACCTGCTGGACGGTGCCCATGTCTGAACCGTCCCGACGCGCGCACGAGCCCGTGCTCGACGTCGCGCGGACCTGCGCAAGGAGTTCGGCACCCTGGTCGCGGTCGACGACATGTCGCTTCGCCCTCGTGCCGGCCAGTCGCTCGCCATCGTCGGCGAGTCCGGCTAGCGGCAAGACCACGGTCGCCCGGATGATCGTCGGCCTCGAGCGGCCGACCGCCGGCACGATCATCGCCTGCGGCCGTGACCGCTCCCGCCCGTCGCGCGGCGGTAAGGAGCGCAAGCAGCGCGGCCGCGAGGTGCAGATCGTCTTCCAGGACCCGTACTCCAGCCTCGACCCGCGCCAGACCGGCGCGGACGCTCGATCGACGAGGTGCTGCGCGTCCACCACGACTGGCGACGCGGCCACGCCGCCGGCGAACGCGTGGCCGAGCTGGCCGAGCTCGTCGGGCTCGACGAGCGGCAGATGAACGCGATGCCGCAAGGCGCTCTCCGGCGGCCAGCGGCAGCGGGTGGCGATCGCCCGCGCCCTCGCCGCCGAGCCGCGGGTGCTCATCCTCGACGAGTCGGTCGCCGCGCTCGACGTGTCGATCCAGGCGCAGGTGCTTAACCTGCTCGCCGACATCCGCGACGCAGACGAGGCATCAGCTACCTCCTCATCAGCCACGACCTCGCGGTCGTGCGGCAGCTCACCGAGCAGGCGATCGTCATGCGCAACGCGGCAGCGTCGTCGAGCGCGGCGCGACGTCCGACGATCCTCGATGACCCGCAGCACGAATACACGCGACTCCTGCGGGAGAGTGTGCCGCGGCCAGGATGGCATCCACAAAGGAGAATCAGTGCATTACACGTCGGCGGCCGAGGCACTGCGCCTGTTCCGGTCCAAGAAGCTGTCCCCGGTTGAGCTCGTCTCGGCCGTGATCGAGCGCGCCGAGGCGGTCGAGCCGCCGGTCAACGCGTTCGCGGCGACGTTCTACGACGAGGCGCTCGACGCCGCCAGGGCGGCGGAGAAGCGGTACCAGTCCGGTGACGCCCGGCCACTTGAGGGAATTCCCGTGGCGGTCAAGGAAGAGGCGCCGATCGCCGGGCGCCGCAACACGCTCGGCTCGCTGGCGCTGCGCGACGAGGTGGCCAGCGAGACCGCGCCGTTCGTGCAGCGGATCATCGACGCCGGCGGCATCGTGCACGCGCAGACCACCACGCCCGAGTTCTCCTGCGCGCCCGTCACCTGGACGAAGCTGTGGGGAGTCACCCGCAACCCGTGGAACCTGGCGTACTCGCCCGGCGGGTCGAGCGGCGGCTCAGCGGCGGCGCTCGCCGCTGGCACCACAACGCTCGCCACCGGCTCTGACATCGGCGGGTCCATCAGGATCCCGTCGTCGTTCTGCGGCGTCACCGGGTTCAAGCCGCCGTACGGCCGGGTGCCCGAGGTCTCGCCGTTCAACCTCGACCACTACTGCCACGAAGGCCCGATGGGCCGGTCGGTCGCGGACGTCGCGCTGCTCGAGAACGTGATTGCCGGGCCGCACCCGTCGGACGTGGTGTCGCTGCGGCCCAAGCTGGAGATCCCGGCACCGCTCGAGTCGGTGAAGGGCCTGCGGATCGCGCTCAGCCCCGACCTCGGCTGCTTCGACGTGGACCCCGAGGTCGCCGCGAGCACTTACGCGGCGGCGGAGCGGCTGATGGACGCGGGCGCCGTGGTCACCGAGGTGGCGCTGCCGTGGAAGCTCGATGACATCATCCGCGCGGCGCAGATCCACTTCGGGATGATCTTCGGGCCGTCGATCAGCCCGCTGCTCGCGACGAACGCCGACGACCTTACCTTCTACGCGCGGGCGTTCGCCGCCGAGAGCGACCTGATCGCCAAGGGGACATGCTCGAGGGCCTCGCGCTGGAGGCGGCGATCTACCAGCCGCTCGGCGAGCTGCTCGAGGAGCACGACGCGCTGATCTGCCCGACGATGGCGGTCCCGGCGCTCGCCGCCGAGTGGCAGCACGGCGACATTCCCGAGGGACGGTCCGACAAGACCTGGATGGAGGTGATGATGACGATCGTGTTCAACATCGCGAGCCGCTGCCCGGTGCTGAGCGTCCCGTCGGGCCGCGCGGGCAACGGCGTGCCCACCGGCCTGGCGGTGGTCGGCCGGACCTACGACGACGTGACCGCGTTCCGCGTCGCCGCCGCGCACGAGGAGCGCTACCCCTGGTACACCGACCCGGCGCGCCGCCCGGCTATCGGGTAACCCTCGGTCCCCCCGGGCCCGCGCCCTTTGCGGCGGGCGCGGGCCCGGGGGCCGCCACACCCGCTTCGTCGTTTGCCCCGGTCGGCTTCGGCGTTTGACCCGGCGCGGCGATGGTACTTTCCTGCTCATGCAGGACGGTGGGCGGCAGGACCTGGTCTTCCCCGGAGATGGGGAGATGGCGCGGCGGATGCGCGCCTACCCGTGGGCGGGCTCCGCCGTCGGCGATCCGCGCGACTGGCCGTCCGTCCTGCGCGCCGCCTGCCGCATCTGCCTGACCTCGCGGTTCCCCATGATCGTGTGGTGGGGGCCCGAGCTGCGCTTCATCTACAACGATGACTACGCTGCCGCTGCTCGGCGACAAGCACCCCGCACTCGGGCTGCCGGGACGCGAGGTGTGGAGCGAGATCTGGGACACGATCGGCCCGATGCTCGACTCGGTGCTGAACACCGGCCAGGCCACCTGGTCGCAGGACCTGCTGCTGCCGATGCGCAGGCACGGGTACTGGGAGGAGACGTACTGGACCTACTCCTACAGCCCGCTGCATGACGAGGACGGGACGGTCCGCGGCGTGTTCACCGCGGTCACCGAATCCACCGAGCAGGTGGTGGGGCGGCGGCGGCTCGCCGTGCTGCAGGACCTCGGCGCGCTCGCGGGCCGCGGCCGGAACGTCGCCGAGGTGTGCCAGCTGGTGGTCCAGACGCTGTCCCGCACCCCGCAGGTGGTGCCGTACGCCGCGGTCTACCTGCGCGCCGCCGGAGGGAGACGAGCCGGTCGGAGACGGCACCGCCGCCCCCGCCGTGCTGGCCGCGAGCAGCGCGCCTGGCCCGGTGCCCGCCTGGCCGGCCGGCAAGGTGCTGCGCACCGGGCAGCCGGCCACGCTCCGCGACGTGGCGGCCCGCTTCGGGCGGCTGCCCTCCGGGGACTGGCCCGACCCGCCGTCGCAGGCGATGGTCCTGCCGCTGCACAGCGACGCCGGCGCTCGTCCCGGTTGGCGCGATCGTGCTCGCCGCCAGCTCCGGGCGGGCTCTTGGACGCGGCCTACCAGGACTTCCTGCACCTGGTGGCCCGGCAGACCGCGGCCCTGGTCAACGGCGCGATCGCGTACCAGGCGCAGCAGCGCCGGGCGGAGGAGCTCGCCGCGCTCGACCGCGCGAAGACGACGTTCTTCTCCAACATCAGCCACGAGTTCCGCACCCCGCTCACGCTGATCATGGGCCCGGTCGAAGAGCTGCGCCGCGGGCTCGACCCGGCGGACGAGGCCTCCCGGGCGGAACTCGACGTCATCCACCGCAACGGGCTGCGGCTCGGCAAGCTGGTCAACTCCCTGCTCGACTTCTCCAGGATCGAGGCGGGCCGGATGCAGGCCCGCTACGAGCCCGTCGACCTGAGCGTGTTCACCGCCGAGCTGGCCAGCGTCTTCCGGTCGGCGATGGAGCGGGCCGGCCTGCGCTACGAGGTGGACTGCCCGGCGCTGTCCGCCCCGGTCGACGTCGACAGGGAAATGTGGGAGAAGATCGTACTCAACCTGCTCAGCAACGCGCTCAAGTTCACCTTCGCGGGCCAGGTCACGGTCGCCCTGGGCGAGAAGGACGGGCAGGCGGTGCTGCGGGTGGCCGACACGGGCGCGGGGATCCCCCCGGCCGAGCTGCCGCGCCTGTTCGACCGCTTCTACCGCGTGCAGAACGTCAGGGCGCGGTCCAACGAGGGCAGCGGCATCGGCCTCGCGCTGGTGCGCGAGCTGGTCGGGCTGCACCGGGGAACGATCAGCGTGGAGAGCGCGGAGCACGAGGGAACCGCCTTCACCGTGCGCCTTCCGTTCACCCATCCCGCCGATGGCCGGGCCCCCGGGCCCGCGGGCCCGGGGGTACGCGCGGACCCCGCCGGTGACTCCTCCGTGCTGCTGTCCGCCGACCCGTACGTGCAGGAGGCGATGCGCTGGCTGCCGCTCCAGGAGGGCGACGGCCCGCACATCCCGGACAGCGCGCCGTCGGCGAGCGCGCTCATCGGGCGTCCCGCGGCGGCCGGCGCCGGCGCGCCGCGCGTGCTGATCGCCGACGACAACGCGGACATGCGCGAGTACCTGCAGCGGCTGCTCGCGCCCGGCTACCAGGTGACCACGGTGACCGACGGGCGGGCCGCGCTCGACGCCGCCAGGTCCGGCCCGTTCGACCTGGTCATCAGCGACGTGATGATGCCACGGCTCGACGGCCTCGGCCTGGTCGCCGAGCTGCGCGCCGACCCGCGCACCGCCGGCCTGCCGGTGCTGCTGCTCTCCGCCCGGGCCGGCCAGGAGGCCGCGATCGAGGGACTGGACGCGGGTGCCGACGACTACCTGGTCAAGCCGTTTTCCGCGGCCGAGCTGCTTGCCCGGGTCCGGACCAGCGTGCAGCTGTCCCGGATGCGCGGCCAGCACGCCCGGTGGCGCGCGGCGCTCGTCGAGTCGCTGCACGAGGCCTTCTTCCTGTGCGGCCCGGACGGCGCCGTCCGCGAGATCAACTCCGCCTTCACGGAAATGCTCGGATACGGCCCCGAGGGGTTGCCCTACCACGTGCCGCACCCCTGGTGGCCGGACCCCAAGGCCGATCGCGACGGGTACCGGATGGCCGAGCGGCGCGACTGGGAAAGCGATGAGCGCCGCGGCGGCCACTTCACCACTCCCGTTATCCATCGTGACGGCCGCCAGCTCTGGGTGGCAGGCAGCTTCGCCGAGGTCGCCGACCAGGACAACGGCAGGCTGGTGGTGGGCACGTTCCGCGATGTCACGGCGGAGCACTACGCCATCCAGCGGGAGACCGCGCTCGCCGCGCTGGGGCAGGTGCTGGCCCGTGCCGCCAGCATGCCGGAGGCGCTGGCAGAAGCGCTCGGCGAGCTCCACCGTCTCTGGCACGCCCGGCGCGTGGTGGCGGCTATCTGGACGGACGCGGCCGAGCCGTCGGTGACGGCAAGCGTCCCCGGTGCTGGGTGGCGCACGCTGCCCGGGGAGGTGCGGGCCGCACTCAGCGCGCTGCGGGAGCGGCCGCCGCTCACGCCGGACGTGACCGCCGGGGGCGCAGGCCTGGCGCTCGAGCACCCGTCGGGGACGCTGGCCATCTGGATCGAGCTGGACGGCGACCGCACGCTGGCCGTCGAGGACCAGACGCTGCTCAGCCTGTTCTGCGGCCGCCTCGGCCAGGCGCTGCACCGGGCGCACCTGATCGACGAGCAGCGCGACACCGCGCTGGCGCTGCAGCGTGCCATCCTCGGCCCGGTGCAGCTGCCCCCCGGGTTCAGCGCCCGCTATGAGCCAGCGACCCGCCCGCTCGAGGTGGGCGGCGACTGGCACGACGTCGTCGAGCTGCCCGACGGGCGGATCGCGATCGTGGTCGGCGACTGCGTCGGGCACGACCTGGGCGCCGCGACCGTGATGGGGCAGCTGCGCAGCGCCTGCCGGGCGCTGCTGCTGCAGGACGCCGGGCCCGGCCAGGTGCTCGCCGCCATGGACCGGTTCGCGGCCTCCGTCCCCGGTGCCGAGTGCACCACGGTGCTGTGCGCCGTCCTCGACCCGGTGTCCGGCGAGCTCACCTACTCCGCGGCCGGCCACCCGCCTGCGATCGTCGCGCACCCGGACGGCGCTGTGGAACAGCTCGACGGCGCCCGCTCGTTCCCGCTCGCCGCCGTGCCGCGGGCCACACCGCCGGGAGGCCAGCTACCGGCTACCGCCGCGGTCGACGCTGCTGCTGTACACCGACGGGCTCGTCGAACGGCGCGGCCACTCGCTGACCGACGGGATCGCCGAGGCGGGGGCGGTCCTTGTCCGGGGCGGCGAGGATCCCCTTGAGGACCTCGCCACCCAGCTCATGGCGCGGCTCGCGCCACCCGGAGGATATGGAGACGACGTGGCCGTCGTGCTGTACCGGCATCCCGGTCCGCTCGAGCTGGCGTTCCCCGCCGACATCGGACAGCTCAGACCGGTCCGCGCGAGGCTGCGCGGCTGGCTGGAGCGCTGCGGCCTCGCGGCCCCGGTGGCACAGGACGCCCTGGTCGCGGCCGGGGAAGCGGTCGCCAACGCGATCGAGCACGGCCACCGCGAGCATCCGGGTGCGGAGATCCGGCTGCTCGCGGCCGTCAGCGCGGGCCGGCTGCGGCTAACCGTCGCGGACAGCGGCCGCTGGCTGGAACAGAGGCCCGAGCCCGCACCCTACCGCGGCAAGGGCATCTCGCTGATGCGGGCGATGATGGACAACGTAAGCATCGACGCTGGCCCGGCCGGCACCACCGTGACCATGGATGTGAGGCTCACCCGTGACCACTCCGCTTGAGCTGTCGGCCCGGCGAGACGCCAACGGGGTTATAGTGCTGACCGCGGCCGGCGAGATCGACATGAGCAACGCCGCCGGCTTCCGCGACGCGCTCAGCCAGGCGGGCGCGGACGGCGCCGCCTTCATCGTGGACCTCATCGGGGTGGACTACCTGGACAGCGCCGGCCTGACGGCGCTGCTGCCCTACGCGTCCCGCGTCAAGATCATCGCCACGGCCGTCCTCGCGCCGGTGCTATCGGTCACCGGCCTCGACCCGGTCACCACGGTCGTCTCGGCTCCCTGACCTGCTGCCCGGTGGCGGACCGGGCGCTAGTGGCGAGGATCGCCCGTTCCCTGGTGGTCGCCCCCGTGGCGGACCCGTTCCCCCTGGGCGGGCGAACCGGCGGCCGTCCTTCAGCGGTGACCGGTCGCACTGACTGGCGGCTGGCATGGTAGGTAGTTCTAGACAGCCAAACGCGGGAAGGGACGTGATCTTGTGCGGGCGATAGTGGTGCGCGAGCTTGGCGGGCCGGAGGCGATGGTCCTCGCGGAGCGTCCCGATCCGGTCCCGGGGCCCGGCCAGGTCCTCGTCCAGGTCGCCGCGGCCGGCGTCAACTTCATCGACATCTACCGGCGTTCCGGCGTCTACCCGCAGCCGGTGCCCTACGTGCCGGGCAGCGAGGGCGCGGGCACGGTTATTGCCGTGGGGGAAGGCGTCACCGAGTTCTCCGCCGGCGATCACGTCGCCTGGGCCGAGGGACCTGGCAGCTACGCCGAGCAGGTCGCCGTGGATGCGCGGCAGGCGGTCCCGGTTCCCGCGGGCGTCGACCTCAAGGCAGCGGCGGCCGTCATGCTGCAGGGCCTCACCGCGCACTACCTGTGCCACAGCACTTATCCCGTCACCGAGGGGACGGTGGCGGTGGTGCACGCGGCGGCCGGCGGCGTCGGCCTGCTGCTCACCCAGATGATCAAGGGGCTGGGCGGCACCGTGATCGCCACCACCTCGTCCACGGAGAAGGCCGCGCTCGCCAAGCAGGCCGGCGCCGACTTCGTGACCACCTACGAGGACTTCCCAGGTGTGGTCCGCGAGGTGAGCGCCGGCCGGGGCGCGGATGTCGTATTCGACGGCGTGGGCAAGGACACGTTCGACGCGAGCCTGTCGGCGCTCCGACCGCGCGGCATGATGGTCCTGTTCGGCGGGTCAAGCGGCCAGGTACCGCCGTTCAACCCGCAGCGGCTCAACAGCGGCGGTTCCCTGTTCCTTACCCGCCCCACCCTCGGCCACTACGTCGCCGACCGCGCCGAGCTGCTGTGGCGCTCCGCTGACCTCTTCCGGTGGATCGGCAAGGGCGAGCTGAACGTCCGCGTCGGCGCGCAGTACCCGATAGGTGACGCCCCCCGGGCCCACGAGGACCTGGCCGGCCGCCGCACCACCGGCAAGCTGATCCTCGTCCCCTAGCCCCGCCGCCCCGCCGCCGGGTTGTTGCCCCGCCGCGTCGCGGCGAGCCCGGCTGCCGCGTCGCGGTGGAGCCCGCCGCCGCGTTGCCCCCGCAGCCCCGCAGCCCGCCGCCCGCCGCCCTGCCGCCCGCCGCCGCGCCGCCCCGCCGCCGCGTTGCCCGTGGACTACGTCGCGCCCCGGCTCTCGCAGACTTATACCGCGTTTGTGTGGGACAAAAGGGATGAATCGACCAGATTTTCGACCCAAACGCAGTATAAGTCCGAGCGAATCAAGGCCACCTGAGGATAACAGCAAGAAACGGGCCCGCGGCTCACCCCGCCGCGTGCAGTGCGTGGACCCGCGCGGCGACCGCGGCGACGTCCACCGGCACCGTGGTGTCGACCACAACCAGGTCGCCGATGCCGACCGGGCGGTCGTACTCCGCCATGGCGGTGTCTCCTTGATCGTGTCCTTTGTGATGAGCGCGTACCCGAGTTCGACGGCAAGCGGTTCGGCCAGGCTAGTCTTCCCCGCGCCCGGCGCGCCAGAGACGTACACCAGCCGTCTCACCTGCGTCATCCGCCAACCTCCACCCGGCAACGACGGCCGCCGAAACGGTCGTCGCGCGCCGCGTTAGCCGACGCGCGTGTCGGTTAACTCACACTCCGGACGAGACCGGCGGGGAAGATCACCACTAGTATCTGTTAATCCGTCGCCGAATGCCGCATGAGGAGCAGCCGTGACCTTGCTTGAGCGCATCAACGGCCCGCAGGACCTCAAGGACCTCACGCAGGAGCAGCTGAGGCTGCTAGCGACGGAGATCCGCGACGTCCTGGTGGAGACGGTGACCAGGACGAGCGGGCACCTGGGGCCGAACCTCGGCGTGGTGGAGCTGACCATCGCGCTGCACCGGGTGTTCAACTCGCCCAAGGACAAGCTCATCTTCGACACCGGGCACCAGTCCTACGTGCACAAGCTGCTCACCGGCCGGTACGGGCAGTTCCAGACGCTGCGGCAGAGCGGCGGCCTGTCCGGTTACCCGTCGCGGCGCGAGTCCGTGCACGACCTGGTGGAGAACTCCCACGCGTCCACGAGCCTCTCGTACGCCGACGGCATGGCCAAGGCGTACAGGCTGCGCGGCGAGCACGACCGCACCGTGGTCGCGGTGATCGGCGACGGCGCGCTGACCGGCGGCATGGCCTGGGAGGCGCTGAACAACATCGCCGTCGCGCGCGACTCCCGGCTGGTCATCGTGGTGAACGATAACGGCCGCTCCTACCAGCCGACGATCGGCGGCCTCGCCTCCCACCTGTCCTCGATCCGGGTCAACCCGCGCTACGAGCAGGTCCTCGACCTGATCAAGACCACGGTGACGAGCGCCCCGATCGTGGGCAGCCAGCTGTTCGGCGCGCTGCACGGCGCGAAGAAGGGGCTGAAGGACTTCCTGCAGCCGCAGGTGCTCTTCGAAGACCTTGGCATCAAGTACATCGGCCCGATCGACGGCCATAACGAGGAGATGACCGAGCACGCGCTGCGTCACGCGAACGAGTACGGCGGCCCTGTCCTCGTCCACGTGATCACCCGCAAAGGCTTCGGTTACCCGCTCGCCGAGCAGAACGAGGAGGACTGCCTCCACCAGGTTCCCGGCACCGGCGGCAAGCCGGCCGCCCCCGTGGTCGCCGTCCCCGTGGTGGCCGTCCCCGTGGTGGCCGTCCCCGTGGTGGCCGTCCCCGTGGTTGCCCCGTGGTTGCCAGCACCGCGAGCGCCGGATCCGCGAACGCCGCGCCCAAGTCGGCGAAGCGCACGTGGAGCGACGTGTACAGCGACGAGATGGTCGCCATCGGCGCGCGCCGCCCCGACGTGGTGGCCATCACCGCCGCCATGCTGCACCCGGTCGGCCTCGCCCCGTTCAAGGCGGCCTACCCGGACCGCGTCTACGACGTGGGCATCGCCGAGCAGCACGCGATGACCATGGCGGCGGGCCTGGCGATGGCCGGCCTGCACCCGGTGGTGTCGCTCTACGCGACGTTCCTCAACCGGGCCTTCGACCAGCTGCTGATGGACGTGGCGCTGCACAAGCTGCCGGTCACCGTCACCCTGGACCGCGCCGGGGTGACCGGCCCGGACGGCGCGAGCCACAACGGGATGTGGGACGGCTCGATCCTCCAGGTGATCCCTGGCCTGCGAATGGCGGCGCCGCGCGACGGCAGCCGCATCGCCGAGCTGCTCAACGAGGCCCTAGCGGTCAGCGACGGCCCTACCGTCGTCCGCTGGCCCAAGGGCAACGTCGGCGCCGAGGCCGCCGCGGTCGGCAAGCTCGGCCAGATGGACATCCTGGCCACCCCGGCCGAGGGCAGCGGCCGGGACGTGCTCCTGCTCGGGGCCGGCCCGATGGCGGTCACCTGCGTCGAGGTGGCGAACCGGCTGAAGGACCACGGCATCGGCGTCACGGTCGTCGACCCGCGCTGGGTCAAGCCGGTCGACGAGGCCGTCGTCGACGCGGCGCGGCAGCACCGGCTCGTCGCGGTGGTGGAGGACAACGGGCGGTCCGGCGGGTTCGGCGACGCGGTGGCGCGGCTGCTGCGCGACCACGACCTGGACGTCCCGGTTAAGACGTTCGGCCTGGAGCAGGAGTTCCTCGACCACGGCACGCGGGATGGGATCCTCGAGGCGGCCGGGCTGACATCGCAGCACCTGGCGCGGCGGCTCACCGAGGCGGTCGCCCGCCGCACACCGGAGCCGGGGGCACAGCAGGGCGCGCCGGCTGGACAGTCATCGACGCCGGAGCGCCAGCCCGAGTAGCTTTACCCCTATGCAGTCGTCTTCCGAGGAGACGGGCCGCTCACGGCCCAGTGTGCTCAGGGTCGCCGTGATCGGATCGGGCCCGGCAGGCCTGTACACCGCCGAGGCGCTGGTCAAGCAGGCCGCGCTGCTGCCGTCACCGGTCACGGTCCGCGTCGACGTGCTCGACCGGCTCCCCACGCCGTACGGCCTTGTCCGCTACGGCGTCGCGCCGGACCACAAGTCGATCAAGTCGGTCGCGAACTACCTGCGCCGCGTCCTTGAGTCGCCCGGCGTCACGTTCGTCGGCGGCGTGCACTTCGGCACGGACGTCACCAGGGAAGACCTGCTCGGCAGCTACGACGCCGTGGTGTACGCGACCGGCGCGATGCGGGACCGGCGGCTCGGCATCCCCGGCGAGGACCTGCCGGGCAGCCGGGCGGCAACCGACTTCGTGAACTGGTACTGCGGCCATCCCGACATCGAGCTCGGCGCGTTCACCCTGGACGCCGAGTCCGTCGCGGTCATCGGGGTCGGGAACGTCGCCGTCGACGTGGCCCGCATCCTGGCCAGGTCACCGGATGAGCTGGAGGACACGGACATCCCCGAGCCGGTGATGGCCGTGCTGCGCGCGTCCAAGGTCCGCGAGGTGCACGTGATCGGCCGCCGCGGCCCCGCGCAGGCCAAGTTCACCACCAAGGAACTGCGCGAGCTCGGCGAGCTGCCAGGCGTGCAGGTCAGTGCCGACCCGGCCGAGCTCAGCCTGGAGGGCGGCTTCGACGCATCGGGGGAGTCTGCCGAGCTCGCCGCGTCCGACCGCAGGGTGCGCGGCAACCTGGTCGCCATGGCGGGGTGGAGCGGCCCGCCGGCCGGCCCGCCGGACGACGCGGCGCGCCAGCTGCGGATGCGCTTCTGGCTCCGCCCGGTAGAAATCGAAGAATCATCATCAGGAACGGTGGGTGGCTTGCGCCTGGAGCGCACCCGCATCTCCGAGAGCGGGCAGCTCGAGGGGACGGGGGAGTTCGAGACGATCGAGGCGCAGCTGGTCCTGCGCAGCGTCGGCTACCAGTCCGTCCCGCTGGCCGGCGTCCCGTTCGACACCCGCAGCTGCACCGTGCCGAACGCCCGCGGCCGCGTCCTGTCCGAGGCGGGCGACCCGCTACCCGGCGAGTACGTCGCCGGCTGGCTCAAGCGCGGCCCGACCGGCGTGATCGGTACCAACAAGGCGGACGCGGCGGAGACCGTCCAGGCGCTGCTCGCGGACCTGGCCGGCGGCCCGGACGTGGGGATGAGCGCCCTGCCGCGTCCCGGCCTGCTACGCAGGCCGGATGAGGACCCGGCGATACCCGGCGACCCCGACGTGCTCGCGCTCGCCGCGGTGCTCGAGGCGCGCGGCGTCGCTCCCGTGTCCTACGCCGACTGGCTGCGCATCTCCGCCGCCGAAGAGGAGCTCGCGGCCGCACTCGGCCGCGGCGACCGGGTGAAGCTGCCGCACGGCGACGCGCTGTGGACCGCCGCGGGCCGCGGGCCCCGGGCATGACGGGCATTCCCGGCGCCCGGCGATTACGATCTTGCCATCAAGCGTCACTGTCCGTAATAATGTCATTACCCCTCGGCATGATGGTGTTACGGCGCGGAGTCACTGGTCGGGCTCCGGGCCACGGCGGCCGAACGCTGGCCGCCGGCCACGGCGGCGAAGGGGACTTGAATGCATGGCGGCGCTATCGGCACGCAGCACCTGCTGCTTGCCGAGACCCTGGGGCTCGCAATGGCGCGCAGGGCCTCGGACATCCTGGAACGTCACCGGGCAATGCTGACAAACGACCCGGCCGCGAGCTGCGGCGCGGAGGACGACGATGACCAGTTCGCCGTCGACAACGCCATCTTCACCGCCGTGCTCGACGCGGCGAACGAGTGCC
This sequence comes from uncultured Actinomycetota bacterium, assembly GCA_963811335.1. Taxonomy (GTDB): domain Bacteria; phylum Actinomycetota; class Actinomycetes; order Streptosporangiales; family Streptosporangiaceae; genus Trebonia. Next base: position 22,227 of record CAWERB010000004.1, on the reverse strand, counting down.
TTGGCCGGTTCGATTCCAGGCCCGCGGACGACCGCTGGTGCGACGCGCTGCTCCAGGTGATCCACCTGGCCCAGCTGGCGCGCCTGTCAGCGGACGGGTTACCGCCAACGCGTCATGACCGGATCGGCGCCCCTGGCTGCCTCGTAGTACAGCCGCGTCCCGCCGTCCCACTGGCCTCGCACGAGCCGAGGTTCCCTCGATCAGCGCCCGATAGGGGACGTAGGTCCCCTAGGCAAACCGGGACGCGCGGGTTTAGATGGGGATACGTAGGCGCTGATCATGGCAAGGGGGCCAGTGATGCGGGCAGGTGCCAGCCTGGGCTTGCGGATCGCCACTGCCGTGGCGTTCGGCGCCACCGCGGCCCTGGCCATCACCCTCAACCGCGGCGCGCCCATGCACGCCGCGCTGGCGTCGGAGAAGGCTCGCGGCGCGCCGCACACGGCGGCGGCCACCCCGTCGCCGGCCACCCGGCCGCCGGCCGCGGCGCCGGGCTGCGCGATGGCGGGGCTGCGCATCTCGGTGGGCACGGGCTCCCGGGTGACCACGGCAGTCACCAGGTACCCGCTCGACTTCACCAACGTCGGGGGCACGCCGTGCACGCTTACCGGGTATCCGGAGGTGGCCGCCTACCAGGGCGACGGCACCGAGGTCGGCGATGTCTCGGTGGCGGACACCTCCGTCGCGGCGGCGCGCGTCATGCTCGCTCCCGGGCAGACCGCGCACACGTCCCTGGACGCCTCGCTGTCCGCCCGGTGCCGCCCGGTCCGGGTCTCCGGGCTGCGCGTCGTCTCGCCCGGCCAGTCCGCGGCCCGGGCCCGCTACGTCAAGCGCTCGCTGACGGCCTGCGCCGCCCATGTGCCCGCGGATGAGGATTACCTGCGTGTCCGCGCGATCCAGCCGGGTAGTGGCACGTCAGGCGGTGCAGTGGCCGCGTCCTGACCGCCCGCGGGAGTTGACTCGTCCCGGGCGTGGCCGGTGTAGTGGGGGGTGCCGCTTTTGACCCACTCGCTCACGGGAAAATGGTGATCATGAGCGTCAGCGAGACAGGTTTGGTGCCAGGCGACTCCTCCGCCCTGGAATGGGCAGAGCCCGGCGAAGAACCCGGCCCGGCCGGCACCGGGGGGAGCGAGGAGAACCGTACCGAGCTGCCCGCGGACCGCTACCTGGACAGGGAGCAGAGCTGGATCCAGTTCAACCAGCGCGTCCTCGAGCTCGCTGAAGACGCGTCGGTCCCGCTGCTTGAGCGGGTGCGCTTCCTCGCCATCTTCGCCTCCAACCTGGACGAGTTCTTCATGGTCCGGGTCGCCGGGCTGATGCGCCGGATGGCCGCGGGCTTCCCGGTGAACATCCCGTCCGGCCACACGCCCGTCGAGCTGCTGCACAGCACCCTCACCAAGACGGGGGTGCTTTCCGGCCGGCACGCGGACGTGTTCACCGACCTGGTCAAGCCTGCGCTCGCCCGGCACGACATCGAGATCCTGCGCTGGAAGGAGCTGACCGGGAGCGAGCGCAGCGAGCTCGCCGAGCTGTTCAGGAACCAGATCTACCCGGTGCTGACGCCGCTGGTGGTGGACCCGGCCCACCCGTTCCCGTTCATCTCCGGGCTGTCGCTCAACCTGGCGGTCACCCTCGCCGATCCCCTGACCGGCGCGAACATGTTCGCCCGGGTGAAGGTGCCGCCCTCGCTGCCCCGCTTCCTCAACGTCAACCAGTTCCGCTACGTCCCGATCGAGGACGTGATCGCCGCGCACCTGAACCAGCTGTTCGGCGGGATGGACATCATCGAGCACTACGTCTTCCGTGTCACCCGGGTGCGCGAGCTCGAGGTGGACGAGGACGTCACGGAGAACCTGCTCCAGGCGATGGAGCGGGAGCTGCTCAAGCGCAGGTTCGAGCCGGCCGTCCGCCTCGAGGTCGAGCAGGACATGTCCGACGACGTGCTGTGGCGGCTGGCCCGTGAGCTGTCCGTGGAGGAGGACGCGGTCTACCGGCTGCCCGGGCCGCTCGACCTTACCGGCCTCAACGCCATCGCTGACCTTCCGCTCCCCGAGCAGCGGTTCCCGCAGTTCGTGCCGCACGCCAAGGCCGTGCCCACGGACACCTCCATCTTCGCCGCGCTCGACGAGCGCGACATCCTGGTGCACCACCCGTACGACTCGTTCACCACTACCGTGCAGCGCCTCGTGGAGGAGGCGGCGGCCGACCCCAGGGTGCTCGCCATCAAGCAGACGGTGTACCGGACCAGCGGGGAGAGCCCGATCGTGGATGCCCTCATCGACGCGGCCGAGGCGGGCAAGCAGGTCGTGGTGGTGGTGGAGCTGAAGGCGCGGTTCGACGAGCGGGCGAACATCGCCTGGGCGCGCAAGCTTGAGGAGGCCGGCTGCCACGTCGTCTACGGCTTCGTCGGGATGAAGACGCACGCCAAGCTGATGCTCATCGTCCGCCAGCAGCCAGACGGCACCCTGCGCAGGTACTGCCACATCGGCACCGGCAACTATCACTCCACCACGGCGCGCTATTACGAGGACTTCGGCCTGCTCACCGCGGACAAGAGCGTGGGGGAGGACGTCACCGACCTGTTCAACCACCTCACCGGGTACAGCAGGAAGAGCGGCTACCGCAAGCTGCTCGTCGCGCCGGAACTGCTCCGGGCGGGCATCGTGGGCCGCATCGAGGGCCAGGCGGCGCGGGCCCGGGCGGGCAGGCCCGCCAGGATCTCGTTCAAGTGCAACGCGATCGTCGACGAGGTGGTCATCGACGCCCTCTACCGGGCGAGCCAGGCCGGCGTGCCAGTCGATCTCTGGGTCCGCGGAATGTGCGCGCTTAAGCCCGGTGTGCCCGGCTTGTCCGATAACATCAGAGTGCACAGCGTCCTGGGCAGGTTCCTCGAGCACTCGAGGATCTACGCCTTCGGCACCGGGATCCCCGACCCCGACCCCCGGCCGGGCGACGACCCCGACGCCGGCAACGAGGTCTGGCTCGGTAGCCCGGATATCATGCACCGGAACCTGGACAGGCGGGTGGAAAGCCTGGTGAGGGTGACCGATCCCGCGCACTGCGCCAGGCTGCGCGAAGTGATCGCCCGCGGCATGGATGACGGCACCTCATCCTGGTGGCTCGACGGTGACGGAAACTGGACCAGGCACGCACGCGACGACATCGGCACGCCGCTACGCGACGTACAGGAGAGCCTGATCATCGACAAGAGCCGAGGACGCCCCGGCGATGCCTAGCAACAAGCCTGGGTCCAGGCTGATCAGGGCGGCCGGCGGGGTCGCCTGGCGGCCAGGGCCCGACGGCAGCCCGCAGGTGCTGCTGGTGCACCGCAAGAAGTACGACGACTGGTCGCTGCCCAAGGGCAAGATCGAGCCTGGCGAGCCGCTGCCGGTCACCGCGGTCCGCGAGGTGCTCGAAGAGGGCGGCGCCCGCCTCGCGCTCGGCCGCCGCCTGGCCTCCGTCCGCTATAACGTCGGGGGCCGCCCCAAGCGCGTGCACTACTGGGCCGCGCGCGTGCTGTCCGTCGACTCCCGCGCGATCCCGAACGCCGAGGTTGACCAGGTCGCCTGGCTCCCCGCGGACCGCGCGGTGGAGAAGGTCAGCTATCCCCACGACCACGGGGTGCTCGCCGACTTCGCGGCGCGCCCGCCGCACACCTTCCCGCTGATCCTGCTGCGCCACGCCAAGGCGCTGCCCAAGGGCGGCTGGAAGCGCGCCGACGCCGACCGCCCGCTTGACGACTCCGGCCGGTACGCCGCGAAGGCCCTGGCCGACCTGCTGGCCTGCTTCTCACCCAGCTTCCAGCTGATCACCTCGCCCGCGGCCCGCTGCGCGGAAACCCTGCGCCCGCTGTCGGAGCTCACCGGCGACCCGGTGCGGGAAGAGCCGACGCTTTACGTCCATTACGAGCCCGCAACGGGAGCGGCCGACCCCGGCATCGTCAACGCCGCCCTCATCCGCGCGGCGATCGAATCCGGCAAGCCGACCGTAGTCTGCGCGCACCGCGAGAACATGGCGGCCCTGCGGCAGGCGGCGCTCGCCGCCCTGACCGGCTACTTCTCCGGCGGGCCGGCCCCCGCCGCTAAGCCACCCGGTGGCCCCGCCGCTAAGCCACCCGGTGGCCCCGCCGTTAAGGCACCCGGTGACGGGGCCACCCGCGGGGAGAAAGCCGCGGACGGCGGTGCCGTCGGCCCGTTCGAACTGCCCAAGGACTGGGACGAGACACTCCCCCCGTCAGGCTTCTGGGTGATGAACATCGCCCCGCTCACCGTGGTAGCCGAACCCGGACCGGGACTGGCGCCCGAACCGGAGACGGCCGAACCGGAGGCGCCGGCCCCGGCCGCCCCTGCCCAGCGACGGACCTGGTGGCAGCGGCTGCACGCGCTGGCCCGCCGCGGCGACGCCGGCGTCCAGGTCCGCGGCGTCAGCACGCGGAGCCCGACCACGGTCGACCGCGGCGATGGCGCTCAGCGCGGCGAGGCCGGCGACTCGCCGGGCGACGCCCCTGCTGGTGACGTGGCGGCCGCCCGCCCGGTCGGCGTGCTGATCTCCGCCGACCGCTACGACCTCGCCGAACTCGACGAGTCCTGATCCCGGGTCGGCCAGGCACCGTCGTACCCGCCGGCCTCCGCCATCAGCCGTTGGCCCGCCCGCGGCAGGGCCGCCCCTCCGGCCTCAAGGCCGATTTACCGGTAAACATCTCACGACCGGTAAAGAAAAGACGCCCAGAACGTCTTTTCTTTACATCCGGTGAAAAGTTTACCTGATACGAAAAATTTGCCGGTAAGCCCGTTGCCGGAGGGGCGGGTGGTAAGCAGGCGCCGTCCGGCCGGGCAGGGCCGCCCGCGGTCGCCCCGCGGCGGCCGCCCGGAGCCGATGGTAACCACGCAAGAGTCACCGGCCGGCACCGTTGCGACGACCCCTTGAACCCTGCCCAGTCGCCTCAGCCGCCCTCGTCGCCTCCGCCGAGTCGGCTGCCGTCATCGCTTCGGACGCCTCAACCACCTTCATCGCCTCCGTCGACTCGCCCGTCTCCGCCGCCTGGGTCGCCTGCGCCGACATGCCCGTCTCCGCTGACTCGCCCGTCTCCGCCGACTCGCCCGTCTCCGCTGACTGGGTTGCCTGGCGCCGACTCCGTCTCGTCTCCGCCGCCGGCGCCGTGCTCCTCGCCCGGCGCCGCTTGCGCAGGTGGAGCAGGAGCCAGCCGGCGATGAGTACCACCGCCGCGATCGCCGCGTACAGGGAGTACTTGGTGATGGCGTCGTAGACCGTCGTGATGTGCTCCCCGGCGAAGTACCCGACGCTCACCCAGGTGCCGACCCAGAGCGCCGCGCCGAGCGCGTTGCAGGCGAGGAACTTGAGCCAGCGCATTCCGGTGATGCCGGCGATGAGCCCGTTGGCCTGCCGGAGGCCCTCGATGAAGCGGGCCACCACGATGATCTTGCCGCCGTGCCGGTCGAAGAACCGCTCCGCCTTGTCGAGTCGTTCCTTGGTAAGGAAGACGTACCTGCCCCAGCGTTCCACCAGGGCGCGCCCGCCGAACCGCCCAATGGCGTAGCCGATGTTGTCGCCGGTCACGGCGGCGAGGAAGCCGACGACGCCGACCGCGACGATGTTGAGACGCCCTGACCCGGCGAAGACGGCGCCCGCGATCAGCACGGTCTCGCCGGGCACCGGGATGCCGAAGTCCTCGAGAAGGACGAACAGCGCGATCGCCCACAGCCCGTAATGCTCGAGCGGGGAGCCAAGGGGAGCGAGGAACCCCGGCAGCACCGGCGGTCCGCTGCTCAGCGCGGCGGCAACGCTGGTAAGCACCTGTTCCTCCATCCGCATTGGCCGTTCGGCTAAACGGCAGGTTTCCGACAAGGGTAGCCGAGGCACATTCCGGCGTATGACGGATAACAGCAAAAAGCACGGGGGCCCGCGGATGGTGCCGTAACCGCGGTCCTTCGCCGGCGAGCGAGCCTTCCCCGGCCGCACTCGGGCCCTGGGCCATCGCCGCCGTCGCGAACGCGGCGGCGAGCGGTACGGCGGTTAGCTCGGCCTGCCAGGGGCGGGCGCCGTAGCGGGTCAGCGCCGCGGTGATCGTCTCGGAGGTCGCCGGGTTCGGCGGCTCCCACGCCAGGCGGCGCAGCGCGTCGGGGGGAAGCAGGTTCTCGATCGGCAGCCGGTGCGCGGTGGCGAGCGACCCCACCGCCTCACGCGCGGCCCCGAGCCGCGCCGCCGCGACCGGGTCGCGCTCCGCCCAGCGGTGCGCGGGCGGCGGGCCAGGCGCCGCGACCGCGCCGCCGACCTCAGGCAGTTCCGCTTCGCCGAGTTGGCGGGCGCGGAGCACCGCGGCCGTCCAGCGGTCGGAGTACTTGCGCGCGTACCGCGCGTGGAAGCCGCTGATCCGGTCAAGCTGGGGGCGCCCGGTGGGCGGCGGCTTAGCGGCCTCGGCCCGCGCGGCGTCGACGATGGCCTGGTCGCTGAGCACCCGCCGCGGCGACTGGTCGGCGTCACGGGCGATCTCGTCCCTCGTCTGCCATAGCTCGCGGACGACGGCGAGCGCCCGCCTGGTGCGCACCTTGTGGATCCCTGACGTGCGGCGCCACGGGTCGGCGCGGGGCGGCGGCGGCGGAGCGGCCGCGATGGCGGCGAACTCTTGCCGGGCCCACTCGGCCTTGCCCTGCTCGCGAAGCTGCTCGGCGAGGGCATCGCGCAGCTCGATCAGCACCTCGACGTCGAGTGCCGCGTACTTGAGCATCTCCGCGGGCAGCGGGCGCACGGACCAGTCCGCGGCCGAGTGCTCCTTCGCCAGCCGGAAGCCGAGCACCTCCTCGAGCATGGTGCCGAGCGCCACCCGAGGGTAACCGAGCAGCGGCCGGCCAGCTCGGTATCGAACAGTTCCCCCGGCTGGTAGCCGATCTCGGCCAGGCACGGGAGGTCCTGCGACGCGGCGTGCAGTACCGCCTCGACGTCGGCGAGCGCCGCGCCGAGCCCGGACAGGTCAGGGCAGGCGACCGGGTCGATGAGCACGGTCCCCGCCCCCGCGCGGCGGAGCTGGACCAGGTAGGCCTTCTGCCCGTAGCGGTAACCGGAGGCGCGCTCAGCGTCGACGGCGACCGGGCCGGTGCCCGCGGCGAGCCTGGCGGCCACCGCCGCCAGGTCTTCCGCCGTCGCGGTTACCGGCGGGAGGCCCTCGGCGGGCTCGAGCAGGTCGATGACCGGGGGCCCGTCCGCGTCACCACCAGAGTCGAGCGCTACCTCGTCCTGGCCGTCTTCCTCACGGTCCTGACCGTCCTCCGCAAGGTCGTGGCCGCCTTCCTCGAGCGGCGGGTCCCCAGCTATCACCGGCGCCGCCCGCCACGGTGACCGGCGCCGCCGCCCGGCTGCCCGCGCCGCCCAAGTGCCACCGTTCCCGGCGGCTGGGCCGGCAGGCCCGCGGCGGCGGCAAGCACGTCGGACCAGGCGAGCACCGCGCCGCTGATCTCGTCAAAGATCTCGTCGTCGGCCGGGCACCAGGACGCGCGCAGCTCGAACGCGGTGGACGGCGGCTCTTCCTCCTTAGACCCGTACCCCTCGGTGATCACCCGGGTCACGGTGCCGCTCGGGGCCAGGTAGCCGGGGGCGTGCAGGTCAAGCGCGTCGGTCAGCCAGGACCAGCCGACCTCGCCGAGGAGCGGGTCGGTCGCCATCTCCTCTTCCACCTCCGCGTGCACCTGGATCACCACGCGGAAGGTTCCCGTCCATCCGTCCTGTCCCGCCGGGTCGTGCAGCAGCATCAGCTTGGCGGTACCGGCCTCAATGCCGTCCCGGTACGCCGTCGCGGCGAGCGCGACCGCATGCGGCGCGAGCCGCTTGGGCGCGGGCCACTCCTCGAAGGCCAGGTCGTCCCTGACCGCGGCGACCGCGTCCTTGCCCTCCGCAAGCGCGTCCACCGCGACGGCGAAAGCGGGCCCGGTGCCCGCCGCGGGCTCCTCGCCCGCCGCGACCGGGTCCACGGCGCCGCCTGCCCGCGTCAGACCGGGCGTGTCCGCCAATCTCATGGCCTGAGCGTACGTCGTGGCCGCCAGCCCGCGAAGCGCCGGCGTGCGGTCAGCGGTCCGGCCGGGTCCCTACGCGGCACGGAGGGCCTGTCTGGCCGGGGCGAGAACGACGCCCGCCGCGGAAGTGCCGATGATCACAGTGCCCATGAATACCCCGGTGCCGCACTCCGGACACACCCACTCGGGGCACTCGCCGCCGGCGTCTCGGGCACTGCTCCTCGGCGTGCGTCCCGGGATGGACCTGCTCGAATGGCTCGTCGCCGCCACATCCAGGACAGCGCCCAAGCGGCTGCGTCATCGCGGTGCCCCCTACGGTTCAGTTGCTGCGGGTCGTGGCCGGACTCCTCCCGATCTTGGCATGTACGCCCGCGATTCCGGCGGATCTGCGGCGGCGTGTCGCCTGGCCCGGCACTGTTGTTCGATAGACTCACCGGGTGACCCAGCCTCAGCCGGCCCAGCAGCCGAACTCCCCGTTCATCCGCGCCTGCCGCGGCGAGCCGGTGCCGTACACCCCGGTCTGGTTCATGCGGCAGGCCGGACGGTCGCTGCCCGAGTACCGGCGGGTCCGCGAGGGCATCCCGATGCTCGAGTCGTGCACCCGGCCCGAGCTGATCACCGAGATCACCCTGCAGCCGCTGCGCCGCTACGACGTGGACGCGGCGATCCTGTACAGCGACATCGTTGTCCCGCTGCGGGCGATCGGCGTCGACGTGGATATCAAGCCGGGCGTCGGCCCGGTTGTCGAGGATGAGTTCCGCACCCTCGGCGACGTCGAGCGGCTGCGCCCGCTGGAACCAGCCGACGTGCCGTTCCTGGCCGAGGCAGTCAAGTCCCTGGTCGGGGAGCTTGGCGGCAAGCCGCTCATCGGGTTCGCGGGCGCCCCGTTCACGCTCGCCTCCTACCTGATCGAGGGCGGCCCCTCGAGGAATCACGACAGGACCAGGGCCCTGATGTACGGCGACCCCGAGCTGTGGCACGCGCTGATGGACAGGCTGGCGGGCATCGCGATCGCGTTCCTCGCGCTGCAGGTCGAGGCCGGGGCGTCCGCGGTCCAGCTGTTCGACTCGTGGGTCGGCGTGGTCAGCCCCGAGGACTACCGGCACGCCGTCTTGCCGCACACCAGGCGGATCTTCTCCGCCCTCGCCGCGTCCGGCGTGCCTCGCATCCACTTCGGCGTGGGCACGGGCGAACTGCTCGGCCTGCTCGGCGAGGCGGGCGCCGACGTGGTCGGCGTGGACTGGCGGGTCCCCCTCGACGAGGCGGCGCGCCGGGTGGGCGCCAGCCTCGGCGGGCCCGGCTGCGGGCGAACACGGTGCCGGCGAACACGGTGCCGGCGAGCACGGCAAGGCGCTGCAGGGCAACCTTGACCCCGCGGTGCTGCTGGCCGGCTGGGAGGTGGTCGAGCCGCGCGCCCGCGCGATCCTCGCCCGCGCCAGCACGCTCGGCGGCCACGTCTTCAACCTGGGCCACGGCGTACTGCCGGAGACCGACCCCGACATCCTCGCCCGCCTCACCGACCTCGTGCACGAGGTCTCCGCCACCGCCTGAAAGTCGGATACAGAACGAGCGCGTGGCTGCCGCCTCACCCTGGCCCGCCTCCCTGGCCCGCGGGCGAACGGGGCACCGTCAATGGCCCCACGCGCGTTCAGCATGGTCCGCCGCGCCGCGGTGAGTAACGCGGCCTGACGGCGGTCGCGGCCGCCGTCGCGGCTCGAGCGCGACGGACCACACCAGCACTGTTCACCGGGGATTCGCTGACGCCGTTAGCTAGTCTCACAATCCAAATGGGACAATAGGGACGTGACATGGATTGAGCTAGACGGCGCAGTGAACGTGCGCGACCTGGGCGGGCTGCCCGCCAGCGACGGCGGCACCATCGTGCCCGGTCGGCTGCTGCGCTCGGAGAACCTCCAGGAGCTGTCGGCGGGCGACGTCAGCAGGCTCGTTGACGAGATCGGGCTGACCACGGTGGTGGACCTCCGCTCCACGAACGAGGTGGCGGTCGAGGGCCCCGCGCCGCTTGACGCGCTGCCCGGCGTCCGGCACGCGCACCACCCCGTGCTGAGGGAGTTCCTCAACGTGTCGGACACGGCCAAGGCGGCGCTGCTGACCGAGCTCGCCGACGCGGACCGCGAGCGGTACCCCGACGACTTCATGACCGGGCACTACCTCGGCTACCTGGAGAACCGCCCGGAGGAGGTCGTCGGCGCGCTGCGCTCGATCGCCACCGCGCCAGGCGCGGCGATCGTGCACTGCGCGGCAGGCAAGGACCGGACCGGCGTGGTCGTCGCCCTGGCGCTCACCGTGGCCGGCGTTGAGCCGGAGGTGATCGTGGCCGACTACATGGCGACCGACGAGCGGCTTGAGGCCATCGTCGAGCGGCTGGCCCGCTCACGGATGTACACCAGCGACGTGAGCAGCAGGCCCGTCCGGGCCCACGCGCCGCGCGCGGAGACGATGAAGGCGTTCCTCGAGCAGCTCGACGCACGGTACGGCGGCCTGGACAACTGGCTGGCCGGCCACGGGTTCGGCCCGGATGAGGTCGGCCAGCTGCACGCCAAGCTCAGGAAGGCATGACCATGGCGGTGCGCGCCTGCCTCGTCGACGTGTACGACACGATACTTACCTCTCTTTTCCTGCCGCGGATGGCCGAGCTCGTCGAGCCGCTCGGCATCGGCCTCGATGACTGGCTCCTCGAGTGGGACACGATGCGCGAGGACAGGGACCGCGGCAAGCTGACCGTCGCCCAGTCGTTCGAAAGGACGCTGCGCGCTCTCGGCGCCGAGTCCGGGCCCGACCTGCTCGCCGACCTGTCGCGGCGGGACGCCGAGTTCTCCCGCTCCTACGTCCGGCTGTGCGACGACACGGTGCCGTTCCTTACCTGGCTCAGGTCCCGCGGCGTGCGGATCGCCCTGGTGTCCAACTGCGCCGACACAACGCGGGCGCTGCTGGACTACCTCGGCATCATCCCGCTGGTTGACGCGGTGGTGCTGTCCTGCGAGGTCGGCTCGGTGAAGCCGTACCCGGAGATCTACGTCACGGCGCTGGAGGAACTCGGCGTCGCCGCGGTCGACGCGGTCTTCATCGACGACCAGCCGACGTTCTGCGTCGGCGCGCAGGCCGTCGGCGTGCGCCCGATCCAGATCGCCCGCGGCGAGCCGGACGGCTACGCCTCCCGGTGGGACTTCCCCGTCGTCCGCACGCTGCTGGAGGCACGGCCGCTGCTCTTATCACCCGGGGGGCGACCCCCCGTCCCCCCGGTGTCCGCGCGAACCCCGGGACCCCCGCGCGGGCGGATCCTCGCGAAATCCCTGGGACCAAGGGCAGGTCCGGGTTCGCGGACCGCTGTGGCAGGCTTGGGTGCATGTCGACAGGCGAAGTTGTCTCCCGGGGGGACGACGGCCCCTTTCCCCCCGCGCTCCCGCACGTGGTGGTCGTCGGGGGCGGGATCGCGGGCCTCGCGGCGGCCTTCTACCTCAAGGACGACCCGGTTCGGGTGACTGTGCTCGAGGGAGCCGGCCGGCTCGGCGGGAAGCTGTCCGCGTCTGACGTCGCCGGGGTGGCCATGGACGAGGGCGCGGAGGCGCTGCTCGCCCGGCGGCCTGAGGGTATCGAGCTGATCACCGCGGCCGGCCTCGGCGGCGACCTGGTCCCCGCGGGCGTCACCTCGTCCGCCATCTACACCAGGGGCGCGCTGCGGCCGCTGCCCCGCAGGCAGTTCATGGGCGTGCCGGCGGACGTGGACGAGCTGGCCGCCACCGGGGTGATCTCGCCGGAGGGCGTCGCGCGGGCCAGGGCCGCAGGAGGTGCGGCCGTCGGAGGCCGCCGATGTCTCGGTCACCGAGTACATCGGCAGCAGGCTCGGTGCCGAGATCGTCGACCGGCTGGTCGACCCGCTGCTCGGCGGCGTGTACGCGGGCCGGTCGGAGGACCTGTCGTTCACGGCCACCCTGGCGCCGCTCGCCGCCGCGACCCGCGGCCACCCCGTGCTGACCGAGGCGGTTACCTCGCTGCTTCCGCCCCAGCTCAGTCAAGCCCAGCCCAGTCAAGCCCAGCCCAGTCAAGCCCAGCCCAGTTCGGCGCATGCCCCGGTCTTCGTCACGCTCACGAGCGGGCTCGGCGCGCTTCCCGAGGCCCTGGCCAAGGCGTCAGGCGCCGACATCCGGACCGGCGCGATGGTTCGCGAGCTGCGCCGGACGGAGACGGGCTGGCGGCTCACCGTCGGCTCCGCCGCCGACCCGGAGTACCTGGCCGCCGACGCGGTGATCATCGCCGTCCCCGCCGCGCCCGCGGCGCGGCTGCTCGCCGATGCCGTGCCGGCGGCCGCCGCCCAGTTCGCCAGGATCCCGTACGCGTCCATGGCCATCGTCACGCTCGCCTTCCCCGCCACGGCCCTCTTCCAGGAACCGAGCCCCGCGCAGCAGCGCAGCGGATACCTCGTCCCCGCGGTGGACGGCCGCGCCGTCAAGGCCGCGACGTTCTCCACGGTCAAGTGGCCCCACCTGGCCCGCCAGGCGCCGGTGCACATCGTCCGCTGCTCCATCGGCCGCAGCGGCGACGTGGCCGTACTGCAGCGCGATGACCAGGAACTCGCCGCCATCGCCGCCGCCGAGTTCGGCGACGCGCTCGGCGTCACCGCGCAGCCGGTGGCGTGGCGCGTCACCCGCTGGGGCGGCGGCCTGCCCCAGTACAACGTCGGCCACCTGGACCGCGTTGCCCGGGCCCGCGCGGCGGTCGCCGGGCAGCCGGGCCTGGCCATCGCCGGCGCCGCCCTCGACGGCATCGGCATCCCGGCCTGCGCCGCCACCGCGAAGTCCGCCGCCGCCCAGGTAACCGCGTACCTCGCCGCCCGCCGCCGCTGACCGCAGCCCCGCCTCACGGCCCGACTCACCGGCCCTCACGCATCTGCCGCCCCACACGTCACGCAGTCAGAAGATGACGTGTAGTCCCCACCGCGAAACAGAAGGGGCCGCCCGGACAAAGCCGGACGGCCCCACTGCCACGCCTGCCGCCGAAGAACGACGGGCAGGCGTGGTTAGACAGCTACCAGTCTCAGTCGTCGTCGCAGTCGTCGCCGTCGCCGTAACTGTAGTAGTAACCGTCGTCGTCGCCGCCGTCGTCGCCGCGGTCGTCGCCGCCGTCGTCGCCGCCGTCGTCGCCGTGATCGCCGCCGCGCCGCCGCAGCCGTCGCCGTGATCGCCGTGGCTCAGCTGCCACTTGATGACGAACATTGTCTCCCGGCCGGGCAGCAGCTCGGCGCTCTCCAGCTCCAGTTCGCGCATTGAGACGGCTGGTTGGTCAACCATGAGGCCTCCCTTGAGACGTGGTACCGCCCTGATCTGAGCGGACGGTTACACACCGTAGCAGCGAACACTCGTCGTATGTGATTGATTACGTATGGTGAAAACTTAATTTGATGTTCATGACGGTGCCGTCGGCGAGGGCGAACCGAACTCGCCCGGCTCGCGGGCCGGGGACGCTGTGGTGCCGCTTGAGCGGGCCGTCAATCCAGCGCAGCGCCTGATCCAGCGGCGGCAACGGGCCGGGCGGCGCTCAGTACCGCCGCGCGGACCTCGCCCGGCGGGGCGAGCACGCTACGTGACGGCTCCGCCCGCGCCGGCCAGCGCGCAGGCGCCGCTACCAGTCGCGGAATTGGCCGTGGGCGGCCCAGAACAGGGGGAGCGACACGGCGATGGCGGTGATGACGGCGACGGCGATGAGGCGGCGCCGGGGATGGCCGGCGGTCCAGCGGGTGGCGATGGCGGCGGCGCGGCGGGTGAGCCGGACGGTGACGTAGAGCGATCCGGCGCCGGAGATGGCGGCCAGTGCGCCCGCCGATCGCGTTGAGCGCGGCGGCGGCGTACCGGCGGCCGGCGATGTCGCCGGCCACGAGGCGCGCGGCGTTGCTCACCGTCAGCCACAGGGAGCGGTTGAACTCGGGCAGGTACAGCAGCAGGGACCCCGCGGTGAAGGCGAGCAGGGGGATGACGCACAGCACCCAGATGGTGATGATCCGCCGGGCGGGACGGCGCAGCGCGGCGGCGCGGGTGTGGCGTCCGCGGGCGAAGGCGGTGCGCAGTACGGGGGCGACGCGGGCGAACAGGTCGGGCACGCCGACGAGGTCGCTGAGGATGAAGTAGCCGTCGAAGCGGACGACGGGCAGCAGCTGCTCGAGCATCTCCAGGTGGGTGACGGCGATGGCCAGCAGCAGGACCTCATTGGCGGTGGCGGCGTAGCAGGCGGCCAGCGCGAGCATGAAGATCGCGTTGAAGTACACGCCGCCGAGGTCGGTGCGCAGGCGGCCGGCCCGGCCGAGCCGGTAGGAGTCGGTGACGTCGGTGAAGAACGAGGGCCATACCAGGTAGATGCCGACCCCGATCCGCCCGGGGCGGGCACCGCCGTAGCGGCACCCGGCCGCGTGCCCGCACTCGTGGAAGAGGGCGGAGGCGATGGTCAGGGCGGCCACCAGCAGCAGGTCCGCCGGATGGCCGAGTACCTGGCGGTAGGCGCCGGACAGCCCGTGGCGCAGGAAGAGCCAGTAGTCCATGGCGCAGGCGCCGGCCAGGACGGCCGCGATCGCCGGCCAGTGGAACAGCGGCCGGAACAGCGCCCCGGCGAGGTTGGCGGCCGGCGCGGGCAGCAGGGTGGCCCGGGCCCGCAGCGCGAGCAGCGGGCTGGCCGCCGGCAGCGCGGCCGGGGCGGCCCCGCCGGCCACCACGCCGAGGGGCGCCAGCTTGTCGGCGATGAGGTAGCTGACCTGGCCGGCGCTCAGCGGCCGGCCCAGGTCGCCGCTGACCAGGTCCGCGATGGCGCCGGGAGCCCGGTTGCCGTCGATCCGGCAGGCGACCAGGTACAGCAGCCGCGACAGCTGGATCATCTGGCCGTCGGCCCGCCGCACCAGGGCCGGCGGGTTCGTGAAGCCGCTGTCCCTCATCTCGCCGAGCAGTTCCACCCCGTCGGCCAGCCGGGGCGGGGCGGCCAGGTCAATGCTCATGGGTTACCCTTCCTCCCCGCAGCAGCAAGGGAGGGCCGCCCGGCCAAGGCCGGGCGGCCCCCCGCTGCCACGCCTGCCTCCCCGTAACGGCGGGCACGCAGGCTCAACGGCTATCAGTAGTCGCAGCCGTCGCCGTCGCCGCCCGGCCGTAGCGGTGGTGGTGACGGTGGTCACCGCCGCCTCCCTCGCGGCGTGCGCTGCCATGATGTAGTCGTACGGCAGCGTATGGTAGCAGCGACCACGGTGAGTTCGCAGCCAATTACTATGAGTAAAAGCTATGAGCAGGCTGTGAAGTTGCTGACCATGGGATGCAAGCCGGACACGGCGCACCGAAGATCCGCCCGCGGGCCCGCTACGCGCGCAGCGTCTGGCTCGGCGGTACGCGGTACTGCCGCCGGTAGGCGACGGTGAACCGGGACGGGCTGGCCCATCCCCACTTGCGGGCGACGTCGGCGACGGTCACGCCCTCGCCGGGGCCGGCGCTGAGCAGTTCCAGGTGGGCGCTTTCCAGCCGGACCTGCCGCTGGTACTGAGCGGCGGTGACGTGGTAACGGCTGCGGAACGCGTAGCGCAGCGCCCGGGGCGTCAGGCCGGCCTCCGCCGCGATGTCCGCGACCGTGACCGACTCGCCCGCGTGCGCGTGGATGAACTCCGCCGCCTGGCGGACCGATGCGGGCGTCACCCAGCCGGGGCCTGGCCGGTGGGGAGCCGTCATGGTGGTGTTGGGGAAGGTCTCAAGCATGGCGGCGGCCGCCAGCCCGGTCATGGACTGGGCCAGGATCGGGTGCACTTGCGTGGTTCCTGAGGTGAGGAGCTGTTCGCAGATGAACGCTGCCGTGCTCGCGTAGGCGCGCTGCCTGGCCGCCGACAGTGGCGCTGTCGAGTCGAACCGCAAGGACTCGGCAGAGACCGCTGCTCCCTCCTCGGCCAGGGCGCGCACGGCGGCCCACGGGACCTGCAGCGTCGCGTACCTGATACCGGTCACCGTCTGGCCCAGGGCCGGCCGGTCGGCCGGCAGCAGGGTGACGTCGCCTGCCGTGAAGCGCTGCTCTTGCCTTCCAGCCGTGATGCTTCCCGAGCCCCGCAGGACCGTGACCGTCGTCGGCGCGAGCACCGGGTCCAGATGGGCGGTGTACTCGAACCCGTCGTACCCGAGCATGCCCACCGTCAGCCCGCCCGCCGTGGCCGTGCGCAGCTGGCCGTCGACCATGGCCGGGTCCGCGCACCGGAAGGTGGCCGCATGGCCGGCGTACTGCTGCCGGACCATGCCGGCGAGCAGGTCCATGTCGGTGGTGTGCAGTTCGGCCCGCTCGACCGCTGTCATGCCGTTACCAGTCATCGTCATTCCCTGCGACATGCCGCTTACCGTGTGTGGGGGCGCACACATAGGCTAACCGGCCACCCCGTCGCCGGACACCCGCTGGGAGCCACGCACCCGTTCCGGATCACTAAGATTTTGAGTTATGACTGACTCGGCAGCGGAGAAGGACGAGAAGCAGCGGCTCAAGGCGCGCGAGCTCAACGAGCTCATCAGGTACACGATGTGGGCCGTGTTCACGGTGACCGACCGGGATTTCGCCGGGACGGGGGGCGGAGATGCCGGCCGCAGGGCAGAAGTCGCGGCCGAGCTGACCGACCTGCTCGACCAGGCCAAGGGCAAGGGCATCGTCACCCGGGGCTGCTATGACCTGCAAGGGATGCGCGCCGACGCCGACTTCATGCTGTGGTGGGTCGCGCCGACCGCCGACGAGCTGCAGGAGATGTACGTCAACTTCCGGCGGACCAAGCTCGGTTACGCCTGCGAGCCGGTCTGGTCCGCGATGGCGCTGCACCGCCCCGCCGAGTTCAACAAGGGGCACATCCCCGCGTTCCTCGCCGAGGAGGAGCCAAGGAACTACGTCTGCGTCTACCCCTTCGTCCGCTCCTACGAGTGGTACCTGCTCGACCCGGCCGAGCGCCGCGCGATGCTCGCCGAGCACGGCAGGATGGCGCGCGAGTACCCCGACGTGCGCGCCAACACGGTGAGCAGCTTCGCGCTTAACGACTACGGTGAGGCCGGGCACGTTGGTGATCCAGGCCTCCGGGACTGGGAATGGTGCAGGGCGGCCCCCACGCCGGCCCCGAAGGCCATCCGGAAGACGACCGGCACCGTGGCCTCCCCGGCATAGGCATAGCGCATCTTGGCGGCGGAATTCGACCACGTGATCCATGGCCAGGGCGAGAAATCAGAGAACATGATCTCGGCCACCGGACGCATGCCCCAGAGGGCCGCGCCCACGGAAGTGCCGGCGATGGCAGATTCGGAGATGGGTGTGTCGATTACCCGCTCGGGGCCGAATTTGGCAAAAAGGCCGTTGGATAGCCCCGAAGGCGCCCCCCTCCCGTACCCGACCCGCACATCCTCCCCGAATATATACACCCGCTCGTCCCGGGCCATCTCTTCGTGCAACGCCTCGTTGATTGCTTCCAGCAAAGGTCAATTCCCGCATTTTTTTCTCCTTATAAAAGACTAATAGGACACAGATAAACACAGATGAACACAGATCAGTCAAAAACCTAAAAGCCGCATGGTTTTTCTTTTCTGTGTTTATCTGGTTCATCTGCGTCCGGTTATTAAATCTTTGTCTGTCCACTCCGCGTCAGATTTAATCCGCATAGACACCCAGCAACGTATCCTCGGGCAGGGGAAGCGGGCTTGCTTCGGCAAAGCGGATGGCTTCCTCGATCTCTTCCTTCACGCTCAGATAGACCTCTTTGATCTTGGAGTCGTCGAGCAGCGTCTTTGCCCGCAGGTATCTTCGAACCGTTTTATCGGGCATTTTTTCTTCCACGACTCCACTTCTTCCGCCGACGCGGTAGACCGCGGGGTCATTGATGCTGTGCCCCAGCCACCGGTAGGTCTTGCATTCGATGAGCGTCGGCCCTTCGCCCCTGCGGGCCCGGGCGATGGCCTCCTGGGTGGCTTCGTATACGGCCAGGACATCGTTCCCGTCCACGACCATGCCCGGGAAACCCATACCCCGCCGCCCGGATGGCGATATCCTTGATGGCCATGGCGCATTCGCCGGAACGGTCATGGCGTAACAGTTGTTGTCGCATACGTAAACGATGGGCAGCTTCATGACCCCGGCCATATTCAGGGACTCATGGAAGTCCCCCCGGTTCGAGGCCCCGTCGCCGAAAAAATGAAGAGCCACGCTGTCCTTTTTCTTCAGCTTCATGGCCAGGGCGGCGCCCGTGCTGATGGGGATTCCCGAGCCGATCAGGCCGGTCCCAGCAAGGAGGCCGATGGAATTGTCCCCCGAGTGGGAGGCGGGCCCCCGGCCTTTGCCCGAACCGTTACGCCGGCCGAACATGCCGGCCATCAGGGTCTTCATGTCCACCCCCTTCATCAGATACTTTCCCTTTCCCCGGTGGGTGGGCATGATCGTGTCCTCCTTCCTGAGGCCGGTAGCAACTCCCCACGTCCACCGCTTCCTGGCCGATGTTCGGGTGGTGGAACCCGACCAGCTTGCCGAGCTTCAAGAGCTCGAAGGTCTTTTCCTCGAACACCCGGTCGAGCACCATCCAGCGGTACATCGCCAACAAATCCTTCTCTGGTAATTCCATGGTTTTCCTCCTAAGTCTCATTACCAAATCCATCCGTTTGAAATTCCAAATTCCTCCCTCCCGCGAGACGCGGGACCAAACAAACTCAAAATTCCAATTTCAAATGACCAAAAACTGCATTTGATGAGATGTTTTGAAATTTTGGATTTTTACCATCGGAATTTATTTGCGTGCTTGGTGCTTGGGATTTGGTCTATGAATCAATAGTACATTCCCGATCCCCCGTTGATGTCAATGACCACCCCGGTGATGAACGACGCCGCGTCGGAAAGGAGGAAGAGGATGGGATCGGCCACTTCTTCGGCCTTCCCCAAGCGCGCGAGGGGGATGCTTTTCTTGATCTGCTCGTTGACCTCGACCGGCACATCCCAGATCATGGGGGTGTCAATCCTTCCGGGGCGACGGCTTCACCCGGATTTTATCGGGGCGGCTTCTCGCGCCAGGATTTTGGTCAGCCCGATGACCCCCGCCTTGGAGATGACGTAATGGCTCCCCGTAATGACCGATCCGGCCTTGGCCGCCTGGGAAGAGAGGCTGACGATGGCGCCGCCCCCGCGTTCGATCATTTTGGGGACGGCGAAGTAACAGCAGAGAAAGACCCCCCGGATATTCACCGCCATGACCCGGTCCCATTCCTCGATCGACATTTCCCATAAATTCTGCTTCTTCCCCCGGTGCTTGGGAGAGATGCCCGCATTGTTGACCAGGAGATCGATCCCCCCGAAACGGGAAACGGTTTGGTCGACCAAGGCCTGAACTTCTTCTCTCCCGGGAAACGTCGATCTTCAGACCCAAGAAAGGACGCGCCTCCTTCTTCATCTCCGCTTCCATCTTCTGTAAATTCTCGGGGCTCCAGTCGGCCACCACCACCTTGGCCCCCTCGTTGGACAAGCCCCGGGCCGTAGCCGCCCCGATCCCCGAAGCCCCTCCGGTGACGATGGCCACCTTGTCTTTAAATCGCATTTTCTCTCCCTCATCAAAGACAGCGCAAGTCGCAAGGCGCAAGGGGTAAAAGAAATTTCCCTCTCTCTCGCCTTGCGACTTGCGGCCTTTAGAGTGCCTTTTTGATCACCTTACCCGCCGGGTTCCGGGGGAGTTCGTCGTGAAACAGACGAATTTGGGAACCTTGTAATCCGCCAGAAACTTTTTGCAGAATTCCTGAATCTCTGCCCCGGTGGCCTGCTGGCCTTGCTTTAGGACGCAGACCGCTTTGACGACTTCCCCGAGGATCGGGTCGGGAACCCCGGTCACCGCCGCCTCCACCACCTTGGGATGCTGGTAGAGAACGTTTTCCACTTCGATGCAGTAGATATTCTCCCCGCCGCGGATGACCATTTCCTTCTTCCGGTCCACGACGTACAGGTATCCTTCCTCGTCGAACCTCCCCAGGTCTCCCGTGTGGAACCAGCCGTCCCGGAGCGACTCGCCGTGGCTTCCGGCTTCCTCCAGTACCCTTTGAAGATGTTGGGGCCTCGAATGAGGATTTCGCCTACTTCACCCGGGGGACCTCTCCGCCTCCATCATTGACGATCTTCAGCCGTACCACCGGGACAGGAAGGCCGGTGGAATCGGGACGGATCGTGGTCTGGTCATGGGGGAGCATGGTAACCCAGGAAGAGGCCTCGGTCAACCCGTACACATTGCGCAGGCGCCAGGTGGGAAATTTCTCCTTCATCGTTTTGATCACTTCAACGGGAGCCGGGGCCCCGCCATAGCCGCAGTAGCGCAAGGTGGTCAAGGCCCGGCGCTCCAGGGTCGGGGACTGGAGGATCATGGAGTACATGGCCGGCACCCCGGTCATCTCGGTGATCTTCTCCCGCTCGATGGTATCCAGGATCTCTTCGGTCTTGAACGCCCGCATCAATACTCCCGTGGCCCCGGCGTGGACGATCTTGATCAGTTGGGAGTTGAGGGCGGTGACGTGAAACATGGGGGCCATGATCAGGAGCTTGTCCTTGGAAGGAGAGGTGGCAGAGGGACTGGGTATTCAGGGAGTTGGTGATAAAATTCCGGTGGCAGAGCATGGCCCCTTTGGGGTTCCCCGTGGTCCCTGAGGTGTAGAGGATGCTGTTGACATCTTCCTCCGTGGCCGGGGCCTGGATTTTCCGCAGAGCGGTACGGCTGATCAGGTCGGAAAAAAGGGCGGCTCCGGGTTCGCAGTCTTTTCCGGTGATGAAGACGGCCTTAAGGTTGGGGCCCGATCCTTGACCTGAAGAACCCTCTCCCACAGCTCGGGTCGACGATCAGAATGGTGGGGTCCGAGTCTTTCAGAATGTATTCGATCTCCGGGGCCTTAAGACGGGTGTTTGTGGGGACGGAGATGGCGCCCATCTGGGAGGCGGCGAAGAAGGAGGCCACAAACTCCGGCGTGTTCCGCAGGAGCATCATCACCCGGTCTCGCGGACGGACCCCGTATTCTTCTTTCCACTGGAAGGCCAGGCTGTCGACCCTCCGGGCCAGTTCTCCGTAGGAGATCCTCTCGATCCTCGTAAATCAAGGCTTCATGCTGCGGGTCCCGCTGGACCGTGCGGTTGAAAATCTCCGGAAGAGTGCGGGGGCGGTTCTGGTAGACATCCAGGCGAACCCCGGCGATGATCTCTTCCCCGACGCCTTCTACTTTGTATCTTTTCCTGCCCGGGGCATATTCTTCGAATGAATACTTCATCCTCTCCTCTCTTTTGTTAGGGATTGGGTCTCAAAAGGATCTTCAAGGCCTCTTTCCGGAGGACCGCCTCAAAGCCTTCGGATGCTCTCTCCAAGGGCAAGATATTGGAGATCAAGGGGGCGACATTCAATTTGCGGGAGGCCATGAGGTTCAAGACCCTGTCCCAGTCCAGGGGAGCTCCCCCGTAACTTCCCTTGATGCTCTTCATCTGCCGAACCATTTGGTGGGTGGCATCGACCGGAATAGGCTCGGGATAGATCCCCACGAGAATCATCTCTCCCGCCTTCCGCAGCATCCGGAGGCCGGAAACCGCCGCCGCGGGCGAGCCGCTCGCTTCGAATACTACGCCGGCCCCGAGGCCTTGGGTCAGGTCCATGATTTTCGTCAAGGGGTCCCGGTTTTCGCTGATCAGGGTGAAGTCGGCGCCCAGCTTTTGGGCCACCTCCAGCCTGGGGCGATCCGCCTCCTGTCCGAAGATTACGACCTGGCCTGCTCCCAGGGCTTTGCACATCTGGACGATGAGAAGGCCGATGGGGCCAGGCCCCAGGACGACGACCACGTCCCCGGGAAAGAATCGGGCCAACTCCACCGCGCCCAGGGCCACGGCCGCGGGTTCGGTTACGGCCGCTTCTTCCAGGGATACCCCGGCGGGGATCCGGTGCAGGCAGTCTTCGTGAACGGCCACGAATTCGGCCATGGCACCGTTGCGCTCCAGGCCGATGCGGCCGAAGGAGGTCCGCAGGGAGCACAGGACTCCTTTCCCCTGTTTGCAGTAAAAACACTTCCCGCAGATCCGCCCGGTCTCGCTGGTCACTTTTTCTCCGGGGCGGAAAGAACCTGTCCGCGACTCCACGACCTCCCCGGCGAATTCATGGCCCAGGGTGAGGGGGAAGTGGGGGGTGAGGCATACGTAGCCCGGAGTCCATTCATAGATG
>CAWERB010000003.1:0-151972 GCA_963811335.1 uncultured Actinomycetota bacterium | reverse complement strand
GTGAAGAAATACCCTACGAGAAAATCTGGAAAGAAAACCGCTGATCGAGCTTGAATTTGCAAGACGGATAGAAGCTTGATCTAAACCGACTTGCTCGACGGCAACTTTCAAACCTCAGGACTTGCCCATGGCTGATGTGAGAAAGCGAAGCGTTGCAGTGGCAGGAAAATCTCGAACGGGCGAAGCCACCTGAGGACCGCGAACGGCAATACCCGCCGGTGGAAGTGACAACTTTACCTTGTCACTATGAAATAACGGCGGAGTTGGCAGCCGGCTCAACGCCGAGATCGCGAACTATAACCGCGACCGAAATGCGCTCTCGCTTTGGAATGTTCTCGCAATCTGCCTTGAGAACAGCATTCCCGTTCCCGACAAGGTGAGCGAATTCTTCCTCAATATTTCGCGGAAGCTGATCGGATTTGCCCGCGACGGCGAGAAGCAGGCGCGTCAATCCATCTCGAATTTGGTGTTGGGAACCGTCAATGAAGATGGCGGACGCGGCGTGTTTCGATCATTTCAGAATATGGAAAAAGAACGGGACATCGTGCGCCGGACCGACGAATTGATCTTCCAACCATCACGCAGCGGATCGCCCAGCAAGCCGCCGACGCATAAATCACTGGAGGCCATCTATGAGACCGTGGCGAAGGAGTTCGATGTAGAGCCCGAGCACGTGAAGAAAGTTTTTCGACTGTATGAAAGCGGACGCCGGCAGCTTTGGCTTTCGGGAGTTGCTGAAGCCGCCACCAGTCCTCCGCAAGTGTTCGCCTCCGGCCTCGATACCACCCTCGCGAGCCCCGACGCCGAGGTTCATTCTGAAGAACCATCAGATTGAATTTTTAGCCCATCATTTTGAAGGAATAGCGAGGAGCTCCGCCCGACACCATCCATTTATCTATTTGAATTCTATTGATTTTTTATCTCTCCTCACTAGCCTTATCCCCGAACTAGCCGGGTTTGACGCCCATGTCCGACTGCCACCATCCAGGCCAGCTTCGCCGCCAATCTCTGGGGTCTCGAACTCCAGCTCGCCTTCAGAAGCTCTATTTCCAGCACCAGGCTTTCGCGGCGCGCATCGTCCGTACCCGGAAGCAGCGCAGCGAGCTTGGCGAGAGCAACGTCGCGACGTTCCGTCTCCGCTGCGACGCGCCTCGTACTCCCGCAATTCCCACCCCGTGTCGATCGCCCGCCACGCGCCATCCTTGAGAGCCGAGAGCCAAGCCATGCCGCTCTCGTCCTTCTGTTTGGCTCCGGGCTGTCAGCGAAGCCGACGCGCCGCGAGCTTGCACATTCGGGATGCGACGGACCGGCGCACGCCAGCTTGGCGGAATTTTCAAGAGATCCACCAGAGGAGAGATGCTGCCATCATCGGAACGGGCCGTGAGATTGGGGTTGAGGCTCCGGCTCAAGGCGCGAACACTCTGCCAATGAAAACGCACCTGGCCTTCTTGCGACATCCCGGGTCGACAAGCGATCTGGACCTTGAGATTCGCAAGCATTGGAAGCCCTCACCACAAACTTGCAGCTCAGCCAGCGCAGCGCCGCCGCAACATGCGCATCGGGAACGGAGAGAAGGAGTCGCGTTCTCTGTAATGTCTCGCCTTCCCATTCATGACGGTACATCCAATGCAGGACCGGCGCGGATGAGCCGCACCAGTCCTTGAGGCGCATGCCGAGCTCATGCGTGAGCTTGGACACGAAGGAAGCATTTCCGTCCCGATCGGATCGTTCTGAATTCCGAATGACTGATGGTCAGCCGCAGATTGAACAGCGCGCCATAGCGTTGCGGCAGGAGCGATGCCGCCTCCCAATGCGGACGTACCTCATCCCACGAAAGAAACGTCTGATCTTCGGACGATGATCCGGCCAATCGCACTCGCACGGTCGGCTTCGTCGGTTCGGCTGGCGGTTTCTTGGCCTCACACTCCGATCGCCAGCGCCGGGTTGAACAACCGGTTCACCCGGCTCAAGATCATCGCAAGGCTATGATCGGTGACTTTCGTGTTCGAGGTGAATGCAGCGATGATGTTTTCCCAATAGGCCCCGGGCTCCCGTCCCAAGGCGGAAGCGCGCGCCGCGAACGCCTCGACCAACTGCTCTTGGGTCTCCGAACCGACGTTCTGCATCAGAGGATCTTCGCGACGGATACGCCGGAACCCTTCAAAGTACTGGAACACGAAAAACTGGTGCAAGAAGTCCAGCTTGCGTTCGGCGGTGTCGGGCCATTCCCCGACCTCCTTCAATTGCCCCTGAAGATCGCCGGCCAACAGGGCTCGGACGAACGCCGTCAGCCGGTCCTCGAAGCTGAGATTGAGCGCAAGACGCACATGAGCTCCGTCAATGGGACCGAACTGGCTGGTCTTTTCTACCGCTCGCAGCATTGCGCGGGGACCGCCGGACGCCGCCCTGAAGATGAGGCGAAACCCCTCCCGGTCGAATGAAAGGCCCTCGCGATGACAGACGTCCGTGAGCAGCCGGAAGGCCTCGCCCTCGTTCAACGCGCCAAGTTCAAAGCTGGACAATCTGCTCCGCAGCGCCTCGGAAATCAGGTTCAATCGGTAGGTCAGGAGAATAAAGCTGGTCCACGGCGGTGGAACCTCCAGGATGCGTAACAAGGCGTCCGAGGCGCGCCTCGACAGATTGTGCACCTCATCGAGCATCAGAACACGGCGAGGCGCAAGGAATGGAGCCATCCTGGCCTTCTCCAGCAGGTCCTTGACCTCGTCGACCGTCGAATGCTCGCCGCATTCCAGCGCGTGAAAGCTGGGAACGCCGCGTCCGTGTTCGCCAAATTCCCGGCATTGATCGCAAACACCGCAAGCCTCGCCGTCGACCGGGCTGCTGCAAAGCAGGGCCTTGGCGTAGATCAAACCGGACGTGGTCTTGCCGGTGCCGACGGGACCCGCCACCAGGACCGATCGGCCCGCGCCCGAGCGGATTTGCTCACGCATCCAGGTGGCCACCGCGTCTTGTCCGACGATTTCGGAGAACCGCCGGGGACGATATTTCTTAGCAAGGTCAGTCACCTGAATTTCCCGGGCATCGTCTAAGCCAACCTCAGACGATTGCAGACTCCGAGCAACCGATCGAGGGCCTGAGCCACACCGGCTCAGGCCCCAGACAGGACGACGGGTTCAGAATAGGAAGGCAGGTTTCAACCTCGCATCAGCGCTAGCCGCGGTGCCTTTCCAGGAGTCACACACAATGCTTCAAGACCAAATCCCCTCGCAGCCCTCCGCATCCCCCAAGCGAATTCGCCGTTCATAGCGACCAACTGAAGTCGGCTGCGCGCATGATCAGCTTGCCCAGCCGTTCAAGCGAAATGACTGTAATTACTCTCTCCACCACCGAGCTGCAGGCTATGTAAATCGACCAAGAACGACAGCTTGTCGGTCGCGATGACGATCGTGCCAGTCCGCCCGCTGGACCTCATTGAAGGCGAGACCATCAGCTTCGAGATCCCGAAGCAGCTCCTATCCTCGTTAGGTCACCATTACGATTGCGAACTGTGCTTTGAGTTCGACCAAGACCATGACACGCTGGCATGGCGAGGGTTGGGTCGCTCGTTTCACCTGGCGGCGCACGCTCGCTGCATCGCAACGCGGAACTACGCAGAGGAGCGGAACCCTCTCGCAACGCTAGACGCTCGTGTACTTCGCGACGCAATTGGCCATGCCGCGATCCTGATCGACAAACGAACCGCCAATACCCAAGGCTTCGACGGGCTGGAAGTCAGCGGCGGCTCCGCAAAGAGCGGCTACCTCGGCGGCATCACTTTATACAAGTCGGATGCCCTACCTGATGCTTTGCGCTTCGTTCTGCCCAAGCGGAACGTGCCCAACGCACTCACCGCAATCGGCAAGATGCAAGGTCCGATCGACATTTCCGAGACCGAGAGCGCAGTCTTTATCAAATCCGGTGACAAAGAGCTAACCTGGCGCAAAGCTGGCCGGTGCCCATCACTTGACCGGATCTTGGCTACTGCGACGGTGGCAACGTTCAACGTCATGGTCGCCGAGGCATTGAGCAGCGTGCTCATCGCCCGCATCGGATCCGATCGTGGCCGGATGGTTCTCGGCAACCTCGGTCAAAATCCTGCGTTATCACTTCTGTCCATCGCACCGGCCGCCAGATACGAATTGGCGTTTGAAGGCAAGCTCCTCGAATGCAATCTGGGTTCTGAGGCAAAACTGGAGATTCAACATCAATCTTGCCGATCTCCAGCGCTTGCTTGACAGCATCCGCACGCCAACCGCCGATATTTCGATCAGCAAACAACGGTCTTATCCTAAAATCTGCCGGCACAGACTATGACGAAATGTCCGCTCTCGCCGCCTTGGATTAAGTCGTCAAAAAGAAGCGTTAGCACGTCAACAAGCCCCTGCCCCAAAAGGCGGGGGCTTTTGTTTGCGCTATCCGCGACCGTGTAATTCAGTATCGATGCTGGACGATGGAACCTGGGATGGCCTCACGAATTCGCTCGGGATACTCCGCCGAACTGGCCAATACATGCTACTCACGCCGCGACAGCGCTAGCCTCCAAGCCGGCGTACATAGCAGCCCTCTGTGGGCCCCGCCCTCTGGCTAACCAGGCTGTGAGGAACAAGCGGCGAAAAGATCGAAAGGCATCGACAAAAGCATTCGGTGAAAGCCGAAAGCAGGAGCAGGCGCCGGTGACTCCCGACCTGCAGCAGTTGCGCAATTGATCGATGTGCTGCGCAATAGCCCCGTCATACGAAGCAGCGACTAAAGGCCGACAGGTTGACCCCGGCCTCCCCGTAATAGGGTTCGCTTATCGAACAACTGACCGACGGCGTGGCTCCGGGTTTTGGGCACTCCATCGACAGCAGCTTCGCCCTCGCAGGCGAAGCTGTGCCCTTCGGGCACAGAACCTCCCTCCGACGTCCACCAGGTTTTGAAGCCCACCAAAAAGAAATCTCAGATTTCCTTTCTAACCCACCAATTAGTTACGGTCCCAACCGCAGTGAATGCTCGAGTTTCTATATTGCGAAGCTCCGCCAGGTACGACGTTTATAAGGATCCAACATGCTGATCGGACAAGATTTCAAGCGATTAGAACAGCGCATCTGCAACGCCCTTTGCGGCGGAACCCTTCGAGGGCGCGAGGCGGAATTCCTGCAAAATATTTCTCGCAAGATCACCCTTTTTGGAGAGCGCGCGCTCCTGAGCGATAAGCAAGCCAGCTGGCTGTTTACAATTCTCACGAGCGTTGAAAGCAAAGAACGTAGTCGAACTCAAATCGGCTGATTGCAAACAAGACGCGAAAACCTGTCGATCGCCAAAATCCATTCGTCGCATGAGAATCGAGGCTGGCATAGATCCCGACGGCTTAGCGCCTCTAGAAGAATCCCCGAAGGGGTTCGACATCAGCCAAGCAATGGAGTGACCAGAAACGTCGCTTCGTCAAACGTTCAGTTGCAACTCCCTCGTTCCGACAGACTACACCCTTCGGCAAGCGGGAATACGCTCGCCATTAATTAGCCTCCGCTTTCCGATAATCGCTCCCCCCATGACGAACGATGTCGAATGGGCATCAGCGATGTCAGTTGATTTGAGACTATATCACCCCTCACCCCTCTGCCTGCCTGACCCACCCGCCTTCCTCCCTACCCCCCTCTGCCTGCCACCCTCCCGCCGCCCGCCTACGTCACCGGAAAACGCCAAGAGGCACAGCTTAACGTTTTCAGATTTAAGCGTGCATAGATATTGTTGGCACCACCCGGGCCCCTCCCGCTTACCGTCGAAACTTCGCACAGGGCTCGCCAAATCTCTCGCGCCATAACGGCAACAAACAACAGCGAGAGAGACACCTTGAGCAACACCGAAACAACGACGCCGGCCTCAACTTCATCGAGCGCACGGACGCGACGATCACGGTTCGCACAAATCAACCGCATCCCCTGGATTCCGGATAAGCTGCTTCAGGAGTATGGCGGATCCTGCGATATCAACTCGCGTTTCCGGAACGCCGAACGACTTTTACAAGTCTTCTGGATGCGCGATCACGGGATTCCAAGTGCGAGCGCCGATGGCGACGTGCCTCACATCTTGCGTCGCATCTCAGCGCAGACGCGGCAGAAGCAGGACTCAATTTCCACTCACCGGATCTTCACCTGCTTGCGCTGAGGGAGCTGCTACTCATGCGTGAAGAAGATGCCGCCGTCGACGAAGACCGGCTGCTTTCGAACCCGTTGAGTTCGATGCCCCTGGCTGTGAATCTCTTCGGTCCGTTGGCCCTCGACATTAAACTTGGCTCCAAAGGTCCTTCGTCAATTGCTCCCGGATTTTGTCCATTCGGTCCAGCGTGTCGTCTGGGAGCACAGCCCGGGGCGCAAAGATCCACGCTATCTTTCCGATCGGACTGCTTTCGATCTAGCAATTCATGTCGCCACGCCCCAAGGCGAGCCGGGCATCGTCTATGTCGAAGTCAAGCTGAGCGAGGACTTGCTCGGGCCAGTTGCAAGGTGGCGAGACCGCTACGACTGAAGCACTTCGCGAGGTCAAACTTTACAAGGATCCGGACAGTCCCATCCTCCGCTCGGCGCCGATCGAGCAGCTTTTCCGGGAACACGCGATCGCCCAGCTCTCCGTCGACAACGGCATTGTCCCCCGCGCGATGTTCATTGCGATCGGGCCGCGCCTCAATCGACGAGTCCAACGCCGCGTTCAGGTCTACGCCAACGAGCTTCTTCCGGTCGACGGGACCGATCCAACCCGCGTCGCCTTCCGGCACTTCACGCTCGAAGCCTTCATCGATGCGATCGATGTTGCCGGCGACCAAACCACCGCCGACCGCTTATGGCAGCGGTACTGCAACTTCCAGCGGATCTATGACGCGGCGCTTTCCGTACTCGCGCCAAAGCTCAGCTCGGAGGCGCTCGCAACGCGCTTCAGGCTGCGCGTCCGCCGGCAGCTCGAGACGAGGTAGCGCTCGAAAGCGCCTCAAGCAAGCGAACGATGCCGACGCGGGTTCGACGACGCGACCGAGGCTAGCCCCCATGCTTGACGAAGACTTGCTCCAAGTCGAGGATCGCGTTCGTCTCCTGGTCAATGCCTTGGCCGACGACCGCGATCCATTTCCGGTGGTGAAATTGTTCACGCCGGACGCAGGCGCGACCTGGCTGATCACGGAATGCGATCCGGACGAGCCAATCGTTTATTTGGCTTGGCGATCTCGGTCTTAATTGTCCGGAGCTGGGCTGTTTCAACCTCTCGGAGATCAAGGAGATCAGAGGTCACCTTGGCCTTCGGGTCGAGCGCGATGCGAGCTTCGTCGCAAACAAGCCACTGTCGGCATACGCCGAGGAAGCCCGCGCCATAGGCCGCATCGTAACCTGACTTGGTATCAGCGCGGTGACCTGGAGTCACCGCGCACTTCCCCAACGCGAAAAAATTGTCTCCCGGTAAGAAGTGCAAATTATGACTGATGCAATGGTATTTCTCGGATTCATCGTTTTCTGTGTGCTGTTGTTGAAAGCGATCACAATGATTGGCTTCCCGTTCGACTGAGTAAGCACATGTTAAGCAACGCTGCTGGCCCATTCCTTTTTGCCTGCATCAAATCTGTCTCGAGAGCGCAATTCATTCTCTCGCTACAGACTTTCGTGCGTCAGAGAGGGGTATAATGACGCGGCTCAAACTTCCGCCTGACTCCACTGCTACGATCGTCTGCCAAACGCCAATATGGAATAGACTCTTCAACGCGGCGTAAGACAATGATCTGGTTGACAATTTTTCCGCGATTCGTTTGAGAACTTCCCGAAGAACTCCGAATTATTCCAAGACAGACACTGGTCCTGTATCGCCACCCCTGCTCTCTCGCTGCGGCCTGATTGTCGAATGACCCTTACATATGCAATCGGCGACATCCACGGCTGCATGGACAAACTCGCAGAACTTGTCCGCCGCTGTGACAATGACGCCGCCGGCCGATCGATGCGATATGTGTTCCTTGGCGACTATATCGACCGAGGGCCCGATAGTCGGGGCGTCGTTCAGTTTCTCATAGACCTCCAGCGACCGCACCCCGATCGGGATCTCTTCCTGAAAGGAAACCACGAGGACCTATTGGTTTCGGCCGCGGACAGCGATTTCTTCGAAGAACGCTGGCTGACCAACGGCGGGGTTGAGACGCTCAAAAGCTACGGACTAACGACTGCCGCCGAAATCCCCAAAGACCATGTCAACTGGCTTCGGCGACTTCCATTGTCCTTCGACGACGGCCTACGGTTTTTCGTGCACGCCGGCATTCATCCGGACCGTGCAATCGACCGGCAAGACGAGGACGACTTGCTTTGGATCAGAACGCCGTTCCTGACATCCGAAACGGACTACGGTCGGTTCATCGTACATGGCCATACCCCGGTAAAGGATGGTCAACCAGACCTCCGCACTAATCGGCTCAACCTCGACACCGGCGCTGTCTTCGGCGGTCCACTGACCGCGGCTGTCTTCGACTCGGACGAAACGGCGCCCAAGCGGTTCCTACAAGCAGATTAACCAGATCGCCCCGCATTCGTAGAGGAACGCAGCGCACGGCTGCAACTTGAGGGCGGCCCTTTGCGCAATCTTTCGCTTGTCGATGCGGGTCCTACCCCCCTTCACGCTCCATCAATGATGGCGACGTTTGTAAACATCCGAGCTCAATCCCTGAACCAACGGGGGATCGATTTCCTCGCGTTGAGACAGGACAACAAACATGCGGCTCATCAATGCTCTTGTGTTCTTGGCTTTTGGTCTTGCGCCCGTCCGCGCGGAAGAAGTCACGTTCTATCAGCGCGAGACCGACAATTGGTGGACCGTCTTTGGCGGCGCCAATGCTGAGACGGGACAAGCCACCTGCTATGGCCGTGCGAACAAGAAGGATGGATCGTTCATTCAAATTCATCGCTCCCTGGTTGACGGTGAGGTCTGGGCCATCGTCCACGATACCGAATGGGAAATTCGAGGGGCCCGACCGAGGCTCGCTTCGCTGGAACTTCTTCAACGGCCTCAAGAACGGCCTCATCGCCGGAGCAAATTTCGAATTACATCCTCAAGGACAAGAACACGATCCTGATCCTGCAAATCGAGCCCAAGAAATTCTCAGAGGCACTATGGAATGCGCGGTACTTCACTCTCGTGATGCCGGGCAACGTGTCCAATCTGTCGCTCAGTTTCGAGAGCAAGGGCGGTTCGATGCTCACCTCGCTGGCGGAGTGCGTCAAACAGAACGAGACGAGGTACAAGAACTTCAAGCCTTCCCTCGAAAAGGTTCCGGACGCGGTCAAAGAACAGCTGTAGCCCTCGCCGAAGCCGCCACCGTTTCCCACCCGTCGGATGATCGACGTACCTGAGCGCGATAGCATTGCCGTTGAGTGGAACGTGCAGACCGTCGAAACCTCATCCAACAGCTGGAGCATATAGATTGGAAACGGAGATCGGATGAACACGCGAAATCAACAGACCCCGCGCATGGGATGGCAACAAACTAGCCGGCGACTGGTTAGTGACCGTCAAAATTGATGGCGTCCGTGCCATCTGGCACGGCGACCAAGGTTGGCTCAGCCGGGCCAACAAGCCACTGCTGCTCAATCTGGCGGCATTGGCCAGGTCGCGCGCTTCGGCGAGCGGGGCGCGCCTCCTTCCAGGCCTCGATAAAGGCCTCACGATTCTCGAACCGCGCATCCGTCCAGTCGATGTTTCCGAATCCGAGCAGCGTGTATCCACCTTCCAGCGCCTCTTCGAACAGGTACGCATCTTCCGGATTAGCCGCCTCGCCGATGGACATCTTGAAAACACGTCTCTCGCCCACCCTGACTTCGGTCTTTCCCGGGCCAGTGCTGGTTTCCGCACGCCGCGCTATACGACGAAAAAGTCCGGGCTCCGGCACGAGCTTAAACCCAGCCGATTGATGGCCGCCTTCTTGGTTTTGTAGCGCTTCCTCGTCAAATCCTGTGGTTTCCCCGTTTCCCTGATGGGGACGCAAACCTTCTACGAATTCCTCATAGCTGTAGGATTGATGGAAAGTGACAAACTCGATACGCCCCGACGCAGCAAGGCGAGCATACTCCTCCATCAATTTGTCCCTGTTCTCGGGAGCTGAGCCATTACAGAGCATTACAGCCTCTCGCGCTGTAGCGAACGTCTTCCCAGTTCCAGGCGGGCCGTAGAGGATGAGATTAGTTGGCACCGTTAACAAATCCATATGGCCGAACTCCTTGGCTCCATCGGATAATTGCGGTTGATCGGGACGGTGGACGGCCCACACGAACCCCTGCACGTCCCAGAGGTCGCGAGGGGCCCAACCCCATTCGTTCTTCATTACGTCGCGAATACTTTCCACCAAAGCTAAGACGTCGGCGTATTCCTTTGGCGTGAGGGGATTCCACCCCATGATCGGCTCGCCCGTCAGGGCGCGCGCTAGGCGCGAGACCGGATCTGTGTTGATGCCGTACGCGCGAGTCGGATGCACGAGCGCAGCCAACATGGTGGGAATATTGCGACTTTCGCTATACGGTTTGCTTGATTGACCTTCCATAAGGATTGGCCACATGGCCTCGACAAAATTCGAGATAGCGGCATCAACGTCGTCAGCTCGGGCGAGACGCCCAGCCTCGCGCTCCAACGCATTAGGATGTTGAGCACGCAAAGCTTTAATGCGATCATTGGTGCGCCAACCCAGCAAGTCGCTTGGCACATCAGTCTTTCCCGTCAGGATGTCCAACAGTCGGCCACCTAAGATCGCGTCATCTTGATCCGCTAAGCTCGTCAGAGCGCTGCGAGCCCTTTCGATCAGCGCATCTTTGTACGTTCGCTCTTCCGCGAAATAGCCGCCTTGCTCAGCTGCAAAGCCCATTGGCTCGAAATCAGTGTAACGCGCTAAAAAAAGGCGTTTATAGCGTTCAAGTTGGTCGCGAATTCAGATCGACTGAACGTCTCAAATACCAATCGAGTAGGTTGCTCATTTCCGACATCGAGTTGACGCGGACCATTGCAACCGGCCTAGCTTGGGTCGATGCATGATTTAAGCGCGTCGGAAGTCCATGATGTCGGTTTTCTTTTGCCGCGTACGGGCGCGACCGGAATTCACTGGGGATTGGTTGTGTCGCTTCAATCCAAAGCTGCGCGGGCGGGCGCTCGGTGAGCTCGACGACCTGATCGCCGGCACGCGGGCATTCGTCAGGAAGATCGCGGAGAAGCTCCCGTGACCCCCGCCGAGCTGCTTACGGCGGCTAGGGAGCTGATCACCCGACCGGACGCCTCGACCGCGGGTGTCTGGCCGCGCACGGCCGCCTTCCTTGCCGTCAGGCCCTTGAAGAAGCGGTCAACGCCCGCTGGGCGGCCGACCCGGTTACCGAACCGATGCGCCGGGCCAGCATGTGGTCTAAGCTCACCTGCCTTCCCGCTTACATAGGCGAGGACGTAGCCCGTCAGGTCGCCTTCACGTACGCGGCGCTGACGAGTGCGTGTCATTACCATCCGTACGAGCTGGCGCCTACCGCGGCCGAGCTGACCAACTGGATCACGGACGTGGAAGCCCTCGCCGGCGAGCTCTGCTAGGGCGGCAACGAAACCTCCGTCCCCGTCCGCGCGACGATCACCCGGGCGCTACCGAGACGAGGGGCACGTCCTGTCGGCCATCATGGCCGATGCGCGGGCGGACCGGAACGTACGCGGGCTGCTGCTGACAGGATCGCTGGCCCGCGGCACCGCGCGCGCCGACTCCGACATCGATGTCCTTGCCGTGACCAGCGCGCCGAACGCCGGCGCCGCGTGGCGCTCCGCCGCCCGGCCGCTCCCCGCCGACATCCACGACCGCTACCGGGTCCCCGCGCCCGTCAAGGCCCACTACATACGGCTCTGGCGCCACGTGCGCCCGAAAATGCTCGCGGTGCTCAGCCACGGCGATCCCGTCGAGACCGGCTCGCCGCTCCGCGCCATCCTCCGCGCGCACCCGTAGGAAAGTCTGCAGCGGAAACTCAGCCTGATCGACATGGTCCTGCCCTACCTCGAAGGAAGCCGCTAGCCCGGTGCAGCGGGTGAGCCGCGGTAACGTCGCCTCCGGCAAGTGTCCGCGGTGCTTGACTTGACCTCATGACTGATCTCGAGGCCGCCGCGGAGAAGGCGCCGCTGACCGGGCAGGTCCGTTCGCTCCTCGCCTGGCTCGGCGAAGGCCGCAAGCTGACCCAGACGGGCCGTATCGGACTGGCCGATGCCAGGTACCTTGTCGAGGTTCTCGGCACCGGCGACCAGATCGACCCCGAGATCGGCGGCCGGGTGTTCAAGACCCAGTCCAGCGAAGAGCTAGCGCACCTGACGCGGATCGTGGAGTGGGCAAAAGCCGCCCGGCTCGTCCGGGTGACCGGGACCAAGCTGGTACCGGTGAAGAAGAACGCCGCGCTGGCGGACAGGCCACTTGACCTGGTACTGGCGATGCTTGCGGCCTACCCGAAGCTCGGGAAGGCGCTGTTCCCCAGGAACACGTGGCGGAACTCCCTGGTCGGAGACGAGTTCGCCGACGTTGGCCCCGAACTGCTGACCGCGCTGCTCGCGAGCCCGGGCGCCTGCCGGCTTGCGACGCTCAGCGGCCTGGCGAGCGACATGATCGAGGCCAGGTACGTGCTCAGCGGGCTCACCCGGCAGCAGCACGACTCGCTGCAGCGGACGATTGCCGTCGACGTCACGATCGCCATGTCCGCGCTCCACGTCCTCGGCGTTGTCGCGCTGGACCGCGGCAGGGACCGTGACCCGGACGAGGCCAGCGCAGAGCTCACCGACCTCGGCCGGTACGCGATCCGCCGCCTCCGCGGCATGGCGCAGGCCGGCGACCCGCTGCTCCAGGTGCGGATAACGCTCCTGGACGTGGACGATCCGCCCGTGTGGCGGCGGGTGATCATTCCTGCGGCCTACTCGCTTGACCGGCTGCACGCGGTGATCCAGGCCGCCATGGGATGGCAGGACTACCACCTGCATGCGTTCCGGGTCGGCGACGTGAGCTACGGGCCCCTGGACCCGGACGACGAACTGGGCCACCTGGACGAGCGGAAGCTCCGGCTCGGCGACCTGACAGCGGACCGGATCTCCTATGAGTACGACTTCGGCGACGGCTGGGAGCACGAGCTCGTCATCGAAGAACGCATGACCGCCGCGGACGGAGCGCACTACCCGGTCTGCGTCGCGGGCGAGGGCGCCTGCCCGCCCGAGGACTGCGGTGGCAGCTACGGTTTCGCGGACCTTAAGGCACTCCTCGCGGGGCCGCCCAGCGCGGAGCGGGAGGAGATGCTGGAGTGGGCGGGCGGCGAGTACGACCCGTCCCGCTTCGACCTGGCGGCGGCCAGCGGCGCGGTGGCGGGGATCTGACGGCGGCGGTTCAGCCTTGTTCCGACCAGGCGGTGAGGATCCGGTCGATGGCGGGCCTGGTCCGGGCTCTGGCCTCGTCGCGGCTGACGCCGGACATGAGCAGGTCGTCGTAGCCGGTGTCCTCATGGCGGATCGACGGCCACGCACCGCCAGCGTGATCGCCTGCTCGTCCAGGGCCCGGCCCGCCGCGGAACGGCCGACACGACCGCTGCCGCGCAACCCGCTGGCTCGCGATGGCTTGCGCGCGCTGCGCCGGGCAGCCTGGATACAGCCGCGCGATCTGCGCCGCGAACCGGCCTGGAACTCCACGTCCTCATCCGCGCGCCGAAGGCATCCCGTTCGCGGCGGCGGAGCCGGGCGTCGGAGTCGGCCAGGCACTGCCGCTCTGCCTCCGCGAGCGCGGGCTCTTCCACGAGGATGCCTTGCCGCTCGTACCGTTTGCGAGACCGGCTCCACCGGACAACCACGGCAGACAGCCGGCTGGCCTTCCTAGCCCGCCGGGTCAGCGCGGCATCGCCCGACGGCACGAACACCAGGTGGTCCATGTCCGCGCAGTCCATGCAGAGCGGCCCTTTGTCGTCCATGACAAGCAGGTCGCCCGATTCGGTCCCGCACTGCGCGCAGATGAAGTCCTTGACCGGCTGGATGACCACGCAGGTCGGGCGGGGCCGACCGGCGCTGGGTGGCCCGCTCGGCCTGCTCGTCAGAAAGGTCGGGCGAGATCCAGTGCGTCCGCCAGGCATTCTCAATCGTCGGCTCGTCCAGTGAGCTGAAGCGCAGCGGGCGAGGGGACCTGGTAGCCGACACGTAGTCAGCCTGGACCCGCTTGAGGCCCTTGGCGGTCGCCCACTCGGTGAGGTGGACGAGGAAGGCCACCGACCGGTCGTCGTGAGTGGGCAGGAAGTAATCCAGGTCGTCAACCCGGCCGTGCCGCCAGTCCTCCAGGTTAGGCGGCTGCAGCCAGCCGATATTAAGGCACACGTCAATGGGCGTGACGAACTTCTGCCTGGCGAGCGCCGTCTCGGCAGCCGCCACGACGCGCTCCTGCAATGGCCGCCGTTGACTCACGACAGGAGCGTAACCCGGAGCATCTGCCACCGGACGCCTCACCGTCGAACCAGGTGTCGCGCGGACCGCGGCAAGCGGGCGCACGGGCTCGTCGCCGACGAGATCTACCCGGCCGCCGAGGGAGCCTGACGCGACCACGACACTCACCCGCGG
Organism: uncultured Actinomycetota bacterium; assembly: GCA_963811335.1. Classification (GTDB taxonomy): domain Bacteria; phylum Actinomycetota; class Actinomycetes; order Streptosporangiales; family Streptosporangiaceae; genus Trebonia. The sequence goes on along the minus strand of CAWERB010000003.1, from coordinate 137,389 downwards.
GCATCTGCTATGACGCCGCCGTGGACTGTCATTTCCACGGAATCACGTGCTACACTGATTTACGTGCAGAGGTTTAGCTGCCAGAGGTGGTTGACGTGAGCAATCAGAACATCACACTGTCGCTTCCCGAGGAGGACCTGCGGGAAGCCCGGATCCTGGCAGCCAGCCGCGGCACTTCGGTGTCACAGCTGCTCGCCCGGATGCTGCGGGAGCTGGTCGAGCGCGAGACCGGCTACGCCCGCGCCCGCGACCGAAGCCTGGCCCGGCTGCGCGAGGGGATGGACCTCGGCACCGGCGGGCAGATCGGCTGGAGCCGTGACGACATCCATGAGCGGTAACCGCCGGTTCGTCGATACCAACATACTGCTGTACGCGCATGACGACACCGCGGGCTCGAAGCGGGACCAGGCGCGGGCGCTGGTCGAGCAGCTCTGGGAATCGCGGGACGGCTGCCTGAGCATCCAGGTGCTGCAAGAGTTCTTCGTGAACGTCACCCGGAAGATCGCCAAGCCGCTCAGCGCGGAGACCGCGAAGGAGATCGTCGCCGACCTGTCGCACTGGCACATGCACGTCCCCGCGGCTGATGACGTACTGGGCGCGATCGGCATCCACCAGCGCGGCGGGATCTCGTTCTGGGACGCGATGATCGTCCACAGCGCAGCCGAAATGGGCTGCACCGTGCTCTACTCGGAGGACCTCAACCCCGGCCAGGATTACTCCGGAGTCCGCGTGCAGAACCCATTCCAACCGCCGGAGGCCAGCCAGGCGTAGCCCCAGGCAAGGAGCCGCGGGCGGTGGCCACGGCGCTGCGGCTGGGAGTCATCCGCAAAGATAGGGAACTTGCCCGATGCGCAGCCCGGGTCCGCCGGGGTTTCCTGGGTACGCAGGCATCACTTGCACACCACAGGAAAAGAGGCAACAACCATGGCGCTTTTCATGGACACGCACACCATCGGCGGGCCGGTAACCATCGACGACGTGGCCAAGGCACACGCCGCCGACCTGCAGACGCAGGACGCGCACGGCGTCCATTACCTGCGGTACTGGGTCGACCAGGAACACGGCAAGATCTTCTGCCTGGTCGACGCGCCCGACGCCGAGGCGGCCGCCGCGGTGCACCGGGAGGCGCACGGGCTCGTCGCCGACGAGATATACCCGGTCGCCGAGGGAGCCTGACGCGACCGCGTCACTCACCGGTCGCCCCGGCCAGATCGCCGAAAGCCTGGCCTACGTCAAGGTCTAGGGCGCATCGGTCACGATCGGAGAAGCGCCAGCGGCGGCGGCGGGCTTAGCCTTCATCCAACGGCCGGTACCATGCCCGGCCCATGGAGCAGGAAGGCAGGGTTGCCATGTCCGCGAGCAGTTCCCAGGCCGGGTCCGGCGGCTTCAGTGCCGCGGAGCGGGCCGCGATGAAGCAGCGGGCCGCGGAGCTGCGCGCCGCGGGCAAGAAGGGCGCCAAGAAGGCTGACGGGCTGCAGGCGGCCCTCGACGCGATCGAGAAGATGGCGCCGGAGGACCGCGCGGTCGCCGAACGCGTCCACGCGACGGTGAGCGCCGCCGCCCCGCAGCTGACCGCCAGGACCTGGTACGGGATGCCCGCCTACGTCAACGCGGAAGACAAGGTCGTCGTCACCTTCAAGAACTCGGGCAAGTTCGGCACCAGGTACTCGACGCTGGAGTTCCAGGACGCCGCGCACCTTGACGACGGGGAGATGTGGCCGGTGTCCTTCGCGCTGCCGGGGTGGAGCCCCGCGGTCGAGCAGAAGGTCACCGAACTGATGAAGGCCGCGGTCTCCTGAGGGGCACCGCCGCGGGCCGGGTGGATACGCCGAGCCCGCTAACGGACGCTTACGTTGCCAGGCAAGGGCAGCTCAGACCGCCGGCTCCGGGTAGACGCCGGTGACCCTGGTGAGGTCGAGCTTGGTCGCGTCCTCGCTGCCCGGGGCGGCGGTGTAGATCACGATCTTCAGGTCCGTGTCGCTGTCGTGCAGGACGTCGCAGTCCACCGTGATGTCGCCGATGTCCGGGTGCCTGACGGTCTTGCGGTCCTCGGTGTGGCCGGTGGCCGTTCCCTCGTGCCACAGGGCCGCGAACACCGCGACCGGGGTCTCGCCCAGCCGGGTGAGCACCCGCTGCATGCCCGGCGGGATGTGGTCGCTGACCACCCCGTCGGCGGGAGCCTGCAGGCCGGCGAGCCGGCCGCCATCTCTGCCCGGTGGCGCACCGGTCCGACTTTCAGCGTCGATTCAGCGGCGTCATTTTCTCGTGCGCACCATTGTCGGCTTCGCTCACGGGCCGTTCTTATCTTCCGCAGGGAGCCGAATTCCCTAATGTGATGGAATCTGGTCCCGGGCTTTATTCCTGGCAATTCCTGGACAATTTTCACATCTTTTGTGTGCCCTCTAACCGGTTGCGCCCGGCAGGGAGTACCTTTGCACCAATTCAAGATCACCCTTTATGCCACCTTGGCGAGCTAAGGGGTGATAACGGGTGCTTGTTGGCGGACGCGATGTGTCTTTCGCTCGATTTCGACCGAAAGCGATCACGGACGCCGGGGAATCGGCGGGGCTGTGCGAGGAGGCAGAGTGATGGGGGTACCTGGGGCTCATGGCAGGCGACGCTGGATCGCGGCGATCGCGGTGGCGGCCGGGCTGGCGCTAGCGGGCGTGGTTTCCCCGCCGCACGCCCTCGCGGCGGGCTCGTCAATCACCGGTGTCGTCGAAGACACCTCGGGCACCCCGCAGGGGAACGTTACGGTTAACGTCCTGGACCCGGCCACGGATGCTACCGACGCGACCACGACCACAGATCCGGCCGACGGGACTTTCACCGTCTCCGTCGACTTCCGGCACGTACAACGTGCGAATTCATCCCGCAGTCGAGCACCGGGCTGCAGAGTTACCTCGCCACCGGTGTGACCACCGGGTTCTGACGCCGCTGACCATCATCTTGAAGGCGGCGGTCGTGGTCCAGGTGCAGGGGACGCTGACGGACGCCCAGGGCAACGTCTACCCCACGGCGCGGGCTCGGCCGGTCACGTTCACCTCCCCGCTCAACCCCGGCACCAGCATCGACACCGACGCCTCCGGCAACTACTCCGTCGCGCTGCTCGCCGACCAGAACTTCACCGCCAGCGCCACCGCCTACGCAGCCCGGCGACGCCGCGTACATGCAGCTTCAACGGCCTGCCCGTCGGCACCCTCGACACCAGCCAGACCTACAACCTCACCCTGCCCACCGCCCAGCTGACCGTCTCGCGTCCGCGACGCCAGCGGCACCCCGATCACCGGCGGCACAGTCCAATTACAACAGCCATCAGCCCGCTGCCCGGCCTGCCCGGCACCTCGCGCCAGCGCTCGACGGCAACAACGCCACACTGGACGCCAACGGCAACGTCACCCTCCTCGTCCCCAACGGCATCACCCTCACCAACCCCAGATCGTCCTCAACAACGGCCTCGTCATCCCCTTCACCGTGCCCGGTCATGAACGGCAACCAGTCCGTGACCGTTACCGCGCCGCCTTCGATCCAGGTGCAGGGGACGCTGAGCGACGCCCAGGGCAACGTCTACCCAGCAACGGCGCTCGGCGCGGTCACGTTCACCTCCCCGCTCAACCCCGGCAGCCAGATCAACACCGACGCCTCCGGCAACTACTCCGTCGCGCTGCTCGCCGACCAGAACTTCACCGCCAGCGCCAGCGCTACACGCACGACAACGCCGCCGTACATGAGCTTCAACAGCCTGCCCGTCGGCACCCTCGACACCAGCCAGACCTATAACCTCACCCTGCCCACCGCCCAGCTGACCGTCTCCCTCCGCGACGCCAGCGGCGCCCCGATCACCGGCGGCAAGTCCAATTACAACAGCCGATCAGCCCGCTGCCCGGCCTGCCGGGAACCTCGCGCCTGCGCCATCGACGGCAACGCCACACTCGACGCCAACGGCAACATCACCGTCCCCGTCCCCAACGGCATCACCCTCACCAACACCCAGATCGCCCTCAACAACGGCCTCATCATCCCCTTCACCGTGCCGGTCATGAACGGCAACCAGTCCGTGACCGTCACCGCGCCCGCCTTCGTCCAGGTGCAGGGGACGCTGAGGGACGCCCAGGGCAACGTCTACCCCCGAGCAGCGGGCTCGGCGCGGTCACGTTCACCTCCCCGCTCAACCCCGGCACCAGCATCAACACCGACGGCTCCGGCAACTACTCCGTCGCGCTGCTCGCCGACCAGAACTTCACCGCCAGCGCCACGTCTACACGCTCCGGCGACGCCGCGTACATGAACTTCAGCAGCCTGCCCGTCGGCACCCTCGACACCAGCCAGACCTACAACCTCACCCTGCCCACCGCCCGCTGACCGTCTCGCGTCCGCGACGCCAGCGGCGCCCCGATCACCGGCGGCAAGTCCAATTACAACAGCGCATCAGCCCGCTGCCCGGCCTGCCCGGAACCTCGCGCCAGCGCCTCGGCGGCAACGCCACCTCGACGCCAACGGCAACATCACCGTCCCCGTCCCCAACGGCATCACCCTCACCAACCCCAGATCGTCCTCAACAACGGCCTCGTCATTGCCTTCACGTTGCACCCGGTTACCGGGGACCGGCATGCGTACATCATCTTCAACGCGACGACCGGACAGGTGATCGTCGATGACCAGCCGCCGGCTGTCACCGGGACGCCGGACACGTCGCCCAACGCCAGCGGGTGGTACAACGCCCCCGTTACGATCACCTGGACGAGCACCGACCCGGCGCCCTCATCGGGGACGCCGACCACGCCGCCGCCGACCACCCTGTCCGACCGACGGCGCGAACCAGACGGCGACCTCCGCTAAGTCCTGTGACCCCGCGGGCAACTGCGCGACCGGGACCGTCACCGGGATCAACCTCGACACCACTCCCCCGTCGGTCTCCGTGACCGGCGTGACCAGCGGAACCACCTACAGCACGGCGCCGTCCCCCGCCTGCACGACGACCGACGCGCTGTCCGGGGTGGCGACCAACGCCACGGTCTCGGTCACCAACTCCGGGACCAGCTACACGGCGACCTGCAGCGGCGCGACCGACAACGCGGGCAACACCGCCGCCCCGGTCAGCGTGAACTACCAGGTCATCCCGCCCGGCTACACCACCGCGTCGCTCACCGACTCCAACGGCAGCCCGATCGCGGGCGCGGCGGTCACCTTCCGGTCAGCCGGCGGCTCGGTCACCAACGCCACCACCGGCGCCGACGGCATCGCCAGCGCCACCCTCACGCCCGGCACCTACTCGGTGACGATGAACTACGCGACCGGGTACCAGACCAAGGCCATCACGGTCACCGCCCCGGCCCCAACACGGTCAGCTTCGCCACCGTCGCGGTCACCGCGCAGGTCAGCGACCCCAGCAGCGCCGACCTGGCCGCCGCCACCATTGAGCACGCCGGCAATACCGGCACCTACGGGTCCAAGATCCCCGTGGACGCCAACGGCCAGGTCGTCTTCCAGGTCCTGCCCGGGACCAACACCTTCACCGCCTGGGACGCCGGCGGCTACCAGGCCAAGACCGTCACCGTCACCGGGCCGGCGACGGTGACCTTCGCGACCGTCGCGGTCACGGTGCAGATCAGCGACCCGGACAGCGCTGACCTCGCGGCCGCGTCCGCGGCGCACGCCGGCAACACCGGCACCTTCGGGCCCAAGACCCCCGTGGACGGCAACGGCGGGTCACCTTCCAGGCCCTGCCCGGAACCAGCACCTTCACCGCCTACGACGCCGGCGGCTACCAGACCCAGACCGTCACGATCACCGGGGCAGCGACCGTCACTTTCGCCACCGTCGCGGTGACCGTCACCGTGCTGAAGAACGGCAGCCCGCTGACCACCGCCACGGTGACCCATGCCGGGAACACGGGCACGTTCGGGCCTAAGACGGCGGTCGACGGCAACGGCGAGGTCATCTTCCAGGTTCTGCCGGGAACGAACTCCTTCACCGCCTGGGACGGCACCGCCTACCAGTCGCAGACGCTCACCGTCACCAGCGCGACAAGCACCTCCATCTCGGTCGCGTAACGGTCAGGGCGTTCCCGTACCGGACGCGCCGCCCGAGTAGCCGGCGGCGGCTTTCGCCGCCTTCAGCGCCTCGGCGTCCTCGTAACCAGGTGCCATGGACGCCGTGGTGCCGGCCAGTACCTCATGGTGCTCGATGTTCAGCAGGCGAAGCCAGCTCTGCTGGCCCGCGTGTCGCGGACGACGGCCTACCGCTACTTCCCCAGCCAGCGCGCGCTGCTCGCCGCGACGTTCCCGCAGCTCGAGGGCGGCTCGCTGCTCGGCGACCACCCGCCCGCCGACGTCCGCGCGCGCGTCGCGCTCTTCGCCGAGAACATGACCCAGTCGATCCTCGCGAACGAGGCCGAGATGCGAGCCATGCTCCGCCTCTCACTCGAACCGCGGGTGCCGCTGCACGAGGTCGCGCTCCGGCAGGGCCGGCGGACGATATGGGTGGCCGACGCGCTCGCCCCGCTCCGCGGCTCGCTGACGAGCGCGCGCTTCGAGCGGCTGACCCTCGCGATCGCCGCGGCCGCCGGCATCGAGAGCTTCGTCTGGCTCGTCGACGTCGGCGGCCTCGACGCAGCGGCCGCGGCCGCCATACTCAAGTCAACCTGCAGCGCGCTGCTCGAACACGAGCTCAGCATCAGCCCAAGTGGCGGTCCAGGAACTCGATGATCCCGTCGATGGCGCGCTCCTGGACGTCGTCCACCTGGGGCGTGCCGCCGGGGCCGGCCTCCGGGAAGATGTAGCCGTGCAGCGGATGATCCCACGACACCCAGGTCGCCTCCTTGCCGGCCGCCTTGAGCAGGTCGTAGCTCACCCGGAAGATGCCTTGCAGGTGGTCGTCGTCGCGGCCCAGCACCAGGATGGGCAGGTTGATGGGCGCTATCCGCTCCAGCGCCAAGGGCTCGTCGATGCGGGCCCGCACGCGCTCGGGATCGCGCATCTGCATCTCCTCGATGTTGCGCAGGCCGGTGCCCGGGTCGACGAACGCCGACTCGTCGATAGCCAGGCTCAGGAACTCGTGGTTGGCGGGCTCGCACGCGACGCCGGCCCGCACCGCTCCGGGATACCGCGAGGCGAGCTTGAAGAGCATCTCGCCGGCATGGCTGACGCCGACGTGCCCGAGCCGCCCGGCGTCGACCTGCGGGTGCGCGGCGACGTGGCGGAGGATGGCGAGTTCATCCTCGAACTCGAGCGGCCCCCGGTTCATCAGCTCCATGCCCTGCCGGCGGTCGACGATGAGCGGCCCGCCGTTGTGGTAACCGAGCTCAACCTCGGTGCGGTAGCGCCCCCACGCGCAGGCGTACCCGGCTCGCAGCAGCCGCTCCATGATGTGGCCGTGAGTTCGCAGGCGCCGGCGCAGCCAGCCGATTCCGCCGCCGCCGTTGCCGTAGGCGAGGAAGACGAACGGGAAGGTGCCCTCGTCGGCCGGCGTCCGCAGCGCGTACGGCGCGTACAGGCCGTCCAGCGTCGGGGCGAGGTAGACGCGGGCTGGCCGGCCGGAGCCCTCGACGGGCTGGACCAGCACCGGCTCGAGGAGGTCTGCGTCCCGCCGCGCGGTGACATCGGGCATCTCGGGATTCCTTCCGGCACGGGCAACCGATTGCACGATCACGATGGCAAGCTGGGTCCGGATGCGCAACCGCTCGCCGTTGACTAAGCGAGTCTCAGCGGAGAAATGGATCAGTTGGTGAAGTCAAAGGAGAAGGCCATGACTGCGCTGCGCGTCGGCACCTTCAGCCCTCCGGTCGTCCTCGACGTCGCCGCGTCGGCCGGCGAGCTTGCGGCCGTCGGGCTCACAGTCACCGAGCACCCCGTCGCAGTCCTCGCCCGCGCAATTCAGGTCACTGCTCGGCGGCGATTTGCACGTCGCTTTGACCAGCCCAGACAACGTGCTGGCGTACCGCTTCAGCCCGCACAACCCGCTCCAGCGGGTGCTGGACGCGCGCATCGTCGGCGCCGTCGACCGTGCTCTCGGCCTTGGGCTTTACGTGCGCCCTGGCTTCGGCGCCGACAACCTTCGCGGTGCCCGGGTCGGGGTGGACGTGCCGACCTCTGGCTTCGCCATGGCGCTCTACTCCCTGGCCGCCTCCCTTGGCGTCTCCCGCGACGAGTACGAGCTGGTGGCGCTGGGGTCGACACCGAAGCGGTTGCAGGCGCTACTGCGCGGTGAGTGTGACGCGACGATGCTCAACGCCGGCAACGAACTGGTCGCGGAGGAGGCCGGCTGCGTGCGCCTCGCGGGGGTGGCCGAGCGGCTCTCGCCGTACCTCGGCACCGTCGTCGCGGTGGTCGGCGACCAGTACCTGGGCCGGCCCGCCGCCTGCTGCGGGCGCTCACGACCACGGGAGGGGCCATCCTCGCCGGCCGCCTCGACGCTGAGGTCGTCGAGGCGGCCCGGCGTCGCCTTGGGATCGGCGAGCCGCTGGCCCGGCGCTACCTGGACCGGCTCCGCAGCCCCGCGGACGGCCTCGTGGCAGGCGGGCGCGTCGACCGCGAGTCGATCCAGACCCTTGTTGGCCTGCGCACCACCTGGATGCCCGGCCCGGCCGGCGACGGCGATGCGCTGGCGGCACTGGTCGCGGAGGATAACGCGCTCGTGGGCACCGGACTGGTTGACGGCGGGCTGGTTGACGGCGGGTTAGCTGCGGCAGGCGGCCACATCAGCACCGGCAGAGCGGCCGTGCGCCGTCCTTGGCGGCCCGGAACGGAGGAGGCCCCGGCGGCCTCCCGCGGGCACCTGACCACCGCCGTATTCGGCGCATCCCGGCGGGGCTTCGAGTTCGCGGACCTGGCCCCGCCGGCCGGATTCGTCCCGCTGGACATGGCGCGGTCGTTCCGGGACCCGCCGCCACCGGGAATCGAGCCCTTCCCGCCGGCGCCGTTCTGGGAGCAGCGCCTCGAAGGAAGAGGAGCCCTCGGCCACGCTCCCTGGGAGGATTACCGGCCGGGCCGGGCCGAGCATGGCACGTGGTACCGGATGGACGAGCCTCCCATCCTTGCGGACGGGACTCTCGACCCGCTGGCCCTGATCGTGATGGCCGACACCATGCCGGGGGCCGTTGGCGAGAAGCTAGGACCGCGGCATCGTCACGGCTGGTTCGCCCCGAGTGTCGACCTCACCTTCCACCTGCTCGGCTCGTGCCGCTCGGAGTGGGTCTTCGCCCACAACCTGGCCCGCCATGCCGGGCAGGGGTACGCCTCTGCGGAGATGGCGCTGTGGGACTTCGGCCCGGGCGGCACCGACGAGGGGCGCCTGGTCGCCTACGCCACCCAGGTGTGCTTCTTCAGCTTCGGATGACTGGCAGCGGCAGGACGGGCAGTTGCGACCAACGGCACGACAATGGCGACCTTCGCCCCCGCTCGCACGGGGCAATAAGGAGTATCCAGGGATTGAAGCAATGACCGACTGCCGGCCCGGGCCCGGTTCTGGTTCTTCGGGCCGGGAGACAGGAGACGGGCCATGACGATGCTGACGGGCAGCTCGACTGCCGAAATCAACGCCCCGCTCGGACAGGTGTGGGCGCTCGTCGAGGACGTGGAGCGGGCGCCCGAGTGGCAGGGCGGGCTGAAGGCGATGCATGCCCTCGAGCGCGACGGCGCAGGGCACGCGGTCTTGTGCCAGACCGAATCCGACGCCAAGGTCCGGACGATCAAGTCCACCGTCCGCTTCACCTACAAGGGTCCCGCCACCTTGGCCTGGACACAGGAGAAGGGCGAGCTGAAGTCGGTCGAGGGACGCTGGGAGCTCAAGGACCTTGGCGATAACAGGACCCAGGCGACCTACTCGCTGGAGGTTGACCTCGGCGGCATGCTCGGCCTCGTGATCCGGGGCCCGCTGGTGGACGTGCTGCGGGGGATGCTCGTGAACGCCAGGGCAAGCGAGCTCAAGCGGGCGATCGAGTCCAGCTGACGCGGCCTTGCCGCTAGCCTGCCTTCCATCCTTCACTCGGGCAGCCAGCGCCCCGGAGGAGAAGACATGGAGAATGCGCTTACCGTGCGGCTCCCGGCCGGGCCCGGCTGCGGGGTGGAACTGCCGGAGCGAGCCGGGCGGCAGCGGATGCCTGTCGCGTACTGATGATGCGGATGATCCCGGCGGGGCAATCGGTATCCCGGCGAGGACGCCCGTGATGCACGCATCAGCGGGCTTCCGCGGGAACCGCCCGGGAGCAAGATCCAGGAATGGCACCGCGACCGGCTCGCCGTCGTTTACGTGCGCCAGTCCACGATGGCGCAGGTCATCGAGCACGGCGAGTCGACCCGGCTGCAGTACGGCCTGTCCGGCCGCGCCGCTGACCTGGGCTGGGAGCCGTCCCGGTCCTGGTGATCGACGAGGACCTGGGCCACTCTGCCTCCGGCGCCGAGGTCCGGCCCGGGTTCCAGCGGCTGGTGTCGGAGGTCGGCCTCGACCACGTGGCATCGTGCTGGGCATCGAGATGTCGCGGCTGGCCCGCTCCGGCCGCGAATGGCACCAGCTGCTGGAACTGTGCGCCCTTCGCTGGCGACAGACTGAATCCAGGCCCTCGCCCCGCCGCAGCGCCTCGCCGAGCACTACGACCGCCACCTCGCCGCCCGGCCCCGGACCCTGACCGCCGCCGAGCGGAGCAGTCCGGCACTCGCCGCCGCCTCCCCGCGTCGAAACGCGCAGACCACCACGGAGCGGACTTCAAGCGCTGCTCAAGGACCTCTCGAGCCATCACTTCACCGTGATCAACGACAGAGCAGGTCGACGTCTAGAACACCTGCCAGTGACCACCGCATTGGCGGCCGGTCGCCTTCCCTGACCTCGCCCTGGCCAGTACGCTACCTCCAACGCTGGGCCATCGTCCGGGACTTCTCGCCGCGGGGAGCACCGCTGCGCAGATCGCCTACGCGCTGCGACGAGGACCCGAGGGCCCGAAGCGCTCCGCCGTCTTCGCCTGAACTCGGTCCCCGAGCTGCCATTCGCTCGGACGCACACAGGCCAGCCGCCAGCGAGGAGGCCCGGCGGCGACGTGGGCGCGGTCGACCTCGGGGTCCGCCAGGCCGGTCAGCCGCAGGCAGGAGGCGGCGATGTCGTGGGCGTAGGAGTCACGCAGCTCACCGGAGCGGCGCAGGTGAATGACCGACTCGACGACCTGCATGATCAGCGTCGCGATGAGGGGTTCCGCTAGGCCGGCGGCCCCAGCGGACCGGGCTGCGGCCGCCCGGCCGAGCCGCCCGTAGGCCGCCTGCAGCTGTGCCCGCTCCGCCCGGAACGACGCGAACTCCTCCCCCTGCACCTCCGGCATCAGGTACAGCGTGGCGATGTTGTGCGGCGCGCGCGTCAGGGTCCGCACGTCGGTGAGGGCGAGCGCGTACAGGCCGGCGGCGGGGTCGTCGCGGCAGCGGGACTCCAGCGTCGCGGCGGCCTGGAGGCTGGGCCGCACCGACTGGGTGAGCAGCTCGAGCAGGATCTCGTCCTTGCCCGCGAAGTGGTAGTAAAGCGACGCCTGCCTGATGCCGACGCGCTCGGCGATCTGCCTGGTCGTGGTCGCGGCGAGGCCCTGGCTGATGAAGAGGCCCGCCGCCGCGCCGAGTATCTCCTCGCGCGGCGGCACGCCGGCGTTGCTCGCCGGGCGCAGCCGGGGGCGGCCCGCGCGGCGCCGCTGCCCGGCCGCCTCTTCCAGCTTGCCCGCCGCCGGGCCCCGCGCGTCCGCCACGCCCGTGATTATCGCAGGCCTCCTGTCGTGAGCCAGGCGCGCCAGCCGCCGGACGAGGTGATGTCGGCGGCGCCGCGCACCGCCGCGGGCTCGCAGAGGAACCCGAGCACGTCACGGCCGTCGTCCAGGGTGACCCGGCCGATCGTCATGGGGGCGGCCAGGCCGGCCATGAAGCGGGCGAAGCCCGCCGCCGGCAGCCGCCACACCTCCCCCGCGATCGACGCCCCGGGGGTGGCGGAGGAGGGAGAGGGAGAGGGGTGGGAGGACTGGGAGGCGGAGGCGGACGGCAGCGAGGAGGAGGAGGCGATCCGGACGAGGCCGGGCTTGGGCGGGCGGGTGTCCAGCGCGTACAGCCGGTAGCACGGCGCGGTGCGGGCCGGGCCGAGCAGCGTACCGCCGGCCGCGAGCAGCTCATGGTTGAGCGGCTGCCCGCTGAGGTGCGCGCCGACGACCAGCAGGTCGGTGTCGGGCTGGCCGTAGCGGCCGGCGATCTCGGCGAGCCGGCCGTCACTTCCCGCCGGTCCGGTCAGCATGATCCCGAACGGGAGCCCGGTGACCGTCCCGGCCGGCATTGCTATGGCGGCGAGGTCGAGCAGGTTCGCGAAGTTCGTGTAGGTCCCGAGTCCGGCGTTGACCCCAACCGGGTCCGCGCGCACCTCGGCGATCGACGGGTGCCTGGTGGTTGCCGGGGTCAGCAGCGCGTCGCAGCCGTCAAGCGCCTCGGCGGCGCGCGCCGCGAGGCGCCTCAGCCGTTCCCGGTCCGCGAAGTGGTCCGCCGCGCTGTGCTTCGCGCCGTCGAGGATGATCGCCGCGACGACCGGGTCAAGGTCGCGGCCGATGAGCTCCTCGTGCTCGCGGATGTGGTCGCCGACCGCCGTGTAGCGTTCGGCGACGAACGAGCCGCCGTACAACAGGGCCGCGGCCTCAAGCAGCGGCGCGATGTCGGTGGTGACGATCTCCGCGCCGGCTGCCCGCAGGCGCGCGACGGCCGACCCGAACGCCTCCGCCCAGCCGTCGGCCAGCCCGGCGAGCTGGGCTGGCCGGGGAACGGCAACGCGGACCGCACCGTCGTCGCTCTGCCGGTCACCACGGGGCCGGTCACCACGGGGCCGGTCACCACGGGGCCGTCACCAGGGCCGCCAGGGCGCGGCCGGCCGCCGAGCAGGGTGGCGAGCGGGTCGGCGCCGTCGGGGCCCGCCAGTAGCGAGACCGCGTGCGTGGCCAGCGGCACCGTTCGCGCGAACACGGTCACGCAGTCGAGCGACCGGCAGGCGGGCACCACGCCGGTGCACGGGATGACGCCTCGCGTGGGCTTGACACCGACGATGCCGTTCAAGGCGGCGGGCACCCGGCCGGAGCCCGCCGTGTCCGTGCCGAGAGCGAGGTCCACCAGGCCGAGCGCCACCGCGACCGCCGACCCGGAACTGGAGCCGCCGGAGATCTTCGCGGGATCCCACGCGTTGCGGACCGCGCCGTAGGGGCTGCGGGTGCCGACCAGGCCCGTCGCGAACTGGTCGAGGTTGGTCTTGCCGAGCACCACCGCCCCGGCGGCCCGCAGCCGGGCGACCGCCGTGGCGTCCATGGCCGGAAGGTACGCATAGCTGGGCGCGGCCGCCGTGGTGGGCAGCCCGGCGACGTCGATGTTGTCCTTGACCGCCGCGACCAGCCCGGCCAGCGGCAGCCGCTCCCCCGCGGCGGTCCTGGCGTCGAGCGCTTCGGCTTCGGCGAGGGCGCCGGCCGCCGGGCGCAGCGTGATCCAGATCTCCGGGCGGTCCGCCGCCTCGATCGCGGCGTAGGCGGCGGTGACCCGCTCGACCGCGCTCATCGGGCGATCGCCTGCCCATCCGGGATCAGCGCCACCAAGACCTGGCCCGCCGCGACCTGGGCGCCGGGGGCGGTGTAGACCTCGGCCACGGCCCCGTCGTGCGGCGCGACGATGATCGTCTCCATCTTCATGGCTTCCAGCGCCGCCAGCTTCTCACCCTTCACTACCCGCATCCCGGGCCGGGCGTCGACCTGCCAGACGCTCGCGATGAACGGCGCGGTCACCCCGGTCGCCCCGGCGGGGAGGCGCACCGCCTCACCCATGTCACCGGTGCCTGCCTCTCTTACCCCGCTCACCCCTCTGCCTCACTCGCCCTCCCTGCCCCGCCCGGCCCTCCTGGGCCGCCAACGGGGGCAGGCTCGGGCTCGGCCCGGTCGAACTCTCCCGCGGCGCGCCAGCGCTCCTTCTCCGCGGTGAACGCCGCCGACTGCCGCGCGCGGAACGCCGCGATGGACGCCGCGTTCGCCGCGAGGAACCTGGTGTGCTCGCGGTAGTCGAACCAGCCGTCGGTCACGTCGACGTGCCCTCGGCCCGCCTCGGTTTCCGCGCGCAGGTCGAGCAGCTCTTCCGCGCTGACCGGGTACCACTGGACCTGGTCGAAGAAGCGCAGCGCCCAGGGCTGCTCCGCGAACAGCCCGGCGCGGCGGAACCGGTTCCACACCTGGGTCGTCCGGCCGACGAACTGGTAGCCGCCCGGTCCCTCCATGCCGTAGATGCACAGGTACGCGCCGCCGATGCCGACGGAGTTCTCCGCCGTCCACGTCCGCGCCGGGTTGTACTTGGTGGTGACCAGCCGGTGCCGCGGGTCGACGGGCGTGGCCACCGGCGCGCCCAGGTACACGTCGCCGAGCCCGAGCACCAGGTACCGCGCGGCGAAGACGATGTCCCGCACGTCCTGCGGCGTCGCCAGCCCGTTGACGCGCCTGATGAACTCGATGTTCCACGGGGTCCACGGCGCGTCCGAGCGGACGCCGTGCATGTACCGCTCGATGGCGAGCCTGGTGGCCGGGTCGTCCCAGGACAGCGGCAGCCGCACGGTGCGCGACGGCACGCGCAGCTCGTGCGCCGGGGGCAGCGCGTCCTCGGCCTGCTGCAGCAGCGGCAGCAGCGACCTCGCGGGCAGCCGGGCGGCGTCGGTGTGCACCTGCAGCGACCTGATGCCCGGCGTGAGGTCGATGACCCCGGCAATCGCCTGCGCCGCCAGCGCCTCCTGCAGCGCGTGCACCCGCATCCGCAGGCCAAGGTCGAGGACGGGATCGCCGTACTCGACGATCACGTTGTCGTCGCCGTCGCGGCGGTAAACGACGGCCGGCGTCCCCTGGCCGCCGTCGCGCCTGGCCAGGATGCCGTCGTCGCCGTCACCGCCGGCCCGCGCGAGCACCGGGGTCGCGCGCCGACCGCGCAGCGACGCGGCGTCGGCCTCGCGGACCGGCACGAAGCGCACGGTGTCCCCCGGCCGCAGCTGTCCCGTCTTCCACAGCTCGCCGCTGGCGATGACCGCCGGGCAGACGAAACCGCCGAGGCTCGGCCCGTCGGGGCCGAGGATGATCGGCGTGTCCCCGGTGAAGTCGAGCGCGCCGACCGCGTAGGGGACGTCGTGGATGTTGGACGGGTGCAGCCCGGCCTCGCCGCCGTCCTCGCGGGCCCACGACGGGCGCGGCCCGATGAGCCGGACGCCGGTGCGCGCCGAGTTGTGGTGCACGGTGTAGCGGCTGGCGTAGAGCTCGTCGATGGCGGCCCTGGTGAAGAACTCCGGCGCCGCGTGCGGTCCCTCGGTGACCCCGATCTCCCAGTCGGTCACGATCGCGGGCCGCCGGTGCGCCGGCACCGGCGCGGGCCCGGCGCGGCGGGTCGGCGGGCCAGTGGCGCGGGCACGCAGCCGGGCGGCGCCGCCGGGGGACATCGCGGGCGAGCGCAGCACGTCGCCGCGACCAGGGCGCGGCCGCCGTGCCCGCCGAACCGGCCGAGCGTGAACGTCGACGCGCTGCCCAGGTAGGACGGCACGTCGAAGCCGCCGCGCACGGCCACGTAGCAGCGCAGCCCGGGCCCGCCGATCGCGCCGATCGCGAGGGTCGCGCCGGCCGGCACGGTGAAGGGTTCCCACCACGGCACCGGCCGCCGGCCGGACCGTCCCTCCCGGCGGGTCCGCCTGGACCGTCAGCCGCGCGGCGGGCCTGCGGGTCGCCGGGGGCGTCGAGTGTCGCGGCGGCGACCGCCCCGCCGAGGCACACGAGCGTGTCGTGGGAGAACTTCAGCGAGGGCCCCGTCGCGGTGCACTCAAGCGCCGGCGCCCCCTCGGCGTTGCCGACCGCGAGGTTGGCCTCGCGCAGCGACACCTCGTCCATCGGGCCGCTCGGCGGGACGCCGACCTGCCAGTAGCCGAGGCGTCCCGGCCAGTCCTGCACGGTCGTCATGGCGCCGGGTTCGAGTACTTCGATCCGCGGCTCGGGATCGGTGACCGCGTTCAGTGTCGAGGTCGAGTGCACGGCGGCCCGGAAGTCGCTCTGCGCGAGCGCCGCGCGCAGCAGTCCCAGGTTGGTGACGACGCCGTCGACCCGGGTCTCCCCGAGCGCCGCGGCGAGCCGGTCAAGCGCCCGCTCGCGGTCCTGGCCGGCCGCGATGACCTTCGCGAGCATCGGGTCGTAGCTCGGCGAGACCTCAAGGCCGGCCTCGATCCACGCGTCGACCCGGATGCCCGCGTCGCGCGGCCAGGTCACGGAGTCACCAGGCCAGGGCTCGGGCGGCCGCCGTGGCTGGGGTCCTCGGCGTAGACGCGGGCCTCGACCGCGTGGCCGCGCGGCGCGTGGCGGGCCGCCATGAACGCGGAAACGCCGTCGGCGCCTTGGCCGGCCAGCCGCAGCATCTGCTCGACCAGGTCAACCCCGTATACCTCCTCGGTGACCGGGTGCTCCACCTGGAGCCGCGCGTTCACCTCGAGGAACGACGCTTCCTGCCGCTGCGGGTCGTAGACGAACTCGACCGTCCCGGCCGAGCGGTAGCCGACGGACGCGGCGAGCTCCCGGGCCGCCTCGTGCAGCCGGCGGCGCACCGCCGGCGGCAGCCCGGGGGCCGGGGCCTCTTCGATGACCTTCTGGTTGCGGCGCTGCAGCGAGCAGTCCCGGTCGCCGAGCACCGCGACCTGCCCGGTGCCGTCGCCGAAGACCTGGACCTCCACGTGCCTGGCGTGGCGCACGAGCCGCTCCAGGAAGACGCCGCCAGTGTCTGCGCTGGTCGTGGCGAAGTTGCCAGTGCTGAAGTTGGCAGTGGCGAGCCGCTGCACCCGGGCGAACGCGTCGGCGACCGCGGCCGCGTCGTGGCAGGCCAGCATGCCGATGCCGCCACCGCCGCCGGTCGCCTTGACCATGACGGGGAAGCCGATCTCCCTGGCGGCGGTGACGGCCTCGTCCGCGGAGGCGAGCAGCCCGGTGCCCGCCAGCATCGGGACCCCGGCGGCGCGGGCGAGCTCGCGGGCCGTGTGCTTGGCGCCGAACGCCTCCAGGTGGGCGGGGGCGGGACCGACGAAGGCGAGGCCGGCTTCCTCCACCTGGCGGGCGAAGCCCGCGTTCTCTGACAGGAACCCGTACCCGGGGTGTATGGCGCCCGCGGCGGAGGACTTGGCGGAGTTGAGGATGCTGCCTACGTTCAGGTAAGAATCTTGAGGTCTTGCCTTTCCAATGCAAACTGCCTCGTCGGCCTCGCGTACGTGCGGCGCGGCGATGTCGGCCGCGGAGTAGACCGCGACCGTGCGCAGGCCGAGGCGGCGCGCCGTGCGGATGACGCGGCGGGCGATCTCGCCGCGATTGCTGATGAGGACGGTGTTGAAGGCCCAGTGCCCGCCCGGGGGGCGGCCCCCCCGAACCCCCCCGAGGTCCGTCACGCTGGTCCCGCTGTCACGATCATCCGCAGCGGGGTGGGGTTGAAGTCGTTGCACGGGTTGTTCATTTGCGGGCAGTTGGACACGAGGACGAGGATGTCCATCTCGGCGCGGAACGCGACCCGCTTGCCTGGCCCGGAGATGCCGTCGACGATGCCGAGCGTGCCGTCGGCCTCGACGGGGACGTTCATGAACCAGTTGAGGTTGGACACGATGTCGCGGGCGCCCATGCCGTACTTCGCCGCCTCGGCGAGGAAGTTCTCCCGGCAGCCGTGCTCGGACATCGTGTGATGGCCGTACCGCAGGGTGTTGGATTCCTTGCCGCACGCGCCGCCGATCGTGTCCTGCCGGTCGATCTCGTTGGCGACGACCGTGGCGAGCGGGTTGCCCTCGCTGGACCGCAAGACGGTGCCGGTGCGCACGTAGATGTTGCCCGACCAGTCGATCGTGTCCGGAACGCTGTAGCGCTCGGCGGTGTCGCGGGCGTTGTAGAGCAGGCAGTCGGCGGACTGGTTGCCGCCGACGTCCACGATCGTGAGGATGTCGCCCTGCCGGACGACCGCGGACCAGGGGGCGCGCGGCGGTACGATCTCGTCTCGCTGTACGGTGCCGCTTTCGGTGAGCGGGCCTGCCAGGTCGAGCACGGTGCCGTCCGCGTAACTGGCCGGGTCGAGGATCGCTTCCAGTTCGCGCATCACAGGCCCCTTGCTGCCAGGTAAGCCGGCGGTGTTCAGGTAGGCGCGGTGCGCCTCGGCGTGGCGCCCAGCGTCGGCCGGGTCGCGTCGGTACCGAGCGCCACGCGTGCACCCGCAGCGGTCCGCAGGTGTACGCCGGGCGCGGGTCGGCCGGGTGCGGCACGTTGGCGATGAGGACGATCAGCGGGAGCTCGGCGAGCAGGTCGACGGCCTTGCCCGGGCCGGCGCTGCCGGTGAATTTCACGCTGCCGTCTTGCTCTACGCGCACGCCCTTGAAGAAGGAGACGGACGGCGGGAGGTCTCTCTTTGTCAGGCCGTGCTTCGCCGCCGCCAGGGTGAACAGCTCCCGTCCCGCGGGGCTCGGGCCCTGCGGTGCAGAATCGCCGTACTTCGCCTGGCTGGCGGCGGCCGTGCTCGTGCCGCAGAGGGCGTCGTGCTGGCCGGAGTCGTCGGCGACGATCGTCGCCAGGACGCGGCCGTCGCCGGACAGTAGCGGGTGTCCGGTGGTGAGGTAGGCCTGCCAGGGGATCTTGACGGTGTCGGCCACGTTGAGCCGCTCCCATGGCTCAAGCGCGTTGTAAAGCAGGAGGTGCGCGCACGCCTCGCCGGTGACGTCGGCCAGCCGGATGCGCGTGCCGCGGGCGACGACCTGGTGGGTGTAGTTGCCGCCCGCTACGGTCTCGGCCCAGGTGAGTTTCTCTTTGTCCACCCCGGCGGGCGGGTAGGGCGTGCTGCTCGCCGGCCGGTAGGGCATCGCGTCGGCGACCCGGCCGGCCTGGGCCCGCGCGTCCGCGCGGGCCAGGGCGACCGTTTCCGTGTCGTGCGCTGAGGCTGCGGTGGCCAAGGTTCAGGCGCCTTCCGGTTCGGCCAGCACTGCCGCCGGCTCAGCGGCTGGCTGGTGATGCAGCCAGGCGTGCGGGATGTGCAGCTTGCCGCCGCGCAGCCGCAGGTGCACGAGGTAGCCGACGACGATGGTCAGGGCGATGAACAGCACGGCGCTCCACTGCAGCCACCAGGTGTGCCCGGTCAGGTCGTAGACGGACTTGCGCGGCCAGGCGAGGTTGACGATCGCCACGACCTGATAGGCGACCGCGACGACGTTGACGGGGATGGCCCACTTGCCGAGGCTGAACAGCCGCTTGCCGTGCTCGTCGGTCCCCTCCGCGGTGGCGGCGCTCGCCTGGCCGCGGGCACTGCGGAACCGGTGCAGCAGCAGCGGCGCGGTGACGCCGAGGTAGCCGATGTACAGCATGGCGATGCACAGGCTGGACAGGGCGAGGAACACGGCGCTCTGCCCGAGGTTGACGACGAGGACCAGGGCGGCGCCCAGTCCGACGACGAGCGAGGTGACGATCGGCGTGCCGGTGCGCGGCGAGACCTTGCCGAGGGCGGCGTGGAACGGCAGCGCCTTCTGCCTGGCCATCGAGTACATCATCCGGGCGCCGGAGGTCTGGCAGGCCAGCGTGCAGACGATGATCGCGATCACGACATCGGCCAGGATGATACGCCCGGCGGTCGCGCCGAAGACCGCCTCGACCACGTACGGGAGGCCGACACTGGCGAGGTTGCCGTCGGTCAGGCTCGGCGCGGCCATCAGGGCGGCGATCAGCAGCAAGCCGCCGCCGACGCCGGACACGACGAGCGCGCGGATGATGGTTCGCGGCGTGATGCGGCGCGGCGCGTGGGTCTCCTCGGACAGTTCGCCCGCGGAGTCGAAGCCGACCATGACGTAGGCGGCCATCAGCCCGGAGGCCAGCCAGGCCCAGATGTACGGCGTGCCGGGCGTGGGGGCCGCGCCGGTGGAGTGGACAAGCACCGACGGGTCACGCTTGGCGTGCGCGAACAGCGTGATCACGATGGCGATGACGCCGAGGATCTCAAGCACCACGCCGGCGCTGCTGATGACCGCCATCAGCCGGATCCCGATGATGTTGACCGCGGTAGTGACGGCCAGCAGGATGCAGCCGAGCAGCACCGCGTTCTGCGCGCCGCTCGCCGACGTGGGCGAGGAGTCCCCGCCGAGTAGCTGGAAGCCGGACCAGATGGACGGCAGGACCGCCTGCAGCGCGATGGCCGCCGCCGCCACGGTGAGGACCTGCCCGATGATCATGACCCAGCCGGTGAACCAGCCGAACGTCTGCCCGGCCAGCCGCGACGACCATTGGAAGATCGCGCCGGAGATCGGGAACCGCGCGGCGAGCGTGGAGAAGTTAAGCGCGACGAGCAGCTGACCGAGGAACACGACCGGCCACGTCCAGAAGAACGCCGCCCCGCCGAAGCCGTAGCCGAGGAAGAAGAGCTGGAAGACGGTGGTGAGGATGGAGACGTAGGAGAACCCGGCGGCGAAGGACGCGAAGCTCCCGACCCTTCTGTGCAGCTCCTGGGTGTATCCGAAGCGTGCCAGGTCGGCATGCTCGGCTGGCTGCTGCGCTGTTTCCGTGGTTGACGTCATGGCTGCCCCTGGATGGCTGGCGGACCTCAATATCTGTCGGTCGACAGATAATTGGCACCAGCTTCGGCCGGGACTGCTTCAAGGGCTTTTCTGTCCAGTGACAGGCACGTGACAAGACCGGCGGCATGTTACAGGCGTCGCCGCCGCGGGTTAGCGGGCCAGGACCCTGGGGTGCTCGCGCCAGGCGGGCATGGTGGCCATGTAGTCGAGTACCTGACGTTCGATGTCCTGCGTTGACGCCGCCGGGTCGCGGCGCGCCTGCCAGGCGGCCATCCGGGCGAAGCGCTCCTCGAACGACTGGAGCTCGCCGCTGTCGTCGGTGCAGTAGCCGCAGTACCGGCCGCTCTCGATGGGCATGCCGCAGCTCTCACAGGTTGACGTCGTGGTCATGGGTATCTCCTCCGTTAGGTCGCACGCCGCCCGACTGGGCATGCTCGATCAGGGCGCGCAACCCTGCGTTCAGCGCATCGGCCTGACCCGGCGGCAGCCGGGCCATGGCGTTGGCGAGCAGGTCGATGCCGAGAACGTCCCGGTCCCGCCGCAAGGCCTCCTGCCCGCCTTGGGTCAGCCAGATTAGCGTCCGCCGCCGGTCGCCCGGATCGGCCTCGCGCTCAAGCAGGCCGTCGCGCTCCAGGTGGGTCACACAGCCCGGCCCAGATTTCCTGCCGGGACCCGCGCCGCGGCGGGGCTGATCACATCAGGACGGCGAGTTCGGTGATGGACGACACTGACAGGTCCCACCGCTTGGCGGCGACGCCGGCGCCAGCGGTTCCGGGGCCTCGCTCCAGCGGCCGGGAGATGAACGCGGCGGCCAGGCCCGCCTCGCGGGCGGCGGCGAGGTCGGCCTCGTGCGCCGCGGCCAGCATGACCTCCCCCGGCTCGAGCCCGAGCATCGCGGTCGGCCGCAGGTATGCCTCCACGGCCGGCTTGTAGGCTCGCGACACGTCCGAGCCGAGGATCACGTCCCAGGGCAGGCCGCCGGCCTTCGCCATGTCCAGCAGCAGGGACGTGTTCCCGTTCGACAGCGGCCCCACGATGTAATCCTGCTTCAGCGCGGTGATGCCCGGGACGCTGTCGGGCCACGGCGGGAGGAAGTGCCAGGCCCGGTTGAGCTCGTCAAGCGCCGCCGGGGCGAAGCGCCTGGGGTCGAGCCCGAGGTCCTCAAGAACGCCGTCGAGGTTCTCGCGGTGCAGCACGTCCAGCGGGACAAAGGGCCGCTCCCCCGCGCTGACCCGGCGCATCGCCGACCCGTAGCGCGCCCGCCAGGCATCAGCGAACGCGCCGGCGTCCAGTTCCAGGCCCTGCCCGGCGGCGAAGCGGCCCGCGGCCGCCGCTACCCCGGACCGCCAGTCGACCACGGTGCCGAACACATCGAACAGCACGGCCCGCACGGCCTGGCCGGTAGAGGTGGCAGTGAACGTCACCGGGCCAGCATCTCATCCGGCGGGCCGGCTCGGAATCAGGCCGGAGCCCGAGGCATGACGTTTTCCGGGCAGTGCGGTGCCCCGCCGGACTCCGGCGGGGCACCGCGAGATTTAGACGCCCCAGTGAACGTCAGCCGCTGCCAGCGCGTAATACGCTGCCGACAAGTCCGTTGCCGGGTTCCCGCAGACGGCTTGCGCGGCGGCGAGCGATGTGATGGGTACATCGACCCAGGAATAGTCGGCGCCGAGTGGCCCGCCCTTATGGACCTTGAATGCGTAATAGGGATCGTTGTCGGCGCCACCGGGTCCGGTATACGAAGTCTGCTGGCCCACGACGTATACCGTGGTTCCGCCGAGGCGCGGGTCAGTATATGTGCCGGCGCACAGCGTCCCGTCGAACGAGAAGGTCTCGGACGGGTTCGCCACCATCACGTGCGAGCTGTGACCGTTACCGCGCGCGTGGATATCGAAGATAATGTTCCAGTTGCCCCCGGGAACGGTCTCCGTCACGACGCCCCTGGCGAGCAGCCTGTTTCCGTCGTCGGCGCGCGCCGCAGCCGGAATAGAGAGAGACAGGGCCGCGGCAACGCCAACCGCGGCAAGAAGCCTGATCTTCTTGGTCATTGATTTCCCCCATTTTCTGCGGGACGGCATTGCGCCCACGACACTCGTCCCTTGGTCGGCACAACACTAGGCTCGCCGAGCTAAATGCTCAAGATGCGAAGTCCGACATATAGGGGCTGCCTTACAAGCAAATGATTAGTCTTTTTCGCTCGCTTGGCGCCTTTCCTTCCTATGTAGACGGGACCGGTGGAACACGCCTCGTCCTGGATGATGGATGGCGGCAAGAGGGGGGCCGGCCGGGGTGACCAGGCCGGTCTCGTAAGCGATGACCACGAGCTGGGTCCGGTCACGCGCCTGGAGCTTCGTGAGCAGCCGGCCCACGTGCGTCTGCGGCCGCCCGCGGCCACGCCTGTCCGAGTGCCTAATTATCTGTTCCACCTCAAGACGGTCGGCAGCCGCGCCGGCTACGCCCGCAGGTGCTCAAGACTGAAGTAGCGCCGCTTACCTGGCAGCCGTCAAAACGGCCAGGGCGGCGTCGATGGCGTCGAGCCGGGCGTTGAGCCGCGCGATGTCGTCTTTGTTGGCGCTTTGCTCCCCTGGCTTGAGTGTCAGCACCAGTTGCCCGGACGGCTCCATGCGCCCGGTGCCGATCTCGGTAATATCGTCTCCGTTTTGCATCCGGACGGCGTGTTCTATTTCCTCAGGCCGCAGCGAAAGCCGACGCAGGGCACGTGTAATGAACTGACCGTCTTCGATCACGGTCGTTGGTGTACCCTCGAGCACGCGAGCGGCGCGAGCGCTGCTCGCGAGCCAGCGGTTGACGAGGTTGTTGACGCCTACGAGCGTCACCGCGCCGATGACGCCGCCCACGAGGCTGTTGTCATTGCCGATAATGGCGTTCTGAACTACGTTCGACAGAAGGAATATGACGACGAAGTCGAATGTGTTAAGTACCGCCAAGTCCCGTTTACCGACTAGCCGGAACAAGAGCACGATAGTCGTGTATACGAGAACCGTGCGAAGGACCTTCTCGAGGATGGGTATCTGAACCGCAAGCATTGATTGCCACACGGCGCCTCGCTCTCGGTAGTCGTTCGTCATTGGGTTACGGAGACGAGCTCGTCACCGGAACATTACGCGGCCACCCAGACCGGCGGTCCTGCCCATGCGTTAAATATTGGACTGGTCCACGACATCGTCCTGCAGGACATCGCCACCGAATGCGTTACGCTCGTCGCCCGCCAGTTCGACCGTCACCTGGACTGGTCGCTGGCGAGCCTGGTTGAGCTCGACGCGGCGTACGACGACCTCCTGGCCGATGGGCCGCTGGGCGACCAGCGGCTGGACCTGTGGTGGAGGCTGATCGGGGCTTACACGGGTGAAGTGCTGGTCCGTGTCTATGGCGGGCAGTGGGTCGCCCACGAGCAGGCTCCCGGGTCGTTTGCCGTCTCGGTGGGCGGGATGACGGCGTTCCCGTTCGCCGTCACGGACAAGGTGCTGCGCGCCGAGCCGTACAAGTCCCTTGCCTCGTTTCGCGCGTGCGCTTCCCACGATCGCCGCGCGCACTCAGGCTGGCCCGTCGACCGAGTCCCTGCGCCGGAAGAACCTGCGCAAGAAGAACAGGCCTAGCCACGAGGCACGCGGCTGCTTCTACTAGTCCAGGCGCGTACCCGGATGGTGAGAGAGTGAGCACGTGGTGAGCGTCACGGCCACGGCTTCGTGAGAGCGGTTCAGGAACCATCCATGCCCAGGGCCGTCGTGATGTCCTGGATCGCTTGTTCCTCCGCCGGGCTTACCTGCTTCCCGCCCTCGCGATGAGCCGCGGCGACCCTGTTGGCCACGGTGAGCACGAAGGCCGGTAGTCATCGCGCTCACCGGCGGTCGCCTTGTGCTCCAGCAGCGTCGTCACATCGGTCAGGCAGTCGATCGCCTGGTCCCTGAGCTCCTCGGGATTGTGCACCTTCCCGCCGCGCTCCATGCGCGGCTTCTCGGCCACGATCTCGTCGAGTAGCTCGCTCTCGCCGTGCTGGGTCCGGGCCTCGGCATAGGCCTTCGACATCGCGATCGTCTCCCGGAACATCCCTCCGTGCGACGCTGTGATGACGAGCAGGCCCGCGGTCGGCGGACCTTCGAGCACCAGCTGCCATTCGCTGGGTGAAAACGCGGCCTTGGTGGTCACGGCACTCTCCTATGCGGATACGGATCACGTAAGAGCATGCCGCGGCTCGCGGCTGCGCACCTCACCCGCAACGGGTCATACGTCCCGTGAGATATTTCCGGCCGAGCGGTGGTTCCGGAGCGAGTCGTTCGTCTATCAGTCACCCAAGAGGTCCGGGAATTCATGCCCGACCCCGCGCTCAGCCCGGTGCTCCGCCGGGCTGAGCGCGGTGGCGCCTAGGCTGGGCTGTGTGGCGGGCAACTTTGATCCCGTGGCGCATAACCGCGCCGCATGGGACCGCGAGGTGGAAAGCGGTAACGAGTGGACTCAGCCGGTCGGGCCCGAGGTTATCGCCCGGGCCAGGGCCGGCGACTGGTCGGTTGTCCTGATCGGGTACCAGCCGGTGCCGCGGGCGTGGTTCCCGGCTGACCTGGCCGGCGCGGCGGTCTTGTGCCTGGCCTCCGGCGGGGGGCAGCAGGGGCCGGTGCTGTCGGCGGCGGGCGCGGCCGTTACCGTGCTCGACAACTCGCCGCGGCAGCTGAGCCGCGACCAGGAGGTGGCCGCCCGGGAGGAACTGGCCGTCCGCACGGTACTCGGCGACATGCGCGACCTGAGCGCGTTCCCCGACGCCAGCTTTGACGTCGTGTTCCACCCGGTGTCCAACATGTTCTGCCCCGACCTGGCCCCGGTCTGGCGGGAATCGTTTCGCGTACTGCGCCCGGGCGGGATCCTGATGGCCGGGTTCATGAACCCGGACGTCTTCGTCTTCGACTGGACGGCGCTGGATGAGCGGTCCGAACTGGTCGTGCGCCACCCGCTACCGTTCACCACCCTCGACCTCCCAGACGATGAGCGGCAGCGCTCCTACGGGGACGGGCCGATCGAGTACAGCCACTCGCTCACCGAGCAGATCGGCGGCCAGCTCGCCGCGGGCTTCGTGCTGACCCACCTGGTTGAAGCGCCGCACCAGGCCGACGCCACCGCCCGGTACATGCCCGCCTACATCGCCACCCGCGCCATCAAGCCGTAACGGGCCCGCCCGGCAGTGGTGCCAGCGTTAGGGCCGGCCGCGAGCCAGACCACGATGCGACGCGACGGGCCCTGACGGGCGCATATACTATCCGTACTAGTAGATACCGAGGGCGGGACGGGCCGAGACCGGCGCTGGAGTTCACGGATGCACCAATTTGGCGAGCTGGAAGCGGCGATCATGGGCCGGCTCTGGGAGTTCGGCAGGCCGGCCTCGGTCCGCGAGGTGGTTGACGGCCTGCGGCCTGACCGGCCGCCCGCCTACACCACCGTCATGACCGTCATGGAGAACCTGTACCGCAAGGGCTGGCTGCAGCGGGAGCGGGATGGCCGCGCGTGGCGGTACACGCCCACCAGGTCGTGGTCTGGGTACACCGCCACGCTGATGCAGGAGGCCCTGGACACCAGCCCCGACCGGCGCACGGCGCTCGCCCACTTCGTGCTCCAGCTCGGCCCGCATGACGCCGCGCTGCTGCAGCAGGCGCTCGACGATGCCCGCTCCCGGGCCGCGGCTGACGAGGCACAGTGATCACTGCCGCCTTGCTGCTGGCCTAGGCTGCGTGCGTCGGCGTGCTCGGCCCCCTGGCTGCCCGCCGGGCCACGTGGCCGGACCGCGCTCCGATGCTGGCGATCGCCGGCTACCTGACCGCCGCCTGGTCGGTCATCGCGGCGACCGCGCTGGCCGGGCTGGCCCTGGCCGTGCACGCGACCGCGCTCGGCGGCGGGCTCAGCTACCTGGTCGGTGCCTGCGTGCGGCGGCTTCGCGATACCTACGCCACGCCCGGCGGGACCGCGCTGGCCGCCGGCGGCCTCGGGCTGGCCGGGCTGGTCTTGCTGTGCACCGTGGCCACCGGCGCGGCGCGGCTGCGCGCCGGGCGGCGCGCGGCGCTGCGCCACGCGCAGACCGCCCGGCTGGTCGGGCAGCAGGTGGCTGCGCTGGAGGCCACCGTCCTTGAGGACCCGCGCCCGGCGGCCTATTGCCTGCCCGGGCCGCAGCCGACGGTCGTGCTGACGACGGGCACCTTGCGGCTGCTTGACGGCGCGCAACTCGCCGCCGTCTTGGCCCACGAGCGGGCGCACCTGGCCAGCCACCACCACCTGCTGATGACCATGGCGCGAACGGGCCGCATGGTATTCCCGTTCATCCCGCTCATGCGCGAGGCGGACACCCAGGTGGCCCGGCTGGCGGAGCTGCATGCCGACGATGCCGCGCGGGCCGGCGACTCCGGCCCGCTCGCCACCGCCCTGGTCATCTTGGCCACCGGCGGCAGCACCGCGCCGGCCATGGCCGCGGCCGCCACCGACGTGGTGCAGCGGGTCACCCGGCTGGTGCGCCCGGCGCCGCCGCTGGCCCCCCGGCGCCTGCTGCTGCTGCGCGCGGCAGTGCTCGCGCTGGCGGTCAGCCCGGTACTGCTGGCGCTGACCCCCGCGCTGCTCGCGCTCGCGCTCGGGCCGGTCCCGGGCGCCTGAGCCACCCGAAC
Organism: uncultured Actinomycetota bacterium; assembly: GCA_963811335.1. Lineage (GTDB taxonomy): Bacteria > Actinomycetota > Actinomycetes > Streptosporangiales > Streptosporangiaceae > Trebonia. Next base: position 110,171 of record CAWERB010000003.1, on the reverse strand, counting down.
TGCCCGAACTGCCCGAACCACCCGGACTGCCCAGGCGTTCGGGGAAAATGACCGCGGATTCTCCAATCCATTTATCTACTAAGCTACGTAGTAAGATAGTAGATAGGCGCCGCTCAGATTGGAGCACACATGTCCTTCCCCTTTCGTCGCACATCGTCTCCGCGGGTGCACCGGCCTCTGGTCGCGGCCCTGGCCGTCACCGGGACCCTGCTGGCGGCCACGGCCCTCGCCGGCCCGGCCCGCGCGGCCACCACGCAGTACAAGCTCACGCTTTCCGCGATGCCGAACGCGACGTACTCCGCGATTAACAACAACGGCGACATCATCGGCGACGCACCCCAGCCGGACAGCAGCTTCACCCAGCCCTTCATCCTGAAGGCCGGCGGCACGCCGCTGTTCCTCAACGCCCCGGCCGGCCAGGCCGGCAACGGCTTCGCCACCGCCGAGGGCCTCAACAACGGCGACCTGGTGGTCGGTCAGTTCGACAGCGGCCTGTTCACCGCGCTGAAGTGGCCAGCGGGCAGCGCCACCCCGACCGACTTGTCGCAGCTGCCCACGCTGGCCAAGAGCTTCTTCAACACCCGGGCCACCGCGGTCAACGACAGCGGCCTGATCGTCGGCTTCGGCGAGACCCCTGGCACCAACGGCGACCTGACCAAGTCCTTCACGATCCAGGGCTCCACGGTCAAGGTGCTGCCGCTGCTGCCGCGAGGCTCCGACGCCAACGCGATCGCCGTCGACCCGGCCGGCACCACGATCGTCGGCAACGCCGACACCACCACCGCGGCCGCGATGGCCGTGGAGTGGGTCAACGGCGCGATCAAGAAGCTCCCGGCCCTGGGGTCCACCGTCACGTCGGGAGCGCTGGCGGTCAACGCCGCCGACCAGGTCGTCGGCTCCGCGGTGCTCAACAGCGACGGCAACGCGCACGCGGTGCTGTGGGCCAACGGCAAGGCAACCGACCTGCACTTCGGCGCCGGGGGCGACGCGGAGGCGACGTCGATCAACGCCAGCGGCGTGATCGTCGGTGACGGCGCCGTCGGCGATGGCGGCCAGGACGCCTTCATCAGCCAGAACGGAACCGCGACCGACCTGAACACGCTCATCCCGGCCGGCTCCGGCGTCACGCTGAACACGGCGGCGAGCATCAACGACCACGGGGTCATCGTCGGCATCGCCACCACCGCCAATGGCGGCACCGTCGGCTACGAGCTGACTCCGGTCAGCTAAACGGCGGGCACGGACGCGGCCCGGGGCGAGGCCCCCGCCCCGGGCCGCATTTGCCATTCCGGGACGAGTGGCTATTAGTGTTTGGTGATATCACCCATTGGTGATTTGGGCGAGGGACCCGGCCCGACTTCCCCGGCCTGCCGGTCATGATCACCGCACGGGACAAGGCGTTCTTCGTCAAATCGCAGCGCGAAGGGCTGACCAGGCCTTGCCGCTAGCGGCCTGCATGGCGGCGGGCGTGCTTGCGCAGGGCGGCGAGCGTGGTCTCCCGGCCGGCCCGCATGAACTGCGGCCACTCCCGGGTATCGAGGAACTGCTCGTAGAAGCCGGCCCCGGCGACCTTCCAGTACGGCACCGGCTCGACCAGGACAGTCCGGGCCTCACGGCGCAGCCGTGCGAGGTGCTCACGGGCCAACTGCGCCTGCTGGCAGGTGCGCACCTGCGAGGCCGCCGCGACGATGCTGAGCGGCCGGGTGTCCCAGCCGGCGACGTCCTCGCCGCCGAACGCGTGCGGGTAGAACCCGTTGACCGCGACGGCGGCGTCAACGGCGGGCTCGATGTCGAGCACGGGCCGCACCGGGAAGATGTCCACGATCCCGCCATCGCACCAGGACTCTTCACCGAGCACGACCGGCTGGACGAACAGCGGGAGCGAGACGGCCATGCGGACCGCGCGCGCCACCGGCATGTCCGGGTGGGTGCGCGGCCCGATGAAGTCCAGGCGGTTGCGCTCGACGTTCCACACCGGCGCGTACGTCGGCGTGCGTAGCTGCGCGAGGGTCAGGTCGCCGAGGTGGCCGCGGTAGAACGCCTCGAGCTTGTCGCCGCGCAGGACGCCGCACCAGCCGCGCGCCAGCGTCGGAACCAGCGAGGCGATCTCGCGCCATCCGACGTCGATGTAGTCGCCGGGCCGCAGCGAGGCGGTGAGCTCGGCGACCTCCTCGGGCGGCATCCCGGCACCGAGCGGGAACCCGAACAGCGCCGATCCCGAGCACACCGAGTACACCGACACCTCGGTGCCGCTGTCCTCAAGCGCCTTGGCCACGCCCACCAGCGAGGCGAGGGCACCGCTGCCCCCGGTGGCCACCACCCCGACACGGCCCTCCAGCGGCGCGGGAGCCGGGCCGGGCAACGGCCCGAAGACCTGTTCCGGCGCCGGCCAGCGGTCCAGCGGCAGCGGCAGGAGCCCGCGCCGGACCGTATCAAGGAACCTGGCATCGCTCCGCATGGCCCTGGCTACGTCCCGGGCCCCGACGATGACATTGAAGTACTGCCGCATGCGAAAGACGTCCAGCGCGGCGTCCAGGGCACTGTGACTCCGCTGACGGTCGGTAGTGGCCATAGCAATCCGCCTCCAGCAATCCGCCTCTCGTACCATTCGCGCACCGGCTCGCGCCTTGCGGCAAGGGGCGAACGTCACTCCAGACGTCCGGAAAAACGGGTAGCGGGGACCGTGCTCACGGGCCCGTCGCGCGCAGGATGCTCGGCCACTCGGCGGTGAGGCTGGAGTTGAGTGTGCAGCGCGCTGTCAAGCAGCGGAAGGCGACTCAGATCCCCCGGCCTATCTGCTTTCAGCGATAACGCCCATCGGTGATTTCCGGCAAGAGGCTCCGGCGCCTCAGGTCTCCGAGATGATCTGCCGCCGCTTCTCCTCGTACTCGGCGTCGGTGATTGCCTCGTTCGCATGCAGCCCGGCCAGTTCCTGCAGTCGCTGGGCGGCGGAGGGCCGTGGCGGCGCGAACCCTGGCGTGTCGGCGACCGCCCCCGGCCCGGCGGCGAATGCCGGGGAAGGCTGGGCCGCCGCCGCCCGGCGCACCACGTCGTTGACCTGCTGGCGCAGGCCGGGTCGGCGGAACGCAAGTCCAGCGGGCCGTTCAGCGGGACGTTGTTGTCCCGCAGTAGCTGGAGGATCTCCAGGAGCGGTCCGGCCTGCCCGGTCAGGTCGTAGGTCTTGTTGTCCTCGGTCACGGTGAACCGCGCCGCCGCCAGCCCGTTCACCAGAGCGCTGCGCTCCCAGTCCACCTCGTTAATTGACATGCCGGTCTCGGCCATGCCCGTGATCTGCGCGAGGGCCAGCACCCCGTCCAGTTCCATGGCGGCCGCCTTGGCGGCCGACCTCGTCCGTTGGCTGGTCAGGAGCAGCGCGATCAGCACGTCGGCCACCGTGACCGCCCACCCGGCCCAGTACACCCACCCGACAAGGGACCGGTCATCCGGCGACGTGAACTTGTAGTACACGATCAGGTAAACCGGCCCGATCAGGCCGCCGCACAGCAAGACCCACAGTTGTGCTTTCAGATAACGCTTGACCATCGACTGGCTCCCGGCCGCTGCTGGCATGTCCGCGCTAAATTTACGTAATTCGGCGCACGGTGGATTGGGAACCGGGGGTTAAGGCCCCGCATCCGTGCGGGGGGCTTCTTGTCCTGGTAGCTTCCCGTCATGTATCTGCTCGAAGTCGGCGCCGGGCCCAACCGCATTGTCTCCTTCGATGGCCGCGTCCTTGAAGTCTTCGGTGGCTCGGTACGGCGCTTCCACGTGAACCTGCTGTCCGTGACCGTCTCCGGCCCTGACAAGCACGGGAACCGCAACGTCGTGCTCAGGCAGGCGGCATAGACAATTCCCTGCCGGTCGACGAGCCGGCCTTCGAGCAACTTCAGCCCCTGCTCGAGGCGCTGAGGAGCGCAGGGGTCAGCGTCGCCGGTTAGCTCCCGGAAAGGAGGGCCAGCATGGGTGAGGTCCAGATCCCGACCCCGCGGGGATTGCGCGGCTACCTGGCGACACCGCAGGGTCCTGGGCCCTGGCCGGGCGTCGTGGTCGTCCACGACGCCGTTGGCATGACGCCGGACCTGCGCGCGCAGGCTGAATGGCTGGCCGGCGCCGGGTACCTCGCGGTGGCACCCGATCTTTACTCCTGGGGCGGCAAGCTCCGCTGCGTCGTCTCCACCGTCAGGGACGTCGCCAAGGGCCGGGGCCTGCCTTCGACGACATCGACGCCACCCGGTCCTGGCTCGCGGGCCAGCCCGGCTGCACCGGGCACATCGGGGTGATCGGTTTTTGCATGGGCGGCGGGTTCGCCGTTCTCCTGGCGGCCGGGCACGGGTTCGAAGCCTCGAGCGTCAACTACGGGGCGCTGCCCAAGGACGCGGAGGACCTGCTCGGGAACGCCTGCCCGGTGGTGGGCAGCTTCGGTGCCCGTGACCGGACGGTGGGGGACGCGCCGACCCGGCTGAAGCGCATCCTGGACGGCAGCGGCATCGACAACGACGTGAAGGTCTACCCGGGTGTCGGTCACTCCTTCATGAACGACCATCCGGGCAAGCTAGCGACGCTGGCGGGCGCGGCGGGCAAGGACGCGGCGCTGCCCCGGGTCTTCGCGATCGTCAGCCTGCTCACCGGGCCGCTGATGGCGATGGGCTTCGACGAGCAGGCGACGAGCGACGCCAGAACCCGGATCACTGCCTTCTTCGATAAGCACCTGAGGCCGCCGGTCCCTGAGATGCCGGAGCGTTGTGACCAGCCGCCGGCGTGCTCAGCGGCGGCGTGCTCAGCGGCGGCTGAAGGTGACGTGAGTGACGCCGCACGGGCTGCTCACGGACTCGATATGGAAGTGGTCCTCGAGCGCCTCCAGCCCGTCCCACAGCCGCTCCCCGCGCCCGAGCACGATCGGCACCACGACGACGTGCAGGTGGTCGATCAGGCCGGCGGCCAGGAATTCGCGGACGGTGGACGGGCCGCCGCCGATGCGGACGTCCGCTCCGGCGGCGGCCTCACGCGCCTGCGCGAGCGCCTCGGCGGGACTGGCGTCGATGAAGTGGAACGTGGTGCCGCCCTTCATCTGGACTGAGGGCCGCGGATGGTGGGTGAGGACGAAAACCGGGGTACCGAACGGAGGGGTGTCTCCCCACCATCCGTTCCACTCCTCGTCCGGCCAGGGGCCCTGCTGAGGGCCGAACTTCCGCCGTCCCATGATCTCGGCGCCGATGCCCGGTGCCCAGGCGCTGGCGAAGGCGTCGTCAATGCCGGTGCTGCCGCCGGGCTGGCCTTGCATGGCGCGGAACGTGCGGGTTCCGAAGAACCACTCGTGCAACCGGGTCCCCGCATGACCGAACGGGGCATCCAGGGCTTGCCCCTCGCCGGTACCGAACCCGTCCAGCGATACCGAGAAGTTGTGCACCCGCACTAGCGGCACGATGACCTCCTGAGACGTTGCTTGACGGCGGCCCGGCCCTAGTACGGCAGTCGCCAGTTGGTTTCTGACCTGGTCAGACGCGAAGGTTCCCGGGAAATAGGGGCAGCCGCCCCGAGATCATTAGCTTGTGAGAACAAACGAAACAGGGGCGGCTGCTGCTGCCAGGATAGGGGCCTCCAGGGCGGTGCGGGAGCGGTCTGCCCTGACGGGCCTGCTGCGGCCGTGCTTCGCCCGGACCCAGACGTGGCTGCAGGCGGAAGTACGTGTCCGCGCTGGCCAGTGAGCTGCCCTCGGCGAACGGGTGGTCCGTCGCCGAGCACGCCGGGGACCGGACGCCGGGCAAGTCGCAGCGGCTGCTGAACCGGGCCTGCTGGGACGAGGAAGCGGCGATGAGCCAGGTCAGGCGGTATGCGGCGGCCGGGCTGGACGAGGCGGCCCGCCGGTCGCGGCGCCGGCGGATGAAGGTCGCGGCGCTGGACGAGACGGGCCAGGAGAAGCAGGGCGCCGGCACCGCAGGCGTGAAGCGCCAGTACATGGGCTGCGCCGGCCGGGTCGCGAACGGGATCAACACCGTTCATCTGTCCTACGTGCGGGAAAAAACCGGCCACGCGCTGATCGGCGCCCGGCAGTGGATCCCGTCCGAGGACATCGCCGACCCGGTGAAGTCCCTGGTCACGGCCTGCCCCTGAACCTGCGGTTCCGGACCAAGGGGCAGCTGGCCATCGACGTCATGAGCGACGCCTACGGCGACGGCCTCTCGTTCGACTTCGCCTGCGGGGACGAGGTCTACGGCAGCTGCACTGAGCTGCGGGAGTTCCTCGAAGACCGCGGGCAGGCCTACGTGCTGCGCGTCGCGTCGTCCTTCATGCTCACGCTCGCACCCGGAACGAAGATGACCTGCGCGGACGCGGTGAAGAAGCTGCTGAAGGGCAACCGGGGCTGGGAGGTCCGCTCAGCAGGCAGCGGCTCCAAGGGCGAGCGCTGGTACGCCTGGGCCTGGATCGGCACCGCCTCCCCGCGGCGCAGCCTGCTGGTCCGCCGTCACCTGAAGACCGGCGAGCTGGCCTTTCACTACTGCTTCGTGCCCGAGGGGCAGCTGGCGTCCAAGGCCCGGCTGATCCGGGCGGCCGGGCTGCGCTGGCCGGTCGAGGAGAGCTTCGAGCTCGCGAAGGGCTGCTTCGGCCTGGACCAGTGCCAGGCCCGGCTCTACACCGCGGTCCTGCGGCACCTGGTGCTGGTCATGGCCGCCCTCGCGGTCTGCGCGGTCACCGCAGCCCAGCTGCGGGAACGCACCGACAGCCAGGCACCGCCGCCCGCCGGGCCCACCGACAGGCCGCCCGCAGACCCCGGGCTGGTCCCGCTGTCTGTCCGCGAGGTCAAGCACCTGCTCGCCGCCGCCCTCCGCCAGTCCCGGCCGCCCGCCCACGCCGCCAGGTGGCTCCAGTGGCGACGCCGCCACCAGGCACTATCCCGCTGGTTCCACAAACGCGCACGCCTGGCACGCGACCACGCCCTGGTCAGCTAGCAATTGCAGACTGCCGTACTAGGCCGCATGCCCGCCGTCAGTGACGACGACCCGATCTGGGCCTAAGTCATCGTCCGTACCCCTGGTATCCGGAATCTGCTTTGGCCCATGGGCTTTGCGGAAGGGTTTTGGCGTTGTGAAGGGTTTGTGGCGTCATAGGGGGTTGCGGCAATGCTCCCGTGTCGTTGCCGGCCGGGGCGGGTGCGGCGGTGTCCTGGTATCCGTCCCGGCCGGCGCGGACCGCGATGGCCGCCCGGCCGGCTCACGGGCCGGGCGCAGTCCCGGTGAAGGCGCCGGCCTGCGGCGCCAGGGCATGACGGCCGGTCCCGGCCGCGGCGCGGGCCGGCCCGGTTCCCCGCGGCCGCCGTGACGGCGGGCGAGGCGGGCCGGTTGCGCCGCTGGGCGCCGCCCGGCCGGGCTGAGCGTCCCGCCCGCGATCTGCGCGCGGACGGCTGCGGCTGCCCGGGGGTGCCTCAGGATGGCGGTCACGGGCGCTTCCGGCCGGCCGCGCGGTGACCTGGGCCGCCGGGCCGCCTCATGATCACGGTAACTTTTGTTTCCGCGGAACTTTTGCGCCTTATGGGACACGTCGGTCATTTAGCTGACATTGGCGTGTTTTGCTGTCAGGGTCAGGGTATGGGTGCTGACGGGGCTGTGGTGGCGGTGCTGGCGGGGAAGTTCGCTGAGGTGCGGCCGCATATGGACGAGCGGACGTGGCGGCTGTACCTGGGGTCGGAGGCGCGGGCGCACGCGGCCTGGACGGGATGCTCGCCGGCGTCGGCGGCGGCGCTGGTGGCTGTGGCGGCGGGGGTGTCGCGGACGACGGTGTTGAGGGGCGCGGGCGAGCTGGCGGACGCGGCGGAGCCGACGCCGGGCCGGTCGCGGCGGCCGGGCGCGGGGCACCCGCGGGCCGAGGACGCGCAGCCGGGGTTAGGGGAGGCGCTCGGCGGGCTGCTGGAGGCGACCACCAGGGGCGACCCTGTGGTCGCGGTGAAGTGGACGACGCTGTTGCTGCGGGACCTGGAGCGGGAGATGGCCGGGCTGGGATTCCGGGTCCGGAAGGACGCGCTGGGCCGGATGGTGCGCGAGGCCGGCTACAGCCTGCAGGGAATGTCGCGGGTGACCGAGGGAAAGCAGCACCCGGACCGGGACGCCCAGTTCCGGCACGTCAACGCGGAGATCGCGCAGTTCACCGCGGCGGGTGACCCGGTGATCAGCGTGGACGGGAAGAAGAAGGAGCAGCTCGGCGGGTTCTGGCGGGCGGGCCGCACCTGGCGGCCGGAAGGGGACCCGGTCCGGGTCCGCGACCACGACTTCCCCGACCCGGAGCTGGGCAAGGTCACCCCGTTCGGCATCTACGACATCGCCGCGAACAGGGGCTTCGTGTCCGTCGGCACCAGCCGCGACACCGCCGCGTTCGCCGTGAACGCGATCCGCGGCTGGTGGCGGGCCGAGGGCGCCGCCCGCTACCCCGGGGCGCGGCGGCTGCTGGTCACCTGCGACGCGGGCGGCTCCAATGACTGCCGGCACCACACGTGGAAGGACCAGCTCGCCGTCCTGGCCGCGGAGACGGGCCTGGAGATCACGGTCTGCCACTTCCCGCCTGGCACGTCAAAGTGGAACAGGATCGAGCACCGCCTGTTCTGCCACATCACCAGGACCTGGCGCGGCCGGCCCCTGATGACCCCCGAGGACGCCGTCGCGGGGATCGCCGCGACCACCACCTACCAGGGCCTGAAGTGCACCGCCGTCCTCGACAGCGCGGACTACCCCGAAGCGGTGAAAGTCCCCGCCGCCCGGGTCAGGCACCTCGAAGACCGCGTCCTGGAACGCGCCCCGTTCCACGGCGAGTGGAACTACGCCCTCCGGCCCGTCCCGGCGCAGCCGCCGCCGCAGCCACCGGAGCCCGGCCCTGACCTGGAAGGGCTGGCCGCCCTGGCCGGCATCGGCGACCTCGCCGCCCTGCTCGCCGCCCTCGCCGCGCCCTGGCAGGCAGACCGGGAGCGCCGCCTGGCCCTGGCCCGCGGCAGCGGCAGCCGCAAGCGGGCCAGCGGCCCGCCCGGGCCGTTCCGGCTGCCCTTCGAGGCCATCGTGGCCGCCGCCGCCTGCCGCCTGCGCCTGCGCCTTCCCTACCGGCTGCTCGGCGAGGTCCTCGCCGTCCACCCCTCCACCATCAGCGAGGCCGTCGCCCGCATCATCCCCCACCTGCAAGCCCGCGGCATCACCGCACAGCCCGGCAGCCCCCGCATCAGAACCCTCGCCGGACTGCATGACCACGCCACCGCACAAGGCATAACCATAAACGGCATGCCAAAACAGGCACCCCGCAACGACGATAACCAGGACGACACGCCCGGGACGGCCAGGTAAAAAACCGACGCGTCCATGAGTGTGCAAAAGTTCCGCGATCATGAAATCTCGTGCTGCCAGGGCTGTTGTCGGTGCCCGTTGTCATACCCGGCGACATGGGTAACGAGATTCCCGGGCTGACCAGGCGTTGCCGGTAGCTTCGATCGTGCGGCGGCGGGTGAAGGCTTTAGCGCGTCGCTCTATCACGCTATTAAGCCTTCATGATCATCAGTTTGGGACTGCGGTGCTGGTGTCTTTGAGGCTAGCGGTGCCAGAGGGACGCGGCTGGGCTATCGGCGCTTGCGGTCTCGCCGGCGGCTGCGCCGCTCCGGGCTCCCGGGATGGCGTAGGTGCACCCTGCCGATGTTCGTGGTGACGTCGAGCCGGATGAGCGGGAGGCCGGGCAAGGGAGGGTCCAGCCGCGAGTCGACTCCGCCGCGGTGCCGGGTGACCTGGACGCCGACGCCGCGGGGCACGATGATCGTGATGCTGCCACAGCCGGTGTAGACGTGCAGGTCGATGACGCGATCGTCGAATTCGGCCGCGGTGAGGTCGAGCGTCACGCTGCCGATGTCCGCGCTGACGTGCGTCTCGCTCGCGACCTGCCACCGGCCGCCAAGGCGCAGCCGCCCGATGCCTGAGTTGACCTCTAGCGGCTTCGCCAGCCGCCGATCAGGGCTGGTGAGAGCCACGGGCGGCGGCAATGACCGGACGACCTCGGCTAGCTCGGCTTCGGTCTTGGCGGCGAGCAGGCCGGTGATGCCGGTGTCAAGGCGGGCCTCGTCGATGTCGCCTGCGGCATAAAGCTCCTTGAGGAACTCCGCGGCCCGTTGCTGAGCATCCTCGCGCATGGGCCGTCCTTCGGCTCTGGCGGCTTATCCGAACGCGCCGTGCTGACCCGCTGTCAGCCTACCGGTGCCTTTGCGTGGTATCCAGGCGCGGGTGACTTACCGCTATGGGGCCCGAGCGCGGCGGTTCGCGCGATCATCAGTCGAAAACGGCAACTCCCGCTACCGCGCCACCGGCTTGACTCTCCAGTGGCTGGAGAGTCGATGATCGAACCATGATGATCGGCCAGCTGGCGTCGCGGACCGGGCTGTCGGTGCGGACGCTGCGCTTCTACGCCGACGCCGGCGTGCTACCGGAAGACGGGCGCTCGGCGGCGGGCTACCGCCTGTTCGGCCCGGACGCCGTTGCCCGGGCCCGGCTGATCGGCACCCTGCGAGAGATCGGCGTGGGACTGGACGACATCAAGCGGGTGCTCGCCGCGGAAAGGTCGCTGGCCGATGTGGCCGCCGAGCATGCCCGTGCGCTAGACGCGCAGATCAGCCTGCTGCGCTTGCAGCGGGCGGCACTGCGGGCCTTCGCCCGTTCCGGAGATACCAAGGAGCTGCACCTCATGACTGAACTGGCCGTCCTTACCGCCGAGGAACGCCGGCGCATCGTCGAGGAGTACCTCGACGCCGTGTTCGGCGATGCCGCCAACGCCGTGGCCGACAAAATGCGGACGGGGATACCCGAGTTGCCGGAGGATCCGACCCCGGAACAGGTCGCCGCCTGGGTCGAGCTGGCGGCCCTGCTGCGCGACCCGGATTTCGTCGCCAGCAGCAGGCGGATGGCGCAACGGGCACTCGCTGAGGGGCCGGCCCCCGACCCGGACCAGTTCCAGGTGAGCCAGGCCGTCGGCGAGATCGCCGGGCCCGCCGCCCGGGCGGGCACCGACCCGGCCTCGGCCGAGGCACTCGCCGTAGTCGAGCGCCTGGAAGCCCTGGGACCGCAGCCGCCCGAGGCCCGTGCGGCCGCCGCCGAGCGGATCGAAGCGTTCACCGACCGCCGCGTGGGACGCTACTGGACCCTCGTCGGCGTCATCAACGGCTGGCCGCCCGGCCAGGCGCCCGCCGACGTCACCGACGCCTGGGAATGGTACGGCCAGGCGCTGCGGGCGCACGCCTGACTGTGCTCGTAGGCTGTAGCGGTGGGTATTCGTCGGCTGTCGCTCATCGTGCTGCCCGGCCTGCTAGCGCTGCTGGCGACGGCAGCCTGCACGACCGTCCCGGGCGCGACCGGGGCCCCGGTCGCGCCCGGGACGGCCCAGCCCGTGCCTCACTCCGCCGGGCCACCTGGCCGGCCTCGGCTGGCGCGGCCGCGGGCAGCGTCACGCTGGCGTTCGCCGGTGACGTGCACTTCACCGGGCGCACCGCGCGGCTGCTGAACGACCCGGCCACCGCGTTCGGTCCGGTCTCCGCCGTGCTGAAGCGGCCGACTTCACCGCGGTCAACCTGGAGACGGCCGTCACCAGCCGCGGCGCGCCGCAGCCGAAGACCTACCACTTCCGCACCGTCCCGGCCGCCTTCACCGCGCTGCGCGACGCCGGCGTCAGCCTGGCCACGATGGCCAACAACCATGTCCTTGACTACGGGCAGGCCGGCCTGGCCGACACGCTGGCGGCGGCCAGGGCAGCCCGGTTCCCGTACGTGGGCATCGGCACCAGACGCCGCCGCCGCGTGGGCGCCGTACGTCACCACGGTCAAGGGGACGCGGATCGCCGTCATCGGCGTCTCGCAGGTAGCCGAGCTCGCCTCATCCTGGGTGGCGACGCCGCCCGGCCCGGCGAGGCGAACTCGATCGACCTGGGCCGCACCCTGGCGGCGGTGCGGGCCGCCAGGCGGCTGGCGCCCGTCGTCATCGTGTTCATGCACTGGGGCACGGAAGGCGAGGCCTGCCCGGACCCGAACCAGCTGTCGCTGGCGCGGAAGCTGGCGGCCGCCGGAGCCAGCATCATCGTCGGCGCGCACGCGCACATGCTGCAGGGCTCGGGCTGGCTCGGCCATACCTTCGTCGCCTACGGCATGGGGAACTTCCTGTGGTGGGAGAACTCCTACAGCACGGCCACCGGCGTCCTGGAGCTGACCCTTCACCCGCACGCGCCGCTGACCGCCCGGTTCATCCCCGCGGTCGTCTCAGGCACCGGCCAGCCGGTCGTGGAGCACGGCGCCACCGCCCGCCAGGCCATCGCCCACTATGACAGCCTGCGCGCCTGCGCCGAGCTCGCACCGCGGCCGGCCTAACGCTTCCTGCCCACCGCGCACCACAGCGCCGACCTGCCTTCTGGCTCATGGTCGGGCCGCCATTCCTCGACCCGGACGACCCCGGGCTCCACCAGGTCCATGCCCTCGAAGAACCGCTCGATCTCTGCGCGGCTGCGGCCGATGTACTGCTGCTGCGCCTGGCGGCGCACCACACCCTGAAAGCCCTCGGTCTTCTCCTGGTCGAGTAGTTCCGCGCCCAGGTGGGACAGGGCGAGGTAGCTGCCGGACGGCAAGTCGTCCATCACCCGGGCGACTTTTCCGTGCGGGTCGTCGGCGTCCGGGATCACGTGCAGGATCATCAGCAGCGTCACCGCGACTGGCTTGGTGAGGTCAAGCAGCTGGCCGGCCTGGCCGAGGATCGTGGCGGTGTCGCGCAGGTCGGCGTCGATGTACCGCGTGGCGCCTGCCTTGCTGCTTTTCAGCAGCGCCCGCGCGTGCGCGAGCACGACAGGGTTGTAGTCCACGTACACCACCCGGGCTTCCGGCGCGACGGCCTGCGCGACCTGGTGGGTGTTGCCCGCCGTCGGTATGCCCGTGCCGATGTCGAGGAACTGCCGTATCCCGGCCTCCGCGGCGAAGAAGCGGACGGCCCGGCCGAGGAAGGCGCGGTTCTCCCGCGCGGTGAAGCCCATTTCCGGTGCGATCTTGAGCACCGCGTCGACCGCTGCCCGGTCGGCCTCGTAATTATCCTTGCCGCCGAGCAGGTAGTCGTAAATCCTCGCCTGGTTCGCCACGCTGGTATCGAACGGGGGCCGCTTACTCTGGCCGGCCGTGCCCTCTCCTGCGGCGAGGGCCTCGTCGGAAGTCATCGATGAGCCTTTCTCTGGGGTCTGGTCAGGTCTCGCGGGCGGCCTGCTCGATGAGCTCCGTCGTCTCGTCCGGGGTCAGCGCTTGGCCGCTGATCTCGTCGACGACCTCGAGGTAGCGCTCGACGTCCGAGCGCTGCTCCAGGTAGAAGGCCCCGGTGAGCTGCTCAAGGTAGACGATGTCGGGCAGGTCCCGTTCCTCGAACCGCAGCACGGTGAACGACCCGCTCTCGCCGGCGTGCGCGCCCCGGGCGAACGGGATGACCTGGAGCGTCACGTGCGGAAGTTTGGCTATCTCGATGAGGTGCCGGTACTGGGCGCGCATGACCGCGGCACCGCCGACCGGACGGCGCAGCACTGCCTCGTCCATGACCGACCAGACGTTGGGCGGATCCGGCCTGGTGAGCAGTTCCTGGCGCTTGAGGCGCAGCTTGACCCAGCGCTCGATCTCGTCTTCCTGCGCGTTCTTGCGCCCGAGGCCGGTGACGGCCCGCGCGTAATCCGCCGTCTGGAACAGCCCGTTCACGAACTGGACCTCGAACTGCGGATGGTCGCCGCGGCGGCCTCAAGCCCGAGGTAGTTCTCGAACCAGCCGGGCAGGATGTCGTTGTACTCCCCCCACCAGTCCGGCACGTTGGACCGTATGACCAGCGCGAGGAACTTCGACCGCACGGCCTCGTCGGTCACGCCGTACAAGACGAGCAGGTCGGTGACATCACGGCTCTTGAGCTTGACCCTGCCGTTCTCCAGCCGGCTGATCTTGGACCGGGACGCGCGGATTTCGAAGCCGGCCCGGTCAGGCGTGATGCCCGCGGCCTCGCGAAGGCGCCGCAGCTCGGTGCCGAGCCGCATGCGCAGCACGGCCGAGTCGCCTGCGGAGCCTTCCAGGCCGGACAATAGCTGGTCGCTATCCGGCCCCTCGTTGTCCATCAACCGCTCCAATGCAGACGGCCGGCTCGGGTCCCTGCGTCGGCGGCCAGGAGACGAATGCATTCTTGCACACTGGTTTGCCCGCGCCTAACCGATCTGCCTAGGGGCGGGCGAGATACGCCGTCAGCGCCGGCTACCACCCACGGCGGGTGATGCGCCGCCGGTGCCGCGGCCAGATCCTGACAGCGTGACGGCACAGCAAGGCGAACCGCGGCAAGCGCGGCAGTCAGGCCGCCGGCGCAGCGGCGGGATGATCACCTCGCTCGTCGGCCTGGCGGTACTGCTCGACTTCATCATCCAGAACCGGATGCGCATCAAGATACGCTTCCTGTTCTGGCACTTCATCTGGCCGCTATGGGTCTATACGATCGTGATCGCGGTATTCGGGGCGCTGGCCTGGCTGGGCCTTGGCGTGATACGCCGGCACCGGCGCCGCAAGGAACGCCGCGAGAACCAACGCTACTGATCCCGGCTCACGGGTGCCGCCCGACCGGCAAGCCAGCGCGCCGGGCCAGAAAAACCCGCCATCGAAGGTGGACTTAGCACCACTGAGTCCGGCCGCCGGCAGCGCCCACAATAGAAGCGGCGCCCAGGGTGCGGAGGTAGCGATGGCTGACGTTGGCGAGACCGTTGCGCGACTTGTCCGGCATACCCCGCGGACATGCGTCCGGGGCATGGCCCTGGCGGCCACCGCTATCGCGGGACTCCCGTTGCTCGCCGCTTCCCTGGCGTGCCTTCTCCTGCTGCCAGCCGGGGCCGGGGTGGTGCTCGCGCCGAAGAGCCTGCTCGCGGTGCGCGGGGAGGCCGACCGGCAGCGCCGCTGGGCGCGTGAGTGGTCGGGGGTGACGATCGCGGCGCCTTACCGGTCGTTGTCGGCCAAGCCGGCCAACCGGTTGTTCCTGGTGTTCCGACGGTGCCGGTGGGTCCTGCGGGATCCGGCGACCTGGCGGGATCTGCTGTGGACACTGGTCAACGTGCCGGTCAGCGTCGTGCTCGGGCTGCTGCCCGCCTTCCTGCTCGCCGCCGGCACGTGGACCGTAACGAGCGACTGGTGGACATTGCTGGTGGGACCGACGAACGCCGCGCCGCACGGCTTCCTGCTCCAGCTGTTCCTCCTTGGCACGCTGCCGGCCTGCGTCATCGCGGGGCCGTGGCTGCTGAAGATGCACGCCGCTGCCGCATCGTCGCTGCTGGCACCCACGCGGAAGGAGATGGCCGCGCGGGTAGGCCAGCTGACCGAGTCGCGCTGGGAGGCGGTGGACGCGTCGGCGGCAGAACTCCGCCGGATCGAACGCGACCTGCACGACGGGGCGCAGGCCCGGCTGGTCGCCGTCGGCATGAACATCGGCTTTGCCGAGCAGATGGTCAGGGACAACCCGGACCTGGCGCTGACGCTCCTGGCCGAGGCGCGCGAATCCAGCGGCCAGGCGCTGTCCGAGCTGCGCACGCTGGTCCGCGGCATCCACCCGCCGGCACTGGCGGAACGCGGTCTGGACGGGGCCGTGCGCGCGCTTGCCCTCAACCTGCCGCTGCCCGCTTGAAGGGCAATCGAAAACCTGGCCGCCCCGTCGCGCCCGTCGAGTCGGCCGCGTACTTCGCCGTCGTCGAGGTGCTCGCCAACGTGGTCAAGCACAGCGGCGCCAACCGGGCCTGGGTCGAGCTGGAACGACCACGGCAGGCTGATCGCGCTCGTCGGCGATGACGGCGCGGGCGGCGCGCATCCGCGAGCCGGGGGCGGACTGCAGGGCATCGAGCGCCGGCTGCATGCCTTTGACGGTACGGTCGCCGTGACGAGCCCGGCAGGCGGGCCAACCCAGCGTGACCATGGAGCTGCCGTGCGATTGTCCTTGGCGAGGACCTGACCCTCCGGACGGCCTGATCCGGCAGCTCACCGCCTACTACATGGAGGTCGTGGCCGCCGCGGACAGCGTGCCGGAGTTGCTGCGCGGCTCGTCCGTCACCGCCCGGACGTGGCGGCGGTCGACGTGCGCCTGCCGCCCACCTTCATGGGTGTGGGACTGCGGGCAGCGGGCCAGGCGGGCACCGCGCTGGCTGGCCTGCAGTGCTCGTCCTGTCCCAGCACGTCGAGCAGCTCTACGCGAGAGAGCTGCTGTCCGCGGGGACGGGCGGCCTCGGTTACCTGCTGAAGGACCGCGTCTCCGACGTGCTGAGGTTCATCGAGGCCGTGCGTACCGTGGCCGGCGGCGGCAGCGTCATGGACCCGGAAGTCGTGTCGCAACTGCTGGCCCGCCGTGACCGGGACGAGCAGGTGGGCCGGCTGACCGCCCGGGAGCGTGAGGTTCTCGCGCTGATGGCCGAAGGACACAGCAATGCCGGCATCGCCTCCCGGCTTGTGGTCACCGAGAAGGCGGTCAACAAGCACATCGGCAACATCTTCACCAAGCTGGGGCTGTATCCCGACGAGGACGCCAACCGCCGTGTCCTCGCGGTGCTGACCTATCTCAACGCCTGAAGCCAGCGGCCTGGTCGATGAGGCGGGCGAGTTCCGCGGGCTCGGTGATCATCGGCCAGTGGCCGCTGTCGATATCGACCAGGATGAGGTTCTCGATCTTGGCCAGCTCGGGAAGCTCGCCCTGGCTGATCAGCTCCCTGACCTGGGCAGGGGTGAACTCCGGGCAGATCAGTACCGTCGGGACGGCGTAGCGGCGCGAGTCGGCCAGCCTGACCACGCCGCTGGTCACCCCGACCGGAACCGGGACCGCCGCCGCCGCGAAGGCCCGCCTGGCGGCGTCGTCCAGGTCGGCGGAGTCGGGTCCTTCGAACTCATCCCAGCCGGGGAAGGGGACCGCGCCGTCCTTGACCGGGAGGCCGCCGAAGTACGGCTTGCCATCCGGGGCGGGCCAGCCCCCGACAAAGGCAGCCTTGCTCACCTTGCCCGGGCGGGCGTCGACGGCGAGCCAGGCCAGGCTGCAGGCCGCGGAGTGCCCCACCACCATCGGCCGGCCCGCGGCCGAGTCGACGGCGGCGAGCACAGCGGCCACCTGGTCCGCCAGGGTCGCCGACATGTTGCCGTCACCCTGGCCGGGCAGGGCGACAGGGACCGGACGGTGGCCGCGCTCGGCGAGGCGGCCGGCGACCCCGGCCCAGGCCGACTCCTCCAGCCACAAGCCAGCGACCAGCACGATGTCCACGTCAGCGACTCCCTCCTCCAGGACGCTACGGCCGAGCCGTCAGCGCGGCGGCGGCTTGGGCAGGCTGAGCAGCACGTCCCGCCCCAGGTACTCCTTGCACAGGTACTTAACGTGCTCGCACTCCATGATCTCGATACGGCCGTGGCGGCCGGCCAAGGCGTGGCCGTCCCTGGTCACCCAGGAGGTGGTGACGAGTATCCCCTTGGCGGCGCGCTTGTCCTCCATGACACCGGCAAGCGCCCGGACCTCCTCGGCGCCGACGGCGTCCCGCCAGCGCTTGGCCTGGATGACGCACAGGCCGGGGAACACCGCGTCCCTGCTGGCCGCGACCGCGTCGACGCCGTCGTCCTTGATCCCCTCCGTGATCCAGGCCTGCATGCCTGCCTTCTCGAAGATCTGGCGCACCAGGTGCTCGAACTCGTAAGAGGTCATCGCGAGGAGGTCACGGCGGCTGTCCGGTCCGGCGACGACGCCCATCCCGGCGACGACGCCGGCCGAGCCGACAGGGAGTCGAAGTCCACGGCGGGCTGTACCGGCTCCAGGTCGTAAGGATGCGGTGAGAGCACGGCGTTGAGGCGGTTGAGGCTGTTTACCGCGTCGGGGTCGGAGAGCAGGTACGGAGTGAACGCCTCTCGTTCGGTACTCACTTGCAGCAGCAGCGGCTGGGCCGGCTGGCCGGTCGCGGGGTCCGCGGCGCAGACGTGGCCGTAGAAGGTCACCCGGTCGATCACGCCGCCGGGCGTGGAGATGAGGATTTCATGGAGGGTACGCAGCGCCACCTGCGCGATCACCGCCCGGTAGAGCTCCTCGATCTCCTTCTGCGTGCGCGGGCTCGCGTCGATGGCATCCCGGGTGGCCAGGTACAGGTAGTCGCGGTCCAGCGGGATCACCGACGGCGGCGGCAGTTCCCACTCGATGACGACTTCCCGCTGATCTGGCCGGTACACGGTGCGTGTCTGGTGCGGGAACCCGTCCGGATAGGCCGACGAGTCCAGGACGAGGGTGCAGAACTGCGCGACGGCCTCGGGGTCGGCGGCCCAGCAGTCCCGCTGGAACTGGTCAACGCCGGCGTTGTGCGCGGTGACGGCGGCGGTGTACTTCGCGACGGCCGCGTCGTAGGCGGCGCGCTCGCGGGTAAGCTGCCGACGCCGGTCGGCCTCCGCGGCCGTGTACCGCTCGACGGCCTGGGCGTAATCCGCGCGGGCGCTGTCGAGCTCCTGCTCATAACGGGCCGAGCCGCCGAAGAACTTGCCTCGCCCGGCCGGCTCCTCGGGGGCGAAGTGCTCCCACACCGGAGCGGGCAGCGGTTCGGCCAGCCGCCCGGCGTCGAACACCGGGTAGGCGCCGTTGCGCCTGAGACTGCCGAAGGTGACGGCCGGCCGGTCACAGAGGCCGGCCTGCAGCAGCCCTTCAAGCTCAGCGAAGCGGGCACGGGCGTCTTCCGCCATGGCCGCCGCCTCGGCCCGGCGATCCTCGATGTAGAGCTCGGTCCGCTGCCGCTCGTCGACGGCCGCCTGCCGCTGCCTGCTGCGCTCAGCCTTGGCGGCGTCGCGGGGCGCTCGCGCCTGCGCCCGCTGGAACTCGCGAGACTGCTGCAATCGGTTGCGGACCTGGCGCGCGCGCTCGTGCTGAACCTCCGCCCACCACTCCTGCCGCTTCGCCATCCCGACCCCTAGACGGCCATTGCCCGCATCCGCCCTACGAGCCTAATGCGACAAGTGACCGAATAAGGCCGGATCGCTCAACACCGTCGGCGAGCCTAGACCCCACCACCGGACACTGGAGGAGCAGTCAGGCAACCCATCATGGTCCCCGTCCGGCAATGACGCGCACGCGAATCCCGACCGGCCGCGCAGCTGGCCGTAGGGATCCTGACCGTAGAGATCCTCACGAGTTTCCGCCGCGGGCCCGCCACTACGAAAGATCTTCACGTCCGCGCGGCCTTCCCCTGGATGATCTTTGCATAGCCCAGGACCACGAATCCGCGGCTTTGCATAGCAGCGGGCTGGACAAATGCCGCAAATCGATCGTGCTCATGGGCCCCGGTATGCAAAGAAGGCCGAACGTGGTCCTCTGCTATACAAACATGCCCAGCGGTGGCATCGATGGCGGGCCACTCGGCTGGCGGCCCGCCCATACTGCGAGGCGAAAGGATGGGTACCGCTATCGCCGCCAGGATTGACGCGATGAAGGCGTAAGACGCTAGCGGGCCGTGAATAAGGTAGCCGTCCAGGTGTCCTGGGAATCAGCAGGCCATGACTGCGGAGACGCCGGCACCCGGTGACTACGACGACTATGCGGACGAGTACGCGACCTACGTGGCCTGGCGGGAGCAGGGCGGCCAGGACGCCGACCCGTTCGGCCTGCTCCTGCCACTGCTTGACCTGCTCGGGGACATCGAGGGCAGCCGGGTTCTCGACGCCGGATGCGGAGAGGGCTACCTCGCCCGGGCGCTGGCCGCCCGCGGCGCGCACGTCACCGGGATCGACCGGTCGGCGCGCCTGATCGCCCTGGCCCGGGCCAGGGACCCCGGCGGCGGCATCGACTACCAGGTCGCCGACCTTAGCCTGCCGCTGCCGGGCACCGCCGGGCCCTTCGATGCCGCGGCGTGCTACCTGGTACTCAACGACGTCCGGGACTACCGCGGGTTCGCCGCTACCCTCGCCGCTTCGCTCGCGCCCGGCGGGCGGCTCGCGATCGCGCTCAACAACCCCTACAGCGCCGTCATCGACCGGCACGTCACCGACTACTTCGACTCCGGCGCGGTCAGCCGCTACCGGGGCCTGTGGGAAATCGGCATCCGGGCCCACTACCATCACCGGACGCTGGAGAACTACCTCGACGCGTTCCACGCCGGCGGCCTCCGCCTCACCAAGCTGGCCGACGTCCCCGCGCTCGCCGACGCCCACGGGCCAGACGCCTACCTCCCGCCAGGCGGCCGCTTCCCCCGGTTCATGCTGCTCGCCTTCACCAAGTCCTGACCCGCACGGGCGCCGCCGCAACGCTCGGCCGGCTGGATCGGGCGGGCCGTTTCGCTAGCTGAGCCCGCCACGTGGGCTCAGCCGCTGGCCGCGTCCTTTCGCGGGCGGCAGCTGCCCGCGAAGGCGCCGCTGCTCCACTGCGGCGGCCGTTCCGAGCACCGCGATGAACAGCGCCAAGATAAGCAGGACAAACGCGAAGCTCGCGCACACGGCGCTCCACGGATGACCGGGATTGCCGAGGCCATGCGGGTCGAGGAAGTCGACGGCGAACAGGACGAGGCCGGACGCGGCGGCCAGGCAGGCGCCCGACCCGGCGGCGGCCGTGGCCAGCAGCCAGCCAGCGTGGCCTGGCGGCCGGGCAGGTGACTGGGCCGACGGGGCCGCCTGCGGGCTGGCCGGAAGGTCGGCGGTGAGCGCGGCCAACTCGGCCCGGGTCCGCGCGGTCAGCGCCTGGCCGGCCCGCGCGTCCAGCTCGTCCTTGGTCAGCCGGCCATGGACGAACGCGTTCTTCAGGGTCTCGATCACTTGGTCTCGATCAGCGTGGCCTGCCCTGAGCGGCCGCCGCCCGCCGCGGCCGGGCCCGTCGGTCCTGTCATTGCCAGCACCCCCGATCACCAAAACGTACCAAAGCGTAACGCGGTCACCCCGCATCGGCATATAGGGCAGAGCCTCGCCAGTCAGGACTTATTCACATTTCTCACTTCTAGTGCTCCGGTACACGCCGAGTGGGGCGGGCGGGCCGCCGGCAAGACCCTTTGCCTGCCGGGCCGGACCGCCG
Organism: uncultured Actinomycetota bacterium; assembly: GCA_963811335.1. GTDB lineage: Bacteria > Actinomycetota > Actinomycetes > Streptosporangiales > Streptosporangiaceae > Trebonia. Next base: position 89,139 of record CAWERB010000003.1, on the reverse strand, counting down.
CAGCGCCGCCGAGGGCTATGATCCGAGTGTGTCAAAATATCCTGAGAACGACGCGAAATTCCAGCTTGTAAGGGATCTCAACCTGCCTCTCGGGCGATACGCGATCACTTCGAGCGGCCCGCTCGGCGTGCGTGAGATCAGGGAAATCGGCGACATCGACCTTATCGTTGACAATGACCTCTGGGATGAGCTGGCCGACGCGTATCCGGCTACTGAGAAGCACGGTGTCACAGTAATCCGCATCTCACCGGACATCGAGGTTATCGGTCTAGGCTCATCCGACGAGCCCGGGGAGGCGGGGCAACCGTCTGTCGCTGAGCAAATCGCGCAAGCCGATATTATCGGCGGGCTGCCGTTTGTTAACTTGCGTCACGTGCTTTATTTCAAGCGTCAGATGAACCGCGAGAAGGACCAGCCAGATATCGCGGCGCTGGAACGCCTGCTTGATCGGCGTTAATTTCGCGGACCGGCCCTGACCAGTTGGCCCAGCTGGCTCACCGGCCGGACCCGGGCTCCTAAATCCGTTGCGGGCCGCACCGCTGGTGCCGCACGCTTGCTGTCGTGTTCCGGTTCGCCGTCTCCGCTCTCCGCGCGCTCACCCGCGCGGCGCTGACGGCTGCCCTGGCACTGCTGTCCTCGTCGCTCCTGTTCTTCGCCGGCACTGTCTTCGCCGGCACTGTCCTCGCCGGCACTGTCGTCGTCGGCCGTCGGCGTCGGCTCTTGACGGCGCGCGACGCTGACCCTTTCCCGTTCGCTTCCCTTGACCCGGCGGGGAAGGGTGGCGCATCGCGCGGTGCCACATGCGCGCGCGGGTCAGCGAGTCCAGCAGGAGGAACCAGGAGCAATTCAGTCATGACCAAGCAGGCGTACGTCCGCGACAAGCCGCACCTCAACATCGGCACGATGGGGCACGTGGACCACGGGAAGACCACGCTCACCGCCGCCATCACGAAGGTCCTCGCGGACCGCGGCATGGGCAGCTACGTGCCGTTCGGGCAGATCGACCGCGCACCGGAGGAGGCCGCGCGTGGCATCACCATCAACATCGCGCACGTCGAGTACGAGACCGCGGCCAGGCATTACGCGCACGTCGACATGCCGGGCCACGCCGACTACGTGAAGAACATGATCACCGGCGCGGCGCAGGTCGACGGCGCGGTCCTGGTGGTCTCGGCCCTCGAGGGCGTGATGCCGCAAACCCGGGAGCACGTCGTGCTCGCCCGGCAGGTCGGCGTGGCGCACCTGGTCGTCGCGCTAAACAAGGCCGACGCGGCCGACGAGGAGATCGCGGAGCTCGTGGAGCTCGAGGTCCGCGAGCTGCTGTCCGCCTACGGGTACCCGGGCGACGAGGTCCCGGTCGTGCGGGTCTCCGGGCTGGCCGCGCTCGCCGGAGAGGAACGGTGGGTGGCATCCGTGCTCGCCCTCCTCGACGCCATCGACGGTTACGTGCCCGTGCCCGAGCGGTATGTGCACGCCCCGTTCCTCATGGCGGTGGAGAACGCGCTGACCATCACCGGCCGCGGCACCGTCGTGACCGGCGCGATCGAGCGCGGGCAGGTGCGGGTCGGCGACCCGGTCGAGCTCGTCGGGCTCGGCCCGCCGGCGCGGTCCGTCGTCACCAGCGTCGAGACGTTCGGCAAGACGATGGACAGCGCCCAGGCCGGGGACAACGCGGCGCTGCTGCTGCGCGGCGTCGGCCGTCACCAGGTGCGGCGCGGGCAGGTGCTCGCCGCGCCGGGCAGCGTGGCGGCGCACCAGCGCTTCGCCGCCGTGCTGCACCTGCTGTCGGCGGCGGAGGGCGGGCGGCGCACGCCGGTGCGCTCGGGGTACAGCCCGCAGTTCTACGTCCGCACCACGGACGTGTCCGGCGTGCTCGACCTGGGCGACGCGGGCGCCGACGGCACAGCCGTGGCTTCGGCCACGCCAGGAGAGACGGTGCAGGTCACGGTCGCGCTCGGCAAGCCGGTCGCGCTCGACGCCGGCCAGACCTTCGCGATCCGCGAGGGCGGCCGCACGGTGGGCGCGGGCACGGTCACCGCGCTGCTCGACTGAGGCCGGCTGGCGGGTGCGGGGCTCCAGGGGTCCCGCACCCGCTCGCCCGGCCGGGGAACTGGAGGAGCTGATTCGGCTTGGTAACGCCGGCGTGAACCCGCGCCCCGCGCGGACACGCGGCGCAGCGGCCGGGTTGACTTCAACTTCGCTTTAAGTTTTAGCCTCTTTGGCATGACCTCCCTTACCGGCGCAGAGCAGCGCTTCCTGGCCCGCCAGCCGCGCGGGCACCTGGCGACCGTCGGCCCCGACGGCATCCCCCAGGTCAAGCCGCTCGGATTCACCTACAACGCGGCCCTCGGCACGATCGACATCGCCGGGATGAACATGGCGGGCAGCGCCAAGTACCGCAATGTTCGCGGTAACCCGCGGGTGGCCTTCGTGGTGGACGAGGTGGGCCTGACGTCATGCGGGCCATCGAAGTGCGCCGGTTCGGCCCTCCGGACGTGCTCCAGGTCGCCGAACTGGCCGATCCGGTGCCGGGGCCGGGGCAGGTGCTGGTCGCCGTCGCGGCCTGCGACGTGCTGTTCGTCGACACGGCGATCCGCTCAGGCGCGGGCGCGGGCTACTTCCCCATCAGGCCGCCGTACGTGCCGGGCAACGGGGCGGGCGGTGAGGTGGTCGCGGTCGGCGAGTCGGTGGGCGCGGAATGGCTCGGCCGGACGGTGGCGGCGCACACCGGCGGCCCCGGCGGGACGGGCGGCTACGCCCAGCTCGCGGTGGCCGACGTTGAGCATGCCGTCGCGGTGCCCGACGGTGCTGACCTGCTCGCCGCTACCGCCGTGCTGCATGACGGGACCACCGCGCTGCGGGTGCTCGAGGTCTGCGGTGCGCGGCCCGGCGAGTGGGTGCTGGTGCTTGGCGCGGCCGGGGGCATGGGGATCCTGCTCGTCCAGTTGCTCGCGGCCCAGGGGGTGAACGTCATCGGCGCCGCGCGGGGACAGGCCAAGCTGGCGGCCGTCGCCCGGGCGGGCGCGGCCGCGGCCGTCGACTACGGGCGGCCGGACTGGACCGCCGCCGTGCTCGAGGCCACCGGCGGCACGCGCCCGGAGGTCGTGCTCGACGGCGTCGGCGGTGCGCTCGGTACCGCCGCGTTCGACCTGGTGGCGGACGGCGGGCGGTTCTCGGCGCACGGGGCGCCGAGCGGGTCCTTCGCCGGAACCGACGAGGACGCGGCCCGGCGCCGGCGGATCCGGGTGAGCACCATCCGCGACCTGCAGTACGGGGCGGGCGACCGGTCCCGGCTGATGAAGGACATGCTCGGGCAACTGGCTGAGCGGCGGATCAGCCCGCTCATCGGCCAGACCTTCGCTCTCGCCGAAGCGGCCAAGGCCCACGAGGCCATCGCGGCACGCCGCACCGTGGCGAAGACGCTGCTACTGACCGGCTGAAGCTCACCGGCCGAACCCCAACCAACTGGACGGGCCTCCGGCACGAATTCAAACGCATTCAAAGATCTAGCGCAAGCAATCCTACATTAGGTACCCTTTCCGGAAACTTCCATAATTCTGGAGAATCAGGGGCCTGGCTTGAGCACCCTTCCGTATTTCCCGTCTCCGGCGTCACCTGAGCAGATGACCGCCGAGCCTGCGACCGTCCAGCTGGCCGCGGCGGGCCCGGCGCGGCAAAAGCGCCTGACCGTGCTCTTCCGCCTGCTGATGATCATCCCGCACGGCCTCGCGCTAATTTTTCTCGCGATCGGCGCCCTTGGCAGCATATTCGTCGGCTGGTGGGCCGCCTTGATCATGGGGCGGCTGCCCGAATGGACGCAGTTCCTACCTGTCTGGTTTCATGCGGTGGTATATGCGGGTACAGGCGTACCTGCTCCTGCTCACCGACGCGTACCCGCCGTTCTCCTTCCACGACGAACCCGGGTACCCGGTGCGCATCGTCGTACCGCCCAGGAACGACTTAACCGCCTGGCGGTCCTCTTCCGCTTCATCCTGGTCATCCCCGCATACCTGCTGACCAGCTTCGTGGCGGCCTGGTACTACCATGTCCTCTTCATCGCGTGGCTGATCACGCTCTATTACCGGGCGGCTCCCTGTAGGCTGCACCAGGCGTACACGGCGGTCCTCCGGTACGAGGCACGCACCTACTGCTACTACTACCTGCTCACCCCGACTTACCCGAAAGGGCTCTTCGGTGATGGCCCGGCCGTCGCGGCCGCCCAGGGCGACGCGCCGGACCTGCCTGCCACGACCTACCTGCCGTCAGCGACTGGGCGGCTCCTGGTTATCCTGCTCCCGCCGCGGACTGGGAGCCGGTTACCGACCCCGCCCTCGCGCGGCGACGAGACGCCGCCGATTACCGCCGCCGATTACGGCGCGCCTGGCGACAGTGGGGCGCCTGGCGACAGTGGGGCGCCTGCTGACTTGCGGCTGCTCCTGACCACAGGCGCCCGGCGACTGCTGGTGCTGTTCATCGTCCTCGGCGTCGCGTTCGATGTGGGCAATTACTTCTCTAACCGAGCCTTCAGCACATCCATCAGGGCGACGGAAAGTCCTTACGACCAGGTCAAGGCCGCGAACACCACCTTGAGCACCCAGCTGAGCAGCTGGGAGAAAACGGTGCAGTCCTGCACCGTCATCACCTGCGTGAACACGGCGGACGCCCAGGCCGCTACCGACTTCTCCAACTTCGCCAGCACGCTGCACGGCATGTCCATGCCCGCGGCCGCCGTCGGCCCGGCGAACCAGCTCTACGCCGAAGCGACGACGATCTCGCAGGACCTGACCAAGCTCAGCCACGCGACCAGCAACGCCCAGTATCAGAGCATTGTCGCCAGCACCGGCATCGAGCAGGCACTGAACCAGTTCAACAGCGACGAGAACGCGCTGGGCAGCGCACTCGCCCCGCAAACTGACCGAGCTTCCGCCCCTAACGGTGGTTCGCGAAGGATAGACCGGCCGGACGGTGCCACACTGAAGAGGGCGGATCCCTGCGATCACCCCCCGGTCGCGCCGCCGTACCGATGGACAGGTGAACAGCGATGCCTCGCATACTCAGAGTCCCGGGCCTTCCCTTCGGAGGGGGACTCAACCTGGTGCTAGCGGCCGGCGCGGCCTACTTCGTGTGGGAGCACGGGCAGGACCGGCACTCACGGCCGCACCTGCTGTGCCCGCTGTGCTGGCTGAACAAGGTCGACCCGGACTCCGGGGCATCTGGCGAGCCCGGCCCGGCCGACCCGCCGCAACCGGCCTACCGGCCGGGCGCGCACCGGTCAGGCCTCCTTCTCCCGCTGGCAAGCCGCGAAATCGTCAGCGTCCACCGGTGGGCCAGCTTCCCTGGCAGCCTGACGGGGCATGACACAGGCGCCGCGCGGTCATTTTTGGCGTGCTCAATCTAGTCACAGCGGTCCGGCGGACGCAGGCTAGGCACATGGACAAGCTGCGTACCTCGCCTGCCGACGCTATCAGCGACTTGCCCGACGGAGCGTCGATCGCCGTCTCCGGCTTCGGTCCTAGTGCCGGCGCGCCGTTCAGCCTGCTCGCCGCGCTGGACGAGCGCGGAACCAGGGACCTGTGCTTTGTCGGCAACACGATTCCGCCCGGCGCGCAGGCGCTGGTCGAGGCCGGACGCGTCAGGCACCTGGTCGTCTCATTCACGGCGCGAGCGGGCGGTTCGTCCCCGGCGGAGGAGCTGATGCGGAAAGGCGAGCTGACGTTCGAGCTGGTCCCGCAGGGCACGCTGGTGGAGCGCCTGCGGGCCGCGGGCGCCGGCATCGCGGCCGTCTACACGCCGACGGGCCTCGACACCCCGATCGCCGACGGCAAGGAGGTGCGGTACTTCGACGGCAAGCCCTACCTGCTGGAGACGGCGCTCTCCGTCGACTACGCGTTCATCGCGGGCCACCGGGCTGACCGCCTCGGCAACGTGGAGTTCCGCGGCGCCAACCAGCACTTCGGGCCTAGCTTCGCCAAGGCGGCCCGGGTGGCCATCGTGGAGGTCGACGAGGTCGTTGAACCGGGCGAGATCCCGCCGGAGCGGATCGGGCTGCCAGGCATCTTCGTCTCGCGCGTCGTCCGCAAGACCGTGGTCAACACGCTGCCTAAGCACGGTCCCGTGCGCCGCGACCAGGACGTTCCCCGCGCCTACAACGGCAAGCCTGCCTGGACGCGCAGGCAGATGGCGGAACTTGCCGCGTCGCTCCTGCCCGAAGGCTCGTACGTCAATCTCGGCCTCGGCATACCGAGCTACCTGTCCTCGTACGCGGGTGAGCGGCACCTCATCCTGCACGGCGAGAACGGGATCCTCGGCTACGGCGAGATCGTTCCCGACGACCAGACGTACCCGGACGTCTTCAACGCGAGCGGATACCCCGTCACCCCGAGCCCGGGCATCTCCTACTTCGACAGCGTGACCGCCTTCGAGATGGTGCGGGGCGGCCGGGTAGACGCGGTCGTCCTCGGCGCCTACCAGGTAGACGCCGAGGGAAGCTTCGCCAACTGGCAGACCGACGGCATGGTCGGCGGCGGCATCGGCGGCGCCATGGACCTGGTCGCGTCCGGCCGAACCGTCATGGTGATGATGGAGCACCGCGACAGCCGGGACCGGCCGAAGGTCGTGCAGCGCTGCAGCTACGCGCTCACCGGGAAGGCCTGCGTCGACATCCTGGTGACCGACCTGGCGCAGTTCCGCCGTAAGAACGGGAGGCTGACGGTTGAGCAGGTCGCCCCCGGGTTCACGGAAGAGGAAGTGCTGGCGCTGACCGGCATGGACGCCGCCACAGGCATGCCGGGGGCGGCCCGGGCCTAGGCTGGGTCACGGAATCGCAATGGCGAGAGGAGACCCCGGTGCCGTACGTCGACCGCGGCGAGGCGAAGATCTGGTACACCGAGCAAGGGACCGGGTTTCCCATGCTGACGCTGGCGCCAGGCGGGATGCGCTCGAGCGTGCCGCTGTGGGAGATGGCGGCGATCAACCCGCTGACGGCGTACGCCGGGCAGTACCGGATGATCGCGATGGACCAGCGCAACGCCGGCCAGTCCGCCGGCCCGCTCAAGGCCGGCGACCCGTGGGGCGCCTACGCCGCCGACCAGCTCGCCGTCATGGATCATCTCGGCATCGACCGCTTCCTGGTGTTCGGCTGCTGCATCGGCGGCCCGTTCATACTCAAGCTGATCGAACTCGCGCCGGAACGAGTCGTCGCGGCCGTACTCGAGCAGCCGGTCGGGATCATCGCCAGCAACCGGGAGCTCTTTAACAACATCTGGAAGCAGTGGGGCGAGCAGCTCATGAGCGAGCGCGACGACCTCGCCATCGACGAGATCAAGGCGTTCGCCACCGCCATGTGGGCGGCCGACTTCGCCGTCAGCGTGACCAGGGAGCAGGTGCGGTCCTTCCGCACGCCGATGCTCGTCCTGCCAGGAATCGACGAGCACCACCCGACCGAGACCGGCCGCGAGATCGCCGCGCTCGCGCCGGCCGCCGAGCTGCTCGAGCCGTGGAAGGACCCCGAGCACCTGCCCGCCGCCACCGAAGCGGTCGGCCGGTTCCTCAAGCACCACACCCCGCGCTAGGGGCATGGTCGAAGTGGACAAGGACTACGCAGGCCGCCGGCCGCCCCGGCTGGTTACCGGCCGAGCACTGCGCCGTCGGGCACGCGACGGGGGCCGGTCACCCGCACCTTGCCGACGGCCACGATGCCCGCGCCGAAGGTGACGTCGCCCGCCGCCTCGAACCGGCGGCAGCGGCGCAGGGACGGCACCCCGGCGGGGAACCGCTGCTCGAAGTCGGGCAGCAGCTTGTAGTAGTCCTCATCCAGCGTGACGACGGGCTCCCGGCCGTCGAAGCGGGGCAGCATCTGCCCGTCGCTGGTGAGCTCGTAGCCGTCGGAGCGAACCAGGAGCAGGTCGTCGGTGGTCTTTACCGGGGCGAACCGCGAGCGGGGAACGTGCAGCGCCCGGGCGCCCGGGATGGAGCCGATGGCCGCGCCCATGGCCGACTCGAGCTGGATCACCGGGGTGCTTTCGCTGTCGCGCGGGTCGACGGTCTTCCGGTTGACGATCAGCGGCAGGTCCGGCGCCGCCGGATCGGCGGCTTGCCGGTCCTTGAGCGCCTGCAAGTCGATCCAGATGTTGTTGGTGTTGTACCAGCGCCAGCGTTCGACGTCGGTGAACGAGGGGTCGCCGTCGGGCACCTGCGCTGTCTCCCGCAGCAGCAGCCGGCCTTCATGGCAGGCGAGGTGGCCGCCCTTGCGGTCGGCGGCGGTGCCGCGCACCGCTTCCAGCGCGAACGGCACCCGCTCGGCGGCCAGCCACGCGGCGATCCGGACGTCGGCGAGCGCGCCGAGGTTGTCGGAGTTGGAGACGAAGGCGTACCGCAGCCCGGCGCCGAGCAGCGCGTCCAGTGTGCCGGACGCGGCCAGCGCGGCATAGATGTCACCGTGGCCGGGCGGGCACCACTCCAGCTCCGGGTCGGCCGGCCATCGCACCGGCTGAAAGTCACTGGCGCGGATCTTGGGCTCGCGGCCCTGGAGGAAGTCCGCGGGCACCCCCGGCACGCTCAGGTCCGGATAGCGGCGCAGCACCTCAAGGGAGGGATCGCGGGTGACCGCGGAGTTCATCAGGACCAGCGGCACCCGGGCGCCGTGCCGCCCGCGGAACGCCAGCACCTGCCGGGCCAGGACGTCAAGGAAGGTCACGTCTGGCTTGACCTCGAGCAGTGACTTCGGGCCCGACAAGCCCATGCTCGTGCCAAGCCCGCCGTTCAGCTTGACGACCACCAGCCGGTCCAGCACGTCACGGGCCTGACCGGGTGACGGCTCGGGCAGCTCCTCCAGGCGCGGCAGGTCCGCCACCGGCTGGAGGACCTCGCCCGGCAGCAGCCCGGCCTGCCGCTCACCCAGTTGCCGCAGCCGCCTGCGCAGGGTGGCCAGCTCGGCGCCGTGCGCGCCGCCGGCCTCAGCCTTGGCCGCGACCGCGGCGACGTAGCCGGGCGTGTTCATCCTCTGGTCCTCCTTCGCATGACGCGGTCACCTGCTTATTGCCCGCAGGCCCGCAAGTATGCGAAGGAGGACCTCACCAGGTGATTATCCCAGGGCCGGGCTGGCGTCCTGGGCTAGCTGCAGGGCCTGCTGCGGGAACCAGGCGCCGGCCGCCGGGTCGTCGATGCCCCACAGCGGGTCGAACAGTGCCTGGCCGGCCGCGGTGGTCGGCCAGCCTGGCTGCGTGTAGGCGGTGTAGTCCCAGGCGCGCACGCCGCCCGCGGCGTCGCACTGGCCGTCGGACTGGCCGGGCGTCTTGACCCACAGGTAGGCGTCGAGCAGCGGGACGCCGGTGCTCGCGGTCGGCTTGAGCCCGAGCCCGGAGGCCGGCGGGTTGCACCAGTTACCGCTCGCGAGCGTGGCGATCACGCTGGCCGGCTGGTTGTAGGGCGCGGTTCGCGAACGCCGACATGTTGTTCGGGCCGTCGCCGTTGCGGCTGGTGTCGATGACGAAGTGGGTGGTGGCGACCGCGTTGCCCATGTTCGCCGTGTACAACGCGTGGTCAGGCCCCAGGTGCTGAAGTCCGACTGGGTGGCCGGGAAGTACTGGCTCGCGCAGCCACCGGGGTTGCCGTAGAAGGCGTTCGAGGGGTCGGTCACCATCGCGATGCAGTCGGAGATCCAGGTGCCGTAGTCGATGAGGTTCGGAGTCGGGCTGGTAGTTCGACACGTTGAGGAAGAAGCCCTGCGCCTGCTGCACGTTGGCCTCGAGCAGCCGCTGGGTCATCGTGCCGACCGACTGCCACGCGCTGTGCGTACCGTCCAGGTACACGCTCACCCCGGGATCGGCCTCAAGGGCGGAGACCGCGTACTGGAGCTCGGCTGATCCGGTCGGCGTCGGTGAAGGGATAGACCGACGACGGCAGCCCGCAGTTCGAGGGCATGTTGCCGAGCGCGTCGGGCTCCAGGATGACGACCGCCTGGCCGTTGCCGATGCCCTGCGCGAACCCGTTGATCCAGGCCTCGTAGTCGGCCAGGCTCAGCGCCCCGCCCGCCGAGAACTGCGCGCAGTCCCGGCCGGGGATGTCGTAGGCGACGAGCACCGGCACCGCGCGCTCGACGGCGGCTTCGGCCATGGTCTGCCGCACCTGCTGCGTGACCTGGGCGGGAGTGCCGCTGGTGAACCAGACGGCGCGCGGTATCGTCTCCATCTTCGTGATGAGGGCGGCGTCCTTGAGGTCGTGGGCTTTCAGCAGCGAGATGACCTGCTGCGGCGCGCCAGTGGACGGCGGCGGGATGAAGAGCCGGGTCCCTGGGCTGATGCCGCGGGCGGTCGCGGCCCCCGCGGGCGCGGCCGTGCTCGCCGCGGCGCTCATAGCGGGCAGTACCGCGCCGGCGGTCAAGGCCGCCGCGATGGCTACTGCCGCCGATGCCCGCCGACAGCACGCGGCTGGAGAGGGGATGGGTAGAAGGGGCGGCCGGAGGGATGAAGGCGCATGTCAGCTCCCGGAAACGATCAGAAAGTTACCGGAACATTTCCGGGAAGAACGTAACAGCCGGATCACGTCCGGTCAATGGACCGGTTTAGCCGAGCTTCCCGCGTCGAGTCCCTGGGCACCAGCCGGGTCTCCAGCTCGATCCGCAGCGGCTCGAACCGCCGGTTCCCCAGCTGGCGGAGCAGGACGCTGACCGCGGTGCGGCCCAGTTCGGCGAGCGGCTGGCGAACGGTGGTGAGCGCCGGGACGGTGACGGATCGCCTCCACGGTGTCGTCGAAGCCGACGACCGAGCAGTCGCCGGGAACCTTCAGCCCGCGCGCCGCGGCCTCCTGCATTACCCCGATGGCCATGCCGTCGTTGAACGCGAAGATCGCGGTCGGCGGTTCCGGCAGGTCGAGCAGCGCCGCCGCCTGCTCGCGGCCGCCGTCGAGCCGGAAGTTCGAGTAGCGGACGAGGGAGTCGTCCGGCAAGACGCCGGCGCCGGCCAGCGCCGCGTGGTAGCCGCGCAGCCGCTCCTGCGTCGCGACCCAGCCCAGCGGGCCGCGCGATCACGCCGATCCGCCGGTGCCCGAGGTTCAGCAGGTGCCGGGTCGCCTGGGTGGCGCCGGCGGAGTGCGCGGCGCAGACGACGGGGATGCCGTCGGGCACCTCCGTGCGCGGGTCCACCACCACGAAGGGGAAGCCGTGCTCGGCGAGCGCCCGCAGCTCGTCGGCCGATTCCTCGGGCAGCACCAGGACCGCGCCGTCGGCATCGCCGCTGACCAGCCGCTCGAGTAGCGAGGTCTCCCGCTCGTGTGACTGCCTGGTCGGACAGAGCATCGTCCGCAGGCCGTGCTCGTACAGCGCTTCCGACACGCCGGACACGATCTCCGCGAAGTAGCCAGGGAGCACCCACGGCGTCGTGACGCCGACCAGGCCGGTGGCCGGAGCCAGCCCTGGACGCCGCGCCGCGGCCTGGTAGCCGTGCTCGCGCACCACGCGCTCGACGGCCTGCCTGGTTACCGCGGACACGTCCGCGTGGCCGTTGACCACGCGCGACACCGTGGCGATCGAGACGCCGGCCGCCTGGGCGACCTGCCGGATCGTCACCTTCTCCTGCCGGACGCCGCCCGGCTCACTGGCCTTCACAGCTGCATTGAAACATTTTCCGGAAAAGCGTGACCAGGGCGGACCGCCCGATGGAGGGGAATGTTTGATTCGCTGAACGATTCCTGATCAATATGTCCGTGTTGTTGATTACTGCCCAACCGCTCGGGCCGGGTGAAACACGCTCCCGTTCTGCTGACTCCTTAGTCGTTGCGGGTGCGGTGCGGCTGCGGGACGCGGCCGGCGGGCTGGGTCGGGGGCGTGAGCTGCGCCGGAACCGGGATGTCGCGGGTGACTTCCTTCTCGCCGACCGTCAGCGGGTCGCCGTAGTGGCTGATCTCCAGCGGCTCGCCGGCCAGCAGTGAGTAGGTGGCCCCGTGGTCGTGGATGGAGACCAGGATGATCCGGCCACGGTAACGCATGCGGAACGACAGGCCGATGATGCCGGGCGGGAGCTTGGGGACGAAGCACAGCTGGCCGTCGGCGACGCGCATCCCGCCGAAGCCGCTGACCAGGGCGGTCCACGCGCCGGCCAGGGAGGCGATGTGCAGGCCGTCCTTGGTGTTGTGCTCGCGGTCCTCCAGGTCCATGAAGGCGGCCTCGGCGAGGTAGTCGTAGGCGAGGTCCAGGTGGCCGACCTCGGCGGCCATCACCGCCTGGGTACACGGGGACAGGCTTGAGTCCCTGACGGTAATGGCCTCGTAGTAGTCGAAGTTGCGGCGCTTCTGCTCGGCGGTGAAGGCGTCGGGGCGAAGCTGCATGGCGAGCACCACGTCGGCCTGCTTCACCACCTGCTTGCGGTACAGCTGGAAGTACGGGTAGTGCAGCAGCAGCGGGTAGTGGTCCTCCGGGGTCGCCTTGAAGTCCCAGCGGGCGTAGCTGGTGAAGCCGTCGTGCTGCGGGTGCACCTCCAGGCGCTCGTCATAGGGCAGGTACATGTCCGCGGCGGCGTCGCGCCAGGAGGCCGCCTCCTCGGTGGTGACGCCGAGCTTGCGCGCGTCCTCCTCGAGCTTTTCCGCCAGGTCGGCGGCGGCGGCGAGATTGTGCTGCGCCATCAGGTTCGTGTAGAGGTTGTTGTCCTTGACCGCGCTGTACTCGTCCGGGCCGGTCACGCCCTCGATGCGGAACTGGCCCAGGGCGTCGTGCTGGCCGAGGGAGCGCCATAGCCGCGCCGTCTCGACGAGCAGCGGCAGGCCGATCTCGCGGGCGAAGTCCGTGTCCCGCGTCGCGTCGAGGTAGTTCACCACGGCGGCGGCGATGTCGGCGTTGATGTGGAAGGCGGCGGTGCCGGCCGGCCAGTAGCCGGAGCACTCCTGGCCGCGGATGGTGCGCCAGGGGAACGCGGCGCCGTCAAGGCCGAGTTCCGCCGCGTGCGCCTTGGCGACTTCCAGCGTCATGAACCGCCAGCGCAGCGCGTCGGCGGCGGCGCCCGGCCAGGTGTAGGTCAGCACCGGGAGCACGAACGTCTCCGTGTCCCAGAAGATGTGCCCGTCGTACCCGGTCCCGGTCAGGCCCTTCGCCGGGATCGGCCGGTTCTCTGTGCGCGCCCCGGCCTGCAGGATGTGGAACAGGCCGAACCGGACGGCCTGCTGTATCTCCACGTCCCCGTCGACCTCGACGTCCGCGCCCTCCCAGAACTCGTCGAGGAACTGGCGCTGCTCGGCGACCATGCCCTCCCAGCCGATCAGCTTCGCGGCGGCCATGGCCCCCGCCACCTGGTCGATCAGCGCGGGCCTTGACCGCTGCGCGGACCAGCCGTAACCGATGAACTTCTCCAGGCACAGCTCCTCGCCCGGCGCGACCTCGGCGGCGACGAGCAGCCGCCCCACGTCGTCGAACGACTCGGTGGAGGTGGCCATCCGGGCGGGGCCGTGCACGTTGTGCGTCATACCCGCGGCGAGCCGCAGCTTGCTCGACCGGGTGCCGTGCACCAGGATGGCACGCGGGTTCTCGCCGTCGACGGCGTAATGCTCCTCGCTGACCAGGGGCTTTTCCAGGAGGGCGGCCGCCCGCGGGTCGGCGGAGGTGACGGGGATCTCCTCGTTCGCGACGATCTCCGACATGATCACCAGGCGCAGCTTCTCGTCCACCGGCCTGACCCGGTACCTGATCGCGGCCATGGCGCGCTGGGTGAGCGACACCAGGCGCACCGACTCGATCTCGACGGTGTTCCCGGCCGGCGAGGTCCACGTCACGTTCCGTGTCAGGGTGCCCGCGCGCAGGTCCAGGGTCCTGGTGTGCGACTGCAGGGTGCCGTACCTGATGTCGAACGGCTCGTCGTTGACGAGCAGCCGGATGATCTTGCCGTTGGTCACGTTGATGACGGTCTGCCCGGTGTCGGGGAAGCCGTAGCCCGCCTCCGCGTAGGGCAGCGGCCGGTTCTCGTACAGCGAGTTCAGGTACGTGCCAGGCAGGCCGTGCGGCTCGCCCTCGTCCAGGTTGCCGCGCATCCCGATGTGCCCGTTGGACAGGGCGAACACCGACTCGCTCTGCGCGAGCAGTTGCAGGTGCAGCTCCTTCTCCGTGAGGCACCAAGGCTCGACACCGTACGGCGCGTTAGTGATCATCGATCGGCCACCTCCGGTCCTGCGCTGCTTGCACCCCGACCGCCCGTTACAGAAGCTCCGCCAGGTCCTTCACCACCGCGTCGGCGCCGTGCGCGCGAAGCTGGTCGGCCTGGCCGACCCGGTTTACCCCCACGACGAACCCGAAATGTCCCGCCCGCCCCGCGGCGACCCCGGCGAGCGCGTCCTCGAAGACGGTAGCGTTCGCCGCAGGCACGCCGAGCATCCGCGCCGCCTCGAGGAACGTATCGGGCGCCGGCTTGCCGTGCAAGTGGCGCTCATTGGCCACGAGCGCGTCGACGCGGACGTCGAACAGGTCCGCCACGCCGCCCGCCTTGAGCACGGCCTCGGTGTTCGCGCTTGACGACACGATCGCCGTCTTGAGGCCGGCTTTCCGCACGGCGTCGATGTAGCGCTGCGAGCCCTCGTAGACCTTCACCCCGTCGCGCGCGAGCACCTCGAGGATGAGGTCGTTCTTCTTGTTGCTCAGGCCCCAGATGGTGGGGTCGCCGCTGTAGTCGCTCTCTTCGCCTGGTGGCAGGTTGATGCCCCGGGACTTGAGGAAGGACGCCGTGCCCTCAAGGCGCGGCTTGCCGTCGACGTACTCGTCGTAGTCGCTAACCGGGTCAAAGGGGACGAACGGCTGGCCGTGCGCCGCTGACCAGGACCGCAGGAACTCGTCGAACATCTCCTTCCAGGCCGCGTCGTGCACGCTCGCGGTCTGGGTGATCACGCCGTCCATGTCGAACAGGCACGCGTTGATCGCGTCGGGAAGGCCTAGCACGGGGGCCGGCTTTTCGCGGCGGGCCTACCCGGCGAAACCGGGCTTGCCATTCTCCTCGGCCGGAAGTTCGAGGTCACTCTTCGCCAGCTCCTCGATGTTGACATCTTTGAAGGTGACTACCCGCACGTTCTTCACGAAACGAGCGGGCCGGTACATATCCCACACCCAGGCGTCGTGCATGGTGACCTCGAAGAAAACCTCGCCGTTCTCGGCAGTGCGCACCTTGAGGTCGACGTCGTTCGTCAGGTAGAACCTACGCTCCGTTTCCACCACGTGGGTGAACAGGCCGACAACATCGCGGTACTCACGGTAGAGCTGAAGCTCCATCTCCGCTTCGTACTTCTCCAGGTCTTCCGCGCTCATGTCACCCATTCTCCCTCCGCCGGCCCGCCGTCCGACACGTCACCCGGCGCGGAGCCCGACATGTCGCCCGGGACTCCGGCCGGCTCGCCGCCCGGCGGGTCACCCGGAACGCACCGAAACGACCGGCGGTGTACCGGGGACGGCCCGTGCTCCGCAAGCGCGCGCAGGTGCTCACCGGTTACATACCCCTTGTGACGGCAGAAGCCATATTGGGGATAACGCGTGTCAAGCTCCCGCATCATCCGGTCCCTGGTTACCTTCGCCACGATCGAGGCGGCCGCCACCGACGCGGCGACCCGGTCTCCCTTCCACATCGCCAGGGCGGGCGCGCCGAGGCCCTGCACGGGGAAGCCGTCAGTCAGCACGTAGGCCGGCCGGCTGCTCAGGCCCGCGAACGCGCGCCGCATGCCCTCCACGTTGCACACGTGCAGCCCCAGGGCGTCGATCTCGGCGTGCGGGATCGTCGTGACGTGCCAGTCGACCGCGTGCCTGACGATGTCCGCATAGGCGCTCTCCCGCGCCGTTTCGGTCAGCAGCTTGGAGTCGGCGAGTCCCTGGATGCGCTTGATCGCGGTCTTGTCCAGCACGACCGCCGCGACCACCAGCGGGCCCGCGCACGCGCCGCGGCCCGCCTCGTCGATGCCGGCGACGGGCGCCAGCCCGGCGCGCGCCAGGGCGTTCTCGTAAGCGGCGAGCCCTGCGCTCTGTCGGGGGGTATAGGGGGAAGCGACCATCTCACTCCGCAGCGTACGCCAACCGCGCTGGTGCCGTACCCGGTCCCGCCGCACAGTGCGGCGAAGCGGGCTGCCGCTCCGGTGAGCAGGTGATTCCAGACGGGCGAACGGCTGCCTAACCAGCCATCTGGCTGGCGTCAAACGGCTTGGCCAGCAGGCCGAATTGCCGCATATCATCCGCGATGCGCTGCAGCCGGACCTTATCGACGCCGACGGGGAACGCGGGGATGGCCATGTCGGCCGCGGTCACCGGGGGCACCCCAAGGAACTGCTCGACGGCATGCTCGACCGCGGCCCGGTCAGCGTCGGCCAGGAGCTGCCCGCGCTCGAGGGCAGTCCTGAACGCGGCCGCCGTGGCCGGGTACTTCTGCTGCCAGGCCCCGGTGACGGCGTAGCCGACGATGGGCAGGCCCTGCGTCGAGCCCTGGTCGAGGTCGTAGATCGACAGCGCGCCGGCCTGTTCCTCCGCTCCGGTGAGGAAGGGCTCGGGCACCCACGCGGCATCGACCTTGTGCTGCTGGAGCGCCGCCGTCATCAGCGGGAACGGGACCGCGACGAGCTTGACCGCGGACAGCGGTATGCCCTGCCCGGCCAGGGCCGAGCCGATCAGGATGTTGCCGATGTTGTTGGGCACGTTAACGGCCAGCCGCTTTCCCCGCAGGTCGCCCAGGGTGGTCAACGGCGACCCGGGAAGGGTCACGATGCCCTGGTTATTCGGCTGGATGACCGATCCCTCTTCGATGATGCGGATGTCCGCGTGCTGCTCGGCGTCCGCCTGGATGTAGCTGACGTAGTTGCCGAGGGTAACGTCAAACTTGCCCTGGAGCTGAGATGAGATCGCGTCCTTGGCGCTGATGATGTTCACGATCTTCACGTGCAAGCCGACCGCCGTGAAGTAGCCCCTCTGCTGGGCGATGTAGAGCCCGGCGGTATCGGTGGCCGGAACCGCCCCCACGACGATCGTCGTCTTCTCCGGGCTGCGGGCCTGTGACCCCGGCGCCGTGCCTGAGCATCCCGCGGCACATGCGACCGCCCCGGCCACGGCCGCAGCCACGGCCGTCCTGACATATCGTCCTGGCCGGGCTGCTCCGGCCCTGAACGTGCTGAAACGTGGCATGGTTCCCCCCATGAGCCCCCGAGTCCCGTTGAAGACGAAAGACTGCCATAGGTACCGATACGAAGGCAATCCAAGCTAAGGGGAAAATGCGGGCATAAGTATGTGACTTGGTGACGGAAGGACCGTTGAGCCGGTGTCCTTACCAGGGCTTGCCCGCTCTCGAACGCCGGCGCAGCCGGCGCTGTAGCCAGGTGAGGGGGACGGCGCCGGCGAAGCCGAGGGCCAAGGGCAACGGGGACGACGCGGGCCGCACGGGGGTGCCGGCGGCGGCTGAGGCGTTCAGCTGGGGCTGCTCGAAGGTGGCCGGGATGTTGAGGAAGCCGACGCGGCTGGGCGGCCAGATGATCACGAAGGCGCGGCCAAGGACGCCGCTCTCCGGGATGGTGCCGCCGCCCGGGTCGCCCTCGTGGCCGCGGGAGTCGTAGGAGACGCCCCGGTGGTCGCCCATCACCCACAGGCGGCCGGGCGGGACCGTGATGCTGAACTTCTGGGCGGACGGCTGGTTGCCCGGGAACACGTAGGAGCCCTCGGACAGCGGTACGCCGTTGACGGTGACCTGGCCACCCCGGTCGCAGCAGACCACGTGGTCGCCCGGCAGCCCGATCACCCGCTTGATGTAAATGGCGGAGTCGTGGCTGATGCCGACGATTCCCTCAAGCTCGCTGACCGCCTTGCTGAAGATGTTGGAGTCGGCGGGCGGGCCGAAGTTCCACGATCCGGTGCCGTCGAAGACGATGATGTCGCCGCGGTGGATCGGCCGCAGGTGGTACACGAGCTTGTTGATGAGCACCCGGTCGTTGACTTCCAGGGTGTTCTCCATGGAGCCCGACGGGATCCAGAAGGCCTGGACGACGAAGGACTTGATGACGAGCGCGAGCACCAGCGCGATGGCGATGAGCACCGGGAGCTCGCGCCAGAAGCTGCGGCGACGCGGGCCACGGCCCGGGCGGCTCCGCTGGTCCCGGCGCTGGTCGCTGCCTGTTCCCTCGCCGCCAGGCGGAAACGTCGCGCCATCGCCGGGTCCCTCGGGCCCCTCGGGCCCCTCGGGTCGGCCTGCCGCCGGGCGGCCGGCGTGTGTCGCCGAGGCCGGGCATCGCCTGGGTGTCATCCGGGCCGGGCACCGGTTCGGCCGGACCCCAGGGCGGCGACCCGCCGTCCCGCGCGCCCGAACCGCTCATCCACGCTCCCCCGTTCGTTCGCGCCAGGCACCGCCGTCGCTCATCACCGTGAGCGTTATCGTCATAGCGCGAGCGTATCGCCACTTCCGCGCGGCGCGGCCGCCCTCCCCGCATGAAGTATCGCGCGGCACGGGCGCCTCAGGGCTTGCGGCGCCGCCGGCGCCACGCCAGGGCGGCACCGGCCGCGACGGCCGTGCCGCCGCCCACGGCGGCGGGCGGCGCAGTGGCGACCGCCGCCGCGGCGCCGAGTCCGGCCTGCTTGAAAGTCTCCGGGATGGGCAGGTCGGAGACGCGAGACAGCGGCCAGATGATCAGGAAGGCCCGGCCCACCACGGCGCTCTCCGGGATGGTGCCGTGGCCCGGGCTGGCGGCCCGGTAGCGCGAGTCGTCGGAGTCGCCGCGGTCATCCCCCATCACCCAGAGCCTTCCGGGCGGGACGACGATGTTGAACCGAATCTCGGAGGGGGCGTCGTTCGGGTAGATGTAGGACGACTCGGACAGCGGAACGCCGTTCACCGTGATCTGGCCGCTGGCGTTGCAGCAGATCACGTGGTCGCCGGGGATGCCGATGACGCGCTTGACGTAGTCGGTCTGCGGCCCGGCGATCCCGACCAGGTTCACCGCGTCGTCCCAGAGCCGCACCAGCGGGTTATGCGGCGCCTGCGCGACCGGGTCCCAGGAGCCGCTGCCGCTGAACACCACGATGTCACCGCGGGTGATCGGCCGGAAGTGGTAGACGATCTTGCTGACCAGGATGCGGTCGCCGGGCAGCAGGGTGTTCTCCATCGACCCGGTGGGGATGGAGAACACCTGCACCACGAACGCCTTGAGCAGGATCGTCAGCGCCAGGGCCGCGACCACGATCACGACAAGATCGCGCCAGAAGGACCGCTTCCGCGGCCGCGCGTGCTTCCGCTTGCGCGGCGTGTCAACGGCCTCCGGCGTCTGGCCGGCCGTCGTCTGCTCGTCTGCCTGCGCGCCGGAGTCGGCACCCGGATCTGTGGTCATCCCTAGGTCGTCCCGCCCGAAGGGAGCACCCTCAGCTAGCGGTGCTCTCCCGGCGCTCCTTGATCCGCGCCGCCTTGCCGCGCAGGTCGCGCAGGTAGTACAGCTTGGCCCGGCGGACCTTGCCGCGGGTGACCGCCTCGATCTTGTCGATCGACGGGCTGTGCACCGGGAACGTGCGCTCGACGCCAACGCCGTAGCTCACCTTGCGCACGGTGAAGGTCTCACGCAGGCCGCCGCCCTGGCGCCGGATCACGACACCCTGGAAGACCTGAATGCGGGAGCGGTTGCCTTCCGTCACCTTAACGTGCACCTTGAGGGTGTCACCTGGGCGGAAATCCGGGACGTCAGCCCGGAGCTGGGCCTGCTCAAGCTCGGCGATCGCGGTGTGCATGATGGATGTTTCCTCAGTCCTGGTCGGAATGCGCGGCAGCGCGCATCCGGGTGGAAGCCTGCGTTAGCCAGGGAAACACCCCGGCGGGGTCAACGCCCGAACGGGCAGCGCTCTTCAGTGTGCCATATTTTCTGCGTCAACCGGAAAACCAGCGTCAGCAAGCACCTGGCGGTCCCGCTTGTCCAGCCCGTCCGCGGCCGCCGCGAGCCGGCGGATCAGGTCGGGCCGGCTGGCCGCGGTGCGGCGAAGTGCCTCATCCCGCTGCCAGCGGGCGATCGCCCGGTGATTGCCTGACAATAGTACGTCAGGCACTTCAAGCTCGCGCCACGTCCTGGGGCGCGTGTAGACGGGCCCCTCAAGCAGCCCGCTCATCGCCCCCCCGGTCCCGCCGAACGAGTCGTCGCGGTTTGACTGCTCGTTCCCGAGAACCCCGGGCAGCAGCCGGCCCACCGCCTCGACGATGACGGCAACCGCCGCTTCTCCTCCGGCAAGCACGTAGTCACCGATGCTGACCTCATCCACGGCCATCCGCGACCTGGCGTCCGCGACGACACGGGAGTCGATCCCCTCGTACCGGCCGCACGCGAAGACGAGGTGGCGCTCCCCCGCGTACCGGGCGGCCATCTCCTGGGTGAAGGGAGTGCCGGACGGGGTGGGCACGATCAGCCGCGGGGGCGCTGCCTCCGCTGCTGGGTCGCCGGGGGCGGGAGACGCGAGGACGCGCGTCGAGGGCGTCCCCCCAGACGTCCGGCTTCATGACCATGCCGGGGCCGCCCCCGAAGGGGGTGTCATCGACCGTGTGATGGACGTCGGTGGTCCAGGCCCGCAGGTCGTGGACCCGGAAGTCGATGTCCCCGCGCGCGGCGGCCTTGCCGATCAGCGAGACGCCCAGGGGGCCGGAATCACCGACGCTCCCGTCCGCGCTGACGGGCCCGAAGTAGTCCGGGAAGATGGTGACGATATCGATCCGCACGTTAAGGGCAGGTTTTCTAGGTTGAGCAGGCCCTCGGGGGGGTCGATCACCAGGTAGCCCGCGGACACGTCGACCTCGGGGACGAGGGGCAGCACGAACGGGACCATGATCTCGCGGCCGTCGGACGACTTGATGACCAGGACGTCCTGGCCTGAGTGCAGCACGTCGTCGACGGTGCCGACGTCCGTCCCGCTGACCGTGCGAACAAGCAGGCCGATGAGGTCGCCGTCGCGGAACTCATCGGGGTCGTCCAGCGGGGCGAGGGTCGCGGCGTCGACAAGGAGCCACGTGCCCCGCAGCTCGCCGGCGGCGTCCCGGTCGTCGACGCCCTCGAAGCGGACGAGAAGCTCGCCGGAGTGCCAGCGGCTGCCCGCCACGGTGAGCGGGCCCAAGCCGACGGGGTTGGTGTCCAGCCGCGAGCCCTTGGCGAACCGCAGTTCGGGCTCGTCGGTGCGGACACCGACCACGACAGCTCCGCGGATCCCGTGCGGACGGCCGATCCGGCCGACGGTGACCTGCACGGGAACTACCTAACCTCGCCGGTCTCCAGGAGGTCGATGCGGACGTGCCGGTTCCCGGCCAGGGAGCCGACCACCGTCCGCAGCGCCCGGGCGGTCCGGCCGCCACGGCCGATGACCTTGCCGAGGTCGTCCGGGTGGACGCGAACCTCAAGGACGTTGCCCCGCCGGAGCATACGGCTCATCACCCGGACGTCGTCCGGGTACGCCACGATGCCCCGGACCAGGTGCTCGAGGGCCTCCTCAAGCACCTAGGCCTCGGCGGACTCGTCAGCGGCGGCCTCGGCGGCCGGAGCCTCCGCAGCCGGAGCCTCCGCGGCCGGGACCTCCGCGGCCGGGAGCCTCCGCGGCCGGGACCTCCGCGGCCGGGACCTCCGCGGCCGGGACCTCCGCAGCCGGCCTCGGCCGGACCTCCGCGGCCGGGGCCTCCGCGGCCGGAGCCTCGGGCTCGGCCTTCTTGGGCTCAGCCTTCTTGGGCTCGGCCTTCTTGGGCGCGGACCTGGCCGGCTTGGCGGCGGCCTTGGCCTCCTTGGTCGCGAGGGACTCCTTGACGAGCTCCTCGTAGCGGTCCTTCTTGTCCGCCTTGACCTCGCCGGTCTTGAGCGTGCCCTCGGTACCGGGCTGGCCCGTGAACTTCTGCCAGTCGCCGGTGATGGTCAGCAGGTGCCGGACCTGGTCGGTCGGCTGCGCGCCGACGGACAGCCAGTACTGCACGCGCTCGGAGTTGATG
The DNA here is from genome assembly GCA_963811335.1 of uncultured Actinomycetota bacterium. Classification (GTDB taxonomy): domain Bacteria; phylum Actinomycetota; class Actinomycetes; order Streptosporangiales; family Streptosporangiaceae; genus Trebonia. Next base: position 67,219 of record CAWERB010000003.1, on the reverse strand, counting down.
TCGATGAGCGACGGCTCCAGCTTCGGGTGGTACTTGCCGATCTCCTCGATGGCCCGCCCGTCCCGCTTGGTGCGGGAGTCGGCGACGACGACGCGGTAGTACGGTTCCCTGATCTTGCCCAGGCGCTTAAGTCTGATCTTGACAGCCACGGCTGCGGTTTCTCCCACGGAGTTAGAGGCGTGTGCCGGGCACCTGCCAGCGGGGAACGGCCGGCCGGACCGAGCGATAGCGCCGGGCCGGCGGACGGAGAGAGGGCGCCAGCGGCCAGGCATCAAGCCCCCAGTATAGGGTCACCCGCCGCACCGCGTGCGCGCGGCGTCCCTGAGTGCTCCCTGCAGAGGCGATGACATTTGCATAACGGCGTTGACTTCGCCAACGGGGCTCACGTAGCGTGCTCATACGATTGTTGACAATCCGCAAGATGTACCCGGATGCACCAGTAACCATCACTTTGGGCTACTATTTGCGTCTCTACAGCCCCACACGCCCCATGCGTCAGCGTCGCCGCATAGCGTACCAATCTCCAGATATCCCTCAGACAGTTACGTTTCGACAGGTTGGCGACCGCCGTACCGGAGTTTCGTAGACGCTCACGGGCCGTGATGGTGCCCGTGGCCACTCAACGCAAGCGCTCCGCCGCGGCCCGACCGGACGTGATCCCGCGCCTGAGCAGGTGCGCAGCAATATCAAGGAGAAATCCAGACCATGACTGACCAAACTCGCGGCGTTCCCCGGCGTAGCCTGTTCCGCGCGGCAGGCGTCGGCGCGGCCGTCGTGGGCGGCGGCGCCCTCCTCGAGGCGTGCAGCTCCGGCATCCAGGGCGCCTCGTCCTCGACGTCCTCGTCCTCGACGTCGTCGTCCTCGGGTGCCGCGGCCAGCGGCGAGATCACCATCGGCTGGATTCACCCGGTCACCGGCCAGCTGGCCGGCTTCGGCTACCCGGACAAGTGGGTCGTCGAGACGATCACGAAGACCCCGCAGTACCAGAACGGGATCAAGATCGGCGGAACGACCTTCAAGGTCACCATCAAGTCCTACGACACGCAGTCGAGCGTGACCCGGGCCGGCACGCTGGCCAAGCAGGCCATCCAGCAGGACAACGTCGACCTGCTGCTCGCCTCCTCCACCCCGGAGACGGTCAACGCGGTCGCCTCCCAGGCCGAGGCCCTCGGCACCCCGCTGATCTGCTCCAACGTGCCGTGGGAGTCCTGGTACATCAACCTGGGCGGCAACCCGCAGAAGCCGACGCTCAAGCCCAAGCACACCGTGATGTACTTCCTCGGCGCCGAGCACCTCGCGCTCGCCTTCAAGCCGATGTGGGACCGGATCGGCGAGAAGCACGGCAACAACCACAAGGTCGCCGCGGCCTACCCGAACGACTCAGACGGCAACGCCTTCCGCGCCGTCTTCCCGGCCGTGCTCAACGACTCGGGCTACACGCTGGACCTCTCGTCCGCCTACCCGGACGGGCTGACCAACTACACCTCGATGATCAGCCAGTTCAAGAACCACGGCGACGACTTCTTCACCAACGTCCCGCTGCCGCCCGACTTCGCCACCATGTGGACCCAGGCGCTGCAGCAGGGCTTCAAGCCGAAGCTCGCCACCGTCGCCAAGGTGCTGCTGTTCCCGACCGACGCCTACGCCATGGGCAACAAGGTCTACAACATCGCCACCGACTCCTGGTGGGTGCCGACCCTGCCGTGGCACTCCTCCCTCACCAGCGACACCTGCCCCGACCTGGCCGCCGCCTACACCGCCGCCGGATATGGCCAGCCAAACGCTAATATTTCCAACTACACCCTCTTTGAGATCGCGTACGCGGCCCTCTCGTCGGTGAACAACCCGCATGACAAGCAGGAACTCTCGGATGCACTGTTCCAGGTGAAGCTGGACGAGGCCGTCGCCGGCCCGATCGACTACACCTCGAGCAAGAACCCCGCCCCCGGCGTGGCCATCACCCCGCCGGTCGGCATCCAGTGGCAGAAGGGCACCAAGTACCCGCTCGAGGCCGTGGTGGTCGACAACACGCTCCAGCCGAACGCGAAGATCACTGGTGACCTGCTGCCCACCTTCAGCTAGGTCCAGGGCAACCCCAAGCAATGAAGTGAGCAATGAGTACTCCACTTCTTGAGCTCAGCCACGTGACGAAGCGGTTCGGCCGCGTCGTCATCGCGGAAGACCTCAGCTTCTCGGTCGGCGCCGGGGACACCGTCGGGATCGTGGGGCCGAACGGGGCTGGCAAGACCAGCCTGTTCGGCCTCATCTCCGGTGACCTTGCCCCTGGCGCCGGCCAGGTGAGCTTCGCCGGTAAGAACGTCACCCGGCTGGACTCGGCCGCCCGGTGCCGGCTCGGCATCGGGCGGACCTATCAGGTCCCGCGTCCGTTCGTGGACATGACCGTGTTCGAGAACGTGCTGGTGGCCGCGCAGCAGGGCGGCGGCATGCGCCGCAAGGCCAGCTACGCGGCGGCCGCCGCGGCGCTGGAGCGGACCGGGATAGCCGGCGACGCGAACGTGGCCGCCGGGCGGCTCGGCCTGCTGGCCCGCAAGCGGCTGGAGATCGCCAGGGCGCTGGCTACCCGCCCGCAGCTGCTGCTGCTCGACGAGGTCGCCGGCGGCCTGACCGACCCCGAGGTCACCGTGCTCGTGGAGATCATCCGCGGCATCAACGCCGAGGGCGTCGCGGTGATCTGGATCGAGCACGTGGTCCGCGCGCTGACGTCGCTGGTCTCCAGGATGACCTGCCTGTACGGCGGCGAGTTCATCGGCGACGGCACGCCGGCCGAGGTGCTGTCCACCCCGCGGGTGCGCGAGGTCTACATGGGCACCGAGGTCGTGGACGCCTCGACGATCGAGGCCGTGCTGGAAGAGGTGACCCCCGATGAGCATTCGCGGTAATCCCCCGGGAGGACGACCCCCCGTACCCCCCGAGGGCCCGCCCGATAGCAGGCCATCGGACCGGGCGGGCGCTAACGGCGGCGCGCCGCTGCTCGAGGTCCGCGACCTGGTCGTGCACCACGGGCAGCTCCGCGCGCTGTCCGGCATCTCGCTGACGGTCTACCCCGGCGAGGTCTACGCCCTGATCGGTGCGAACGGCGCCGGCAAGTCCACGCTGCTGCGGACGATCGCCGGCCTGCACCACCCGAGCGCGGGGTCGATCACCTACGACGGCAGGGACGTGACCGGGCTGCGGCCGGAAAAGCGCGCAACCGCCGGGATCGTGATGGTCCCTGAGGGCAGGCGGCTGTTCCCGTCGCTGACCCTTGAGGAGAACCTCAAGGTCGGCATGTCCTACGCCCGCAAGGGCCCGTGGACCATCGACCGCGTCTACGAGCTGTTCCCGTGGATGAAGGACCGGCGCGGCCAGAAGACCGCGCAGATGTCCGGCGGCGAGCAGCAGTCCGTCGCGATCGGCCGGGCGCTGGTCGCCAACCCCCGGATGCTGCTGCTCGACGAGCTGTCGCTCGGCCTGGCGCCGGTGATCGTGCAGCGCATCTACGCCATGCTGCCGCAGGTCCTGGAGTCAGGGATCACCATCCTGCTCGTGGAGCAGGACGTCAGCCAGGCGCTGCGCGTCGCGACGCACCTGCAGTGCCTGCTCGAGGGGCACGTCACGCTTGAGGGCACGCCAGCGGAGGTCACGCGGGAGCAGGTCGAGGCCGCGTACTTCGGAGTCAATGACGGGAGCCATGCGTAATGGCCTGGGTCAATGCCATCATCCAGGGCCTGCTGACCGGCGGGCTCTACGCGCTGTTCGCGTGCGGGCTGTCGCTGATGTTCGGCGTCATGAAGGTGGTCAACCTGGCGCACGGCGACCTCGCCGTGGTCGCGGGCTACCTCGGCGTCGGCGTCATCGCGGTCACCCACATGCCGGTGCTGTGGACGATCCCGGTCGTCGTCGTGCTGATGGCGATCATCGGGTACATCCTGCAGCGGTCGATCATCCAGGGCGCGATCAGCCGGGGCGAGCTCACCACGCTGATCGTCACCTTCGGCCTCTCGATCATCATCGAGAACGGCCTGCAGCAGTTCTTCACCGCCAACAGCCGGGGCCTCGGCGTCGGTGACTCGTTCATCACCGCCTCGTTCACGATCGGCTCGCAGATCACCATCGCCTACCTCAACCTCGGTATCTTCGTCCTCGCGGTGATCGTGCTGCTCGGGCTGAACCAGTACCTCTCCTCATCGAAGTACGGCCGGCTCATCCGCGCCGTCGCCGACGACCGGGAGGCGGCGCAGCTGTCCGGCGCCGACTACCGGCACGTGTTCGGCATCGCGGCCGCGATCGCCTTCGGCACCGTGGCGATCGCCGGCATCTGCGAGGGGATGATCACCACGATCAGCCCGACCATCGGCACCGACACGATCCTGCTGTTCGCCTTCGCGTCCGTGGTCATCGGCGGCCTCGGCTCGCTGTGGGGCACGCTGCTCGGCGGCGTCGTGCTCGGCGTCGCCCAGGCGGTCGGCGCCCAGATCAACCCCTCGTGGGAGCCGCTCGCCGGGTACGCGGTCTTCCTCCTCGTCCTCGTGATCCGCCCGCAGGGGCTTACCAGCCGGGGGGCAACGGCATGACGGAGCAACTCGCAGCAAGCCCACGTTCTGCTGATCTCCCTGATCTGCGAGTGACCCGCTCGCGCAGGAACGTGGCGTGGAGCGGCATCGGCGCGCTCGTCGTGGTCGTCGTGCTGTTCGCCTTCCCTTACTACGTCAAGTCAGGCCCCCTCGGCATCATGGTGCAGGGGCTGATCGTGCTCACCCTCGCCTCGATGTGGAACCTGCTCGCCGGGTACGCCGGGCTGGTCTCCGTCGGGCAGCAGGCGTTCTTCGGGCTCGGCGCGTACTTCGTGCTGATCCCGGCGATGCACGGCATCACGCCCTGGTTCGGCCTGGTGATCGCCGCGATCGGCGCGGGCGCGTGCGCGCTGCCGCTGTGGTGGCTGGTCGCCCGGCTGCGGCTCGGCTACTTCGCCATCGCGACCTGGGTGCTCGCCTCGATGGTCATGCTGGTGATCGAGCAGATCTGCATCCATCGGCGGCGGCACCGGCGAGCCGCTGCCTGGCCTGTCGGGCATGCAGCCCGCGGTGCTCACCGCCTACACCTACTGGGCCGCGCTGGCCGTCGCCGTCCTCGCCATCGGCGGGGTCTACCTGCTGCTGCGCTCCAAGGTCGGCCTGGTGCTCACCGCCATCCGCGACGACGAGCGGGCCGCGCGGTCCTCCGGCGTGCGGGTCGGCCTGGCCCGGCTGCTCGTCTTCGTCGCCGCCGCCGCCGGGTGCGGCGCGGCGGGCGGCGTGCTCGCCATCGAGCAGCTCCAGGTGGTGCCCGGCACGGCAGGCGGCGTGTTCTCCGTGCAGTGGACGGCCGAGATGGCGTTCGCGGTGATCATCGGCGGCATCGGCACCATCGAGGGGCCGATCCTGGGCACCATCGTCTACATGGTCCTGCAGCAGACGCTGCAGTCCTACAACGCCTGGTACCTCATCATCCTGGGCGCCGTGGCCATCACGATCGCGCTGTTCGCGCGGCGCGGGCTGTGGGGCACGGTGGCCGACCGGTTCAACATCCGGCTGTTCCCCGTCGGGTACCACCTGTGGACACCCGGGGAGAGCCGCAGGCGCCGGCGGGCGGCGCCCGCGGCGCCGTAGGTTTCCTGGTAGCGCAATGGCCCGTGCGGGCCGGGGTTTCCCCGGTTCGCACGGGCTGTTTTCATGCGGGCTGTTTTCATGCTGGGCCTTGCTCGTGCCAGCGGAGCACCCGCATGGCGCGCAGCGTGTTCCACCGGCTCGGCCTGCCCTCGCCGTCGTCGATGGCGAAGTGCAGCTCGCCCGGGTGCGGGTTCTCCGCCGGCCAGCGGCCGTCTTTGCCGCGCTTAGACCGGACCAGCTCGACCGCCTCGGCCGCCCCCGCACAAGGCGCGGCGCCGGCCGCGCGCAGGTAGTCCAGGCCGCGCAGCACGTCGTAGTGCCAGTACGTCGGGAAGGAGAACTGAGTCCAGGCCGGGGGCGCATCGGTCATGCCGTCAAGCTCGGCCGGCTGGCCGGTGGACAGCCGGCGGAACATGCGCCGGCTCAGGAGGTACTCCTGGCCGCGGAGCCTGGCGGTTGCTACTTCCTTGGCGGCGCCCATGTGCTGCTCGTACTCGAGCAGGCCCTCGAGCACCTCGATCGTGCTGTGGAACGAGCCGCGGGTGGACCCGTTCTCTTGCTCGCAGTTCCACCCGCCGTCGGCCATCTGCTCGCCGAGCAGCCGCGTGACCACGGGCGTCGTGTCCACGCCGAAGTAGGCGCCGAGCGCGACCGTCCGGCCGTTGATGCACGGCTCCACCTCGCCGGCGAAGAACGGCTCGGCGTCGTGCTCCCACTGGACGTTGTCCCGCACCAGGGCGACGGCGCGGCGCGCCGCCGCGCTGCCCGGGTCGAGGCCGAAGGCTTTGAGTAGGGCAAGGCTCCAGGTGGTGGAGGTCCCCGCGGGGAAGAGGGTGCCCTGCCGCTCGGGACCGAACGACTGCCACCACTGCTGCGCTTCATCGGTACCGAACGTAGGCGTGGAAACCGGCCACTGGCCGTGCGGCTGCTGCAGCGCCAGCAGCCGGGCGCCCCAGCCTTCGGTAGCGACCCGGGCTCGTTCCGCGTTGACTTGCGCCTCCGGCGCGTCCGTCAGGTCGCGCATCGCCTGCCAGCGGATCGCCGGGTCGCCGTCAAGCAGCCAGTCGATGACGTTCACGGCGTCTCCCCCGCGGCCGAGGCGAAGGTGTGGAACCAGGTGCACCAGCACCCGTTCCATACCCCGTTGTGCCGCCCGGCGAGGTCCGCGAAGTCGTCCCAGGTGGCGGGACCCAGCGCCTTGATCGTGTACTCGCTCATGCCAGCTCCTGCTCCGCATGCCTCGGCGACGGGTGGCCGTCATACCCCTCATACCGCAATCTAGACACGATCACGGACGATCCGCGTCCTGAATAGCGGACGCCCGCGCGGTAAAGTCGCGGGCTGGAGGGGCGTGTGGTGCGGCAAGTCACCGCCCGGGACCGCCGGACCGGCCGGCGGTGCGAGGATGACGGGCATGACTGACGAAGCGGTACGGGTGGAACGGTCGGGACCGGTCACCACGGTGTTCCTGCACCGGCCCGCGCGGCGCAACGCCGTCGACGGGCCGACCGCGGCCTTGCTTGCCGCGGCCTTCCGCGGGTTCGACGCCGACCCGGACGCCGCGGTCGCGGTGCTGCACGGCGAGGGAGGGGTCTTCTGCTCCGGCGCGGACCTGACCGCGTTCGGTACCGAGCGCGCCAACCGGGTGGCCGCCGACGGTGACGCCCCGATGGGGGTCAGCAGGCTGCGGCTGTCCAAGCCCGTCATCGCCGCGGTCGCCGGGTACGCGGTGGCCGGCGGCCTTGAGCTGGCGCTGTGGTGCGACCTGCGGGTCGCCGACGAGACCGCCGTGTTCGGCGTCTTCTGCCGACGCTGGGGCGTCCCGCTGATCGACGGCGGCACCGTGCGGCTGCCCCGGCTGATCGGCGGCAGCCGGGCGATGGACATGATCCTCACCGGGCGCGCGGTCGATGCCGCCGAGGCGGCCGCGATCGGGCTTGCCAACCGCGTCGTGCCCGCCGGGCAGGCGCTGGACGCCGCCCAGCGGCTGGCCGCCGAGCTAGCCGCGCTCCCGCAGGCCTGCCTGCGCACCGACCGCGCGTCGGTGCTTGACGCCGAGGGGCTGGACTCCGGCGCCGCGCTCGCGTCGGAGTTCGCGCACGGGCGGACGGCCCTCGCCAGCAGCGAGGCGGGCGCGGGCGCGGCCCGGTTCGCCTCCGGCGCGGGGCGCCACGGGAGCTCAGGCGCGGCGGGGTAGCCGGCTTCTGTTTGCGGTGGCCTTTAGCTGACCAGGGCCGTGCCTTTAGCTGGCCCCGGCCATGGCAGGAAAGGTGGGTTATTCGTCATTGCTGCCATGGACGATCTCCGGGCAGGCTAGGGGTCATGCGCACGGTGCTTGTCGTCTTGTTCGACGGGGTGCAGAGCCTGGACGTGACCGGGCCGCTTGAGGCCCTCGCCGGCGCCCGGACCGAGACGGGCGAGCCGGGCTACGAGGTTCGTACCGCGAGCCTCGACGGAGGGGCGGTGCGCACTTCAAGCGGCCTGCGCCTGACGCCCGACGGCGCCCTGCGCGAGCTGCCGGGCAGGCAACGCCTCGACCTCCTGCTGCTGCCTGGCGGTCACGGGGCACGGCACGCCGCCCCGGACCTCATCGCCTGGGTCCGCGAGCACGCCGGCCAGGCCGGGCGGCTCGCGTCCGTCTGCACCGGCGCGTTCGTACTCGCCGAGGCGGGCCTCCTGGCCGGCAAGCGGGTCACCACCCACTGGGCCTACTGCGACAAGCTCGCGGCCAAGTACCCGGACCTCACGGTTGACCCCGACCCCATCTTCATCCGCGACGGGAACGTCATCACCTCCGCCGGCGTGACCTCCGGCATCGACCTCGCGCTCGCGCTGATCGAGGAGGACCTCGGCCGGGCGATGGCCCTGACCGTCGCCCGGCACCTCGTCGTCTTCCTGCGCCGCCCGGGCAGCCAGTCTCAGTTCAGCGCCCAGCTCCAGGCGCAGACCGCCGCCAGCAAGCCGATCAGGGACGTACAGCAGTGGATCACCGAGCACCCGGCCGGGAACCTGACCGTCGAGGCCCTCGCGCTGCGGGCGAGCCTCTCACCACGGCAGTTCGCCCGTGCGTTCGCCGCCGAGGTCGGCCTTACCCCGGGCCGCTACGTGGACAACGTCAGGTATCGAGGCCGCGCGCCGCTGCCTGGAAGACAGCGCGGACGGGATCGAGAAGGCCGCCCGCGCCTGCGGCTACGGCACCGCCGAGGCCATGCGCCGCGCCTTCATCAAGACCCTCGGCGTCAGCCCCGCCGAGTACCGCCGCCGATTCAGCGCGAAGGAAACCCATGCAGATCGTCATCCCGCTCTTTGACCGCTTCGCCCCCCTCGACGCCGTCGGCCCCTACCAGGTGCTCGTCCACCTGCCGGGGGCGACGGTCATCTTCGCCGCGCAGGAGCGCGGCGGCGTCAGCGACGCGGAGGGGACCTTCACCTTGCAGGCGCAGGCGTCGTTCGCCGATGTGCCGCACCCGGACGTCATCGTCGTGCCCGGCGGTTACGGCGAGGCGGACCAGCTGAGCCCGGGCCCGCTGCAGGACTGGCTGCTCGAGGCCGACAAGGCGAGCACGTGGACCACGTCGGTCTGCACCGGCGCCCTCATCCTGGCGCGCGCGGGGCTGCTGGCCGGCCGCGCGGCGACCACCAACTGGCAAGCGCTTGAGGAACTCGAGCGACTCGGGGTCAAGGTGCTCCGCGAGCGCTACGTCTTCGACGGCAAGTACGTCACCGCGGCCGGGGTCTCGGCGGGCATCGACATGGCCCTCGCCCTCGCGGCCCGGATCGCCGGCGATGACGTCGCGATGGCGATACAGCTCGGCATCGAGTATGACCCGCGGCCGCCCTTCAACGCCGGCTCGCCGCAGACCGCGCCCGCGCATCTCGTCGCGGCCCAGCGCGGCGCGAGCCGCTTCCCGCGTAACTAGTCTCAGGCGTCTGGCGTGCGCCTTCAGGCGATCTGGCGTGCGCCCGGGCCAGGCACCGGGGTGACGTCCCTGGCCGACTCCAGGACGTGCCCGGCGCGGCAGGACAGCCGCAGCCGCACCGGTTCCCCGCAGTCGCGGTGCCTGAGCAGGACCGGCGGGCCCTCCGGGCCGGCCTCGTACTGGTCGCCCCACTGCATCAGCGCCACCATCACCGGGTACAGGTCGACGCCCTTGCGGGTTAGCCGGTACTCGTCCCGGCTGCGCTGGCCAGCTTCCTGGTAGGGGACCTTGCGGAGCAGGCCCTCCCCTGACCAGGCGGGCCAGGCGGCTGCTGAGCACCTGCCTGGGTATCCCGGTGCGGCGCTGCATGTCATCGAAGCGGCGCACGCCGTTGAAGGCCTCGCGCAGCACCAGGAAGGTCGCCCGCTCCCCAGGATCTCCACGGCCGCGCCGATCGCGCAGTTGGCCGGGTCGAAGTCCCGCATCCATGAATGTTCCATGAACGCATGCTAGGTCCACTTGACAGACTCAGCAATCCGGGAAATGCTGAGTTCGTGATCGGAACCCAGATCTTGCGCCGGTGTCCCCGTCGCCGAAGCGATCCGGCCAGGCGTCCGCGGCGGACGTGGGCGCGCTGAGCGACTTCTTCGCCGGGCTATCCACGCAAACCCGGTACCTGAGGTTCTTCGCCCCGCTCACGCCGGGGCCCGCACTGGTCCGCAAGCTGTCCGGCGGCGACGGCCGCGCTCACGTCGTGGTCGCCGTCCGGTGCGGCGTGATCTTCGGGCACGGCATGGCCGTGGACGCAGGCGGGCCCGCTGGATGCACCGGACGGCCGATGTCGGCGTGGTGGTGGCCGACGCATGGCAGGGCCTGGGCGTGGGCTCGGCGCTGATGAGCGCGCTGACGGCCAGCGCCCGGGCGCGGGGCGTGACCTCGCTGATCATGGACGTGCTTCCAGGCAACCGCAGGATGCTGGCCCTGATCGCGCGCCACTGGCCCGCGGCGCGCCCCGGGTACTCCGGGGACTTCGCCACGTTCCACATCACGCTTCCGCGCCGCGGCGCACTCCGCGGCCGCCGACTGCATCCGCCAATGCGCCGGACGCACCGCGGCGCTGCCGATGCGCACGCATCGTTGACTTATTAAATGAGTAGTTCTTTAATTCTTGGCATGGGACGCATTGCGGGCGTCACCGCGGCGGAGACACGCGAGCGGCTGCTGCTCGCGGCCGCGGACGTGTTCGCCGCGGCGCGGGTACGACGGCACGCGGGTGGCTGACATCGCCGCGGCCGCCGAGGTGAGCCGGCGGCGCGCTGTACGCGCACTTCGGCTCGAAGGCGGAGCTGCTGGTCGCCGCGCTGCGCAAGCACGGCAGGCGGCTGCTCGCCGACCTGCTCGCCGCCGACCCTGGCCGCCCGGTCACCGACGCTGCTGCTGTTCATCGGCCGCGGCTTCGCCGCCACCGGCGACGACCGCGGCCACCTCATCGTCGAGGCGCTGGTCGCCGCGCGCCGCGACGAGGACGTCGCCGGGCCGATGCGCGACTACGTGGGCGAGCGCGGTGACGGGCTCGCCGAGCTGGTACGCGCCGCCCAGGCCGGCGGGGAGCTCGACCCGTCGCTGTCGCCGGGCGCGCTTGCCCACTTCTGCCTGCTGCTCGCGATGGGCAGCGCGCTCATTACCCCAGACCTCCACGCGGTCACCGATGAGGAGTGGGCCGCCCTGCTCACCCGGGTGATCGCCGGCCTCGCCCCGGCCATCTCGACCGCAGAACAGACAGGAGCCGCGCAGTGAAACTGCACGATCAATCCCGAGCTCTGCCAAGGGCACGGCCGCTGCTACGACCTCGCCCCCGGCCTGTTCGGTGACGACGACGAGGGCTACGGGAAGGTCCTCGGCGACGGCGTCGTGCCGCCGGAGGCGGAGCACGACGCGCGCCTGGCCGTGCTCAACTGCCCCGAGCAGGCAATCGAGCTGTCCGAGGAGGGCTGACATGGCCGTTGACGAGCGCTTCAGCCGCGAGCCCCGGCAGCCAGGCGAGGAGGAACAAGGCACCCGCAACGAGATCGTCACCGGGCCGGTCAGCGACTGGGCGACCGACTTCTCGCACGTGGAGCCCGAGTGGTCAGCGGATCCCTACCCGATCCAGGACGACCTGCGGCAGCGCTGCCCGATCGCCCACACCGAGCGGTTCGGCGGCGCCTGGCTGCCGACGCGGTACGAAGACGTCGCGGCGATCGCGTATGACACCGACCGTTTCTCTTCCCGGTGCGATCATCGCTGGCCAACTTCCGGCCGCCTCTCGACCTGGCGCCGATCGGCGGCTCGCCGCCGATCTCCTCCGACCCGCCGTTCCACCACGACGCGCGCAAGCTGCTGCTCGCCGCGTTCACCAAGAAGGAAGTCGCCAAGCAGGAGCCGGCCACCAGGGCGTTCTGCCACTCGCTCATCGACTCGCTTCGCGGGACGGGACGTGGTCGACGCGGCCCTGGAGTACGCGCAGCACATCCCGATGCGGGTCATCGCCAACATGCTCGGCTTCCCGCCGGAGGACGGCGCCGCGGTTCGCCGTATTCGTCGAGGACCTGCTCGAGGGCATCAACCTGGACCCGGACGAGCGCCAGGAACGGGTCGCCCGGATCTTCGACTACCTGCTCGAGCAGGTCCACGCCCACCTGGACGATGACGAGCCGCGTGACGACCTGACGACCTACCTGCTCAACGCGGAGCTCTACGGCCAGAAGCTTCCCCGGACGTGGTCACCGGGGCGATGGCCCTGCTGCTCATCGCCGGCATCGACACGAGCTGGAGCGCCATCGGCGCCTCGTTGTGGCACCTGGCGAAGCCATCCCGCCGACCGGGAGCGCCTCGTCGCCGAGCCGGGGCTGCTGCCGACCGCGCATGGAGGAGTTCCTCCGGGCGTACGCGCCGGTCACGATGGCGCGGCTGGTCAAGGAGGACATGCACTGGCACGGCGTCGACATGAAGGCCGAGGACTGGATCCTGCTGTCGTTCCCCGCGGCCAACCGTGACCCGGCGCAGTTCGACCGGGCGGACGAGGTCGTCATCGACCGCGAGGTCAACCGGCACGCCGCGTTCGGGCTCGGCATCCACCGCTGCCTCGGCTCGCACCTGGCGCGGATGGAGCTGCGGATCGCCCTTGAGGTGTGGCTGGAGCGGGTCCCGGCGTTCTCGCTGGCTGATCCCGGGGCGGTGCCATGGTCGGCGGGCCAGATCCGCGGGCCGCGGGCCCTGCCGCTGCGCATCGGCTGACCGTTTCACGGGCGCGGCCCGGGCTTGGGCCAGCGCCGCCAGACGCGAATGTCGGACCTGCTCGATACGATGTTCGACATGTAAAGCTTCATGAATGCGATGATCCGGACGGAGGGCCGGCACATGGGTAACCGCGAACCACTTCGCTCCGGCTTCCACCGGGCGGCGCCGTCGATGCCGACGTGGAGTGGGCGCAGTACGTGGCGTGCGGCGAGCCGGAGGCTGCCGCCGGCCGCGTTCCCGAGCCGGAGCCGTGGGCAGCGGATGCAGTGGGAGCCGTGGGAGCCGTGGGAGCCGGATGGCCTGGACGCCGCCGGGCCACCGCCCGCTGGCGCGCCCCGCGCGCTGTTCGCCGAGGGCGGCGCTGGGGACGTGATGCCGCCTTCTCCGTTTCTGGCCGCGCTGACCGAGCAGGCCGTCAGTGACGTTGCCAGCCTGACCGATAACGAGCTGGTCGGGGTGCTGCGCGCGAGCCGGCGCCTGGTCGCGCGCGAGCAGTACAAGCAGGTGGTGGCCGCCGCGGAATTCGGGCGACGCCGCACGCGGCGTTTCAGGCCGCGCTGGACCGCGGGTCCGGCCGCACCCACGTCACCACCCCCACCAGGTACGACACTTAGAGCGGGGATCGCCATGGACGACCGTTTAGGAGCGCTGGGTGCGGACCTGCTTGATGGCGTCGGTCGCGGCCTCGCGGGGAGCGTCTTGGCCGAAGCCGACGCCGATCACCTCGTCGTCCCTGCGCTGCTCGGCGTAGGCGAGGCCCGCCAGCACCTGCCGGTCGGCGTCGGTCGGCTCGTCGACCATGGGCAGGGCCCGGGGGTAGAGCCGGCGGGACAGGACCGGGTTCAGCTCCGCGGCGTACATGCTCAGCTTGGCGAGCAGCAGCAGCAGCGTCACGATGCCGATGACCAGGCCGAACGCGCCGTAGCTTGACTGGGCGTGGTTGAGCTGGTGCGTCATGAGCCCGGTCCCGACGGTGATCAGCGCGGTGAACGCGACCGCGCCGAGTACCGCTCCGGGTAGCAGCCCGCGCGGGCCTATCGCCTTCGCGGTCAGCAGGGTGAAGGCGAGGAAATACAGCGCGGCGTTGATGATCAGCAGGCCGACCGTGACCGGGATGCGGATCGCGTAGCTTGTCGTGCCGCCCGTGACATAGGTGGAGAGGGAGGCGTTCACCAGGAACGCGCCCCCGATGGTGACCAGGCCGGCCACGCTGCGCCCCAAGCGCGGGAGGAAGCCGGTGCGCTGAGTCTGGGGAATGTGCCAGACCGTGGCCATCGCCGTCTGCGCGGTCTGGGTCACCCCCTGCGCGCCATATGCCAGGCCGATCAGGCCGACGATCAGCCCGAGCGTGCTGCCGTGCAGCGCCCTGGGGTCCGACGGGTTGAAGCTGGTCCCGATCACCGGGAACTTGTGCAGCGTGTTGAGGATGCCGGTCCCGAGGGACCCCGCGCCGATGTCCGCAAGCACCGTCATCATGACGAGCAGCAGCGGGAATATCGCGGTGAACCCGTACCAGGCCAGCGCCACGACTACCAGGTTGGCGTTGTCGTCGCCGAATTTCTTCATCACCGCGTAGGGGACCCCCGCCCACGGGGTCCGCCGCTGCCAGCGGTCCACCGCGCCGATCACCTTGCGCAGCGGGTCGGCCGGGTTCACTGGGCGGTCCACGTGACACGGGGCTTCAGTTCCACCCCTCGCACCTACCCCCCGCTGCGAGAACAAACATCTCCTCAGCCGGTGCCGACCGCGGCCAGGGCCGCGAACAGGATCGTCGCGGTGGCGAAGGCGATGTGCGCGCCCACGATGAGGACGGGCGCCCGCCTGCCCGGCGCCGGATCGTCAGCGGCAGCAGGTACCGCCACATAGGCGAGGAAAAGGAGCGCCATGCCGAGCCCGGCCACCAGCGGCAGCAGGCCGACGGCCGCCCAGGCCACCCCGGTCACCGCGGTCGCGAGGTAGACGACCCAGGCCAGCAGGCTCACGCTGGCCAGCCCTAGGTGCGCGAGGTTCAAGGCCGGCGGGCGCCGCGGCCGCCATGCCCGCCACGGCCGCCGCGGCCGCCCGGCCGGCCGACGGGCACGGCCGCGCGGTTCCCGCCGGGCCATCAGCCCGAGTCCGAGGGCGATCGTGGCCAGCCACGAGCCGAGGGCGAGCAGGCCCCACGTGGTCTTGCTGAGCCAGCCAGCCGCGCCGGGCGACGACGCCGTGGCAGGCAGCGGCGGCACGCCGCCCGTCGCGGGAACGACGACGAACATGTGCGCCAGGTAGTGACTCGCGGCCGCGATGCGCTCACGCCTGAGCGCCTTTCCCCGCACTCCGCTGCCCGCGGTGCGCAGCGCGGTGCCGGCCGCCGCGTTGACCTGGGCCGCCGTCAGGCCCTTGCAGGCCGGCGGCAGCGCGGTGACCGTTACATGCTGCCTGATCGCGGACTCGCCGAACTGGACGCACGATCCGACAGAAGCCTGTGCGGGACCCGGCTGACTGGAGCACCCGGCGGCGCCGAGCGCGGCGAGGACCAGTCCCGCCATCGCGAATGACGCCGCTGCCCGGTTGCCCCGCGCGCGTAGGGCCTGTCTCACGCTGCTCTCACGATGCCAAGCTTCGCGCGCGAGTCATAGGACCGACAATGGTTGACGTGCTACTTGCTGAACTGGCTGAGGTGTCGCGGGCCGTATCGCAGACGTCGGCGCGGCTCGCCAAGGTTGCCGCGCTCGCGGACGCGCTGCGCGCCGCTGGCGTCGAAGAGGTCGCGGTCCTGGTGTCCTACCTGTCCGGTGAGCTGCCGCAACGGCAGATCGGGGTGGGATGGGCGGCGCTGCGCTCCGTTCCGGCTCCCGCAAAGACGGGGTCGCTGACCCTGCTCGCGGTGGACGACGCGTTCGCACGGATCAAGGCGGTCGCAGGCAAAGGCTCGACCGCGGAGCGCAAGCGGCTCGTCGGTGAGCTTTTCGCGGCCGCCACTGCCGAGGAGCAGTTCTTCCTCGTCCGGCTGCTCTCCGGTGAACTGCGGCAGGGGGCGCTTGACGGGGTGATGACCGACGCGGTCGCGCGGGCGGCCGGCGTGCCCGGGGCCGAGGTGCGGCGGGCGGTCATGCTCAGCGGGTCGCTGCCGGCGGCGGCGCAGGCCGCGCTCGGCGGCGGCAGCACGGCACTTGGCCGGTTCGGGCTGCAGGTCGGCCGGCCGCTGAAGCCGATGCTCGCCGCCAGCGAGGCGTCGCTCGCCGACGCGCTTGAGAAGGCCGGGGGCGGGGCGAGGGCGGGGCTATGGTCGGCGGAGCGGCCGCGGTCGAGTGGAAGCTGGACGGTATCCGCGTGCAGGCGCACCTGGCCGACGCAACGGTGCGGTTG
Source organism: uncultured Actinomycetota bacterium (assembly GCA_963811335.1). GTDB lineage: Bacteria > Actinomycetota > Actinomycetes > Streptosporangiales > Streptosporangiaceae > Trebonia. The sequence goes on along the minus strand of CAWERB010000003.1, from coordinate 51,024 downwards.
TTCACCCGGTCACTCGACGACATCACCGACCGGCTGCCCGAGGTCGTGACGGCCCTCGCCGCGCTCCCCGTCAGGGACGCCGTCTTCGACGGCGAGCTGATCGCGCTGCGCCCGGACGGCCGCCCTTACGCCTTCCAGGACACCGCGTCGCGCGCGGCCAGCGAGGTCGACGCGCTCGGTGCCGCTCGACGGGACGCCGCCCAGGTAGCGCTGAGCGTCTTCCTGTTCGACGTGCTGCACCTCGACGGCACCGACCTGCTCGACCGGCCCGACGCGGAGCGCCACGCCGCGCTCGCCGCCGTGGTGCCAGCCGCGATGCTGATGCCGCGGCTGGTCACCGCCGATCCAGGCGAGGCGGCGGAGTTCTTCAGGGACGCCGTCGCCCGGGGCCACGAGGGCGTTGTCGTCAAGTCGCTCACGACGCCGTACGCCGCGGGAAGGCGCGGCGCCGGCTGGATCAAGGTGAAGCCGAGGCACACCCTCGACCTGGTGGTCCTCGCCGTCGAATGGGGCCACGGCCGGAGAAAAGGCTGGCTGTCCAACCTGCACCTGGGCGCCCGCGACCCGGAGACCGGCGGCTGGGTGATGCTCGGCAAGACCTTCAAGGGCCTCACCGACGAGCTGCTCACCTGGCAAACCCAGCGATTCCAGGAACTCGAAGACCACCGCGACGACTGGACCGTCTACGTCCGCCCCGAGCAGGTCGTGGAAATCGCCTTCGACGGCGTGCAGCGCTCACCGCGCTACCCAGGAGGAGTTGCGTTGAGATTCGCCCGGGTATTGCGCTACCGCCCCGACAAGGCAGCAGCAGAAGCCGACACGATCGACACCGTAAAAGCGCTTGCGCTGCCCACCGATTAAGGAGAAGCGGGGGCGGGATGGGGTGAGGGCCGCGCGCTTCGGGTCGCGATCGGGTTTCATCGCGGCCCGACTGCGCGGCCCGATCCCCTCCGCCCCCGCGACCCCTTAAATCAAAAATCACTTCTTCTTCTTGTCCCGCCGGCCGAACGCCGCCGGCGTGCCCCAGCCGGCCGCCCGCCGCCGAACGCCGGCGGCAGCGCGCTAGGACCGCCGCGGAAGCCGGGGAACCCCTCGCCGTCGTCGCCGATGCCGCCAGGGCCGCCGGCCGCCTGGGCGTCGCGCAGCATCTCGGCCAGTTCCTCCATCGACTGCGGCGCCTCGGCGGCCGCAGGCAGTTCCGGCCGGCCGCCGCCGGGGGACGCGGGGGACGCCGGGGTGATCCCCGCCTTGCGCGGGTCGCCGCTCTTCCGCTTGCCCTTGGCGTTCCTGGCGGCCTTGGCCCGCGCCGCCGCCTTCTTGCCGCCCATTACGCCCGGTATGCCAGGCATGCCCGGCATGCCGCCGTTCATCACCATCTTCATCTGGCGCTGTGCCTCGAAGAAGTTGGTGACCAGCGTGCCGACCTCGCCGACCGCGACGCCGGAGCCCTTGGCGATGCGGGCCCGCCGCGAGCCGTTGATGATCTTGGGGTTGCGGCGCTCCGCGGGCGTCATGGAGCGGACGATCGCCTCGGCCCGGTCCAGGTCCTTCTCGTTGACCTTGTCGAGCATCTCCTTGTTGCGCGCCGCGCCCGGCATCAGGCCGAGGATGTTCTTCAGCGGACCCAGCTTGCGCAGCATGCCGAGCTGCTCGATGAAGTCCTCGAGGGTGAGCCCCTCGCCGCCCATCAGCCGGTTCGCCACATTGGCGGCCTGCTCGGCGTCGAAGGCCTTCTCCGCCTGCTCGATGAGCGTCATCACGTCGCCCATGTCCAGGATGCGGTCGGCCATCCGGTCCGGGTGGAAGATGTCGAAGTCCGCCAGCTTCTCGCCGGTGGACGCGAACATCACCGGCTTGCCGGTGAGCGCCGCGATGGACAGCGCGGCACCGCCGCGGGCGTCGCCGTCGAGCTTGGTCAGCACCACGCCGTCGTAGCCAACGCCGTCGAGGAACGCCTGCGCGGTCGCCACCGCGTCCTGGCCGATCATCGCGTCGACGACGAACAGCACCTCGTCCGGGTCGGTTGCGTCGCGGATCGCGGCGGCCTGGGCCATCATCTCCTGGTCGATGCCGGTACGGCCCGCGGTGTCGATGATCACGATGTTGTGCATCAGCCGCTTGGCCTCGTCGACCGACCGCCGGGACACGGCCACCGGGTCGCCGACGCCGTTGCCTGGCTCCGGTGCGAACACGGGGACGCCGGCCCGCTGCCCGACCACCTGCAGCTGGGTGACCGCGTTCGGCCGCTGCAGGTCGGCGGCGACGAGCAGCGGCGTGTTGCCCTGCTCCTTCAGCCACAGCGCCAGCTTGCCCGCGAGCGTGGTCTTACCGGAGCCCTGCAGGCCGGCCAGCATGATCACGGTCGGCGGGTTCTTGGCGAACCGCAGCCGCCGCGTCTCGCCGCCGAGGATCTGGACGAGCTCCTCGTTGACGATCTTGATGACCTGCTGCGCGGGGTTCAGCGCCTGCGAGACCTCCTCGCCCGCGGCGCGTTCCTTGACGCGCGCGATGAACTGCCGCACGACGGGCAGCGCGACGTCCGCCTCGAGCAGGGCGATGCGAATCTCGCGGGCCGTCGCGTCAATGTCGGCCTGGGACAGCCGTCCCTTGCCGCGTAGCGAGGAGAAGACCTGAGTCAGCCGATCGGAGAGCGTCTCAAACACACCACAAGGCTACCCGGCCCAGCACGAGCTATTGGATGATCCCGAACGGGGGCGTGCTGCTCCGCACCCGTAACTCGCCGCCTGGCTAGCCGGCCTTGGCGGGCGGCCGGGTAAGAGCGCTCGGGGGGCGGCGGTCAGCTGGCCGGGGCGAGCGCGGAAAGGACCATGTTCACCGTGCGCTTGCGCAGGTCCGGGTCGGTGAGCAGGCCGCCGGAGGAGTCGGTCACGTAGAACACGTCGACCGCTTCCGCGCCGAGCGTCTCCACCCGTGCGGCCTGTACGTTCAGCCCGCAGTCGCCGAGCGCCCGGCCGATGCGCCACAGCAGCCCCGGCTCGTCGTGCGCGCGGACCTCCACGACGGTGGCGCTGCTCGACGCGTTGTCGACCAGGGTGACCTTGGGTGGCGGGATCTTCGCGTCGCGCGGGCGGGCGGAGCGGGCCCGGCGCTCGAGCCGGTCCTCCACGTCGAGCCTGCCCTCGAGCATCCGGCGCAGGTCCGCGGTGACGAGCGCCGCGTCTGGCGGGTCGCCGTACTCGGGGACCACGCTGAACACGGTGACCGCGGTGTCGCCGACCGACGAGGCGTTCGCGCCGCGCACCACCAGCCGGTGCGACGCGAGCACCCCGGCCGCCCGCCAGAGCAGGCCGGGACGGTCAAGCGCGACCACGGTGACCTCGGTCCCCTTGACGATCGCGGCGGGTCCGCCGTCGGCGACCAGGGCGAGCTGGTCCTCCCGCAGCGGGGCGGGCTCGGGCATGGAATCGCCGGCCAGCACCGCGCTCACCCGTTGCACCAGGTCCGCGACCAGGCCCGCCTTCCAGTCGTTCCACGCCGCCGTGCCCGTGGCCAGCCCGTCGGCCGCGGAAAGCGCGTGCAGCAGCTCAAGCAGCGTCCGCGAGCCGACCGTCTCCGCGACCTGCTTCACGGTCATCGGGTCGTCCAGGTCGCGCCGCGTCGCGACCGCGGGCAGCAGCAGGTGGTGGCGCACCGCAGCCGCGACCAGCTGCGTGTCGGCCTCGCCGAGGCCGAGACGCTTGCACACGTCGCGCGCCACCACCTCGCCGGAGACGCTGTGGTCGCCGGGCCAGCCCTTGCCGATGTCGTGCAGCAGCGCGGCGAGCAGCAGCAGGTCAGGCCGTGACACGTCGCGGGCGTGGGCGGCGGCGTTGGCCGCGCACTCGACAAGGTGCCGGTCCACGGTGAACCGGTGCAGCGGGTTGCGCTGCGGGCGGTTGCGCACCCGGTCCCAGTCCGGGATCAGCGCGGCGAGCAGTCCCTCCTGGTCGAGTGCCTCCCAGACGGCGATCGCGTTCGGCCCGGCGCCGAGCAGGGCGAGCAGCTCGTTGCGCGCCTGGTCCGGCCACGGGACCGGCAGCGGCGGGCACTCGGCCAGCCGGGCCAGGGCACGCGGCGCGAGCGGCAGGCCCGACTGGGCGGCCGCGGCGGCGGCCCGCAGCACGAGCACGGGGTCGGTCGCCGGGGACGCGGCCCGGGCGAGTACGACCTCGCCCTCCTGCTCCACCACGCCGTCGGCGAGCGGGCGGCGTTCGGGCCTGCCGCGGCGCATCCGCACGCCGAGGGCGCGGCGGCCGCCCGCCCGGTCCGCCATCCGGAAGGCGTGGTCGACCCCGTAGGCGACGGTGCGGCCCGCGCCGGCCAGCTGGCGCAGCAGCGCGTCGCCGTCGAGCAGGCCGAGCGTGCGAGCGACCTCGTCCTGCTCCTCGAGCACCAGCCGGTCCAAGGGACGACCGGTGACGTCGTGCAGCACGTGCCGCGCGTCGGTGATCTGGTCATAGGCGGCGCGCACCTTGGGCCCGGGCGCGGGGGCGACCCACGCCGCCGCGATGGCCTGGATGGCGTGCACGTCCCGCTGCCCGCCGCGTGACTCCTTGAGGTCGGGCTCGAGCAGGAAGGCGAGCTCCCCGTGCAGCCTGGTCCGCTCCTCGTGCAGCGCCTTGAGCTCGGCGAGCCTGGTGCGGGCGTTGGCGCGCCAGTCCTCGAGCGCGCCCTCGCGCAGCCGGGTGGTCAGTTCGGGGTCGCCGGCCACGTGCCTGGCGTACAGCAGTCCGAGCGCGACCTTGAGATCGCTGCGGGCCACCCGGCGCGCCTGCGGCACGGTCCTGACGGCGTGGTCGAGGTGCGCGCCGGAGTCCCACACCGGGTACCAGATCCGGTCGGCGATCCGCGCGATGCCGTCCCTGCCGTCATGCAGCAGCAGCACGTCGAGGTCGCTGCCGGGCAGCAGTTCCTTGCGGCCGTAGCCGCCCACCGCGACCAGGGCGACCCCGGGCTCGGCGCCCAGCAGCCCGGCCAGCCAGCGGTCAGTATCTGTAGTCCTCCGGCTACGATCAGCCGCGAAAGAAGTCATGACAGTCACCAGGCCCCCGGTAGTCAGTGCGCTGCCGTGCCGAGGGCACGGCAGCGCTCACGGTACTGGCCCTGCGCGGCACCCGGCTCAGAGGGCGCCGGCCCCGCGCTCTCCGGTGCGCACCCGGACGACGGTCTCCACCGGCAGGACCCACACCTTGCCGTCCCCGATCCGGCCGGTCTGGGCCGCCTTGGTGATGACCCCGACGAGATCGTCCGCGTCCTCGTCGTTGCAGATGACCTCCACCCGTACCTTAGGAACCAGGTCTACCTGGTACTCGGCGCCCCGGTACACCTCGGTGTGACCGCGCTGCCTGCCGTATCCGCTCGCCTCACTGACCGTCATGCCGTGGACGCCGAAAGCCTGCAACGCCGCCTTGACGTCGTTGAGCTTGAAGGGCTTGATGACAGCCGTTATGAGCTTCATGGAGACCACCCTTTCGTTCAATCACGTTCGACAATGCCGTAGCCGCGTTTCCTGCGTCCAGTCCGAATGTGTCAGAACCGTGAAACCGGAGGCCGGAGTGTTACGGCCGGGTTTCCCGTTTCCGCGCGATGCCTGGGTCACGGGCGATCCGGCCGACATGGGCCATGGAGCCGCCTCCCCGCCCGGCCCGCCATCCGACAAAACGGTCATACCAGGCAAAGCCCCCCTCCGGCGCGGCGGGCCGGGCGGCGCTCACGGCTTTTACCGGTAAACATTTCGCGACCGGTAAAGAAAAGGCGGCTAGAACGCTTTTTCTCTACCTCGGGTGAGAAGTTTACCCGCTATGAAAAATTTACCGGTAAAACTGGGCTGCGCCGGGATGCGTGGTGCGGCAGTCTCGCGGCCGCGGCGCCGATGGCGGCTGGTCAGCCGCCGAGGATCGCGTCGACGAACGTGGCCGGGTCGAACGGGGCCAGGTCGTCCGGGCCCTCGCCCAGGCCGACGAGCTTCACCGGGACGCCGAGCTCGCGCTGGACGGCGATCACGATGCCGCCCTTGGCGGTGCCGTCGAGCTTGGTGAGCACGATGCCGGTGACGTCGACCACCTCGGCGAACACGCGCGCCTGGCGCAGGCCGTTCTGGCCGGTGGTGGCGTCGAGTACGAGCAGCACCTCGTCAACCGCGGTGCGCTTCTCGATGACCCGCTTCACCTTGCCGAGCTCGTCCATCAGGTCGTTCTTGGTGTGCAGCCGCCCCGCGGTGTCGACGAGCACCACGTCCGCCTCCTGCTCGATGCCCGTGGACACCGCGTCGAAGGCGACGCTAGCCGGGTCGGCCTGGTCCTTGTCCGAGCGGACAACGTGCGCGCCGACCCGTTCCCCCCACGTCTGCAGCTGGTCGGCCGCGGCGGCGCGGAAGGTGTCGGCCGCGCCGAGCACTACCGTCTGCCCGTCGCCGACCAGCGACCTGGCGAGCTTGCCGCAGGTGGTCGTCTTGCCGGTCCCGTTGACGCCGACGACGAGCACGACCGCGGGCCGGCCCTCGTGCCGTTGGGTGCGCAGCGCGCGGCTCGCCGGGGTCTCCACCTGCGCGAGCAGCTCGGTCCTGAGCATCGACCGGACCTCGTCGGTGGTCCGCGTCCCCTCGACCTTGACCTTGGTCCGCAGGTCAGCGGTGATCTGCCGGGCCGGGGTAACCCCCATGTCGGCGGTGATAAGCACCTCTTCGAGCTCATCCCAGGTGTCGTCGTCGAGCCGGTCCCGCGACAGCAGGGCGAGCAGGGTGTTGCCGAAGCCGGTCTGCGACCGGGCGAGCCGCGCCCGGAGCCGCACCATCCGGCCCGCAGAGGGCGGCGGCTTCTCCAGGGTAGGGCGCGGCGGCGCGGCAGGCTCCGGCGGCGCCTGGCGCTGTTCCGGTGGCGCGGTGGCGGTCGCCGTGCCTGTCGTCGCGGACGTGTCGTCGAGCTTGGGCATGGAGCCGGTCAGGTCGAGCTCGCGAGCCCGCCCCCGGCGGACCCCGTGCATGCCTCGCGGCCGCAGCAGCATCGTGCCGCCGATGCCGAGCAGCAGCACGGCGACGACCACGATGAGGATGATGTACGCAGTCATATAAGCCCACAGTCTCCCAGAGCCGGCATATCCCCGACGTGTGCGCGCACCGTCCGTCCGCGTTCAACGCCCCTTGAGCACGCTACAACATGCCCAGCCTTGCACTCGGCATGCTTGCTGCACGTGCTTTTCGCGGTCAGGCCAATTCGGTCTCGCGGACCCGCTGGCTGATCACCTGGGACACGCCGTCGCCGCGCATGGAGACGCCGTAGAGCGCGTCGGCCGCCTCCATGGTGCGCCGCTGGTGGGTGATGACGATCAGCTGCGAGCTCTCCCGCAGCTCCTCGAAGACCCGCAGCAGGCGCTGCAGGTTGGTGTCATCGAGCGCCGCCTCCACCTCGTCAAGCACGTAGAACGGCGACGGGCGCGCCTTGAAGATCGCGAACAGGTAGGCGATCGCGGTCAGCGACCGCTCGCCGCCCGACAGCAGGGACAGCCGCTTGACCTTCTTGCCCGGCGGGCGGGCCTCGATCTCGATGCCGGTGGTCAGCATGTCGTCCGGCTCGGTGAGGATCAGCCGCCCCGCGCCGCCGGGGAACAGCCGGGCGAACAGGCCCTCGAACTCGCGCGCGGTGTCGGCGTAGGCGGAGGCGAACACCTCCTGCACCCGGTCGTCGACCTCCTTGACCACCATGAGCAGGTCACGGCGGGTCTTGCGCAGGTCCTCAAGCTGCGTGGCGAGGAACTGGTGCCGCTCCTGCAGCGCCGCGTACTCCTCGAGCGCGAGCGGGTTGACCTTGCCGAGCCGCACCAGCTGGCGCTCGGCCTCGGCGGCCCGTGCCTCCTGGTCCGCGCGCACGTAGGGCACCGCGACGGTCTCCGGTCCGGCCGGGGCCTTCCCCTGCCTGCGGTCCTTGCGCTGCTGCGCCTCCGCCGCGTTGTCGCCCGCGGCCTGCTCCGCCTCGGCGCGCACCGCGCGCAGCGCGTCGGCGAGCGAAAGCCCGTCGGACCCGGCGACCGGCGCCGTGCTGGGTGGGGCGCCGGCCGAGGCGGGCTGGGCGGGCCCGGCCGCGTCATCGTCATCCGTCGGCTGTGCGCCGTTAGCGCGCGTCGTCGCAGGCCTGCGCGGCCTCGGCACCGGACGCGTCCACGGCGCCCGGCTGCCGCTGCCCGTCCGGCAGGCTTTCCGCGCCCGGCGCGTCGACGAGGACGGCGGTGCCGCGCTTGAGCGCCGCGACCGTGAACGGCATGTCGGCCGGGGCGAGGATGAGCTGGTCCGGGCCGTACTCGGTGACGATCGCGTCCGGTTCGATGCCGTACTCGTCCGCCGCGTGCATGGCCAGCTGCTCAAGGCGCAGCCGGTGCTCGTTGCGGGAGATCTCCGTCCCGTGCGCGGTGTTCACCACCGTGTCCAGCTCGCCGGACACCGTGGCCGCCTGGGCGCGCACCGCCTTGAGAGCCTCGGTGCCGCTCGCGCTCGCCGCCTCGGCCTCGGACCGCTGCTCCGCCGCCTGGGCGAGCGACGCCTGCGCGGCGGACACCGCGAGTGCCGAACCCGCGGCGACCGCGCGGGCCACCGACGCCTGGGCGGCCCGCTGCCCGCGGCGGACGGCGGCGCGCTCCCGCGCGGCCCGCTCGGCGACCGCCGAGGCGGTCAGTGAGTCGGCCCGCCCGCTGATCGCGCGGAGCCGCTCCTCGACGGTGCGCACCTCAAGTCGCGCCTCCATCTCGGCGTTCCGCGCGGCCGCGGTTTTCTGGGTCAGTTCCTCGCGCTCTTCTTCGGCCTGGATGTCCTCGAACTCCGGGTCGGCCGCCGACAGTTCCCCGGCCTCCGCCTCGCCGAGCTCGTTCTTCAGCTGCTGGTGCTTGACCTGGTCCTTCTCCGCGCTGCGCAGCGCCGCGCCCACCGAGGCGTCGAGCCGCTTGGCCTCGTCGGCGGCGGCGCGCGACGCGCCCGCCAGCCGGCCGAGCCGCCCGGAGATCTCCGCCGCGGCCGCGTCCACCGCGCGCATCCGGCCGCGGATCTCCTCAAGCTGCTGCCTGGCGGCCTCCTGCGCCTCGGTCGCCGCGGCGAGCGTCTCCGCCGCCGCCTCCTCGGCGAGCTCGGCCTCGGCCAGCCTGGCCGCCGCCTCGTCCGCCGCGGCGCGCACGTCGAGCAGCGACTGCCCGCCCGCGGACCCGCCGCGCGCCCAGTGCGCGCCGATCAGGTCGCCGTCCCGCGTCACCGCACGGAAACCGGGATGATCCGCAACGAAAGCGGCGGCCTCCGCAAGCCCGCCGAACACCGCGACGCCGCCGAGCAGCTCTCCGATCGCGCCGGAAACCTCGGCGGCTCCCGTCACCAGGTCGGCGGCCCAGCGGGCGCCGCCAGGCAAGGCGGGAAGGGAGCCGGGGGAAAGGGGTGGGAGCGGAGGGGGTGGGCGGCGCGGTCAGTGGCGGCGATGACTAGTCCGACGGTGCCCGCGTTGGCCTTCCTGAGGCCCGTGAGGACTTCGACTGCCGCGTCGAGGCCGTTGACCGTCAGCGCCTCGGCGGCGGCGCCGAGGGCGGCGGCGACCGCCTTCTGGTAGCCGTCGGCGACGGTGAGCCGGGCGGCGAAGGTGCCGAGCACGCCGCGGAAGCGCTCGCGGTCGGCGAGGACCGCGGCCGTCGCGTCGACGCCCTGTCGCAGGGTCTCGCCGAGCGTTTCCGTGCGGGCGCGCAGGGCCGCCACCTCGCTGTTGGCGGCGCGTTCGGCCTTGCGCGCAGCCACCACTCGTTCGGTGTGCTGCTGGTGGTCTCGCTGAGCCTGGTCCAGCTCGGCCGCGATGCCGCTGCGGTCGGAGTCGCCGTCGTCGGCGACGTCCTGTACCTGGCTGTACTCCTGGCGCGCGCGCTCGGCGCGGGCCCGGGCGGCCTCGGCGGCGGTGGTCAGGCGGTCGATCTCCTCGCTGGTCGCGGCGGCGCGGCTGGCCGCGGCGTCGACCATGCCGCGCAGCCGGGCGAGGCGCTCGGCGCGCCCCGCGGCGGCCCGCGCGGCGTCGGCGAGCCTGCGCTCGGCGGTGGCGAGCGCGGTCTCGGCCATCGTGCGCATTGCGACGGATTCCGCCAGGGCCTCGCGGCCGTCGGCGAGCCGCTCGGTCAGGCCGGCCTCCTCGGCGCGCAGCTCTGCGGCCTGCCGGTCGAGCTCGTCCGGGTCGCGGCCCGGCCGTTCCGGCTCGGCGTCGGCCGCGAGCAGCCTGACCCGCTCGGCGGCCAGGCCCTGCACGGAGCGGAGCTTCTCGGTCAGCGACGAGAGCGCGAACCAGGTCTGCTGCGCGCGGGCCAGCTCGGCCGCCTGCGCCTGGACCGCGACGTCGAACGCGGACTCCCGGGCGCGGGCGTCGGCGAGCGCCGCCTCGAGCTCGGCGCGGCGAGCGCGGATCGCGGCCTCGTCGGCCTCCTCGCGCTCCAGCTTGTCGCGCAGGTGCACGTAGTCGTCGGCGAGCAGCCTGAGCTTGGCGTCGCGCAGCTCGGCCTGGATGGTGGCCGCCTTCCGCGCGACCTCGGCCTGCCTGCCGAGCGGCTTGAGCCGGCGGCCGAGTTCGCCGGTCAGGTCGACGAGCCGCGTCAGGTTGACCTGCATCGCGTCAAGCTTGCGCAGCGCCTTTTCCTTGCGCTTGCGGTGCTTGAGTACGCCGGCCGCCTCCTCGATGATCGCCCGGCGCGCCTCGGGGCCCGCGTGGAGGATCTGGTCGAGCTGGCCCTGGCCGACGATCACGTGCATTTCCCGGCCGAGCCCGCTGTCTGACAGCAGGTCCTGCACGTCGAGCAGGCGGCAGCTGTCGCCGTTGATCGCGTACTCGCTCTGCCCGGAACGGAACATCAGGCGGCTGATCGTCACCTCGGCGTAGTCGATCGGCAGTGCGCCGTCGCTGTTGTCGATGGTGAGCGTGACCTCGGCCCGGCCCAGCGGCGCCCGGTTGGTGGTGCCGGCGAAGATGACGTCCTCCATCTTGCCGCCGCGCAGGCTCTTGGCGCCCTGCTCGCCCATCACCCAGGACAGGGCGTCGACCACGTTGGACTTGCCCGAGCCGTTGGGGCCGACGACGCAGGTGATGCCCGGCTCAAGGCGCAGCGTGGTAGCGGAGGCGAAGGACTTGAAGCCGCGCAGCGTGAGGGACTTCAGGTACACGCGTCCTCTCCTCCCCCGGAACTGCCCCGCGATGCGCCTGCCGGCCGTCGGCTTCGCCCACCGAACATTACCGCTCCGGGCGGACAGCCGCCGGAAACGGCGCGGAACGGGGAATCCCTTGAACGCCTGATGGCCAATGAATGGCCGTTAGGGTAAACGCCCTTGAGATGTGCGTCACATCCCGCCCGGTTATTTTGAATGATGTGATTTTGCTTACGTTAATGCACATAGCGTAACCGATGAGTGCGCATAAGCGTCAAACCGGACAGGTTCGGGCAGGGCGTGTCGTTGGCTGCGGGCGACCGGGACGCCTGGGCACGGCTGGCCGGATAACGATAAGGGACGCCTTCGCGGCGTCCCTTGTTCGTTTCTGGCGGTGGCCTGAGCGGACCCGCTGATCGCGGGCTGAGCTGCGTTTCCTGAGGTCGTCAGGTAAGCGCGGGCTCACGGTCGAGAACGAGCACGGCCTCGTCATGCGACAGTCCTGAGACGAGCGCGTCGTTCTCTTCCTGGAGCCGGACTAGCTCGGCTTCCAAGTCGCGAACGCGCTGCTGCAGGCGACGCATTTCGGAGACCACGCGCGGATCGGGACCGCCGACGTGGCCGTATAGAGCCTTCGACATGGTGAAAGGTCCTCCACACTGAGTGACCAGAGTGGGCACATTGTGAACCGCACGCCGATGCGCGTGCGGGCAACAGATACAGGGTCTCACCATGATCTATCGCGGTCAAGTTGAGAGCAACCTGTCACCCGTTATGCCGTTTATCTTATCAAAGATCCCGCCGCCAGACAAACGATCATGGCCGAAACGCCCTATATCTAGGGGCGTCTGGCCGTCGTGATGCTACCGCTGGAGGCCAGCGGCGACGGCCTCTGGCAGCGCGGGCAACTGTAGGAGGAACGGTTCATGAACGCGTCACGGCGGATAGGGGCGGCGCAGCGCGCGCACGGCTCGCCCTCCCTGCCGTAGGCGTTCAGCGAACGGTCGAAGTAGCCGCTCTCCCCGTTCACGTTGACGTACAGCGCGTCGAATGACGTGCCGCCCGCCTTGAGCGCCTCGGTCAGCACCTCCCGGACCGCTTCGAGCAGCCGGGACACCTCAACCTTCTTCAGGGTGTCGGTCGGTTGCGCCCAGTGCAGCCGCGCCCGCCAAAGCGCCTCGTCCGCGTAGATGTTGCCGATACCGCTGACCAGCGACTGATCCAGCAGCGCCCGCTTGACCTGGGTCTTCTTGCGCCTTAGGCGCGCCGTGAAGTCGTCCGGGTCGAAGGCCGCCTCGAGCGGGTCAGGCGCGATGTGCGCGATCGGCACGGGCACCAGCCGGGCCGGCCCGGCCGCCACAGCAGTGTCGGCGTGATCGTCGTGGCCCGTTGGGCCGGCTATCGCCGGCCCGACGGGCCACGGGGAAGCGTGAGCGATGGCGAACGGGACCATCATCAGGTGGCCGAAGGTGCGCTGGTCGGTGAAGCGCAGGTCGGGGCCGCCGTCGGTGAACGTGAAGCGGGCGCGGACGTGCGGGGAGAGCGGGCGGTCCGGGTCGCCGACCAGGAGCTGGCCGCTCATCCCCAGGTGCGCGAGCAGCGCCTCCGTCGGGGGGTACGGGCCAGGGGGTCCGGGGGGGTTCCCCCGGGGAAGCGGAGTGTCCCCCCGGAAGTTATCGTCGAGGGCGAACCAGAGGTACTTGCCGCGGCGTTCCGCGCGCAGGAAGGTGCGGCCCGCCATCGCGGCGGCGAACCCCTCGGGGCCTGCCAGGTCACGGCGCACCGCGCGCGGGTTCAGTACCTGCGCGGTCGCGACCGTGCGGCCCACGACGTGGCGTTCGATCCCGGCGCGGACGGTCTCCACCTCGGGCAGCTCAGGCACGGCACCTCCAGCCCGCCGCGGCGCGGCCAGTCTTCTTCATCATTTCTCGCACGGCTTGGTGCGTGGATGTGCCTTGCCGTGGGTTGGTATTAGGTGCCCGGCGCCGAGCCGGGCGTGGGCTCAGGGACAGCGCCGCGCGGGGGGGATGGCTGGCCTTCGGGCGCGGCGCCTGGGGCTTCCCCGCCGGGAGAGGCGACGGACGCGGGCGGAGTAAGCCGCATCCGTTCTGAGGCCCCGTGATCTTGGCCGCTTTCCGCGGTGATCGTGAGGTAGGCGGCCTCGGCGGCCAGTTGCTCCGCCGCCTTCTTCGAGCGGCCCTCGCCGGCGCCGAGTTCCCTGCTGCCCACCTTCACGGCGGCGCGGAACAGCTTCTGGTGGTCCGGGCCGCTGTCCCTGACCTGGTACTCGGGCACGCCGAGACCGCGGTCCGCGGTCAGCTCCTGCAGCGACGTCTTCCAGTCGAGGCCGGCGCCGAGCAGCGAGGACCGTTCGATGACCGGGTCGAACAGCCGGTGCACCAGGTCGCTCGCGGCGGGCAGGCCGCAGTCGATGTACGTCGCCCCGATCACGGCCTCGAGCGTGTCGGCGAGGATCGACGGCTTGTCCCGGCCGCCGGTCCCCTCCTCGCCGCGGCCGAGCCGGACGAACGAGCCGAGGTTCAGGTCGCGGGCGACCTCGGCGAGCGCGTTCATCTGCACCACCGCGGCGCGCAGCTTCGCCAGCTGGCCCTCGGGCATGTCGGGGTGGCCGTTGAACAGGGTGTCAGTGACCACCAGGCTGAGCACCGAGTCGCCGAGGAACTCGAGCCGCTCGTTGGTCGGCAGGCCGCCGTTCTCGTAGGCGTACGACCGGTGGGTCAGCGCGCGCTCGAGGGTCTCGGCGGTGATGGGCACGTCAAGAGCGCAGGCCAGCGCGGCGGGGTCGGCCGCTTCGGTTCCGTCCCCGTCATTACGTCGTCCGCTCACCGGCGCTCCCTGTTACATGCTGGCTCAGGCCGGGTTCAGTACCTGCCGGCGACGGTAGGTACCGCACGTCGGGCAGGCGGCGTGCGGCAGCTTCTGGCTGTGGCACTGCGGGCACTCGACCAGCGTCACCGGGGCAGCCTTCCACTGGGCCCGGCGGGACCGGGTGTTGCTGCGCGACATCCGTCGCTTGGGAACAGCCACTTCGGCTCTCCTGTCAGTCTGCTACTCAGTTGTGTCGTGAAGATCTAGCTGCGCGAGGAGGTCCCAGCGCGGGTCCACCTTGTCGTGCCCGTGACCGAGGCCGGCGTCCGCGAGCCGCGCGCCGCACTCGGCGCACAGCCCGGGGCAGTCGTCCCGGCAGAGCGGCGACAGCGGCAGTGCGAGCACCACCGCGTCCCTGAACGCCGGCTCCAGGTCAAGATGATCGCCGTCGAGGAAGCGCTCCTCGCCGTCGTCCTCATCCTCACCCGGGTCCGGCAGGTACCGGTAAAGCTCCTGGAAGCTGACCTCGATCGAGCTGGCCAGCGGCTCCAGGCAGCGCGCGCACTCGCCCGTGAGCGGGGCGACCGCCGAGCCGGTGACGAGCACTCCCTCGGAGACCGCCTCGAACCGCAGCTCGAGAGCGACGTCCGCACCCGCAGGCACCAAGACTAGCCCAGAACCGAGACCGTCCGGCGCGGCCGCCGTCCGCTGCTCGTCCCTGAACTCGCCCGGCCGCTTGCCGAGTGCGCGCATGTCGAACGTGAAGTCACCGCTGCCACGGGCATGCGCGGCGGCCGGCCTGCTGCCTTTCGACACCTGACCTGCCTGACCCGCGCCCTCGCCGTGTGCACCGGGCACCCCGCGCGCGACTGATTTACCGTTTCCCTTGGACATCACAGTTTATCGTGTAGGTGATTGTCTGACCGACGGATTAGCCTACCCGTGACCGGGCTATTCCCCAACTTGACCGGACCGGGCCGCTGCTCCTGCGCCTACTCCTCGGCGAGGCGGGTGCGCAGGCGGCCGAGGACCTGCTCAGGGACCAGGCCGCTGACGTCGCCGCCGTACGTCGCGATCTCCTTGACCAGGCTGGAGCTGAGGAATGAGTACTGCGGGTTGGTCGTCATGAACAACGTCTCGACCTTGGCGAGCCGGTAGTTCATCTGCGCCATCTGCATCTCGTACTCGAAGTCGCTGACCGCCCGCAGGCCCTTCACGATCGCGTTGATGCCGTTCGCCGTGCAGAAGTTGACCAGCAGGCCGTGGAACCGCTCTACCCGCACGTTCCCGAGGTCCCTGGTGACCTCACGCAGCATGTCCACCCGCTCGTCGGTGCTGAACAGGGACTTCTTCGTGATGTTGATGAGGACGGCGACGACCACCTCGTCATGCAGGGCGGCCGCCCGGCTGATCACGTCCAGGTGGCCGTTCGTCACCGGGTCGAACGAACCAGGGCACACCACTCGCGTCACGCGGCATCACTCCTCAAGCGCCCCGTGAGGCGCGTCAAACGATGGCGCCGACGTGGCCTTTCGCGGTTGCTCCCGCTGCTCCGCTTCCGCGCCGTTGCCGTACCAGCCATACCAGAAGGTGGCCTCACCGTACCTGCGCGACTTACCCGCGCAGAAGCCGGGGGGCCAGTAAACGGCGCCCGACCGGGTGGCCCGCTCCACCACGACGAGCGCGCCATCGGCCAGCCAGCCGTTGGTCAGCTGGGTGAGCACCCGCGCCACGGCCTCGCCGGTCACCGCGTACGGCGGGTCCGCGAACGCGAGGTCGTAGCGGCCGCCGTCCGGCGGGCGGCCGAGCAGCCGCTCAACCCGGTCGGCGGCAAGCGCGGCGCCCGGCAGGGCGACCGCGTCGATGTTCGCCCTGATCACCGCGGCCGCCCGCGCGTCGGACTCCACGAGCAGCACGCTCGCCGCGCCGCGCGACAGCGCCTCGAGCCCCACCGCGCCCGACCCCGCGTACAGGTCGAGCACGCGCAGGTGGCTAAGGTCGCCGAACTCGGAGACCAGTGAGGCGAACAGCCCCTCACGCGCCCGGTCGCTCGTCGGCCGGGTGCCCTGCCCAGGCGGCACGCGCAGCCTGCGCCCGCCCGCCTTCCCCGCGATGACCCGTGTCACGGTTCCAGTCTGCCAGCCGTCAGGCCGTGACTCCCAAAACCGCGGCGGCGCGGGCCGGGAGGATCACCGCGCCCCGGTCGCCTGGCGCCCCGGCTTGGGTACGGTTAGGCCTTGTCGAGGAATTCGGCGCGGCGGTCGCCTAGGAAGTCGTCGATCGCTTCCTTGAGCGGCTGGTGGGCGGTCAGCGCCGGGTCGGCGGACACCAGGGCGGACGCCTCCTCGCGGGCGGCCGCGATCAGGTCCTCGTCGGCGAGCAGGCGCAGCAGCTTGAGGCTGCTGCGGCGGCCCGCCTGGGCCGAGCCGAGCACGTCGCCCTCGCGGCGCTGCTGCAGGTCGAGCCGGGAGAGCTGGAAGCCGTCGCCGGTCTCCGCCACGGCGTCGAGCCGTTCCCGCGCCGGGCTGTCCGGCGGGGCCTCGGTCACCAGCAGGCACAGGCCCGCGTCGCGGCCCCGGCCCACCCGGCCGCGCAGCTGGTGCAGCTGGGAGACGCCGAACCGCTCGGCGTCCATGATCACCATGGCCGTCGCGTTGGGCACGTCGACGCCGACCTCGATCACCGTCGTTGACACCAGCACGTCGACCTGGCCGGCCGCGAACGCCGTCATCACCCGGTCCTTCTCGTCCGGGGTGAGGCGGCCGTGCATGATGGCGACCCGCAGCCCGGACAGCGGTCCCGATTCGAGCTCGGGCGCCACGTCGAGTACGGCGAGCGGCGGGCGGCGGGCGTCGGCGTCGGCCGCCTGGTCGGCCGCGGGCGCTTCCGCGGCGGACTCTGCCCCCGGCTCGGGAAGGTCGGCTCCGTCGGCGTCGTCGCCATCTCCGTCAGCGCCTGGTCGCCGATGCGCGGGCAGACCACGTACGCCTGGCGGCCCGCGGCGACCTCCTCGCGGACCCGCTGCCACGCCCGCTCCAGGTAGTGCGGCCGCTCCACGGCGGGCACCACGTGCGTGGCAATCGGAGAGCGGCCGGCCGGCAGCTCGGACAGCGTGGAGACCTCCAGGTCACCGAACACGGTCATCGCCACCGTGCGCGGGATCGGTGTCGCGGTCATCACCAGCACGTGGGGCCGGGATCCCGCCGCCTTCTCGCGGAGCGCGTCGCGCTGCTCGACGCCGAACCGGTGCTGCTCGTCGATGACCACCAGGCCGAGGTCGGCGAACTGCACCTGCTCCTCGAGCAGCGCGTGCGTGCCGATGAGGATGCCGGCGTCGCCGGTGAACACGTCGCTCAGCGCGCTGCGGCGGGCCCGCACGCCGGTCGAGCCGGTGAGCAGGGCCACCCGGGTCGCCTGCTCGCCCGGGCCGAGCTGGGTTTCCGCCAGCTCGCCAGCGCTGGCGAGCGGCCCGAGCAGCGCGGTGATCGACCGGTAGTGCTGCTGCGCGAGCACCTCGGTCGGCGCGAGCAGCGCGGCCTGCCCGCCCGCGTCCACCACCTGGAGCATGGCCCGCACCGCGACGACGGTCTTTCCCGAGCCGACCTCACCCTGCAGCAGCCGGTTCATCGGGTAGGCGCACGCCAGGTCGTGGGCGATGACCTCGCCGACCGACCGCTGGCCCTCGGTGAGCGTGAACGGCAGCCGCCGGTCGAACGCGGCGGCGATCCCGTCCCCGACGGCCGGGCGGGGCACCGCGGGCATCGCCGCGGCGGCGTGCCGCCGCTGGGCGAGCGCGGCCTGCATGGTGAACGCCTCGTCCCACTTGAGCCGCTTGCGGGCGTGCCGCAGGTCGTCGCGGTCGGTGGGCCGGTGGATCGCCCGCAGCGCCAGCTCGCGCGGCCACAGGTCATGCCGCTCGCGCACCTGCGCGGTCAGCGGGTCCGGCCCGGCGTCAAGGGCGTCGAGCACGGCGCCGACATGCCGGGATATCGTCCACGAGGTCAGCTTGGCGGTCGCCGGGTAGACCGGGATCAGCTCGGTGGCGAACTCCTCGGCGAGCTCGGTGGCCAGCCGGTCGTCGGCGGACGAGACCGGGAGCAGCTCGTACTCGGGGTGGACCAGCTGGCGGCGGCCGCGGAAGCTGGACACCGTGCCGGCGAACAGGCCGAGCGCGCCCGGCTGCAGCTGCTTCGCGTGGAACCCGACGCCGGCGAAGAAGGTCAGCTGCAGCTTGCCGGTGCCGTCGGTCACGATGACCTCAAGGCGGCTGACCGGTCCGCGCTGGCCGCGCGCCCGCGCTCGCGCCCGGGCCGCGTGCTCGCGCTCCGGGGGAAGCCCGGCGGGCCCGAGCACGCTGGACATGGCGACGCGGGCGAGCACGGTGACGTGGTCGCCCTCCCGCAGCGAGTCGAGCGGGGTCAGCTCGCCCCTGGTGTAGTAGCGGCGAGGGTAGTGGCGCAGCAGGTCACCGACCGTGCGCAGGCCGAAGACCTTCTCGAGCGTGTCGGCGGGCCGCTTGCCCAACGGCTGGACCAGCGGATCGCGGAGCGTGGTCACGAGGCCAGCATAGGAGTGCCCGCCGACATTCGGCGATACGCGGCGCGTACGCGACTGGCCCGCACAGGGTGATGCCCGGCCATCCCCGCAACGGGCGGTGGCCTTTCCGCTGAGACGTGTTCGCGCCCTCGGTTCGCGCGGGCGGCCGGGCTTCAGGTATGCTCTGCAGGCTGCCTCTGGTTCGCGCTGGCGTTTAGCTCGCCGCTCCGGCCGAGGCGCTGACAGACTCCACCAATCCTATTAATGGAGGCAGCCGTGGCTTCCGTCTGCGACGTTTGCGGCAAGGGGCCGGGCTTCGGCAACAACGTGTCGCACTCGCACGTCCGCACCCGCCGTCGCTGGAACCCGAACATCCAGACCGTCCGGGCGCTCGTCAAGGGCACGCCCAAGCGCCTGAACGTGTGCACCTCCTGCATCAAGGCGGGCAAGGTCACCCGCTAAGGGGCGCAAGGCTTTGGGCGACCCCTGTGCGCGTAAAGCGCCGGGGCTCGTCTTGCGCATATCCCTCGGGGGCAGCCGGCCGGATGGTTATGGCGTACGGCGGGCCGCGTCCAACTGCATAGCGAGGTTGCGGTGACATGGCCCCGTGTCGTTGCCGGCCGGGCCGGGTGCCGCGCGGTGGGCTGCAGTACCCGTCCCGGGCGGCGCGGACCGCGATGCCACCGCCACGGCCGGGACGGGCCGGGCGCAGTCACCGGTCGCGAACAGGTACCGCCCGGCCCGGGGCCAGTGCACTGACGGCCGGCCCGGTCGCGGCGGGCCGGCCCGGTTCCCCGCGGCCGCCGTGACGGCGGGCGAGGCGGGCCGGCCGCGCCGCCGGGCGCCGGCCGGCCCGGCGGGGTGGTTCCGGCCGGCGAGGGCCTGCGCGCGGGCGGTGCGGCAGCCCGGGCGTGCCGCGGGCTGGCGGTCACGGGCGCTTCCGGCCGGCCGCGCGGTGACCCGGGCCGCCGGCCGCCGCCATGATCACGGTAACTTTCGTTTCCGCGGAACTTTTGCGCCTTATGAGTGTGCAAGAGTTCCGCGATCATGAGATTTCGTGCTGCCCGGGCTGTTGCCGGTGCCCGTTGTCATGCCCGGTGAGACGGGTAACGAGATTTCCGGGCTGATCAGGCGTTGCCGGTAGCTTCGATCGCCAGGCGGCGTGTGAGGGCATGGGGCGTGTCCCCCTACAGGCGGATGGTTGTGGCAACGAGCCGTGCGTCCGCGGGTGGTTGATCGTTCCCGGTGGCATTGCGTGCTGCTCAGCGGAAGTGCTGCCAGCCGCCGGGTCCCTGGTGCGGTGCCCCGTCCACCGTGACGCCGGCGCCGGCGCGGACCTCGCCGATCACCCGCCAGCGCGCGGGCAGCGCCGTGCCCGGCGGGAACGTGGCGACGAGCGCGTGATCCTCGCCGCCGGTCAGCACCCACTCCAGGGCCATGGCCTCGGGAGAGCCGGCCGGGGTGGTCGTCGCCGGGCGATCGGCCGCGGATGCGCCGGCCGACTGGGCCTGCCGTCCTCCGGCCACGCTGCTGTCCGGGGTCATGGGAGGCGCGGGATTATCCGCCTTCGTTCTGGATGACGGGGCGGTTGCCAATGATGCCGCGGCTTCGCGCAGTGCGCGGCCGACGGCGAGCCTCGAGCTGCCGACGTCGACCTGGACGCCGCTCGCGGCGGCCACGTGGCCGAGGTCGGCGAGCAGGCCGTCGCTGACGTCGATCATCGCGGTCGCGCCGAGCAGCGCCGCCTCGGGGCCCGCGTCGTACGGCGGGGCGGGACGCTGGTGCGCGGCCACCAGTTCGGCGAACGCGCCCCGTGGGCAGGCCTGCAGGAGGGCGAGGCCGGCCGCGGAACGGCCGAGCGGCCCGGCCACGGCCACCAGGTCGCCGGGCCGGGCGCCGGAGCGGAGCACCGGACGGCGGCCAGCCAGGTCGCCGAGGGCGGTCACCGACAGGATGACGAGGTCCGCGCGCGCCGTGTCGCCGCCGACGATTCCCGCACCCGCCCGTGCCGCCTCCGCCGCGAGCCCGTCCGCCAGGTCGGCGGCCCAGCGGGCGGGGAGCGGGCCCGGCGCGGCCAGGGCGACGAGCAGCGCCGTGTTCACCGCGCCCATCGCCGCGATGTCGGCCAGGCTGCGCGCGGCGGCCTTGACGCCGACGTCGTACGCCGCGGACCAGTCGCGGCGGAAGTGCCTGCCCTCGATCAGCAGGTCAACCGCCGCGACCACGCTGCCCGACGGCGCGCCGACCACAGCGGCGTCGTCGCCGATGCCGACCGATGTCAGCGGGCCCGCGGGCATCCGCGCCCGCAGGGCCGCGATGACCCCGAATTCCCCCAGGTCCGCGACGGACTCCTCATCGCCAGCGATCTCGCCGCCTCCACGCACCGCGAAGCTCCCGATGCCTCAGCCTAGCCGGGCCGGGGCCGGAGGGACGGGGCCGGAGGGACGGCGCCGGCCTGACGGCATCGCGGTCAGCAAATGTTCGTGCAAATGCCCGTGCAGCCGATCGCGGGAGGTATGCGCACCGCAGGAACCTCACAATCCCAGAGAAAAACTGCGGACCAGGATGAAACAGGTCTGGACCATTGCTGTACCGTGACAGTTCAGGACGGCAATCGTACGCTGTCCCCAGGAGGACGCCATGGTGCAGGCATACATCCTCGTCCAGACGGAGGTCGGCAGAGCCGCCGACGTGGCCCGGCAGATCGCGGAGATCGCCGGAGTCATGCAGGCGGAGGATGTCACCGGCCCGTATGACGTCATCGTGCGCGCCAGCGCCGAGAACGTGGACGAGCTCGGCAAGCTGGTCGCAGCGCAGATTCAGGCCGTCGAGGGCATTACCCGGACGTTGACCTGCCCGGTGGTGCGCATCTAGCCACTAGACGTCAGCGAGCAACTCGCCGGCCAGCGCCGTGGTCCGCGGACCCGCGCCGAGCGCGAGGACGACCTGGAGGTCTTCAGGCGTGTCCACGTCCCTGCGCAGTCCCGCCAGGTCATCGAGATCGATTTCGGCGGCACCGGACGCCGCGTGGCGTGCCCTGGACGCGCCGCCGAACAGCGGCAGGAACTCACCGCCTGGCGGGACCGCGTACAGCGTCGTGCCCACGCCTGCCGCGTCGGGCACGAACGCCGCGCGGGCCGTCGCACTGGCTGTCGTGGCTTCCGCGGCGCGCAGCGCCGTGGCGAGCTCGGCGGGGCGCAGCGCGGGCAGGTCGGCGGTCAGCGCGGCGAAGCCGGTGCCCGGCCAGCGCCGGGCCGCCACCGCGGCGCCGTGCCGCAGCGCCGCGTTGAGCAGGTCCTGCGGGCCCGGGTCGTCGGGATCGCCTGAGCCGGTCGGGCCGTCAAGGCCGGCCGGCTCGTCCGGAACGACGACCGCGCCGAGCGCCGCGAGCAGCGGCCCGGCCACCGGGTCGGAGGTGACCACGATCACTCGCGCCACCGCGGGGCAGGCGAGGACGGCGGCCACCGTGTCCGCGGCGAGCGCCAGCGCCAGCTCGCGCCGCCGGTCCCCGGCCAGGACGGCGAGCCGTGACTTGGCGCGGGCGAGTACCTTGACTGGCAGCAGAACTGTCCAGCTAAAACGGGCAGAGTCAGTCATCTAGCCCGCCAAGGGCAAACTTGGGAGCATGACGTGTGGTACCGGACCAAGGAAGGCAACCTGGATGAGCAAGTCTTACTCGCCTGCCTGGCGGCTGTTCACCGTCATCGTGTTTCGACCTCTCCTGCACGTGCTGGTCAGGAACAAGTGGGCGGGCCAGGAGAACATTCCCAAGAAGGGCCCGGTGATCATCGCGCCGAACCACATGTCCTACGCGGACTGGGGCACTGACTGCCTGTACTTCTACGAGGCTGGACGGTACCCGACGTTCTTGATCAAGGCGTCGGCCTTCAAGGTGAAGTTCATCGGCAAGATGCTCTACGGGTGCGGCCAGATCCCGGTCAACCGCGGCGCCGCCGACGCGGCGCTGGCGCTCAAGCAGGCGGAGCAGGCGCTTCATGAGGGCGCGGCGGTGATCATCTACCCCGAGGGCACCGCCACCCGTGACCCGGGCCTGTGGCCGATGGTCGCCAAGACCGGCGTCGCCCGGGTGGCCCTCGCGACCGGCGCGCCGGTCATCCCCGTCGCCCACTGGGGTACCCAGTTCGTCCTCCCTTACGGCAGCAAGAAGGCGAAGCTGTGGCCCCGCCAAACCGTGCGTACGGTAGCCGGCCCGCCGGTCGACCTGTCGCAATGGGCCGGCAAGCAGACCTCGGCGAAGGCGCTGCGCGCCGCCACGGACGCGATCATGCACGACGTGACGGCCCTGGTGGCGTCCCTGCGCGGCGAGGAACCGCCCGCCGTCGCGTTCGACCCGGCCAAGGCAAGCACCCCGGTTGAGGCAAGCACCCCGGTTGAGGCAAGCACCCCGGTTGAGGCAAGCACCCCGGTTGAGGCAAGCACTGCACAGGGACAAGAGCCGGCCTCATGAAGGCAGCAGTGCTCGGCGCCGGATCATGGGGCACCACGTTCGCGCAGGTGCTCTGCGACGCGGGCACGCCGGTGACGCTGTGGGCGCGGCGGGCGGACACCGTTAGCGCGATCAACGACCTGCATGAGAACCCCCGGTACCTCCAAGGGGTCACGCTGCCGCGGACGCTCACCGCGACGGCGGACGCCGCCGCCGCGCTCGACGGCGCCGACCTGGTGCTGCTCGCCGTTCCCGCGCAGACGCTGCGCGACCAGCTAACCGGGTGGCGGCCGCTCATTCCCGGCGACGCGCTGCTCGTTTCCCTGATGAAGGGGATCGAGCACGGCTCGGGAAAGCGGATGAGCGAGGTCATCATGGAGACGGCCCACGTGCCGCCCTCCCAGGTCGCCGTCATCTCCGGGCCGAACCTCGCCAGGGAGATCGCCGAGCGGCAGGTCGCCGCATCCGTCGTGGCCTGCTCCGATGAGACGTCCGCCCGGCTGCTGCAGCGGGCCTGCCACACCGGGTACTTCCGGCCCTACTGGAACACCGACGTGCTCGGGTGCGAGCTTGGCGGGGTGGTGAAGAACGTCATCGCGCTCGCGGTCGGCATCGCGGTCGCGCTGGGCCTCGGCGACAACACCAAGGCGACGCTGATCACCCGCGGGCTCGCCGAGATGGCCAGGCTCGGCGAGGCGATGGGCGCGGAGCCGCGGACGTTCGGCGGGCTCGCCGGCATGGGCGACCTGGTGGCGACCTGCTCGTCGCCGCTGTCGCGGAACCGCCGGTTCGGCGAGTACCTGGGGCAGGGCCTGAACGTCGCCCAGGCCAAGGAGCGGACCACGCAGACCGCCGAGGGCGTCACGTCCTGCGCCCCGGTCCTCGAGCTCGCCCGCAAGTACGGCGTGGAAATGCCGATCACCGAGGCGGTCGGCGCCTTGATCACCGGCCAGCTGTCGGTCGGCGACGCGGCGGCGCTGCTCATGTCGCGGTCCGCCAAGCCGGAGTGGTACGGCACCAAGATCTAAAACCCGTCACCGCAGCATCGGGGCCGAACCCGGCGGGCGGTACGGTGGTGCTCCCTGGAAGGAGGAGCCGAACCTTATGGAGCCTGATCAGTGGAAATAGCCCGAAGGCAACTCGGGGAGAACACCCGGGCGGTTCACCTGCCGCCACCTCCCGATACCGCGCAGCGGCCGCTCGGCACGCCGGTGTACCGGACGGCCGGCTTCTCGTTCTCCTCCGCCCAGGAGCACGCGGCCGTGCTCGGCGACCAGGTGCCTGGTTACAGCTACAGCCGGATCGACAACCCGACGGTCGACGCGTTCGCCCGCGCGGTCGCCGCGCTCGAGGGGGCCAACCTGCAGCGCTGGCCGGCCGCCCAGGCGTTCGCGTCGGGGATGGCGGCGATCTCCGGGGTGTTCCTCGCGTTCGCCAGGGCGGGCGCGCACGTGGTGGCGTCCGCCGCGGTCTACGGCGGCACCTACAGCCTGCTGCGCAACGTGCTCACCAGGTTCGGCGTCGAGACGGACTTCGTGGACATCACCGACCTGGACGCGGTGTCCGCCGCCATGCGGCCCGCGACGCGGATCATCTACGCGGAGACGATCGCCAACCCGACCACCGCGGTGGCCGACATCAAACGACTCGCCGACATCGCGCACGAGCGGGGGGCGCTGCTCGTCATCAACTCGACGCTCGCGCCGCCGGTGATCTGCCGGCCGCTTGAGCACGGGGCCGACCTGGTGGTGCACTCCGCGACCAAGTACATCGGCGGGCACTCCGACGTCACCGGCGGCGTGGTCACCGGCGCGCTCGACCTCATCACCCAGATCCGGGCGACGCGGATCGACACCGGCGGCTCGCTGTCACCCGACGACGCGTTCCAGCTCCGCCGCGGGCTCGAGACGCTGCCCGTCCGGGTGCGGCGCCAGTGCGCCACCGCGTCGGTGTTCGCCGCCACGGTGGCCAAGCACCCCGCCGTCGCCTACGTGGACTACCCGGGGCTGCCCACCCATCCCGGGCATGACCTGGCCAGGCGGCTGTTCGACGCCGGCCCTGAAGGGGTCCGCTTCGGCGCGATCGTCACCGTGACCCCCTACGGCGGGCGCGAGGCCGGGCTCGCGTTCGCGAGCAGGCTTCGGCTGGCCGCCGCCGCGTCCTCGCTCGGCGGCACGCACACGGTCGTCTCGCACGTGGCGTCCACCACGCACCGCCAGCTTGACGACCGGGCGCTCGCCGCGGCCGGCATCGACGCGGGCGCCGTGCGCTTCTCCATCGGCCTCGAGGACGTGGAGGACCTGATCAGCGACGGCTACCTGGCCCTGGAGAGCATGAGCCGCGACCAGCGGGGAGTAACGGGATGAAGACAGTTCAGCGGAGCAGCGGAGGTGGTGGATGAACTCGGCGCGCAAGATCCGGGTCGCCGTGGTGTTCGGTGGCCGCAGCAGCGAGCACGCGGTTTCGTGTGCCAGCGCGGGGCTCATCCTCGGGGCGATCGACCAGGATAAGTACGAGGTCGTGCCGATCGGGATCGCCCGCGACGGGCGGTGGGTGCTGACCTCCGGCGACCCGGCTCGGCTGGCCCTGGCGTCAGGGTCCTCGCCGTCCGTGGAAGCGGTGGCGACACCCGGGGTATCCGTGACCCCCGCGGCCGGGCCCAGCGGCGGCGGGCTCGTGTTCAGCGGGCCGACCGCGGTGCCGCCAGAACTCGGCGAGGTCGACGTCGTGCTGCCGCTGCTGCACGGCCTCTTCGGTGAGGACGGCACGATCCAGGGACTGCTCGAGATGGCCGGGATCAGGTACGCCGGGGCGGGGGTGCTCGCCAGCGCCGCGGGCATGGACAAGGAGTACATGAAGCTGCTGTTCGCGGCGCGCGGTCTGCCCATCGGGCCGTACGCGGTGGTGCGGGACAGGGACTGGGGGCCGTCCGCTCCCGATGCCGAGCGCAAGCGGGTGCTCGACGATATCGCCGAGCTCGGCTGGCCGGTGTTCGTCAAGCCGGCCAGGGGCGGATCGTCGATCGGAACGACGCGGGTGGATTCGGCCGACGGGCTCGAGGCCGCCATCGAGGAGGCCAGGCGGTACGACAGGAAGGTGCTCGTCGAGGCGGCGATCGACGGCGCCGAGCTGGAGTGTGCCGTGCTCGAAGGGCCCGACGGCGGGGCTCCGGAGGCGTCGGTGCCCGGCATGATCGTGGTCGACCCGAACCGCACCTGGTACGACTTCGAGGCCAAGTACCTGGCCGCGCAGTCGCGGATGGATATTCCCGCGCCGATCCCCGCCGCGGCCGCCGAGCTGGTGCGCGCGCTGGCCTGCGCCGCGTTCGACGCGATCGGCTGCGAGGGGCTTGCCCGGGTGGACTTCTTCTACCGCCGGGCGGCGAGGTGATCGTCAACGAGATCAACACCATGCCGGGGATGACGCCGACGTCCGGGTTCCCGATGATGTGGGCGGCCTCCGGGCTGCCCCTGCCGCAGCTGATCGACCGGATCATCACCACCGCGCTCGCGAAGCGCTAGCCGTCACCCGGCTGGACAACGCTACGGCTGTGGTGATGCGGGGCTGAACTAACGCACGGCGGCACAGGGGAAGGACCCCGTGCCGCCGTGCGTTAGCGGCGCGGCGCTCCGGCTGGGCTCAGCCGGAGCCGCAGGCACCGTTACTTCTTCCTGCTCGCCTACTTTTTCCTGCCCGCCGCCGCCTTGGCCGGCACCTTCTTCTCCGCGGTGGTGGCCTTGCCGCCGTTCACCAGCGCCTTGAAGTCAGCGCCCGGGCGGAACTTGGGCACCGACTGGGCCGCGACGTGAATCTCGGCGCCGGTCGCGGGGTTCCGCGCGGTGCGAGCCGGGCGGTCGCTCTTCTCGAAGACACCGAACCCGGTGATGGCGACCTTGTCACCGCCCGCGACGGCCGACTGGATGGTCTCGAGGACCGCGTTCAGCGCCTCGGTCGCGGACTTCTTGTCCCCCAGGCGACCCGAGAGCGCGTCGATCAGATCACGCTTGTTCATTATTCACTCCTGCGTTCCCCCACGGGAGGCCGCGCTTGTTGGCTCCATGCCTGGGCCGCGACCCCTGACCAGCCCGAAATTAGGCGATCAGGCCGCGCCGCACAATAACCTTGCCGAATATTGCCCGCGTGTCGGGGCTTTTCCGAGCTGTTTTTCCGGCACGCGCCAGAAATGTCCGGAAATTTCCGGCAAGCTTTCGGCTTGGCGCGGGGCTGGCCGTCCCGGTGGTGAGCCTGGCGGCCGACTGGCTACAAGGTGGCCGGGAGGAAGGACGGGCGGACGGACTCGAAGGCGGCGATGGCGTCCTCGTGGCGGAGGGTCAGCCCGATGTCGTCCAGGCCCTCCATGAGGCGCCAGCGGGTGTAGTCGTCGATCTGGAACGACTCCACCAGGTCCTCGGCGAGGCCGCCGCCGACCACGCGCACCTCACGGCCGTCTAGGTCGACCGTTACCTGGGCCGGGGGCTCCGCCTCCGCCGCGTCCTGGATGAGCGCGACGACCTTCTCCGGCAGCACCACGGGCAGCAGTCCCGCCTTGGTGGCGTTGTTGCGGAAGATGTCGCCGAACCGGGGCGCGATCACCGCGCGAAAGCCGTAGTCGAGCAGCGCCCAGACGGCGTGCTCACGGGAGGACCCGGTGCCGAAGTCGGTGCCCGCCACGAGGATCGTCGCGCCCGTGTAGCGCGGCTGGTTGAGCACGAACGACGGGTCCTCGCGCCAGGCGGCGAACAGCCCGTCGCCGAACCCCTCGCGGGTGACCCGCTTGAGGTACACGGCGGGGATGATCTGGTCGGTGTCGACGTTGGTGCGCCGCAGCGGCAGGGCCCGGCCCGTGTGCGTAACGAACGGTTCCATGGTGGTCTTCGTCTCCTTACAGGTCTGCGGGGGCGGTCAGGCGGCCGGTGACGGCCGTCGCGGCGGCGACGGCCGGCGAGACCAGGTGGGTACGGCCGCCCTTGCCCTGACGGCCCTCGAAGTTGCGGTTGGAGGTGGAGGCGGACCGCTCCCCCGGCTTGAGCGTGTCCGGGTTCATGCCCAGGCACATGGAGCAGCCGGCGCTCCGCCACTCCGCGCCCGCGGCGGCGAAGACCTCGCCCAGCCCCTCGGCCTCGGCCTGCGCGCGGACCTGCATCGAGCCGGGAACGACCAGCATGCGGACGCCGTCGGCGACCTTGCGGCCCTTGATGACGTCGGCGGCGGCGCGCAGGTCCTCGATCCGCCCGTTGGTGCAGGAGCCGACGAACACGGTGTCGACCTTGATCTCCGTCAGGGGGGTGCCGGCGGTCAGGCCCATGTAGGTGAGGGCGCGCTCGGTGCCGTTCGGGTCCTGCGTGTCACCAGGCGCGGGCACGGACGCGCCAAGCGGCAGCGCGTGGCCCGGGTTGGTGCCCCAGGTGACGTACGGGGTGAGCGTGGTCGCGTCGATGGTGACCTCGTGGTCGAAGACCGCGCCGTCGTCGGTGGGCAGCGACCTCCAGTACGCGACGGCCGCGTCCCAGTCGGCGCCCCGCGGGGCGTGCGGGCGGCCCTTCAGGTACGCGAAGGTGGTCTCGTCCGGCGCCACGAGCCCGGCGCGCGCGCCCGCCTCGATGGACATGTTGCATACGGTCATGCGGCCTTCCATGGACAGCGACCTGATCGCCTCGCCGCGGTACTCCACGATGTAGCCCTGGCCGCCGCCGGTGCCGATCTGGCCGATGATCGCGAGGATCAGGTCCTTGGCCGTCACGCCGTCGGGCAGCGCGCCCTCGACGTTGATCGCCATCGTCTTGGGCTTGATCTGCGGCAGCGCCTGCGTCGCCAGCACGTGCTCGACCTCGCTCGTGCCGATGCCGAAGGCGATCGCGCCGAACGCGCCGTGCGTCGAGGTGTGCGAGTCGCCGCAGACGATCGTCATGCCCGGCTGGGTGAGGCCCAGCTGCGGGCCGATGACGTGCACGATGCCCTGCCCGGCGTCGCCCATCGGGTGCAGCCGGACGCCGAACTCGGCGGCGTTCTTGCGCAGCGTCTCGAGCTGCGTGCGGGAGACCGGATCGGACACCGGGGTGCCCGGGCCCTCGATCGGCGTGCCCGGGCCGATGCCGGGGTTCGTCGGGACGTTGTGGTCCTCGGTCGCGATCGTGAGGTCGGGCCGCCTTACCTTGCGGCCGGCGGCGCGCAGGCCGTCGAAGGCCTGGGCGCTGGTGACCTCGTGCACGAGGTGCAGGTCGATGAAGAGCAGGGCCGGCTCGCCCGGCTGGCTGCGCACCACATGGGCGTCCCAGATCTTCTCCGCGAGCGTGCGAGGCGCGCTGCTCATGCGGTCCATCTCCTTAGGTCGCTGATTCGCGTTGTTGAGGTGCCGTCTCGATTTGCATCTCAAGATTCGAGACGGCAGTATCAGTACATGATCAATACTACCGCCTGCCTCGGTGAACAGCCGGGTCAGCTGCCCCGTGATTTCACATTCTGAGACGGCGGTATCAGGACATGGACAACTCTAGCGGTGTCGGGGTACTGGATAAGGCCGTTTCCGTCCTCGCCGCGGTCGAAAGCGGGCCCGCCACGCTCGCCCAGCTCGTCGCGGCGACCGGGCTCGCGCGTCCGACCACGCACCGGATCGCCGTGGCGCTCGAGCATCACCGGCTGCTCGCGCGGGACGTGCAGGGCCGGTTCATCCTCGGCCCTCGCGTCGCCGAGCTCGCCTCGGCGGCCGGCGAGGACCGGCTGCTCGCCGTCGCGCAGCCGGTGCTGATCCAGCTGCGCGACGTCACCGGGGAGAGCGCGCAGCTCTACCGGCGGCAGGCCGGGATGTCCGGGTGTGCGTGGCCGCCGCCGAGCGGTCGCAGCGGGCTGCGCGACACCGTGCCGGTCGGCGCCGCGCTGCCGATGACCGCGGGCTCGGCCGCGCAGGTGCTGCTCGCCTGGGAGGAGGGCGAGCGGATGCACCGCGGGCTGCGCGGCGCGCGGTTCACCGCCGCCACCCTGGCCGGCGTCCGCCGCCGCGGCTGGTCCGCGAGCGCGGCGGAACGCGAGCCCGGCGTCGCCTCCGTCTCCGCCCCGGTCCGCGGCTCCGGCGGCAAGGTGCTCGCCGCCATCTCGGTCTCCGGGCCGATCGAGCGGCTGACCCGCTCCCCCGGCCGGCTGCACGCCGCCGCGGTGGTCACCGCGGGCGAGCGCATCGGCGACCTGCTGCGCGCCGACTCCGCCAACCACCCGTAGGCGCCTTAGCGGACAGCCCGACGACCACCCGGTGCGCGGGGCTGCGCTGGGCCGGCGGCAACCGCGGGGAACTACCGGGGCGAAACCAGCGGGGTCGCTGGTGCTGCTGTTGCTAAAGAGGCAAGTTCTGTGCTAATTGCTCTTGTGCAAGGGTCAGAACGGGAGGGGCTGCCCCTGTCGGCTTCATTGGTCCCAGGAGTCACGAAAAGACAGAGAATGTTCGTGAAATCGGTAAAAACAGCAGCGATCATGGTGGCCTTGGTCCTACCGTTTCCCGCCCTCCCGGTCATAGCCTCAATGTGATAATGCGCAGCCGTGCGATGCGAGTAGGGGTGTCATGATGTCGAGGTCACGCCCATGAAGGTGGCTGTCGTCAAGGAGAACGCGCCGGGAGAACGGCGCGTCGCCCTGGTACCTGAGACTGTGCCGCGGCTTGCCCAGGCGGGTCTTGAGGTGCTCGTCGAGGCGGGTGCCGGCGACGGCGCCTGGTTTCCCGACAGCGCCTATACCGCGGCCGGGGCGGCCGTCACCAGCACAGAAGAGCTGTACGCGACGGCGGACGTCATCCTCACGGTGACCGGTCCGGACGCGGCCGCGGTGAAGCGGCTGCACGCCGGGCAGGCCGTCATCGGCATGCTGTCCCCGCTGACCGACCCCCACCTGGCCAGCGACCTCGCGGCGGCCGGCGTCACCGCGGTCTCCCTCGACGGCCTGCCGCGCACGCTGTCCCGGGCCCAGGGCATGGACGCGCTGAGCTCGCAGGCCAACGTGGCCGGCTACAAGGCCGCGCTGGTCGCCGCGGACGCGTACGGCCGGTTCTTCCCGATGCTGATCACCGCGGCGGGCACGGCGCGGCCGGCGAAGCTGCTCGTGCTCGGCACCGGCGTGGCGGGCCTGCAGGCGATCGGCACGGCCAGGCGGCTCGGCGCCCAGGTCAGCGGGTACGACGTGCGGCCCGCGTCCAAGGGCGAGGTCGAGTCGCTCGGTGCGACGTTCATCGAGCTGACGTCGCCGCTCAGCGCGGCGGGCGAGGGCGGGTACGCCCGCGAGCTCACCGCCGAGGAACGCGGCGCGCAGCAGGCCGAACTGGCCGCGCACATCGCCAGGCACGACGTGGTGATCACCACCGCGCAGGTGCCCGGCCGGCGCCCGCCGCTGCTGGTCACCGAGGACGCGGTGCGCGCGATGAGCGCCGGCTCGGTGATCGTCGACATGGGCGCGAGCCCGCTCGGCGGCAACGTGGCCGGCTCGGTGGCCGGGGAAACGATCGTCACCCCGAACGGGGTCACCATCATCGGGGCGCAGCACCTGCCGGCCGCCGTGCCCACCGCCGCGTCGAACGCCTACTCACGGAACATCAGCGCGCTGCTGCTGCACCTGGTCACCGACGGGGCGCTGGCGATCGACACCACCGACGAGATCCAGGCGGGGGTCGTCGTCACGCACGGGGGCGAGGTCGTGCACCCCGCCGTCGCGAAACTACTCGCCGCGGAGACCCCGAGCGCGGAGACCCCGAGCGCGGAGGCCCCGAGCGCGGAGACCCCGAGCGCGGAGACCGCGAATCACCAGCCCACGAGCCAGCAGCCCACGAGCCAAGGAAACTAGCGATGTCGACCGCCCTGGTTACCGACCTCACCATCTTCGTGCTCGCGCTGCTCGTCGGCATCGAGGTCATCGGCAAGGTCCCCGCCACCCTGCACACGCCGCTGATGTCGGCGGCCAACTCGATCCACGGCATCGTGCTCGCGGGCGCGCTGCTGATCGGCCTCACCGCGCACAACGTCGTCGGCTACGTGCTCGCGTTCGTCGCCGCGTTCTTCGCCGCCGCGAACGTGGTCGGCGGTTACGTGGTGACCGGCCGGATGCTCAAGATGTTCCGCCGTAAGGCCAAGCCGCCTCTGCCCGCAGCGACTGGGCCCGCAGCGACTGGGCCCGCCGCGGGCACTCCGGCCGCGGTCGGGGCGGCCGGCGGCGCGGCGAGCACGGCCGCGTCGAACGGGCACGGCGCGGCTTCCGCGCCAGCACAGCCGGGCACCCGGGCGTAGGAGGCACGGTCATGGACAGTTTCACCACTAACATCCAGCTTGTCTACGTTCTGGCCGCCGCCTGCTTCGTCATCGGCCTGCACCTGATGAACTCACCCGCGACCGCGCGCCGCGGCAACCAGGTGTCCGTCGTCGGCATGGCCATCGCCGTGATCGCCACGCTCGTGCTGCTCATCCACGCAGGCTCCGTCACCGGGGTGGGCTGGACGGTGCTGATCCTCGGCGCGCTGCTCGGCTCGGCGGCCGGCCTGTACTCCGCGCGCACCGTGCAGATGACCGCGATGCCGCAGCTGGTGTCGATGTTCAACGCGGTCGGCGGCGGAGCGGCGGCGCTGGTGGCGATCTACGAGTACATCCACGACGAGTCGACGGCCGGCGGTGTACTCGGCACCATCTCGGTGTTCACCGTGCTCGACGTGATCATCGGCTCGGTGACGTTCACCGGGTCGCTCATCGCCGCGGGCAAGCTGCAGGGCGTGATCTCCGGCAGCCCGGTTGTCTTTAGGGGCGGCCGGGCGCTCAACGTGGGCTCGGCGGTCATCGCGCTCGGCAGCGGGCGCGTTCATGTTCACCACGGCGTCGCTGCCCGCGCTGCTCATCCTGGTGCTCGCCTCGCTGGCGTTCGGCGTGATGATGGTGCTGCCGATCGGCGGCGCCGACATGCCGGTGGTGATCTCGCTGCTGAACGCGTTCACCGGCACCGCGGTCGCGATGGCCGGCTTCGTTGTCAATAACTGGGCGCTGATCGTGGCCGGCGCGCTCGTCGGCGCGTCCGGCGGCATCCTCACCAAGCTGATGGCCGACGCGATGAACCGCTCACTCGCCAACATCATCGTCGGCGGGTTCGGCACCGGCGACACCGCCGTCGCGGCGGCGGTGTCCGGTGACGTGCAGGTCCGCTCGATCGCCGCCGACGACGCCGCGATCCAGCTCGCCTACGCGTCCAAGGTGATCATCGTGCCCGGCTACGGCCTGGCCGCCGCCCAGGCGCAGCACGCCTGCGCCGAGCTCGGGTCGCTGCTCGAGTCGCGGGGCATCGAGGTCTCCTACGCGATCCACCCGGTCGCCGGGCGGATGCCCGGGCACATGAACGTGCTGCTGGCCGAGGCCAACGTGCCGTACCCGCTGCTCAAGGAGATGGATGAGATCAACCCTGAGTTCCCGCGCGCGGACGTGGCCCTGGTGATCGGCGCGAACGACGTGACCAACCCGGCGGCCCGCCGGGCGGGCACGGCGATCTCCGGCATGCCCATCCTCGACGTGGACCAGGCCAAGTCGATCATCGTGGTCAAGCGGTCCATGGGCAGCGGCTACGCGGGCATCGACAACGAGCTGTACTTCAACCCGAAGACGAGCATGTACTTCGCCGACGCGAAGAAGGCGCTCGCCGAGATGACCGCCGCGGTGAAGACGCTCGTCGCGTAGCCGGCGCGAGCTAATTCAGCGGAACGGGTGCGGGCTCTTCTGGTCCGCACCCGTGACCCGTCGCTGGCGTTTCCGGCCGGGCACGCAGGGAAGCAGGTAGATCACCGGCGCGGCCGCCGCCGCCCCGGCGCTCACCTGTCCCTGCGATCCTGCTCATGTCCCTGCCAACCCGCTCGCCCGCGCCCGCTACGGGCTGGCTCTGCTCCTCGGCGGCGAAGGCCTGTCCTAGCCGCCTTCTGATGCCATGCCCTTTCTCTACACGACCAACCTGTCCGAGGTACGCGCCCTGGCCGAAAGCGAGGCGCGGTCCTCCGGCCTGCCCGAGGACCGCATCGTCGACTTCGTGATCGCGGTCGGCGAGTTGGCCGCGAACACCGTCCGGCATGCCCGGTCACCGGGATCGATGGAGATCTGGCGAGCCAACGGCGAGCTCATCTGCGAGATCCGCGACGCCGGGGTGATCACCGACCCGCTGGCCGGCCGCTGGCCGCCGCCGCCGGAGGCCAACGGCGGCCACGGCCTGTGGCTGGTGCACCAGATCTGCGACCGGGTGCACCTGCACTCCGACGAGACGGGGACCGTCATCCGGCTGCATATGTCGCTGCGCTAGGCTCCGGCGGCGGATGTAGCCTTGGGGCGGTGAGACTGCCTTAACCAGAAACTAACGCAAGAGGATGCACACCCATGGACGCTAGCGGTACCGGGATGCGCATGGCGGAGTACCTGCGCGACCACCATGACAAGGTCATCGGCCGGTGGACGGAGCTGGTCGTCGCGGGCGTGCGCGGCCGGGCTCACGGCCGACGAGGTGCGGCGTGAGGTCGGCGACCTCTACCCGCTCATCGTCAGGGCGCTGTCCGGCGCGGACGACCACGCCCCAGGGGAGCTGCGGGCGGCCCTCGATGAGCTGTCACGGAGCCGCGCCAGGGACGGCTTCACGCCGAGAGAGACGGCACTCGGGTTGTTCTCGCTCAAGGAAGCCGTGTACGAGCTGGTCGCGGACGCCGCGGAGCTGGCGCCGGAGTTCCTCGCGTTCTCGCATATGGTCGACGACCTCGGCCTGGGCACCTTCGAGGCATACTCGGCCGCGCGTGAGCAGATCATCGTCGACCAGGCGACCGCGATGATGGAGTTGTCAACGCCCGTGGTGCGGCTGTGGGACGGGATCATCGCGGTGCCGCTCATCGGCACGCTCGACTCGGCCCGCACGCAGCTTGTCATGGAGAAACTCCTCGACACGCTGGTGGCGACCGGCGCCAGCCACGCGGTCATCGACATCACCGGCGTCCCGACGGTGGACACCGAGGTGGCGCAGCACCTGCTCAAGACCGTCAGCGCGGCGCGCCTGCTCGGCGCGGAGTGCACGATCTCCGGGATCCGGCCGCAGGTCGCGCAGACGATCGTGTCGCTCGGCATCGAGTTCGGCGACATCGCCACCAAGGCGACGCTCGCCGACGCCCTCGCGCTCGCGCTGCGGCAGGCCGGCCTGAAGGTAGTGCCCTCGTTATGGAGCAGGTGCCCATCCTCAAGATCGGGCAGACGCTGTTCGTCTCCATCCAGATCGACCTGCAGGACGAGAGCGTGATCCGCCTCCAGGAGGACCTGGCCGACGAGCTCGCGGCCACCGGCGGCCCACGGGGTGATCATCGACATCACCGCGGTGGAGATCGTCGACTCGTTCATCGGCCGGATGCTGAGCACGATCGGGTCGATATCGCGGCTGTTCGACGCCGAGACGGTCATCGTGGGCATGCGCCCGGCGGTGGCGATCACGCTGACCGAGCTCGGGCTGTCGCTTCGCGGTGTCCGTACCGCCCTCAACGCCGAGAGGGGCCTGGAGATCCTGAACGGGAAATCCAGTTCCGATGGATGAGCTGCCCATCCGGTCGGGCGACGATGTCGTCCGGGTGCGCCAGCAGGTTCGGGCCGCGGCCGCCGAGCACGGGCTGTCGCTTGTGGACCAGACCAAGCTGGTGACGGCCGCGAGCGAGCTGGCGCGGAACACGCTGGTGCACGGCGGCGGCGGCATGGCCCGGGTGGAAGTGGTCAAGTCGCCGACCGGGCGGACCGGCGTCAAGCTGCACTTCGCCGACGAGGGACCCGGCATCGCCGACATCGGCCTTGCCCTCACCGACGGCTGGACCTCGGGAACCGGGCTCGGGCTCGGGCTGTCCGGCGCGCGGCGGCTTGTCGATGAGTTCGAGCTCGACTCACGGCCGGGCGCGGGTACCAGGGTCGTGATCACCAAGTGGTCGCGGTGAGCGGGACGCTTGCCGCCCAGGCCCCGGGAGACCTGCGCTGGCTGCGGGTGGAGGACCCGAGCGCGACCGCCGCCTGCCGCGGCGCCGCCGTCACGCTCGCCAGGCGGCTTCAGTTCCCCGCCGCGCGCGCCGACCAGTTGGCGCTCGCGGTGACCGAGGCGGCATCCAACCTGCACAAGCACGCGGCCCAGGGGTCGATGCTGCTGCGCATCGCCAGGTACGAGGGCAGGCCGGGTATCGAGATGGTGACCATCGACGCCGGGCCCGGCCTGCGCGACGTCGGCGCCGCGCTGCGCGACGGCCACTCGACAAGCGGCACTCTTGGCATCGGGCTCGGCGCCATCAACCGTCTCGCCGACTTCTGCGACGTGTACTCGGCGGCTGGCCACGGCACGGCGCTCGTGGCACGGTTCTGGCCGGCGCCGCCGCCGGCCGCCGTCCGCTGCGCCGGGCTGGTCAGGCCCATCACCGGGGAGACCGAGTGCGGTGATGTCTTCGGCGCGGCGGAGACGGCAGGCGGAGTGACCGGCGTGCTGTGCGACGGCCTCGGCCACGGCCCGCTCGCCGCGAGCGCCGCGACCGAGGCGGTCGCCGCGGCCCTTGAGGACCCGGCCGCCGAGCCCGCCGTGCTCGTCGAACGAGTGCATCGTCGTATCCCGCACACCCGCGGCGGCGCCATCGGCATCGTCGCGGTCACCGGGACCGCCGTCCGGTTCGCCGGGCTCGGCAACGTCGCGGCGGTCATCCTCGCCGGCGGCACGCGCCGCAGCATGGTCTCGGTGCCGGGGATCGCGGGCCACCAGGCCCGGGCCATCAGGCAGTACGACTACACCGCGCCGCCAGGCGCGGCGGTCATCCTGCACTCCGACGGCATCAGCAGCCGCTGGGACGCGTCGGCGCTGCCCGGCCTGAACCTCAGGGACCCGCTCGTCGTCGCCGCCACGCTGCTCGCCCGGGCAGGCACGCGCCGTGACGACGCGGGAGTGCTGGTGCTCAAGCCATGACCGACGAGCTCGCCAGCCTGCAGGTCAGGGACCTGCCCGGGGTCTTCGCCGCGCGCAGGCTCGGCCGCGAGCTGGCCGCCGGGCTCGGCCTCG
The DNA here is from genome assembly GCA_963811335.1 of uncultured Actinomycetota bacterium. Taxonomy (GTDB): domain Bacteria; phylum Actinomycetota; class Actinomycetes; order Streptosporangiales; family Streptosporangiaceae; genus Trebonia. The sequence continues at coordinate 14,032 of CAWERB010000003.1, read as the reverse complement.
ACCAGCAGGACCAGGTCCGGGTGGCCACCGCGCTCAGCGAGGTAAGCCGCAGCGCGGTCAGCTCCGGGCAGACCGCCCTGGTCGTGTTCGGCGCGGACGAGGCCGCCCTGGTGCTGACGGTCACGGTGGACGGCGAGCCGCCCGGCGAGGGCATCACCGCGGCCACCCGGCTGATGGACACGGTGACGGGCGACGGAGGGACCGTCCAGATGACGAAACGGCGGCCGCTGCACTCCGCCATTGACCTACGGGCCGTGCGGATGCGGCTGACTGCGATGATCCCGGAGTCCACGCTGGAAGAACTGCGCAGGCAGAACCAGGACCTGATCGCCTCGCTTGAGGAGGCGACGCGGCAGAAGGAGCAGCTGCTGCTGCTGAATGCCGAGCTCCAGGAGACCAACCGCGGCGTGATGGCCCTGTACAGCGAGCTGTCTGACGAGCTCGAGCAGACCAACCGCGGCGTGGTCGCGCTGTACCGGGAGCTTGACGAGAAGTCCGAGCAGCTTCGGGCGGCATCGGAGTCCAAGGACCGGTTCTGGGCTAACGTCAGCCACGAGCTGCGGACGCCGCTGAACTCGATCACCGGGCTGACCCGGCTGCTCGCCGAGCCGGACGGCGGGCTCGGCGCCGAGCAGCTCTACCAGGTGGGGCTGATCAGGAACGCCACGGGGACGCTGCTCACGCTGGTCAACGACCTGCTCGACGTCGCCAAGGCCGAATCGGGGCGGCTCGTCCTCGACCCGGCGGAGGTCAGCCTGCCCGCACTGCTCGCCACGCTGCGCGGGCTCACCAAGCCGATGGCCGAGGGCAAGCCGGTGGACGTGACCGTCAGCGCGGACGGCGCGCCGCCCACGCTGCTGACCGATGAGATGGCGCTGACCGCGATCTTGCGTAACCTGCTGTCCAACGCGATCAAGTACACCGACGACGGGGAGGTACGGCTGAGCGTGCGGACGTTCACCGATACCGTCGAGATCACGGTCTCCGACACAGGCACCGGGATACCCGCGGGCCAGCTTGAGCGCGTGTTCGAGGAGTTCTACCAGGTGCCTGGGGCCAGGCGGGGCGGCACCGGCCTCGGCCTGCCGTACGCCAGGCGGCTCGCCCGGCTGCTCGGCGGCGAGCTGGCGCTGTCCAGCGAGGCGGGCGCGGGGACCACCGCCGTGCTCCGCCTGCCGCACGGGCTGCCGTCGGTCGGCACCGTGGTCGTCGCGGACGACGACGCGGGGTTCCGCCAGGTGCTCAAGGCGATGCTGGCCGGCATCGCCGGCCAGATCATCGAGGCCGAGGACGGCGGCCAGGCGCTGGCCGCCGTCGGCGCGGGCCACGTCGACCTGGTGCTGGCCGACCTGAGCATGCCGGGCATGGACGGGCACACGCTGCTCGACCGGCTGCCCCCCGGCCTGCCCGCGATCGTCATCACCGGCCTGGACACCGAGACGCCGCCCCGGGCCGCCGCGCTGCTCAGCAAGGACGCCCTCACCAGGCAGCGGCTGGCGTTCGCCATCCACCGCACTAGCCGGAGCCCGCGATGACCGACCTGGCCGGCGACCTGCTGCTGGTGGACGACGACGAGGCCAAGCGCTACGTGCTCGCCAGCTGGCTGCGGCGGGCCGGGCACACCGTGGCCGAGGCGGCCACCGGGTGGGAGGGCCTGAGCATGGTGGAGTCCGCCGAGGTGGTGCTGCTCGACGTGAACCTGCCGGACATGAGCGGGTTCGAGGTCTGCCGGCTGATCAAGTCCAACCCGCGGACGGCAGCGATCCCGGTGATCCAGGTGTCGGCCACCGCCACCGAGGTCGCCGACCGCGCGCACGGCCTGACCCAGGGCGCCGACGCCTACCTGGTCGAGCCGACCGAGCCCGCCGAGCTGCTCGCCACGGTCACCGCGACGCTGCGCTACTCGCGGGCCAGGCAGCGGGCGGAGCGGACCGCCGCCATGCTCACCGCGCTGGCCGGCGTGTCACTGAACATCAACGCCGCCGAGACCTTCGACGGCCTGGCGTCCGCGGCGGCGACCGGCGCCGCCCGGATCTTCGGGGTGCACGCGGTGCTGACCCTCGAGATGCCCGACGGCCAGACCCGCCGGACGTCGGCCACCCCGGGCAGCCCGGGAACGGTGCGCCGCGGCGGCCCGACCGGGCTCGCCGCCCAGCTCGCCGCGAAGGTAGTCGGCCGCGTGCAGGGCAGCATGATGTCCGCCGTCACCAAGGAGGACTGGCTGGACCTCGTGCCGGACAGCACGCTGCGCGACGACGTGTGCGTGGCCGTCGCGCGGACCAAGCCGGACCGGCAGCCCGTCGTCATCGCGGTCGACCGCGCGGGGGTGCCCGCCGACGACGACATGCAGGTGCTTAGCCAGCTGGTGCAGTCGGTGGCGCTCGGCGTCGAGGCGCTGCGCGCGTCCGCGGAGGAGCACCTGGTGGCGCTGACCCTGCAGCGCAGCTTCCTGCCCGTGGCACTGCCCGCCATCCCCGGCATGACCACTGCCGTCCGCTACCTGCCCGCGACCGACCGGGCCGAGGTCGGCGGCGACTTCTACGAGGCGCTCCCCTGGCAGGACGGCGTGGTGATCGCCATCGGCGACGTCCAGGGGCACTCGCTGCACGCCGCGACCGTGATGGGAGAGCTGCGTCACGCGCTGCGCGCCTTCGCCAGCGAAGGGCACCCGCCGCTCGCGATCACCGGGCTGGTCAACCAGGTGCTGCGGCGTTTCCATCCGGGCATCATCGCCACCTTGTGCCTGGTGATCATGCACCCGTCGACCGGTGAGCTCACCATCGTCAACTGCGGGCACATGCCGCCGCTGCTCGCCGACGGCGGCGGCGCCCGTTACGTCGGCGAGGGCGGGCTGATGCTCGGCGTGAACCGCCACGAGCCGCACGTGGAGAGCGCGGTGCTGCCCGTCGGCGGTACGGTCCTGCTGTACACCGACGGCCTCGTCGAGGACCGGACGATCCTGCTCGACGACAACCTGGAGAAACTGCGCGTCACCGCGGCCGACGCGGCCGGCGCCGAAGTCGAGGCGTTCGCCAACCGCATCATGGCGGCCTTCGGGCCGTCGGAGGACGACGTGGCGATGATCGCGGTGCGCCGTATGGGCTAACTGGCAGCGAGCGCTTCCTCAAGGCTCGGATAGACCGGGATGAGGCGGCCGACGCCGATCAGCTGCAGCACGCGGCGGACCGAGGTGCTCGGCGAGACGGCGAGCCGTATCCGGACGTCGCGCACGCCCGCGGTCTCGTAGGCGTGCATGAGCGCGTGCACCCCCGAGGAGTCGCAGAAGACCGTCCCGGTCATGTCCGCGACAACGGTGTCGACGCCCGGCGCGATGACCTCGACGAGCTGCTGGTAAACCTGCTCTGAATTGGTCACGTCGATCTCGGCTGGCAGCTTCACCACGACCGGCATGACCGGTGCCGCGTGATCACTCATTACTCAGCCACTCCTGCCGCGGCGGATTGTCGCCGTCCGGGCCAGGTTACCTCGCTTCGTGCCCGGCCCACGAGACCGCCCGGTTATTCGCGAGCGGACCAGGCGACCGCGATCTGGGCGGCCAGGGCGATGTTGCCGCGGGCCACGTCCAGGTTGACGGCGACGCTCGCGCCCTCGGTCACCCGCTGCATGTGCGCGAGCAGGTACGGGGTGACGGCCTTGCCGCGGATGCCGGCCGACTCCGCGGCGCGGAGCGCGCCGTCAAGGGCCAGGTCGTGCACGGCCGGGTCGAGCTGCTTGGCGGCGGGCAGCGGGTTCGCCACTAGGAGCGCGGAGGTGTCGCCGAGCGCGTCCCTGGCCGCCATCACCGCCGCGATCTCCTCGGCCGAGTCGAGGCGCCAGTCAAGGTCCTGGCCGGAGTCGGTGAGGTAGAAGGCGGGGAAGCGATTAGTGCGGTACCCGACCAGCGCGACCCCGAGGGTTTCCAGGCGCTCCAGGGTCGCCGGGATATCAAGGATCGACTTCACGCCCGCGCTGACCACGGTGACCGGGGTACGGGACAGCACCGTGAGGTCGGCCGACTCGTCCGGTGTCCCGGCGAAGCCGCGGTGCACGCCGCCGAGGCCGCCGGTGGCGAATACCCGGATCCCGGCGCGCGCCGCGAGCACGGACGTGGCCGCCACCGTGGTGCCCGCGGTCCGCTTCGCGGCCATGGCGAGCCCGAGGTCCCGGCTGCTCACCTTGATGACGCTCGAGTCCAGGGCGATCCGTTCGAGCTCGGCGTCGGACAGGCCGGCCTTGGGCACCCCGTCGATGACGGCGATGGTGGCCGGGGTTACCCCGCTGCCGGAGAGCAGCGCCTCGAATGACCTGGCGGCGCCGAGGTTGCCCGGCCGCGGCAGGCCGTGCGAGATGATCGTCGACTCGAGCGCCACCACGGGGCGCCCGGCGTCCAGGGCCTCCCTGACCGCGCGCGACAGCTCTGGCACCGGGGACATGCCACCGACATTACCGTCCCGGCGGCCGGGCCACGAGGGGGCCTAAGCCCAGCAGCCCTGGGCGCGGCCACGGCCCTCTCAAGCGGGGACCGAGCGCCAGTGGCGTCTCACGAGGCGACCGGCTGGAGCGGAACGGCCCGGCCTGCCGGTCAGCAACTCCCTATCGATTTCGGTCACTTCTTCGCCCGATATGTCCGGTATGGGACGCAGAAACTGATAGGAAGTGGTCCTGGGGACGCAGAAACTGATAGAAGGTCGAGGCCCGGTCCCGGGCTAGTCGGGCGGAGGGGCGCCGATGCTCCGGAGCAGTCCCGGCGGGCGGCGCGCCTGCGTCGCCTGCTCGAAGGCGTAGGCGAGTCCGAGGAGGCGGGGCTCGCTCCAGCGGGGGCCGAGGAACGAGACGCCGACCGGGAGGCCGCACACGTAGCCGAACGGGACGCTGATCGCCGGCCAGCCGGACACCGCCCCGGGCCGCGACGTGCCGAAGACCGAGTGATCGCCGAGCACGTAGTCGGTCAGCCAGGCCGGGTTGGCGGTGAGCGAGAAGATAGCGTCCAGGTCGTGGTCCACCGTCGGGGTTTCCACCGCGACCCTGGCCAGGCGGCTCGCCGCGCCGCGCAGTTCCAGGTACACGGGGTCGTCAAGGTCACCGCTTGTCGCGTCCGCCGCGAGGAAGATCTCCTGCCCGAACCGGGCGAGCACCCGGTCGGCGTTCCGCTCGTTGAAGTCGATCAGGTCGGACAGCGTTCCCGGCGGCTCCATGGAGGAGTGGTCGGCGAACGCCGCCAGGTATTTGAGATAGGCGTTGATACCGTGCTTGAACTCGTAGTTCAGCGCGTCGAACTCCGGCTCGGTTACCTTCTCGATGTCCGGCAGGTCGACCGGGTCGATCACCGTGGCGCCGAGCTTGCGCAGGCAGTCCACCGCCACGTCGAGCAGTGCCTCGGTGACGGCGTCCGCGCCCGCGGACGCCGCCCGCCAGACGCCAACCCGCGCCCCGTCAAGCGCCGCGGGGTCGAGGAACGCGGTGTAGTCGATGGAGTCGCCCGGATGGTCGGCCGCGCTGTCCTCGGGGTCGGCGGCGGCGAGCACGGACAGCAGCGCCGCCGCGTCGGCGACCGAGGTGGCCATCGGGCCCGCGCAGTCTTGCGCGAGCGACAACGGCACGATGCCGGACCGGCTGACCAGGCCAAGTGTCGGCTTGATGCCGACCACGCCGCAGGCGCTCGACGGTGAGACGATCGACCCGTCCGTCTCCGTGCCGACCGCGAGGGGCGCGAAGTCCGCGGACAGGCCGGCCGCCGAGCCCGAGCTCGACCCGGACGGGTTACGGTCGAGCGCGTACGGGTTCGCGGCCTGGCCGCCGAGCGTCGACCAGCCGCTCACTGAGCGGGTCGACCGGAAGTTCGCCCACTCCGACAGGTTCGCCTTGGCCAGGATGACCGCGCCTGCCGCGCGCAGCCGCGAGACGATGAACGCGTCCGGCGGTTTCGCCCCGAGCAGCGCCGGCGAGCCCGCCGTGGCGGGCAGCCCGGCCACCTGGATGTTGTCCTTGATCAGGACCGGGATTCCCTCCAGGGGACCGCGCGGCCGGCCCGCCCGCCACGCGGCGTCGCTCGCGGCCGCCTGGTCAAGGGCATCCGGGCACACCGCGATCACAGCGCGCAGCACGGGGTTGACCTCGCTGATGCGGTCCAGGTAGTTGCTGGCGAGCGCCGTCGCGGTGATCCGGTCAGCGGCCATCGCCTGACCTAGCGCGGTCACCGGGGACGACGCGACGTCGGTACTTACGCCAAGAAGCTCGCGGGGTCCGGGCGAACTCTGGTAATCCGGCATGCGGGCAGGATAACGGCTTAATAGCGGTTGCGTAACCATATAGCGCGCCCTAATTGCGTCAAGAGATCGCTAAATCAGGTGCGAGACTTTGACTAGCGGGCTGACCGTCCGGGCGCCGCCATCCCCGGGCGCCGCCGATGATCGCCGCAGCTCTGGCCGGGCGTCGTCCGGCTCAGTTCACGAAACCTTTTCAGTGCCATAACCACAGAAATCGTGCGCAATCATGAGATTGTTCGCAATTGTGATGCTGGCCGGGAGGACGCCAGAGGACGCCTGGTGAGCCACGGCGTCGTGGCGGCAGCGCTTAATCGAACCTAATCAGTATCATTGGTGCGCGCTAGCCCAATTGCGAATCATTGGGGCTGGCTGGCCCTAGGGAGCCTGGCTCGAGGGGCGCGGCGGACCGTTCACCGGGGGGCCTGATGGCGTCCTCGATGAGGCGGCTGAGCCGCGCTGCGGCGGCGCGGACCTGGCCAAGCAACCGCTCCTGGGCCGCGGACGGGCTGCGCACCAGCGGGGACGGCACGGTTAGCGCGGCAATCGTGCGCTGCCCGTCGGTCACCGCCGCCGAGGCGGCCCAGACGCCGCGGTCGATCTCCTCCTCGCTCGTCGCCCAGCCGCGAGCGGCCACCCGGGCGATGGACTCCTCAAGCCGGCTGGCCGCCGCCTGGTCGGCCTGCGCGAGCGGGGCGAGGTACTCACGGCGCACCCGTTCCGGCAGGCCTGCGAGCAGCACCCGGCCGCTCGCGCCGCGCAGCAGCGGCAGCGTCTGGCCCGGCTCGAACGTGGCGCGCAGGTGATGCTCCGACTCGACCCGGTGCACGCATACCGGCACCCGCGAGATCAACCGGACGAAGATCACCGTCTCGCCGCACTCGGTCATCAGGTCGCGCATGACCGGGTTGGCGACCTCGATGAGCGTCTCGGCGGCCTCGGCGGCGCGGGCAAGCGAGATGAGCCGCGGCGACAGGTGGTACGCGCCGCGGTCGTCGCCGATCAGCAGCCCGGTGTCGCGGAGCAGCGCGATATAGCGGTACATGCTGGGGAGCGGTATGGCGGTGATCTCGGCTAGGTCCCTGGCGGTCAAGGTGTGCTGGCGGGGCGAGAAGGCCTGAAGAACGGCGAGCACCCGGCGAGCGCCCTCTGCCCCGTGGGCGGATGCCGGCGGGGCGTGCTCCTCGTTTCCCTGCGCTGCTCGGGGAGCTGAATGAGTGGCCACAGGACTCTTTCTCAGCTATTCACCATGTGACTTCGCGACACGTTAACGATACATACCGTGGCCCGTCAAGGCAGTCACTGATACTGACGTGAAACCTGAGACGTGCTGCCGCGGAAGCCTATACAAGCCAGGAAACGTGACCTGCGAGAAGCGCGTAGCCGATGAAGGCAACGGCGTCGATAAGCGTGTGGGCGATGATCATCGGGGTCACCCGGCGCCAGCGCAGGAAGAGCGTGCCGAAGATGACGCCCATGACCGCGTTGCCGACAAAGCCGCCGAAGCCCTGGTACAGGTGGTAAGAGCCGCGCAGCGTCGCGCTTATCGCGATCGCGTACTCCGGGCGGACGCCCAGCCTGCGCAGCCGCGTCAGCAGGTAGCCGGTGACGAGGACCTCTTCGAGCACGCCGTTCTGTAGCGCGGACAGCAGCAGTACCGGGTACCGCCACCAGACGGCGGGCTCGTTCTCCGCGACGACGTTCAGCGCGATGCCCGACTTGTAGGCGATGAAGTACAGGCCGAGGCCGCTGCCCCCGATCAGCGCGGCCAGGCCGGCGCCGCGCAGGAAGTCGCGCAGCGGCTGGGAGCGGTCGATGCCGATCGACTGCGCGCCGTCGCCGGAGCGGGCGAGCAGGTAGAACACGAGGATCACCGGCGCGGCGCCGGACGCGAGCGATACCAGTTGCAGGAACAGGTCGAGCAGCGGGCGGCCCGGCGCTTGGGAGCCGTTCAGCGTCACCGACTGCGACGAGAGCGCGTGGCGCGCGGTCAGCGAGCCGATCAGCGAGACGAAGGCGTAGACACCGCTGGCGCCGAGCGAGACCGCGAAGACCGCGACGATCTCCCAGCGGAGCAGCACCCTCATCCGCCGAGACAGCTCCGGTGAGTCATCCGGGCGGGTCAGGCGGAGCCACGCCCTCGTTCGGGATGATGGCTTTTGAGCTTCAGCTGCGGGCATTCCGAGCTATCTGATTTCACTGGCACTCCCAGCTCCGGTGGGATGGAGTGCGGAAATGTGGGCGGAGTCGGGCACGGTCCACAGTTACCACATCGAGCTGGGCGCGACGTCCGGGCCGGTCCTCAGGTAAGAGTTACCGCACCGCGATCGTCGCGATGCGCGGGCCTGATACGGTCGCGGTTTTTGCGATCAGGCCTGCGCGGTCCGTCCGCGCGCAGGCGCGGACATCGGGGGTACGGGGGGTCGTCCCCCCGGGAGATACCACTGGCTTGACGGGCCGATATGATGGCGGTTTTTGCCATCGGCCCGTCAGCCAGCAGCGCGTCGAAATCGCCGTCCTGTGCGGTCTGGCTGACCCTGGGCACCGCGCCAGGCGCGGTGTCCGTGCAGTCGGCCGCGCAGCGACTGATCAGCGAGCGCCTGCCGTGCCACCTCATCTGGGACCCGGTCACCGGCGACGTCGTACAGCTCATCTCCGTCCTGCGGGCCGGCCGGGCGCTCGGCGCGGCCGACCACCTCGACTGGGCGCCGGGACGCGTCCGGGTGAACCCGGAGAACGTGAACGCCGAGGGGCGGGTCTGCGTGCAGATCGGCGTGCTCGGCCATCCCGGCCAGCCGTTCACCGACGGCACGCTCGCCGGCATCGAGGAGATCGTGAGCTGGCTCGACTCCTGGGGGGTATGCCGCCGCTGGCCGGCCGGGCGGCCGGAGGGGTACCGGGTCGACATGCCTGCCGCCGCGGCGGCGCTCGCCGACCGGCGCAGCCGCGTGCAGTGGGCGCGCGGCGGGTACTTCGGCGCCTCGCAGGTGCCCGGGTGCGACAACGCGGGCCCGGGCGCCATCGACATCGACCGGATCACCGGCCCGCACGGGCTCCCGGTGCGCGCCCGCGGCCTGCCGTCGCCGCGCCCCGAGGCGGCCGCGCTTGCCATTCCCGCCTGAACCGGTGTAGTCGATTCACCCCAGCAGGTCGAAGTGCCTTTAGTCTTGGTGGAATGAACGACCGGCTAGTGTGGATCGACTGCGAGATGACAGGCCTCGACATCGAGCAGGACGCGCTGATAGAGATCGCGTGCGTGGTCACGGACTCTGACCTGAACCTGCTCGACGGCGGCATCGACCTGATCATCAAGCCGCCCGCCGAGGCGCTCGACCAGATGAGCCACGTCGTCCGCGAGATGCACACCGCCTCGGGGCTGCTCGCCGACCTGGCCGGCGGCATGACCCTCGCGGAGGCGTCCGACGCGGTGCTCGGCTACGTGAAGCACCACGTCCGCGAGGCGCGCAAGGTGCCGCTCTGCGGCAACTCGATCGCCACCGACCGCTGGTTCATCGCGCGCGACATGCCCGAGCTCGACAACTGGCTGCACTACCGGATGATCGACGTCTCGTCCGTCAAGGAACTGGCGCGGCGCTGGTACCCGCGGGCCTACTTCGCCTCCCCTGACAAGCATGGCGGGCACCGGGCACTCGCCGACATCACCGAGTCCGTGCGGGAGATGCGCTACTACCGGGACACCGTGTTCGTGCCGCAGCCGGGACCCGACACGGCGACCGCACGGGAGATCGCGGCCCGGTACGCCAACAAGCGGCCGGGAACCGCGAACGGCGCGGGCGCGGGCGGCGCTGCGGGCGGCGGCGCACGGGCACGCGCGGCGAGCTAGCGGCGGTCGGCTCGTCCATCACGGTCACCGGGCGTCGAGCCGGGTAGCCGAGTCGTTCGTTTGCAGTCGCGCTGACGGCTATACTCGTGACAGCCTTCTGGTGAAGGCAGATGGTGGGTGTAGCTCAGCTGGCAGAGCGCCAGGTTGTGGTCCTGGATGCCGCGGGTTCAAGTCCCGTCACTCACCCCAGTGTTAGTGCAGGTCAGAGGCCCTGTCCGGAAACGGGTCAGGGCCTTTTGGCTTGCGGGTGGCCGGGTTTGGGGCAGATTTGGGGCAACGGGGCAGGGGCACCGCCGCAGAAGCGCCCGAGGAGCTGGTGAGTTTCCTCACCCAGTCCTGGCATAAAGACCGGGCCGCGGGCCTGAACCCCGCCAAGACGACACTGCTCTCACCAGCCTGGCTGATCCGCCTTGGCGAAGAGCCGCTGAAATCAGGTGCAGCGCAAACAGCCAGTCAGCCATATCTGACCAGACAGGCACCTTGCACCAACGTCAAGAGAGCATCCGCAGCCCAACTCTGGCCAGTGGTGCTGTGATTGGACGCCTGAAGCTCGCTGTGGAGAAGGGGCGAGGTCAGCTACGCAGGCGCCCTCCCACGAACCGACAGGCGCCAGCGCACCGCTGTCAGCGGTGTGCTAGGCTCCCTTAGCCGCAGGCAGAGTAGGCGGATTTCTATCGAACAGCCTGGATGACGTCCCAATTTGGGGGAATGACACATCTTGATTGATTTTCGCATAATTCTTGGCCCTGACTTCGAGTTCTCCGATCGTGAGCTAGATTGGGTTGAGGCTAGTCATCGGTGGAGGCTATCCGACAAAGAGCACGGGTTGGTGACCTGGGAATTTGATCGTAATCCGGATGCATCTGCCCTTGAAGGGCTCCGGGATTTTTTTGAGCTGCCAGGTCAACACGTTGCCTTGGACGAAATTAGTGGATTGAACCCTGCCGAACTGGCGAACATACACGCACAATATAACCAGCCGCCCAGAATCAGGGTTGTGCAGTGTGACGCGTGTGGTCAACACTGGATCGTCTACAAGCGGTCCGGCGGGATGTGGCTGAAGTGCAGCCGCAAATGCGCCGCCGAGGACGGCTGGTGGCTTGGTGCCGCTGTAGCCGATGATGAAGTGATGGTACATAGGGGGGCTGATTAGGAACATATAACATGTCCGATCTGCTCTCGAATGCTCGCCTCGCACGCCAGACCTCAAGAGGCCTCGATACCGTACTATGTCACTGGCGACCATCTTGACGCTAGGCTCTGGGACACGATCCTTAGCGACAAGCAGGTTAGCGAAGACGGCCCGAAGTACTGGGTGGAAAAAGGCAAAAAAGGCAACTTTCTGGGGGCGCTGCAGGCTTACTCTGCAGTACGCGGTGATCGCCGCGATGAAACCGAGATTGATCAGATCCATATGCTGTTCGGTTCAGGCACGCGCCTCAGCCCGTTTACGCAATCCTTGCGCAATGTGAAAGCCGCCTTTCCTCTTCCCGATGGCGACCGTGGGCCCAACGGAATTACTATCGGCGAAGCCGCGATCCGATCAGCCGCTCCCCTGATCAACTGCCTTCAGGCGGCCGGGTTCTCCGGGGTAGCCTTTACTTGGGGCGATGAAGTATTGATTCCCAGCGAGCCGCTAGTCGTCAACCCTGAGATTATCTCTAGTTCTGATGTGGTGCGATTCGGCTGGCAGAAGGAGCCAGATAAAGAGCTCGCGTCCCAGAAAGAATGGCTCCAAGTAGATGTGGAGACTGGGCTCGTCGTTCGAGACATATCACGCCAGCCATTCGATCGTCTGACATGCTGAAGGATAACGCGGGCTGACAGATGGCCACGTTTGTAAATCTCGGCAGCTTCGCCGCTTCCCACGAGTTCCTGTCCGTCGCATGTGAAGCGTTTGGGGCAAAGATTGATGACGAGTCGTCAGCCGCAAACTGGGATCCATACTTCTGGCAGGCGATTCAATGTCCCTCCCCTGACGTCTGGGATGAACTGATCAGGTACGAAGAGAGTGCCGGCATGCAGGGATCGCGCTCGCTGCTTGACAGCATTCCCCGACTTCTACGAAGTTGCCCAGCGATTTCGCATAGCGTTTGAGCGCCGGGTTGGCCGAGCCATGCGGATTTCGGTGTTCAACTTCGGCGAGCCGTATGGATCGATGCCGGAAATCACATCGCACTTTCCAGTGCATTCACCGATCTGTTCTCGGACAGCCAGACTGGCGCCGCGATAAGAGCCTTCCTCGGACTGCCTGACTCTCTTCGCCACGGGAGAAAGCTTCATAACGCAGAGTAGCCTGCCCGGTGGCTGTAAATCACCATTTCCGTTGTGATCGGCGCCACCATCACCAGTGAACTGTCTTCAATAGAAGGCGCCATCGTCCTCGGCAGTAACATCGGGCGCATCGAAGTTAATCGCGGGGCATCCGTCGTCTGGTGTCACGTCGAAGACCTGCGCGTGGACGGGCCGAATGGTATCGCTTTCAGGCTCGACGGCAGCGAGCACGTTGTCCTGGGACATCGAAGTGCCACCACACTGCTGCTTCCGACCGGACCGTCGATCTTAAGTACTCGCGCACGCTCGGAAACATCCATCGCAGCGCCTTCGAGCGGCGCCTGCTTGATAATCCAGTGTCATACTCCGAGGCGGCATCCCTCGTACGATCAGTCCATCCGATCCAACTTCATCATTCTTGGATGACCAGGCTAGCTATGGCGTAACCCTTGGATGCTAATTGGCTGCAGCAGGACACGGAGAGCTCGTTTCGAGCTCGCTCTTTTCGATGTGGACGGCCCGATTCTCATCCCGAAAGCAGGAAGATTGAGCAACCCGAGATCCTCGACCTGACGCTTAACTTCCTGTCCAGGAACGGCTACGTGGCTTATAACACTGGCCGAACACGCTGCAGTCTTATCCACGAGCGTGTCATCTCACCGTTGCTTACGCGGGCTGCCGCCAGGGGTATAGACCCCGCGGCGGTCAGCCGACGTGTTTCGGTTTTCGCTGAGAAGGGGGCCGTCACCTCTGCCTGGGACGACACCCAAAGGCAATGGCAGCACCGTGTTGACCCCGCGACAGAGGTTCCAGCGGAACTTGCGCGGTGCGGTTGCCGATCTCCTCCGCAGCGACCACGAGTTCCAGGCGCACATCTTTTACGACAGCGACAAGGAAACAATGGTCTCGGTGGAGATGCGCCGCGAGACCGCCGGCCCCCTACCGACACCGGTTACCGTCCGCACATTCAAGCCCATTGCCCAGAGGTTCACTGCCCGAAGTCCAGGAACTGGCAACCGAGCGTGGTTATCACGATCTCGAAGTTGACTGCACCACAATTGCGGTTGATGTCCAGCGTCGTGGAGTTGGCAAAGACCTTGGCGCCCGGCTAGCGCTCGGCTGGCTACAAGGGTTGGGCAAGCAGATCACGCCAATTCACTGCTTTGGCGACTCTAGATCCGATGTGGCAATGGCAGCAGAAGCGTACTTCGCGATGAACCAGTGGTATGCCGACGCCGCGGGCCGGGTGGTGTACGTCCACGTCGGCGAGAGCCTCCCTATCGACGGGCCCTTCCAGGTAATGACTTTCCCCAATCATGTATGGCCTGGGAACCGTCACTTATCTTAAGATGCTTTCCCCCTGAGTACCGCTGAGGAGGCTGACATGGATCTCGGGCTTAAAGGCAAGGTCGTAGTTGTCAACTGGTGGCCGTGGCGCAATCGGTGCTGCCGCCGTTAACTGTTTCGCCGACGAAGGAGCGCGGGTTATCATCGCCGACAAACTCCGCGACAAATCCGAAGAAGAACGGGTATACGGTACTTCGGGGAGGCGTGCAATACTTTCGCTATCTCGACCTGACTGACGCGCTAAGCATCGAGTCTCTTTCGTAGACGGAACCCTCCGGGAATTCCGGAGAGTCGATGTACTGGT
>CAWERB010000002.1:0-104777 GCA_963811335.1 uncultured Actinomycetota bacterium | reverse complement strand
GAGTGGATGCTCGCCTTCGAGGCCGACGAGCTGCACCGGATCGTCGACCTGATGCGCCACCTGCGGGAGGCGACGGCACGGCGGCACACGCGGGTGGAGATCCCCTTCTACACCGGCCGCCGCAAGCCCGTCGCGGAGCTCGTCGCCTCGCTCGCGTAACTCCTGGCCTCAGGCCCCGTCGCCGCCTGGGTAGGCGGCGGCCGGGGAGCCGTCGGCCGGGGAGGCGGGCGCCGGCGGCCGCGGGCCAGCCGACGGCGGGCCCACCAGCCGAGGCCGCCGATGACCGCCGCCGCTGCGGCGAACGGCGCCACCGCGCCGAGCACGGTCAGCAGCCAGCTGAGCGTCAGCCGGAACGCGTGCCAGCCGCGGGAAAGCCCGCCGCTCAGCCCGGGCGGCGCCTGCTGCGGGTGCGCCTTGGCAACGGCCTTGGGCCCGACGAGGTTAAGCGTCACCGTCGCGTAGGAGGTCTGGTGGCTGAGCGCGCTCTGCTGCGCGAGCATCGACTCCAGGTTGGCTTCCTCGTCGTTGATCTGATTCTGCACGGACAGCAGCTCGCTGACGCTCCCGGCGTGCGCGAGCAGCGCGCGCAGCTGCGCGATCGCCGCCCGGGCTGAGGTCACCCGGCTGCTGACGTCCGCGACCTGCTGCGTCACGTCCTGCGCCTGCTGCGACAGCGATAGCTGGGTGCCGAGCCCGGATCCGGACAGGGCGGCCAGGGTCGCCGGGTACGCGGCCACCGGGATCTTGAACGTCACGGTGGCGGTGGCCTGGCTCGGGTCGCCCCCGCCGGCCGACGCGTTCTCCGCGGAGACGTAACCGCCTGCGGCGGTGACGATCTGGGTCGCGCGGGAGACCGCGTTCCCCACGTTCTTCGCGCGCACGGACAGCTGCGCGGTCTCGATGAGCTGCTGGCCGCCGGGCGCGATCTTGGCCGTCGAGGCCGACTGGCCGGAGCTGCCCGAGCCCGCGTCGAACCCGTTCGCGGCCGAGGCCGAGGCCGAGGGCACGGCCGCGGGCGCCTCCAGGGGAGCGCCGCGCTGCGCGGAGCTCGCCGCGCTCGACGAGCTCGGCGCGCCGGAGCAGCCGGCCGCCGTGGACGGCGAGAATGAGGATCACGCCGGAAATCCCCGCGGTGCCGAGCACTCGACGGCGGCCGGCCAGTACACGCATGGTACGCATACCCCTTGGACGGCGATGCCAGGCCCGGCCGGTTGCGCCCGGAGGTCACGATTCGGCGCCACACGTCCCGGTGCGTCAGACTTGAGTCATGCCCGACGACCTTCGCGTGAATAACTGGCTGGTGATCCCCGCCGCCGAGCTGCGCGAGCGCTTCTCCAGGTCCTCGGGCCCCGGTGGTCAGTCAGTCAACACGACCGACAGCCGGGTCGAGCTCTCCTTTGACATAGGGCGGTCGCCGTCCCTGCCGGAGCGGGAGCGGAGCCGGGCCATGGCCCGGCTCGCCGCCCGGCTGGCCGACGGCGTGGTCACGGTCGCGGCCGAGACCGAGCGCAGCCAGCTAATGAACCGCGAGGCGGCCAGGGCGCGGCTCGCCGCCCTGCTGCGCGAGGCGATCGCGCCGCCACCGCCGCCGCGGGTACCGACCAAGCCGAGCCGCGGCGCCCGTGAGCGCCGCCTCGCGGACAAGGCCAGGCGGTCGCAGACCAAGCGCGGGCGACGCTTCCCTGACCGCGGTGACCGGGACTGACCGGCCGCCGGCGGCTAACGTCAGTCCGCGGCGGGCTCAAGCGTCAGCGAGACCGAGTTGATGCACCACCGCTCGTCGGTGGGCGTCGCGAAGCCCTCGCCGGTGAACACGTGCCCGAGGTGCGAGTCGCACCGCGCGCAGCGCGCCTCGACGCGGAGCATCCCGTGCGCCCGGTCCTCGACAAGCGTCACCGCGTCACCGGAGGTCGGCTGGTAGAAAGACGGCCAGCCGCACCCCGAGTGGAACTTGCTCTCCGAGCGGAACAGCTCCGCACCGCAGGCCCGGCACCGGTACACGCCGATCGTCTCGGTGTCCGTGTACTCGCCGGTGAACGCGGGCTCGGTCGCCGCCTGCCGCAGCACCGCGTACTCCTTAGACGACAGCTGCTCGCGCCACTGCGCCTCTGTCCGCTCCACCTTCTCCATGCCACCAAGCCCCATCGCTCTGTACTAGTAGTGAGCCGCGCCCTACATCCGCGCGCCGGGCGCCAGCGCCTCAAGGATCTCCGAGGCGCGCAGCACCGCCTTGCCCTCGTCGGCGGCCGGGTCGCCGACCGCCGGGTCGAAGTTCAAGTCATAGAACACCTCGGTGACACCGCAGCTTCCCAGCCACCGGACGTCCTCGCGGATCTGCTCGAACGACCCGGAAAGCAGCCGCCGCTTGCCGGTCCGCGTGGAGACCGACGGCTTGCCCGGGCGGACCACGCCGCGGCAGACGATCCGCGCCGGGCCGCGCCCGGCCGCCCGGGCGGCGCTCTGCACGACCTTGGCCGACTCGGCGATCGTGGACAGGTCCGCGCTCGACGCGGTCACCCACCCGTCGCCGATCCGCCCGGCGCGCTCCATCGCCGCCCGTGACATGCCGCCGATCAGCACGGGCGGCCCCGGCCGCTGCACCGGGGCGGGGTCCTGCCGTCCCGCCGGGACGGAGAAGAACTCGCCCTGGTACCCGCCCGAGCCGCCCCACAGCGCCCGCAGCGCGGCGACGTACTCGTCCGCCCGCGCGCCGCGCTTGGCCATCGACGCGCCTGAGCCGGTGAATTCCTCGGCCAGCCACCCGGACCCGATGCCCAGGTCGAGCCGCCCGCCGGACAGCACGTCGACGGTCGCGGCCTGCTTGGCGAGCAGCAGCGGCGAGGCGAACGGGTGGCTGACGCATCCGACCCCGAGCCGGATGGACGAGGTGGCCGCGGCCAGGAAGCCGAGCGACACCATCGGGTCGAGCACGGACTGGTAGACCGGGGCCAGGTTCGCGCCGGCGGGGGCGAGCAGCCGGGAGAACGTCCACAGAGACCGGTACCCGAGCCGCTCCGCCCGCCGTCCGAGCTCCCCCAGGTTCCGCGGCGTCGCCCAGGCCCCCGCGACCGGCGCGCCGAATCCGATGTCCACCGCCCCACCCTACCGACATGCGGTGCAGGCCCAGCCCGCCGCAGATGGTCATCCAGTTGCGCCGAGATGCCACAGCGGAAAACCGTTAGACAAGTCCGGCGGCGGGAAAGATGGTTTCCTCATGAACATCCGCATTCAGTGCCTGTGCGTTGACTCCGCGCATCCGTCGAAGAGCGCGGACTTCTGGGAGGCCGCGCTCGGCTGGCGGCGCACCCACCACACGGACGACGAGGTGGTGCTCGAGCCGCCCGCGGGCAGCCCGGAGGACGGCGTCGCGCCGGACCTGCTGTTCCTTAAGGTTCCCGAGTCCAAGACGGTCAAGAACCGGCTCCACCTGGACCTGCGGCCCGCCGACCAGGCGGCGGAGGTGGCTCGCCTGGCGGCACTCGGCGCGCGCCGGGTCGACATCGGGCAGGGCGACGTCAGCTGGGTGTCGATGGCCGACCCGGACGGCAACGAGTTCGACGTGCTGCGGCCGCTGCCTCGGGAAACCGAGTTAGCCAGGTGAGCGGGACGTGGGACACTGCCACGGTGACCGATTTGTACGTGCCGGGGGTGCCGTTCCCCTTCGTGCCCTCCGGCTCGCCCGCCTGCCAGGCCACCGTGGCCGGCGGCGCGCTGACGCTGACCAGCGGCCCCAAGTCTGACCTGTTCATCGACCCGGCGGGCGACGAGGGCGCGCGGCCGGACGCGGGACGGTGGACCGGCCTGCCCGGCGAGCACGACTTCACCTTCGCCGCGCGGGTCACCGTGGGCTTCGGCGGCACGTTCGACGCCGGCGTCCTGCTGCTTTACCTCAGTGACCGCCGCTGGGCCAAGCTCTGCTACGAGCTCTCACCGCAGGGCAAGCCGACCGCCGTCACAGTGGTCACGCACGGCACCTCCGACGACAGCAACTCCTTCGAGACGGCCGGCGACCCGCTCTGGCTGCGCATCACCAGGACGGGCCGGGTGTGGGCGTTCCACGCCTCGACAGGCGGCAGCTACTGGCAGCTGCTGAGGTACTTCACGCTTGGCGAGGCGTCCGGTGCCCGCGTCGGCTTCCTCGCCCAGTCGCCGCGGGGAGACGGCTGCACCGCGGTCTTCGACTCGATCGCGTTCCGGCCCGGCGCGCCCGCCGACCTCCGCGACGGCAGCTGACCAGGCGGCAGCCCAACGAAGGGGTCTGCCCCAAGCGACCATGGTTGGCTCTCGTGGCCCCGGAGGCGTCCCCGTAGCCAGCGCGTCACCCTGATGTCACAAAATGGCGGGCACCCCTGGGCTTCCGCACCCCCGCCCTGGTCGTCTCGCCGTTGTCCGCGGGCGGTTACCGGTACTCGGGCACCCTCGATCACATCCTCGGACTCGTCGGCCTGGGCGTCGGGACTGAGCGGGAGCTTCACCTGGAAGTCGGCGCCGCGGCCTGGCGCGGTGGCGACGGTAACCGTGCCGCCGTGCGCGGTCACAAGACCGTGGACGATCGCCAGGCCAAGGCCAGTGCCGCCGGACGCCCGGTTCCGCGCCTGATCGGCCCGGTAGAAGCGCTCGAAGACGCGCTGGGCCTGTTCGGTCGTCATGCCCGGCCCGTCGTCCTCGACGTCAAGTACCACGGCCGGCACCGGCACCGGCGCCTCCGCGGATGCGCTGCCGTCGCGGCCGCCGACGGGTCCGCGCGGCGGGACCAGCGTGCCCGAGGCGATCTTCACCCGTACCGGCGTGCTCGCCGGGGTGTGCGTCAGCGCGTTGTTCACCAGGTTCGCGATCACCTGCCGCAGCCTCGGCTCGTCGCCCTCAACGAGGAACGCGGCGCCCGGCGCGACCTCGAGGTCGACGGGCCGGCCAGGGGCCACGATCCGGGCGTCTTGCACCGCGTCCGCGGCGAGGGTGAGCATGTCGACCGGTGCCATGTCCAGCGGCCGCTGCTGGTCGATCCGTGCCAGCTGCAGCAGGTCCTCGACGAGCAGTCCCATGCGGGATGCCTCTGACTCGAGCCGCTGCATGAGGCGGTCGAGGTCCTCGGGGGCCAGGCCGCCGGCGGAGTGGCCGTTGGCCGGCGCGGAGGCCCCGCCGCTCGCTCTTGACAGCGGATCTTGATCTTTTCTCACCCCGCCGCGCTGACGGTAGTACTCGGCGAAGCCGCGGATCGTGGTCAGCGGGGTGCGCAGCTCGTGGCTGGCGTCGGCGATGAACCGGCGCATCCGTTCCTCCGACCGGTGCGCGGCCTGCTCGGACTCGTGCGCGGCCTGCTCGGACTCGTGCGCGGCCTGCTCGGACTCGTGCTGGGCGCGGAACGCGGTCTCGATCTGGCTCAGCATGACGTTGAGCGAGCGGCCGAGGCTGCCGATCTCGGTGCGCGGGTCACGCTCGGGGATGCGATGGTCCAGGTGCCCCTTGGCGATCTGGCCCGCGGTCATCTCGATGTCATCGAGCGGACGGAGGTTGGCCCGGACGACCGCGATGCCCGCTACCGCGAGCACGGCCACGATCGCGGTGCCGGCGATCAGCTCGACCGTGATCAGCCGCTGGATCTCGGCGGCGACGGGTCCCAGGTCGACGGCCACGACCATGACGACGGTCTGCTGTGCGCTTGTGGCGTTGTTGACGACGGGAACGGCCTGGGCCATGACGCGCCAGGTATCGCCGCCGGACCGCGCGGGTACCGAGATCAGCACGGGGCTGCTGGGATTTGCCCAGTTGCCAGCCGGCAACGCGGGTAGTGACTGGGCCGGGCGGGAACTTCCCATGCCGGGTGTAGCAGGACCCCGGTTAATTGCGCACGAGCTGGGTTCCCGGCCGCTGGAAGGCGACAATCATGCCATCCTCCGCGGGGTACGGGGAATCGAGCTCGACGGGGGTGCCAGGCTCGATCCCGTGCATCTCGTGGCCGAACACCGCCTGCAGCTGAGCGTCCCGCTGCGTGTACAGGTACTGCAGGACAACCACGCTGGTAATGCTGATCGCCGCCAGCGCCATGATGACCAGCGCCAGCACCGCCGTGATCAGCTTGGTGCGCAGCGGCGTCCGGTCTGACAGCCGCCTCAGCGGCTCCCAAATGGCCATATGCGGAGCATCGCGCACATTGCTTGAAAAAACCTGAAAGCTCCTCAGTGCCGTCCCGCGAGCACCGCCGCCGTCAGCTCGGCGGCGCAGCCCCAGGCCAGCGTCACCCCGGCGCCGCCGTGCCCGTAGTTGTGCCACACCACCCGCCCGCCGGGCAGTGCCTCCGCCTCGAGCCGCACCTCCGGGCGGACCGGGCGCAGCCCGACGCGTTCCGCCACCACCCGGGCGCCGCGCAGCGACGGGAAGACCGCGGTGATGTCCCGCAGGATCCGCGCCGCCACGTCGGCCCGCGGCGCGAGGTCGTCCGCGCCCTCATGCGCGGTGCCGCCGAGCACCGCCACGTCGCCGTGCGGGAACAGGTACACGTAGTCGGGGCCGCCGTCCCCGTGATCGAGGTAGAACTCGCCGATACCGGGGTTCTCGACCACGACGACCTGCCCGCGCACCGGGACCAGCGACTCGTCGGGCACCAGCGAGCGCGCGCCGATCCCCGTGCAGTTGACCACGACGGGCGCCGCGACCGACTCAAGCGATGTCACCGTTACCGCCGTCACCGTTCCGCCGAGGCCCTCGTACCGGCGCAGCAGGTACTCCAGGTACACCGGCATGTTGACCGCCGGGGCGGTGTAGGCCCAGCCGGAGACCAACCCGTCTGGCAGGTCGCCGGGCCCGAGCAGGCGCATTTCCGCGAGCATGTCCGTCCACGGCGGCGGCGACATGACGGTCGAGCACACCTCGCGCCCGGAGACCTGGTGCACCCCAGCGCCCGGCTCGCCGGCCAGCGCGGACAGCACGCCCAGCCCCGTCCGCGCCCACGGGTAGCACCTCATCGCCGGCCCGCACCGCACCGGCCCCCAGATCGCGCCGGCGGCCACGGACGTGGTCTCGCACGGCGGCTGTGCCGTCACCACCCGCGTGCGCAGCCCGGCCTCGGCGAGCGAGATGGCGGTCGTCAGCCCGGTAACTCCGGCGCCGACCACCGCCGCGTCAACGTCAGTCATGCCTCCCGACCGTACTGGGACCGCGCCGCCCCGGCCTGGCCAGGGTCGCCCCGGCCGGTGCGGCGCTACGCCCTCGGATGCCAGCGACGGCCATCTGATCTCGGTCTGACCAGGGTGAACGTCTCGAAGAACGCGTAGTCACCGTCTGGCTCGCCGACGACCGGGCTGACCGGGTCCGTGCCGCTTGCGCGGTAGTCGTGGTAGTAGCGCGCGGTGATGGACGTCTGGCCGCCGGCCTCGCTGCCCGGGCTGACGTCGAACACCGCGATGCCGTAACCAGGCGAGGCGTCGCGTCGCGCGGACCACGTCGCCACCTCAACGGCGCCGTCGGGTCCCGGCCCGCCGTCGGCGGTGACCTGCCCGTCATGGGCCGGCCCGGCCGGCCGGGTGAGCACCCGGGCCAGCCGTGACGCGTTATCCGCGTGGTCGCCGAGGCCGCCGGTACCGCCCGCGCGGCCTGTACCGCCTGTACCGCCTGCGCGGCCTGTACCGCCTGTACCGCCTGCGCGGCCTGTGCCGGTGCCCGGGCCGGCGCAGCCGAGGACCAGGTGCACGGTGCCCTGGCTGGTGTCGAACACCCCGCTGTCCACGGTGGTCACCGGGTGCGGCAGGCGGGTGCCGGCCGCCGCACCGGGCGGGGCGCCCGGGCCGGCCCTCGCGTCGAGGACGACCCCCGTGTCCTGGCCGCGGACCGGGAAGGACCGCTCGTACCCGTGGTCGTGCCCCGATAGCACCAGGTCGACCTCGTAGGTGTCGAACAGCGGCAGCCACTCCCGGCGAATGCCTAGGTCAGAGCCAACGCCGGCCGTCGCGGACGAGCAGGCGCACTGGTGCAGTTGCACGACGATCCAGTCGAGCGAGGCATCGCCGCGGGCGGCCGCCAGGGTCGACTCAAGCCACCGGGTCTGCGCGCCGCCCG
Source organism: uncultured Actinomycetota bacterium (assembly GCA_963811335.1). GTDB lineage: Bacteria > Actinomycetota > Actinomycetes > Streptosporangiales > Streptosporangiaceae > Trebonia. Next base: position 96,725 of record CAWERB010000002.1, on the reverse strand, counting down.
AGTATCCGCGCCCGCATCCAGGGGCGGCCCGCCCGCCGCCCGCGCCCGGCACAGGCGCGTCCGGCACAGGCACGTCCTGGTAGGCGACATCGTCCCCGCTCAGGCCGACGAACAGCGCCGTGCCCACCCGGAACGCGTACCACCGCCCCTCAAGGCCGCCCATGCCGTTGGCGGGCAGCGTGTACCTGGCGAGGAAGGAGGCGAGCCCCTGCTCCCCGTCGCCGAGCCCGAGCGCGTGGTTGCCTGGCACCGGCAGCCACGGCCGGTTCGCCGCCGACGCCTGGACGTTGTTGCCGAAGTCCCGCCAGGCTTGGGCTAGTGCGCCGGGGGCCGGGCTGGCCGGCGTGAGGTCCCCGTTGTCCAGGTGGAACAGCGGCTGGAAGGTCTCCACCGCGCCCGCCGCGTAGGCGGCCTGGCCGCTGTCCAGGTAAGCGCCGGCCGGTGCCGTCCCCAGGTCGCCGAAGCCGGTGAACCGGAAGTCGGCGCGTCCCTCGGGCGCGGTGGTGAACGTGGCGCTGAACGGGTCGGCCGCGCTGGCGTCGTTGTCGGCGGTCACCGCGTACCCGTAGGTCGCCCCGGGGCGCAGCCCGTCCACTCGCGCGTGGTACGCCCAGGTGACGCCGCCGCTGCGCGGGTCGGCGCAGGCACGCTCGGTGGCCGCGATGACCCGCCGCCCGATCCTGACCCTCGGCCGGTCCGCCCGGCCGGCCGACGCCCAGGACACCACGACGGTCCGTGCCGGGTCGTCGCCCCAGGTGAGGTGGATCTGCTCGGGGGTGCCGTCCCCGGGCCCCGGACGGCCGCGCGCCGCGCCGCGGGACGGCCCAGCGGCGGTCGCGGCGATCAGCCCGGTGGTACCCGCGGCGATCACCTGCCGCCTGGACAAGCCCGCCCCGAGTAACCCGACATGCGCAGACTTTGCCGTCTGCCGGTAAACGACTGGTGACGGCAGGGATGGTAGCTCCTACCGATCTTGATGAATATTGAGATGTAGCGTGCCAGTGCAGGTCAGGACGGTGCGGGTGAGCCCGGCCTGCCCCTGCTCACGGAACCAGCCGGCCAGCTGGGCCCGCGAGGAGAAGCTCAGCTTGCCGAAGATGTGCTCGATGTGCGAGTCGACCGTGCGCTTGGACAAGAACAGCCGCCCGGCGATCTCCCGGTTGCCGAGCCCGTCGGCGACCAGCCCGGCGATCTCCCGTTCACGCCGGGTGAGCGGCCGGGCCGCACCGACCGGCGCGCCGCCGGGCCCGGCACCGGGGACGGCGAGCGGTGAGCCGGCGGGCACGGCCGGCGCCTCGCCCCGCGCCGTGGCGAGCGCGGCGGGCAGCGGCAGGGCAGCGCCGTGCCGCCGCAGCGCGGCGAACCGTTCCTCGCCGAGCGCGGAGCGGGCGGTCACGTCGTGACTCTCCCTGATCTGCGCATAGGCCGGGCCGACGAGCACCGGGGCGTTCAGCAGCTTCCACAGCGTGTCGGCCGCCCCGCGCAGCACGGCGGCGCGTTCCAGGTCGCCGGTGCTCACCAGGCACGACGTCAGTAGGTCGAAGCAAATCGCGATGGTGTGCAGGTCGCCGAGTTCCTCATTGATCCGCAGGCAGGCGAGCGCGTCCTCGATCGCCGCGGGGTAGTCGCCCGTCCGCCAGCGTGCCCCGCCCCGCGCCATCAGCGCCGTTCCGCGCGCCCACTGCTCGCCGAGTTCCGCGCAGCGGCGCAGGCATTCCTCGGCAAGCCTTTCCGCCCGGCCGGGCTCATTGGACACCAGGCAGACCGCGACGAGCCTGCCGTAGCTGGCCAGCGCCGTCGGGTCGGCGAACCCGATCCGCCGGTAGATGGCGAGCGCGGCCTCGTGGCAGGCGCGCGCGGCGGCGAGCTTGCCCGCACGGAGCGCGAGGACGCCGCGCGCGTCGGTGACGTGCGCGGCGAGGTTCTCATCCCGCGCGGCCGCGGCGAGCGCCGCGGCGTCGGTCAGCAGCGGCCCGCCGCGGGCCAGGTCGCCCTGGTGCACCGCGAGCGCGCCGGCGCCGAACACCGCCCAGGCCCAGTCGGCTGATGCCGGGTCGCCTGAGCCTGGGTTCACCGCGAGGGCCAGCTCATGCCAGCGCCTGCCCTCGGTGAACTGCCCGGTCATCCGCCAGTAGGGCAGCAGCAGCCGGGTCATCCGCAGGCCGGCCGGCGCCTCGCCGGGCTCGGTGAACGAGAAGCCGAGCGCGGCCCGCAGGTTGGGGGTCTCCGCGCCGAGGCGGCGCAGCCAGCCCGCCTGCTCCGCGGTCATGCTGCCAGCCGCGGCCCGTTCGGCGAGCTCGAGGTAGTAGTCGCGGTGCCCGGCCCGGACCCGCCTGGTGGCGTCGGCGTCGAGGAACTCCGCGCCGAACTCCCGCATGGTGTCGAGCATCCGGTAACGGTCTTCGGTCAGCGAGGAGCCGGGAGGCACCTCCACGACCGACTTGTCGGTGAGCCTGCCCAGCGTCTCGCCGGCGCCCGGCCCGCAGACCCGCTCGGCCGCGGCCAGGCAGAAGGACCCGGGGAACACGGAAAGCTCCGCCCACAGCCGCTGCTCGGCCGGGGTACACAGCTCGTAGCTCCACGCGACCGTGGCCCGCAGCGTGCGGTGACGTGTGACGGCGGTCCGCGCGGTCCCGAGGGCGCGGAACCGGTCGCCCACCCGGACGAGGAGCTCCTCGACCGGCATGCCGCGCAGCCGGACGGCGGCGAGCTCGAGGGCGAGCGGCATCCCGTCGAGCCTGCGGCACAGCTCGGCGACGGCGGGGGTGTTCTGCTGGGTGAGCGCGAAGTCGGGCACCGCCGCGTGCGCCCGGTCGACGAACAGCGATACCGCGTCCGCGCGGGTGGCGGACGCGTCGTCCGCGGGCAGCTCAAGCGGCCCGATAAGCAGCGAGTGCCCGCCTGGCCCGGCCAGCGTCGCGCGGCTGGTCGCCAGGATGCGCAGCCGCGGCGCGGCGGCGAGCAGCAGCGCGGCGAGCTCGGCGCAGCCCGCGGTGAGGTGCTCGCAGGTGTCCAGGATCAGCAGCAGCTCGCGCTCCGCCAGGCTTTCCGCCAGCGCCCTGGCCGGGTCGCCCGTCACGTCGTCGGGCAGGCCGAGCGCCTCGGACACGGCGCGGGGCAGCAGCTCGGGCGCGCGCAGCGGCGACAGCTGAACCAGCCAGCAGCCGTCCGCGAAGGCGTCCCGCAGTCCCGCGGCGGCGTGCAGCGCGAGCCGCGTCTTGCCGACTCCGCCGGGCCCGCGCAGGGTGACAAGGCGGTGCCGTTCCAAGGCTTCACCGATGGCCGGCAGTTCCCGCCGCCTGCCGACGAACCGGTTGACCTCCGCGGGGAGATTGTCCCTTCGCTGGCCCCATGTCAGCGTGGTCACGATGTCCCCTGGCTACTACGGCCCGCCGCGTCCGACCCACGGCGGGTGTTAATAGTTTCCGTGGCATCGTACATCGGGGCCCCGGCGGGCGGCCGGCGATCCGCCCCGGGCGTCCGCCAGCGGGTCCGCGCCCGGCCTTGAACAGCCGGCGGTGGTGCCGCGCGCAGCCAAGCCACCGTTCTGGATAACGGATTGCCGCGTTAGCGCAGAACGGTGGCGTGCCTTCCGGTCAGGCTCAGAGCATCGCCTGGGCCTCGGTGAGGACCGAGCGCAGGATCTGCTCGATCTCGTCGAAGTGTTCCTGGGTGCAGATCAGCGGCGGCGCGAGCTGGATCACCGGGTCGCCGCGGTCGTCGGCGCGGCAGACCAGGCCGGCGTCGAACAGCGCCGACGACAGGAAGCCGCGCAGCAGCCGCTCCGACTCGTCGTCGTTGAACGTCTCCCTGGTGTTCTTGTCCTTGACAAGCTCGATGCCGTAGAAGTAGCCGGCGCCGCGGATGTTGCCGACGATCGGCAGGTCGCTGAGCTTGTCCAGGGTGGCGCGGAAGCCGTCCTCGTTGGACCGCACGTTGCCGAGGAGGTTGTCCCGCTCGAAGACGTCCAGGTTGGCCAGGGCGACGGCGGACGACACCGGGTGCCCGGCGAACGTGATGCCGTGCAGGAACGTGGCGCTGCCGTTGAGGAACGGCTCCATCAGCTCGTCGCGCACGATCATGCCGCCGAGCGGCGAGTAGCCGGAGGTGACGCCCTTGGCGAAGGTGATGATGTCGGGCTGGTAGCCGTACCGCTCGGCGCCGAAGTAGTAGCCGAGCCGCCCGAACGCGCAGATCACCTCGTCGGAGACCAGCAGCACGCCGTACTTGTCGCAGATCTCCCGCACCCGCTGGAAGTAGCCGGGCGGCGGGGTGAAGCAGCCGCCTGAGTTCTGCACCGGCTCAAGGAACACCGCGGCGACGGACTCGGCGTCCTCGCGCAGGATCGCCCGCTCAATCTCGTCGGCGGCCCAGACGCCGAACTTCGCCTCGTCGTCGGCGACGAATTCCGGCGCCCGGTAGAAGTTCGTGTTCGGCACGCGGATGCCGCCGGGCGGCAGCGGCTCGAAGTCGTGCTTGATCGCGGACAGGCCGGTGACGGCGAGCGCGCCCATCGAGGTGCCGTGGTAGGCGTACTCGCGGCTGAGCACCTTGTACCGGCCGTGCTCGCCCTTGCGCTTGAAGTACGCCTTGGCCAGCTTCCACGCCGACTCGACGGCCTCGGAGCCCGAGGTGGTGAAGAACACCCGGTTCAGGTCGCCGGGCGCGAGCTCGGCGAGCCGGGCGGCGAGCTGCACCGCCGACGGGTGCGCGTAGGACCAAAGCGGAAAGTAGGCGAGCTCGGAGGCCTGCTTGGACGCGGCCTCGGCCAGCTCGGTGCGGCCGTGGCCCACCATGGAAACGAACAGCCCGGCGAGCCCGTCAAGGTAGCGCTTGCCCTTGTCGTCGTAGACGTACGGCCCGGACCCGCGCACGATCACCGGGACGTCACCCTTGTTGTAGGACGACATCCGGGTGAAGTGCATCCACAGGTGCTGCTTGGCGGCCGCCTGGAGCTCGTCAGAAGAAAGGGTCACCGTGTCCCCCATGTGTAGGTCTGCTTGCATAGCTTGAGATAAACAAAGGTCTCGGTCGATGTGACGGACGGTACCCCACGGACCTGGCTCAGAATCTCGAGTAGATGGTCGTCGTCCTCGCACACCACCTCGAGCAGCAGGTCGAACGACCCCGCGGTCAGCACCACGTAGTCGATCTCCTCCATGCTGGAGAGCTGGTCGGCGACCCGCTGCAGGTCGCCGTCGCAGCGGATGCCGATCATGGCCTGGCGGCGGAAGCCGAGCATCAGCGGGTCGGTCACCGCGACGATCTGCATGACGCCCGTCTCCTGCAGCCGCTGCACGCGCTGCCTGACGGCGGCCTCGGACAGCCCGACCGCCTTGCCGATCGCCGCGTAGGACTGGCGGCCGTCGGCCTGCAGCTGCTCGATGATCCGCTTGGAGATCTCGTCGAGCGCCGGCGTGACGACGTGGCCGCCGCCGCGCGGGCCGTGGGCCATCCGATCACATCCTTCCCGAGGTACGTGTCAGGCATGTGCCGGGACTGCGGGGCCGGCCACCTCCCTCAATGTTTGTCACGGTCATGGGTTGTGTCAACTAATTTCGTAGAGAAATGTCCAATATTCAACGGATTCGCTTGTCATGCTGGGCCAACTTTGCGAAGCTGCATGGCAGGCCCGCCGGTGGCGGGCCGGGTGACCTTGGAGGCTGGGATGGCGCACCTCACGCTGCGCAACTTCGTGAACGGCAAGCACGCCGACCCGTGCGAGGGCGCTTACAGCCACGTGGTCGACCCGAGCACCGGCGAGGCCTACGCGTCAGCGCCGGTGTCGTCGGCGGCCGACGTGGACGAGGCGATGCGCGCGGCGCAGGACGCGTTCGGCACCTGGCGGGACACCACGCCCGCCGAGCGCTCGCTTGCCCTGCTCAAGTTCGCCGACGCGGTGGAGCGGCGCGCCGCCGAGCTCACCGAGGCTGAGTGCCGCAACACCGGCAAGCCGCTCGCCATCGCGGCCACCGACGAGGTGCCACCGAGCGTGGACCAGTTGCGCTTCTTCGCCGGGGCCGCCCGGGTACTTGAGGGCCGGTCGGCCGGGGAGTACCTGCGGGACCACACCTCGATGATCCGCCGTGAGCCGATCGGCGTCTGCGCGCAGGTCACCCCGTGGAACTACCCGCTGATGATGGCGGTGTGGAAGATCGGCCCCGCGCTCGCGGCGGGCAACACGGTGGTGCTCAAGCCGTCGGACACCACCCCCGTCTCCACCTTGCTGCTCGCGGAGATCGCCGCCGAGTTCTTCCCGCCCGGCGTGTTCAACGTGATCTGCGGCGACCGGATCACCGGGCGCGCCATGGTGAAGCACCCCGTGCCCGCGATGGTGTCCATCACCGGCTCGGTCCGCGCGGGCACGGAGGTGGCGCGCACCGCCGCCGACGGCCTCAAGCGGGTGCACCTCGAGCTTGGCGGCAAGGCCCCGGTGATCGTGTTCGACGACGCCGACGTTGCGGCGGCCGCCAAGGGCATCGCGGCGGCCAGGCTACTACAACGCCGGCCAGGACTGCACCGCCGCCGCCCGGGTCCTGGCCGGCCCGCGCATCGCCGACGACCTGGCCGGCGCCCTGGCGGAGCGGGCCCGCGCGACCAAGGCCGGCGGGCTCGACGTGCCCGACGCGGACTTCGGCCCGCTCAACAACCCGGGCCAGCTCGCCAGGGTGTCCGGCTTCCTCAACCGGGTGCCGGCGCACGCCACCGTCGCGGCCGGCGGGCACGCGATGGGCGGCCCCGGGTTCCTCTTCGAGCCGACCGTGGTATCCGGGCTCGCCCAGGACGATGAGATGGTGCAGGACGAGATCTTCGGCCCGGTCATCACCGTGCAGCGGTTCTCGTCAGAGGACGAGGCGGTGCGGCTGGCCAACGGCGTGCAGTACGGGCTCGGCTCGAGCGTCTGGACGCGGGACCACGCCCGCGCGCTGCGGATGACCCGGCGCCTTGACTTCGGCGTGGTGTGGGTGAACACGCACATCCCGTTCATCGCCGAGATGCCGCACGGCGGGTTCAAGCACTCCGGCTACGGCAAGGACCTGTCGATGTACGGCTTCGAGGACTACACCCGGGTCAAGCACGTGATGTCCTACCACGGCGCGTAGGGCACGAATCGGCAGATAAACCCAAAGTAATATCTCCGCTACAAACAGCTACTATCATGGCAGCTCAACGGTTAACGCAAGCCTTCATTAACCCCCAACTTCACACGTCAGGGACGGTAGCCGACCGTGTCCCCGGGTAGGGCAGTGGCCTGGCACGTGGAGAGGAGAGCCGCTCATGGACAAGCACAGGCAGGCTGTCATTCCCATCCTCGCGGCGCTCGCCGCGGCCGGCCTGCTCGGCGGCTGCGCGGTCGCGTCATCGGGGCAGCCCACGGGCTCGGGCCCGGGGTCCGCCTCCGCCGCCCGCTGCGCGGGGTCCGGCGGCAGGGCTCCGGCGGCCGGGCTCCGGCGGCACGGGCTCCGGCGGGGCTAGTCCCGGCGCGGCGCCGCTGCAGGCGATGCAGTTCACCGGCGACGGCCACGGCTGGGTAGCGGGCGCCGGCCGGATCCTGGCCACCAGTGACGGCGGCCGCACCTGGGCCGCGCAGTACACCGGCCCGGCGGCGATCGGCCAGCTGGACTTCACCGGCGCGTCGGACGGCTGGGCCGTTGGCCCGGGGGCGCTGCTGCATACCACCGACGGCGGCGCCAGCTGGACCGCGCTCGGCGAGCCGCGGGTGAACGGTCACTGCCTGTCCGTCTCCTCGGTGCACTTCGTGTCGCCCGTCCTCGGCTATGCGATCGCCGGCACTACGGGGGCCGGCAACATGCATGCCGGGAGCGCGGGCGGTGGCGGCTCGGCGGGCGCTGACGGCTCGGCCGGAGGGAGCATGGGCGCGGCCGGCGGGCAGCTGCTGCGCACCACGGACAGCGGCGTGACGTGGCAGCTGGCGGCCGGCGCGCCCGACGGGGCGCAGGCGGTCTGCTTCAGCACCGCGCAAGACGGCTACCTGGGCGTACCCGGCCGGATCTGGCGCACCACCGACGCGGGCGCCTCCTGGTCACCCGCGTTCACTGAGCCGCCCGCGTCGTCCGGCCAGCAGGCCAGCGCGGCGGGCGACACGCCGGAGCTCGGCTGCGCCGCCCACGGTGCCGCCTGGGCGCTCTTCCTCGGCAGCGGCGCCGCGATGATGCACGCCCCTTACCTCGCCTACGCCACGCAAGACGGCAGCAGCTGGCACGGGGTACTCGAGGAGCCGCTGCTCGAGTCCGCGATGCGTCCCAAGCTGCACCTGCCTGCGGGCCCGGGCTCGGAGCCGGGGCCGTTCAGCGTGATCAGTCCCGGCGCGGCCGCGTTCGTCGGCTACACGCCGCCAGCCAACGGCTGGGGCGCGGCCCTGCTCATCGTGGCCACCAATGGCGGCACCGTGCTGAAGAGCGCGGGCAACATCCCCGCCATCAACGAGCCGCTCGCCGCCGCGTTCCTTACCCCGGCCCAGGGCTGGGTGGCCGGCGAGAACCTCAAGACGCACACGTTCTCGATCGAGGCCACCACCGACGCGGGCCGCACCTGGACCACCCAGTACACGACCGGCTAACCGCTGGCCCGGGCGGCCGCCTCCGCCGAGGTGACCACCGGGACGATCTCGAACGCGACCAGGTCGCTCCAGCGTTCCGTCCAGGTGCGCAGCAGCGCCGGGTCGTCGGTCCCGCCGCATCTGCCTGGCGACGCATACGGCCCAGTCCGCGCCCACCCATGGCCGTAGCAGAGCCTCCTCGGCCCGATAACAGCAAGAAGCGCCGCAGGCGCCGGACCTCGGGCCTGGCCGTCGCATCGTCGAGACGGGCTCTGACCGTGGATCGGCCAAGCCGCCAACCCGCAGCCCCGCGACGCATACGGCCCATGTCTCGACCGACCACGCGAAACGATCTTCACGGCCGCGCGACCTTCCCCCGATGATTCGGCTTTGCATAGCGCACGGCCCATGATCATCGCACTTTGCATAGCGGAGGCCCATGATCACGTTCGATTTGTACCAATTGTCCAGCCCGCTGCTATGCAAGGCGGCGGATTGGTGGTCCCCAGCTATGCAAAGCCGAGCCTGGCCTGCCTCGTGAGACCCCGCATGGTGGAGGTACGCGCGTCAGGAGGTACGCGCGTCACGCCGACGAGATGGCGCGCGCAACCGCTGGAGAGGCGCGGGGACCGGCGGAAGCACGCATCCGTTCGGTATCGCGGGTTCGACGTGCGGTCATCGGTAAGGTGAGGTGCATGGACATCACGAAGCCGGAAGTGGATTTTCCTGAGGGCGCGCCGCCCAAGAAGCTCGAGGTTACCGACATCTGGGAGGGCAACGGCAAGGTGGCCGGCGCCGGGGACACCGTTGAGGTGCACTACGTCGGGGTCGCCTACTCCACCGGGGAGGAGTTCGACGCGAGCTGGAGCCGGGGCGAGCCGCTCCAGTTCCGCCTCGGCGTCGGGCAGGTCATCCAGGGCTGGGACCAGGGCGTGCAGGGCATGAAGGTGGGCGGCCGCCGCAAGCTGGTCATCCCGCCCGACCTCGGCTACGGCAGCCGCGGCGCGGGCAACGTCATCAAGCCGGGCGAGACCCTGATCTTCGTCTGCAACCTCGTCTCCGCCTGACCGCGCCACGTCGATGAGGGTGCGCTGAGCCCGCACGGGCCCAGCGCACCCTCATCTCTCCGTCTCTTTTCCGGGACGTCCCGGCACGAGACGCCGCGACAGCTGGCTTGACCCTCCTGTAACAGGAGGCCGGAGGCTCGGTTCATGAGCAACCTGAGCACCGCGAGCCGCGCGGAGGACGCCGGGCCGGGCGCCGTCACGTGGGCGCCGCTCGCGGTCATCCTGTGCGGGACCTTCGTCTACGTCTTGGACTTCTTCATCGTCAACGTCGCGCTGCCGAGCATCCAGCGCAGCCTGGCCGCCAGCCCGGCCGCCATCGAGTGGGTTGTCGCCGGGTACGGCCTGACCAGCGCCGCGTTCCTGGTCACCGGGGGGCGGCTTGGCGACCACTACGGCCGCAGGCGGGTGTTCTGCGCCGGGCTCTGCGGGTTCACCGCCGCATCGGCGCTGTGCGCCGTGGCGCCGGACGCCGGATTCCTCGTCGCGGCCCGGCTCGCGCAGGGCGTCGCCGCCGCGATCATGGCACCGAACGTGCTGTCCATTCTCGGCACCACCTACGCCGGCGCCGCCCGGGTGAAGGCGATCAGCGTCTACGGCATGGTGATGGGCGTCGCGGCCGTCGCCGGGCAGCTGGTGGGCGGCCTGCTGATCGCCGCGAATCCGGCCGGGCTCGGCTGGCGGGTCATCTTCTGGGTGAATGTGCCGGTCGGCATCGCCGCCCTCGCGCTCGCCCGCAAGTTCGTCCCCGAGTCGCGCGCCACTGAGAACACCAGCACCGGACGCGGGCGGCTCGACCTGCGCGGCGCGGTGCTGTTCACCGCGGCGCTCGTCGCGATCGTGCTGCCGCTGCTCGACGGCCGCGCCCACGGCTGGCCCGCCTGGTCATGGGCGTGCCTGGCCGCCGGGCCGGTACTGCTCGCCTTGTTCGCCGCGCACCTGCGCGCCGCGGCGCGGCGCGGCGCCCATCCGCTGCTCGACCCCGCGATCTTCGCCGTCCCCGCGTTCCGCGCGGGGCTGACCTGCCAGGTGCTCTTCTGGTGCCAGCAGGCTGCGAGCTACCTGCTGCTCGCGCTTTACCTGCAGCAGGGCCGCGGGCTTAGCCCGGTCTCCTCGGGCGGGGTGTTCTCGGTGCTCGCCGCCGGCTACCTGGCTACCTCGTTCCGCGCGCCCGCCCTGACCATGAGGTTCGGCCGCCGGGTGGTCGCCGCGGGTGCCGTCGTTGCCGCGCTCGGCAACGCGGCGCTGGTGATCGCCGTCCTCGCCCACGCGGGCACCGCGCCGGTCGCGGCCCTGTTCCCCGGGCTGTTCCTGCTCGGCGCGGGCCAGGGGCTGTGCATCACGCCGCTGACCACGACCGTGCTCATCCACGCGGACGCGAGCCGGGCCGGCTCGGTGTCCGGCGCGCTGTCCACCGCGCAGCAGGTCGGCAACGCGATCGGCGTCGCGGTTACCGGGGTCGTCTTCTACGGCCTGCTCGGCCACGGTGACGGCTACGCCGCGGCCTACCGGTGGAGCCTGACCGAGATGGGCGTGCTGCTCGCCGGGGTCGCGGCGCTCACCTTCATCATGCCGCGCGCCCGCCAGGCAGCGGGCGCCGGCCAGGGCACCGACGCCGCCAAACCGGGCGCCGGCGGGAGTACGAGCGCGGGCAAGCGCGCGGTCCCGGCCGGGGAGCGGTGATACTTCACCCATGGCGACCACCATGCTGACCATCGGCGAGTTCTCCAGGGCGACCCACCTCAGCGTGAAGGCGCTGCACCACTATCACGACGTGGGCGTCCTGGCGCCCGCCGCGATCGACCCGCACTCCGGCTACCGCTCCTACGGCGCCGACCAGGTAGCCGCCGCCCAGGTGATCAGGCGGCTGCGCGACCTGGGCATGCCGCTCGACTCGATCAGGGCCGTGCTGCTCGCACCCGACCTGACGGCACGGAACCGGGAGATCACCGCCCACCTGGCCCGGATGGAACGCCAGCTTGAGCAGACCCAGGCGGCGGTCAGCGGGCTGCGGGCGCTGCTCGACGGCCCCGTGCCGCGGCCGCGGATCGAGTTCCGCACGATCCCGGCGGTGACCGCGCTGGCGATCGCCGAGGTCGTCACCGTGGCGGACGTGATGGCGTGGGGAGACGATGCGATGGCCGAACTCGCGGCGGCGCTCGGCGCAAGCGGGCTGGCGCAGGCCGGGCCGTTCGGCGCGCTGTTCCCTGGCGAGTTCTTCGAGCTGGAGCGGAGCGAGGTCACCGTTTTCGTCCCGGTTGAGCAGGCGGCCGGGGCGGCCACCCGGTCCGCGCCCGCCGGTACCAGGGCGGCCGGCGCCGGCCGGGTCCGGCTCACCGAGATCGCCGGGATCGAGGCCGCCGTCGCGGTGCACGACGGCCCGCCGCAGGACATCGACAGGACCTACGGCGCGCTCGGCACCGCGGTCGCGGAACGGGCCATCGGCGTCGACGGGCCGATCAGGGAGTACTACCCCGACGGGTTCGACTCGGCCAAGCCGCACCGCACCGAGATCTGCTGGCCGGTGTTCCGCACCGCCCGGCCGGTGAGCCGCGAACGACGAGTCGCAGCGGCGCGTCTCAGCGAGCGGTCATCCAGAGCCTGGTCAGCCCGTGGATCGCGTCGACGCACGGCGTGGGCACGCCGGTCAGGGCGCCGAGCTCGCGTACCGCGCCGGTCAGCGCGTCGAGCTCAAGCGGCCGCCCGGCCCGCGCGTCCTGCAGCATCGACGGCACGAAGTCGCCGAGCTTCCTGGTCACCGCGTGCCGGTCGTCAGGCGACTGCGCGATCGGGCAGCCGATCCTCTCCCCGATCGCCCGCGCCTCGAGCATGGCGGCGGACATGAAGTCGCGCGCCAGGTCGTCATCGAGCGCGAGCCCGGTCGTGGCGCCGGTGAGCGCGCAGACGGGGTTGAGCGTCAGGTTGCCCCACAGCTTGTACCAGACGTCGTCGCGGATCCGCGGGGACACGGTCAGGTCGAACCCGGCCGCCCGCAGCGCCCCGGCCAGCGCGTCGAGCCGGGGCGACGCGTCAGCCGGCCAGCTCCCCGATGATCAGCCCGTTCCCGCTGTGCCAGGACACCTCGCCAGGCGCGGGCGACGACGCGGACAGGTGCACGGTGCCGCCGATCACCCGGGATGCCGGGAACACGGCCGCGATGGCACCGCCCGGGTCGACGCTGACCAGGTGACGGCCGGCCGCCGGGCCGCCGAACCCGTCGAGGAACCACCACGGCACGCCGTTCAGCGTGGACAGCACGGCGGTCGACGGCCCGAGCAGCGGCCCGGCCACCGCCGCGACGCCCGCCATCGCCTGCGCCTTGACCGCGACGATCACGAAGTCCTGCGCGCCGAGGTCCGCGGCGTCATCGGAGGCGGCGAGCGGCGTGACCACCGCCGTGCCGTCCGGTGAGACGACCCGCGCCCCGCGATCCCTGATCGCGGACAGCGTGGCGCCGCGGGCGAGCACGGACACGTCGGCGACCGCTGCCAGCCGGGAAGCGAGGATCCCGCCGATCGCCCCGGCGCCGACCACACAGATCCGCATGGCCTCATGTCTATCGTCACAGCACCCGTGGGCCAAAGTCCCCGTGTGCCAAAGTCAGAGCATGACCACTTCAAGCGCCGGCCCCCAGCCGACCGACCTGGCGATCGCCCGGTCCCTGGCGGGGGCGGTGCCCCGCTCCTTCTGGCTTGACCAGCCGGACGCGCCGGAGCCGCTCCCCGCCCTGGCGGGCGGCGTCACCGCGGACCTGGCGATCATCGGCGGCGGGTTCACCGGCCTGTGGACCGCGCTGCTCGCCAGGGAGCGCTACCCGGAGCTCGACGTGGTGCTCGTCGAGGCGAAGACCGTGGGCTGGGCGGCCTCGGGCCGCAACGGCGGCTTCTGCTCGGCCAGCCTCACCCACGGCATCGGCAACGGCCTGGAGCGGTTCGGCGACGAGATGCCGCTGCTTGAGAAGCTCGGCGCGCAGAACCTGCGCGAGATCGGCGAGACGATCGCACGGCACGGCATCGACTGCGACTTCCGGCCCGTCGGGGAGATCGGGTTCGCGACCGCGGACTGGCAGCTCGACGGGCTCGACGAGGCGGCGGTCGCGTCACGGCGGCTCGGCCACGAGGTAGCGGTGCTCGACGCGGCGGGCGCCCGCGCCGAGCTCAGCTCGCCGCTGTGGCGGGGGGCGCTCAAGCACACGACGGGCAACGCGCTCCTCGAGCCCGGGCGCCTGGCCTGGGGGCTGCGCGGCGCCTGCCTGGACGCCGGAGTGCGGATCTACGAGCACACCCCGGTCACCTCGCTGTCGCGGTCCGACGGCACCGGCAAGCCGGGGGATGACGCTGAAGACCCCCTACGGCTCGGTGCGGGCCGGCCGGGTCGCGCTCGCCGCCGGCGTGCCCGGCGGGTCGCTGCTGCGCCGGATCAGCGCGTACGTGATCCCGGTCTGGGATTACGTGCTGATGACCGAGCCGCTGTCGGCGGCGCAGATCGACTCGCTCGGCTGGCGGGACGGCCGCGGCGCGTCCGACCTGGGCAACCAGTTTCACTACTTCCGGCCCACCCGCGACAACCGGGTGCTGTGGGGCGGGTACGACGCGGTGTACTACAACGGCGGCCGCATCCGGGCCGAGCACGAGACGCGGCCCGCCACGTTCACCGCGCTCGCCAGGCACTTCTTCGACACGTTCCCGCAACTCGAGGGGGTCTCCTTCACGCACGCGTGGGGCGGCGTCATCGACACGTGCAGCCGGTTCTGCGCGTTCTTCGGCACCGCGCACGGCGGCCAGGTCGCGTACGCGGCGGGCTATACGGGCCTGGGCGTCGGCGCCACCCGCTTCGCCGCTCAGGTGCTGCTCGACAAGCTCTACCAACCAGGAGATCCCGAACGGGAGCGGCTGTCCCTGGTCAACTCCAAGCCGCTGCCTTTCCCGCCAGAGCCGCTGCGCTCGGGTGTGATTCAGGCGACGCGCGCCTCCATCGCGCGGGCGGACAGGAACGACGGCCGGCGCGACGCCTGGCTCCGCCTGCTCGACCGCCTCGGCCTCGGCTTCGACTCGTAATCACTGCTCAACGCGGTACGGCTGACGCCTGCGCACGCCGGTGGAGAGGGTGGTTTGGAGCCGCCGGCGACACGGGCATGAAGAGATGCCAGAAACGATTTGACGAAGGTGCGCAGGACCCGTAAGGTTCGTGTTGCCCCGTGGGGGAGGGAACGCCGATCAGGCGGGCCCGGACCCGGGGAGCCACCAGTAACACAAGGTTCTACGGAGTCTGGCATGCGTGCCAGATCACTCCGGAGGGCCGGTATACTGATGGCTTGGGAAATCCGAAATGGCCAAATCCGGCTAAACGGTTCGAATATTTCGGACCGAGGCCGATTTGACAAGAAGGAAATTCCGGGTAAATTTAAAGAGTAGCCCCGCAGGCGAAGAACGAAAGCTCCGGAACGGCAGAGCGTCTGTTTCTTGAGAACTCAACAGCGTGCTAAAAGCCAGTGCATTATATATGTACGAAACCCCCGTCGGGGCTGGTTCTTCGGAGCTGGTTCCGCGGTGATAGCCATGATGTTTGAGCTCATGGTTGGGTTTCTGGTTTCCGGGTGCCTCTTGCGGGGCGCCTGGTGTCAGTCATTCAACGGAGAGTTTGATTCTGGCTCAGGACGAACGCTGGCGGCGTGCTTAACACATGCAAGTCGAACGAGGTGCTTGCACCTAGTGGCGAACGGGTGAGTAACACGTGAGCAACCTGCCCTTGGCTCTGGGATAGCCTCCGGAAACGGGGATTAATACCGGACATGACCTGCTCCTGCATGGGGGCGGGTGGAAAGTTTTTCGGCCAGGGAGGGGCTCGCGGCCTATCAGCTTGTTGGGGGGGTAACGGCCCACCAAGGCGACGACGGGTAGCCCGGCCTGAGAGGGCGACCGGCCACACTGGGACTGAGACACGGCCCAGACTCCTACGGGAGGCAGCAGTGGGGAATATTGCACAATGGGGGAAACCCTGATGCAGCGACGCCGCGTGCGGGATGAAGGCCTTCGGGTTGTAAACCGCTTTCAGCAGGGGCGAATTCAGACGGTACCTGCAGAAGAAGCGCCGGCTAACTACGTGCCAGCAGCCGCGGTAATACGTAGGGCGCAAGCGTTGTCCGGAATTATTGGGCGTAAAGAGCTCGTAGGCGGCCTGTTGCGTCCGCTGTGAAATCCCGGGGCTTAACCCCGGGCTTGCAGTGGATACGGGCAGGCTGGAGGCAGGCAGGGGAGAACGGAATTCCCGGTGTAGCGGTGAAATGCGCAGATATCGGGAGGAACACCGGTGGCGAAGGCGGTTCTCTGGGCCTGTACTGACGCTGAGGAGCGAAAGCGTGGGGAGCAAACAGGATTAGATACCCTGGTAGTCCACGCCGTAAACGTTGGGCGCTAGGTGTGGGTCCCTTCCACGGGGTCTGTGCCGCAGCTAACGCATTAAGCGCCCCGCCTGGGGAGTACGGCCGCAAGGCTAAAACTCAAAGAAATTGACGGGGGCCCGCACAAGCGGCGGAGCATGTTGCTTAATTCGACGCAACGCGAAGAACCTTACCAAGGTTTGACATGGCCGGAAAACTCATGGAGACATGGGGTCCTTCGGGGCCGGTCACAGGTGGTGCATGGCTGTCGTCAGCTCGTGTCGTGAGATGTTGGGTTAAGTCCCGCAACGAGCGCAACCCTCGTCCAATGTTGCCAGCGGGTAATGCCGGGGACTCATTGGAGACTGCCGGGGTCAACTCGGAGGAAGGTGGGGATGACGTCAAGTCATCATGCCCCTTATGTCTTGGGCTGCAAACATGCTACAATGGCCGGTACAAAGCGCTGCGACACCGTGAGGTGAAGCGAATCGCATAAAGCCGGTCTCAGTTCGGATCGGGGTCTGCAACTCGGCCCCGTGAAGCCGGAGTCGCTAGTAATCGCAGATCAGCAACGCTGCGGTGAATACGTTCCCGGGCCTTGTACACACCGCCCGTCACGTCACGAAAGTTGGCAACACCCGAAGCCGGCGGCCTAACCCGTAAGGGAGGGAGCTGTCGAAGGTGGGGTCGGCGATTGGGACGAAGTCGTAACAAGGTAGCCGTACCGGAAGGTGCGGCTGGATCACCTCCTTTCTAAGGAGCATCTGGCGCCCCTAGTCACCGATCGTGTGACTGGGCGTCCATGCTTTCTAGTGGAGCACTGGTTATTCGGTTCGCTTTCCTGCGACTGTCCGGTTAGTACGTTCCCCCTATGGGGGCAACGGAACGAGGGCAGGCAACGGAAGGGGTTTCGAGCACGCTGTTGGGTCCTGAGGAAGCAGCCGCATGGCGCTGACTCACCACGGACCCGGACTCGCGCGGCGCGGATGCGCCGAGGGAGCCGGGTTTCCGTCCGTATCTTGAGAACTGCACAGTGAACGCGAGCATCTAATCCAGATCATTTATGGTCTGGCCTTGTGTGATTTTAGCCAAGTTTCTAAGAGCATACGGTGGATGTCTTGGTACCAGGAGCCGATGAAGGACGTTGGAGCCTGCGATAAGCCTCGAGGAGCCGGCAACCGGGCATTGATTCGAGGATTTCCGAATGGGGAAACCCGGCCGTCGTCATGGACGGTCGCCGTCGCCTGAATGCATAGGGCGGCTGGTGGTAACGCGGGGAAGTGAAACATCTCAGTACCCGCAGGAAGAGAAAGCAAAAGCGATTCCGCTAGTAGTGGTGAGCGAACGCGGAACAGGCTAAACCTTGTGCGTGTGATAGCCGGCAGGCGTTGCGTACGGGGGGTTGTGGGAGCACTTGGCCGTCTCTGCCGAGGCGGCGTGGAGTTACAAATCGCTCGGGTAGCGGAACAGTCTGGAAAGTCTGGCCATAGCGGGTGACAGTCCCGTACGTGAAACTCTTGCGACTCCTTAGTGATTTCCCGAGTAGCACGGAGCCCGTGGAATTCCGTGTGAATCCGGCAAGACCACTTGCTAAGCCTAAATACTCCCTGGTGACCGATAGTGAACTAGTACCGTGAGGGAAAGATGAAAAGCACCCCGGTGAGGGGTCGTGAAATAGTGCCTGAAACCGTGTGCTTACAAGCCGTGGGAGCCTTCCGGGGTGACCGCGTGCCTTTTGAAGAATGAGCCTGCGAGTTACGGTGCGTGGCGAGGTTAACCCGTGTGGGGTAGCCGTAGGGAAACCGAGTCTGAATAGGGCGTTGAGTCGCGTGCTGTAGACCCGAAGCGGAGTGATCTACGCATGGGCAGGGTGAAGCGCGGGTAAGACCGCGTGGAGGCCCGAACCCACCAGGGTTGAAAACCTGGGGGATGACCTGTGTGTAGGGGTGAAAGGCCAATCAAACTCCGTGATAGCTGGTTCTCTCCGAAATGCATTTAGGTGCAGCGTCGCGTGTTCCTTCCCGGAGGTAGAGCTACTGTTTGGACTAGGGGGCCCACAAGCTTACTGAATTCAGACAAACTCCGAATGCCGGTGAAGCCAGAGCGCGGCAGTGAGACTGCGGGCGATAAGGTTCGTGGTCGAGAGGGAAACAACCCAGATCGCCGGCTAAGGCCCCTAAGCGCGTGCTAAGTGGGAAAGGATGTGGAGTTGCAGTGACAACCAGGAGGTTGGCTTAGAAGCAGCCACCCTTGAAAGAGTGCGTAATAGCTCACTGGTCAAGTGATTCCGCGCCGACAATGTAACGGGGCTCAAGCACGCCGCCGAAGCCGCGGCATTACCGCTGATGCGGTGATGGGTAGGAGAGCGTCATGCAGCGCGTGAAGCAGCGGGGTGACCCAGCTGTGGAGGCTGCATGAGTGAGAATGCAGGCATGAGTAGCGAAAGGCGAGTGAGAAGCTCGCCCGCCGATTGACCAAGGGTTCCTGGGGCAGGCTAATCCGCCCAGGGTAAGTCGGGACCTAAGGCGAGGCCGACAGGCGTAGTCGATGGACAACGGGTTGATATTCCCGTACCCGTACGGAATCGTCCATGCTGAAACCGCGATGCTAAGTTCCAGGGTGAGGCCTTCGGGCGGATCCCTGTTACGGCCCGAGCGGGTAGTAGGCAAGCCGATGGAGAGACGCAAGAGGGTAGCTGTACCGGGCGGTGGTTGTCCCGGGGTAAGGGCGTAGGGCGGCCAGCAGGCAAATCCGCTGGCCATGAAGCCTGAGACCTGATGCCGAGCCGTTAGGCGAAGTCAGTGATCCCATGTTGCCGAGAAAATCTTCGCGGCGAGAGTCCGTGCGGCCCGTACCCTAAACCGACGCAGGTGGTCAGGTAGAGAATACCGAGGCGATCGGGTGAACCGTGGTTAAGGAACTAGGCAAATTGCCCCCGTAACTTAGGGATAAGGGGGGCCCTCCCCGGTGACGGCACTTGCTGCCCGAGCTGGAGGGGGCCGCAGAGGCCAGGGGGAAGCGACTGTTTACTAAAAACACAGGTCCGTGCCAAGCCGTAAGGCGATGTATACGGACTGACGCCTGCCCGGTGCCGGAACGTTAAGGGGACGGGTCAGCTCTTCGGGGCGAAGCTCAGAACTTAAGCGCCGGTAAACGGCGGTGGTAACTATAACCATCCTAAGGTAGCGAAATTCCTTGTCGGGTAAGTTCCGACCTGCACGAATGGCGTAACGACTTCCCCGCTGTCTCAACCACGGGCCCGGCGAAATTGCACTACGAGTAAAGATGCTCGTTACGCGCAGCAGGACGGAAAGACCCCGGGACCTTTACTGCAGCTTGGCATTGGCGCTTGGGACGGCTTGTGTAGCATAGGCGGGAGACTGGGAAGCGGGAACGCTAGTTCTCGTGGAGTCATCATTGAAATACCGCTCTGGTCGTTCTGGGTGTCTAACCTGGGCCCGTGATCCGGGTCAGGGACATTGCCTGGCGGGTAGTTTAACTGGGGCGGTTGCCTCCCAAAAGGTAACGGAGGCGCCCAAAGGTACCCTCAGCCCGGTCGGCAACCGGGTGCCGAGTGCAAGTGCACAAGGGTGCTTGACTGTGAGACAGACATGTCGAGCAGGAGCGAAAGCTGGGACTAGTGATCCGGCGGTGGCATGTGGAAGCGCCGTCGCTCAACGGCTAAAAGGTACCCCGGGGATAACAGGCTGATCTTGCCCAAGAGTCCATATCGACGGCATGGTTTGGCACCTCGATGTCGGCTCGTCGCATCCTGGGGCTGGAGCAGGTCCCAAGGGTTAGGCTGTTCGCCTATTAAAGCGGTACGCGAGCTGGGTTTAGAACGTCGTGAGACAGTTCGGTCCCTATCCGCTGCGCGCGCAGGAGACTTGAGAAGGGCTGTCCCTAGTACGAGAGGACCGGGACGGACTGACCTCTGGTGTGCCAGTTGTTCCGCCAGGAGCACGGCTGGTTTGCTACGTCGGGAAGTGATAACCGCTGAAAGCATCTAAGCGGGAAGCACGCTTCAAGATGAGGTCTCCCACCACCTTGAGTGGGTAAGGCCCCCAGCCAGACGACTGGGTTGATAGGCCGGAAGTGCAAGCGCCGCGAGGCGTTCAGCTGACCGGTACTAACAGGCCGAGGGCTTGGCTACACACTCACACTTTTTGCATCGCGTTCACTGTGCGGTTCCCGAGCTGCGGCCGGGAGCCTTCTGGCTCAACAGCTCAATAGAGTTCCCGGCGGCCATAGCGAAGGGGAAACACCCGGTCCCATTCCGAACCCGGAAGTTAAGCTCTTCAGCGCCGATGGTACTGCGAGGGAGGCCTCGCGGGAGAGCAGGACACCGCCGGAACACACTTAAAGAAGCCCGCCCTTTCACCGGGGCGGGCTTCTTTGTTTTGTGCTGCTTCTTCCCGGTGCGGGACCGGGGGCCGCGACCGTCCGCCCGCGGCGCAGCTCGTCCGCCGGCCCCGCAGGCCGGCCTTCGCCGCCACCCCAGCCGCTCACCCCGGCCAAGCGCCCGCCCCGGCCACCCCTCCCGGTTTCCTCGAGGGTCATCAGGGAGTCCCGGGGGACCACCGCCCGGCAGTCACAGCCCGGACAGCACTCGCCCGGTGACTCCGTGACCTGCGGGACGCCATCCCGCTCCTCGGCCGCCCTCGGCTCATGACCTCGTAGGCTATGGCGCTATCACGCACCATGCGCCCCGGCACGCTCAGCATTACCGGTAGATTTTTCGTATCAGGTAAACTTTTCGCCCAATGTAAAGAAAAAGCGTTCTAGCCGTCTTTTGTTTACCGGTCGTGAAATGTTTACCGGCAAAACCCGTGAGCGCGGCCCGGCGCGCCGCGCCACAGCGGGACTTTGCCCGGTATGACCGCTTTGCCGGATGGGGCGAACGACGGGAAGCGCCCCCCATAGCCCGCCCGCCGCCGGACATCAGGCGACGCCCTAGCTGTCGAGGCCGAGCGTAAACGTCGGCCGGGGGGAGGTCTCCGGCAGCTTGTGCTCAGCGGCGAGCCGGCGGATCGCCGTGCCGGTGGCCAGGAACTCGGTCGCGTGCTCACCCCATACGTGGTTCTTGACCTCCACGGTCACACCGACGATGCCAGAGGAGTGGGCCGCGGCCGCCTCGACCTGCATGCGCATCAGCGCCAGCTCACGGGCCTCATAGACGCCCTGGGTGAACTGCAGCATCTCCTGGTTCTGGCCGGCCTGGCGCAGCGACTGCATGACGCCCTGGTGCGCGACGTGGTAGACGCAGGTGCCGAGCACGAAGGCGACCGGCACCGCGCCCGCGGCCAGCAGCCGGAAGAGGTCCTGCGCCGACAGGTCGGACGTGAACGCTCGTCCGTCGGGCGCGCGGTGAGCGCCCTGGCCAGTCAGGTGCCGGACCGCGGTCCCGGTGGCCACGAACTCCAGGCAACTCTGACCCCAGGCGTACATCTGCAGCCGCAGCTGCACGCCGACGATACCGTCGGCCGCCAGGTGGTCGGCCTCTGCGCGCATCCTGGCCATGGCCAGTTCCCTGGCGTTGTACATGGCCTGGGTGAGGACCTGGAGCTCGGTGTTCTGGTTCCACCGGCCAACCTGCAAACCGACGTGGTAGATCGAGGAGCCGACGACGAAGCCGAGCGGCTCGAATCCGGCCTCCCCGAGCAGCACGTACTCCGATACCGACAGGTCAGAGGTGAAGACCCCGGCCGGATTGGCGCCGGCCGTATTCGCGAGCCGGCCGTTAGCTACCTGCGGCTCCCACACCGCCGCGTTCTGGTTCTGCTGGTTTGAGGGCATCGGCATTGTTGACTCCCGGCACAGACAAATGATCACTGAAGCCTATTACTCGATCGGCCCGAAGCCGAATGGCTCTGGACGCCCGGCCAGTCGCGGAGCAGGGTGCGGGCTTCGCGGGTGAGGAACTGCTGCTTGATCCGCATGAAGCGGGGGTAAGTGCCGCGGTCTGGCTAGCGATGCTTTTCAGCGGCGGGCGATGCCGCGCCAGACATGCTTGAAGGCCTCGCCCGTCGTGCGGTGCGGGACCAGGACCGGCTCCAGCCGCACCTGCTGCCATCCCGCCAGCAGCTCGCGCAGGTAAGGCTCGGAGAAGAAGTGCACGGTCTGGCCCGACTCCTCGGACACGAAGTCCGGCTCAAGCTCGACCGCGGGCAGGTTACGGGCGCGCAGCGGCCGGTCCTCCAGCGAGTTGACGTGGAACACGAACAGGCCGCCTGCGCGGACGAGCCGCCCTACCTGCGTGAACACCGTACGGGTCACCGCGTCGGTGAACATGTGCAGTGCGACGTTGGACATGACCGCGTTGAAGGTCCCGTCGGCGAAAGGAAGCCGCTTGGCGACGTCGGCCACCAGGAACCTGGCCAGCGGCCCGAACCTGGCCTGTGCCTGCGCGATGGCCTCGCCCGACAGGTCGACCGCGGTGACCGTGTAGCCCTCGCCGGCCAGCCGGGCCGCGTCGTTGCCGGTGCCGCAGCCCAGCTCCAAGATGGTCCGCACACCCGCTTCCCGCAGCGGGACCAGAAACGGCCTGGTCCAGAGGCCTGCCCAGTCCAGGTCGTGGCCGGACTCCCGCCGCTGCCGGTAGGACTGGTCCCAGTACTCCGCGCCCGCGTAGTCCACGCCGCCCACGCTACGCCGGATGTCCCGGTACGTCGGCTGGTGTTCGCCGCGGGCACGTTAAAGACTCCGAGTCCTACCTGGCGACGGTGACCGACACGCAGCCCGGGCCGCCCGACGCCAACGGGATCCCCGGGCCGCCCACGACCTCGACGCGGATGGAGCTGCGGCCAGGTGACGCCGTCCTGGCCGGCGCCTGACGCCGTGAGCTCCGCGCCCTTGTGCCATTCGAGTTGCTCGAAGGTGTAGTAGGTGACCCCGGCCGGCTGACTGCCGCGACCGCGCCGGCGAGGCACCGTGTGTCCAGGCGCGGCCGGCGGGATAATCGGCGAGACCGGATTCCCGTGAACGGAGGGACGCTCGTGGCCCATCCGCTGGACCCGCTGTCCGCCGGCGAGATCCGCCGGGCCGCCGCGATCGTGCGCCGCGACCGGGGGTCGGTGACGGCTGGCGGTTCGCCTCCATCGAGCTGAAGGAGCCGGCCAAGGCGGACTGCTCGCTCGGGCGGCCTCGAATCGGGAGCGGCTGACGAGGCGGGAGGCGCTCGTCGTCTGCTGGAACCGGGCCGACGGCCAGGCGTACCGGGCCGTGGTGTCGCTCACCGCAGACGCGGGCACCGAGGGCGCGGTCACCAGCTGGCAGCACCTTCCCGGGCAGCAGCCGAACATGACCGTGGATGAGTGGCACGAGTGCGACGCGATGCTCCGCGCGCACCCGCTCGTCACCGAGGCGCTCACCCGGCGCGGCGTCACCGACCTGACCCGGGTGCTCGCCGACATGTGGGCGTACGGCGCGGAGCTGGTCCCCGAACGGTACGCCGGCCGGCGGATCGGCTGGTGCGACATGTGGTACCGGGGCAGCGAGCGCGGCAACCCGTACGCCTGCCACCTCACCGGCCTGCACCCCGTTGTCGACCTGAACACGATGGAGCTGCTCGAGCTTGAGGACACCGGGCACGCCGGCCAGCCCGGCCAGCAGGTGATGGGGGAGTACCTGCCCGACCTGCTTCCGATGCGGCTGCGCGAGGTGGCGCCGCTGCACGTGAGCCAGCCGGACGGGGTGAGCTTCACCCTGGACGGCAACCTGCTCAGCTGGCAGAACTGGCAGCTGCGGCTCGGCTTCAACCACCGTGAGGGCCTGGTTCTGCACCAGGTCGGCTTCGCCGACGGCGGCCGGGTCCGCCCGGTGGCGCACCGGCTGTCGTTCGCCGAGATGGTGGTGCCGTACCGGGACGCCAGCCCGGACCACTACCGGCGGACCGCGTTCGACATCGGCGAGTGGGGGCTCGGCTTCATGACCACCTCGCTGACCCTCGGCTGCGACTGCCTCGGCGAGATCACCTACCTGGACGCCGTGGTGCACGACTCAACGGGCGAGCCGGTGACCATAGCGAACGCGATCTGCGTGCATGAGGAAGACAGCGGGGTGCTGTGGAAGCACGTGGACGAGCGGGCCGGCGCCGAGGTGCGGCGGGCCAGGCGCCTCGTCGTCTCGTTCCACGTCACCGTGGCCAACTACGAGTACCTGGTGTACTGGCGGTTCTACCAGGACGGCGGCATCGAGTGCGAGGTGCGCGCCACCGGGATCATGGTGACCTCGCACATCGCCGCTGCGGGCAGCCGCCCGGTCAACGGGACCGTGGTCGATCACGGCCTCTACGCTCCGTTCCATCAGCACTTCATCGTGGCCCGCCTCGATCTTGACGTGGACGGGACCGCCAACACCGTCTACGCCACCGAGTCGCGCCCGGCGCCGCCCGCCCACGACGACCCGTACGCGCTCGGCCTGACGGTAGAAAGCACCCCGCTGCGCACCGAGGCGGACGGGAAACAGGACTACGACTGGTCCGTGCAGCGCGGCTGGAAGATCGCGAACGACAACGTGGCGAACGGCCTCGGTACCCCCGTCGGCTACAAGCTCATCCCCGCAGCGACGTTCCCGCCGCTGCTCGACCCCGCGTCCGCCGCTTTCAAGCGGGCCAAGGTGATCGGCCACACCCTCTGGGTCACCCCGTACCGCGCGGACGAGCGCTGGCCGTGCGGTGACTTCCCGGTCCAGGCCGCGCGCGACACCGGCCTGCCCGCCTGGACCGAGGCGGACAGGAACATCGAGAACACCGACGTGGTGCTCTGGTACGTGTTCGGCATCCACCACATCACCCGGCCGGAGGACTGGCCGGTGATGCCCGCGGACATCGTCTCGTTCTGGCTGAAGCCGTTCGGCTTCTTCGACCGCAACCCGGCCCTGGACGTACCGCCGAGCCACCATTAACGGCGTGGCAGCAGCTCAGCCAGCTGCCCGTAGCGGAATGGACATTCCGTTACGGGGCCGGCGAAGGCGGACAGGCCGGGGCCGCGGGAGGCGCCTGGACCTGCGGAACCGGGGACGCCTTGGCGGGCGCGACCGGTGAGGTGTAGCGCCGGAAGGCGGGAAACGCCACCAGGACGACGGCGACCGTCGCGACGCAGGCCAGGCCGCCGGACGCGAGCGAGAAGCGGACGCTGGTCACGGCAGCGACCGCGCCGGAGCGCAGCTGGCCGGCCGGCGGCCCCGCCGCGTACGAGAGCAGCTCGATCCCGGCCATCCGGCCGCGCAGGTGATCGGGGATCGACTGCTTCCACATCGCGTCACGGAACACCGCGCTGCACTCGTCGCTCCCGCCGGCCACGGCCAGGCAGCCGAGGGCGACCCAGACGTCGGGCGCGAAGCCGACCATGGCCATCGCCAGCCCCCAGCCGCAGGCGGCGAGCGCGATGGCAAGCCCGTGGCGGCGCACGCGGGGCATCCAGCCGCTGGTCGCGGACACCGCGAACGCGCCCGCGGACGGCGCCGCGAACATCAGCCCGGTCGACCACGGGGCGTGCAGTTGCACGGCGAGGAACGGCAGCATCGCGTTCGGGTAGGCGAAGATCATCGCGGACAGGTCCGCCAGGTAGGAGCCGAGCAGGTCACGGCGGCCGACCGCGTACCGCAGGCCGACGAGGATCTCCCGCAGCGCCGGGCCGTCAGCCGGCGAGCCGTCAGCATCCGCAGCGGACAACTCCTCCCGCGTCGGCGGCAGCGACGGCAGGCGGCTCAGCAAGACGAACGAGACGGCGAAGGCCACCGCGTCAAGCGCGTAGACCAGCCAGGGCCCGGGCGCGGCGGCCAGCACGCCGCCGAGCGAGGACCCGACGAGCACGCTCGCGTTCGTGGACAGCGACATGATCGCGGCGGCCGCGGTCAGCTGCGCCCGCGGCACCACCCGCGGGGTCGCCGCCTCGAACGCCGGCCGCTGCAGCGACGCGAGTCCCATCATCAGCGCGGCGATCACGTACAGCGGCCACAGCAGCGGGCGCGGCAGCAGCGCGTTGACGAGCAGCAGCACCGCGCACCCGGCCAGGCCCGGCTCGGACCAGCGCATCAGTGCCCGCCGGTCGAACCGGTCGGCGAGCACGCCGCCGTAGAGCCCGAATACGACGAGCGGCACGAGCTCCGCCAGCCCGAGTGTCCCCACCACCAGCGGCGACCCGGTGATCCGCTGCGCCTGGACGAGCAGCGCGACCTCCGCCGCCTGCGACCCGAGGTACGCCACCGTCCGGCTGGCGAACATCGCCCGGAACCCGGCCGCCCCGGGCCCCCGCAGCGGCGTCACGTCCGGGACCAGCGCCGACCAGCTCACGCGTACCTCGCCAACATCACCCGCGACGTTATCAGCCTGTATGTCCGCCGCCGAATCATTTTCGCCCGGCTGTCCGCCTGTCTCGCATTGTGCCGGGCGGAATTACCCGGAACGGAAGCATGCTCCGCCCGTAATGTCCGTGTCTCTGCTAAGCGGCCAGGCCAGATAGGGTGCGCCTTGTGACAGCTACCCCGGTGCCCCCCCGCGACAGCGAGTTCCCGACCCTGGCGGACATCCACGCGGCGGCGCTGCGCCGCCTGCCGCAGGACGCGGCGACGTACCTGGAGAGCGGCGCGGGCACCGAGCAGACGCTGCGCGCCAACCGCGAGGCGTTCTCCCGCTGGGTGATCAAGCCGCGCCCGATGACCGGGATCAGCGACCCCAAGACGAACACCGAGTTCCTCGGCATCCCGCTGTCCGTCCCGGTGCTGACCGCGCCGTTCGGCGGTGACGCCCTGTTCGCGCCCGGCGGCCAGCAGTCCGTCGCGCGGGCCAACGCCGCGGCGGGCATCGCGTCCATCGTCCCCGAGGTCGGCAGCTTCTCCTACGAGCAGGTCGCCGCCGCCGCCCCGGCCGCGGCGCGGATCGCCCAGCTGCACCCCTACGACTCCTTCGACGCCGTGGCGGCCCGCGTCAAGGCGGCGGGCTACGAGGCCCTCTGCGTGACCGTGGACTGCCCCGTCGTCGGCTTCCGCGCCAGGAACCGGGCGGCCCGGCTGCGCCTTGACCCGGTGATCTGGAGCGGCAACGTCACCGACGACGGCTCGCCGAACGTCGCGTCCACCTTCGCCGCCCGGGTCGCGCCCCCCTGGACCTGGGACAAGCTCGCCGAGGCAACCGCGCGCCACGGCCTGCCGTGGATCGCCAAGGGCATCCTCACCGCCGAGGCGGCGGAGGCGGCCATCGGCGCGGGCGCGTCAGCGGTGCTCGTCTCCAACCACGGCGGCCGTCAGGTCGACCCGGCCCCGGCCAGCCTCGACATGCTGCCCGAGGTCGCGGCCCAGGTCGGCGGGCGCGTCCCGGTGCTGCTCGACAGCGGCGTCCGCACCGGCGCCGACGTCTTCCTCGCGCTCGCGCTCGGCGCGTCAGCGGTGGTCATCGGCCGCCTCGCCGCCTACGGCCTGGCGGCCGCCGGCGAGCGCGGCGTGGGCCGCACCATCGAGCTGCTCACCGAGGAACTGCACATCCTGATGACCCTGGCCGGCGTCCCCGACATCGCGTCCCTGACCAGCGAGACGGTCGCCCGCCGCTAGCGCCCGTCGCTACGCCCTCGGAGCGCCGGCGGCGAGCCAGGCGTCGAACGTGACCGCGCCGAGCCAGGCGTTCTCGCCGGGCAGCAGCGCCTCGCCGGCCATGTCGGTGCCGAAGGCGCCGCGCCAGGTCGGCACCAGCCTGATGTCCTGTCCGCGGACGGCGAAGGTGCGCCTGGCCATGTCCACCAGGTCCTGCGTCTCCGGCCCGGCGATGTCGAGCAGGTCGCCGCGCGGCGGGGCGGCCGCCACCTCGGCGAGCGCCGCCGCCACGTCTTCCTGGGCGATCGGCTGCACGAGCAGCGGCGCGATGGTCGCGGTGCCGTCGCGCAGCGTCCAGCTCGCCACCATGGCCGCGAAGTCGTGGAACTGCGTCGCCCGGACGATGCTCCACGGCACCGGGCCCCGGGTGACCAGGCGTTCCTGCTCCCGCTTGCCCGCGTAGTGCGGCACCCGCCGGTTATGCTCGACGTTCACGATGGACAGCAGCACGTGGTGCCGCACCCCGGCCCGCTCCTCCGCGGCGAGCAGGTTCCGCGTCGTGGTGCCGAAGAAGTCGGTGATCTCCGCCTCGTCCTGCGACCCGGTGTTGATCACGTCGATGAGCGCGTCGCAGCCGGCCAGCGCGTCCGCGAGGCCGGCCCCGGTGTACGCGTCGGCGCCAGCGCGGCGGCTGAGCGCGACGGCCTGATGACCCGCTTGCGCGAGAACGTCGATGGTGAGCCGCCCGATCCGGCCGGTGCCGCCGGCGATCGCGATCCGCATGGAGTCCTCCCTAGGTATCCGTCATAGTCTGCCCGCAGCGCCGAGCCTTACCGCTGCCCGGGTCTCCCACCGGTACACGTGCTCGTCCCGGCCGAGCAGGATGAGCTGGATCTCTGAAACAGTGATGGCCGCCGTCGCGCCGAACTCCGCGAGCGCCGCCTGGGCGGGCGCCGACGGGCCGTCGGCACTGGCGTAGGCGAGGCTGACGTGCGGCCACCAGTCCGCCTCGCCGGGCACCCGGGCCAGGCCCCACACGTCGCCGATGGCGGCGCGCAGCGCGTCCCGTACCGGGCCAAGCGCGGCGGCCGGGTGCGCGTCGCAGCCGATTCCCTCATCGAGCAGCCGGGCCGGGCCGATGGTGACGGAAGCTGGCGGCACGGCGGCGAGCCGGGAGCGGGCCGCGGCGATGATCGCGGCCAGGTCGGCGGCGCTCACCTCGTCGCTGAAACCGACGTCCTGTGTGGTCAGGTGGAGCCACGGGTCGGGCACCAGGTCGAGCCCTGGAACGTCGCGTAGCAGGTCCCGTCCTCGCGCGGCGAGGTCCCGCACCGCGGGCTGGTCGCGGAAGGTGACGTGCCAGGCGTGCATCCGCCGGCCGGGCCGCCATCCCGGCCGCCACCACCAGTGATCGCGCACGCCACCCAACCTACGCCCGGGACTGGTTAGCGGGCCTGTCCCGGCTTTTGCTTCGCGTCTGACCGTTGTCCTGGCGTGGCGGCATCGCCCTCGAGCTGGAGGCTGGGGACTACCGGCGCCAGCCAGCGCGGCAGCCACCAGGCGTGCGCGCCGAGCAGCGACATGATCGCGGGGACCAGGATCATCCGGACGAGGGACGCGTCGATGAGCACCGCGAACGCCATCCCGATAGCGAGCATCTTCACCGTTGGGTCCGGGTTGATCACGAAGCTGGCGAAGACAACGATCATGATGAGGGCCGCGGTCGTGATCACCCGGGCCGTGGCCCCGATCCCGATCGCGACGCTGCGGTGCGCGTCATCAGTTGCCCGCCAGGCTTCGTGCACCCGGGAAAGCAGGAAGACCTCGTAGTCCATCGACAGCCCGAACACGATGCAGAACACCAGCATCGGCACGTAGGCGGGGATGGGCAACGTTGACTGGAGGCCGATCGCGCCCTTAGCCCAGCCCCATTCGAAGATCGCCACGATGACGCCGTAGGCGGCGCCAATCGACAAGATGTTGAGCACCGCGGCCTTGACCGCGATCATGATCGACCGGAACGCGGCGGTTAGCAGGAAGAACGAGATGGCGACGACGGCGATGATCAGCCACGCCAGCCGGCTGGTGATCTGGTCAGTGAAATCGACGGCTCCCGCCGTGGTGCCGGT
Source organism: uncultured Actinomycetota bacterium (assembly GCA_963811335.1). Lineage (GTDB taxonomy): Bacteria > Actinomycetota > Actinomycetes > Streptosporangiales > Streptosporangiaceae > Trebonia. The sequence continues at coordinate 67,067 of CAWERB010000002.1, read as the reverse complement.
GACGTAACTTGCCGCGTGCTCCTTCGGCAACACATCGTCACGCAGCGTGTTGACCAGGGCGGTGGTCTGGGTAGCCTGCGGCCGGGTGGTGGGAATGACGTTGAACACCGCCGTGGTGCCAGAGGAGTTAACCGACGCGGGGGTGACAGAAGCGACGCCCGCGGTCTTCGAGATGTCTGACCGCATCGTGGCGAGCAGCGAGTTGTTCGCGGAGCTGGGCTGGCTGGGCAGCTTGACCACGACGGTCAGCGGTCCGTTCGCGCCGACCCCGAAGCCCTGGGAGATCAGGTCATACGCCCGGCGGCTGCTGTCTGACGTGGGATTGGTCCCGTTGTCCGGTTGGCCAAGCGTGATCGAGAACAGCGGGATCGCCAGGACGACGAGCACCGCCACACTCAGTACCGCCCATGGCCAAGGCTGGTGGCTCACCATCCGGCCCCAGCGGGCGAAGGCGCCGCGCTCATGCTGCTGATGCGTGGCTGCTGCGGTCTGCGCCGCCTGTTCCCGTGCGGTCACCCCGGTCTTCCGCGCCCGGACCCGGGCGGTCAGTGCCCGCACACTCTGCCGGGCGGCCCCCATGAATGCGGGCACCAGGGTCAGCGCCGAGATCATCGTGACGACCACGACGATCGCCGCGGCCAGGCCCAGCGACCCGACGAAGCCGACCCCCGAGATGTACAGGCCAAGGACTGAAATAGCGACGGTGCTTCCGGCCACCACGATCGCCGCGCCGGATGTGCCTGCGGCGCGCTGGACTGAGCGCCGGACGTCCATTCCGTTGTCCAGTTGCTCACGGTGCCTGGCCACCAGAAAAAGCCCGTAGTCTACGGCGACCCCGAGCCCGAGCAGCGTCGCGATGGTCGGCGCAGTGGTCGGGAACGTGACCACCCGGGCGAGCAGCCCGAGCAGCGCGAGTCCGGAAAGCACGCTGAAGACCGCCGCAACCAGCGGGATGGCCGCCGCGATCAGCGAGCCGAACATGATCAGCAGCAGCGCGAGCGCACACGACAGGCCGATGACCTCGGACGTCAGGTCCTGCGTCTGCTGCCCGATCTCGCCGGCTCCGGCCCCGTATTCGACCTGGAGGCCCGCGTTCACGGCGGGCGCCACCGCGTTGTTCAGCTTGTCCAGGTAGCTGGCATCGAGCGAGTTCGGGTTGGCGTTCCAGCCGATGTTGGCGTACGCGATCGTGCCGTCCTTCGAGACGGCGCCAGTACTGGACGAAGCGAACGGGCTGACTGCCCTGATGACGTCCGGCAGTTTCGACACATTGCTGACCGACTCGTTGACCTGCGACTGCCAGGCGGTGACGGAGCCGCTCTTGGCGTGAAAGACGACCTGCCCGCCGTACCCGCCTTGCTGGGGAAAGGTACTGTTCAGCACGTTGAGTCCGGTCGCGGAGTCGCTGCCGGAGATCGTGTAGTTATTGACGTACTCACCGCCCCACGCGTGCTTGGCGCCGAGCAGCCCGCCAAGGACGATCATCCAGCCGATGATGAAAATCCAGCGCTTCCTGGCCGCGACCCCAGCAAGCCTCTCGAGCAGTAGATTCACTGGCGCTGTGCTCCTCGCCGGCATCTGGGCATCGCGGACAGAAGGATTGGCTCCTGATAGTCATGCCGGGACGGTTGTCGCCGGATCACCCGCAGCGGGTGATCCGGCGCCAGCCCGGCACCTGACCCCGCCCCGCGTCTCCCGCCCGGCTGCGGCAGACCACGACCGGCGAACAGGCAGGCGGGTGCACTAGGGTTAGCAGGCGTGGCAAGGACTATCGCGACATCGACCGTGGTCAGCGCCGCCGAGCTGACGCAGTTCATCAAGGTACGGCACCATGCGATCGTGATCACCACCAGGAAGGACGGCGGCCCGCAGGCGTCGCCGGTCACCTGCGGCGTGGACGACGCGGGCCGGATCGTCATCGCGACCTACCCGGAGCGCGCTAAGGCGCGCAACGCGCGCCGCGACCCGGAGCACGTCAGCGTGCTGTTCCTGTCCGATGACTTCGGCGGGCCCTGGGTCCAGGTCGACGGCACCGCGGAGGTCCTCGACGTGCCCGAGGCGGTCGACGCCCTGGTGGACTACTACCGCTCGATCTCCGGCGAGCACCCCGACTGGGCCGAGTACCGCCAGGCGATGGTGGCGCAGGGCAAGTCCCTGCTGCGGATCACCCCCGCGCGCTGGGGCCCGGTCGCCACCGGCGGCTTTCCCGCCCGCCTCGCCGGCTAGGCCGTCCCGGCGGCGGCGTTCCGCGACTTCGCCCTGGCAGCATCTAATGTCTGACTCATGAATGCTGGCGAACCCGAGACCCTGATCACCGTGCTCGACCGGGGACTGCCCGCTGGCCGGCTCGTCACCGATCCCGACGTGCTGGCCGCCATCTCCCACGACGAAGCGGAATGGGCACCGGCGGGCCGGGCGGTGGCGGGGGTGCGGGCGCGGACCGAGGACGAGGTGCGTCACGTGGTGCGGACCTGCGCGCGGTTCGGCGTGCCGGTCGTGCCGCGCGGTGCGGGCACCGGGCTGTCCGGCGGCGCCAACGCGACCAACGGCTGCGTGGTGCTCGACCTGTCCAAGATGGACCGGGTGCTCGACATCGACCGGGACAACCTGACCTGCGTGGTGCAGCCGGGCGTGGTGAACAACGACCTCAAGGCCGCTGTTGCCGAGCACGGCCTGTGGTATCCGCCGGACCCGGCGAGCGCCCCGTGGTCGACGATCGGCGGCAACGTCGCGACGAACGCGGGCGGGCTGTGCTGCCTCAAGTACGGGGTCACCCGCGACTACGTCCTCGGGCTGCGCGCGGTCACCGGGGCGGTCCCCGGCGCGGCCGGCGACGGCGCGCCCGCGACGGGCCAGCTCAGCTACGGCGATGTCGTCCGGCTGGGGCGGCGGACCTGCAAGGGCGTGGCCGGGCTTGACCTGACCGGCCTGTTCGTCGGCTCGGAGGGCACCCTCGGCGTGGTGACCGAGGTGACCCTGCGGCTGCGCCCGGCCCTGGCCGGTACCCCGCGCACCGTTGTCGGGGCATTCGGCGACCTGGTCGCGGCGGGGGAGGCGGTCTCGCTGATCACCCGCAGGAGGCTGTCGCCGTCGGTGCTTGAGCTGCTCGACCGGGCGTGCCTGGCCGCGGTCGAGGAGTGGAAGCACCTCGGGCTCGAGGCCGACGCGGCCGCGCTGCTCCTCGCCCGGGTGGACACGCCGGGCGACTCCGGCCGGGAGGAGGCGGAGGCGCTCGCCGCGGCGATGAGCGACGCGGGCGCCCTGTGGGCGGCGCAGTCCACCGACGATGCCGAGGCCGAGGCGCTGTTCGACGCGCGGCGGCTGGCCTACCCGGCGCTTGAACGGCTCGGCCCGGTGCTCACCGAGGACCTCTGCGTCCCCCGGTCCGCCGTGCCCGTCATGCTCGCGCGGACCGAGGAGATCGGCGCCAGGCACGGCGTGGCGATCGCGACGGTCGCCCACGCCGGTGACGGCAACCTGCACCCGCTGCTGATCACCCCGACCGGCGACGAGGGCGCCAGGCTCGCCGCGCAGGCGGCCTTCGCCGACCTGCTCGACGCGGCCATCGGGCTCGGCGGCACCGTGTCCGGCGAGCACGGCATCGGCCTGCTCAAACGGGACGGCATGCGCCGCGAGCTTGACCCGGGCGCGCTCGCCATGCAGGAGGCGGTGCGCCGCGCGCTCGATCCCCGTGGCATCTTCAACCCGGGCAAGGGCTGAGCCGGCCACTTGGGCGACGCCGCGTCAGGCCGGCGGCCCCGCCTCGATCCGGCGCCGCACCTGCGCGAGCCCGGCGGGCCCGCGCTCGACGCTCCACCAGCTTTCCACCCACCAGGTGGCGCCGGCCGCCGCCCAGGACGCCGGGTCCGGCGGGTCGAGCTGGACGAACTCCCCGGTGCTGTCGGCCTCGAGCACGACGTCGTAGGGCGCCTCGGCGAGCCCAGCGGCGGCGCGCAGCGCTCCCACCTCGGCGACCACCGAGGCGAGCTCGTCGATCCCGGACAGCTTGCGCCAGTCACCGTTGTCGTTGATGGCCGGCAGCAGGCCGTCCCAGCGCGCGGCCCGGGCCAGCGACGGCTGGGCCTCCCGTCCGGCGATCCGGGCCCCCACCACCCACACCGGCGGCCGGGGCCGCTGCACCGGCGGGTCGGGAAGATTGAAGTCGGTCGGCCGCACGGTGTAGTGCTTGCCGTCGAAGCTGAACGGCTGGCCGCGCATCAGCCCGTCGTAGATGGCCAGGCACTCATCCAGCTTCTCCGCACGGGCGCGGCGCCCTTCGTCGGCCTCGAACGCGGTCCACCCCTCGTGCAGCGCGCCGAGCCCCACGCTCATCACCGCCCGGCCGCCGCTGAGCCGGTCGACGGACCCCACCGCGGACGCGAGGTCCCAGGGCCGCCACCGCGACGCCGGGGTGAGCAGCGTGCCGAGCCGGATCCGCTCGGTCGCCATCGCAGCGGCGCCGAGCACGACCCAGGCGGCCTCGCCCCACACCGCCTCCCAGGTGAAGACGGCATCCCAGCCATGCCGCTCGCCGAGCGCGGCCATTTCCGCGAACTCGCGCCCGCTCGCGTAAGGCACCACGAAACCGAATCGCATAGGGAGACTCTAGAAGCCGCCACCGACATTCGCGCCGGCCCGGCCGGAGTCGACCGCAGTTAGCGAGCTTCCAGGACGAAGAAGATGAAGCCCAGGAAGGCTGTTCCCGGTGGCTTATCCGCGAGGAAGTCGGGGAGCAGCTCGCGAGGGGTGCCTGGCGCGGGGGGCGGCTCGCTGATCACGGCGATCTGGAAGCCAGCCGCGGTGAAGGCGTCGGTCATCGCGTGCAGCGGCCGGGTCCAGAACGTCATGGCGGCGCTGTGTCCGCCGTGCGTCCATTCCTCGGTCCAGCTGCGGGTTTCGAAGTAGGCGGCCTGGCCTGTCTCATGGCGGTGCAGCAGCTCGATCGCGAAAGGGTGGTCGACGGCCGCTATGAGCCGTCCGCCGGGCTTCAGCACGCGCCGCAGCTCGGCCAGCGGTCCGGTCCAGTCCTGCAGGTAGTGCAGCACCAGGGCCGCGATGACGTCATCGAAGGTGCTGTCGGGGAAGGGCAGCGGGTCGGCCAGGTCGGCCAGGTGCAGGTCCGTGTCCGGACCGAGCCGGCGCCGGGCCAGCTCCAGCATCCCGGCGCTGGAGTCGAGGCCGGTCACGGTGGCGCCCTGGTCGCGCAGCTTCGCGGCGATGGGGCCGGAGCCGCAGCCGACGTCGAGAACCCGCCGGCCGGCCACATCCCCGGCGAGGCTCATGATCGCGGGGTGCATGTAGTAGCCGTTGACCAGGCTGGCCTCGCTGTGGACGGAGTACGCCTCAGCGAAGCTGTCGTACGCGTCGGCAGAACTACCTGGAACGGGAGGCATAGCGGCGAGACTACTGCTCGTGCGCCCCTGCGTCAGGCGGTGTATCGCCAGGGTTCCTGTACGTAGGTGCGGCCAGTCGGGGTAGTCCACACGTGCCAGCCTGGTTTGGGCTGGGTAACGGTCCACCCCGGCAGTTGCTTGACCTGATGGCACCGGCGCGAGCGAGCGCCCGGCGTTGCACGCGTCCGTAACCCCGCCCTTGTCGTAGGGGATCGCGTGCTCAAAGTCGCTGTCACGGGCGGCGCGGGAACACGGCGGCCAGGTGCACTCATGGTCGCGGACCTGGATCAGGCGGCGCAGCCGGTCGCCGGGCAGGTAGGAGCTGACCGCGTACCGGTGGTCGCAGGAATACGTGGGCACGACGTCGAACCGGACGGCCAGTTGCCGTCCGCCGGGCAGCGTGAGCATCCAGGTCTCGGCGTCGCCTGAATTCCCTGGCGTGAGGTCCCATGTGCCCGGGGGCGCGCCCGACCGCGGCTGGGCTGCCAGTTGGTGGAGGAGCGTCTGAGTGATGGTGATGTTGACCCGGGTGGGCAGGGCGCAGCAGGCGGAGCCTTCCGGCGGCCGGGGCGGGGGGCGCGTGCCGCGGGCGGGGCGGGCGATGCCGTGGCCGACCGCGTACCCGTGCTCGTCAACGACGGTGAGTTCCCAGCGGGAGAGGGGAGAGCGGGCGGCTGCGGCGGCGAGGTTGCGGGCGAGGGCGGGGTCGAGCGGGCCGAGCAGCCGGTTGTCCCCGGCGCGTTCGGCGCGTCGTTGCAGGGCGGCCAGCGGGACGGTCACCTCGGTCAGCCGCGGGGTCGGCGCCCCCGGGTCTTCCGGCCCGCCCAGGTCGCTGTCGCGGTGGTCCGTCCCGCCGTCACCGTTCGCCGGGGCCGCTCGCGCCCGGCCTGGGGCCGCCGGACTGGCCCGGGCCGCACTCGCCGTCCCCAGGGCCGTCATCGTCGCCGTGCTCGCTGTCCGTTCCCGAGCCGCCGGGCTGTTCCGCGGAGGCGCTGGCGGCGAACGCGATCCGCTCCTGCGCACTGATCCCGTTGAGCAGGTCGGTGTAGGCCAGGGCCTCCAGGCGGCTGGCGCTCTCACCGGGGAACGCTCCCGATGCCTGGTACTCGCGGGCGCGGGCCACGATGTTGGCGTGGCCCGCGAGGGCCTCGGCGGCGGGCAGGTCGCGGCCGGAGAGGCAGACCGCGCCGGACTCTTCACGGAACACGGTTACCCGCGCGTGCTTCTCGGCTGCCGTCCGGCGCCGCTCGGCGATATCCGGGGCGACCGCCAGGGCGGCCCGCCAGGCCAGCCGCTCCACCTGAAGGTAGGTCTTGCCAGCCAGCTCATCCAGGACCAGGGCCTCGGCTCGCGCCGCTGCACCGTCGTCCAGGGGCTCGAACGTGGCCGCGACGAGCTTCGCCTTCGGCAAGGTAAGGGTCCCGTCAGCGAGGAGCCGGCCGATACCGGCGAGCCGGGTGCCCAGCGTCCACGCCAGGGACGCGAGGTTCCCCGCCGATACCGGACCCATCGCCAGGGCGCCGGAGATCTCGTAGGTGAGGTTGTCGTCCCATCCGTCGGGCAGGTCGCTACGGCGGCGCAGCAGCGGGGTCCCCGAAGCGTCCTCACGGGTCATCGCGCGCAGTGCGGCGAGCTTCCCCGCCGCCGCCCACGACTCCAGCGCAGCCCACTGCCGCGCGATCCCCACCAGTGAATCGGTCTCCGCGCCCGCATAGAGGTCCTCTGGCCCGGCCGCGCGCTCCAGGGCGGCGGCAAGCGCGGCGGACGGTGCGGCAGCGGCCCACGCCCCGCCGTGACCGAACCCGGCGGGCGATCCGGGCGGCCCGGGTGGGCGCGGCTGGCGAGGCAGGCCGAGGTCCTGGGCGGGCTCCCCGCCCGCCCAGGAGTCGCCTGTCGGCCGCCAGTCCATGCCAGCCCTCGTTTCGATGAAGTTGATCTCTAAATGTACCTAATCGAATACTAGCCCGACCGTCTGACATTCGAGCGCGACCCGCCGGGCTACGGGTGCCTGCTGCCCGGGTGCCGGCACCCGGGCAGCAGGGCGATCCGCCCGCGGGTCTATAGCGGCCAGACCACCGGGAACAGCGGGTGGTCCATGGCGGCCCCCGCGGGCAGCTCCGCTTCCAGGCCGGCGAAGGGCGGCGAGGTGCGCCACGGGCGCGGCGCGTGCCGGGCATCGGCGGCCAGGTACCGCAGCGACAGGACACGCCGCCGGGACCGGAAGGGGAATCCTGGCGCCCCGTGCACGGTCAGGAAGTCGAAGAAGATCGCGTCGCCCGGCTCCAGGGCGAACCGGCGGATGCCGAACGCCCCGGGGTCGGCGTCGATGTCGGGCAACTCGGCCAGGCTTCCCTCGGGAAACCAGCGTGCCTCCTTGGTCAGGAACGTGCGGGGCATCAGCCACCGGCCGCGGTGCGAGCCGGCGACCAGTTCCAGGCTGCCGCCCGCGGGCACCGGGTCCACCGCGATCCAGGCGCTGACCCCGTGGCCGTCCACGTTGTAGTACGGCTGGTCCTGGTGCCACGGGGTACGCTGCGCGGTCGCGGCCTCCTTCACCAGGACGTGATCGTGGTAGAAGCGCAGCTGCGGGGTGGCCAGCAGTGCCGCGGCCACCGCGGGCACCCGCGAATGCCGTGCGAGCCGGCCGATCTGCGGGATCTCCTGCCACCGGCAGAAGTCCTCGAAGAAGGCGCCCGGGTCATCGGCGCCGCTGGCGACCTGGGCCAGCGGCCCGGGCCCGGCCAGCACCGCGTCGATGGCCGCGGCCGCGGCCGCGACCTCCTGCGCGCTAAGGACCTGCCGGACACACGCAACGCCGTTGGCGGCGAAGGCCGCCACGGCCTCATCATCAGCAGCCTGCACAAGCTCCATGGGCGCACTTTAACCCGAGTGCGGACACGCGGTACTGTCTGGCGCATGTGCGGTGATCAAGAGCACCCGGCGGGGGCGGCGCGGTCGGCGCCTCGCGCCGCGGACGGGCCGGCCGTGGACCCGGTGACGCTGCCCGAGGCCGATGAGGTCGCGGTCACCGTGCTGGTTGACAACACCTTCGACGCCCTGCTCGCCCCGGCCGCGGGCGTCACCCGGGCGCCGATGGGCATCGGGCAGGTCGCGGCGCGCCAGTTCGCGGACGGCGCGGCGGGCGCGGGCCTGCGCGCGGAGCACGGCTTCTCCGCCCTGGTCACCGTCCGTCGCGGTAACACGAGCAGCACGCTGCTGTTCGACACCGGCGCCTCGCCGGACGCGCTCGCCGTCAACGCCGAGCGGCTGAACATCGATGTCGGCGCCCTGCAGGGCGTCGTGCTGAGTCACGGGCACTTCGACCACGCGGGCGGCTTCGACGGCCTGGCGAGGCTCCGCGGCCGGTCCGGCCTGCCGCTGACCGTTCATCCCGCGGTCTGGACCCGCAGGCGCCTGGAGCTGCCAGGCGGCCGGGAGCTGGCGATGCCCACCCTGTCCAGGGGCGCGCTTGAGCGCGAAGGTTTCGAGGTAATCGAACGGCGGCAGCCGTCTCTGCTGGCCGGCGCCATCTTGATCACCGGCGAGGTGGACCGGGTCACCGAGTTCGAGCACGGCATGCCGCCGCAGCACCAGGCCTGGGACGGCCAGGGCTGGCGGCACGACCCCGCCGTCATCGACGACCAGGCGCTGGTGATCAGCGTCCGCGGCCGGGGACTGGTGATCATCACCGGGTGCGGCCACGCCGGGGTGGTCAACATCATCAGGCACGCGATGCGGCTCACCGGCGCCAACCGCCTGCTCGCCGTCATCGGCGGCTTCCACCTCAGCGGGCCCGCGTTCGAGCCGGTCATCGCCCCGACCGTGGCCGCGCTCACGGGGCTCGCGCCCGCGCTGATCGCCCCGGGCCACTGCACCGGCTGGCGCGCCCAGCACACGCTGGCGGCTGCCCTGCCGCAGGCCTGGGTCCAGTCCAGCGTGGGAACCACGTACACCCTCAGCGGTGCCTAACCTCATTTCATGGAAACTGGCGCGGAGGCCTCAGGCGGTCGCGGGGGGCCGGGTGACGGAAAGTTCCGGCGGGGTGCCCAGGTACGGCTCGATCTCGACCAGGGTCAGCTGGCCGGTGCAGCCCTGGCTCAGGGTGGAGGACGGCCGGTCCGCGGTGAGCACGTTGGGGTTGCCGTGACGGCAGAAGCCCGGGTTTGCCGGGTCGGGGTCGTACCATGCGCCGGTGGAGAGCTGGGCCACCCCCGGCCGTAGCGCGTCGTCGACGGCCAGCCCGGCCAGGCAGGCGCCCCGGTCGTTGAAGATCCGGACCAGGTCGCCGTCGCGCAGGCCGCGCGCCGCCGCGTCGGCGGGGTGCAGCCGCACCGGCTCGCGCCCGGCGATCTTGACCGACTGGCTGTGCGCGCCGACGTCAAGCTGGCTGTGCAGCCGGGACCGTGGCTGGTTGGCGACCAGTTGCAGGGTAAAGCGCTTGGCGGCGGGGGAGCCGAGCCACTCGTCAGGTTCCAGCCAGACCGGGTGGCCCGGGCAGTCCGGGTACTGGAAGCCGTCGATCGTCGCGGAGAAGATCTCGATCCTGCCGCTCGGCGTGGCGAGCGGATGCGCCTCCGGGTCAAGACGGAAGTCGGCGAACGCCACCTGCGGCTCGCCGGCCAGCGGCAGCTCAAGCCCGTCGCTCGCCCAGAACTCGGCAAATCCCGGCACTGCCCGCCCCTGCTCGGCCAGCTTGCCCTGCCATTCGTCGTACAGGTGGCGCAGCCACTCCATCGCGGTGCGGCCCTCGGTGAAGTCCTTGCCGGTGCCGAGCCGTTCCGATAGCTCCGCGAAGATGGCGTAGTCGTCCCGGGCCTCGCCGTGCGGCCGGGTCAGCGCCGGCATCGGGAAGAACATCCGGTCGTTCTGCCCGGAGCCGTAGTCGTCGCGTTCGATGGTCATCGTGACCGGCAGCACGATGTCGGCGTGCCGGGCGGTCGCCGTCCAGAACGGGTCGTGCACCACCACCGTGTCCGGCCGGGCGAACGCCTCGCGCAGCCGGGCGAGGTCCTGATGGTGGTGGAACGGGTTACCGCCGCACCAGTACACCAGCCGGATGTCCGGGTAGGTCAGCCGCTGACCGTTGTAGTCATAGGCCGCGCCGGGGTTCAGCAGCATGTCCGCGACCCGCGCCACCGGGATGAACGCGGAAACCCCGTTCCTGCCCTGCGACAGCCGCGGCACGGAAACCTGGGGCGCGGGCTCGCCGACCAGGGACGCGGAACCGTAGCCGTGGCCGAAACCGCCGCCTGGGAGCCCGATCTGGCCGAGCATGGCGGCGAGCACAACGCCGAGCCACAGCGGCTGCTCCCCGTGGTGGGCGCGCTGCAGTGACCAGCTGACGGTCACCAGGGTGCGCGCCGCCGCCATCTCGTGCGCGAGTTCCCTGACGCGCGCCGCCGGGACGCCAGTGATCGCCTCAGCCCACGAGGGATCCTTGACGACGCCGTCGGCCTCGCCGCGCAGGTAACGGGCGAACCGCTGGTAACCCACCGTGTAACGGTCGAGGAAGCCGCTGTCGGTCAGGCCGTCGGCGTCAAGCACCTGGGCGAGCGCGAGCATCAGCGCGGCGTCGGTGCCCGGCCGCGGCGCGATCCACTCCGCCTGCGCCTCGGCGGGCGTGTCGTCGCGTATCGGGCTCACTGAGACGAACCGGCAGCCCCGGGCCCGGGCGGCGCTCATCCAGCCGCGGGAATTGTGCCGGGACACCCCGCCGGGTGACACCGCGGCGTTCTTCGGCGACAGCCCGCCGAAGGCGACCACCAGCTCGGTGTGCTCCGCGATCACGGACTTGGCCGTGGCGAGGTTGAGCAGCACGTCCACGTCGGCGATCACGTGCGGCAGCAGCACCGTCGAGGTGCCAAGGCTGTAGCTGTTGACGTGCCGCACGTAGCCGCCGAGGCAGTTCAGGAACCGGTGCACCTGGCTTTGCGCGTGGTGGAACCGTCCCGCGCTCGCCCAGCCGTACGAGCCGCCGTACACCGCTTCCGCCCCGTGGTCGCCGTAGACCCGGCGCAGTTCCCCGGCCAGCAGGTCAAGCGCCGTGTCCCACGAAACCGGCACGAACGGCTCGTCGCCGCGTCCCTGGCCACCGTGTCCTTGACCACCGGGGCCATGGTCAAGCCAGCCCTTGCGCACGTGCGGCTGGGTGATGCGGGCCGGGTGATGCTGGGCGGAGGCGACGTTGCCGATCTGCGGCATCGGCTCCGGGTCGCCGCGCCACGGCCGCACCTCGGTCAGCCGCTCACCGTCGCTGAGCGCCTCGAATGCTCCCCAGTGCGTCAGATGGACCGTCATGACCTCAATCGTAATCGTGATGAGCGAGAGCGGCGGCTAGGCGAGCTGCTCCGCGTACAGGGCCTGCAGTGCCGCCCAGTGCCGCTCGGACAGCGCCTCGTCGTAGACCGGCTGGTCCGGCACCGCGAACCCGTGGTGCCCGGGCCAGATCTCCACCGTGTGCGGCACCCCGGCCGCGGTCAGCGCGCCGTCGAGCAGGTCGGCGTGCTCCTGGGTGAACCCGGCGTCCTCGATCGCGCCCGCCACGAGCACGGCGGCGCGGATCTTGCCCGCGGCCTGGTGCGGGCTGCTCGGGTCGTCGGGGACGGCGACCATCGCCGCGTGGAACGAGGCGGCCGCCGCGAGCTTGTCCCCGATGCCGCCCGCCGCGATGAGCGCCAGCCGGCCGCCCATGCAGTACCCCTGGGCGCCGATCGCGGCCCCGCGCACCTCGGGCCGGGCGAGCAGGAAGTCGGCGTAGGCGCCGGAGTCGGCGATGACCCGCTCGTTGGTCAGGGTGAACATGAGGCCGAAGAGCCGGTTCCGCTCGCTCTCGACGCTGAACGCCGTCCGCAGGTCGAACGGCTCGTACGTCTCCCTGTAGTACACGTCGGGGATGAGGGCGACGTAGCCGAGGCTGGCCAGCCGGTCGCCCATCGACAGGAAGGTATCCCTGGTGCCGAAGATGTCGGTGAAGACGAGCACGCCGGGCCACGGCCCCGCTCCGTCGGGCACGTGCAGTGCCCCGTTGCTCACGCCGTCGTTAGTCGGGATCTGCACATCGATGCGCGGCATCTCGGTCTCCTCCGCTTGGACTGCCCACCCTGGCGCCACGATCGTAGTGACCACGTCCGCGCGTGTGAAGCCTTCGTCACGGCCGGCTCGCGTCCCCCGTCAGCTGGCTGACGATCAGGAGCCCCAGAACGAGAGCGGCTTACCCCGTCACGCTAAGCTGCCCTGTGACGGCGCTTCGCACGGGGCCGGGCGCCGCCGGGCCTTCCCCGATGACCCTGGCCCTCCCCGCCAGCCGAAATCGCCAGCGATTTGCCGCATTATTCATCATGAGTTGACAACCATAGGTACGGTCATAGCGTGACGAGCGACCCGAGACATAGCAGCTCACCAGGCCCATGGGACGCCCGCGACGAGCAGCAGGACCCGCCGGCGGCGCCGGCGCGCGCCGACGAGGCGGGGCCGTCCGCGCAAGGCCGGCCGCAGGACCAGCGGCGGGGCCAGGCCCAGGGCCAGCCGCGGGGGCGGCACCGCCAGGGCTCGACCGAAGCCGGCCCAGGAACGTCCGCAGGTCAAGGGTCATCCGCGGGACAGGGTGGCTCGCAGGTCAGGGGCCGTCGTCCGCCACCGGGTCACCTGGGCAGGGCGCGCCAGCCCTCGGCCAGCGGCCGCCCTGGGACCAGCCGTCCTGGGGCCAGCAGGGCGGCGCTCAGCAGGCGCCGGCCAGCAGGGCGGCCGTACGCAGGCGTCCAGCCAGCAGGGATACGGGCAGGGATACGGGACGCAGGTATCCGGCCAGCCGGGCTCCGGGCAGTCGCCGTACGGTGCGCCTGGATATGCCGCGCCGGGATACGGCGCGGACGGATACGGGACGCAGGCATCTGGCCAGCCGGGCTACCAGCAGCAGGCCGGGTACGGCCAGCCGGGCTACCAGCAGGCAGGCTACGGCCAGCAGCCGCCCTGGGGCCAGCAGGCTTACGGGCAGCCCGGGTACCCGCCGCCGCCTTACGGGCAACAGCCGCAGGGAACCGGCCTGATGCCTGGGATGGGCGCGCCGGGCGGCGCCGGCGGTGGCGCGGGCGGCGGCCATGGCGGCGGCCGCGCCGGCGGCTTCCGGCGGTTGAGCAAGCGCGGCAAGGTCCTCACCGGGGTGGTCGCGGGGGGCGTCGCCGTGGCTTTGGTCGTCGCGCTGACGTTCGCGATCGTGATCAAGCGCGGGCCCGGCGTGCCGGAATTCGGCATGATCCCGACGGCCTCCTCCGCGCAGCAGGACGGGCGGCAGGTCGCGTCCGCGTTCCTGACCGCCTGGGAGAAGGGCAAGCTCGTCACGGCGGCGAACCTCAGCGACCAGCATGCCGCCGCGACGGGCGCACTCGCCGCCTTCGCCAAGGACGTGAAACTGGGCAAGATCAGCTTCGGCCTGGACAGCGTGACGAGCGCCGCCGGGTCCACCGCGGACCAGCCCCGCGAGACCGTCAAGTTCGCGGTCACCGCCTCGGTCGCGGCGGGGACGGGCGCTAGCCCGCTGCGCGGCAACTGGGACTACCACTCGTCCCTCGTTGTCTACCAGCAGGCGAAGTCAAGCATCTGGTTCGTCGCGTGGCGGCCCAACGTGGTCGCGCCTAACCTGACCGCCGCCACCCACGTGGCGGCCATCCAGGTCGCGCCGATGGTCAGCATGGTCGGCGACGCCCACGGCGGTAACCTGTCCGCCTTCGGCGACGTGGGACTGTCCAACATCGCGAGCCTGCTGATGAAGGCCGCGCCGCCCGGGCAGGGCAAGCCCGGCCTCGACGTCGAGGTCCAGAACGCGGCGGGCACGCCGGTCAAGGGCAGCCAGGCGGTCATCCTCGACCCGGAGAACATCGAGTCGCTCAACACCACGATCGAGCCCGCCGCCGAGCAGGCCGCGCTGGCCGCGGTCGCCATGCACAAGCAGAGCTCGATGGTGGTCATCCAGCCGTCCACCGGCAAGATCCTCGCCATCGCCAACAACGACGGGTTCAACGACTTCGCGCTCACCGCGAAGGTCGCGCCCGGGTCCACGATGAAGGTCATCACGTCCGCGGCGCTGTTCAACGCCGGCGTCCTCACCCCGTCGACCCCGGTCGACTGCCCGGCGGCGTACACCGTGACGGGCATCACCTACCACAACGACAAGGGCGAGTCCGAGCCGGCGGGAACGCCGTTCATGACCGACTTCGCGAAGTCCTGCAACAACGCGTTCACCCAGCAGTGGCCGCACCTGACCGGGGCGCTGGCGAGCACGGCGAAGGAGTACTTCGGGCTGAACCAGAAGTGGCAAATCGGCATCTCCGGGCTGTCCGCGTCCTACTTCAACGCCCCGGCGAGCGCCTCAGGCTCCGAACTAGCCCAGGAGGCGTTCGGGCAGGGCGACTTGACCGCCTCGCCGATCGCGATGGCCTCGGTCGCCGCCACGGTGGGCCACGGATCCTTCCAGCAGCCGTACCTGGTGCCAGGCACCAAGCAGGTGACCGCCACGCCGCTGCCGCAGACGACCGACACGTACCTCAAGGAGATGATGCGCGAGGTCGTCACCAGCGGCACCGCCGCGGGCCTCGGCTTCGGTCCGAACGTCATCGCCAAGACGGGAACGGCCGACATCCAGAACCAGGGAAAGCCCAACAGCTGGATGATCGCCTACGACTCCGCCCAGGACATCGCGGTCGGCTGCCTGGTGCTCGACGTCGGCTACGGCTCCCTGTACGCCGGCCCCGAGGTGCAGGCCCTCCTGAGCCAGGTCTGACCCGCGGCGCAACGGTCGCCTCCCGGCCGTCCAGGCGGATAATGGGCGCATGAATGACGCGCCCCGCGACGACGACGTCGTCGAGCTCGGCCGGGCCGGTCAAGGCGACCGCGGACCCGTCCGGCGGCTGCTCCTGCCGGACGGCTGGCCGGCGCCAGGCGGCCGGCGCCCGTCGCGCGGCGCGGCCGTGCTCGCCGCGGCCGCGCTGGTCGTCGGCCTCGTCGCGGGGTACGCGGCGGGGAACCGCCAGGTGCACGGGGACGCGGCCGTTCCGGCACCGACGGCGTCGGGGCCCACTGTGTCACCGGCGTCACCGGCGTCATCGCCGTCCCCGATATTCCCGTTCGCGGTCTCGTCGGCGCTCATCCAGGGCACCGGCGCGTGCTCGGTGCAGAGCGGGCGGCACCTCGCGCTCGGCGTGCAGTTCAGCAACCAGTCCGCGGTGCCGGTCACCCTACGGTCGGTCAGGGCCGTGCTTCCCCTTGGCGGCCTCACGGCAGGCGCCTGGCACTGGGCGCCCTGCGGCGCACTGCCGCAGACCCTGGCGGCCCAGGGGGACGAGATCCTCCAGCCGGGTGCCAGCACCTGGCTGACGATGACGTTTACCGTCAAGGCCGGCTGCCCCGGCCCGCTTCCCGTTCAGTTCACCGTCGGGTACCTCGCGCCGGGCCGTTCCTACACCGGGAGCCTGCCTGGCTTCCCCGACCTCGGTCAGGTCCCCTACACCGGCTGCCCGTAGGCGCTCAGCGTCGCCGGGTCGGCAAATGGCACTCGAAGCGGTGGGCCCCGGTGCCGTGGCCGGGCAGGTCGGCCGCGGGCGATGGCGTGAACCCCGCTTGTCGCTCCCCTGGCACTGGTGAGGGCAGGCGCTTCGCGGACCGGCGGGCGCCTGTGACGATGCCCGCGGCCGCGCGGCCCGCGCAGCCGCGGGCTGGCGCGGCGAAATGATCACCGGCAAGGGACCCGTCACGCGTGACCGGGCCGGAGTCGAGTGCGTCCGGTGCGACCAGGGCATGCGGAGCCGTTCCCGCCGTGCCCAGGCACACCGCGAGTCGCCTGGGATCGTCCTGAGGGCTATCTCTGTCCTCGGCGTTGCCCCGGGCCAGCATGGCTGATCTGAGCGAGGAGCCGTCGAGGAGAGTCGCATCGCCACCCGGGACATCCGGCGTATCGCGGCGACGAACGCGCTGTCGTCGTGAGTGATCCACGAGTGGTGCCACCAATCGTGCGGTTCGTCCTCGCCGAGTAGCCATACGTCCAGGCCGAGGGCGGCCACATCGGTCTTGTTCGTGTACGTAGCGGGCTGGTCCGCCGCCGGAGCGTCAACGACGGTGGCGGTCCGGCTGCCTGGCGACTGCTTGATCAGCACCGACTGGTTCCCAGCCGCCGAACCCACCCCGTACACGATGCCGCCAGGGGCGACGCTGACCCTGGTGATCGCATTGACCGGCGCGGACAGGGAAACGGTTGTCCACATTGTGCCCGACCTCTCCTGCAAGGCGCCGTCGTCGCGCCCGCCGCCGGCTGCGATGAGCCTCCCGTCGGCGGTGACCGCGAGTGCCTTGTAGTCATACGGCGGACTGGCTGGTGACAAATTGGTCCACCGCGAGCCGTCGTAGCCCAGGATGACGCCCTTATGGGTGTGCCCGTTGCTTCCGGCCAGGTAGAGGATCCCGTCGCTACCCAGTGCCGCCGCGTCGATGCCAGCGTAGGAATACCGGGTTGGCGGGTGATCCGTCCACCTGGACCCGTTGTAGTGCCAGGCTTCGAGAACTCCGCGGGCCGAGCCGATCACCCATACGTCCGTGTCGGACCTCGCCACGATCCACTTGGCCCGGAAAGCCTTCTCGGTATCGTCCAGGTCCACGAACTCCCGCCGTTCCGTGCCAACGAGATGATATATGTCGGACACATTGTTCTTGTGCTTATCTGTCCTGGTAATCAGCGTCCAGACGTCTGTTGGCGATAGCGCCGCAACGGACATGATTTGGCTGTTAAGTCCCGCAGGGGGTTGAGTTCGAAAGGCCCGGTATTGATTCGCGATCCAATGGGCGGGGCAGGGCGCGGCCTTGTCGGCCACAAGACTTCCGGCACCGCTGCTTGCGCTGGTGCCGACGGCCGCCGAAGGGCCGGTCAGCAGGAACCCGGCGGCCAGTACCGAAGCCGTCCGAAGAAACAGGAATGGCATTCGTTGTCCTTAAAGTCCGCATACAGAAAGACCAATGAATTCCCTGTGGATACAGGTTAGCAATAACCGTCGGCTCTACGGTGGTTATCGGAAAGGTTTTGCCATTCCTCGAAATACGAAAATTCCTATTAAGGGGCGGGCGAGCAGGGCGACGTGCAGGGAGGTGCGGGACTCCGGGTCGGCGAGGCTTATCCCGAGGATCCGCTCGATGAGCGCGAGCCGCTGGTAGAACGTGGGCCGCGCCAGGTGCGCGCGGGCGGCCGCGAGTGCCTTGTTGCCGCCCGCGTCCAGGAAGACGGCCAGGTCGGTCACCAGGGCGGTGCCGTGCTCCGCGTCGTAGGACAGCAGCGGGCCAAGCTCCCGGTCGGCGAACGCCCGCAGCCGGCCGTCGTCCCGCAGCAGGTGAAGCAGGCCGCGCAGCCGAAGGTCGGGCAGCCGGTAGAAGCGGCGCCGCCCGGCGCCGCCCGGCTGCCGCAGCGCCACGTCGGCGACCTCGCGGGCCTCGCGGAACGCCGCGCGCACCTCGGCGAGTGACCCGGCGGGCCGGCTGGCGCCGATCACCAGCTCCGGCGCGGCCGCCGCGTCCGGGCCCGCCGTCGACGCGGTGAGCCGCGCCGCGAGCGCGCGCAGCGGCGCCGTCGGCCGTCGGTGCCGGGCGGCAGGGAAAGCAGCGCCGCCGGCCCGCACGTCGTCGAGCGCCCCGACGAGCGCGGGAACGCCGCTCGCGCGGCAGCTCGCCGCCATCGCCTCGGCGACGCCGAGCACGGCGGGCGTGCCCGCCGGATCCGCTCCGCCTGCCCCGCCGTCACCGCTCGCCGGCCTCTTCGCCTGCCCCGTCACCGCCGCGCGGCCCCGCGTCGGCCAGCCGGACCACGACCGCGACCAGCTCCCGGCCCGCCACCTCCACGCCGAGCGCCCGCGCCCTGGCCTCGGCCTCCCGCCGTCCGCGCCGGACCGCTCGATGATCGCGCTGATCAGCGTCCGGTGCGCCTGCCGTTCCAGCGACTCCGCCTGCGACGTGAGCAGGTGCCCGAGCGCCAGGGTCGCGGCGGCCCGCGAGACGAGCAGCTCGTCGATGATCCGCGCGTGTACCGCCTCGGTGATCTCGATGAACGCCACCTCGTGCCGCAGCTCGATCAGCGGCACCGACCGCGCCTGCGCCGCGGCCACCAGCGCGGCAGGCAGCGCCGTCGCGTACCGGCGGCCGAGCTCGACGACCAGGCCCGCCACGCCGACCTGCGCCAGCGAGTCGACATACGCGGCCAGCTCGGCGGCCGAGTCCGGCAGCGCGATCCCGGTAGACAGCACCAGCTCGCCGCCGCGCAGCAGCCGCCCGATGTCGGTGAGCTCCGCCGCGTGCACCCAGCGGACGGGCACGTCAAGGCGCGCGGCACCCGCCACCACGAGCGGCGAGCCGCGCCGGACGACGTCGAGGTCAAGGACCTCGCGCAAGGTCAGCGGCATCGCATTTGTGACCTTACAACATGTAAGGAATAAGCCGAAATTCGTGGCAGACTGTCACTATGCCCCGGGCGGGAACCGCGGGCAGACTGGGATCATGTCAGATCTCTACGCCCGCCACCGCGCGGTCATCCCTAGCTGGGTCGCCACTCAACTACAGTGCGCCGATCGAGATCGTCGGCGGCAAGGGCTGCCACGTCACCGACAGCGAGGGCCACAGCTACCTGGACTTCTTCGCCGGCATCCTCACCAACATGCTCGGTTACGACGTGGCCGAGGTGCGCGAGGCGGTCGAACGGCAGATCGCGACCGGGATCTACCACACCTCCACGCTCTACCTGATCCGCAGCCAGGTGGAGCTCGCCGAGAAGATCGCCAAGCTCTCCGGCATCCCGAACGCCAAGGTGTTCTTCACCAACTCCGGCTCGGAGGCCAACGAGGCCGCGCTCGCCGCCGCGCTCGTCAGCCGCAAGGCCAACCAGGTCCTCGCGATGCGGAACTCGTACCACGGCCGCACTTTCGGCACCGTCGCCATCACGGGCAACGCGAGCTGGAAGGCGAGCAGCAACGACCCGTTCGGCACCCACTACCTGCACGGCGCCGACCGTCAGCTGGCCGCCTACCGTCACCTCAGCGACGCCGACTACATTGCCGCCTGCGTCGATGACCTGCGCGCCCTGCTGACCGCCGGGGTCAACCCGCAGGACGTCGCGGCGCTCATCGCCGAGCCGATCCAGGGCGTCGGCGGCTTCACCATGGCGCCCGACGGGCTGCTGGCGGCCTACAAGGAAGTCCTCGACGAGCACGGCATCCTGTTCATCGCGGATGAGGTGCAGACCGGCTGGGGCCGGACCGGCGAGAACTTCTGGGGCATCCAGGCGCACGGCGTCACCCCGGACTTCATGACGTTCGCCAAGGGCCTCGGCAACGGCTTCGCGATCGGCGGCGTCGTCGGCCGCGGCGACCTGCTCGACGGCATCCGCGGCAACGGCATCTCCACCTTCGGCGGCAACCCGATCGCCACCACGGCCGCCAACGCCACGCTGGACTACCTGCTCTCCCACGACCTGCAGAAGAACGCGGCCGCCTGCGGCGCGATCATCATCGACGGGCTCAAGGCCGCCGTGGGCGACCTCAAGGTCGTCGCCGAGGTGCGCGGCAAGGGCCTCATGTTCGCCGTCGACCTGGCCGACCCTGGCTACCGGCAAGCCCTCGCCCGCGCTCGCCGCCAAGGCCATGGAGGAGACCAGGCAGCGCGGCCTGCTCATCGGCAAGGGCGGCCTGTACGGGTCGACGCTGCGCATGGCGCCGCCGCTGACGCTGAGCGAGGCGGAGGCCCGCGAGGGCCTCGGGCTGCTGGTCGACGCGCTCCGGGCCGTCGATCAGTGGGCGGTTGACGCGCAGGCGGGCGCATAGCCGTGACCAAGCAAGTCACGCACTGGATCGGCGGCAAGCCGTGGGCCGGCCGCGCACAGCGCCAGGGCGACATCTACGACCCCGCGACGGGGCAGGTCACCGGCGTCGTCGACTTCGCGGAGAGCGGCGACGTCGACGACGCGGTGGCCGCCGCGAAGCTGGCCGCGCAGTCCTGGGGCCGTGTCTCGCTCGCCAAGCGCGCCACGGTGCTGTTCGCCTTCCGTGAGCTGGTCAAGAGCCACGTGCAGGAACTCGCCGCGCTCATCACCAGCGAGCACGGCAAGGTCGCCGCGGACGCCGCGGGCGAGGTCGCCCGGGGACTTGAGGTGGTCGAGTTCGCCTGCGGCATCCCGCACCTGCTCAAGGGCGGCTTCAGCGAGAACGTGTCCACCGGCGTGGACTCGTACTCGATCAGGCAGCCCCTCGGCGTGGTCGCCGGCATCACGCCGTTCAACTTCCCGGCCATGGTGCCGATGTGGATGTTCCCGGTCGCGATCGCCTGCGGCAACGCCTTCGTGCTCAAGCCGTCGGAGAAGGACCCGTCGGCGTCGGTCCTGCTCGCGCGGCTGTGGGCCGAGGCCGGCCTGCCCGACGGCGTGTTCAACGTCGTGCACGGGGACAAGGTCGCGGTCGACGCGCTGCTCACCCACCCGGACGTCGCCGCGGTCTCCTTCGTCGGCTCCACCCCGATCGCCCGCTACGTGTACGAGACGGGCACCAGGTCGGGCAAGCGGGTGCAGGCGCTCGGCGGCGCGAAGAACCACATGGTGGTGCTGCCCGACGCCGACCTGGACCTGGCCGCCGACGCGGCGGTCTCCGCCGGGTTCGGCAGCGCGGGGGAGCGGTGCATGGCGATCTCCGCCCTCGTCGCGGTGGACCCGGTCGGCGACGAGCTCGTCGCCAGGATCAGGGAGCGGGTCGCCAAGCTCGCCGTCGGGCCTGGCAGCGACGAGCGCTCGGAGATGGGCCCGCTCGTCACCGGCCCGCACCGGGACAAGGTGGCCTCCTACCTGGACTCCGGCGTCCAGCAGGGCGCGACGCTGGCGATCGACGGCCGGGAGCACCCGGTGACCGGCGGCGCGCCAGGCGAGCCCAACGCCGGCGGCTTCTGGCTCGGGCCGTCGCTGCTCGACAACGTGACGCCGGGCAACGCCGCCTACACCGACGAGATCTTCGGCCCGGTGCTGTCCATGGTCCGCGTCAAGTCGTACGCCGACGCCGTTGACCTGGTCAACGCCAGCCCGTACGGCAACGGCGTGGCGATCTTCACCAACGACGGCGGGGCCGCCAGGCGGTTCGTCTCCGAGGCGGAGATCGGCATGGTGGGCGTGAACGTGCCGATCCCGGTGCCGATGGCCTACTACTCGTTCGGCGGGTGGAAGTCGTCGCTGTTCGGTGACACGCACATGCACGGCACCGAGGGCGTGCACTTCTACACCCGCGGCAAGGTGGTGACCTCGCGCTGGCTCGACCCGTCGCACGGCGGGGTGAACCTGGGCTTCCCGGTCAACTCCTAGCCCAGCGGATTAACTCTGCGCCCGGCGAAGTTCGTCCCATCCTGATAAGTGCCGTTGCAGTATCAGGGGCGGGGGCTCAGCGAGCGGCTGGCACCAGAGGTCACCAGCGATACCAGCGGCGGCGGGTGCCGCCCTCCGTGGCGCGGACGAGAAAGCCGATCAGCCAGATCGCCAGGACCACGAGCGCGATCCACCACAGGACGTGCAGGACGAAGCCAAGCCCGCCAAGAATGAGGGCGAGCAGGAGAACCAGCAAGATGATCGCCATGAGGTAATTCCTTCCTGTGACGGGGCGGCCTTACCGGCCGGATGCCAGGCCCCTCGGCTACCCGATCCTCGCCTTCCTATGCAGGCATGAGAGCGCCCCTATGCAGGCATGAGCGCGCCGGCCAGGGGTAGCAAGCGGCCCTGTGCATCGTCTGAGCTAGGGGGCCAGCAAATGACAGGCGACTGGGGGCGCGACAGCGGGGGAGCGGCTGCCGCCTGGCAGCGGACCGCCCTGGCGTTCGTGTCGGCCGTTGAATCGGGCAGGCTCGACATGCCGCTGCCGGGATCCGGCGCCACCTGGCAGCGCTTTGCCGCGTTCGCCGACCTCGCGGAGGAAGACCTGTCGCTGGCCCGGCTCGCTGAAGGGCACGCCGACGCCGTCGCGATCCTGGCCGAACTCGGTGGTCCCGCGGCGGATCCGGGCAGCCGCTGGGGCGTGTGGGCGGCGAATCCGCCAGGTCCCAACGTGACGGCGCGGCAGAGGGACGGCGGCTGGGTGCTGACCGGCACGAAGCAGTACTGCTCGGGGGCGCGCGTCTGCACCCACGCGCTGGTCACCGCGGCGGCCGGCGATGAGGCACGGCTGTTCGCCGTCGCGGTGGCGGACCTTGAGCCGCGCGACGACAGCTGGCCCGCCACCGGGATGGCCGGAAGCGACACCCTGGACGTCGGCTTTCCCGGTATCGCCGCGGAGCCGGTCGGCCCGCCCGGCGGGTACACCGGCCGGCCGGGGTTCAGTCACGGCGGCGTCGGGGTAGCGGCCTGCTGGTACGGCGGGGCCCGCGGCGTGGCCCGCGTACTGGCGCGGGCCGCGGCGAAGCGCGACGTCGGCCCGCACGCGCTGGCTCACCTGGGGGCTATCGACATCGGGCTGCGGACGGCCCGGGCGGCCCTGGCCGAGGCGGCGGGTGAGATCGACGCGGACCCGGGTGACCTGCGCGGTGCCGGAACGCTGCGCGCGCTGCGGGTGCGGGCGCTGACCGAGGCCGTGGCAAGTGACGTGCTGGCCAGGACCGGCCGGGCCCTGGGTGCCGGGCCGCTCAGTCATGACGAGGCGCATTCGCGCGCGGTTGCCGACCTCACCGTTTACCTGCGTCAGCATCACGCGGAACGTGACCTGGCGCGGCTGGGCGAACTGATAGCCGAACAAGGAGCCGCTTGGTGAACCGAGATGCCGCCGCGACGGTCGGCGCGGGCTACTTCCGCGACCTGTATGCTGCCTCGCCCGACCCGTACGGGCTGGCGGAGCGCTGGTACGAGGCACGCAAGTACGCGGTCAGCCTCGCCCTGCTGCCAAGGGAGCGCTACGGTGCCGCGTTCGAGCCGGGCTGCTCGATCGGTGTGCTCACCGCGCGCCTGGCGGCTCGCTGCGACAGCCTGCTCGCCTGCGACGCGGTTCCCGCCGCGGTCGCGTCGGCCCGGGCGAGGACCGCGGGACTGCCCTCCGTTCGGGCCGAGCGGCGGGCGATACCCGATGAGTGGCCGCCCCACTCGTTCGACCTCATCGTCTTTTCTGAGCTGCTCTACTACTTCGACGACGACGACCTGGATCGTGTGCTCCGCCTCGGCGCCGGCGGGCTGCGCCCCGGCGGGCACCTCCTCGCGGTCCACTGGCGGCACCCCGCGCCGAATCACCCGCGCACCGGCGACGACGTGCACGAGCAACTGGCCGCGCATGACGGCCTGGCCCGGCTGGCCCGCTACCGCGACCCGGATTTCACCGCCGAGGTGTACACCCGCGCCGACGGTGACCGCAGATCCGTGGCGCAGGCCGGCGGGATCGTGTGATCCGGCTTGTCGGCGTTGTCGTCCCCGCGCACGACGAGGAGGAATGGCTGCCCTCGTGCCTGGCCAGCCTGCGACGCGCGGCGCAGGCGGTACCGGGTACCCCGGTCCGCCTGGTGGTAGTGGCCGACGCGTGCCATGACCGCACCGCCCAGGTGGCCCGGGACGGCGGGGCGGCGGTCGTCACGATCGGCGCGCAAAGCGTCGGCGCGGCGCGCGCCGCGGGCGTGCAGGAGGTGCTGCGGCGGGCCAGGCACCTGGAGCCGGCTGACGTCTGGCTGGCCACGACCGATGCCGACACGCTCGTCCCCGCCTGCTGGCTGCGCGAGCAGGTGCGCCACGCAGACCACGGCTGGGACGTGGTGGCCGGCACGATCCGGGTCGCCGACTGGTCCGGCCACCCGCCCGCCGTGCGCTCCCTGTTCCGCGAGCGCTACAACGTGGGCACCGGCCCCCACCCGCACGTGCACGGCGCCAACCTCGGTTTCCGCGCCGCGGCCTACCTGCGGGCCGGCGGGTTCCCTGACCTGGCCACCGCGGAGGACCACGCGCTCGTCGCCGCGCTGACCGCGAACGGCAGCCGGGTACGCCGCACCCGCGCCCTCCCTGTCGTCACCTCGGCCAGGCGCGAGGCCCGCGCCCCGCACGGCTTCAGCGACTACCTCGCGGAGCTGAACGCCGCTTCCGCGTAAGCCACGAGTGCGGCGCGGATCGCCGTCACCGGCGGTAAGCCCATCTTGTGAGCAGCGGAGTTGATGCCCTCGGGGCCGAGCATGCGCAGCAGCGCCAGGGCGTCCGCGTCACGCGATCCCGGCGGCGCGGTGTACAGCACGAGGCGCTGGTCGCGGTCGGTCAGCTTGAGTGAGTCGCAGTCCAGGGTGATCTTCCCGACGGCCGGGTGACGGAAAGTCTTGGTGAGCGTCGGCGCCGCTTGCACGTCGTGCCGTTCCCAGAGCCGGGCGAAGTCGGGGCTGCCGTCGCGCAGTTCCGCGACGAGGCCGGTCACCGCGGGGTCTGCCGGGTACCTGGCGAGGACGGACCGCAGCTCCATGACGACGTGCCGCCGGAACTCGGCGACGTCGGAGATCCGGTACAGCGCCGCGCCGGGCCGGGCCGGCCCGAGAAAGGCCATCCGCGCGAGGTTGCGCTCTTCGGGGAAGAGGGCGGCGAAGTCTGCGATCAGGGCGGCCGCGAGGTCGTTCCACGCGAGCACCTCGAATACCGCGGACGTTACGATCGCGGCCGTCTGCGGTAGCCGCTCCAGGAGCGCGAGGATGCTCGGGCGCACGTCGCGCCGGTGCAGCCCGGCCCGGGCCGGCCCGACGCCCGCCAGGACGTGCAGGTGGCTGGACTCCGCGTCGGTGAGCCGCAGCGCTCCTGCGATCCCGGCGAGGACCTCGCCCGATGGTCGCGGCGCCCGGCCCTGCTCGAGCCGGGCGTAGTACTCGGTGGAGATGTGCGCGAGGACCGCGACCTCCTCACGGCGCAGGCCCGGCGTCCTGCGCCGCCCGCCCGCGGGGAGGCCGGCGTCCTGCGGCCGGAGCCGCTCGCGACGGCTGCGGAGAAATGCCCCGAGCTCGCGCTTATCCATACCCCCAGTGTGCACGCCGCGCGGCCGCTGATCGTAGTACCGCCTGTGCCTGTATCCGGATCCCGGGACGGCGCACGCTGCTGGCATGACAAACAACACCGGCACCGTGCCCGTCGGCCTGCTCGCCGGCCAGGTCGTGTTCATCACCGGCGCCAGCCGCGGCATCGGCGCGGCCGCGGCCCGGCTCTTCGCCACGGAGGGCGCCGCCGTCGTGCTCGCGGCCCGCAGCGCCGCCGCCCTGGACCGCGTCGTCAGCGAGGTCCGCGCCGACGGCGGCGTCGCCGACGCCGTCACCATGGACCTCGCTGACCGCGCGAGCATACGGGCCGCCGTCGACCGCGTTGCGCAGCTGCACGGACGGCTTGACGGCGCCTTCAACAACGGCGCGGCCATCCAGCAGCCCGGCCCGCTCGACACCACGAGCGAGGAGGACGTCGACCAGCAGTTCGCCGTGAACTTCCGCGCGCACTGGACCGCCATGACGGCCGAGGCCGCGCTCATGCGGCGCGGCGGCGGCGGGGCGATCGTGAACACCTCGAGTATCGGCAGCCGCCGCGCGAACCCCGCCCTGCCCGCCTACGGCGCCATGAAGCGCGCACTCAACAGCATCACCGAGACCGCCGCGGTGACCTGGGCCCGCCAGGGCATCCGGGTGAACGGCATCACCCCCGGCGGCACCGCCACGCAGATGATGCAGGAGTGGGAGACAGTAACGCCTGGCATCATCGCGGCCAACACCGCGCGGATACCGCTCGGCCGGATGGCCGAGCCCCGCGAGGTCGCCGAGGTAGCCGCGTGGCTGCTCAGCGACCGTGCCTCCATGGTGACCGGCGCGATCGTGCCGGTCGACGGCGGCGCCGGCGCCTGAAAGGACGGGCTAGTGGCCATCGGCGCCGCGCCCGTTCACGCAAGCGGGTGACGGGTTTCCACGCACTCGTTCTGTATGCCGCCACCGGGTCCGCCCCGGCGGGTAACCGGACAAAAGGCTCAACGGAGATCGCCTGGCTGCGAGCCTGCACGGGCAACTGCCTGGTGCACGTGCTTGAGCTGCCATGACCGCGCATAGCCCCGCCTAGTGCTCCCGCTCGGTTCACCCCTGCCCGAGCACGGCCATGATCTCCAGCTGAAGCCGCGTATCGGCCCGTAGGTCAGCGTGCAGCATGTGCCGCGCGGGCCGGCTGGCCTCGTCGGGGAACATCTCGACCCAGTACTTGTCTACGACCGGGCGGATCGCCTTGTCCTGCACGAAGACGGTGCACTTAACGACGTCGCCGACGGTGCCGCCCGCCGCCGCGAGTACCCGCCGGACGTTGGCGAAGGCCATCGCGACCTGCTCGTCCGTGCCGTCAGGAACCGTCCCGGTCTGCGGGTCCACCGGGCTGATGCCCCCGGAGACCAGCAGGTTCCCCACCACGCAAGCCTGCGGGATCGGCGCGCCGTGCCGCAGGCCCGGTACCTCGATCGAGCGACGTGCCATCTTCTCGTCCCTTCTATATGCGCTCGACCAGGTGCTCGCGGCCGGGCGGCGGCTCGTAGGGCTCTGGCCAGAAGTCCGTTACCCGGGTGATCAGCCCGCCCTCGAACTCGAAGAACGCCATCGCGTCATCGCTACGGCCATCGAGGAGCCACTCGAACCACACCACCGCGTGACGCTCGTCGGCGATCGTGACCTTCGGCCGCAGGTGCCAGTCGCCGGGATACTCCTGGTTGAACCGCAGGTAGCGGTCACGCCCCCGGATACGCTCCCGTGACTGCGGGATCTCGTAGATCACGGCCGGGTGCAGCAGCCCCGCCCAGGCATCCCAGTCCCTGGCCTCCAGGCTCGCGATGAAGCGCTCCGCCAGCTCGCGGTTTCCGCCCATGCGACAAGCATAGTGATGTCTTGTCCCGGCGCAGGCGCGTCATTATCCTGCTTCCGGCGGTGGGTCACCCACCGCAAGGGGAGGGGATATGCCGGCGCCCGATGATGCGCTCGAAGTTATCTGCGCCTTGCGCTTGGGCTGGTACGTAGCTGAGGTCCGGGGCCGGAACCTGCCCGCGGGGCCGCGGCCTCCAGGGAACGAGCTTCCTCGCGGCGGCGATCACTCCTTGCCGCTGCGCATCGAGCGCACAGCCGCTGAGCTGCGGGCCGAAGCCCGGGCCGTCTTGTGCAAGCTGTCCGGCGAGCTGAGGGTCGATACGGTCACGGTCAACGGCCAGGAGCGGAGCAGGACAGCCGTCATCGGGCAGCAGGCGGATGTCCTTGCGGCCGCCGCGCCGGGAACCACGGCGGCCGTGGCGGCGTGGAATGCCCTGTCTGCCAGTATTTACGAGCTGGATTCGCACGCCCTGGACACCCTGGCGGCCCAGTCCGACATGCGTGCCGCCGCCTACCAGCTCGGCCGCGGGCTCGCCGAGGCGTACTGGGCCCTGGACCCGGGCGCCGCCTGCGCTCCGCTGATCCCGCAGTGCTGGGCATTTCTGCTCGGGCAGGAGCGATGCGCGGAACTGGCGAGGCTGGTTGGCCGCCTGAGCGCGTACTTCGACCCGTACTGCGCTCCCGCCGTAGCGGGCACGCTCCGCCTGTGGCAGTCGATAGCTAGTGATCAGGAATGGCGAAGGGGCGCCCATGATCACCTCTACCGGCAGCTGCGCCGCTGGTATGAACTGCTCGTCCTCGGTCAGGACCCGTCAACGCTGATCCCGCCCTACGCGCTGCTCAAGGACTGGCGGTCGGCTTCTCACGCGCTGCGAGCCCTGTGGGTTCAGGTCGTCACCGCGGTGATCAGCATCGGCTTGGTGATCGCGCTTATCACCTTGGTCCTCAGCGGCTCGGCCAACGCGTCCCTCAAGGCGATCTTCGGTGTCGTGGGGGTCGTCGGCCTGTCGGCCGCCGGTATCCAGGCCGGGCTCAAGAGCAGCGCACAAGGGCTGCTGAGCAGGCTCCGCCAAGATGCCTACACCGACCTGGTCGCATCCGCCGTCGTCGAGGCGCCCGGCAAGCCAGGTGCCCGCAGCCCCCGCAAGGTCATCTTCGCGGAAGTCAGGAAGCGGACCCTGACCACCGTCGCCGATGCCTCAGTCCCGTGACCGAGTTGCCTGCGCGTCGCTGAGCCAGACGCGGGTGCTGGCGGGCGCGCGGGCCCGGCCGCGACGGCACCTGCTTACCACACGCCCCTGCGGCAACGGGGATATCAGTAAATTTTTCGCATCAGGTAAACTTTTCACCGCATGTGAGCGGCCACACGTTGACCGGTAACCGGCGCGGTACCCGCGCGCAGGCTGAGGCAGCCGGTCACCGACGCGCGGGTCTGCCAGCGAAAGCGAGGCGGTCGGGTGGACCAGCAGAGCGTCGATGATCGCCGGGTCGACCGCTCGCCTTTCCTGGACGCGCCGCAGCTGCTCCGCGACCGCCGACCTGCGCCGTCATCTTCGTGCACGGCTAGTCGTCGTGGGATCGGCCAGGACCTGGCTGCGCGGTGCCTGACGCCGCAGCTTTAGCCAGGAGTTCCGCTCGCCGCGCGCTGCACCCGCCCAGGAGCACGGCCACTCCGCTGCCTGCCAGCGCCGACCAGGCCAGCTTCACTCGGCCTGCCGGCCTACGCGGCCGCTGCTCGCCGGGTTCGCGAAGGCGCTCGGCGCCGCGGACGCGGTCTTCGTCGGCTGGCACCGCCTGGGCGGGCACTCTCGCGTTCGAGGCCTGCGTCGCCATGCCGGATGGCGGCCGGCTTCGTCATCTTCGGCACGCCGCCGGTCGCCCCGTTCGCGCCGAGTTCGCCGCAGGCGTTCCTGCCGAACCCGGCGATGAACGCTCTCGGCTTCACCGCGAGCGTCACCGAGGCCGGGCGACCGCGTCCGCCGGCCAGCTTCACCGCGCCACGCTCGGCCGTCCCTGGCCTGGGCGCGTTCGTGCCGGACATCCTGGCCACCGACGGCGCGGCCGCCGCCGCCGGCGCGGTCGCGCCAGCTGAGCATCGGCGCAGGCCGGTTCGCCAGGAAACGAGGTGGCGATCGCCGCGGGGCTCGACGCCAGCCGCTTGCCATACCTGCACGCGCCGCAGGCCGAGACAGCTGCGGTCATCCTCGACTACCTGCGGCGGCCTCGACCATACGCCGCGCTATGGCGCTAGCGAGGAGTTCAACTGATCCGCTGGGCCTGCCGGCCACGGCCGCTCCGGGCCAGGCACCGCAGCGGTTCGCCGCGCTGCTCAAGGAGTTCATTGCCGGTTGCGACCGCTGAAACGGTACGGGCGGCACAGGCCGTCAGCCGCGCGGCGGCAGCGGGTGCCTTGGCTCGTAGATGGGCAGCTCTGAACCGTCAGGCAGCCGGATCGCGGCGAGCAGCCCCCAGCGCTGGTCGGAGACCTCCCGCGCCACCTCGACGCCCTTGCCGCGCAATTGCGCGAGGGTGGCGTGTATGTCGTCACACATGAGGTAGAGCTCGTGGTGGGCGGCGTCCTCGGCGGGGTGGACCGCGAGCTCGGCCGGGGGCAGCGCGAAGATGAGCCAGCCGCCGCCCGCGTCCGCCGACGGCAGGCCGAGAACGTCGGAGAAGAACGCGCGGACCCGCTCGGCCTGCGGTGAGAACACGACCGCGTGCATTCCGGTGATCACGCCGCGATCATAGCCGCAGCCGCCGGCCAGCGCCGGGAGGCGGCGCCGGCCAGGGGGGCCAGGCTAGTTGCCGTTACCCTGGCCGCCGTCAGCGGTGCCGCCGGCGGTGGGGGCCCCGGCGCCGGTCGGGGTGCTGGAGGCGGACGTGGACAGGGCCAGCGACGAGACGAGGCTCTGCACGTTGCTCTCCACGAGGTTCCCTGGGATGGACGCGAAGAACACGGCGGGCTGATCGGTGCCGTTGTCCACCACGACCACGGCGGCCTGCTCGTCTGACCAGGTTTCCCCTTGGGCCTGGTTGTTGTAGACGACGTTGTAGGTGATTTCCCAGCCGGCGTGCCCGCTGACCGAGACCGGCTGGTTGAGTTCCTGGGTGACCGTGTGGCTGAGGTCGCTGTAGTACGCGTTCTGGAAGGTCTGCGTCAGGTTCACCGCGGAGGTCTGGAGCTGCGCGGAGTTCGTGTAGCCGTACTGCTGGGGGAGCGGACCGGAGCACGCCTCGCCGTACCAGGCCGTGGACCCGCCGTTGACCTGCCCGGCGACGGCGTACTCGCCGGCCGTCCAGGTAAAGGCACCGTTGTTGAGCGAGGGCGGGCAGGAAGCGCCCTGCCAGGGGGCGGAGAGCTGCGTATAGGACAGCCCGGACTGCCCGTCGGACAGCAGCGACCCGGCCGGGGTCGCGGTGGCGCTCGGTGACGGCGACGCGGTTGTCGCGGCGACCGAGGCGGTCGGCGAGGGCGGCGGCGTGGAGGCCGGCCCCTGGTTGGCCACGGTGTTAGCGGGCGTGCTGAAGAGTTGCGAGGCCATCACGGCGATCACCGCGATCACGACCACGCCTCCGGCGGCGAAGCCGCCGATCATCAGCCTGCGCCGCTGCCGCTGTGCCTGGAGGTAGCCGTAGTTGCCCTGGCCTGGACCGCCCGGCAGGCCCGGACCGCCCGGCTGGCCCGGCCCGCCCGGCAGGCCCGGCACCAGCCAGGGCTGCTCGGCACCGCCCATGAACATCACCTGCGTGCCCGCGCCGTCGCCGCCGGCCGGCCCGTTCATCGCGCCGAGCGCGGGCTGCGGGTAGCCGGGCTGGACCGTCGTCGGCTGCCCCGTGGTCAACTGCACAGCCATGTGGTAAGGCGTGGCGGGCAGCGCGGGCTGCGGCGCCGTCGGCCGGCCGGTGGGCGGCTTGGTCGTGCGCAGCCAGTCGGTGGAGGGCTGCACCGTGGTCGCAGGCACGGCCGCCTGGACCGTGGTCGACGCCACGGCCGCCTGGACGGCCGTCGCCGCGGCCGCGACCGGCTGCGCCACCGCGGACTGGACAGCCGTCGCCGCCGCCTCGGCGCCGTTGGATGCCGTCCCGTTACCCTGGGTCACGTCCGGGTGCGTGTGGTGGG
The DNA here is from genome assembly GCA_963811335.1 of uncultured Actinomycetota bacterium. Classification (GTDB taxonomy): domain Bacteria; phylum Actinomycetota; class Actinomycetes; order Streptosporangiales; family Streptosporangiaceae; genus Trebonia. The sequence continues at coordinate 35,696 of CAWERB010000002.1, read as the reverse complement.
TCCACGCCGACCCGTCCCACCAGCGGAGCAGACCGGGTGTTCCGTACGGGTCGGGGTACCAACCTGAGGGAGGCAAGTCCATGGGGCAAGGGTAGAAGAATACGCCGCTGTCGTATGGCCGATTCGCCTGCGTTACCAGTTCGTTGGCTGCGGAGCGGCTTCGGGTGACCCCGAAGCAGTAGCGTCGGTCACCACCGCGTCGGTCACCACGGGCGCGCCCGCGGCGAATCGCTGCAAGTCCTCGCCGGCCAGCACGCGCGCGGGAAAGGGGTCGCCCGCCGCCGCCCGGCCGAGCGCGGCCTCGGGCAGCGGCTGGTCGCTGGCGAGGATCACCAGGTTGCCGCGGCGACGGCCGCGCAGCACGCTCGCCTCCGCGATCACGCACGTCTCCTTGTACACAGAACGGACGGTGGCTACCGCGGACCGCGCACCGTCGAGCGGCAGGCCCGCGGCGACGTTGACGGCGTACACGCCCCCGGGGCGCAGCGCGCGGGCGGTCGCGGCGGCGAACTCCGCGGTGGTCAGGTGCCCGGGCGTCAGCGCCCCGGCGAACACGTCGGCGATCACCAGGTCATAGCTCGCTGAGTGGACCGACTCCGCCACGGCGCGGGCGTCGGCGGCGCGGACCCGGATGCGGTGCCCGGCGGGCAGCGGCAGGTGGCCGCGGACCAGGTTGGTGAGCGCGTCGTCCACCTCGGCGACCAGCTGCCTTGAGCCCGGCCTGGTGTGCGCGAGGTAGCGCGGCAGCGTCAGCGCGCCGCCGCCGAGGTGCAGGACGCGCAGCGGCTGCCCGGCGGGGAACGCCACGTCGGCGGCGTGCCCGATGCGGCGGATGTACTCGAACTCCAGGTACCCGGGGTCGGCGAGGTCGACGCCGCTTTGCGGGACACCGTTGACGAACAGCAGCCACCCGTCCGTTCTGTCGATGTCGGGGAGAAGCTCGGCGGACCCGAGCCGCACCTCGCGGTGAACGGCGACCCGCGCGCCGCCCGAGCGCGCGCGTCGTGGCCCTCGCCGGCGCCCTGAACCCTCAGTCACGTTCCCACCGTCCCCGGAACCAGGCTAGCGGAAGGAAACGAGGACGCGGCCCGCCATGCGGGCCGCGTCCCCGCAGCGGGCTCCCGGCGCCTTACCCGGCGGAGCCGCGCCTGGTGATCCGGTCGACGATGACGGCCGCGAGCAGCACGAGCGCCGTCCACATCAGCTGGGCCGCGGCGGACAGGCCGAGCAGCTCAAGGCCGTTGTAGATGACGCCGACGACCAGGCCGCCGAGCACCGCGTTCAGCATCTTGCCGCGGCCGCCGAACAGGCTGGTGCCGCCGATGACCGCCGCGGCGACGGCGTTCAGCACGTTCTGGCCACCCTGCACGCCGTTCGAGATCGACCCCAGGTAGGAGGCGTAGATGATGCCGGTCATGCCCGCGGTCAGGCCGCACAGCGTGAACGCGAGCGTGCGGATCCGCACGATGCTGATGCCGGCCCGGCGCGCCGCCTCGGCGTTGCCGCCGATGGCGTAGATGTACCGGCCGAACCGGGTCCGGCCGAGCAGCACCGTCCACACGAACAGGATGGCGAGCACCACGAGCACGCCCCAGGGCATGCCCTCCAGGGTGATCAGCCGCCACGGTTCTGGTTCGCGATCGCCGCCACGATGATCGCGGCGATGAGCACGCCCGCGATCTTGAGCAGGGTGACCGACACCGGCGGGGCAACCAGGCCCGCCGACCGGCGGCGGTAATCGCTGGCGAACATCACCGCGCCGGCCGCCACCGCGATGGCGATCATCACGATCCAGGTGGCGGCCGGGCTCATCTGACCGCCCTCGATGTCGTTGATGATGCTGTTGTGCAGGTTGATCACGCCGCCGACGCCGATGCTGCCGGTGGCGTTGATCAGGTAGAGCAGCAGGCCGGACAGGAAGAGCTGGCCGGCCAGCGTCACCACGAACGACGGCAGCCCAAGCTTCGCGGTGATGATCCCCTGCAGCGCCCCGTAGGCGGCGGTCGCGGCGAGCGCGGCGAGCACCGCGGCCCACCACGGGTCGCCGAGCGCGAGCATCCACAGCGCGATGACGGCGCCGCAGGCGGCGGTGTAGCCGGCGGCCAGGTCGATGTCGCCGAGCAGCAGCACGAAGATCTCGGCCATGCCGAGGGTGATGATGAACGCCGACTGCGCCATCAGGTTGACCAGGTTGCCCGCGGAAAGGAACAGCGAGCTCTTCACCTGGAAGAAGATCACGATGACGACCAGGCCGACGATGACGGGCAGCGCGCCGCTCTCGCCCGACTTGATCCGCCTGCCGACGATCCGCAGGTAGTCGCCCATGGAGCTGGCGAGCAGGTCGGCCGACGCGTCCGGCGATGCGATGATCTCTTCCTCGGTCGGTTCCTGGTTCACGGATGTCACGGCTCGCCCTCCGTGCCTTGTCGGGTAGCGGTGCCCGGCTTGCGCCGCGAGCCGTTCGGTGCCGCCCCGGTGGTCATCCAGTGGACCGCCGAGCCGGTGTCGTAGTTGGCCACCGGCCCGCTCGACACCATGCGGCCGAGGTAGAGGACGGCGATCCGGTCGGCGACGCGGAACACGTCGGTGAGGTTGTGCGAGATCACGAGCACGGCGATGCCGCGGCTCGCGAGCTGCTCGATGATGTCGAGGACGAGCGCGGTCTGTGACACGCCGAGGGCGGCGGTGGGCTCGTCCATGATGACGAGCCTGGCGTCGAGCATGACGGCCTTGGCCACCGCGACGGACTGCCGCTGGCCGCCGGACAGCGAGCCGACCGGCTGGCGGATGTTGCGGACCGTGGTGACACGGAGGTCGGCGAGGGTCTTCTTCGCCTGCTTCTCCATGGTGATCTCGTCGAGCAGCCTGGTCTTGAGCAGCATCTCGTGCCCGAGCATCATGTTCTGCACGATGTCGAGGTTGTCGGCGAGCGCCAGGTCCTGGTACACGGTCGCGATCCCCGCGGCGGTCGCGTCCCTGGGGGAGCGGAAGTGGACCGGGCTTGCCTTGCCACACGATCTCGCCGTGGTTTGGTTCCCAGGTGCCGGCGATCGTCTTGATCAGCGTCGACTTGCCCGCCCCGTTGTCGCCGACCAGGGCGGTGACCTGCCCGGCGGGGATCTCAAGGTCAATGTCGGTCAACGCGTGCACGGGGCCGAAGCTCTTCCCGATGCCGCGCAGCCGCAGCAGCGGCTCAGCGTCGTTCACAGTCGCATCCCTGCCTGGTGAAACCCGGCCGGGGTCCGGGCTGAGTTTGCCCGCACCCCGGCCGGGCGGTGTGCTTGCGGCTAACCGGAGATCCCGGCGGCGGTGCACGCGCTGGCGTAGGAGCCCGCGCACAGCTGCGGTGGCCGGCACGAACTTGTCCGCGACGACGGTCGAGTTCATGTTGGCGGTGGTGACCCACGTCGGGACGAGCAGGACGGAGGGGACCTCGACCTTGGCGGTGGTGTCCTGGGTCGAGCCGTTCACCAGGGCGGCGGGCGGCGTCTGGCCGGCCCGCACGTAGAGCGCGAGCGCGGCGGCCGCCTGCGCCTGGAGGTAGATCGGCTTGTAGACCGTGCCGCACTGGTAGCTGGTCAGGACGTTCTGCAGGCCGGTCAGGGTGGCGTCCTGGCCGGTGGTCGGGAAGGTCTTGGCCTTCACGCCCTGGCCCTGCAGGTAGTGGATGATCGGGGCGGCGTTCTCGTCGTTCGGGATGAGCGCCGCGTTGATGTCCTTGTGCGCGGTGTACTGCTGCTGGAACTCCGACAGCGCGGTCGGCGGGTCCCAGGTCCCGGCCGGGGCGCTGACGTTCTTGTACTTGCCAGAGGCGAAGTACGTGGCGAGCACGCCGTCGTAGCCCTGGGCGAACAGCGTCGCGTTGTTGTCGGTCGGCGCGCCCCTCATCACGATCAGGCTCGGGGTCTTGACGCCCCAGTTCGCGATGCACGACACCAGGCCCTGGCCCATGAGCTGGCCGACCTTGACGTTGTTGAAGGAGACGTAGAAGGCGCGGGTGCCGCCAAGGGTGAGGCGGTCGTAGTCGATGACCGCCACGCCGTGGTCCTTGGCGTACGACTCGATGTGCGCGCCCACGCCGGAGTCGAGCGGGTCGATGACCAGGACGCTGGCGCCCTTGGTGATGGCCGACTGCGCCATGCTGAACTGCGTCGAGTCGCTGCCGAGCGCGTTCTCGATGGTGAAGTCCGCGGTGGACAGGCCGGCGGCGGTGAAGGCCTGCTTCAGGTAAGGCGCGTCGAACTCGACGTACCGGGTGGAGGACGTGGTGTCCGGCAGGATCACCGTGACGTTGCCCTTGCCCGCGGAGGTAATGCCCTTGAGGCCCGACATCGCGGAGAACGAGTTGTTCAGGTCGCTGACCGAGATCGAAGCGTTCGTCGCACCTGACGTCGGGGCGGCCGTGGAGGCCGGCGTGGCAGGAACTGAGCTGGCGCCAGTAGTGGAGCTGCTGCAGCCAGCGGCGACGAGCAGCGCGGCCGCCGCGGCCGCCGCGGTCAGTCCGGCTCGTGCTGATACGGAATACAACGGTGTACCTCGCTCATTCACTCAGACATGCCACGGGGGGCATGTGCGAGAACAGATCCGTATAACCCAGCCACAATTGACCGGGTTATTGCGCGGAAATGCTAGGACTGCGCGGAGAAACGTTCGCGTTAACGCTTTCGCGTATTCGTGAAAAAGCGTCAGAAAGCGATCGGTTACTGAAATGTGACGTGGTACTTTTCGAGACCTTGTTGTGACGCCACTGTTTCCCTGGCGTTAATCTCGCAGACGCGCTATCCGCTCACGTTACGATACATGACAGTCACGTAGAGTAGCGCATTTATGAACCCGTCCACCTCGGGCAGCATGAGGTCGAGCAGCACCATGTCCGGCTCGGCCTGGTCAGCTCAGTCCCGTGCCTTCACTCCGCGGGCCTCTCAACGGGCAGGGTAACCAGGAAGCAGGTGCCCCGCTCCGCGGGCTCGAGCTCGAGCCTGCCGCCGTGCGCGGCCACGATCCCGCTGGCGATGGACAGCCCGAGCCCAGCGCCTGACGCGCGCTGTCGCGGCCGGATGGTTCCCGCCGCCAGCACGTCGTGCCAGCGCGGGTCCCGCTGGCCCGCCGCCTCGGTGACGGCGCGCGACAGTTCGGGGGGTAGCCCTTCGCCGTCGTCGGCGACGCGCACGGTGATTGACCCCGGTGCGTCCGCCGCGACCGTGACGGTTACCTTCGTGCCCGGCGGGTTGTGCCCGATCGCGTTGCCGATCAGGTTGACGAACACCTGCTCAAGCCGGTCGTGGTCGGCCCAGATGGTCGGCAGCCCGGCCGCCTCGACGATCCGCACCTGCTCCGCCGCCTCCCGCGGCAGGACCGCGACGGCGGCGTCGAGCACCAGGGGTATGTCGCACCAGTCACTGTTCAGCCGCAAGATGCCCGACTCGATCGTGGAGAAGTCGAGCAGGTCATTGACCAGGCGGCCGAGCCGGGCCGACTCGGCGGCGATACGGGAAAGGAACCGCTGCTGCGAGTCCGCGTCCCACGTCACGTCCTGCTGGAGCAGGCTGGTCGCGTAGCCGGTGATCGCGGTGAGCGGGGTGCGCAGCTCGTGGCTGAGCCGGCGCAGGAACGTGCGCTGCAGCTCGCGCGACTGGCGCAGCGCCATCGCCTCCTGCCGCGCGAGCAGCGCCCGCTCGCGCTCGAGCGCTAGCCGCAGCGAGTTCGCGGCGTCCTCGAGCAGGTCCGTGGTGCCGTCGGACCTGGCGCCGTCCTGCCAGCCGGCCAGCAGCACGGTGCGGCCGTCGGGGCTGGAGAACGAGACCGACAGGTACCGGATGTCCAGGTCGTGCGCAGTACCGCCCGGGCTGGCCGCCCCCGGTGCGCAGCGTTCCCGGGCTCACGGGAAGCACCGGGACGCCCGCGACCGCGACGCCGTCGGGGTCGCGGCGGTCGAGCACGGCGCGGGCCGCGTCCACCATGGCCGCGGGCAGCGCCGTCGGCGCCTCCCGGGCGGTGCCAGGGATGCCGAGCTTGGGGATACCGCTCCCCAAGTCCGTCGCCGCCGCGGAGTCGCCGGCCGTGCTCGAGTACCCTCGGCAGGTTGTCACCTCCTCGGAGGCGGTGATCAGCGCCACCTCGTCGGCGTCCAGGCCGCCCCGCAGCGCGTGCAGCGCGATGCGCAGCCCGGCCTCCACCGGCACCGGGCCCGCGAGCGTCTGCAGCACTTCCCTGATCGTCTCAAGCAGCCTGTTCCGTGCGCTCACCTCATCGAGCAGCCGGTCCCGCTCGATGGCGCTCGCCGCGTACCCGGCGTACAGCGCGGCCAGGTCAAGGTCGTCGCGGCGCGGCTTGCCCGGCATCGCGCGGAACACGGTGATCACGCCGAGCAGGCCGCCCGCCCCCAGCACAGGCACCGACCAGGAGCTCGCCACCTTGGCCGGCCGGGCCAGGCCGCCGAAGACCTGCCACGAGCCGCCGCCGCTGCGCAGGTTCTCCTCGATGACCGGCACCTGCCGTTCGGCGGCGAGCCCCACCGGCCCGCCCGCCGCGCCGACGGGCAGCCGCGCCCACGCGTCGAGCAGCGAGTCCGGCATGCCGAGGGACGCGGCCCGGACCAGCTGGCCGTCCTCGAGCAGGTGGATGGCGAGCCGCTCGCTGCCGATCGCGGCGCCGAGCGCGGACAAGATCAGCGAGAGCGACGACGACGGGTCGGAGGAGACCAGCCGCCCGGTGAGCCCGTGCAACCGGGTGAGCTGGCGGCGCGCGGAGGAGTCAACGGCCTGACCTGACACGAGCGCCACCACGTCGTCCGGGTGCACCTCGCTCGGCGCGACCTCGGCGACCACCCGGCCGTGCCGCAGCACCACGATCCGGTCGGCGAGCCGGAACATCAGCTCCGTGTCGTGGCACGACAGCAGGATCGTGACGCCCCGCGCGCGCAGCCGGGTGATCAGCCGCTCCACGAGCGCCGCCTCCTGCACGCCGAGCGCGGCGGTCGGCTCGTCGAGCAGCAGCAGCTTGGGGTTGCGCGCCATCGCCCGGGCGACCGCCACCATCTGCCGCTGCCCGCCGGACAGCATCCCGACCGGCCGCGTGGTGTCCCGCAGCGGTATGCCGAGCCGGTCAAGCAGCCTGGCCGTGTCCCTGTGCAGCGCCACCTCGGAGAACAGGTGCCTGCGCCGCTCGTTGCCGAGCATCACGTTCGCGGCGACGTCAAGGTTCTCCGCCAGCGCCAGGTCCTGCCAGACAACGCGCACCCCGAGCTTGGCGGCGGCGGACGGCGCCGGCGGCACCGCCTGCCCGCCGACGCGGATCGAGCCGGCGACCGGGGTGAGGTCGCCCGCGATGGCCCTGATCAGCGTGGTCTTGCCCGCCCCGTTCTCTCCCGCGAGGGCCACCGTCTCCCCGGCCCGCAGCGCGAGGTGCACGCCGTCAAGGGCGGTGAGCCCGCCGAACCGCACCGTGAGCGCGGATACCGCGAGCTCTGGCGTCGCGCTCGCCATGTCCTGCTCCGCACCGTTCGTCACACACACCATTGTTATCCACGCTCAGCGGTAAACGTCCCTGCCGCGTGCCGTTATTCACCGGCCGCTGCTCCCGGGTCCTGGGCTTACCCGCTAACGGGCGGCATCAGCGTGAAAGTGTCCGGTGTCTGGTTGGGCGGGCGGTTGCCCTGCCAGCTGACCCTCAGCTCGCTGAACCAGTGCCCCTTGGCGGAGGACCGCACCGCGGAGAGCGTCACGTCCACGGGGTAGTAGCCGAGCTTCCCCGTGGCGCAGTCGGGCACGCAGAGCTTCTCCCAGAGCAGGCCGCTTCCCGTCGCCGTCGTCGGCGTCCAGCTCATCCAGAGCATGTCCCGCACGCCAATGCCGGCATCGGCGCAGGCCAGCGTGATGGACAAGGGCTCCCTGCTCAGCGAGTACGGCGCGGCGGCGGCGCAGTTGGCGACCACGTAGACGTCCGCCAGCCTCGTGGCCGTCGGCTCGGCTGCCGCTGACCTAGCCGACGCGCTCGTGGTCTGGCCGCCCGTCGCGGTCCCTGCCGTGCCGGGCCCCGTCCCGGCCTGGCTTCCGCGGCACCCGACGGCGGCCAGCCCGAGGACCGCGCAGAGGGCAAGCTTGCACAAGGTGTGACCCACGCTAGTTGAGACGCCCGGACCGCGTCCCGGTTGCCTCTCCGCTCGCGGCCAGCTCCGCGAGCCCGTCCTATGCTCGTGATCGATGCCGCCACCCGCCTCGCCTCGCCGTCACCCCGACCGGGACGTACCCGGCATGCCGGAACCTGAACGCCCGCTCACGGTCACCGGCGTGGACGGCTGCGCCGCCGGCTGGGTGGCGGTCACCCTCGGCTCGCCCGTCACCGGCATCGGCCGTGACGCTCACCAGCCGTGACCAGCCGGCCGACGATGGATCAGAAATCGCGATCCGCTACTGAGCGCTGCCGCCAGCCGGCATAAGCATTCACCTGGGTAACTGGGTGTGATGGTGGTCGGCTACCGGACCTCGAACGTGGCTATGACGGGATAGTGGTCGGTGCGTACGCCCGGCAGGATGCGCTTCGACTTCAAGGTCAGCCCCCTGTACAGGATGTGGTCGAGGCGGCGTCCCCCAGGCGTGGTCGGCTCGTCGATGGCAACTTCCGCAAGACCCGCGCTGGCGAACAGCTGCCGTAGATACGGCCGGACTCCGGGGCGGTCGATATTGAAGTCTCCCTGGATCAAGGCCTTGTCACAGGTCGGCACCAGCTTGCCGGCGGCATCCCGCAGTATGCCCTGAGCTGTCCGCGATTCCAGCTCGATTTTAAACATCCTGAACGGGATGAGGTGCAGCGTGGTCACCTCGATCTGCGTTTCGCCGATTGATACCACGCAGCTGCTGAATCCTTTGTCATGGGTCGTGGCAGTTCTGCCGTCTTCCCAGTCACCTGGGCGTTCGGATTCTCGAAAAGCCCGAAACGGTGCTGCGAGATAGGGTATCTCGAAATCACGCAATGGCCAAGTCGGCAATCGGTATCGATATGCGACTCTGACGTGGAATCGTGGAAGTAGTGCTCGTAGCCCAAAGAACCGGCTATGAGCGCAACCTGGTCGTACCCTTCTTTCTGTTGTGTCTCCTGAAGCGCGATGACGTCGGGCTCCTCCGACTCCAGGAACCCGGCGATAGCATCGAGGCCGTCTTCTGCACGCGACGCGATGCGCAACGGGTACGCGCCGTCTTGCCGCAGTTTCCCGCCGCCGATATTCCATGTGAGTGTCTTCAATTCCATGCCGCGCAGTATAGCTATTTATGATCTTCGTATTGGGAAAGCAGTCGGGTCGGCGAGACCACGCTCCGGCCCCGGCCCGCGGGAGAGAAGAAGTACGTCCGCGGCCTACAGCGGCGGAAAGGCCGGGGTTCGAAGGCATAGTCCGGTGCCGGCTTCCGGCAAAAGGGTCATTTTCCTGTCGCGTGCCGTCCGCTTGGCCATGATCGTCGTGGCCCGTTGGGCCCGCCATAGGGGGTTACGGCACTGCCCTCGTGTGGTTGCTGGCCGGGGCGGGTGCGGCGGTGTCATGGCATCCGTGCTGGGCGGCGCGGACCGGGATGGCCGCCCGGCCCGGCTGAGCGTCCCGCCGGCGATCCGCGCGCGGGCGGTTGCGGCTGCCCGGGCGTGCCGCAGGCTGGCGGTTCGCGGGCGCCGCAGGCCGGCCACGCGGTGACCTGGGCCGCCGGCCGCCTCATGATCACGGTAACTTTTGCTTCCGCGGAACTTTTGCGGCTTATGAGTGTGCAGAAGTTCCGCGATCATGAAATCTCGCGCTGCCAGGGCTGTTGCCGGCGCCGCTGTCGTGCTCGGCGGTATGGGTGACGAGATTTCCGGGCTGATCACAGGTTGCCGGCAGCTTCGATCGTGACGCGGCGCGTGCGGGCATGGGCGTGTCCCCCGTAGCCGGCCTAACCAGCGTAAGAGAGCGGCTGTCAAGTCTCAGTGTGATGTGCGCGTTTTCGCTGCTGTAGGGGCTTAAGTGGTTGCCGCGGTGAGGTGTGTCGGATGGTGCGGGGGACCGCCGGGCGTGTGCGGGCATGGCTGAGGCCCGCGGCGCCTGGCGCGGCGCGCGGGTGGCGGGCCGGCGCCCCGCTGCTTCTCTTCCCTACGTAGCTCAAGCGGGCTCGGCCGTGGCTGGCCTGCTCCGACAGCGTTCAACCGGGCTTGCGAGAAGAAGCCGGGGCCGGGGAGGGCTGCCCGTGGTCAGTGACGGGGTCAGTGCCACCGACGGGCATGCGGGCTCGCCCTCCCCGGCCCGGGGGAGGATGGTCCTTAACGGCGCCCGCGAGAGTTACACGGGCGCGTTTGCGCTGGTCAGGCAGCCTGTGTGCCTCCTGGGGTGCGAAGCGGCCGCCGGAGGCGGCCACCGGGTCCCAGCCGGCGCCGTGCACGGTCATGAAGTAGATCCAGCGCAGCAGGGACGCGGCGCACGCGACGCGGGCCTTCGCCCGGGCGGCGCGGGCGGTGCGGGCAGCCTGGGCGGCCCGGGCCGAGCCGGGGCGGGCGCTGCCGGCCGCGGCGCGGGCGGACTCCTCCGCGCCCGCGACGAGCGCCTCGTACTTGGCTTTCATGACCGGGTTCCAGTTCAGCATCGCGAAGATCGCCCGCCAGGCCGCCAGCGCAGCGAGGGCCGGCCGCGCCGCGAGATCCGCGAGGCGCCCTCGGATGCCCCCGAGGCGTTGTCCGACGGCGACAGCCCGGCGTGCTTGACCATGGAAGAAGAGGTCTCGTAGCGGCGGGGGTCGCCGGTCTCGGCCAGGATGACCGCCGCGCCGGCCAGCGTGAGCCCGGGGATGTCCCCGAGCCGGCCCAGGCCGAGCCCCGCCAGCAGCGCGCACATGTCCGCCTCGACCTCTTTCAGCTGGCGGCGGGCGCGCTGCAGGTCGCCGAGCTCGTCGCGGACCCGGCGGAACAGGCCGCGCCGCGACCAGCCCACGGCCCCGGGGTCGTCGGCCAGGGCCAGGACCTTCCGGGCGATCCGCCGGTCCGGCCGCGGCGTGCCCCAGCCGGGCGCAGCGTCCCGCACCAGGGCCAGGAACTCCTCCTCGCCCGCGGCGGCCAGCCGGGCCGGGTCCCCGCCGCAGCGGGACGTCGCGACCTCGAGCGCGGCCAGCCAGGTCATCGACTCGAACGGGTCGCCCGCCGCCGTCACCGCCGACGGCCACGCGACCGACAGCCAGTCCCGCACCCGCAGCACCGCCGCCGTCGCCATGCCGTCACCAGCTGCGCGCGGCGCCGCCCGAGCTGCCGCAGGAAAGCCCAGGACTCGTCGAGTTCCTCGGGGACGTAGCAGTGCAGCCCAGAGGCCAGCCGCGCGATCAGCACCGCGTCCGGCTCATCCCGCTTACTGCCCGTGTAGTCCTCCTGCTCGCGGGCGATGTGCGACACCAGCGGCTGCACGCACACCAGCGCCGACCCCCGCCTCGCGCGCACAGCCGCTGGACCTGCATCCACCGCGACCCGGTCGGCTCGCACGCCACCGTCAGCCGCGAGAATCCCCGCCGCAGGCCGCCGCCCCGACCGCCTCCGCGATCAGCCCGCCGAGCTGGTGCGCCGCGCACCGCGGGCTCCTGCGCCACAGCACCCGCATGTCATGATCGACCAGCGCCAGCGCCTGCTTCGCATCCCCCAGGTCAATGCCCAGCACCGCCCCGTCACGCGGCACCAGCCCCCGCAGATGCTCCCGGCGCGCGTTCCGCCGCCGGTCCGAACGAGAAATGCCGCTACCCTTACCCACTAGGACGTCCTCCCTGGATGCGTTTGAGACACCAAGCTCGCACTATCGCACCAGGAGGACGTCCCCTCACGAGAACCCCCTGCTTAACAGGCCTCCCGGGCTACGTCCTATTACTACGGGCCACGGGGACGGGACACGCTTCCCGCAGGCCTCCAGATCCGTCCTGATCGCCATCCGAGCCAGAATCCGGCGCTTCAAATCCTGTAACCGCTACTGATCGGTGGCGATCTACGCCGCGAACATGGCTTTCATGACCGGTGCATCGAGTGGGGACGGCGGCGGGGTTCCCCGGTTGGCGAGCGCGGCGATGGCTGACTGGCGCTCGATGTCCAGCGCGATCATGGAGCTGTAGCCTCCGGTCATCCCGTTGTGCCAGCTGACCCGCCTGCCATCGCGCAGCGCGTGGTGCCAGCCGAGCCCTATCTCCTCTCGGGGGCCGATCACCGCGTGCGTCGCAAGGGCCAGCGGTGCCGACTCGGCGAGCGAAGTGCCCTCCGGCCGAAGGCACGCGGTCAGCAGCTTCGCCATGTCGCGGGCAGTGGAGTACAGGCCGCCCGCTGCGGGCATGGGGCCGAGGTGCCAGGGCGGGACCCGCCGCCCGTTGCTGTAACCCTGGACAGGCCTGGCGTCGAAACTGGTGGCCGTCATGTTGAGCGGCCCGCAGATCCGCTCCTCGACCAGTCGCTGGTAGGGAACCTGAGCGGCCTCGCCGAGGAGATAGCCGAGCAGCGCCGCGCCGAAGTTGGAGTACGCATACGGTTGGCCGCCAGGTGCCGTCGCCAGCGACCGGCGAGCGGCCCGCAGGAAGCTGCTCCTGGGATACCACGCGTAAGGGTTACGCGGGCGCAATAGTGCGTACCTCCGCATCCCAGGCGGCAGGCGCGGCAGCCCCGACGTATGGGTGGCCAGCTCAACCAGCGTGACCTTTCCCGGTGCTGCCCCTGGCCAGGTAGTCCGTTGCGGGATCGGAGAGCTTCGCTATGCCTCGGCCTGCCGAGTCGGCAAGCAGCAGACCGGTGAGCGCCTTAGTCACCGACCCAATCTGGAATACGCTGTCCGCGTCTGCGCCCCCGAACCCGCCGCTGCGCACGTCGGTCCCGGCGACAACGGCGAAAGCGACCGAGGCAACCTCGCCGCGCTCGACAAGAGCCGAAAGCTGCGAGACGACTGCCTCGACGAGCTCAGGCATGACCGTGATTGGCCGCGGCAACGCTCATGGTGCCACCATATTCAAGAGACAAGCGCGCCGGTCCTTACATGACAGACGACGCGGGCCGGGTTTGCCTCCGCATCCCCGGGTAGCCGCCTACCCGACCAGGCCAGTCGGGCACGGGAGGCAGCATGATCAAGCCGGGAGCACTGGCCGCGGCCGCCGGCGTCGGACTGGCCGCCGGGCTGGCCGGCACCGCGGCCATGAGCCTCAGCTCGGTGATCGAGGCGAGGCTGCGGCACCGTGAGCCAAGCACCGCGCCCGCCGACGCCGCGGCCAAGCTGCTCGGCGTCAAGCCGGAGGGCGAGCAGCAGGCGAAGCGGTTCAGCGTGATCGTCCACTGGGCGTACGGGACGAGCTGGGGAGCGGTCCGCGGGCTGCTCGGCTGCACCGGGCTGTCCGCCCCCGCCGCCTCGGCGGTCCACATGGCGGTTCTCTGGGGCTCCGAGCAGGTCACGCTGCCGGCGCTCGGGGTGTCACCGCCGCTGACCAAGCAGAGCGCCACAGAGATCGCCGTCGACGTATGGCACAGCGTCGTCTACGCGACGGCCGCCGGCGCCGCCTACGAGGCGCTCAACCGCACGCGCTGAGCACGCTGAGCATGCAGCCACCACCCGTTCTTCCTGATCTCGACCTTAAGTGTCCAGGCCTACAGCGACGCGAACGCGTCCTCCAGGATGCCCAGGCCCTCCTCGATCAGGTCCTCGCCGATGACGAGCGGCGGCAGGAAGCGCAGCACGTTGCCGAACGTCCCGCAGGTAAGCACGACCAGGCCGGCCTTGTGGCAGAACGCGGCGACCGCGGCGGTGGACGCCGGGTCAGGCTCCAGCCTGCCCGGCCTGGTCAGCTCGATGGCGATCATCGCGCCGCGGCCGCGGACCTCAGCGATCACCGGGTGAGCCTCGGCGAGCTTGCGCAGCCGGGGGAGCATGATCTCGCCGATCCGGCGCGCCTTGCCCGCGAGGTCCTGCTCCTCCATGGTGGCGATCGAGCCGAGCGCGGCGGCGCAGGCGACCGGGTTGCCGCCGTAGGTGCCGCCGAGGCCGCCCGGGTGCACCGCGTCCATGATCTCGGCGCGCCCGGTCACCGCGGCGAGCGGCAGCCCGCCCGCGATGCCCTTGGCCGTGGTCACCAGGTCGGGCACCACGCCCTCGTGGTCGCAGGCGAACCAGTCGCCGGTGCGGCAGAAGCCGGACTGGATCTCATCCGCGATGAACACGATGCCGTTTTCCTTGCAGAACTCGGCGAGGCCGGCGAGGAACCCGTCTGGCGGCACGATGAAGCCGCCCTCGCCCTGGACCGGCTCGATGATCACGGCGGCGACGTTCTGCTCGCCCACCTGGGCGTGGATCAGCGACTTCACCACGTCGAGCGCCTCGGCCTGGCACGCCGCGGGCCCGCCAGGCCAGCGCAGCGGGTAGGCCATCGGAACGCGGTAGATCTCCGACGCGAACGGGCCGAAGCCCTGCTTGTACGGCATGTTCTTCGCGGTCAGCGCCATCGTCAGGTTGGTACGGCCGTGGTAGGCGTGGTCAAAGGCGACCACGGCGGAACGGCCGGTGTAGTGCCTGGCGATCTTGATCGCGTTCTCCACGGCCTCGGCGCCCGAGTTGAACAGCGCGGAGCGCTTCGCGTGCGTCCCTGGGGTACGCCGGGCCAGTTCCTCGCAGACCTCCACGTAGCCCGTGTACGGGGTGACCATGAAGCAGGTGTGGGTGAACTGGGCGACCTGGGCCTGGACGCGCTCGACGACGGCGCTCGCCGCGTTGCCAACCGAGGTGACCGCGATACCGGAGCCGAAGTCGATCAGGGAGTTGCCGTCCGCGTCGAGCAGCACCCCGCCGCCGGCGGCGGTGACGAAGACGGGCAGCGTGGTCGAGACGCCACGGGCGACGACGCCGTTGCGGCGCTCCGTCAGCGCGCGCGAGGCCGGGCCGGGGATCTCGGTGACAAGGTTACGACGTTGAGGCAGCTCAGGGCCGCCCGTGGGCAGTGCGGTCATGTTCGGACGATAACATCCGGCCATGCCTGATCAGAATGGCGGACTCGTCAGCGCCGGAACCGGACTGTTCGGTGCGATTTTCGGGCGCGGCACAGGTTCCGGGCCGGTCGCCGACGACGCAGCCTGGCTGCGTGGGATGCTCGCCGCGGAGGCGGCGCTAGCCAGGGCGCTTGAGCGTGCGGGGCTCGCCACCCGCGGCGCGGGCGCGGCGGTCACCGAGGCGGCGGACGCCGCGGACTTCGGCCCCGCGGAACTCGCGGAACTCAGCCGGGCCGCCGCGCTGACCGGCAGCCCGGTGCCGGGCCTGGCCCGGGTGCTGACGCGGCGCGTCGCGGACCCCGCGGCGCGCGCGGCCGTGCACGCGGGCGCGGCCAGCCAGGACATCCTGGACACCGCGGCGATGCTGCTCGCCAGGGATGCGCTCGGCGGCGCGATCACCGACCTGACCGCCGCCGCCGACGCCGCCGCCGGGCTGGCGGGCACGCACCGCCGCACGCTGATGATCGGCCGGACCCTGCTGCAGCAGGCCGTGCCCGTCACCTTCGGCCAGGTGGCGGCGGGCTGGCTGTCCGGACTCGACAGCGCGGTCGAGTGGCTCGCGTTCGTCCGCGACACGCGGCTCGCCGTGCAGTTCGGCGGCGCGGCGGGCACCTTGGCGTCGCTCGGCGCCGACGGTGCCCGGGTGCGGGCGCTGCTCGCCGAGGAGCTCGGCCTCGCCGACCCCGCGCTGCCCTGGCATACAGAACGGTTGCGGGTAATCGACGTCGCCGCCGTGTCCGCCCGGGCGTGCGCGGCCCTGTCCAAGATCGCCCGTGACGTGACGCTGCTCGCGCAGACTGAGGTGGGAGAGGTAAAGGGTGCCCCGGTCGCCGCCGTCGCCATCCTCGGCTGCGCCCGCCAGGCGCCTGGCCTGCTCGCGACCCTGGTCGCCTGCGCGGAGCAGGAGCACCAGCGCGCGGCCGGCGCCTGGCAGGCCGAGTGGCAGCCGTACGGCCACCTGCTCGAGCTCGCGGTCTCCGCCGCCGCGTGGTCGCGGGACCTGCTCGGTCACCTGGAGGTGGACACGGCGCGGATGGCCGCGAACCTGGCCGAGGCCGGCGCGGTGCCGCTCACCAACCGGGTCAGCGCGCTGCTGCGCGGCCCGCTCGGCGCCCCCCAGGCCCACGACCTGGTGGCGACCGCCGCCGCGAAGTCGGCTTCTTCCGGCGTGCCGTTCCGCGACGTGCTGCTCGCCACGCCCGAGATCGAGAACACCCTGACCAAGGCCGGCATCAGCCACGCGCGGGTGGAGGCGGCGCTTGACCCGTCGGGGTACCTGGGCTCGTCCGAGGCGTTCATCACGGCCGCACTGGACGCCCACGCACGGCAGGGAGCCTAGGCCTCGCAGATGACCGGCTGGGCCGCGGTCACCGCCGGCACGGGACGGACCCCGTACGCGCGCAGGATGGCGAGCACCCTGCGCGCGATCCACGCGTCCCCGGCCGCGGTGGGGTGCAGCCCGCCGTTCGCGTGCTGGAACTTCCACTGGCCGGCGAGCGGGTCCATGATGATGACCTTGGGGTCGGCCGCCGTGGCCGTGGTCACGATGACGTGGTCGGTCTGCCGCAGCGCTTGCGTGCCGCCGGGCGCGACGGCGAAGACGGTGAGCAGCGCGACCCGTGCGCCGGGTGCCGTCAGGTGGATCAGGTTCAAGGTCGCGCGCACCCCGGCCTGTTCCGTCGCCGGCGGCACGCCGACGTCGTCGTGCCCGGCCTGCACGATCACCAGCGACGGCTGGAGCGAGCGCAGGCCCTCCGCGCTCAGCAGGCGCGTCATCGGGCCGCGCCTGCCGTCGCCGCGCCTGCCGTCGCCGCGGCTGACGTACGCCGGCCCCGGGCACCCCGTCGATGACGGCATTCCAGTGCAGCAGCCGGGCCAGCACGACCGCCCACGACAGCAGCGGGTTGCCCGGGCCCGTTCCCGCGGTGAAGGAGGCGCCGACGATCGCGACGGTCGGCAGCCGTCGCGGCACGCGGCTGATGCGCGCCTCGCAGGCCGCCAGGGGAGCGGTGACCGTGAGTCCCCGCGTCTTCTGGTCCGGCCTCCACGGCTCGCGCTGGATCAGCACGGAGGAGACGGCCCGCGACCCGGCGTCGCCCGCGCCGCGGCCGACGAGCCAGAGTGACAACCCGAGGCAGCAGGCGAGCGCGCCGGCCGCGATCGCCGTGACCCGCCCGTTCGCTCTCACCCCCATAGCCTAAAATTGCCCTGGTAACCGCGCCTCGCAAACACCGAAGGGTCCGTGCCATGACCGACTACCTGATCGCGGCTGTCCTCTTCGTCGCCATGGTCACCACCCTCGTCTACCTGTGGAAGCGCGAGCGCGGCTGACTCCCGGTCAACGGGGTATGACGCCCGTGTGACGACGCGGACGGGGGCCGGGCCTGAGGTTACGCCGGAGCGTGGTCAGCGGCTGCTTGTCATCTACGGCGCCCTCATGCTCGCGATGCTGCTCGCGGCGCTCGACCAGACGATCGTGTCGACCGCGCTGCCGACGATCGTCAACGACCTCGGCGGCCTGTCCCACCTGTCCTGGGTGGTCACCGGGTACATGCTGGCCTCGACCGCGACGACGCAGGTCTGGGGCAAGCTCGGCGACCAGTACGGCCGAAAGTACCTGTTCCTCACCGCGATCGTGATCTTCCTGGCCGGCTCCGCGCTGTGCGGCCAGTCGCGTAACATGGGCGAGCTCATCGCCTTCCGCGCGCTGCAGGGCGTCGGCGGCGGCGGCCTGATGGTGCTGACCCAGGCGATCATCGGCGACATCGTGCCCGCACGGGAGCGCGGCAAGTACCAGGGCGCGTTCGGCGCGGTCTTCGGCGTCGCGTCCGTCGCGGGGCCGCTGCTCGGCGGGTTCTTCGTCGACAACCTGAGCTGGCGCTGGGTCTTCTACATCAACCTGCCGATCGGCGCGCTCGCGCTCGCGGTGATCGCCGTGGTGCTGCCCGCCGCGAGCACCAGGCAGCCGCACAAGATCGACTACCTCGGCGCAACCACCCTCGCCGGGTTCGCCACCTGCGTCGTGCTCGCCACCTCCTGGGGCGGCACCACCTACGCCTGGTCCTCCCCGGTGATCATCGGCCTGTTCACCGCCTCGGCGCTGTTCCTCGTCGCCTGGTACATCTCCGCCCGCGGTATCGGCGGCTATACGGGGGCCGCCGAGCCGGTGCTGCCGCTGCGGCTGTTCCGCGACTCCGTCTTCTCCGTCTGCTCCGCGATCGCCCTGGCGGCCGGCTTCGCCATGTTCGGCGCGCTGTCCTACCTGCCGCTGTTCCTGCAGGTGGTGCACGGCGTCTCGCCGACGATCTCCGGCGTCTACCTGCTGCCGATGGTGCTCGGCATGCTGCTCACCTCGATAGGCAGCGGCCAGGTCATCGCCAGGACGGGCCGGTACAAGGTCTTCCCGATCGTCGGCACGGCGATACTCACCGTCGCGCTCTACCTGCTGTCCACGCTGGATGAGACCACCGCGACCTGGCAGCTGAACCTGTACTTCTTCTTCCTCGGGTTCAGCCTCGGCCTGATCATCCAGGTGCTGGTGATCGCGGTGCAGAACACGGTCAGCTACGCCGACCTCGGCGCCGCCACCTCGGGCGTGACGTTCTTCCGCACCATCGGCGGCTCGTTCGGCGTGTCGGTGTTCGGCGCCATCTTCGCCAACCAGCTAGCCCATCAGCTGTCGGCCGCGCTGGCCGGCAAGACGCTGCCCAAGGGGTTCAGCGCCGCATCCGTCCAGTCAAACTCAACCATGCTCAAGGAGCTGCCGCCGGGGCTGCGCGAGGCGATACTGCACGCCTACAGCGCCGCCCTGCAGCCGGTGTTCCTCACCGCGGTTCCTGTTGCCGCGATCGCGTTCATCCTCGCCTGGTTCCTGCGCGAGGTCCCGCTGCGCACCGCGGCGGGCGAGCCCGCCCCGGCGGCGGAGACGCTGCGCAGCTCGGCGAGCGCCGCCGACCTCGGCGAGGCGCTCGGCGGCGCGCCGACAAGCAGGACGTCGGCGCAGGAGGCGGAGCGGGTGCTGTCCCGGCTGTCAGCCGTCGACCTGCGCCGCTTCGGCTACGCGCGGCTGGCCCGGGCGGCGGGCCTCGACCTGCCCGGCGGCGCCTGCTGGATCCTTACCAAGCTCGCCAGGCAGGGCGCGACCCCGGGCCCGCAGCTGGCCAGGCAGGCGGGCGTGACCGTGGAGCAGGGCCGTCCCAACGCCCAGCTGCTCGTCGACCGCGGCCTCATCACCAGGGCCGACGGCGTCCTCGCGCTGACGCCGGCCGGCACGCAGACCGCCGAGCGGCTGTTCGGCGCGCAGCACGACTGGCTGGAGGCCCAGCTGGCCGGCTGGTCGCCCGAGCAGCACGCGGAGCTCGAGCACGTGCTCGACCGGTTGTCCCGCGCACTGCTCGGCGACGAGTCCGACCGCAGGCTGGCCGACCGCTGAGCTCCCGGTCAGCGGCGGAGCTCGGGTCAGGATCCCGACGGTTCTCGGTCGCCGATGGCCTGGTTGTGGGGATGCGGCAGGTGTGGATGGTGCGCCGCATCGGCGTTCACCAGCTCCACCGGCGTGACATCTGGTTTCCTGATCTGCAGGTAGATCACGAGCGCGACGATCGTGCTAAGGAACAGGTAGCTCGTGGTCGTGGTGCCCAGGTTGAGTCCTTGGTTGCCTTGCTGGGAGAGCCAGTCTCCGGTCGAGGCACCGAGCGGTCTGGTCATGATGTAGGCGAGCCAGAACGCGAGGACGCCGTTGACGGGGGTTGACTTCCAGAGCGCGGCGATGATCGCGATGATGACGATGAAGAGCCCCAGCGTGGTGAGGTAGCCAAGGCTGAACTTTTCAGCGATCAGGTCGCCCACCGCGGTGCCGGTCGCGAAGGTGGTCAGGATGGCCAGCCAGTAGAACATTTCACGCCGGGCCGTGCGGATGGAGTGCATCGAGAGGGTGCGCTCGACCAGCCACCAGGCGAGGAACACCGCGCCGAGAAGCGTCACCGACACGATGGTGATCGCCCACATGTGGTTGGGCACGTCGCCCTGGCCTTCGAACATGTCGGTGATCTGGGTGCCGAGGACGCTGATTACCACGATGTTGGCCCAGTAGGCGATCGGGACGTACCGCTTGAGCCGAAACTGGATGGCGAGCAGCACGATCAGCACGATGACGGTGATCGCGGCGACTTTGTACAGCGCCATCTGCAGTTGGCCGGGTGTGGCGTTGTCCCCACCGACGGCGAACCCGCCCATCAGGTTGTCCGACATGGTTTCGCCGATGGTCGTGCACAGGCACTTGATGATCCAGAAGTAGATCGTGACCTCGGGCACCTTGTTCAGGAGCTGCCGTGTCTTCGAGAACGGCGGAATCGTTTGAGTGCTCATGCCGATCAGGATGGAGATGCGAACCCTGCGATTTCCTGACTAGCCGCTGCGGCCATCGCCAGGAGGCGTGTCGGAGGTCCAGGCGCGGGGAAGACGCAGGACGAACTCGTCACCGTGGAGAACGACATCGCCTCCCAGGGATCTGGCGACCCTGCGCGCGATGCCCAGTCCGAGGCCACTTGATCCTTGGGTGCTGGTCCCTGGCTCGAAGACCGACTCGCGCAGGCCGGGTGGCACGCCTGGCCCGTCATCGCTGACCGCGATCTCGATCAGATCAAGAGCGCGAAGATCTATCGTGACCCGCTTCTGCGCATGCTGGCCGGCGTTCTCCACGAGCGGCGCCAGGGCCCGGGTCACCAGGGCGAGAGGGCCTGCGATCGGTGGTGCCGAGCCAGTCAGCTCAAGCTCGACCTGAGCGGGGATGAGTCTGGACATCTGGGCGATTGCCGCATCGGGAAAGGCTTTCGCCTTGACTGCCTCCCCCGGGTTTTGCGCTAGTTCAAGCAGCGCGGTGACCACCTCGCCCAAGCGGCGGGATCCGTCCGCGATTTCGGTGAGGTCGGTGCGGAGTTCGGGGTCGGCCGGCTTTCTGAGCATCGCGAGCTCGGCGGACCCGCGGATCGCGGCCAGCGGTGTGCGGATCTCGTGCGCGAGCTCGGCGCTGAACCGTTGCTCAGCGCGGATCGCATGCGCGACCCGGTCGAGCAGATGATCGAGGGTCTGGCCAAGCTGGCTGAGTTCGTTGTCGGGCGGCCCGAGGTCGAAGCGGCGCGCGAGATTCTGGGCCGACCAGTCCTCCGCCCGCTCGGCCATGTCGCGTACCGGCTTGAGCGCCCGATGCGAGACACGCCACGCCACCCACCCGGAAAGCGCCACACCGCAAACGCCGACGAGCCCCGTAGCCAGCAGTATGTGCCACGGCGACCGTGCCTCTGGATGGCGCTCGCCCAGTTCCAGAACCAGTTGCGTGCCAAGCACCACGGCGGCGATGACCGCCGCGACAAGCAGCACGGTGGACGCCACGATCTGGGACCGGAAGCTCTTCACCGCAGTTCGAATCCCACGCCCCTGACCGTCCGCAACTGGACGGGCGAGCCCACGCGCTCGAGCTTGCGCCGAATGCGGGTCGCGTAGGAATCGACAGTGTTGTCATGAACCCGGGCGCCATCGGGCCAGGCGGCGGCGATCACCACGCGGCGGCGCACTACTTGGCCCGGGCGGGACGTGACCGCCGCCAGCATGCGGAATTCCGTGGGAGTCAGCAGCACCCCGGCGCCGGCGTACACCACGGAGTGCCGGGCCGGGTCGAGGGCGAGTTCGCCTGAAGCCGGGCGCGCGAGTGGGTGACGGCGGGCCAGTGCTTCAACGCGGACGATCAATTCCGCGACCTCGAACGGCTTGGTGAGGTAGTCGTCCGCACCTGCCGCGAACGCGGCCAGCTTCTCATGCATCTGGTCCAGAGCGGTCAGAAAGAGAGCCGACGCCATTTGGCCAGCACTGCGCAGCGCCACGCAGACATCACGGCCGTCGGAATCGGGAAGCCCGATATCCAGTACCAGGACATCCAGCCGCTCGTCGCGTGCGAACAGCCGCACAGCCTCCGCGCCGTTATGCGCCACAACGGGTTCGTGCTCATGCATGCGCAAGCCGTCCACGAGAACCCGGCGGATCGCGGCATCGTCTTCGCACACGCCGACTCTGGCCATGAGCGCATGCTATCGGGCTCAAGGGGTTTTGGTAGCTGTCCGTCATCGCTGTGTCGCGGAAGGTTAACAGCTCGTCACGTCTCGCTGGTACACCGGGGACTGGTGAGCATCTACCAGACCTGGGTCACCAGCCGCGCGCCCGCGTCCAGCCGCCGCGGGCCGCCCGCGGACGCGTCGCGTTCCCCCGCCGTGAGTCGGCGCAGCCCGTCCAGCCACCACAGCCTTTCGCCGGCATCCCCGGAGAGCTTGTATCCGCCGTCGGGCAGCAGCGCCGCGTAGCCGTCACCGGCCAGGGCGACGAGCGTGGCGGCGGGCACCGTGGTCTCGGGCCCCGCGCCGGTGTCCCAGATGCGGGCGGTGCCGGCGTCGGTCGCGGTGGCCAGGTCCAGACCCAGATGCTCCGGTCGGCGGACACCGCGGCGAGCAGCGTCCCCTCGGGGGAGAACGTGACGGTGTAGACGGCCTCGTCGCAGGTCAAGGTGGTGCGCAGGGCGCCGTCCCGCGGGTCCCATATCCGGGCGGTCCAGTCCATTGACCCGGTGGCGACCAGCGTGCCGTCCGGGGAGTACGCGACCGCGGTCACCGGGAAGCCCTGGTCGTGCCCGGCCAGCGTGGCGTGCGGCGCGCCGGTGGCGGCGTCCCAGATGTGGGCACGGCTCCCCATGGACCCCGTAGCGAGGAACGTCCCGTCGGGGGAGAACGCGGCCTCGGGTACCTGCCGCTCGTACGGGTCGTCGTCCTCCCACGCGTCCCCGGCGCTGATGACGGCGCGCTCCGCGCAGGCGCCGGTATCCCAGATCCGTACTGTCCCCGCCTCGGGCCCGTCGTTGGCGATGGTGGCAAGGAGCCGGCCGCCTGTGCTTACCGCCGTTACCGGTCCCCAGGCCCCCTCGCTGGCCGCGGTGCCGGCCCGAGACGGCCGGTGACGTCAAGGCGGCGCACCGCCCCGGGCGCCGTCGGGGAGAACGACACCTCCGACAGCTCATGGCCCGGGTGGGTGAGGGTTCGCCGCAGGGTCCAGCGGCCGGTGTCCCAGACGCGGACGGCGCCGTCGTCCTCGGACGCGGTGGCGAGCAGGGCGCCGTCCGGGGCGAACGCGACCGCGGTGACCCCCTTGTCGTGCCCGGCCAGCCCGTGTCCGCTAGCCCGGTGTTGGCCAGCACGGTGCGGACGCTGCCGCCCGCGACATCCCAGATCCGCGTCTACCCGTCTAGGCACGCGGTGGCGAGCAGCCGGCCGTCCGGTGCGAACGCGACGTGCAGCTGCGCGGGCGCCAGCATGACCTCAGTCACGTACGGATCGTACGGCCCGGACCATGGTGAGCGCGACTCGCCAGCGGCCTGCCCGGTCATCCCTCGCTCCCGTGGCCGCTAGACGGCTTGTGCCCGTGACCGGGGCCGTTCCCCGGGCCATGCGGAGGGTGGTGCTCGTGGCCGGGCGCCCCTGGCCGGGCGGGCGGGGCCTGCCCGCTCGCCGCCAGCTCGCGGGTACTGGCGCCCGGGGAAGCGGAAGGCTGCTGGCCAGCGTGCGGGGTTCCCGTCGGCGCCGTTGACGCGGATGCGGATGGCGCGGCCCGCGGCGGCCGGGTGGCCGGGTGCGAGGTGGACGCCATCCCGGCGACGGTGAGCAGCGTCAGGCAGGCGAGCACGGCGAGCACCACAACCGCGGCGGCCAGGAGCCGCGGACGGCCTGGCCGGTCGGCGCGCGTCAGGGACGGGATGGCGGGCCGCCTCCCGCTTCCGGCGGGAGCCGGCCGCGCGCGGATCGCGCCAGAGGCAAGCTGGTCTCGCAGCCAGCGCGCCTGGCGGGCGACGTCGTCCGCGCTGTGCGGCCTCCAGTCCGGATTCTTGACGGTCAGCGTCATGACGAAGGCGGCCACCTCGGCTGGCACCCAGGCGGGCAGCGGCGGCAGCGGGCGGTCCCGGTGCGCGATCGCCACCTCGAGCGGCGCGCCGGTGAAGGGCCGGGTCCCGGTCAGGCATTCGTAGGCCACGATGCCCAGGGCGTACAGGTCGCTGGCCGGCCCGCCCCGGGCTCCGGCGGCTCGCTCGGGGGCGATGTAACCCGGCGACCCGAGCACCGTGCCGGTAGCCGTCAGCGGGACCGAGCTGACGGAATGGGCGATGCCGAAATCCGTGATCCGCACGGTACCGTCCGACGCGAGCATGATGTTCGACGGCTTGATGTCACGATGGATCAGCCCCGTGCTGTGCGCCGCCTGCAAGCCCGCCGCGACCTGGGCGACGATGTCCATCGTTCGCGCGGCGTCGAGGGGACCGCCGGCCAGCACCGTGTCCAGGGACGGCCCTTCGATCAGTTCCATCACCAGGTAAGACTGGCCGTGCTCTGGCTCACCGTAGTCGTAGACTCGCGCGATGTTGTCATGCGACAGGGCCCCGGCGTGCCGCGCCTCGGCCTTGAACCGGGCCAGCGCTTCCGGCTGACGGGCGTAAGCGGAATGCAGCAGCTTGACCGCGACCGGTCGCGTCAGCACGCAATCGGTGGCTCGCCATACCTCGCAGGACCCGCCGGCGCCGATTTCTTCATCAAGTAGGTATCGGTTATCGAGGAGCATCGCGGCAACGGTCACCAGCGCCGATTACCCTCGCCGCCCGGCCGTAATCACGGTCAGGCCAAGTGCGTTCAGGGCCGGACGGCGTGCGCGGCCAGCCGCTCATGGTCGTCTGCCGCGATGCGTACCAGGCGCGCGCCCGCTAGCCGCGGCCCGCTTGGAACAGTGCGAACGCCGCTCCCTGCGGGTCGACCAGCACCGCGAAGCGGCCGGTGCCCGGGATGTCAGCCGGGCCGGCGACGACGCTGGCGCCTAGGTCGGTCGCCTTCTTGACGTCGGCGTCGACGTCGGCGGTGCCGAAGTAGACAAGCCAGTTGTCGGGCACGTCGGCGGGCATCTCGGGACGCCGGGGCATGATCCCGCCGATGGTGCGGCCGCTCACCTGGGCTTCGGGGTAGTCGTCTGCGCCGCCCCAGCCCCAGCCGAACACCGCGGAGTAGAACGCCTTCGACTTGGCCGGATCCGAGCTGGACAACTCGCTCCAGATGAACGCGCCCGGTTCGTTGACTAGCTGAGCGCCGAGGTGCTGGCCCGGCTGCCATGCCGCGATGACGGCGCCGGTGGTGTCACCGAAGATCGCCATCCGGCCGGCGGTCATCACGTCCATCGGCGCGACGATGACCGTGCCGCCAGCCGATTCCGCCTTCCTGGCGGCCTCATCCACGTCGTCCACGTTGACATAGGTCGTCCACCGCGGCGGGCCCGGGTCCTGAGCGGGCGAGACCGCCGCTACCTGCCTGCCGTCCTTGGTGGCGATCGTGTAGTGGCCCGCTTCTTCTCCCATGTCCTGGCCTTCCCAGCCGAACAGCTCGGCGTAGAAGCGCACGCCCGCGCCCAGGTCATGAGTCCCGATGTCCACCCAGGACGGAACCCCGTGCTCGTACCTCGTCATCTCGGGCATCGCCCGGCCTCCTCCCACCGACGGTAGTGCTTCGGTCACACTTTCTCAGCCTAGCGCCCCCTGGCATACTGGCCAGCTGGGGGATGGAGGGGCGCCGTGCTTGTTCTTTCTGGTGCTGAGGTCGTCTCGCTGCTTGACCTTGACGCGCTCGCCGACGCGGTGCAGGCGGCGATGGCCGAGCTCAGTGCCGGCCGGGCATCGGTGCCGCCCCGGGTCGCCGCGCTGGTGCCCGGTCGGGACGCGATGCTGGCGGCGATGCCTGCTTACCTGCCCGGTGCCGGCGCCCTTGCGGCCAAGCTGGTCAGCCTGTTCCCGCGGAACCAGGACCGTCCGACCCATCACGCCCTGGTCTGCTGCTTCGATCCCGCTACCGGGGTCCCGGCCGCGGTGATCGACGGCACCTACCTGACCGCCGCGCGGACAGCGGCCGGGTCCGCGGTGGCGACCCGGCTGCTGGCCCGCCCCGGCGCCAGCCGGGTCGCGGTGATCGGGACTGGCGTGCAAGCCCGTGCTCACGCGCGGGCGATGGCACGACTGCCCGGCGTGCAGGCGGTGCTGATCGCCGGGCGGGACCCGGCGAAGGCGAGGGCGCTGGCCGACGAGCTCTCTGCCGCTGGCGTCCCGGCGCAAGCCGCGTCCTCGGCCGAGGACGCGGTGCGGCCGGCCGACGTGGTGTGCGCCGTCACCCACGCGGCATCTCCGGTGCTGCGCCGTGAGTGGCTACGCCCCGGCACCCACGTCAACTCCGTTGGGTACAACACCAGCGGCGACGGCGAGGTCGACCAGCCCACTATCGGTGATGCCCTGGTCGTGGTCGAGTCCCGCGCCGCGGCCCTGGCCCCGCCCCCGGCCGGGGCCGTGGAGCTCTTGCGGGCGATCGAGGCCCGCGCCATCGACCCCAGCCATCTCGTCGAGATCGGCCAGGTCGCCGCCGGAACCGCGCAGGGACGGACCAGCGACACCCAGCTGACCCTCTACAAGTCGGTCGGGGTCGCAGCCCAGGACGCCGCCGCCGCGGCCCTGGTCCTCGCCGCGGCCAGGGAACGAGGAGCAGGAACTCACGTCACGATGTGAGCCAGCCTCCGCTCATCGCGGCCGCGCTAGCCGGCCCGCGACCGCCGGGATGACGATCGCGCCCGCGATCAGGTGCGCGGCGGCGAGGGTGAGCTTCGTCGAGGTCGCCGTATCCGCCGCGGTGAGCGGCACGGCGAGCGAGAGGGCGAGCAGCGGCAGTGCCGTGCGGAGGTAGGCGCGCTCAGGGTCCTTCGCGAAGCGGGCGATCAGGATGACGGCGAACGTGAACCAGAAAATGACGACCATCGTCCCCATCGCGAACATGCCGACGGTGACCGGCGTCGCGTGGTGCGAGCCCAGGCCGGCGGCCCTCATCGGCACGCCGGCGGCGCGCGCGGCCAGTCCCCACGCCTCGACGGCGACGCTGGCGGCGAGGCCGGAAAGGTAGCTGACCTGCCAGACGGGGCGGCGCGCCAGGAACGCCGCGGACGGAGCGGCGTACGTACGCGCGGAAGAAGCGGACGTGGCGGGCATGATGTTCCTCCTAG
This sequence comes from uncultured Actinomycetota bacterium, assembly GCA_963811335.1. GTDB lineage: Bacteria > Actinomycetota > Actinomycetes > Streptosporangiales > Streptosporangiaceae > Trebonia. The sequence goes on along the minus strand of CAWERB010000002.1, from coordinate 8,594 downwards.
ATCCTCGGATGGTGCCTTCACAAGGGGGTCGGGGCGGGCCCGCGTTTCTCGACATCACCGCGGCGGACTTGGCGGGGACGGGTGCGGCAAGACAGCTTCGCGGAGGTGTCCATCGCGGGAGGTTCCGTTCGTCGTCCGAGTGGACGAGCCGAAAGAGCGGCCCGGAGACACTTCCACCGGATGGAGGAGCGATGATGTACACGGTGTCGTACCAGATGTACAAGCACGAGCACGGCCTTCACGTCACTGCCGCCGAGCAGCGCGCCGCGGACGTGCGCGCGGGTGAGATCGCCGCGGCACTGAGCGACCTGCGGCTCCGTCTCGGGCGCGCCTTCCGCCCCGTGCACCGCGGGCGGCCGGCCCGCGAGGTGGCGGACGCGGTGACCGCGCCGGTACGGTTCCTGTCGGGCGTTCGGTAGGGGAGGGGCTATGCGCTACATGCTGATCCACGCGGCCGACCCGGACCTGGCCTCGCAGTGGGACGACGAGGCCGATGCCTCGTTTTCCTCCTGGGTCGAGGAAACCATCAGGTCCGGGGTCAACCTGCAGGGCAGCCGCCTGCGGCCCACGGCGGACGCCACCACGGTCAAGATCAGGAGCGGCGAGCTCATCATCACCGACGGCCCGTTCGCGGAGACCAAGGAGCAGGTGGCCGGCTACGACCTGCTTGAGTGCGCCAGCCTGGACGAGGCAGTGCGGTGGGCGGGCAGGCACCCCAGCTCCTGGACGGGCGCGATCGAGGTGCGCGCACTGCCGGACCGGGCCCCGGCCGCGCCGCTGCCCGCGCCGGGCGAGGGCAAGGTCAGGTACGTGATGCTCGTCTGCACCGATCCCGCGGTCGACCCCCGCGAATTCGACCGCGTCGAGCCGGTCGACCCCTGGGTCGACGACACGGACGGCCGGGGCATTCGCCTGTACGGCAGCGAGCTTGAGCCGCCCGACAAGGCCCGCACGGTACGGGTAAGGGAAAGGCAGGCCATCGTGACAGACGGGCCGTTCGCCGAGACGAAGGAGCAGATCGCCGGCTTCGACGTGCTCGAGTGCGACGACCTCGACGAAGCCATCGAGGTCGCGCGCAGGCACCCGATGGCCCGCCTCGGCGTCCTGGAGGTCAGGCCGTTCTGGCCGTTTGGCGAGGACTAACCCCCGGCCGGCAAGTTAAGCGATCGGCCTGCCCGGGCGGACCGGCCCGCCCGGGCAGGCCCGCCTGCCCGGGCCGGGGGCCCCGCCGGCGTCACCATCGGCCGCGTGCCTTGACGGCAAGCGGCGAACCCTGTTAACCGGCCTTGGGACTAACCCGGGTGCCTGGTAAGGAGGAACAATGCAGTACATGCTGATCCACACGGGCGCCCCCGGCCTCGATGAGGCGTGGGACGACAAAGCCTGGGCGGCGCTTACCTCCTGGCTCGACGAAGCGATCGAGGCGGCGGCCAGGCATCCGATGGCCCGCGGCGGCATCGTGGAGGTGCGGCCATTCCGGCGGCTCGGGGAGGACTAGCCGGACCCGGCGGCGAGCCCCGTGAAGCGCAAGGCGATGAGGCACTGGCTGCGGCCACCGCGACCAGCGTCGTGGGCACGGTCGTGGCCGATGCCTTCCGCCAGGAGTGGGGCCGCATCACCGCGGCCCTGATCCACCAGACGGGCGACTGGGACCTGGCCGAGGAATGCGCCCAGGATGCCTTCACCCAGGCGCTGCGGCGCTGGCCGCGCGACGGCGTGCCGGACCGTCCGGGTGCGTGGCTGATGACGGTCGCCCGTAACGGGGCCATCGACCGCCTGCGGCGCAGCAGTAACTACCGTGCGAAGGTCGAGGAGCTGGCGGTGATGGCAGCGAGGGACACGGGAAGCGGCAACAGCCCGGAGCCAGGCGCTGACGACAGCGGCGTTCCCGACGAACGGCTCCGGCTGATCTTCACCTGCTGCCATCCCGCACTGGCGATGGAGGCGCGGGTCGCGCTGACGCTGCGCACCCTGACCGGGCTGAGCACCGCCGAGATCGCCCGGGCCTTCCTGGTGCCTGAGGCCACGATGGCCAAGCGGCTGGTGCGGGCCAAGCACAAGATCGCCAACGCGCGCATCCCCTACCGGGTACCGCGGGCAAGCGCCCTGCCTGAGCGGGTACCCGGCGTCCTCACCGTGCTCTACCTGGTATTCAACGAGGGGTACTCGGCCAGCGCCGGGGACGACCTCATCCGGCGGGACCTGTGCGACCAGGCCGTCGCCCTGACCCTGGTGCTAGCGGAACTGCTGCCGGGGGAGCCGGAAGCCAAGGGGCTGCTCGCCCTCATGCTGTTCCATCGCGCGAGGCAGGCGGCCCGGGTGAACGACCGCGGCGACCTGGTAACGCTTGAGGACCAGGACCGCGCCCGCTGGGACCAGGTCCAGATAGGAATCGCCCGTCGGCACCTCGCGGAGGCCCTCGCCGGCCGGCGGCCCGGCCAGTACCAGATCCAGGCGGCCATCGCCGAATGCCACGCCGCCGCCGCGACGGCGCAGGCGACCGACTGGCCGCGGATCGCTCGGCTCTACCAGCACCTGGCCGACATGACCGGCTCGCCGGTCGTCGAACTGAACCGGGCGGTCGCGGTGGCCATGGCCGACGGCCCCGCGGCGGGGCTGGCGGTGCTGCGGCGCCTGGAGGCCGACGGCGCCCTGGCCGGCTACTACCTGCTGCCCGCGACCCGGGCTGACTTCCTGCGCCGCCTTGGCCGGCACTCCGAAGCCGCCAGCGCCTACGAGGAGGCGGCGGCACTGGCGGGAACCGGCCCGGAGCGCCGTTTCCTCAGCGCCCGGCGGGCAGAAGCCCGGTCGCAGCAGGCCTGAACCAGGCCGGACAACACCGCCGGCTAGGCACCCGCCCGGTCAAGCGCGCCTTGCAGGGACTGGATGTAGCCGGAACTGGTGTAGGTGGCGCCGCTCACCGCGTCGATGTGAGCGCTTTGCGCGGCGAGGGTTTCGCCAGTCAGCGTGGGGATGGCACTGGCGTCGATCTCGTTGCTCTCCTGCGCCCACGTTGGTGCGCTGCAGCACGGTGACCTTGGTGATCTTCGTGCCGCTCAGGGTGAGCTGCACCTGCATGGGGCCGTACTGGGTGTTCGCCACCGTTCCGGTGACGGTGCGAGATGACGCCGGGCTGCTGGCGCCCGCCATCTGGCCGGCGCTCGCCTTCTTGCTAGCCGCGGGACTCGCGGAACTGGATCCGGCTCCGTTCGCCATAGGCTGCGACGTCATGGCGGACGCCGACGGCGGGCTGGCCGGCGCGGGGAGCGCCGCCGCCAGCGAGTGCGTCCTGAACGACAGCAGCGCGGCAAGCCCGGCGGCGGTACCACCGAGGGTCAGCAGGGCGCGGCGCATTAGAAAACCTCCAGGCAGGTAGGAGCGGCTGGTTAGAAGTCGAAAGATTCGCGGTGGATGCGACGCCGTGGGATGCCCGCGTCGGCCAGCGACTTCACCGCCGCCTCGGTCATCCCGGCCGGCCCGCACACGTACGCCTCGCAGCGGTGCAGCCCGGGCACCGCCGCCTGCAGGTGGTCGGTGTCGAGCGGGTCAAAACCCAGTTCCTCGCGGGAACCGATCAGGTAGTGCAGCGCGGCGTCCCGGTCGGCGGCGATCGCGTCGAGTTCGCGGCTGAACACCACGTCGCGCGGATGGCTGGCCCGGTACAGCAGCGTGATCCCGTCGGCCTGCATGCGCTTGGGCAGCGAGGCGAACATCGCCCGGATCGGCGTGATGCCGACCCCGCCCGCGATCAGCAGTACCCGCCGCCCGGTCACGGCCGGCGTGAACGCGCCGTACGGGCCTTCGGCGATGATACGGGTGCCGCTCTTGAGGCTGGCCAGGGAACCGCTGTGGTCGCCGCGGGCCTTGACGGTGATGCGCATCAGGTTGGGCTGGGGCATGGCGGACAGGGAATAGGGGTGCGACTGCCACCACAGTTCCCTGGTCAGGAACCGCCAGCGGAAGAACTGCCCCGGCTCGGCGCCCAGCCGGTCGAAGCCGCGGCCGGCGATGAAGACCGACACGATGCCTGGCGCCTCGGGCCGGACTGACTGCACGGTGAAGCGGTAGCGGGCGGCGTTCCGCAGCGGGGTCAGGATCCGGAACCAGGCGATCAGCGCGGCGACCGCCACGTACAGGGCCGACCAGGCCACCCGGGCGTCCCGGTTAACCACGAAGGCCGGGCCGTCGGCGAACTGGTGGCTGAACGCCAGGGCGATCGCCAGGTAGGTGTACAGGTGCGCGTAGTACCAGGTCTCGTAGGACAGCCGCCGCCGCGCGGCCCGCATGGAAAAAGCGGCCACGCCGAGCAGCAGGAACCACGACACCGTGGCCATCAGCACGTCCGGGTACGAGATCAGCAGCGTGACGGTTTCCCTGGTGACCTTCTCGTGCGCGGTGACCGCGTAACCCCAGATGGTGAGCAGGACGTGCCCGGTGACCAGCGTGATGACGTAGCGGCCGCCCATGGCATGCCAGCGGGCCAGCCGGTCGGCGCCGATTCCGCGCTCAAGCGGGGGCAGCCGCGCCATCAGCGCGACCAGCATGACGAACCCGTACGCGGCCAGCAGGCCGAGGGCGTCGCCTGCCCCGGTAAGCAACTGGCCCGTGCTGCCCAGCATGTGGGTGCTGCGCCACCACAGGACAAGCACGCCGACCGCGCCGAGTCCGATGAGCGAAAGGACAAGGGCAGGCAAGACGGCCCGGTCGATACGGCGGGTCGGCCCGATCCGCCGTCCGGCCGCCGGGCCGGGGCTAGCGGCCCGGGGCAGCGGCCCGGACGGGTGCTCGGCCCGCCGGGGGAGCGGCCCGGACGGGTGCTGCGCCCGCCGCGGTCCCGGCCAGGGCGCTGCCTGCGGCGCCGTAGGCGTTGCCGGGAGCGGTCCGGAGGGATGACCTGGCCATAGCCCCTGCGCGGGCGGCCGCGGCCACCGGGCGGGTGCCCCTGCGCGGACCGGGGCGGCGTCTGTACCAGTGATGACCGTGGGCGTGACGGCGGATAGCGTGAATCCCGATAGCCGGCCGGATCAGACAAGCGGCGCTCCTCTCGGAATGGCAGCCGCAGTTCGCGGTTACCATCCCGTGATACGGAGTCAGGCGGTGTCCGGTTCACCGTCCGGGTGACGCGTAAGCGCCTGGTAATGACCCGGGCTTTCAGACCCTGCGCCAGCGGGCCTCGCACAGCCCGTAGACACCGAAGATCACGAGGCCGAGCGCGGCCAGCATTAGCAGGAACTCGCCGAGCGGCGCACCGCGCAGCGTCAGCAGCGCCTTGTCGATGCCGCCGGACTCCGCCGCCTTGTGAGTGACCGCCGCGTCGATCACCAGCACGCCGACCAGAGCGAAGACCAGCCCTCGGACGATCGTCCCCGTCATGCCGAGCACTTCGACCACGCGACGCATCCTGGGGCTCATCCGGGCCGTCTGCAGGTACCGCATGAACTTCTTGCGCGCCCCCTCGATGACCAGGACGATGCCGCAGCCGACGATGATCACCCCGACGATGCCGACCAGTATCCGGCCCGGGGCGTGCTGCATGGCGGTGGCGGTTATGTCCTGCTGCTGGCCCGCCTGGCTGCGCGCCTTGCCCGCGATCACCGTGAACGTCAGGTAGGACAGGCCCGCGTAGATGAGCGCCCTGGCCAGCGACTTGAGCCGAGGGCCGGCCCCGGGCGGCTCGCCGGTGACGCCGAACGCGGCCTCGCTCAGTCGCCACAGCGCGTAGCCCGCGAAGCCGATCGCGAGCAGCCACAGGGAGAACAGCCCGTAGGACTTGTCCGCGAGCAACTGCAGGGCGCCCTGCTGGTCCGCCTCGCGTGAGCTGTGCCCCAGCGCGACCAGCACCGCGACCCAGCCGACCAGGATGTAGATGACACCCCGCGCGGTGAGGCCAGCACGGGCCAGGAAGCGCGCCGCCGGGCTATGGGAAGCCCGCCTCGCGGCGCGCATTGGATTCGGTGCTGAGACGGAACGCATAGCCGTCACTACTACCTCTTTCGCAGGCCGGCAAACACCTCTCGGACAGGCGTGAAACCGTGCGCGGCGGGCAGTGAAGCGTCCGCCACGCAGGCGGCCCATCAGACCCGCCAGACGGCTATTCCCCGATAATCGACTGACTGGACGCACGGATGCAGCACTTCATCAGCTCCTACGGATATCTGGCCATACTCCTACTGATGGTCGCGGAGTCGGCCTGCATACCCGTACCCTCCGAGCTCACGATGCCCTTCGGGGGAGCGATAGCGGCGGGCGCGGTCGCCGGCGCGCACCTCAACCTGGCACTCGTCATCGTGGCCGGCGTGGTCGGCAACGTAATCGGCAGCTACCTGGCCTGGGCGGTCGGCTGGTACGGAGGCGAGGCGGCCACGCGCCGCTGGTCACGGTTCCTCGGCGGCACGTCTGAGCGTCGAGCGAGCCCATCGCTGGTTCGACCGCTACGGCGGCCGGGCCGTCTTCTTCGGGCGCCTGCTGCCCGTCGTGCGGACCTTTATCTCGCTGCCCGCGGGTTACGCCCGCATGCGGCCAGTTCGCTTCGGCGTTTACACCGCGGTCGGCTGCGTGCCCTGGATCGGCGGCCTGGCCTGGGCCGGGTACGCGGCGGGTGCCAACTGGCCGAAGGTGCAGCACTCGGTGAACACCCCGGCTTACGTCATCGCCGGGCTGATCGGCTTGCTCGTGATCGCTGGAATCGTCGTGGCCATCGTGCGTCGCAGGCGCCGGGCGGCGCCCGCAGGCCCGCGCGGCACCGCGAGTCACCCCGACCGGATTCCGCAGGCGGCCGCGCCGGTCAGGAGAGGAGGCAAGGGGACGGCGGAGGAGTAACCACGCGCCCGTTCGCGACCCTGTAACTTTCTGGCCGCCTTGTACGCTGACGGGACATGCGCGAGACGCGTTTTTCCCCCGGGGTAAGGAAGACCGCGGCCGTGACGGCCGCACTCTTGACCGCCGGGCTGCTGGCGGCGTGCACGAACGGCTCGAACGGGCCGGGAAGCACGAGTGGCGCTGCCGCGAGCAGCGCCGCGCCGGTCGCTGAGGCGGGCATCGGGAAGATCAAGCACGTCGTGATCATCATGCAGGAGAACCGGTCGTTCGACTCGTTCTTCGGAACCTACCCGGGGGCCGACGGCATCCCGGCGAAGAACGGCCAGTTCACCGTGTGCGTGCCCGATCCGCGCACGGGCGGCTGCGACAAGCCCTACCACGACCCTAGCCTGGTCAACGGCGGGGCGTCGCACAGCCTCGCGGCCGCGCAACTGGACATCGATGGCGGCAAGATGGACGGCTTCGTGAAGGTGGCCGACACGCTCTCCGGGCGGGGCTGCGGCGCCACCAACCCGCCGACGCCGGTGTGCCTGACGTCCCGCCCGGCGGACGTGATGGGTTACCACGACGCCCGCGAGATCCCGAACTACTGGACGTACGCGGGTGACTTCACGCTGAATGACCACATGTTCGAGCCGGTCGACTCGTGGAGCCTGCCATCCCACCTGTACCTGGTGAGCGGATGGTCGGCCACCTGCGCGAACGCCAGCCCGGACAGCTGCGTCAGCAACCCGGCCCTGGCGGGCTCGAAACTACGGGCGGTCCTCGGCGCGCTACCGCCGCCGTTCCGGCAGTGCATGGGCGCCCACGGCGTCGCCAACCCGGGCTCAGCCAGCTTGGCTAGCCAGAAGGTGCTGACCGCGCTCTCGGCCTGCCTCGGCACGCTCACCCCGGCGCAGCGCGAGGCACTGCTCAACCGTATCGGCGCGGGCGGCGGCGGGGGTGCGGGCGGCGGCGAGGGGCAGGAACTCGGCCTGTACTCCTGGACGGACCTGACGTACCTCCTGCACAAGGACAACGTGTCCTGGGCTTACTACGTGCAGCAGGGCGTCCAGCCAGACTGCGACGGCAATCCCGACGAGACCGCCGCGGGCTGCGCTCCTCATCCACAGGGAGCAGGGACCCCGTCGATCTGGAACCCGCTGCCGTCGTTCACCGACGTCAAGACCGACGGGCAGCTCGGGAACATCCAGGACCTGTCCCACCTCTACACGGCGGCGGCTGACGGGACGCTCCCGGCGGTCTCCTGGGTCGCCCCGTCGCAGCCGAACAGCGACCACCCGCCGGCCAACCTGGGCGCCGGGCAGGCCTACGTCACGAACCTCATCAACACGATCATGCGCGGCCCGGACTGGGACTCAACCGCCATCTTCCTGGCCTGGGACGACTGGGGCGGCTTCTACGACAACGTGCTGCCGCCGCAGGTTGACGCGGGCGGCTACGGCCTGCGGGTGCCGTCGCTGGTGATCAGCCCGTACGCCAGGAAGGGGTACATCGACCACCAGGTGCTGTCGTTCGACGCGTACAACAAGTTCATCGAGGATGACTTCCTCGGCGCCCAGCGGCTTGACCCGGCGACCGACGGGCGTCCGCGACCCGCGGCCCGACGTGCGCGAGTCCGAGCCGGTTCTCGGCAACCTGACGGCGGACTTCGACTTCAGCCAGTCGCCGCGACAGCCGGTGCTGCTCTCCACCAGCCCTCCGCCCGGTCCGGGGTCGACGGTCCCGTAAGCCGGGCAGGCTCGGCTAGCCCACCCGCTTGCCGCTTGTCACCG
>CAWERB010000001.1:0-173097 GCA_963811335.1 uncultured Actinomycetota bacterium | reverse complement strand
GGCGATTGCGCGATGCTCAGGTCATCTATCCGATACTCAGGCACGCTCGCCGGGCCACCCGACACGCGCTCCCGTCGCAGGGGCTGGCCTCGTGCTTGAGGATTTCTACCCGGTCCGGTGGGTCGGCGGCAAGGCCATCGTCACGCTTCCCGAGCACATGGGGGCATCCAACGCCGGGCAGGTCCGCGATGCGCTGCTGTCGGTCATCAACCTCGGCGCGGTGACGCTGATCGCGGACATGACCGCGACCGTGTCCTGCGATCATGCCGGCGCCGATGCCGTAGTGCGGGCGTGGCAGCGGACCGTCAGCAGTGGCACGGAGTTGCGGCTGGTGGTCACCGCCGGGAGCGTCTCGCGGGTTCTCGGCCTGCGCGGCCTGGACCGGCAGGTCTCTGTCTACCCATCCCTGGGCGCCGCCGCCGCCGCAAGTCTGCCGCTGCCGGCCGCTATCCTGGCGGCTGCCCGGCCCCGGCGCGCCAGCCAGCCGCCGGACGGCAACGGGGCGGCACCGGTCCCGCGAGAAGGGTTGCTTGAGTCGCTCCAGGACGCGGTGGCACTGGCCGACGGCGACGGGACGATCACGGCAGCCAGCCCGCGGCTGGAGGATATGTTCGGCTACGGCCCCGGTGAGATGGCCGGCCTCCTGGTCGAGTCTCTCGTGCCCGCGGGCCTTCAGGAGGCGCACAGCCGGCACCGGGCCTCCTGGGCACGGTCGCCGTCGGCCCGGCCGATGGGCGCGGGCATGCAGTTGGCCGGGCTGCGCAAGGACGGCAGCACATTCCCCGTCCGGGTCAGCCTCACCCCAGTGACCACTGCGTCTGGGCAGCTCACCTTCGCCATCATCCGCGACATCACCGGAACCGGCCGGCTCGATGACCTCGCCGGGATGGCCTGGGACGCCGCTGAGGCCCAGCGGGACCACCTGCGACTGCTGGACGCGGTCATCACCGGCCTCTTCCACGCCGGACTCGGCCTCCAGGCCGCAGAAGGCCTGCCCGCGGACGACGCCAGGCAGCGCACCGAAGCGGTCCTCGATGGCCTCGACGACCTCATCCGCCAGATCCGCGCTGCCGCGTTCGCCGAGCCCGGTCGGCCCGGCCCGCCCCCGCCCCGCGCCCCCGGCGACGACCGGTAACGCCGAACACGCCCTGGGAATCTCGGCTATGCGGGCCCTTTCCGTTATCCGTTCGCGGTGAGGCCGGCCAGCATGGCGAGCATCTTCGGCCAGCCGTCCCGCTGGGCGGCGACGTTGCCTGCCCGGGTACCACCGAGATTGAAGAGGGCCGTGTTCCCGGCCGGCTGGTACGGCTGCATGCCCATGCCGTGTCCCGCGTTCTGGTAGATCAGGGCCTGGTCCTTGTAGCGGCTGTGGTCCACGGACAGCTGCAGGATGATGGCGTTCGCCGACGACGCGGACCCCCAGATCGAGTCCTGGGCGCCCGCGACCGCGAGGACCGGGCCGCTGATGTGACTCACGTCGATCGGTCCCGGGTCGACGACCCGGGGGCCGAGTATCCACGCGGCCCGCGCCCCGTTGTCCCCGGCCATGTTCACCTCCGATGACGGCGAGTACACGACCGCCCCGTGGAAGAGCGCCGGGAAGTTATCCGCGAGCAGGAGCGCGGCCTCGCTGCCCCGTGAGTAGCCCATCGCGAGAACGTGGGCCGGGTCGGCCTGGGACTGGCTGGCGAGGATCTTCCCGGCCGTCTCGAAGTACTCAAGCGGGATGCCGTCAAGCGCCGGTGGGAGCCCGGGCCAGTCGAAGTAGGCGACGGTCAGCGCCGGGAACCCGTGGGCGGCCAGCAGCGCCGCACCGTACACCTGGCTCATGCCGCCCTCCGCGCCGCCGAAGACCAGCACCCCGGCGTGGCGCGGGGTTCCTGGCGGCGGCAGGAACAGTTCACCGGCGACCTTGTCCTTGGCGAGGGTCAGCGTCCGGACGGTCTCGCCCTGCGCCATCCATTCCCTGGTCACGGTACGGGACGCGAGCTTGGCCCCCGACGACGAGGTGACGGTCAGGGTGACCGGGTAGCCGGGCTGCTGCTGTGGTGCCGGGGGCGTGAAGTACTGGTCCTGGCTGGCGGGCGCGACGGGGATCATCGACCAGAACAGCCCCATCCCGTCCTTGCCCTGGTAGGACCCTGACTTCGGAGCGACCTTGGCCAGGTCAACGGTCCCGTCCTGGCTGGCGGTGTAGACGGCGGAGGAGCGCCAGGTGTTCTTCTTCGTGTCGGTCGCCTGCGCACTGACGGTCACCGGCTGCCCCGCGGACAGTTCGGTGACCCGGATGTCGGTGGCCTGGTCCGCGAGGGCGCCGGGCTCGCTGACCTGGATCACCGCCGGCTTGGCCGGCGCACCGCCGCCGCAGGCGGCTAGCCAGCCGGTTAGCAGGGCCACCGCCAGGGCTGCTCCGAGGCTCCCCAGTTTGCGGGCGGATTCCAGGACCACGGTCTCACGCTAGATGGGACTAAATCTTATGGTCTAGGCCAATTAGGTACGAAATATCCCGGCCACTTTCGGTGGGCTCACCAGGTGATCGCGGCTGGTGTGCGGAGGATGTCTCTGGGCTGTTTCCGGCCTGCACCGTCACGGAAACCCCCGGTTCCTAGCGTCGTCCGCATCATCAGGCTCACCGAGGAGAGACAGCCCATGACGACGCAGCCGCAACCGGCCGTACTGACCGCGCCGGCGGATTCCCCCCGGGGCAGGTGGATCAGGCAATGGCACCCGGAAGACCCGGCGTTCTGGGAGGCGGCCGGCGCGAGGGTCGCGCGGCGGAACCTGGTCTTCTCTGTCCTGTCGGAGCACGTGGGCTTCTCGGTTTGGTCGCTGTGGTCGGTGCTGGTGCTCTTCCTTACCCCCGCCTACGGGATCAGCCATGACCCGAGGACCGCCGCGGCGGAGAAGTTCCTGCTCACCACCCTTCCCACGGCGGTCGGTGCCGTAGCGCGGCTGCCCTATACGCTGGCGGTCGCCCGGTTCGGCGGCCGGAACTGGACCATGATCAGCGCCGGCCTGCTGCTCATTCCCACGGTGGCGGCGGCGGCCGTGCTCACGCCGGGCGTCTCCTACGGCACGCTGCTGATCGTCGCGGCGCTGGCAGGGGCGGGCGGGGGGAACTTCGCGTCCTCGATGGCCAACATCAACTCGTTCTACCCGCAGCGGCTCAAAGGCCGGGCGCTTGGGCTGAACGCGGGCGGCGGCAACATCGGGGTGGCCGTGGTGCAGCTCGTCGGCCTGGCCGTGCTCGCGACCGCGGGCAAGGGGCACCCCAGGACAATGCTCGCCATCTATATACCGCTCGTGATCCTGGCCGCTGTGGGCGCCGCCCTGTTCCTGGACAACATCGCGCACGTCCGCAACGAGAAGCGGGCCATGCGCCTGGCCTGCCGTGACCCGCACACCTGGGTGATCTCGTTCCTGTACATCGGTACCTTCGGCTCGTTCATCGGGTTCAGCTTCGCCTTCGGCCAGGTGCTGTCGTACCAGTTCGCCGCCCACTTCTTGTCCCACGGCACGGTCGACCCGGTCAAGGTCGCGGGAATCACGTTCCTCGGCCCGCTCATCGGATCGCTCATCCGGCCTGCCGGCGGCTGGCTGGGTGACCGGGCCGGCGGTGCCGTCACCACGCTGTGGAGTTTCCTCGCGATGGCGGCGGCGGCCGCCGTCGTGCTCGTGGCTTCGGAACAGAAGTCGATCCTGCTGTTCTACGTCGGGTTCACCGCCCTGTTCGCGTTTTCCGGTATCGGCAACGGTTCGACGTACAAGATGATCCCCGCGGTCTTCCGGGCCAAGGCCGAGCGGGCCATCGCCGCGGGCCATGACCGGGACGCGGCAGAAGAGAACGCGCGGCGCCTCGCCGGCGCGGTCATCGGCATCGCCGCAGCCGTCGGCGCGGCCGGCGGGGTCCTTGTGAATATCGCGTTCCGCCAGTCGTTCCTCGCGGCCGGCACGGGGACCGGCGCGTACATCGGCTTCATCGTCTTCTACCTCGCGGCCGTGGCGCTGACCTGGCTCGCCTACCTGCGGCCGTCACCGAACCGCCTGGCCGGCGTCTGAGGCGCGCGGCACGGTGAAATCGCACGCCTCCGGCGCCTGCCGGTGAGGCAGGTGTTGCGCGGACGTAACGCGGCTGAGCGCCGGGGATAACGAGGGGAAGAGAGCCTGAGGTAATGCCAGATCATCTGATAGTCGCGGGGAACGGGATGGTGGGGCAGCGCCTGGTGGAGGCGCTGCGGGACCGGGACGCCCGGGGCCGCTGGCGCGTCACGGTCCTGTCAGAAGAGCCGCGCCGGGCCTATGACCGGGTGAACCTGTCCTCGTACTTCGACGGGGCCGGCCCCGGGTGACCTCGACCTCGTGCCCGACGGCTGCTACGGGTCCGCCGGTTACGAACTGCGCCTCGGCGAGGCGGTCACGTCGGTGGACCGCGCGGCCCGCACGGTCACCACCAGCCAGGGTGACACCCTGCGATACGACGCACTCGTCTTTGCCACGGGCTCGTACCCGTTCGTGCCGCCGGTTCCCGGCGCGGACCTTCCCGGCTGCTTCCGCTACCGGACCCTCGCGGACCTGGACGCCATCGCGGCCGCCGCCAGGCGCGCCGCCGCGACGACGCGCGGCAGGCGGGCCGGGCTGGTTGTCGGCGGCGGGCTGCTCGGCCTGGAAGCGGCCCGCGCGCTGCGCCTGCTCGGCATGTCGCCGCACGTGGTCGAGCTTGCGCCGCGGCTTATGCCGTTGCAGGTGGACGAGGGCGGCGGCGCCCTGCTGCGGACGATGATCGCCGACCTTGAGGTGACGGTGTGGCTCGGCACGTCGGTGCGGGATATCACGCGGGACGGCACGCGGATGCTCGCGACCTTGGCCGACGGTACCGAGCTCGACCTGGACGTCGTGGTGTTCGCCGCCGGGATCCGGCCGCGCGACGAGCTCGCCCGCGAGACCGGGCTGGCCGTGGGGCCGCGCGGCGGCATCACCGTGGACGAGGCCTGCCGGACCAGTGACGAGAACATCTACGCGGTGGGCGAGTGCGCCTGCGCGAGCGGCAAGGTCTACGGGCTGGTCGCACCCGGCTACGCGATGGCGGAAGTAGTGGCTGACCGGCTGACCGGCGGGGCAGCCGTCTTCTCCGGTGCCGACGTTTCAACCAAGCTCAAGCTGCTCGGCGTCGACGTCGCCTCATTCGGCGACGCGCTGGCGACTACGCCGGGCGCGCTTGAGGTCACCGTCAACGACCCGGTGGCCCGCAGCTACGCCAAGCTCGTCGTCTCCGATGACGCGAAGACCCTGCTCGGCGGCGTGCTTGTCGGCGACGCGTCCAGGTACGGTGTCCTACGGCCCCTGGTCGGGCGTCCCCTGCCCGGTGACCCGCTGACCATGATCGCGCCGGCCGGGACCGGACCTGGCCCGGCCGGGCTGGCCGGCGACGCGCAGGTCTGCTCCTGCCAGGGCGTGGCCAAGGACGAGATCTGCGCCGCGATCAGGGACCGCGGGCTGGCCGACGTGGCCGGCGTCAAGGACGCCACCAGGGCAGGCACCGGCTGCGGATCCTGCGTTCCCACGCTCAAGACGCTGCTCGCGGAGAGCGGCGTGGCGGTCAGCGCGGCACTGTGCGAGCACTTCACGCTCACCCGCGCCGAGTTGTTCGAGGTCGCCAGCCGGGAACGGATCACAACCTTCACCGAGCTGATCGAGCGGCACGGCCGCGGCCGCGGCTGCGACATCTGCAAGCCGGTGGTCGCTTCCGTCCTGGCCAGCCTCGGGCACGGTCACGTGCTCGACGGCGAGCAGGCCGCGCTCCAGGACACCAACGACCATTTCCTCGCCAACATCCAGCGCAACGGCACCTACTCGGTGGTGCCGCGGATCCCCGGCGGGGAGATCACGCCGGAGAAGCTCATCGTGATCGGCGAGGTGGCACGCGACTTCGGCCTGTACACGAAGATCACCGGCGGCCAGCGGATCGACCTGCTTGGTGCCCGCGTGGAGCAGCTGCCCGCGATCTGGCGGCGCCTGACCGAGGCGGGATTCGAGTCCGGGCACGCCTACGGTAAGGCGGTCAGGACCGTGAAGTCGTGCATCGGCTCAGCGTGGTGCCGGTACGGCGTGCAGGACTCGGTGTCGCTTGCGGTCGAGCTTGAGCTGCGGTACCGGGGCATCCGGTCACCGCACAAGATCAAGGCGGGGGTGTCCGGCTGCGCCCGCGAGTGCGCGGAGGCGCAGAGCAAGGACATCGGGGTGATCGCGGCCGAGGACGGGTGGAACCTGTACGTCGGCGGCAACGGCGGCTTCCGGCCGCGGCACGCTGACCTGCTGCTGTCCGGCGTCGACACCAGGGCGCTGATCCGGACGATCGACCGGTTCATCATGTTCTACATCCGCACCGCCGGCCGGCTGCAGCGAACCGCCGCGTGGCTGGAGTCGCTCGACGGCGGACTTGACTACCTGCGCTCGGTCATCGTGGACGACAGCCTCGGCGTCGCCGCCGAACTCGACGCGGCCATGGAGCGGCACGTCGCCGGCTACCGCGATGAGTGGGCGGCGGTACTCGCCGACCCGGTCAAGCTGCGGCGTTTCGTGTCGTTCGTGAACGCGCCGGGCGTCCCCGACCCGAGCATCGCCTTCTACCCGGAACGCGGCCAGCCGCGCCCGGTCGACCTGCCCGCGCCGCGGCGCCTTGAGGTGAGCAGGTGACCTGGACGGGGGTCTGCGACTACGACGACCTTCAGCCGGAGCGCGGCGTCGCGGCGCTGCTTGGCGGAGAGCAGGTCGCGCTCTTCCGCATGTTCGACGGCAGGCTGTACGCGATCGGCAACCAGGACCCGTTCACCGGCGCGTTCGTGCTTTCCCGCGGCATCGTGGGCACCAGGGGCGACATACCCACCGTGGCGTCGCCGCTGCACAAGCAGGTCTTCGACCTGCGCACGGGTGCCTGCCTTGACGACGGCCGCAGGCACGTGCCCGTTTTCCCGGTCCGGCGGCGCGACGGCCGGGTAGAGGTCAAGGTGGAAGCGGGATGAGCGTTGAGCCGCTGGCCGGCTACACGGTCGGCATCACCGCCGCCAGGCGCAGGGAGGAATTCGCCGCCGCGCTGGAACGCCGCGGCGCAAGGGTGATCTCCGCGCCCGCCATCAGGATCGTGCCGCTCGCCGACGACAGCAAGCTGCGCGAGGCGACCGAGCACTGCCTGCGCGATCCGCTCGACATCGTCATCGCGACCACCGGCATCGGGTTCCGCGGCTGGATCGAGGCCGCGGACGCCTGGGGCACGGGCGAGGAACTCGTCAAGGCCATCGGGCAGGCCACCGTGCTCGCGCGCGGCCCGAAGGCCAGGGGCGCGCTGCGCGCCGCCGGGCTGCGCGAGACCTGGTCACCGGAATCCGAGTCATCAAGCGAGGTCCTGGAGTACCTGATCGCAGGTGACCTCGACGGCAAGCGGATCGCGGTCCAGTTGCACGGCGAGCCCCTGCCGGACATGGTGCAGACGCTGCGCATGGCCGGCGCGGAGGTCATCGAGGTGCCCGTCTACCGCTGGGTACCACCGCAGGACACCGCACCACTTGACCGGCTCGTGCAGGCGGTGAGCGCCTGCACGGTCGACGCGGTCGCTTTCACCAGCGCTCCCGCGGCCGCCAGCTTCCTGCGGGCCGCGCGCGAGCAGCGCTGCGGCGACGTCGTACGGACGGCGCTGCGCGGGCCGGTCGTGCCCGCCTGCGTTGGCCCCGTAACGGCCGGCCCGCTGCTCGCGGAGGGCATCCCGGTGATCCAGCCGGTACGCGGCAGGCTTGGGGCGCTGGTCAGGGAGATTGTCGAGCAGGTGCCGCTCCGCCGGGGGATCACCGTCCCCGCGGCGGGCCACGTACTCGACGTCCGCGGTCACGCGGTAGTGCTCGACGGCATGCTCATGCCGCTCAGCAGCGCCAGCATGGCGCTGCTGAGGGAACTCACCGCTCGCCCCGGTCACGTGGTGTCCCGCGGTGGCCTGCTCAAGGTCACGCCGGGCGAGGGCGGCGAGCACGCGGTGGAGGTCGCCATCGGCAGGCTGCGCATCGCGCTCGGTGACCCGCGGATCGTACAGACCGTGATGAAGCGCGGTTACCGGCTCGCCTACGAGCCCGAGCGGGCCGGCAACCGTGAGGGCAGCCGCCGCTACTAACCGCTATCCGGCGAACACGTACCACGGCAAAAAGGGGGGCCTCGTGGCCGCGCCAGGCTCGCGTAGTGCGGGCATAACGAAGATCCGGACGGTGTGCTCGTACTGCGGGGTGGGCTGCGGCATGGTCCTCGACGTCGGTGCCGGGCCCGACGGGCGGCGCGCAGTCCTGAAGGCGGCCGGGGACAAGGGCCACCCGGCGAACTTCGGCCGGCTGTGCACCAAGGGCGCCACCTCCGCGGACATGCTCGCCGCCGATGGCCGGCTTGCTACCGCCCTCGTCCGGCCGGCCCGGGGCGCGCAGCCGCGGCCCGCGCCCGTCACGGACGCTATCGCCGCGACCGCCCGCCGCCTGCGCGCGATCATCGATGAGCACGGCCCCGACGCGTTTGCCCTGTACGCGTCGGGCCAGATGAGCCTAGAGGCGCAGTACCTCGCGAACAAGCTGGTCAAAGGCTTCATCCGAACCAACCAGATTGAGTCCAACTCCCGTCTGTGCATGGCCAGCGCAGGTACCGGATACAAGCTCTCGCTGGGCGCGGACGGACCGCCCGGCTCCTACCAGGACTTCGACAAGGCCGACGTCTTCTTGGTCATCGGATCCAACATGGCCGACTGCCATCCGATCCTGTTCCTGCGGATGATGGACCGGGTGAAGTCGGCCGGCGCCAAGCTCATCGTCGTGGACCCGCGGCGCACCGCCACCGCCGACAAGGCCGACCTGTTCCTGCAAATCAAGCCAGGCACGGACCTCGCGCTGCTTAACGGCCTGCTGCACCTGCTGCACGTCAATGGTCACACCGACGCGGACTTCATCGCCGCGCACACCGAGGGCTGGGAGGCTATGCCCGGCTTCCTCGCCGGCTACCCGCCCGCCACCGTCGCCGCCCGCACCGGCCTACGGGAGGACGACATCAGGGAGACCGCGCGCCTGATCGGCGAGGCGGGGCAATGGATGAGCTGCTGGACGATGGGCTTGAACCAGTCCACGCACGGCACCTGGAACACCAACGCCGTGGTCAACCTGCACCTCGCCACCGGAGCGATCTGCCGCCCGGGTAGCGGGCCGTTCTCGCTGACCGGGCAGCCCAACGCCATGGGCGGCCGGGAGATGGGCTACATGGGCCCTGGCCTTCCCGGACAGCGCTCCGTCCTCGTCGACGCCGACCGGGCCGGGATCGAGGAACTGTGGGAACTGGAACCGGGTGCCTTGCGCGCCAACGGCGTCGGCAAGGGCACGGTCGAGCTGTTCCAGAAGATGGCCTCCGGGGACATCAAGGCGTGCTGGATCATCTGCACTAACCCGGTCGCCTCGCATCCCAACCGTAAGACGGTCATCCAGGGCCTGGAGGCCGCCGAATTCGTCGTTACGCAGGACGCGTTCGCGCAGACCGAGACGAATGCCTACGCGGACGTCGTGCTGCCCGCCGCGATGTGGGCCGAGGCCGAGGGCGTCATGGTCAACAGCGAGCGGACCCTCACCCTCGCGTCGCCGGCCGCCGACCCGCCCGGCGAGGCGATGGCGGACTGGCGGATCATCGCCGCCGTGGCCCGCGCCATGGGCTATGACAAGGGCTTCGCGTACGACAGCGCCGAGCAGGTCTTCGCGGAGATCAAGCGAGCCTGGAACCCCGAGACCGGCTGGGACCTGCGCGGAATCAGCTACCAGCGGCTGCGGGCCACCCCGGTGCCATGGCCGGCGGCCACCGCGGACGGGAGCGACCGCAATCCGGTCAGGTACCTCGGTGCGGACGGCTCGCCGACATTCCCCACCCCGAACGGCCGGGCGGTCTTCCATCCCCGCCCGCACATCCCGCCGGCGGAGATGCCCGACGACGACTACCCGTACCTGCTCAACACCGGCCGGCTACCGCACCAGTGGCACACGCTGACCAAGACGGCCAAGGTAGTCAAGCTGAACAAGCTCAACCCCGGACCGTTCGTCGAAGTCCACCCGCGCGACGCGGCGGAGCTTCACCTCACCGACGGGGACCTGGTGGAGGTCGCCTCGCGGCGCGGGCGGGCCGTGCTGCCCGCGCTCGTCACCGAGCGGGTGCGCCCGGGCTGCTGTTTCGCTCCGTTCCACTGGAATGACCTGTTCGGGGAGTACCGATGCGTCAACGCGGTGACAAGCGATGCCGTCGACCCGCTGTCCTTCCAGCCCGAGTTGAAGGCGTGCGCGGTGTCAATGGCCAAGGTGGCACGCCCGGTGACGGTCCAGGCTCCGGCGCTGGCCGTCGCGCCCGCCCCGTCCGTCCAGCGAGCGCATCCGTCCAGCGCAGCGCGGGCCCGGCGGCCGCCCGGCGCCACGGTCGCGGCCGCGTCGCCAGGTCATGGTCCTTGTGGGCGTCGCAGACCGGGAACGCCGAAGACTTCGCGGCAGCCGCGGCCAAGCGCCTGCAGCGCCGAAGGTCACCGCGCCTCCCTCGCGCCCATGGCGCAGGCGCACCCGGCGGCGCTGCCCGACGACGCCGACCTGCTGCTGGTCACAAGCACCTAGGCGACGGCGATGCCCCCGACAACGGGGCCAGGTTCTGGGACGCGCTCGCGTCACCCGGGCACCGCGGCTGACCGGCAGGCGCTACTCGGTCCTGGCCTTCGGTGACCCCGTCTTACGCTGACTTCTGCGGTCACGGGCGGCGCCTCGACCAGCGGCTGGAAGAGCTGGAGGCACTGCGACTGGCACCGCGCACCGACTGCGAACCTGACTACGAGGACGCGGCCGGAGCCTGGCTCGACCAGGTGATCGCCGCGCTGAACAGCGCCGCGGAGGCTGGTGTCGTGCGGGCCGGCGCTGACTGCGCGGGCTGGCACTGTGCGGCAGGCTCCGCGCCGGCGGCTGTCCGGCCGGGCCGGCCCGCCACAGCCGCTGCGCGCCTCGCCGGCAACCGCCTGCTGAGCTTGCCCCGGGCCGCCAAGGAGGTCCGGCGCCTCACCTTCGACATCCGCGGCGGCGGCTCGCCGCTGGCCTATGAGGCCGGAGACGCCCTGGCGGTGCACCCGGTCAACGATCAGGGCCTGGTGTCGGAGTGGCTGGCCGTGACCGGCCTCGACGAGCGCGCGGTCATTCACGTCGACGGCATCGGCGACGTCCGTTTCGCCGACGGACTGCTGCGCCACCTTGACATCACCCGCATAACTCCCGGCTTGCTGCGGTTCGCCGTGGACCGCGCCCGCCGCCCGCGCGAGCTGCGCAAGCTGCTGCGGCCAGACAACAAGGTCGAGCTGGCGCGGTGGTGCTGGGGCCGCCAGGCGGTGGACGTGGCCGCCGAGTTCGGCATCCGGGCCGGGCCGCAGGAGTGGGCTGACGTCCTTGGCCGCCTTCAGCCCCGGCTGTATTCCATCTCATCGAGCCCCCTGACCGACCCGCACGCGGTATCGCTGACGGTCTCCGTCGTCCGCTACGTCAACCCGGCCAGCCGCCGGCGCCAGGGCGTGTGCTCCCCGTACCTGGCCGACGCCGAGCTCGGCACCACCGTGCCGGTCCGCGTCAAGCGGGCGCCGCACTTCCGCCCGCCCGCCGACCCGGCCGCGCCGGCCGTGATGATCGGCCCCGGCACCGGCATCGCGCCCTTCATCGGCTTCGTCGAGGAACGCCGGGCCCGCGGTCACCGCGCACCCAACTGGCTGTTCTTCGGCGAGCAGCACCGCGCGACCGACTTCTACTACGAGCGGGAGCTGTCCGCCTTCCTCGCCGACGGCACGCTCGCCCGCCTGGACACCGCCTTCTCCCGCGACCAGCGCGCCAAGGTCTACGTGCAAGACCGGATGCGCGAGCACGGGGCGCGGCTATGGTCGTGGCTGCAAGACGGCGCCCGCGTCTACGTCTGCGGCGATGCCACCCGCATGGCCAAGGACGTCCACCGGGCCCTGCAGGACATCGCGGCCGTCCACGGCGGCCTGGACGAGGCCGGGGCAACGGCCTACGTCCGGCAGCTCGCCGCCGACAAGCGCTATGTGCGCGACGTGTACTGACCGTCTCGATGGACCAGGTGGCCGCGACCCGCGCGAGCCGGCGCTTAACCGGCTCTTGAGCCGCTCGCAGGCGACGCCGAAAGGCGAGCCGGCTAGCCGGCTCGCCTTTCGGGGGTAACCCCTCCCCGCGTGCTATCCGCGGGCTAGCTGGCGGGTTCCTTGACGGTCGACGGCGGTCCCGCGGTCTCCGCCTTGTCGTCACCGGCCGGTGCCCGCCAGATCAGCCGGTGCACCGGGATCAAGCGGGGGATGTCGCGCAGGCCGGGGATGAACGGGATGAGCAGCAGCAGGACGGTGCAGATGCCGGTCAGGTAGACGGCCCAGACATCGACGCTGTCGGAGGTCTGGAACGGCGAGACGTGGTACCACATCTGGTACAGCCACAGCCACGGCTGGCCGGGGTAGCTGCCGGTCTCGTTCAAGACGCCCCACTGGTCACCGGTGAGGTGCATGTCAGAAGCGAGCTGGTTGTAGTAGCCGCCGTCCGCGATGAACAGCAGCGGCTTGGTGTAGTCGCTGCCGAAGAACTGCCGCTGGGCGAGCAGGTCGGTGTCCAGGGCGCCGCTGCGGGCCATCGCCAGTTCGCCGGCCATCATCACCGGCACCGGCCCGGCGGCGGGCAGGTTCAGGTTGCCGCCGTTGAATGGCACCTTCGTCGTGCCGGGCGCGGTCGCCGTGTCGTAGGCGGTGGCCCACTTCAGCTGCTGCGCGGCCGGCGCGCCGTTGTAGGTGGCCAGCGCCGTCTTCAGGGCCGGGTCGTTCGCGGCCTGGACTGCCAGCGGGTCGAGCACGAACATCCTCGCCGAGTCAACGGGCTGGGTGATGCCGAACAGTGCCTGCAAGTTGACCGGGCCGACCTGCTGATGCGAGCCGGTGCCGTTGTTGTAGGGCTGCCCGTAGTCAGCCGACGTGCTGGTCCCTTCCAGTTCGGTGGCCGCGGTGTTCACGAAGCCCACCGAGTCCACGGTGCCCCACGTCTTGATGGACAGCGACGGGTCGTCCGGTGACGAGAGCACCCCGGCCATGATCACGACGAGGACGCTGGTGATGACAACCGCGATGGTGCCTTCCTTGAGGATGTCGTAGCGGCGGTTCGGGCCGCGCCACGGCGCGGCGTCGGCGGCGGCCGCTGCCTTGCGGGCGGCCCGGCCGCGGGCCGGCCTGCGCCGGCAGCGGGTGGCTGACTCCGCGGACGCGGACAAGCAGGATGTGCGCGCCGACCACCGCGACCAGGATGAGCGGCATGAGCACGATGTGCCACATGAACATCTGGCCGAAGTTCAGCACGTTCCAGAATGCGCCGACGCCCACGGCGTTGAACGCGTCCTTGCCGTTGGTGGCGATCCACTGCGAGTCGAAGTTCTGCTGCGACAGGTAGCCGGTGAAGCACGTCACCACCGAGGCCCCGAACGCGACGACGCCGGTGATCCAGGTCATCGCCCGGCGGCCGCGCCACGCGGCCATCCAGAACTTGCCCCACAGGTGGATGACGATGAACGCCATGAACATCTCGACCGACCACAGGTGCAGGCTGTTGAAGAAGTGCCCGACCGGGTTGGTGTGCCACCAGTCCGAGCCGCCGAGGGCCAGCGCGAACCCTGAGGCGATGACGATGCCGAGGGCAGCCAGCGAGGCGACGCCGAACACGTAGATCCACGACGCGACGTACGCTGGCTGCCGGTCGGGCAGCAGCTTGCCCGGCGGGAGCACCGCGAGCGCCCGCCGCCGGACCCGCGCTGTCCACATGCGGGCATCCGGGTCGTCACCGGGTGGCTCGGCGGGGGCGGGCTCTGGGGCTGGCTCGGGTGCCGCCGCGTGCCCGCGGCCCGGGAAGGGAAGCAGCAACGCGAGCCCGAAGATCACGACCATGACCGCGATGAGTACCAGGTTCGCTTCAGAAATCGTAATGAAAGACCAGTTCAGGTATGTGCCGGGCGAGTTCATGAGTGTCTCCGCGATAACACGCAGGTGGGCTGGTACCTGGAGAATGCGCCTCTCCCGTCACCGGAGGTCAGGGCAGACAGTCAGGTTCAGGCAGGACCTTTGGCCCTGCCTGAACCTGCGGAAGACCCTAGACAGCCTCCTGGCCGGCGTCAGGCCTTGAGCTCCGCGTCGCTCCGTTACCAGCCGGGCGCCCGATTGATCCGCCTTCTGGTGTTTTCCCGGAATGGCGTTGGCGTGGCGCTAGCGAGCGCCAGAAATTGTCTATGAAATGGTTGACAAGGCTAAAAAGCCACGCGAAACAGACATGTTAAAGCGTGGATCGTCCGGGTAGAGTGGGAGCTTGCCGCCAGCTGGCTTAATTGAATAAATTCCGGTGTTCGCGGTTTAGGTGGAATTGTTTCAGGGCTTTCTCACATTCGGCATTCAGGAAGGCTTCAGGAAGGAAAAGTAGTGTCGGGGGTGATGGATGATCCGGCATAATGCAAGTACGAAGAATGTGGTACTGGCTGACTTGCCGGAAAGTATCCGATGCAAGATGGATTCGGCCGATATGGCGCCGGTGCGCAGCCAGGCATGACCCTGGCCTGCCAGGGGAGGCACACGGATGGTCAAGCGCACGATCCTTGCGAAGGATCGGGACAACAAACAGTCAAAAGAGGCCGGAGCGCTCGTTGGGTGTGAAATGTCCGCCAGAATGGCGACGGCGGAAGGCGTAAGCCGCTCCTTGCCCGGATGCCTAATGTTCATCGGCGGTGCCGAAGACCGGGCGAGCGACTGTTGGCTGCTGCAGGCATTCGCCGAGCTCTGCGGGGGGGCTGGCGCGCGAATCATACTAATCACGACAGCGTCGGGCAGGCCGGCGCAAACATTCGATATGTACCTAGCCGCGTTTCGCCGGATCGGGATCGGCGATGTCCGCGAGCTTAGGCTGGACAGTCATGAGCAGGCTAATAGTGAGCAGACTCTTTCGGCGCTCATTCGGGCGACCGGGATTTTCTTTACCGGGGGGGATCAGGCCCGTCTCCAGTTCCTCGCGAAGTCGCGAGCGATCCTCACCCTCCGTGATCGAGTGGCGGATGGCTCGCTGGCCGTCGCGGGAACAAGTGCCGGCGCGGCGGCGCTCGGCCCGGTGATGATCCTCGGCGGCAACGTTAGCGGGAGCGGTGATGACCGGGCCGACCGGGAAGGCGATGGCCCGGACGGCCAGGACACGTCCGGTGACCGGCTCCGCATGGGGCCAGGGCTTGGCCTGCTGCCGGCGTCGGTTATCGACGTGCACTTCACCCAGCGGGGAAGGCTTCCGCGCCTTGTCGCCGCGGTGACCCGCCATCCGTCGCACCTTGGCATAGGCATCGACGAGGACACCGCCGTTCTCGTCCGGCCAGGCCGTTTCGACGTCCTTGGCCGCGGCGAGGTGGTGACCGTGGACGCGGGCCCAGTCGCCGGTCCCTCCGATGAGCCCGCCGCGTCCGGCGAACGAGCGCCGGGCATTCGACTGCACCGCCTGCGATCGGGCGACGCGTTCGATCTGGAACGCAGGTGCCCGCTCCGGTAAGGCCGCCATCACAGGGATGGGGGCAAGCACGCTCAGCTCACTCAACCATGAGGCAGGCACCCCTACCTGGCGTGCCTTGGGTCGCTCGCATGCCCGCATCGCCTCACCATGGCCGCACGTATCTCTGCATAAAGGGGCAAAGGAGAACAATCATGCGTATCGTAACGCTACGACGGCTACGCGGTCCGAACATCTACTGCTGGCAGCCGGCGGTCATGGCGCTCGTCGACCTAGAGGAGCTGACCGGCCTCGAGACCTGCGATGTCCCTGGCTTCGCGGAGCGGCTACTCACCACCCTGCCTGGGCTCGCCGATCACCACTGCTCGTCGGGCAAGCCAGGCGGCCTGGTGGCCAAGCTGAACGTGGGCACGTTCTTCGGCCACGTACTGGAGCACGTGGCCCTGGAGCTCTCGCACCTCATCGGGCGCGAGGTGTACTTCGGCAAGACACTGTGGGCGGGCGAGCCGGGATTGTTCCGGCTGATCATCGAGTGCGCGGAGCACGAGTGGGCCGAGGACCCCGTGGCGGACGGCCTGCTGGCCCTGGCCGGGACCGTGGTCACCGAGCTGGTCGCGGGCCGTAACCCCGACGCCGCCTTCCTCGTCGGCCAGGGCGGCGACCAGCCGGCTCGCGGCCCTGAGCTGCAGCGCCTCGCCACGGCCTATGACGAGAACCGGCTAGGGGTAACGGCCGCCGCGCTTGCCCGCGCCGCACGGTCCCGGGGCATCCCGGTTCGCAGGCCGGCGGACGTCGGGCTGCTGCAGCTCGGCTACGGCGCCAACCGGCGGCTGGTCTGGGCGGCAAGCACGGACCAGACCTCGGTCATCGGCGTGGACATCGCCTGCGATAAGGCGGTGACCAAGCAAATGCTGTCGGTCGCGGGCATTCCCGTGCCCGAGGGCATCGTGGTGCATAACCCGGCCGAGGCGGTCGCGGCCTACGACCGGCTCGGCGGCAAGGTCGTGGTGAAGCCGGTGTTCGGCAACCACGGGCGAGACGTTTTCATCGTCGACACGGTGGACGAAGCGAGCAGGGCGTTCGCCGTGATCAGCGGCGAGGGCGGGTCGGCGCTCATCGAGGACTACGTCCCCGGCACCGACTACCGTGTCCTGGTGATCGGCGACCAGGTCGTCGCGGCGGAGTTGTCTCCGGCCCAGGTGACCGGCGACGGGGTAAAAGACATCACCGGCCTGATAGAGCAGACCAACGCGGACCCCAGGCGCGGCGTGGGCCACGACCGGGCACTCACCAAGATCACCGTGGATGAGACGGTACTCGGCTACCTGAACGCTCAGGGCGTGACGCCGGCCACGGTGCCCAAGGCGGGCCAGGTGGTCAAGCTGCGCCACAATGCCAACCTGTCCACCGGCGGGACAAGCAAGGACGTGACCGATGACGTTCACCCGGCGGTGGCCCGGATGTGCGCGCGCGCCGCGGCGTCCATCGGGCTCGACATCTGCGGCATCGACCTGCGCCTGCGCGACATCACCCGGCCTCCAGGCAGGCTGTCGGAAACGGGCGGCATCATCGAGATCAACGCCTCGCCCGGCCTGCGCATGCACCTGGAGCCGAGCGAGGGCAAGCAACGCGATGTGGCCGACTACATCGTCGGCAAGCTGTACCCGCTCGGCATGCCGTCCCGGGTGCCGATCGTGTCCGTGACCGGCACCAACGGGAAGACGAGCACGGTCAGGCTGACCGCGCACCTGCTGCGCCACTCGGGCCTGCTTGTCGGCATGACCACGACCGAGGGGGTCTACATCGGCCATGACCGGGTGCACGACTCCGACGCATCAGGCCCGCGGTCGGCGGACATCGTGCTCAGCGACCCGGCTGTGCAAGCCGCCGTCCTCGAGACCGCCAGGGGCGGGATCGTGCGCCGCGGGCTGGGCTACGACCGCGCCGACGTCGCGGTGATCACGAATATCACCAGCGACCACATCGGCACCGACGGCATCGACACGATCGACGACCTGATCGGGGTAAAGGCGCTCGTCGCCGAGGAGATCAAGGAATACGGGCACCTGGTGCTGAACGCCGACGACCGGAACAGCGCAGGCGTGGCCCGGCGCCCCGCGGTACGGGACCGGCAGCCGGTCATCAGCTACTTCAGCGTCACGCCGGGAAACCCGATCATCGCCGAGCACCTGCGCGATGGCGGCACGGCCTACCTGCTAGACGACGAAGACCTGGTCGAAGTCACCGGCAGCGCCCGCGCCACGCTGGCCAGCGTGCATGATCTCGCACTGTCGGTGGACGGCCAGGCCCGGTTCATGGTCGCCAACGTGCTGGCCGGCATCGCCGC
This sequence comes from uncultured Actinomycetota bacterium, assembly GCA_963811335.1. Taxonomy (GTDB): domain Bacteria; phylum Actinomycetota; class Actinomycetes; order Streptosporangiales; family Streptosporangiaceae; genus Trebonia. The sequence continues at coordinate 155,166 of CAWERB010000001.1, read as the reverse complement.
GGCCCGCGCGCTCGGCGTGTCCGTCGCGACCATCCGCACCGCGCTCGAGTCGATCGAGCCAAGCAGGGATAACCCCGGCCGGCTCGACACCTATCACGTCGGTGCGGTCCCGGTAGTCCTCGACTACGCGCACAACCCAGCCGCCCTGGCCGCGGTCGGGGAGTTCATGCGCGAGCGGTGGGACCGGGACGGCGTAGCGGTGCTAACCCTGCCAGGCGACCGGACCGATGCCCAGGTGACGGAGAGCGCGCAGGCCGTCGCCCAGGCGTTCGACCGGGTTGTCATCTACGAGGACCTCGACCTGCGCGGCCGCGAACCCGGTGAGATGACGAGCCTGATCAGGGCGGCGCTGACCGAGGCCAGGCCGGGCAGCTACTGCGAGTCAGCCGCGAGCCTGGAGCAGGCGGTCACCCGCGGCCTGGCCCTGGCCGCGCACAGCGACCCGGTCCTGGTCGTGTACGAGAAGCTGGCGCCGGTCCAGCAGTTGCTTACCGATCACGGCGCGGAGCGCGGCGCCCCGCGGCTCGTCATGGTGCACGGGGGGCGCTGAGCATGAAGCGCGGCAAGCACCGGCAGGAAGGGCAGTCCACGGCCGACGGCCCGGCGGCGGCTGAGAGCGAGCTCGTCGACCGGGCCTGGGAGGCCTTTGACGCCGAACTCGTCGGCTCGCGCTCCTTCTCTGGTCTGACCAGGCGGCTGCCGTTCCTATTCGGGTACTTCGCGCGGATCGCCTGGGAATCCAGCCGGGTGAACTGCGTGTCCATGGCCACGGCCGACCTGATCAACGGCTCGATGAGCGTGCTGCGGCTGCTCGGCACCACCTCGGTGCTGACCGCCCTGTTCGCCAGCGCCCCGACGCTGAGCCGGGTGAAGGCCGCGCTGCCCGCGCTGCTGTTCATCCTGGGCGTCAGCATCTTCAGGACCGTGATGACCCTGATCGCGGACTGGAACGAAGACCGGCTCATGCCCGACGTGGCCCGGACGGTCGAGCGGCGGCTGTACGCCGCCACCACCCAGGTGGAACTGGCGGCGTTCGACACCCCCGGGTTCTACGACGCCCTGCAGCGGGCCCGTGGCCGCGGGCAGTCCGAGGCGACGCACGTCATCCAGCTCGCGATCAGCATGCTCACCGGGCTCGTGAGCCTGCTCGCGGCGATCTTCGTGCTCGGGATGCTGTCCCCGCTGCTTGTGCCGCTGACCCTGGTGGCTGCGCTGCCCGACGCGTGGGCGGCGCTCCGTTCCGCCCGCATGCGCTACCAGGTCAGCTACGAGCTCGGGGTGCGCCGGCGGCGCAAGCTGATCCTGGCCGACCTGATGGCGGACCGCTGGGCCGCGGCCGAGGTGCGGTCGTTCAACATGCGCGACTTCCTGCTGCGCTCCTACGACGTCCTCGCGTCATACGAGCGCAGCGTACGGCTGCGCCTGGCCCGCCGCCAGTCCCTGGTACGGCTGGCCGGCGACGCGGCGGGCGGCGTCGGGATCGGCGTCGTGTACCTGGTGCTCGGCCTGCTTGTGGCCGCTGGCTGGATCGGGCTGCCGCAGGCGGGCACGGCGATGCTGAGCATACAGCTGGCCGTGTCGGCACTGTCCGGACTGCTCCTCACGGCCAATCAGTGCTACGAATCCGGCCTCTACGTCAACGACTACCTCACCTTCTGCCAGCAGGCGGAGCGCAACACCGCCACAACGCCGACGGGGACGCTGTCCGCGCCTGAGGGATTCTCGGTCATCCGGGCCTCGGGGGTCAGCTTCACGTACCCGGGCATGGACAAGCCCGCGCTCACGGACGTGTCGGTCGAGATCCGCCGCGGCGAGGTGGTCGCCCTCGTCGGTGAGAACGGCTCGGGCAAGTCAACACTGGCCAAGCTGCTCGCCGGGCTGTACGAGCCGAACAGTGGCGAGATCCGCTGGGATGACCGGTCCATCGCCGACATGGACCGCGAGGAACTGCGCGACCGGATCGCGGTGATCCTGCAGGATTACAACCGATGGCCATTGACCGCCCTGGAGAACATCACGATGGGTCGGCCGCGCGATGACCAGCTGCTGGCCAGGGCGACCGCCGCCGCGGGCACCGACCGCGTCGTCAACTCCCTGCCTAACGGGTACGACACCCCGCTTGACCGGCGATTCCGCGGCGGCATCGAGCCGTCAGGCGGCCAGTGGCAGCGCATCGCGGCCTCTCGCGGCTTCTACCGGGACGGGGACCTGCTGATCTGCGACGAGCCCACGTCGGCGCTTGACGCCCGCGCCGAGCACGCGATCTTCGAGATGATCCGGGAGCACTCCGCCGGCTCCACCGTGCTGCTGATCACCCACCGGCTGGCCAGCGTCCGGTACGCCGACCGGATCTACGTGCTTGATCACGGCCGCGTCGTCGAGCACGGCAACCATGACACCCTGCTCGCCGACGGCGGCCTGTACGCCGAGTTGTACACGCTGCAGGCCTCGGCCTACGCCCCGGTCTAGCCCGATCAGGCGGGCACGCTGCCCGCGGCAGCCAGCGTCAGGGAATTCAGGCAGCGGCGCCGCGGGCTCCAGTCCACCGTGACGAGGCTGCCGACACTGAGCCGCTGGTAGAGGGCGGAACCGACGTCGAACTTCATGGTGACAGGGGACCCGTCGTCGATCCAGGCGAAGTGCTCGTCGGGGGAGTCGCTGCCGCCGTCAACGAGGCGCAGCTTGACGACCTCGCCCGTGAAGGTGACGGTGTCGGGCAGCCTCATCCGGCTGTTGTAGGCGGGCATCCACCAGGACGTGATCGCGAACGCGGCCAGCGCCGACGGCGCGATCGCGATCAGCTTGCCCTCGGGGTGGAGGCTGAGGGCGAAGCCGTCGACCGTCAGGGCGATGAGCGATCCGATGAACGCCAAGGTCAGCACGAAATAGAGCCCCGACTTGGTGCCCCGGAAGGCGGGAGTGAGGCAGTCGCCGAGCTTGACGATGTGCCACTGGCCGCCCAGTGAGGACCAGGCGCTGTCCTTGGGCAGCGGCGCGTCGCCCGTTCCGTCCAGCTCCCAGGCGGTCCGCCCGCCGTCCGGGGTGAAGGCCCTGGCCCCGGCCCGTGCGGGCCGAGTCGTAGCCATAAGACCGCAGGGAGTCAACGGTCGCCGCGCCCGCGGGTGTCCGGCGCCACCTGCGCAGGCACACCGGGACGAACAGCACAAGGAAGGCGGCGATGAGCACGGGCCAGAGGATCTTGTCGCCGAGCTTCCAGTCGACCGCATGAACATAGAGGACGGCGCAGAGGGCAATGGCAATCAATGCGAAGGTAACCCGCCAGCTGCCCCGGGGGGCCGACTTCACGGCCAGGCCGGCCTGCCGCGCGGCCTGGCCAAGTTCCTCCCGCTGCTCCCGCGCCCAGTTCTCGTAGCCATCCCCCTCGTCGGTGACGAGCGCCGAGAACGGGACCCGGCCAAGCCGGCCGGCGCGCTTGCGGACGCGCGCGAGCGCGACCTCCTCAAATGGCAGCAGCGGACGGCCGGAGCGCGGTGCCTGGGCGAGCAGGCTGAAGACCGGCAGGCGCGGCGGCGTCCGTCTCATACCGTACGACCCCGTCGTCGGCCAGCTCGCGCAGGCACTCGATGAGCGCGTCACGCGGCTCCTGCCTGCACTCGTTCAGCAAGAGAAGTCACCAATTGGCCGCGGCAGCTCCTCGAGCCCGTACCGTGGCATCTCAACTCCTGGGTTCCCGGCGCCGAGCTGACCGCTTGAGCTCGAGGCGGCGTGCGGCGCGGTCGGGCCTGCGGTTAACTTGCAGCATCCCGCAGCCCTGCCGGCTCACGTTGGAGGTACCGCCCATGCCCGCCCGGCCGCTTCCGCCGTTCGCCCTCGTGCGCCGCCCCGCCGCCTCGCTGGCCAGCGGCTGCGTAAGCTTCATCGAGCGCCAGCCGGTCGACCTTGACGGCGCGCGCCGCCAGTGGACGGCCTACGTCGGCGCCCTGCGGGCGCACGGCTGGCCGACGGTTGAGGTGGCACCGGACGATACCCTCCCCAACTCCGTCTTCATCGAAGACGCGGTGGTCATGTTCGGCGAGCTGGCTGTCATCACCAACCCGGGAGAGCCGACTCGCCATCCGGAGATCGCCGCGGCGGCGGAGACGATCCGGCGGCTCGGCTACCGCCCGGTGTCCATCACGCGGGGTACCTTCGACGGCGGTGACGTGCTCAAGGTCGGACGGACCGCCTACGTGGGCCTGAGCGGGCGCACCAGCGCGGCGGCCGTCGACGAGCTGCGGGAACTCCTCCGACGCGGGTTTTTTGATGGGAGGTGATTTTTTTTTTCCCCCCGGCCGTCGACGCAGCTGCGGAACTCCTCGCGCCGCGGGGATGCGGAGGGCCCCCCCCCCCCCCCCCCCCCCCCCCCCCCCCCCCCCCCCCCCCCCCCCCCCCCCCCCCCCCCCCCCCCCCCCCCCCCCCCCCCCCCCCCCGCGATCGCGGGAGGGAGGTCATCGGGGTCCCGCTCACCAAGGTGCTCCACCTTAAGAGCGCCGTCACCGCGCTGCCGGACGGCACCGTCATCGGCTACCGCCCGCTCGTCGACGACGAAAGCGTCTTCCCCGCGTTCCTCGCGGTTCCCGAGGAGGGGGGCGCCCACGTCGTCGTACTCGACGATGAGACGGTGCTGCTGAGCGCGCACGCGCCGCGCACTGCCGCCATTCTCCGTGATCGCGGCCTGACCGTGGTCACCGTCGACATCTCGGAGTTCGAGAAGCTCGAGGGCTGCGTGACCTGCCTGTCCGTCCGCATCCGCGGCTGAAAGCACAGCGGGCACCGACTCATAATCTCGTATTTGAGATATCCTTTGAAGTATGGACGAGCTTCCTGTCCTCCCCGGGTTCCGCGCCATGGCGCTGCGCCGGATGGCGGAGCAGCGGGCTGGCCTGGTCCGCGAGCTCGCCGCGCAGCGCCTGGCGGCGGGCCTGTCGCAGACCGAGGTGGCAGCGCGCATGGGTACCTCGCAGTCGGCGGTGGCCCGGCTTGAGTCAGGCGCGACCGACGCCCGCGCGTCCACGCTGGAAAGGTACGCGGCGGCCATCGGCGGCGAGATCAACTGGAGCCTGCATGAGTAATCAACACGTATTCGGCTTCCCCCGCGACGTCCATGACCCCTCTCGCGGTAGCGACCCCGAGATCCCGTGGCCCGGCCGCCCGTTCCCCGGCCAGCCGCTGCCTGGCCAGCCGCTGCCTGGCCAGCCGCCGTTTCCCGGCAGGCCGGCGCCGGACCCCGCGCCGCCGGCCAAGGTGTGGATCGATCCGCACGCCGGCTGGCAGGACAAGCTCTTCGAGCGGCTGCTCGAGCAGCGCATCGTGCTGGCCTCTGGCGTGCTCGACGATGACGCGGCGACCCGGCTATCCGCCCAGTTGCTCACCCTCGACGCCGAGGGTGACGGGCCGATCCGCCTTGAGCTGCAGAACGTGCGGGCCGACCTGCCCGCGGCCCTCACGCTCATGGGGGTGCTCGACGTGATGCGCGCGGAGATTCACGCGTTCGCCAGCGGCGAGACCAGCGGCGCGGCGCTCGGGCTGCTCGCATCGTGCCCGCGCCGGCTCGCGTATCCCAACGCCTCGTTCAGGCTCGCTGAGCCACGGGTGCGGTTCGCCGGCGGGACCGTCACCGCGGTGTCCAGCTATGAGCAGCAGGCGAGCCGGATGACCGACTCGCTGTTCTACCGGATCGCGGAGGCGGTCGGCCGCGACGCGGAGGACGTCCGCGAAGACGCGCGGCGCGGGCGCGTCCTCACCGTCGCCGAGGCCATCGGCTACGGCCTGATCCACGACCGGGCCGCCAGGCGGCCTTCCTGAGGCGGCGCCCGATGCGCGAGGAGCCGCCCGATGCGCGAGGATGGGCGTCATGACAGCAGACGACGGCGTTACCGCGAAGCAGATCAGCGCGCTCGAGGCCAGGCGCTACCAGGCGATGACCGACGCGGACATCGCCACGCTCGGCGAACTGCTCTCCGCGGACCTCGTGTACACGCACTCCGACGCCACGTCGGACAGCAAGCAGAGCTATCTGGACCGGCTGGCGACCGGATTCTTCGATTACGGGCCCATGACCCACCCGGAGCACAGCATCGTGGTGCGGGGCGACTGCGCCCTCGTCTTCCATGACATGCGCGGCGAGGTGATGGTCAACCATGAGACGAAGCGGGTGCTGAACAGCAGGTCGCTCGCGGTCTGGGTGCGTGAGGACGGCAACTGGGCGCTGCTGGCGTTCCAGCCCACGAAGTACCCCGCTTAGCCGTGGTCAGCCGGGACCGCCGTGCCGCCGCGGGCAGCCCGGCCCGGCGGGCCGGGCCGGGCCCGCCGGTTACCGGTAAACATCTCACGACCGGTAAAGAAAAGACGTTCCGAACGTCTTTTCTTTACATCCGGTGAAAAGTTTACCTGATGCGAAAAATTTACTGGTAACCCTGTTGCCGCGGGGGCGCGTGATACGCCGGAGCCGTCCCCGGCCGGGCGGGCCCGGCCGCCGGGGCCGCCGGCCTGGCCGGGAGCACCGCCGGGGCCGCCAGTACCACCATCGGCCACGTCCCTTGACGGCAAGCGACGAACCCCAATTAACCGGCCTTGGCCCTAGTCCGCGGTGTCGGCGGCGACCGCCTGCGTTGCGCCCCACTTCTGCTCGATCTTGCCGAAGTGCCAGATGGCCAGGGCGGCGGCCCAGGTGAGCACGAAGATGCCGACGATGACCAGCCCGGCCTTGTTGATGTCGAAGTTCCCCATGAACGCCCAGAAACCGCCGTTCAGGTCGTACTCCTGGCCGATGAGGCCGAGGATCTCGACCGTGCCAATGAACAGGGCGACGAAGACGGACAGGCCGGTGATGGTCATGTTGTAGTAGACCTTGCGGACCGGGTTGGCGAACGCCCAGTCGTAGGCGAAGTTCATGAAGCAGCCGTCGATGGTGTCGAACAGGCACATGCCCCCGGCGAACAGGATCGGCAGCGAGAGGATCGCGTAGAACGGCAGCCCGGATACGACGGCGGAGCCGGCCAGGACGAGCAGGGCGACCTCGGTCGCGGTGTCGAAGCCGAGCCCGAACAGGACGCCGATCGGGTACATCTTCCATGGCGCGTCCGCGCGCCGGGCGATGGGGCCGAGGAAGCGGTTCATCAGCCCGCGCTTGTCGAGCTGGGCCTCAAGTTCCGCGTCGCTGTACTGGCCGGCCCGCATCTCGCGGAACACCTTCACGATGCCCACCAGGATGACCACGTTGAGCAGCGCGATGACGTACAGGAAGGTCCCCGACACGCCGGTGCCGATGATGCTCGTGACGCTGTGCAGCCCGGAGTTGCCGTTCCTGACCTGCTCGTCAAGCCGCCTGATGCCCAGGTTGAGCAGTAGCGCCAGGACGAACACGATCGTCGAATGGCCGAGTGAGAAGAAGAACCCGACGCTCAGCGGCCGCTTTCCCTCGTTGACGAGCTTGCGCGTGGTGTTGTCGATGGCAGCGATGTGGTCGGCGTCGAACGCGTGCCGCATGCCGAGGGTGTAGGCGAGCGCCCCGGTGCCGAACCCGAAGATCTGGGTGTCCGTGATGTGGTAGTGCCCGCCCACCGCGACCGCGAGGAGCACCCAGCCGACGACGTTCAGCGCCACGACCGTGAAGATCATCGCGCCCGTTCGCGCCCACTCGCGTGGCGTCAGGCTGTCCCTCACCCGGGCCAGCCATGCGCTCACGTTAGCCATCAGCGGTCGCCTTCCCTCGAGAGCCTGGTCAGAGACCAGTCTAGGAATACTTGCGAATGACTTGCAATAACTAATGGCGGGTAAGAGCGTAACTGGCTCAGGTCACGGGAGCCCGGGAGAGTCCTGGTAAGAGGCAACCGCCGGCCCGGTCCCGGCCGGCCCGGCCGACCGGCCGGCCCGGCGACGGCCGGCCCGGCGACGGCCGGCCGCGGGCCAAGTGCGCCGGCCGCGGCGAAGGCAGCGACGAACAGGCCGGCGATGAGCCACAGGGCGTTCAGCAGGCCGCCGGACTGGGCGAGCGCGCCGATGGCGGGCGGCCCGGCGAGGTTGGCGAAGTAGCCGATGGAGGCCACGACGCTGATCCTGGCGGCCGGGTCGGGTCCGCTCTCCGCGGCCGCCGACATGCCGAGCGGAAAGCCCATGGAGACGCCGACCGCCCAGAGCACCACGCCGAGCAGGACGATCCACCGGTTACCCGCCAGGATGAACGCGGCGATGCCGATAAGGCCGAGGGCGGTGGTGAGGCGTATCGTCGTGACGCGCCCGAGCCGGTCGACGACGGGGCCGGCGAAGATCCTGGTGAGCCCCTCGCTGGCGGCGAAGGTGGTGAAGAACAGCGCGGCGACCGCGGCGGTCTGGCCATGGTTGCCGCGCACCGCCAGGGTAAGCCAGCTGTTCGCGGAGCCCTCGCCGAGTTCGACGCCGAGCATGACCAGGCCGATGAGCAGCAGCCGCCAGTCCAGCCAGCCGTGCAGCCACTGGCGGAGCTGTGCTGCCCGGTCTTGGACCGCCCGGTCCGGCGCCGGCTGCCCGGCGGGCACCCGCCGCCCGCTCGGGATTCCGGCGGCCACGCCGAGGGCGGCCACCGCGATGACGACGGCCTCGCCGAGGAGCTGTGCTCGCGGGGGTGATGCCGATGGCCGCGCAGGCGGCGCCGATCCCCGAGCCGACGGCGGCGCCGATGGACCAGGCGGCGTGCAGCATCGGCATGAGAGTGCGCCCGGCGGCCCGCTCGACCGCGGCGCCCTCGACGTTGATGAGCACGTCGAGGAGGCCGATCCCCGCCCCGATGATCACGAAGGCGGCGGCGAGGAGCGGGACCGAGCCAAGAACCAGCGCGAGGCCCATGACGGCCATCGCGGCGGCGATGAGCAGGATCGCGCCGCAGACGGCGCGGCGGCTGCCCAGCCAGTGCAGCACCGGGGTGGAGGCGAGCAGCCCGAGGATGGCGCCCACGGTCACCCCTGCGAGTATCAGCCCGATCGTGGCGGTGCCGACGCCGAGGTCCGCCTTGACGGCCGGCAGCCGGGGACCCCAGGCCGAGACCGTGATCCCGCCGAGCCCGAAGGCGGCGGTAATCGCCAGGCGCCACCGGGCCAGCCCGGGCAGATGCTGACCGCCCACGGCGCCTCCGCTCAGAAAAACCTTCCAATGGAAGGTACCGCGATGTGCCCCGCCGCTGTCCGGACTCGATCCGCGCGGCGAGCTCCTGGCGCAGCGTCTGGAACCGGCCCTGCACGAATTCCCTGGTCACCGCGTGCTGCTCCTGCAGCGCGTCGGTGGTGAGCCGTCATCCCGCCATCGTAGGAGCTGTCCGCCGCCGTGGGCGCCTGCCGCTTGTCATGTGTCCGTGAGCCGCCGGCGCTGCTGGCTGAGGTAGCGCTTCTCCGCCGAATTCGTGGCGTACTTGGCGGCGGTGTCATAGGCCGCGGCGGCCGCGGCAGGGTCGCCGGACATCTCAAGCAGGTGGCCGCGGACCGCGTAGAAGCGGTGGTGCCTGGCGAGCGGGCCGGCCAGGTCCTCGGTCGCGGCGAGGCCGGCCGCGGGCCCGTGGACCATGGCGACGGCCACCGCCTTGCCGAGGGAGGCCATCGGGCCGGGCGACACCCGGGTGAGCAGCTCGTAAAGTGCGAGGATCTCCGTCCAGTCGGTGTCCGCCAGGCAGGAAGCGTCGTCGTGCACGGCCGCGATCGCGGCCTGGAGCTGGTAGGGGCCAAGTGCCGTCGTCGTGGCGAGGGTCTGCTCGACGAGCACGGACCCCTCGCCGATGAGCGCTTTGTCCCAGCGGGCGCGGTCCTGCTCGGCGAGCGGTATTAGCGCTCCGTCTGGCGCCACCCGCGCCGCCCGCCTGGCATCGGTGAGCAGCATGAGGGCAAGCAGGCCCGCGGTCTCCGCGTCACCGGGAAGCAGGCGGCGCAGCAGCCGCGCCAGCCGGATTCCCTCGGCGGACAGGTCGGTGCGCTGCAGGGCCTCGCCGGCGGACGCGGTGTAGCCCTCGTTGAATATCAGGTAGGCGACCTGCTGGACGGCGCGCAGGCGCTCGTCGCGGTCGGCGGCGTCCGGCGGGGCGAACTGAGCCCCCGCCGCGCGGATCTGCTGTTTCGCGCGGCTGATCCGCTGCGCCATGGTGGACTCGGGCACCACGAACGCCCGGGCGATCTCCGCGGTGGTCAGCCCGCCGACGGCGCGCAGCGTGAGCGCGACCTGGGAGGACGCGGTGAGTGCCGGATGACAGCAGAGGAACAGCAGGGTGAGCGTGTCGTCGCCGTCCCGCGGGCCTGCCCCTGGGTAGGACACCCCCGTGTCGGACAGCCACGCATCGGCGCCCGGCCGCCCGGCGGGCGGTGTCGCCAGGTAGTCGGCGTTCTCTCGCCTGCGCCGCGCCGCGTCGCTGCGCAGGATGTCGGCGAGCCGCCGGGTGGCGACCGTCAGCAGCCAGGCCCGCGGGTTCTCCGGCGTCCCGGATGCGGGCCACTGCAGCGCCGCGTCGAGCAGCGCCTCCTGCACCGCGTCCTCGCAGCTGTCGAGCCCGTCGTAGCGGCGCATGAGCACGCCGAGGACCTGCGGCGCGAGTTCGCGCAGCAGGCCCTCGGTGCTTTGGTCGCCGTTCACCGGGGTGGCGGCGGTCAGACGACGCCCATGTCCACGCCGGTGTCGGGCGACGCCTCGTGCAGGATCGGCCAGACCTCCGTTGGCTGGTGGACGGCCGAGGGCAGCGCCGCCGCGATCTCGAGCGCCCGCTGCTCGCTGTCGACGTCGATCAGGTACCAGCTGGCCAGGTACTCCTTGGTCTCCAGGTACGGGCCGTCGGTGACGGCAGGCTGGCCGTCGCGCACCCGGACCAGCTTGGTGGCCGCCGCGTCCGCCACCCCGTAGGCGCCGAGCAGCTCGCCGCTGGCGTAGTGCGTCTTGTTGAACTCATCGAACGCCGCGAACATCTGCTGCTGCTCGGCCGGCCCAATCGAGTTCCACAGCTCTTCGTTCCCGTAGATGATCAGCATGTACTTCACGGTCGTGCTCCTGTCCTTTGCTGGTGTCGTGCCCGCGTGCCCGGCCGGGCACCGTTTCGCTATCTGGTACGGAGCCGCCCCGCGGTCCTCGACATGGCGGGCCGGTTTTTCTACGACAGGGATTCAAGCTCAAGGACGGCCCGCGCGGCGTTGTGCCCGCCGAGGCCGGAGACCGCTCCGCCGCGCGTCGCGCCGGAACCGCACAGCAGGACGCGCTCCCGCCCGGTGGCCACGCCCCAGCGGGCGGCGGGCGTGTCGAGCGCGGCGTCATCGGCAGCCCACGGCCAGCTCAGGTCGCCATGGAAGATATGCCCGCCGGGCATGCCCAGGTCGGCCTCGATGTCCTGCGGGATCTTCGCCTCGATGCACGGCCGGCCGCCGGAGTCGCGCGCCACGACCGACTCAACGGGATCGACTAGGTGCTGGTCGAGCACGGCGATCGCGCTCCTGACGGCGAGTTCCCTGCGCTCCGCGCGCGTCGCCGGGTCGTCGAACAGCGTCGCCGGGAGGTGCAGGCCGAAATAGGTCAGCGTCTGCGTCCCGTCGGGAACCTCGCCGAGAATCGACGGGTCGGTCAGCGAGTGGCAGTACACCTCGCCGGGCAGGAGCGACGGAATCCGCCCGGCGGCGGCTTCCGCGTACGCCCGTTCCAGGTCGGGGTAGTCCTCGCCGAGGTGCAGCGTCCCGGCGAACGCGACCCGCGGGTCGATGCCCGACTTCAGCCGGGGCAGCCTGCTGAGCAGGAAATTGACCTTGAGCTGTGCGCCAACCGGCTTATCCGCCGGGTCGCGCTCCTCGCCGAGCAGCCCGGCGAGGACCCAGGGAGCCACGCATCCCAGCACGAAGCGGGCCCGCAGCGTCCGCGTACCGCCATCGCCCGCCACGTCGACCTCGGCACCGCCGGAACCGGCTCTGATGGCTGTGACCTCAGCATTCACGATCAGTTCCGCACCCGCGCCGCGGGCCGCCGAGGCGAGGGCGCCAGTGACCGCGCCCATGCCGCCGACGGGCACCCGCCACTCGCCGGTGCCGTTGCCGATCAGGTGGTACAGGAAGCAGCGGTTCTGGACCAGCGACGGATCGTCCATCCGGGCGAACGTGCCGATCAGCGCGTCGGTGGCGACCACGCCCCGCACGGTCTCGTCACGGAAGCGCTTTTCCAGCGCCTCGCTGAGCGGCCGCTCGGTCAGCTCCCGCCACAAGACCGGGTCGGCTTGCTGCCGCAGTTCCGCCTCCCGCGGAAGCGGCCGGGTGAGCGTGGGTGAGATGGCCGCGGCGAGCTTGCCGATCTGACCGTAGAACTGATGCCACGCCTCGTACTCGGCGTCGGAGCCGGTCAGCGCGCGCAGGCTGTCCCGTGTCCGCTGTCCCTCCGGCCGCTCGACGAGCAGGCCGCCCGCGACGCCGCCGCGGAGCACCGGGGTATATGACGCGGTCGAGCGCGAGGCAAGCCGCAGGTCAAGCGCCAGGTCGCTGATGATCGACTCCGGCAGCAGCGACACCAGGTAGGAGTACCGCGACAGCCGGGTCGGGAACCCGGGGAACGCCTGCGCGGAGACCGCGGCGCCGCCGGTGTGGCCGAGGCGCTCTAGCACCGCAACCGATAGCCCCGCCCGAGCCAGGTACGCCGCGGCGGTCAGGCCGTTGTGGCCGCCGCCCGCTATCACGACGTCATAGCTATCCTGCGACGTCAAGGGTTCGTTCATGAGCGTCGATCCTACGAAACGGCTGTTTCGTCCTTGGCGCTTGCTAGTGTCAGGGCCGGGGGTGACCGACGTTGCTTGTGGTCCACACGCTCTGGGCGTACGGCGCGCTCCAGGTCTGGGCGGAGGACTCCGCGCTGCCCCGCGCACGCTCCGCCGCGCGCCGGACGGCCGTCACGGGCGCCGCGACCGCACCCCTTCGCCGCCGCGCCCGACGTGCTCGCCGACGCGCCCGACATGCTCCCCGACGCGCTCGCGGCCGCCCTGACCAGCACCGGCGCGGGTGACCTGCCCTTGAGGGCAATAGACGGCGACTGGAATGGACAGGGCTCATGGCGCAGACAGCGGGACAGTTGTCCGGGCTTGCAGCTCTCTTCATGCTCTCGGCGGTCGCCTGGCACGCCATCGACAATGGCGCCGCAACGCAGGCAGCATCAATTATCTGCACGGGGGCGGTATCGATCGTCGCCCTATTTGTCGCCGGTAAGACGAACATCAGCCGCTACAGACGAAGCCAGTCCGTAAGAGACTGTCCTCTGAGATGCGGCAGGCGGGCCGAGGAAATAGAGGTAACTCCCTCCAGCTACGGAAATCCTGGGTAAGGAAGCCCGGCTGGTACGCGCTCGACTTTGTTCGAGCGCGAACGTCTGTGGTAACCACCAGCGCCGTGAGCCCGCGCCAGGTGGGCGCGATAGCCAAGCTCAGGCGATGTCACACCGATACGCGAAAGCTCCAGCGGCGACCACAGCAGCGGCGGAGGTTTGCTAGCCTGCTGCCGGCAGAGAGGTGTCTGGAATGCAGGTGATTCACGGGCTCTGGGCGTACGGCGCGCTGCAGGTCTGGGCGGAAGACTCCGCGCTGCCCGCGCAGGCACCGCCCCGCAGCGGGCGCCCGTCGCGGGCGCCGCGTCCGCACCCCTTTGCCGCCTCGCCGGATGCAATCGCGGACGCGCTGACCGAAGCCGCCGCGACGGCGGGGCAGCTAGCCGGCAAGGCGGTCGATGATGAACTCACGCTGCGGCTCCCGTCGGTGGCCGATGGTCCGCTGGTCTCGCCGGAACTGGTCCGCCCACTGGCCGTTGCCGCTTCGGGGCCTGCCATTCCAGGCACCAAGGCGGCGGGGCGGCCGATGCTGGCCGCCTGGCGGGTTCCCGTGCTCGTCTTCGAGCCCGATGCCGCGACCGCGCTGCTTGCCGCGCTCGGCAGCTTTACTCCTGGTGATGTGGTGCTTGGCGGCTCGGTTGGCTACCTGGCTGCTGTTGCCCGGTTCGCTGGCGACCTGGTGGCGCGCGGCCGGGTGCTGCCTGCACTTACCTCGGAAGATGACGGCTACACCGCCCGCTGGCGCCCGGTGCTTTCTGGCGCCGACGCCTGCTACGCCCGCGAGCTGGCCGCTGCGCTGCCGGCCGTCTGCCGCGCCGCCGCGGACGGCGCGGCCGACACCTCGCCGGGGCCGATGCTCGCTGCCATGCTTGACGCCCTAGCGGACGCGACGACGCGCACCCGGTTGCCTGGTGCCCTTCTGCCCGTGCGCAAAGGCCGCCGCCCCTCCCGTATCCCCGTGTCAGAACGCACCGTTGCCTCGCTCACCACAACCGCCGCTGCAGTCGAGGTGGCGACGCCCGAGGACGAACGGGAAGCACAGGAACTGTCGGCTGCGTTCGCCGGCTGGCTGGCCAGCGCGGCACTGCCGGGCGGCTCGGTCCGCACCTGCTTCCGGCTAATAGAGCCGGATGAGGCGGCCGACCCGCACGCGGCTGCGGACGCTGGTACCTGGCGGGTCGAGTTCTCGCTCCAGTCGGCGGAAGACCCCAGCCTGATGCTGCCCGCCGCTGACGTGTGGGAAGGGGCTGGGATCGGTTGGCTGGCCACAGAGGCACACCCAGAGGAGGAACTGCTGGCAGGCCTGGGCTCCGCCGCGCGGTTGTTCCCGGCTCTTGACGGCGCGCTGCGGGAGGCAGCACCAGCGCGGATCGCGCTTGACACCACGGGCGCCCTTGATTTTCTCCGAGAGACAGGTCCGCTGCTGTCAGGGGCGGGGTTCGGCGTCCTGCTGCCCGACTGGGCCCGCAAGGCACGGCTCGGCCTGAAGCTGACCGCCAGGTCTTCGTCGAGCGGCTCGTCCGCGTCCGCCAGGCCGAGCCAGTTCGGCCTGGAAGACCTTGTGTCCTTCCGCTACGACCTGGCCGTCGGCGACGAGGCGCTCTCCGCGGAAGAGCTGGCCGAGCTGGCCAGACTCAAGGTCCCGCTTGTCCGCATCCGCGGGCAGTGGGTGGAACTCGACGATCGGCACCTGAGGGCCGCCCTGAAGTTCCTGGAGCGCAAGCAGTCCGGCACGATGACGGTCGCGGAGGTGCTTGGCGCTGCGATCGGCGCCGCCGACGACGTCGGCGAGCTGCCGCTGACCGAGGTGGACGCCGACGGCTGGCTCGGCGACCTGCTGTCCGGACAGGCCGATCAACGCCTTGAGCCCATGGAGACGCCAGCCGGCTTCGGCGGCACGCTGCGCCCCTACCAGCAGCGCGGCCTATCCTGGCTGTCGTTCCTCGGTCGGCTCGGTGTCGGCGCGATCCTGGCTGACGACATGGGCCTAGGGAAGACCGTGCAGCTGCTGTCCCTGCTGTCGTCCGGCCCCCCCCCCCCCCCCCCTTGAGTCAGGCTGCCCAACCCTGCTGATCTGTCCGATGTCCCTGGTAGGGAATTGGCAGCGGGAGGCGGAGCGGTTTACTCCGCACCTGGCCGTGCACGTGCACCACGGGGCGGACCGGCTGTCCGGCGCCGAGCTGTCGTCCACGCTCGCCGCCACGGACCTGGTGATCACTACGTACCAGGTCGCTGTCCGCGACCGCGAGGCACTGTCGGCGATGCGCTGGGAGCGATTGGTCTGCGATGAGGCCAGGCGCTTAAAAACCACCTGAGCCTGCAAGCGAAGGCGGTCCGGTCGCTTCCCGCGCGGTCCCGGATAGCGCTGACCGGGACGCCGGTGGAGAACCAGTTGTCGGAGCTGTGGTCGATCATGGAATTCGCCAACCCCGGCATGCTCGGCTCCGAGAAGGTGTTCCGCGAAAGCTACGCGGTGCCGATCGAGCGGCACGGCTCGGAGGAGGCGGCGCGGCAACTGCGCCAGGTCACCCAGCCATTCGTGCTGCGGCGGCTGAAGACGGACAAGACGATCATCTCCGACCTGCCGGACAAGCAGGAGATGAAGGTCTGGTGCAACCTGACCCAGGAGCAGGCCAGCCTGTACGCGGCGACGGTGCCGACATGATGTCGCGGATCGAGGACGCCGAGGACGACATCACCAGGCGCGGCCTGGTGCTGGCGACCATGGCCAAGCTCAAGCAGGTCTGCAACCACCCGGCGCACCTGCTCGGTGATGGCTCCCGGCTGCCCGGGCGGTCCGGCAAGCTGGCCCGGCTGGAGGAGCTCTGCGCAGAGATCGCCGCGGAAGGCGACAAGGCGCTGTGCTTCACTCAGTACGCCGAGTTCGGCCGCATGCTCCAGCCGTACCTGTCCGCGCGAATCGGCTGCCGGTGCTGTTTTTGCACGGCGGCACGTCGAAGAAGCAGCGGGACGCGATGGTCGCCCAGTTCCAGGAGGCGGAAGAGCCGATGCTGTTCTTGCTGTCGCTGAAAGCAGGCGGTACCGGGCTGAACCTGACTGCGGCGAACCATGTGATTCACATTGACCGCTGGTGGAACCCGGCGGTGGAGGACCAGGCTACCGACCGCGCGTTCCGCATCGGCCAGCGGCGCGACGTCCAGGTACGCAAGTTCGTCTGCGTCGGCACCCTCGAGGAGAGGATCGACGCGATGATCGAGCAGAAGAAGGCGCTGGCCGAGCGGATCGTCGGGGCCGGCGAAAGCTGGCTGACGGACCTGTCCACCGCAGCGTTGCGCGAAGTGCTCACGCTCTCCCAGAGGCGGTGTCGGCATGAGCTCGGCGATATGCTCCCATGGCCGGACTATACGCCTCGAGGCCGATCGCCGTAGAGGGCGGCATCAAGGCTAAGAGCAAGCGTGGGGTGATCGGCGAGCAGTGGTGGTCAAGGCGGTTTATCGCGGCCCTGACTCCTACGGGCATGAGCGGCCGGCTGCAGCGCGGGCGAAGCTACGCCCGGCGCGGCCAGGTCATGGAGTTCTCGCTAGCCACAGGTAAGGTAACCGCCAGGGTGCAGGGCTCGCGCCCTGAGCCCTACTGGTGACGATCAACGTGCTACCGCTCACCAGCGCGCAATGGCGTTCAGTCGAGTCGCGGCTGGCCGCCCAGGCGCTGTTCCGCGCCCGGCTGCTTGCTGGCGAGATGCCCCAGGAGATCGAGCAGGTTTTCGCCGACTGCGGCACGCCTCTGTTCCCCCGGTCGGCTCACGACCTGACGATGAACTGCAGCTGCCCGGACTGGGAGGTCCCGTGCAAGCACCTGGCCGCGGTCTGCTACGTGCTTGCCGAGGAGTTCGACGGCAGACCCGTTCGCGCATGCTCGCGTGGCGAGGCAAAGGCCGCGACGACCTGCTTGCCTCGCTGCGTGGCAAGACGGCGGCTGGCCCTCGCGGCGCCGACACGGAACAGTCGGCCGCGCCCTGTAGCCCCGCACTGGCAGCGCTTGCTGACGTCACCGCGCCGCCGCTGGAGAAGACGCTCGCGGACTTCTGGTCTCCCGGCCGCAGTCAGGCCTGGCTTCGCATCCTGCCTCCTAGCCCGGCCACTCCGCCTGACCTGCTGCTGCGGATGTCGGACCGGCTAGACGTCGAAGTCCGCGGCACCGACCTGAAGGAGCTGCTGGCCTCCGCTTATGATCACCTAGTGTCCTGAGCCAAGTTTCCGCCGGGTGCTGACGCGGGCGCAGTAGGCGGCCTGGTTTCCAGGATCTCGTCCGCGATCTTGGTCCACACGAACGGCTTGGGGTCATTGTTCCACTCGTTACTCCACTTACGGATGTCCGTCTCCAACTCGGTGAAGTGGAGATGGAATCCGTTGCGCGCGTAGCCATCGGACATCCGCGTCGGCGTGGTCGGCAGCATCCTGACATTATTCGGGGCCGATCCTCGCATGATGACCGCCGTTACCGGGCTGCTCTTCTTCGGGACGCTACGGAGAGGGGATAGCTGAAGACGCAAGCTGAAGTTGATTGCTCAGCATGCCCAGGCTGATGTTGACCACGAAGTCACCGCACTCGCGGATGAAGTCCACCGGAGTATCCAGCACTGGGTTATCGGCGGTAACTGTCGTCCGGTCGAACACCATGTCCTGTGTGAGATCGGCACGGCGCACTACGAGGGCGAGCACCCCGGCCGACTTCAGGTAGGAGTGCCGCTGCTCGTCGTCCATCTCGTCCCACCGCTTCCGGAACGTCTTGCCTGTCGCTACCTTCTGGATCTTCGGCGTCTTCGCCGGCAGCTCAGAGACGCGTTTGTGCTCCTCTTCGAGCGCGGCCATCTTGGCGTGGTAATCAGGAACACCGCCCCGTGTGTAGTGCTGTGTCGTCAGTTCGGCTATCTGCATGCCGATCTTATTGAGGGTCTGAGAGTGATCATCTCCCATGATGACTCGCTTTTCAGTCACCTCACATGACCCAACGGCATCGAGCAAGCCACTGTAAACGGTCTCTTCCAAGAGATCTTTCGGAACCGTACTCAGTGCCGAGCATGTGGCGATGGCCTGCGCAGTGTTACGGAACTTGGAGCAGATGTAGTAGTGATACCGCTTGCCGTTCCGTCCCCCTGCGGTGAACTTATGCAAGACTGCGCCGCAGTACCCGCAGAAGGCGATCCGCAAGAGTGAAGAACCTCCGTACCTGATACCGGTATTCGGCTTAGAGGCGACGTCAAGGGCTGCCTGTACCTTGTACCAAAGTTCGTCATCGATCAGCGGCTCGCGGCGGATGTACTCTCCGTCTGGGCCGACGACCCGTACTGGCGACGTATCCGTGCGGTGAGCATAGTGCAGGACGTAACCGCGAGGCGTGTCTGACCGCAGGTAGTCGACGACTGCTGCGGTCGACCACCTGTATCCTTTTGGCTTCTTGCCTGACTGGATCACGACGGCATCCTTGGTGGTAGGGATGCCGCGTTCATTGAGATCGGCCGCGATGCTGGCAGCCGAACGGCCGGAGACCACCGCCCTAGCCATCGTCCGCACTTCTTCGGAGTAAATAGGGTGCAGGCGCAGGTACCAGTAATTATCGACTTTGAAAGGCTGATAGCCGAAGCCATAGATGCCCCCGTTCCATCGCGCCTGGCTCCTGATCACGCTGGCCGCTGCCGCACGGCGCTCGCGCATGCTTTCCAGTTCCCACTCGGCGAACTGCACGAGCTGGCCGGCGAAGAACCTGCCCATGCGAGTTGACATATCGATGTCTTCGCTGACGCTGACGATCTGCTTACCATGGACTTCGCAGAACTCGTGATAGAAGGAAACGAAATCCAGGTGATTCCGGAAGCCGCGGTCAAGCTTGTAGATGACCAGGACGTCCCATTCGTCCAGATGGTCGAGGGTCAGCAACTGGCCGATCTTAGGGCGCTCCCTGATCGGCTTGCCACCGGAGACGTCGAGGTCTACGGTCTCGGCGACGATTTTGTAATTCTTACGCTTGCAGAACGCTTCGGTTGCCTCTGTCTCCGTCACCAGGTGAGTAGTGACGTCAGTGACGTGGGACAGCCTTTTTGCGACGATCGCCCTGAGCTGTTTCGTCTCTTCGCTCATAAGACCATTGTTTCATGGTTTTTGTATTCATGGTTTGCGACATGCGCAGTCGATCAAGAACTATCTAAGCAGGCAGGCGAAGGTGGTCCGGTCACTGCCCGCCGCGTCGGCGCGACCTGCTCGCCCCGGCCTACGCCACGCTGGCGGCGACCGCGATCAGGTCGCGGCGGACGGTCGCGGCGCGGGCCTTCGCGAACGCGAGGCTGGCCAGGGATCCGGCCGCGCGGACCAGGTTGTGCGCCATGGCCGCGATCGGCAGCCACGCGGCATTCGCGGCGAAACGGCCTGATGGGAGATGAGCCAGCGGGCCGCTGGTGACGTCGGCGAAGACCTGTTCCACGATCGCGTGGCCGCGGTGCTGCCCCTCGGCCTGGACGAGCTCGAACGGCGAGTCGGTGAAGACGGCGTGGTGACGCCAGACGGGGAACAGTTCCTCCATCCCCTGCGCGGCTTTCTTGTTCTGGTCGCGGACCCGGCGCACGATCAGCCGGGCGGTGACGGCCTGGCCCTTCTTCGACGCGAACGCCGTGTACTGCGTCTCGGCGACCTCGGCGTCGGAGATCCAGCAGTCCAGCCGGTCATCCCAGATCGCCTGCGGGTACCTGATGGCGGTCCAGGCGGCTTCGGGGATCGCGGCGACCGCCGCGCGGACACTGGAGTTCACCGGGACGGTGACGGAGAACCGGGCGCCGCGCGAGCGGACCGCATTGATCACCGCGGCGTTGTAATAGGCGGAGTCCATCCGGACGATGATCATTCCCGTGCACCCGCAGTCCCGCGCGGCGCCGATCGCCTGCACCGCCAGGCTGGCCGCGCCGCGCGCGGAGGCCGCGTTCCCGCCGCGCAGCCTCGTGGCGCCGATCACCGGCGCCGCGATCGGCGTGCTGATCACCGCGGCCAGCGCGTTCAGGCCCCTGACCAGGAGCGACTTTCCCTGGATCTTGGTGTGGCCGAACTTCGCGCCCTGCTTGGCGTGCCCGTAGACGCGTTTCTGCATCGAGTCGATGTCGATGAACGCGAGGGTTCCCGCGCCGGGCAGCAGCGGCGTCCGGCGTGCCAGCCCGGCGAGGAACTCCCGGCCGGCCTTCTCCAGCTGGCTGACGTTCCCCCAGGTGAAGGAGCGCAGGTGCGAGCCGAGCGTGGACGGGGCGCGGATGCCGCCGAACAGCGTGCCCATCGCGCCGTGCCGCAGCACGTCCATGTCACCGATGCTGCCCGCGCCCGCCGCCATGCCCGCGACCAGGGCCGGCACCTTCAGGTGCGCGTTCACCCCGCAGTCGCCGCCGGGGCGGACGTGCTCCGCGACCAGGCCGCCGAGCCCGGCGCGCTGCGCCAGGGCCATCACCGGAACCAGGCCGGCGTGCGACACGAGATGCGGGTCGTCGAATGAGGCGCGGGTCTTCGCGAGGGCATGCAACAATTGCACTTACAGGGTGTCCTTTCGAACCGGGTACTGGAAGCTTCGCAACTCCCATTGTCCCAGTTCAGAGGGCACCTTTCACGTTGACACGCCCGAAAGCACCCCTATTTGACCGGTGGATCGAGGCTAAGTACGGCCAGAGTTCGCACGTGGTCAGCGCGCTGGCCGGCTACCTTGCGTCGTTCGGTATCACGAGGTCGGTCTACCCGGGCAACATCGACGTGTCGGCGTCCGGCACGGCCGGGGAGTTCGACGCGGCGCTGTCCACCGTGACGAAGGACTACCACGTTCCGGCGCAGCACGGTGCCGACGGCTACCGGGTCCCCGCGCAGACGGTCTACTGTTCCACCGGAGCGCCGAAGCTGCCGTACCGCATCGCGCGGTACGTGCTCGCGATCCTCGGGCTGACCAACTACGCGCCGTTCGACAGCCACGCCATCCACGTGAACGGCAAGCTCACCGTGAAGGCGTCATCGGGCTCCTCGGGTGACCAGCCGACCGACTACCTGCCGTCCGACTTCGCCGCCAGGTACGGGCTCAGCCCGCTGTACAAGACGGCCAACGGCGCGGGCGAGACGCTGGGCATCGTCACCCTGGCGGCGCTTGACCCGGGCGCGCCGCAGTACTTCTGGCAGCACGTCGCGAAGGTGCCGGCCACCGGCCGCACCGTCACCATCGATAACGTGGACGGCGGGCCCGGCGCGCCGAGCGACGCGGCGGGCACCAGCGAGACCGACCTCGAAGTGGAGCAGTCCGGCGGGCTGGCACCCGGGGCCAACGTAATCGACTACCAGACGCCGAACTCCGACACCGGGTTCATCGACGGGTTCTTCACCGCGGCGAGCCAGAACACCGCGGACACGATCTCGACGAGCTGGGGCGAGTCTGAGACGCTCGTGGCCGCCGCGGTCGGGGGGCCAGGAGCCCGCCGCTTACCAGGCCGCGTTCGACGAGGCGTTCCTCGAGCTCGCGGACCAGGGCCAGTCGTTCTTCGTCGCCTCCGGCGACGACGGCGCCTACGCCGCCTACGCCGACCTCGGCAGCACCAACCGGTCGGTCGGCACACCGGACGACAGCCCGTACGTCACCTCGGCGGGCGGCACCACGACCCCGTGGAGTGGCCCGTTCACCGGCCCCGAGGGGACCGTCCGCGTCAAGGTCGCGGCCGAGCGCGCCTGGGGCTGGGACTACCTGTGGGCGCCGATCGCGGCTACCACCGGCGCCTCGTACGCGGACACGGCCAAGGCCAACATCGGCGGCGGCGGTGGCGGTTTCAGCGTCGACGAGCCCGAGCCGTCCTACCAGGCGCTCGTGTCAGGTACCTCCGACTACCACGCGGTGCGGTACCTGACCCCGACCGCCTACCAGTCGGTGGTGACCGGCATCAACTTCGTCGAACCGACCGGCTGGAACGTCACCGCCAAGCCGCCGCTGGTCACCGGCGGCGGTTCCGGCCGGGCAGAACCCGACCTGTCCGCGAACGCCGACCCGTACAGCGGCTACCTGCTGTACGAGCCGTCGGCGGTGGCGGCGGGCAACCCCGCGCTCGAGCCCGGCTGGGGCGGCACGAGCTTCGTGGCACCGCAGTTCAACGGCGGGGCGGCGGTCGTCGACTCCCTCCTCGGGCACCGCATCGGGCTGTGGAATCCGAGCCTGTACCAGTTCGCGGCGGGTTACCACAGCCCGGTCAAGCCGCTTAGCCAGGCAGGCGCCGGCAACGACAACCTCTTTTACACCGGCAATCCCGGCGAGCAGTACAACCCGGCGTCCGGCCTCGGCGTGCCGAACTTCGCGGCGTACGCCAGCGACCTCGCCGACAACTGGTAATCCCCGGGCAACGGGGGCGATCAGCCGAAAAGTATCGGGCCGTCCCGCAGCGCGGGGCGGCCCGGTGCCGTTTACCCGGGCGGGGCGACGGGGGCGGTCTGACCGGAGCGGCGCAGGGCGTCGGACACGAAGCCGGTGGACTTGAGCTCCTCGACCAGTTCACGCAGGAAGCGGATGCTTTCCGCGCGCCTGGTTCTCGAGGTGCCGACCGCCTGCGGGATCTCCATGAAGCGGCCCTCGATGAGGCGGCACCCGGGGTGAGCCGCGACGAACTCGGTCATCGGCTCCCTGACCCCGGCGGCCGCCTCCAGGTGCTCGGCGAGGAACACCGCGGTGCCCTCGCCGCCGCGGACCACCGTTGCGTTCCGCAGCGTGCGGGTCAGGAAGAGGTCGTAGGCGGAGCCCTCCTTCACGCCGATCCTGACCCCCGGCCGGTCGACGTCGCCGGCCGTGCCGAGCGGCGACTGGTCCGGCACCGCGTACACGCCCTCGATCAGCACGTAAGGCGCGGTGAACGCGATCCGCGCCGCGCGGGCGGGCTCGACGGCGAGGAAGCAGATGTCCGCCCGCCCGGCGGCCGTCGCCTCGAAGGAGTCGCGTGCCCCAGGAAAGCAGCGGAACTCTACCGGGACGCCGAGCCGGGCGGCGATCTCGCGCCCGATGTCAACGGTGACGCCGGACGGCGCGGCCGGCGTGCCCTGGACAAGCACCGGGTTGTTCAGGTTGAGCGCGGCCCGCAGCACGCCGGACGGGGCGAGGTCGGTGACGGTGCCCCCCGTGACATTCACCATGCCGACACCATAACCGGCGGCCGGTCGCGGCGGCAGGCCACCGCAGGGCCCGGCCGCGGAGGGTCGCGCGTCGGGCGCGGCTCACCCGGGCGGCAGCGCCGCGCGGATCTTCGCGGCGTACTCGTGGGCCTGGTGCTCTGCGTCGTACGGGTGCCGCGGGCCGAGCCACAGCCGCAGCCCGTCCTTGGGGTTGCGCGGGATGACGTGCATGTGCAGGTGCGGCACCGACTGGCTAACCACGTTGTTGACCAGGACCATGCTGCCCGCCGCGCCGAGGCCGTCCTCGACGGCCCGCTCAAGGCGCTGCGCGGTGGTGAGGAACTCGGCGGCGAGCCCGC
The DNA here is from genome assembly GCA_963811335.1 of uncultured Actinomycetota bacterium. Taxonomy (GTDB): domain Bacteria; phylum Actinomycetota; class Actinomycetes; order Streptosporangiales; family Streptosporangiaceae; genus Trebonia. The sequence continues at coordinate 131,402 of CAWERB010000001.1, read as the reverse complement.
CGGGCAGGTCAGACAACAGCCGCAAGTGCGCCTTGGGCACCAGCAGCGTGTGCCCGCGGAACAGCGGCCTGATGTCGAGGAACGCCATCAGGTTCGCCGTCTCCGTGACGACGTGCGCGGCCGTCTCTCCCCGGATGATCTTGCAGAACACGCACGCGGCGGCGGGGTCACGGGCATCCGTGGAGCCAGGCATGCCCGCAGTGTACGACTGACCGATAACACTGGCCGCCGCCCGGCCGCCGGCCGGATTATCGGTCAGCTGCCCGATGTCTCACGGCGCTCCTTGCCGCATCATGAGACGCGCAAGCTTTCTCAGATCTCGCCGTAGGCGGCGGTTGCGGCACGCCCCTTGTCATGCGGGTCATACCCGGTCATCACGCAAGGAGCAAACTGTGCTTGCCCACGCTTGGCCCGGCGACGCCGCTTTCGCGGCGTGCCTGCGCCTCTTCAGGCAGTACCCGCTGGCCGTCCGCCGGCACTACGCGGAGCACCGGTACGGCTCGATGGTGCTGCTGACCCGCGACGCCGGGAAGAGCAGGTTCTTCGTCCTCATCATGGAATGGGATGACCTCTTCGTGCTGCGGCACTGGGACCGGCGCGACGGCGCGCGGGTAGAGATCGGGCGGGATGAGCCCGTGCCCGCGGGCGTCCGCCAGGTGATCGAGGCAGGCGTCCCGGTGCCGCGCGACGGCGCGCTGCTCGGCTGGGTGACCGGCCACCAGGTGCGGGCGGTCCTCGCGGCCTACGGCCGGCTGCCTGAGCCGTGGGACGACGCCTCCGCGCTCCCCGGGGTGCTTGTGATGCCGCATGCCGGGAGCCAGCCGGCGGAGTGGCCGCCGCTGGCCGCCGGCCCGCTGAACGACGGGAAACTTTGGGAGTACGTCGCCCGCGGCCAGCTCACGGACCTCGCACCGCTCGTCTCGCGCCAGGCTGGCCGCGTGTTCCTGGTGCCTGGCGTGGCCGGGCGGGAGGGCCGGGATGGGCGGGAGGGCCGGGATGGGCGGGAGGGCCGGGATGGGCGGGAGGGCCGGGATATGAGAGGCACCCGCGTCGTCGTCACCGAGCGGATGTCGGACGACGGCTTCTGGCTGCCTGCCGGGGTCTACGCCGATCAGTGGACGCTCCGCGAGGGCTCCCCGGTGCTTACGGCCAGGCAGCTGCTTTCGCAGCCCGGTGTCGTTGACCTGGCGAGCGGGCGCAGCCAGCACTACCTGCTCGGCGTCTAGCCCTTTCCGTCGGCGGCAACGGCGGCGTCGAAAGGCGGCCTTGTTATCGATTTGGGTTGGCTCGCGGGCGGTGAAGTTGCTACGGTTCCGGTGCACCTAACATCGAGGGGAAATCGCCATGGCCGGGATGGTCTTCTTCACAGACAACTACCAGGATCGCAGCAGCGACGACGGGTACCAATTCGAGTTCTACTGCCGGCGCTGCGGTAACGGCTATTCCTCGTCATTCCAGCATTCGGTGACCGGCTTCGGCGGCCGGCTGCTCCGGCTCGGCGGCGACGTGATCGGCGGCCAGCTCGGCCAGCGCGCGTCACAGCTCGGCTGGGACGCCGAGTTCATGCGGGGCACGGTGCGCGGCTCGACCCGCGACAAGGCCCTCGCCAAGGCCGTCGAGGAGATGCAGCCCTACTTCAAGCAGTGCCACAACTGCGGCCAGTGGGTCTGCGGCCAGATCTGCTGGAACACCGAGCGCGGCCTGTGCGTGAGCTGCGCGCCCAAGCTCGACCAGGCGATGGCGCAGATGCAGGCTCAGGCCCAGGTCGACCAGCTCAACCAGAAGATCCAGGCGCAGGACTGGACCAAGGACATCAATTACCGTGACCAAGGGACCGGTTTGTGCCCGTCCTGCGGGCAGGAGAGCGGCGGCGGTAAATTCTGCGCGTCGTGCGGCCACGCGCTGGCCGCTGCCCAGTCGGCGAAACAATTCTGCGGTAATTGCGGCACTTCGTTGAATGGCGCGAGGTTCTGCGGCGAGTGCGGCACCCCGGCTAGCTGACCGTGAGCTCCGCCGAGTACCGGCTCCTCGGCGCGGACGGCGCCCAGGTTGAGGCGGGCAGCGGCGACGTGAGCGTGGCGGGCGGGGTGCTCGAGCTTCAGCCCGCTGCCGGCGCCGTGCTGCGCGTCCCGTCCGGCCGCATCGCGTCGGTCGCCGAGCCAGAGCCGTTCACCGTCCGCGTGACGCTGGCCGACGGCACCGCGCTCGAGCTGAGCAGGCTGGGCCGGATGCGCACGCAGCTGCTTGAGGAACTGCGCGACGCCCGGGCCGGGGTCGCCGCGGCGGAGTCAGGCTCGGTGGGTAACGCCGTCCGGTTCACGGGAACGGTGGCGGGCACCCAGGCCGACGTGCACGTCTTCGAGGACGCGCTGCTCATCATGACGGGCGGCGCCGCCAAGCGGGTCGGGTTCTCCTTCGTCGCGGGAGTGCGGGCGCAGGACTACACCGTCACCATCGACGTGGCCGGCCTCGGCCCGCTCGCCGTCACCAGGCTGGGGCGCCGCGCCGGCGAGCTCGCCGCCCTGCTCGCCGAGCGGGTGGCGGAGGCGCGGACCAGGACCTCTGCCTTTCTCGGCTCGCTGCTGCCCGGGCTTGACCCGATGGCGCTGCGCGGGGCCGCCGGGCTGCTGCGCGACGGCGTGGCCGTCGCGGCCCGCGCGCTGGACGCGGTCCACCCCGACCTGTCGGCCACGCTGCTGCGCGTCGCGACGCTGCCCGACCGGCTGGGGGCGCTGTCCGGCCTCGCGGACCGGGCGGACCTGGCGATCGGCTTCAAGCAGGTGACCTCCGTCCGCCGGGCGGCCGTCGGTGTTACCCCCTGGCACGACCGGTCGGCGACGCCGCACATCGGCGAGCACGAGACACCGGGCGGACAGTTCGGCACCGGCCTCGGCGGCATGATGGGGGCCGGCCTCATGTCCGGGCTCGGGCCGGGCGGCGGGCTCGGCGGTTACGGGTACGGCGGGTACGGCGGTCCGTTCGGCGGCGGCCCCGGCGGCTTCGGCGCGCTCGGCGGCCTCTGGGCGTTCCGTGCGCTCGGCGGGCTGAACTCCGGCGCCGACCTGCAGCACCAGATGACCCCGCGGGCCGACGTCCGCCACGGCCTGCTCACCCCGGAGACCCAGGACCTGGCCGCGCTGACCACGTCCGGCGACGATCCCACCGTCCTCGCGTTCGCACTACTTTGCCCGGCCCACCCGCCCATCGCGGCGGGCGGCGGCGACCTGGTCGCCTACGAGGTACTCAACCTGCCCGAACCGGTCACCTACGTCTACCGGGCCGGCGGTCCCGACCCCCGCGTCCTCGTCAACCAGGCGCTCGACGAGATCGGCTTCGCCCCGGCCGCCATCCACGCCGCGGCATCGGGCGACCTGGCCGCCGCCCACCGTCAGGACGCCGCGACGTCCCCGCTCGCCCGCGCCCTGGTCGCCGAGGTCAGCCACGACGCCAACTGGCCGTCCCAGCTAGCCGCCCTGCTCAACGGCTAGCGCCTCCTGCCCGCGGCCCATCCCGGGAACGCGGTTCAACGCCGGCTAGGGCACTGTGTTCCCTGGGCCCTTGCGCGGGGTTCCCTGGGCCCTTGCGCGGGCCCCGTCCGTTACGGGCCGTGGCCGCCGAAGTAGGGGTCGCGGGCCAGGGTCAGCCAGGCCTGCCAGGACTGCGCTGTCTGGTCGACCCGCCAGTTGATGCCGTCGTTGGTGTCGGTGTCGAACCAGCACACGCCGATGACGTTGTACTTGGGCCCCGCCACGTTCTTGAGGTAGGACCCCATGCCGGAGATGAACGACGCCGCGGACCCGATGCCCGCCACCGGGGCGCCCTTGCCCGAGTTCGTCGCCGTCTCGACCACCAGTTGCGGCTTGCCCGGCGCGAACGCGGCGAAGTGCGCGAAGAACCCCTCGAACATCGCCTGGAAGGTCTGCCAGGTGTACTTGACGTTGCTGAACGAGTCCACGCCGATCACGTCCACGTACGCACTGCCCGGGTAGTAGGGATCCCAGTTGCCGGCCGGGGTCAGGTTCGGGCACCAGACCCAGGTCACGTTGGTCGCGCCGGCCTGGTGGAATACCTTCCAGATGTGGCGCCACGCCGCCACGTACGCCGCCGGGTCGCCGGAGTAGTGGTACCAGTTGCCGTTCATCTCCGGCGCGAGCCGCAGGTAGACCCGGTGGCCGAACCCCCTGATGGCCACTGCCTGCGTGGTGATCCACGCGTCGTCGGCACCGGAGGCGATCTCGCTCAGCGAGGCCGTGGACCCGGTGTACTTGTCCGGCAGGTACCAGGCCATCAGCGGCGTGCTCCCGCCGGCGACGATGGCTGCCTCGTGGGCGTCGGGGAAGGGGTCGGTCCAGTTGTAGTAGGTGAGCAGCAGGTCGTAGGGGCGGCCCATGGCGCGCTCCCGTGTCGCGATCGAGGCCTGCTGGCTTGACTGCCCGGAGAGGTTCACGTACGCGCCGAGCAGCATCCGGCTGTCCGGATTCGGCACGCTGGGAGAGTTGCTGTTCGGTGGCGCGGCGCTGGCCGTCCCGTTCGGCCCTCCGCCGCCGGTCGCGGTGGCGAGTAGCGCCCGCACCCGTTCCGCTGCCTTGCCCCGTGACTGAGCAGGCCGCCGCGGTGAGCAGCGCGATGAGCAGCGCGAGCAGCGTGGTCGCCCGCCTCACGACGTCACCGTGAGCGTCTGGCCGGGCAGGCCGAGCCTGGCGGTCAGCGTGCTGCCGGCCGGCCGGGCGACGGTTCGCTGCCAGGCCTGGCCCTGCGCGAGCGTCAGGTTCCAGGCGCCGAGGACCCGTCCGCCGTTGCCGCGCAGCACCAGGCGGAACGTCTGCCGGCCAGGGAAGTTGTCGCCGACGCCGAGCGTCGACGTCGCCTTGGTCGCGGGGGTTAGCCACAACTGGGCGAACCCTGATGAGTGCTGCCAGCCCGCGCTCGCGTTCGCGAGCCAGACCGCCCCCCCGGCGAGCACCGCGGCGAGCAGCAGGAACCCGCCGGTGACGCGAGAAGGGCGAAAACCGCGGAGCAGAACGAGGGCGTGGTCCACCAGATCCGTACCGGGTCTCATGATGACCTGGCCGGCGCACGCGACGGCGACCACCATAACGGCGAGGGCCACCGCCCAGGAGAGCGGGGTGAGCCCGGTGACCAGGTTGAGTAGCAGCCCGGTGAACACGGTGCCTGCCAGGACGAGGCCGGCGCCCCACATCATGCGGTCAGGGCGCATATCCGACCTCCGAGAGCCTGTAGACGATGATGTTTCCGCTGTCGTAGACGCGGGTTATGCCGCGGACCGCGTCGAACTTGCCGAGGTCGGCCCGCGCCAGGGGAGCCGGGCAGCCGCCAGCTTGCTGGAAGACGGTGCCGTTCGGCGGCCGGTACCTGCTGATGCGCAGGTCCACCACCAGGTAATTGATGGCCTGCTGCTGGGCGAACACCGCGTCGATGAGCGACCAGTCGCCGTCGCAGTAGAGCACCGCTACGCCGTTGACCGGGTCCTGGTTCCCGATGGTCCCGAAGAGCAGGTTGTTGATGTAGTCCGCGGCTATCCGCTGCCCTGGCGGCAGCCCGACAGCGGCCCAGGTGGCAGCGGCGACCGACTCGCCGGTGATGCCGCTCTCGAACCCGCCCACCACGTAGCGGCCAGGCAGCCGTTCCCACCAGGGCGGCCAGCCCGTCGAGATGCCGCCCGCGAGCAGGACGACCGCCCCGGCCGCGGCGCCGGCCCGGCGCAATGCGGTTAGCGGCCGTGCCGTCAGGGCGACGGCGATCGTGTAGCCGACGGGAATGTAGACGAAGGTGAGCAGCCGCCCGGCGATCTCATCGCCGTCGGCGGTGACGAGCGGCAGTGCGACGCACGGATAGTACGCGGCCGCGCCCCCCGCGAGGGCGAGCGCCCAGGCATTGTCCCGCTGCGTCCGCCAGACCTGCCGCCAGCCGAACGGGATGACGGCCATGATCAGCAGCGCTAGGGCGTAGCTCGCGACCTTGTCGCCCGGCGGCCCGGGCAGCGCCGTGCCGGCCGCCTTCGCCGCTTGCCCGCCGACGGCGGAGCGGATGCCGTCGGTGAGCTGGTCCATTGCGGGGGCCAGGTAGTTCACCGTGCCCGGGGAGAACCGCCAGGTCCACAACGCCACGAGCGCCGCGGCGCCGGCGGCGAAGCACGCGGGCGCGGCGAGGCCCTTCCTGCCCCTGGCGAGCAGGCCGGCCGCGGCGATCAGCACGACGGTAACGACGAGGACGTAGCTGGTGATGTGGTGCGTGACGGTGGTGGCGGTGGCGAACACCGTGGCGAGCACCCAGAAGATGATCACCCGCGGCCGGCTGGTGCCGGGCCTCGTCGCCTCGTACACGGCGAGCAGGGCAAGCGCGAAGAACGTAAGCGCGAGGGTCTGATAGCCGAAGATCGAGTCGAAGATCTGGTAGTGCGGGTTGGCCGCGTAAATGGTGATCGCCGCGAGACCGATCCTGCTTGTACCGCCCACCAGGCGGAAGAGCGTGTACAGCGCGGCGGTGAAGATCAGGTGCGCGAGCCCCGCCACGATCAGCCCCGCTGGGAAGACGCCAAGTCCGGTCAGGTCCATCAGCCCGCTCGTGACGATCTCGAGCCCAGGGTAACCGGGGCTGACCGGGAGCGCGTGGTTGACGCCGAGCAAGTGATGAGAGGCCAGCAGGTTCGTCAGGCTCCGCAGGTGCAGGAATTCGTCGGGGAACCCGAAGAAGGACGGGCTGTAGAGGTACTTGACCAGGTAGGTGGCCGTGGCGAGCGCGACGGCGAGCCAGGCGGCCTGCGCCTCGGTCAGCTCGCGAGTGCCGAGGACAAGCGCCGCGGGCCCGGCGAAGATAACCGCTTCGCCGAGCCAGAACGCGGCGACGGCGGCGCTGTGGACGGCGCCGCCCGCCCCGGCCCGGCCCGCGGCGTAGGAAACCGAGACGAGAAGCACCCCGGCGGCCATGACCGCGACCGCGATCGCCGTCTTGTTCGCATGGGTCATCGGCCCGCGCTGGCCGTCGCGGGCGGATGCCGTCTGCCGCTTACCCAGAAGGACAAGCAGAGCATTTCCCCCTGCCCCCGTCGTCTGCGGGGCGCTAGCCTGCCAATGGCCGGAGCCCCCGTGAAAGTGTGCTGTGCCGTTTCTCCGGCCCCCGCCGGATCCCCTCATCGGGAATTCCGAAAAGTTTAGCGCCTTCGCCCAGGTCAAGCTCTCGTGGCCGGTGCTTCGCGGGGGCGTCCTCCGTCCCGAGGGGGTCTAAGGGTAGCTGCAGGAGGAACTGCGGCCTGCCCGCGCGGGCGCCATGCCCGTGGCCGCGCTCATCGGAACTCCCGTCCAACCCGAGCCTGGACCTGGCGGCTGCGCAGGTAGCGAACCGGGCCGGCCAGCATGCCGCGGCGCGAGGCGCGGCGCAGGCGGTCCGGGTATCCGGCGCGCATCGTGGCGGTACGGACCGAGTCGTGGCCGCGCAGGTCGCGCAGCGCCCGCGGGGCAAGCCGGGCCAGCGTGACCAGGTGCCGCGGGTTGCGCAGCACGGCGCGGGTGTAGAAGGCGGTGAGCCCGGACCCGTAGCCGTCGAGCTGCCGCTCCACCTCGGGCCTGGTGCGCCGGTGCACGTGCCACATGACCGCGCCCGGCCAGTACACGAACGTGCCGCCGTCGAGCATCACGTCGGCGATCGCCGCCGTGTCCTCGCCGGCCCGTGCTGGCGTGCCGGCTCCGAGGGCCACGTCGAACCCGCCGGCCCGGGTAAGCGCGGCCCGGTCGAAGGCCATGGACGCGCCGACGCCGAACGCCGGCAGCGGGTACAGCGGGTGCTGGCGGGCGTGCGATGTCTTGTCGAACACCTCGGGCGTGAAGCCGCGGCCCTTGCTGTGCCCGCCAAACTGCTCATACAGGTCCTGGGCCGGCGTGTCGAGTTCCGCTGGCAGCACGAGGCCGCTGACCCCGGCGACGTCCTTGCCGAGGCTGAAGCCGCGCGCGAGCTCGGCGAGCCAGTGCCTGTCCGGGTGCTCGTCGTCGTCGAGGTAGGCGACGATACTGCCGGAAGCCTCGGCGAGGCCGGCGTTCCGCGCCCAGGACAGGCCGGGGCGGGGCTCGACCACGTACCGTAGCGGAACGCCGCGGGTCCCGGCCGCTCGCAGCCTGGAAACCAGGCGCGCAACCGCGTCGCTGGCCGGCGCGTTGTCAACCACGATGATCTCGAAGTCCGGGTAGTCCTGGCCGAGCACCGCGGTGAGGCAGTCGGCCAGCCGGTCCGCACGGTCCCTCGTGCAGATGATCACGCTGGCCGGCCGGGCGTTCCGCAGCGTCGCCGACCGGCCGAGCAGGTACGTCGGCGGCCATGGCAGCCGCAGGCCGCTGGTCAGCAGTTCCTCGGGGAAGGACGTTCTGGCGCTGCCCGCGGGGTGCCCGAGGCCGGGCAGCACCTGGCGGTGCGCGGCGGCCGCCAGGGCCGGCTCGCCCGCGGCCGCGCGCCTGGCGGCGACCGGTGCCGCGACGGCTTGCCATAGCTGCCGCGCCACCTGCTCCGCGCTTGCCCTGCCGTCGTGCAGCGGGACGCTGACGAGCGCGAGCGGCTCGGAGTACCACCGGGCAAGCACGAGGGCCGAGCCGCGCTCGGGGCGGGCGGTGATGCCGGCCACCGGATCGCTCAGCTCGACCTCGCACACCAGGGCAGGGCGGAAGGTCATCAGGAATCCTCGGCAGGCCTGGCGGCCCGGACTAGGGTGCTTGCGCCGCCGCCGGCGGCGAAGCCGGCCACGACCACGCCGAGGCCCGCGATGATGGCCGCGCCGCGCAGTACGCCTGCGGCGTCACCGCGCAGCGCCTCGCCGAGGCTGCGCAGGATCGCCCGCGGCAGCACCCGGGTCGCGTAGCCGCGTTCCTCGGATGTGCTATTCCCAGCGCCGTTCAGCGCGGCGAGCCCCGCCTTGCCGCGGCCCTCGTTGTAGCACCGGACCAGGAAGTAGCGGAACCGCGCCCGCTGTGCCGGAACCCGGTGGCTGACCGCGCAGGCCGGGTCGTACAGCCACGCGCCGCCGGTGACGCGCAGGCACAGGTCGGTGTCCTCGGGCCGCGACACGGCGCCGACCTTGCCGAAGTCCTCGCGGAACCCGCCGGCCGCGTCGAACGCGGCGCGGCGCACCGCCATGTTGCTTGACCAGACGTTGCGCACGCGGGCGGTCTGCTCAGGCATGCCGGTGTAGGACACGCCGATCGTCCAGCCGAACTCGCCGGGGAACCAGCGCGGCCGGGCGGTGGCCCAGAGCGGGTCGAGGCGGCCGCCGACGCCGACCACGCCGGGGTCAGTGAAGTGAGCACGCAGCCGGCCGAGCCAGCCGCTCGTGGCCGCGGTGTCATCGTCGAGGAACGCGACCACCTCACCGCGACTGTGCGCCACGCCGGTGTTCCGCGCGCCGGACGCGCCGCGCGCGCCGGCGTTGGGCACGACCACGGCGCCAAGCTCGCGACGGGCCCGCGCGAGCAGGTCCGGGTTGTGGTCGATGACAACGATGGTCTCTAGCGCCGGACTGGCCTGCGCCGCCACCGAGGCCACCGCTTCGCGCAGGTAGTCCCAGCGCTCGCTGGAGAAGGCGGCGATGACGACCGAGACCGTCGGCCCGGTCCCCGTGCGGTCAGCGGTCACCGCGGGGGCGGTCATCGGCTCCACCGCTCGGTCACGATCGTGCGCAACACTCGGCGGCCGTCGCGGAAGGTCTTCAGGTTGGAGGTGCCGTACACCCTGTCGTGCTCGAAGCTCGGCACCTCGGCGACGGTCAGGCCGGCCGTGGCCGCGCGGAGGTTGAGCACCGTTTCGATCTCGAACCCGTCGCCCCAGACGGACTGCTGGCCGGGGGAGTCGGCGATGAGGCCGAAGACCGGGAGGTGCTTGGCCCAGAAGGCGTTGTAGCCGTAGCACAGGTCCGAGTAGCTGGTGCCGAACATCGCGTTGACGACCATGCCGAGGGCCCGGTTGCCGAGCCTGCGCAGCCGGGTGATGTCGCTGCTGCCGGCTCCGGGGATGAACCGCGAGCCCTTCGCGAAGTCGGCGCCCGCGACCAGCGCCGCGACGAAGCTCGGGATCTCGGCGGGGTCCGTCGAGCCGTCGGCGTCGATCATCACGATGATGTCGCCGGTCGCGGCGGCGAACCCGCAGGCGAGCGCGTTGCCCTTGCCCTTCCTCGTCTGCGTGACCAGCTGGACGCTGGGCAGCAGATGGCGGGCGACTTCCGGTGTGCCGTCGGTCGAATGGCCGTCCACCACGATGACCTCGTGCAGTCCGGCCGGGAGGGCGGCGAATACATGCTCGAGGTTGCGCGCCTCGTTGAGCGCGGGGATGACTACAGAGACACGCTGCTGCGTGACCTGGTCAAGTGTCGGCATGACAGCCGGTGCCGTGACGCCAGTCTGACGGGTGTCTGTCGGTCGGGTGCCTGTCGGTCGGGTGATGGTCATACTTAACCGTCGCTGGCCCCGGTGGCCAGGGGGTTTGCCTGCTTGGTGCATAACGGTTGCAGCGGGTAACCGTCATTGTTTTGGCGGATGGGTCAGGAGGGAAAAGATGGGTCATGGGGGGCGGGAGCGTTCCCCGGGCCAGGTCTTACCCGGATCGGCTACGGGACGAATCAGGCGGGGGGGTTGAGGAACCCGCGCGCGCGGGCACCGAACAGGCAGGCGCGGGTGAAGCGACCACGGACCGGCAGCGGGCGGAGTTCCTCGCGGCCGTCTCGCACGAGCTGAGGACCCCGCTGACCTCGATCATCTCGTTCAGCGAGCTGCTGCGGGGCGAGGCGGGCGGCCTGTCAGCCGACGGAGTGCGGTTCCTTGACATCATCGAGCGGAACGCCGACCGGCTGCTTCGGCTGATCGACGACGTGCTGATGCTGAACCGGATCGAGGCAGGCGGCCTGCCGCTCGACCTGACGGAGGTATCGCTGCCCGACCTCACGGCGGATGCCGTGAAGAGCGCCGGGCCAGCGGCCGCCAGGTCCGGTGTCACCATCGACCTCGACGCGGGCGACGGGCCGCTGGTGCAGGCCGACCCACGGCGGCTCGCCCAGGTCCTGGACAACCTGATCGGTAACGCCGTCAAGTTCTCGCACCTGGACGGCGTTGTCCGGATTCGGCTGCGGTACGCGGACGGCACTTGGAGGATCGACGTGTCCGACACGGGGATCGGCATACCACCGGATGAGGCGGCGCGGCTGTTCGGCCCGTTCGTGCGGGCGTCCAATGCGCGGATCGCCGGCCTCCCGGGCACCGGGCTCGGGCTGGTCATCGTGAAGATGCTGGTCGAGATGCACGACGGCCACGTCACGGTGGACAGCGTGCTCAACCAGGGCACCACGGTCAGCGTGTTCCTGCCCGAGCACGAGACTGCGACGGCCTCGTGAGCGACCTGGTACTGCTCATCGAGGACGAACCGGACATCGCGTTCGGCATCAGGACCGTGCTCGAAAGGAGCGGCTTCCAGGTGACGACGGCCGCCAACGGCAGGGACGGGCTGCACGCCTTCCACAGCAAGCATCCGGACATCGTTGTCCTCGACGTGGGGCTGCCCGAGATGGACGGGTGGACGGTCCTCGAGCGCATCCGCGAGATGAGCGAGGCGCCGGTGCTCATGCTCACCGCGCGCGGTCAGGAGGCCGACAAGGTGCGCGGCCTGCGCGCCGGGGCGGATGATTACCTCACCAAGCCGTTCGGCAGCGCGGAGTTCATCGCCCGGGTGCAGGCGCTGTTGCGGCGATCGGCGGGCACAGGAAAGGAGACGGCCGAGGTCTACGACGACGGCACCGTGCGGGTGAACTTCACCGCGCACGAGGTGGCCGTGGCAGGCGTGCCCGTTGAACTGACCGCGACGGAATTCCGCCTGCTCGCCGTGCTTGTGAGGCACCGCGGCCAGGTGCTCAGCCCGGTCAAGCTGCTCGAGCTGGCGTGGAGCGACCCGTTCGGTATCGGCCCGGACCGGGTCAAGTACAGCGTGATGCGGCTACGCCGCAAGCTGGGCGCGGCCGAAGGGGCGGACTCGCTGATCGAGGCGGTCCGCGGCTTCGGCTACCGTTACCGCGCGGTCCCGGCCGGCCCGCGCTCCGGCGGGGCCGCAACCGTCTAGCACCGGAGACGCCACCGCCGGGCGACCGTTGCCAGGGCACAATGAGTCATCATGCCTTCTTCAGCTCATCACCCTCCCCCCGGGAGCGCAGCGCAGCCCGCTAGACGCGGGCGGGTCCTCATTGTCGAGGACGACCCGGAGGCTGCCCTCTTCGCCACGCTGGTCCTCCGCGAACGCGGCCGGTTCGAGGTCACCCACACCGCCGACCCGGCGGCGGCCCTGGTGCTCGCCGCCAGCGGCCACTGGGACCTGGTGCTTACCGACATGGACTTGCCGGTCATGTCGGGCACGGAACTGGTCGTCGCGCTCCGCGAGCTCATCCCGAGCGTCCCGGTCCTCCTAGTCACGGCTTCTCCCGCTGGCGCGCTCGCCGCCGCCCCCGGCCCGGCGGGACGGCCGGGCGCCGCCGCTGGCGCGCGGCCCGATGGACTGCTCGTCAAGCCGTTCCGCGCCGAGCAGCTGCTCTCCGCCGCCATCAGGCTGATGGACGGGCAAGAGCTAGTCAGCTGCTGGTGAACGCCGGTTCCCCTGCCGGGGGCCGGTCTTTACATTGAAGCCATGAGCGAGATCGGCAGGATCATCCCGCTGGGCGGGCAGGCGCTTGAGCCGCTGTGGCGGGAGGTGCTCGGCAGCCGCCTGCGGACGCTGCGCGCCGACCGCGACGAGACGCTCGCGCAGACGGCCGAGCGCGCCGGGATCTCACCGCAGTACCTGTCGGAGATCGAGCGCGGCCGCAAGGAGGCGTCGAGCGAGATGATCGCGGCCCTCGCGGGCGCGCTCGGCATCTCGGTCGCCGACCTGATGGCCGGCACGGCGGATGACCTCCGCCGGATCATCACCCCGGTCTTCTCGGTCACCACGCGGACCGCGTTCGCCGGCCGTGCGGACCGTTCCGCCCAGCACGGGGCCGGCCCGGTCGCCCTCGCCATGGCGGCCTGACCCTCCCTCCCGGCTCGCGGCCGGCGGCCGCGAGCCGGCGTCACGGACTCAGCGGCCGGTGAGTATCTGGTCGACCAGGCCGTAATCGAGCGCCGCCTGCGCGCTCAGCACGCGGTCCCTGTCGGTGTCGGCGCGCAGCGTCTCCACCGACTGCCCGGTGTGCCTGGACAGTACCGACTCAAGCTGCGCGCGCAGCCGGACGAGCTCATCGGCCTGCAGGATCAGGTCGGGAATGGTGCCCTGGCCGCTGACCGCGGGCTGGTGCAGGATAACCCTGGCGTGCGGCAGCATCGCCCGGCGCCCGGGCGCGCCCGCGGCGAGCAGGACCGCGCCCGCCGCCACGGCCTGCCCGACGCAGGTGGTCACCACCGGGGCCTTGATGTACTGCATGGTGTCGTAGATGGCGAGCATCGACGGGATGTCGCCGCCCTCGCAGTTGATGTAGAGGTTGACCTCCTGGTCAGGGCTCTGCCCCTCGAGGAAGATGAGCTGCGCGGTCAGCGTGTTGGCGACGCCCGGGTCGATCGCGGTGCCCAGCACGATGATCCGCTCGGTCAGCAGGTGCGAGTAGACGTCCATGATCCGGTCGCCGCGGGGGTGCTCGGCGATGACGTTGGGGATCGTGTAACTGCTCATGCCGCACCCCCGGCCGGAGCGCTTACGGCGGGCACTGCCGAGGCCGGTACTGGCGCGGCGGTGGGGCGCAAGCCGAACGCCCGCCTGCGGGACGGGAGCAGCTGGCCGAACGTCTCCGCGATCGCGTCGATGAACCCGTAGTCCCGCGCCTCCGGCGCGGTGTACCAGTGGTCGTGCCTGGAGTCCTCGAAGATCTTCTCGGGCGGCTGGCCGGTGTCGTCGGCGATCAGGCCGAGCACCGTGTCCCTGGTCCGCCGCAGGTCGGCGGCCTGCAGCTCCACCTCAGCGGCGGAGCCGCCGATCCCGGCCGACCCCTGGTGCATGAGGATGCGGGAATGCGGCAGCGCGAACCGCTTGCCGCGGGTCCCCGCGGACAGCAGGAACTGGCCCGCGCTGCACGCGATGCCGAACGCGAGCGTCGCCACGTCGCACGGGATGAGCCGCATGACGTCGCGGATCGCGAGCATGGACGGCACGGAGCCGCCCGGCGAGTTGATCCACAGCGCCACGTCGGCATCCGGGTCCTCGTCGGCGAGCGTGAGCAGCTGCGTGGCCAGCAGCGTGCCGTTGTCGTCATCGAGCGGGCCGTCGAGGACGAGCACCCGCCGCTGCAGCAGGGAAAGCCGGAACTGCGCGCTGAATACCGGGGTCTTTGATTCCTGTGACATGCCTCAAGCCTGCGCGATGACCGGCCGGATCCGCGGCGCGCGCTGCTTCCGGCAGATCTGCCCACGGCAGCGGCCGTCAGCCGGGCGGTCAGCCGCGCACCGCCTGCTCGACGAGCGCGCCGGCCGCCAGCAGCCGCTCCTCGCCGTTGCGAGGGCCGATGAGCTGCACGTTCGCGGGGACGGGCCCGGCGCACGGCCCGGGGACCGGGATAGGCAGGGCGAGCGCGGGCAGGCCCGCCGCGTTCACGGGGGAGGTGAGCGCACGGATCTTGAACAAGATGTGCGCCTCTTCGAGCAGCGGCGGGAAGCCCAGCAGGGTGGGGGCGGCGAGCATCTCCACCCGGTGCCACAGCGCGTCAAGCGTCTCCCGCCAGCCCGCGATCACCCGTTCCGCCGTGGCCAGCTGGGCGGGGGTGATCGTGCTTCCCGCTTTGAGCCGGTCCCTGACGTCGGCGCCGAGCTGGCCGGCCGACGTGGCGAACAGGACCTTGTTGGCCTGCCATGCCTGCGCGTCAAGCACGGTGATCGAGGCGGCGATGACCGCGTCGAGGCCGGGGAGGCTGACCGGAACCACGTCGAACTCGGCGGTGCGGAGCGCCGCGTTGATCGCGTCCGCGATCCGCGGGTCAGCGTCGAGCGCGAGCACCCCCACGGTGCGCGGTGCCGCGCTCGCCATGGTAAAGCCTGGCTCGAGCAGTGCCATGCCCGCGGCGACACCCACGACGTCGCGGGCCATCGGCCCCACAGTGTCGAGCCCGTGCGCCAGTGGCCTGACCCCGGCCAATGAGATCCTGCCCCAGGTGGTCTTCAGGCCGGTGATCCCGCAGCAGGCGGCGGGGATGCGGACCGACCCGCCGGTGTCGGTCCCGTACGCGATGTCCGCCTCGCCGGAGGCGACCGCCGTCGCCGAGCCGCTGGACGACCCGCCGGGCATCCGCCGCGGGTCGAGCGGGTTGACCGGGGTGCCGAACGCCGCGTTGATCCCGCTGATCCCGTAAGCGAGCTCGTGCAGGTTGGTCTTGCCCGCGAACCGCGCCTGCCCGGCCGCTATCGCCGCGCGCAGCCCGGCGAGGCAGACCGCGTCACGCTCGGCGGGCAGCGCCCGGTCGGCCACCGCCCGGCAGCCCGCCGTGGTCGGCAGGCCGGCCATGTCGATGAGGTCCTTGACCGCGACCCGTGTTCCGGTTCCTGGCGTGCTGTCGGTGACGATCCACGTAGCCACGGCTGACAGCCTATGCGGGGCCCCGTGATCCGCGGCCGTAGGGCAGCACCGGGCCCTCGTCGCCGACTAGCGGGTCGACGACGGGCCAGGCCGCTGCCACAGTGTCCTGCTGCGCGGGCAGCCGGCGCTCTCCGTTCAGCGCCGCGCCGGTCGTTTGCCGACCTCGGGCCGGGCGCCTCGGCCCGGTATCACCAGCGCGCAGGGCAGCCCTGCGCGCACAGCGCGGCCAGCATGATGCCAGCCGCCGTGGCCGCGCCCTCCCCGCCCAGGCCGGCCAGCGGGGACAGGAAGGCGCCGAGCAGGAACGGCAGCGCGCCCACCCAGGCCGACGCCGTCCCGGCGATGGCGCCCTGGTTGGCCAGCGCGATCGCGGTGCGCGTTCGGCCGCATGCTGCCGAAGAAGGCGAGGAAGAAGAACAGCGGGACGAGCAGCGCCGCGAGCGGCGGGTGCCCGGTGAGCGCCGCGGCGAGGAACCCGCGGCAGCCCGCGGCCATGACGAGCAGCGAGACGCAGGACGACCCTGGCGACCGGCACCCGCTTCACCAGCCGCGCGCCGAGCTGCGCCATCGCCACCAGGCCGATCGAGTTGATCATGAAGAACACGCTGAACAGCTGCGGCGACTCGTGGTAGGCGTCCTCGACGATGAACGGCAGCGCGGAGATGTAGGTGATCAGCGCGGCGTTGCCGAGGCGATCGCGAGCGTGTAGCCGACGTACTGCCGGTCGTTCACCAGCGTCCGCGAGTCGGACAGCAGCTGGCGCAGCCGCGACGGCGTGCGCCGCCCAGGCGGGAGCGTCTCCGGCAGGAACCAGGCGAGCAGGAGCAGCAGCAGCCCGAGCGCGGCGAGCACGCCGAACACGCCGCGCCAGCTCGGTGAAGCGCAGGATCTGCCCGCCGATCACCGGGGCGAGCACCGGGGCGAGCCCGAAGACCAGCATCAGCGAGCCGAGTACCCGGGCGAGCTCCGTCCCTGTGTAGAGGTCGCGGACGATGGCGAGCGACAGCACGACGCCGCCCGCGCCGGCCATGCCCTGCAGGAACCGGAAGGCGATGAGCGCGCCGATGTCCGGCGCGGCGGCGCACGCCAGCGACAGCACGGTGAACGCGGCGAGCCCGGCGAGCAGCGGCCGCTTGCGGCCGAGCCCGTCGCTGACCGGCCCGGCCACCAGCTGCCCGACGGCGAGCCCGGCCAGGCAGCCGGACAGCGTGAGCTGCACAAGCGACTGCGAGGCGTGCAGGTTCGCCGCGATGGTCGGCGTCGACGGCAAGTACATGTCCATCGAGAGCGGCCCGAACGAGGACAGCGCGCCCGAGCACGGCCAGCATCCCGAGACGACGGCGGGACCTGACGGCCGGCCTGACGATAGTTTCCATCGCTAACGAATGGTATGTGTCGAACGGATGCGTGCTGCTCCTGACCGGCCAGCGTCCGCTACGCGGCCGGGATCGGCTTCGCGCCCGCGAGCAGGATGCGGTGCATGACGCGGCGCTGGCCCTGGTAGTCGTTGACCGCGAAGTGCCAGGTCTGCCTGTTGTCCCACATCGCGATGGAGCCGGGCGCCCAGCGGAACCTGGTGATGAACTCCGGGCGGATGCCGAAGTCGAACAGGTACTTGAGCAACGGCAGCGACTCCCGCCGCGTCCAGCCCTCGAACCGCGTGGTGAACTCGGGGTTGACGTAGAGCACCCGCCGCCCGGTCTCGGGGATGAGGCGGACGACCGGGTGCACCGGGCCCTCGGCCGCGTCATACTCCGCCACCGACGGCTCGGGCGGGTCGGTTTGCGCGTAACTGTAGCCAAGCTTCCGCACGTTCGCGTGGATGGCGCGCAGCCCGAGCAGGGTCTGCCTGAGGCCGTCGGAGAGCGCCTCGAACGCCGGGCCCATCGCCGCCCACTGGGTGTCGCCGCCCCACGGCGGTACCTCCTCGCAGAACAGGATCGTGGCCTTGGGCGGCTCGTCGAAGCAGGTCATGTCGGTGTGCCAGCCCTCGCCGATCGCCTTGGCCTGCTCCGGTTCCTTGCGCAGTTCCTGCCGCACCCGGATCTCGCCGAGCCGCGCGGCGAAGGCGTCCCGCTGCTCCGCGTTCAGTTGCTGGCCGCGGAGGAAGATGACGCCGTGCTCGGCCCAGGCACGCAAGATCGCGTCGTAGGTCTCGTCCGGGTATTCCCTGGTCAGGTCGAGACCGCGCAGTTCCGCGCCGATCAGCCCGCCGACCCTGTGCACCTGAGGCGTCGTCTCCATGACGCCCATCATCAACCCGGGCGGAACGGACGGAAAGCCGCACCGGGCACAGCAGCCGGCCCGCCGAATCCGCCGCTGAGCACAATTTGCCTGCGGGGGGACGACCCCCCTGCACCCCCCGGTCATGGGGGGCGGCTACGCCCCCCATCGCCCCCCCGCGGTGGGGCAACGCAGATAACCGCGCCGCCCCACACGGTGGCTGGGGTTAGAGCCCTGTGGTTCCGTGGCAGGCAGCGCAAGGACCGCGCCGCCACACGGTGGCTGGGGTTAGAGCCCTGTGGTTCCGTGGCAGGCAGCGCAAGGACCGCGCCGCCACACGGTGGCTGGGGTTAGAGCCTTGCGGTGGTTGCGGTGAAAGTGTCGGCGCGTGGCCAGGAGACTGCTAAGCGCATAGGCTGTTGTCGATTTGGGAGCTGCCGCGACCATGGGGGGATTGAACAATTTCGGCTGACCGGCATCGAATTCGCACAGCGACGCTCTTGCAGAGAATCCGGACGGCGGGCTTCTACCTGGTCACCTTCGCCGCGGTGGCCGCCGGGTCGATCTGGCTGGCGCTGCGCGTCGCCCCGCTGCAAACCGTGTCGGCGTCCGGGCAGACGGCCCAGGTCGGCGCGACGCTTCCGCACGCGAGCCTGCACGGCCCAGGCGAGCTTGACCTGTTCGGCCAGGTCATGGCCACCAGGCCGCAGTTCCCCGGCCTCATCAGGCCCAGGCTGGCGCTCGACCACATCACCATTGACCCGCAGGTGATCAACATGCTGCGGGCTCAGGGGCCCGCGAAGGTCGAGCTGACGCTCAGCCAGCAGCTCGCCTCGGGCTGGGAGCACTACTTCCTGTGGGAGACCCTGATCGCGCTCGGGTTCGCGGTGATCCCGCTGGTCGCCGTCGCGGCGGTGCGCAAGCGGCCGGCGATATGGAAGCTGCTCGCGACCGGCCTCGCCGTCGTCGTCGCCGTCAACCTGGGCGGCATCGCGCTCACCGCCTCCGGCACGCCCAAGGTGCTGCGCAGCGTCCGGACCATCGATGACCTGGTAGGGGTCGACCCGATCGATGAGCCGCCCGCCATCGGCGCGGCAAATCCGAACGCGCAGGCCGTGGTCATCGGCGATTCCACGGCGGCGGGCTGGGGCCTGCCGTGGGGGCCGAAGCCGACCGCCGAGGACCGGCGTGCGGCCGGTCGCCTGAGTCGTACGCGGCCGACCTGGCGGCGGCCAACCAGTGGAACGTGCTCAACCTGGCCTGCGGCAGCGCGACGATCGCGAACGGCCTGCTCGGCCCGGAAGTGCTCTACAACGGCCAGGTCGCGCCGCCGCAGCTCCCCCAGGCCGAGGCGGCCACGCACGCCAAGGTGGTCGTTGTCAGCGTCGGGGCGGACGACCTGTCCTGGTCGGTGATGACCAAGCTGTGCGCGGCCTCTGCCGTCTGCGACGACAAGGTGTCAGCCGCCTACTTCAGCCAGCTGCTCAGCACATTCACCAGGAACTACTACCAGCTGCTCAGCGACCTCGACCGGCTGCCCGCGCACCCGGCGGTACTGGTGAACGAGTACTACTCGCCCTTCGGGTCCAACGTCCGCTGCCTGCAGCAGTACGGCATGACGCAGGCAAAGGTGAAGGTGCTGCTCGCCCGGCTCGGCCAGCTGAACGCGGTGCTCGCCCAGGGCGCCGGCCTGTTCGGGTTCGGCGTGGCCATGCCGCGGTTCGCCGGGCACGAGCTGTGCACAACGGACCCGTGGGTGCAGGGGCCGTCCGACCGGGCCCCGCTGCACCCGAACGCGGCCGGCGAGCTGGCGATCGCGCTCGCCGACCAGCAGGCGCTCCCGCTGCTTTCGCCGTCGCCGGTGGACCTGCCGTCCCCGGTACCGTCGCCGACGACCTCTCCCGCCCTCGGCTAAACCCGCGCTTGACCGCACGCGGGGCATCCCGGATTAGGGTTTTACCCCGCGAATTTTCGGGTTTTCTACCCCGTAGCAATCCGGGGAGGCCTCGACATCCGTAATGGCATCATGGGCGCGTCTACAGAGGAAATTGCGGAGGTAAACGCAAATGAACTGCGCACAGTGCCAAACAGCGAACGGCCCGGGCTCGACCTTCTGCATCAATTGCGGTACGTCGCTCATTCCCGCGGCCCCCGCCAGCTACGGCGGTCCCGCGAGCTACGGCGGTCCCGCCAGCCAAGGCGCGCCTGCTGCCCCTCAGTACCAGCCCGGCCAGGCCGGGCCCTTTATGCAGCGTTCATCCGCGCTGCCGCCAGCTAACTTCGACCTCAGCCGGCTGACCACCGTCGACCGGATTATCGCGGGCGCGACCCTGGTCACGATGATCTCGCTCTGGCTTCCCTGGTATACGGGGAAAGACACGCTCCTTGGCATTACCAGCACCGCGTCCATCAGCGGCACCGGCGAGCACGGGTGGCTCTGGCTTGAATTCCTCCTCGCGCTCGCCCTGCTTGCCTACTTCACGGCCAGGGCCGCCTGGGAGCAGCTGCCGTTCGGACTGCCCGTCACGCACGAGCGGCTGCTGATGGCCGTCACCAGCCTGCAGTTCCTGCTCGTCCTGATCGGGTTCATCGCGCTGCCGTCTACCCATGGCCTCCAGGGATTCTCCGTCAGCTGGGACTTCGGCGCCTTCCTCGCGCTGATCGCGTCGATGGTCGCGGCCGGGCCGATCGTCTACCCCGCGGTCAGGTCCTTCCTGGACAGCCGCAAGGCCGGCGCCTCCCACGCGTGACTCCTGCCCGCCGCAGCGACCGGCGTTCAGGCGAAGCACGCACCCGTTCCGGATCCTGGTATAGCCGGATCCGGGCGGGTGTGTCGCCGTTGTCACTCGGGGTTGCGCGGCCGACCGTGCGCGCGCTGGCCTTGCCGGAGCCGCGCAGTGCGATGAGCGTGCCGAGGCAGGCGGCCGCGAGCAGGGCGTAGGGCACGAGGTCGGAGGTGGCCTGGGCCAGCGCACCGCTCGCGACCGCGGCGACGGACTGGCCGGCTGCCCAGGTGAGGTTGGAGACGGCGAAGGCGATGCCCTGGTTGAGTCCGGTCCGCTCCGCGCCCGAGGCGACGAGCGCGGAGGCCGGGGCGTAGAGCGTGCCGTAGCACGGCTGCACCGCGACCAGCACGCCGATCAGCCACGGCCCCGACGTCAGCTGGGGTAGCACCAGGGCGCACAGGACGCAGACGGCGAGCGAGACCATGAGCGGACGGGCGGCGCCGAACCGGTCGAACAGCCGCCCGGCATAGCGGTGAGAGCCCGGACTCGACGAGGGCCGCGCACAGGAACGTCACGGCGATCATCAGGCCTGACACCCCGAGGCTGGACAGCCGAAGCGGCGCGAGCACGTCGATCATGCCGAACGCGATCCCGGCGAGTGCCATCAGCCAGCTGCCCATCAGCACCTGCCCGTCGCGCAGCGCAGGCAGTGCCGCGCGCAGCGGCTGCGGTGCCTCGGGACGCGGCGAGGGGACGGTGAACGCGACCGCGATGAGCAGCGCGTCGGCGACGGCGGCGACCGAGAACGCGGGCCCGGTGCCCATCGCGCCGGCCGCCGCCCCGACCACCGGGCCGAACAGCGCGCCGACCACCGCCGCGCCGAGCGCGGTGCCGAGCAGCTCGCCGCGGCGTGCCTCCGGGGCAGCCGTGGCCAGCCAGGACAGCGCGGCCGTCCAGGTGCAGGCGCCGGCGATCCCCTGTAGGAGACGGGCCGCGTCGAGCAGCCCGGCGGACGCGGTCCAGCCGAATGCGAACGTCGCCACGCCCATCAGCGCCAGCCCGAGCACCGCCACCGCCCGGTCGCCGAACCGGGAGACGAGCGCGCCGCTCGGCAGCGACCCGAGCAGCGTGCCCGCCGGGTAGGCGGCGATCAGCACGCCGGCGGCCGCCTTGGACAGGCCGGCCGCGGCCGCGTAGTGCGGGAGCAGCGGCGTGAGGGCGGAGAAGAAGACGGTATCCACCCCGACGACCGCGCACACGAGCACGAGCAGCCGGAGCATCGGCGGTTCCAGCCGTGCCCGGTTCCGCCGCATCTCTTCACTCCATCGCAAACGACGCAAAACGCCCGTAAGAGCCTATCGGATGCGATGGCGGTTACCGGTGATCACATGGTGCTCATCCTTCTTTTCGTCACCAGCTAGCGGACACCTGGAGAGTACGGCAAGAGTCCCCAGGCATACGACGGCGAGCAGCCCGTACGGGACGAAATCCGACGTCGCCTCGGCCAGCGCTCCGCTCGCCGAGGCCGCGACGGCTTGCCCAGCCGCCCAGGTGAGATTGGCAAGCGCGAAGGCGATGCCGTGGCTGAGCCCCTGAGCTGCGCTCCCTTCATGACGAGATCGTTGGCTGGGGCATAGAGCGCACCGAAGAACGGCATGCCCACCACGAGGACCACGCTCAGCCAGAAAACGGAGCCCGGCAGCGAGACCAACGGCCGCGAAAACGACGCCAACCGCCAGGGCGATCACGACCGGCCGCGCAGCGCCGAACTTGTCGGACAGACGGCCCGCACGCTGCGCAAGCGCGGATTCAAGCACAGCACCACAGAGGAAGGTAGCCGCTATGACGCTACCGCTCGCGCCGAGGCGGCTGAGGCGCAGCGGGGCCGAGCACGTAAATGGCCCCGAAGGCGATCCCTGACAGGGTATCAGCCAAATCCCGGTAGCGAGCCGGGCGTTGCGCAGCGCGGGCCACAACGCACCCAGGCCCTGCGGCTTGGCTGGGGGTGGCGCTGGCACGGTGAAGGCCGCGAGCACTAGCGCGCCCCCGGCAACGGAGGCGGCGGAGAATGTGGCGCCCGTGCCGATCCGGTTAGCGATCCCGCCGACAACGGGGCCGAACATCTGACCAACGACCGCGGCACTCGTGGCCGTGCCGAGCAGTCCCCCGCTCCGCCCTTCCGGCGCTTTGGAAGCCAGCCAGGCAAGGCCCGCCACCCAAGTGCACGACCCTGCGATGCCCTGAACGAAGCGTGCCGCGTCGAGGGTGGCGATCGTCGACGTCCAGCCGAAGGCGAGCGTGGCTCCGCTCATCAGGAACATGCCAAGCAACGCCACCCGACGCTCGCCCAGTCGGGCGGCGAGCAGCCGGCCGGCAGCGAGCCCAGCAACGTGCCGGCCGGGTAGGCGGCGACGAGAATTCCGGCACCGGCTTTGGAAAATTCGGCGACCTTGGCGTAATGAGGCAGGAGCGGCGTGAGCGCTGAGAAGAAGATCGTGTCAACCAGTACCAGCGCGCACACCAAGGCCAGTAGCCGGCGGATCGGGGGAATCCAGCCTCGACTGGGTTGACCCCATCAGCGCTCCGTCCCGCTACCCGCCTGAAACGCTCGCCTGCCTTGGTCCGGGGCGGCAGGCGGGTCCAACGACCGCGCGTCACATTCTTAAGAGCCTACGACGCGGCGGGCGGTGAGCCTAGAGGGAAGAGCGCCTCACCGTGCGATCACAGCAATTCCAGTTCCTCCAGCGCCTTCTCGATCGACCCGGGACTCGACAGTGATTCAAGCCGCGCTCCCCACTGTTCGAGGTCATCGCGCCAGGCTTCGGTGTAGCGCACGCACATATCCGGCCCGATCTCGCGAAGCTGTTCCTTGGCCGCGGCCACGGACTTGATCATCTTCTGGCGTATTTCTGTCCTCGCCTTGTACGAGCGCTGCTTGATCTGCTCGAGAATGCGATTCCTGTCGGCCAGGAACGCGGTCCAGTACTGCTCATCTGCGGATTCCGTTCCCCGCCCGCTGTGCAGCAAGGTATACAGCCCTTCGGCGATGATGTCGCCAAATTCCTGGCTGGCGGCTCGCTGCGGATCGCCAAAGGGGTCGTAGGGAAGCTGCCGTACCTTTGGACTCGAACTCGCTAGGTGCTTCGCTGCGGCGTCCGGGTAGAAAAAGAGCCAGTCCTCGTTGTAAATATCAGGAAAAAAGCCGAACGAAGCCTTGGTGTCTACCGCGAGCACCGAGCCGCTGACGAAGACGTCCTGATACTCGTTAATAGTCCTGCGCGCGTGGCATATGACAGAGTTGTCGGGAAAATCGTGCACCATCATCCCGGCAGTGCGGTACCGGCCGCCGTGAGGTGCTTCCGTTCCTAGTAGCGATACCGTGTCGAGGATCGCAGCGGCATCGATTTCCCGTATGTCGTCATCCATGAAGAATATGCGATTCCAGCCGAGCATGCGTGCGAGGAGAAGTCCTATGTTCCGCTTACTACTCAGGTCACTGTTTCGCCCGGCACAGACCCGTTTCCCGTCTCCATCCCTCGTCCACCGTGTGGTGGCGAAATCCAATAGCGGGTGCTTATATCCCTCGGGTACAGGGACCGCCGTCGCCTTGGGAAGCCGATGGGCATCGAATAGCTTGCGGACGTCAGCCAGGTCTGCATGGAAGCTACACAAGATCACGAGATGGCAGCCGATGGCCTTGGCCAGTTCGATGACCGTCGCAAGGCTCTCCGCCGGGCGTGAGGCTGGGACGATAATCGCGTCGACGGTGGCGGGCGGAAAGGCTAGCGGATTTAGAGTCTCGGGCGCCGTGACGAGCGGGCTATGGGTGGGAAGCTGGCGAACGTCCGTCTCGCCAGGCTCGGTCATGCCTTTTCCCTGGTTCTCGCAGGGGACTTGCCGCTGCCGCTTGGCCACTGATAGAGCACTGTTCCTGCGATGCTGAAATCAGGTGTCATCGCACGCCCCTCTATGACTTGTACTCGCATTAGGATACCGAATTCTTTGCTATCAGGAAAATGCTGTGCAATATAACGCTCATTAGATTCTCGTAGCCGTTTGTCGGTAAGGCTTCGCACCGCACCGTATACGCCACGGCTATGGATGCCGTTGCACATTGTGAGCGTCCTGTTCGAGTTCAGCGGGTTAGGCATACGAACAAGCAGGCCGACATCCTCGAGCAGCTTGGCTGGACTGTCCTTGGACTCTTCGGACAACCGGGGCAGGTACCTTTGTATTTTGCCCGCCACGTTGGCCACGAAAACTTCGCCGGACGTAATGGATTGATCTTCTTCTTGCGCGACGGGAAGTCGCGTAAGCTCAAGAATCCGGCGAGTTACTTCGTTCCACCCGATACCACCAATGATGACCACATGCCCCGATAGGTCATCGGC
Source organism: uncultured Actinomycetota bacterium (assembly GCA_963811335.1). Classification (GTDB taxonomy): domain Bacteria; phylum Actinomycetota; class Actinomycetes; order Streptosporangiales; family Streptosporangiaceae; genus Trebonia. The sequence goes on along the minus strand of CAWERB010000001.1, from coordinate 106,498 downwards.
TTTCACCTCGGGGGACGACTTGAAAAAGACTTCCATTTCCGGATTCTCTGCTCGTATATGGCCGTGCAGTTCCACCATTGAGGTGATGTCGGCATAAGAAAGCAGCTCGGTGTAGTTGAGATCGTTCGGGTTGGCCAGTCGCCCCGCTTGTGCCTCCGGTAGCTGAGCACAGACGAGCGTCAGCGGGCCGGCATCAGTGAAAAGCCAGGATCTCCTCGCGACCGGCTGTGCTTCCGGCGTGCCGCGCACGGCGGCATGGAGCTCGAGCAGCTCATCACAGAGCTCCTCGTAAGTAGCCGTCTCCTCGTCGGTGAATCCATCGACCCGCACCAGGTGAGGCTCTGGTTCCAGTGATCTCCGGGTTGCGAAGAACTGCGCATAGGCCAGAACACGGTCACGCGGAGGGAGCTTGGGGGCGGACCGGTTCTCCCACGAGGCCACGGTCGCCGGCGAAAGCGAGTCGCCTCCGCCGATCGCCTTGGCGAGCGTCCCCTGGGTCAGCCTGCTCTCCGGCCACTCTTCAAGGCGGAGCTGCCGCAGCCGACGGGCTAGCTCAAGGGCGGGCGGGGCGGGCGGCACTGACTCGTCACCTCCATGGCATTACGGTGCCTGGGAATGGCGGGATTGCAGTGAATACGTGTCGCATCATCGAGGGAAGAACAGTGGTTTTTGTCATAGAAACAGCGGTTTTGAGCGGCGACTTCATGGAAATACGGTGAGTACGACCGACATCTACCGCTATCTACAATACTCAACTGTATAGCAGTAGAGACCAGTAGAGAGCAATAGAAAATCCAAGTCTCTAGCCTAGGAGAGGGTGAGCCAGATGTACAGCACAGGCACACCTGCCGCGCCGCTGTATTGCCACTGTGGCCCGGCCGCGGGCTCCGCCATCGTGAGCCAAAAGAAGCTGGGCCGATGTGGGGCATCGACCCAGCGATCACGAAACACATCCAGGTAGCACGTAGATCGTGACGAGAAAGATCGTAGCAATCCTGTGCCAGGACCGAAAGTACCAGCTCAACAGGCTAAATCGGGTCCACAGGGGCGTACAGGAATCCTGCGTACCGGCTGGCGTCACGAGTGCACTTCGCCGGCTCCCGGAGACCCCGGAGCCGGCCCTCACGGCATCATCTTCACCTGGTGAGGAGCGCACACAATGCTTGCACTCGCCTCGGCGCGGCCGCCCAAGGCAGCCAAAGCTCCGGACTCGTACTGGTCCTGATCGCCGCAGTGGGCGCGGCGATCTTCTGGCGCGGCCTGATCAAGTTCGGCCTCGCGCTCATCGTTGTCCTGTTCGCTGTCCTGCTTGTCGCGAGCACGGCGGCATTCATCCACGGCATTCAGCTGCTGATTCGGTAGCTGGACCGGGCACGTGGCGCGACGAGCGCCACGGCGGCAAACGGGCAGCGCCACTGCTTGGGGGCGGCGCTGCCCGTTCTGCTTCTGGCCGGAACGTCAGCCGGCCTTGCCTTCCAGGGCTCGCCTGGTGAGGACGCGCGCGAGGTGCTCGCGGTAGTCCACGTCGGCGTGGAAGTCGTAGCCGGGGGAGGTCCCCTCGGCGGCGAGCCGCGGCGGCGTCCGCGATCGACGCGCCCGACTTGAGCGCTTCCTCGGTCGCGGTGGCCCGCAGCGGCGTGCCGCCCATGCTGGCCAGCGCGACGCGGCCGCCGTAGGCGGCGACGCCGACGATCGCCCAGTCGTTGGCCCGGCGGACGAACTTCTGGTAACCCCACGCGACCGAGCCGCCGCGCGGCACGCGAACCGCCGACAGCAGCTCGTCGGGCCGAGCACCGACTCGAACGGCCCGACGAAGAAGTCGTCCGCGCCGACCACGCGGACGCCGGACGGCCCGGTGATCTCGACGGAACCGCCGAGCGCGAGCAGCGTCATCGGCAGGTCGGCCGACGGGTCGGCGTGCGCGAGCGAGCCGCCGATCGTGCCGCGGTGCCTGATCTGCGGGTCGCCGACCTGCGCGGCGGCGTACGCGAGGATCGGCGCCTCGGCCTTGAGCAGCTCGGAGTCTGGCGAGGTCCGCGTGCCGGGTGGTCGCGCCGATGACCACCTCCTCGCCCTCGGCGCGGATGCCGGACAGCTCGGCACCCGGGCGATGTCGATCAGCACCGCGGGCTGGGCCAGCCGGACCTTCATCATCGGCAGCAGCGAGTGCCCGCCCGCGAGCAGCTTCGCGTCCTCGCCGTGCTCGGCGAGCAGCGCGAGGGCGTGCGCGGCGGACTCGGCGACCTCGTAGTCGAACGAGGCGGGGATCATGCGGTCACCTCAGTGGTGGGCGCCTCGGGCTCGGCGGCGATGAGCCGCCCGACAGCTTGTCCGCCGCCGCGAGCACGGCGCGGACGATGTTGTGGTAGCCGGTGCAGCGGCAGAAGTTGCCCTCAAGGCCCTCCCGGACCTCCTGCTCGCGTGGGGTGCGGGTTCTCCGCGAGCAGGCTTGTCGCGGCCATCACCATGCCCGGCGTGCAGAAGCCGCACTGCAGGCCGTGCTGCTCGCGGAACGCCTGCTGCACGGCGCTCATCGTGCCGTCCGGGGCGACCAGTCCCTCAGCGGTCGTCACGCTGCGGCCGCTCGCCTGCACGGCCAGCACCGTGCAGGACTTGACCGACTCGCCGTCGAGCAGCACCGTGCAGGCGCCGCAGGACGTGGTGTCGCAGCCGACGTTCGCGGCGCGCAGGCCGCAGGTCTCCCGCAGGTAGTGGACGAGCAGCAGCCGCGGCTCGACCTCGTCGCTGCGGACGGCCCCGTTGACGGTGAGCTTGATCTCCGTCACCGGATCAGGCCTCCTTCGAGCCGCTGTGGCGCGCCGCGTTGATCGCCCGCCAGACCCGCTGCGGGGACGTGGGCATGTCGATGTGCCGGACGCCGAGGTGCGACACCGCGTCGATCACCGCGTTCTGCACCGCCGGGGTGGCGCCGATCGTGCCGGCCTCGCCGATGCCCTTGGCCCCAGCGGGTTGTAAGTACGTCGGCGTCTCCATGTCGACGAGCTCGAAGCTCGGCACCTCGGTCGCGGACAGGAACGGGTAGTCGGCGAACGTCGCGGTCAGCGGGTTGCCGTCATCGTCGTAGACGACCTCCTCGAGGAACGCCTGCGCGGCGCCCTGGGCGATGCCGCCGTGCCGCTGGCCCTCGGCGAGCAGCGGGTTGATCACCGTGCCCGCGTCGTCGACGGTGACCATGCGGCGCAGGAACACCTTGCCCGTCTCGGTGTCCACCTCGACGACCGCCACGTGGGTGCCGAACGGGAACGTCGGGCCCGGTGCGGTGAACACGGAGCGCACGAACAGCCGCTCCGACTCGGCGAGCTGACGCCAGCGGCACCGGACGTCCGGGTCGCCCTTGACGGAGAACGCGCTCGTCTCGGTGTCGTAGACCAGGTCGGCGGGCGCGGCCTCCAGTGTCGCGGCGGCCCGCTCCCTGGCCACGTCGAGCAGCTCGCGGGATGCCTGGCGGCACCGCGGCGCCGCCGAGCTGCAGGCTGACCTGGAGCCGCCGGTGCCGCCGCCCTTGGGCACCAGGTCGGTGTCGCCCCACTTGACGGTGATCTTGTCGATCGGGATGCCGAGCTCGTCGCTGACCAGCATCGCCCACACCGTCGGTGGCCCTGGCCGTGCGGCGAGGTGCCGGTCAGCACGGTGGCCGTGCCGTCCGGGTGAACCTCGACGGTGCCGTTCTCGTTCGGGCCGCCGGCCTCGCCGCCAGGCCCGGTGATCTCCACGTAGCAGGACAGTCCGATGCCGAGCTGCAGCGTGTCGCCGCCGGCCCGGCGCCTCTCCTGCTCCGCGCGCAGTCCCGTCGTAGTCGGCCGCCGCCAGCGCCTTCTCCAGCGCGGCCGCGTAGTCGCCCGAGTCGTACTTCGCGCCGAACGCCGTGGTGTGCGGCTCGGTGAACTTCGGCAGCAGGTTCCTGCGCCGCACCTCGGCCGGGTCAACCCCGGCCGCGTCGGCGAACAGGTCGATGGCCCGGTCGACCGCGGCGGCGGCCTCGGGGCGCCCCGCGCCCCGGTAGGCGCCGACGGGCGTGGTGTTGGTGACCACCGACGTGCGACCAGCCTCGGCGCGGGGGATCGTGTAGGGCCCCGGGGTCATCAGGATCGTCAGCGATCGGCAGGAACGCGCCGACCTTCGGGTACGCGCCGGCGTCCTGAGTGATCTCGATCCGGTAGGCGAGAACCGTCCCGTCCCGTGTGCCGCCGATCGTGATCTTCTGTTCCTGCGCCCGGCCGTGCGGCATCACCAGCAGGTTCTCCATGCGCGTCTCCGACCAGCGCGCCGGGCGGCCGAGCTGCCGCGCCACCCAGCAGATGACCGCGTGCTCGGCGTCCGCGCCGAACTTCGCGCCGAACGCCCCCCCGACATCGGGCGTGATGATCCGCACGTCCTCCGGCTTCAGGCCGAGCATCCCCACGATGGCGCCCTTGGTGCCCTGCGCGCCCTGGTTGGGGATCCAGGCGGTCAGCCGGCCGTCCTCGCCCCAGGCGGCCGCGCCCGACCGGCTCTCCATGGGAGCCGGGGCAACCCGCTGGTTCTGAATGACCGCCGAGACGACGACCTCGCAGCCCTCGAAGAGGTCCGCCCGGCTCGCGCCCGCGTCGCCGTGGGTGCAGACGACGTTGGTTTCCGCCTCAGGGAACAGCAGGCCGCGCTCGCCGCTCAGCGCCTGGTGCACCGTGGCGACGGCGGGGAGGATGTCGTAGTCGACGTCCACCAGCTCGATGGCGTCCTCGCCCTGGTACATCTCCTCGGTGACCACGGCGGCGACAGGCTCGCCGACGAACCGGACCACCTCGGCGGCCAGCAGCGGCTGCTTCATGGCCTGGTTCATGTTCGGCATCATCGGGGGCAGCGGCTTCAGCCCCGCGTCCGCCAGGTCCCTGGCGGTGTACACGGCCAGCACGCCGGTCGCGTCGAGCGCGGCGCTGACGTCGATGCCGTTGATCTTCGCGTGCGCGACGGTCGAGCGGACGAAGTGCACGTAGCAGGCGCCGGCCAGCCGCTCGTCCTGGACGTCCTCCGCATAGATGCCCCCCGTGGACAGGAAGCCGGGATCTTCGGTCCGCAGGACCCGGGTGCCGAGAATGCTGCTGCCCCTCATGCTCACGCCGTCTTCGCTCCTCTTGCAGGGATCGCGACCTGGTTACGGTGATCGTCAACATCGATCCAACCCGCCTCCGGTCCCGCCGGTCAAACCGGAGGATCACGTCCAGGTTATCCCGAACGGAGGCATGCTCCGCTTTTGTGGTCCGGCAATAAAAGCCGTGGTCACAATGCGACTACCCGTGGAATCGCTTTCACGGACCGGCCGCCACGCCGCGCTGCTGACCGGGCGACGCCCCCGTGGTGCTGACCGGGCGACGCCCCCGTGGTGCTGCCCGGGCGGTCGGCCCGTGGTGCTGCCGGCGGCGAACGCCTCCTGCGCTTCCCGTCATCCGTTAAGTAGCGAAAGATGGTGGATAGCTCCGCACACTGGGATGTAGAGAACTATCCACCATCTTCGCTCGGAGCCGGGCGGCGGAGCCTTGTGCCCTCATCCTGTCGGCTTGTGGGCCTTGAATGCCTCATAGGCGGCGAGCTCTTCGGCGATGAGCCGCTCGGCCCGCTCCGGCGTCAGGCCGAGGCCGGTGAACGCCTCGGCCACCGGGCCGCCCTCGGCGAGCAGGCCAAGGAGGAAATGCTCGGTGCCGATGTAGTTGTGCCCGAGGTGCAGCGCCGCCTTCATCGCGGACTTGAGCGCGTCCTTCGCGGTCTCGTCGAGCGACAAGTCGAGCAGTTCCGCCGATCCGGTGTTCTCGGCCTGCTCGGCGGGCCCGGTGCCGAGGGCGGCGTAGAGCTGCTCCGGTGCCGCGACGGCGACGGCGATGGCCTTCGCGGCGAAGCCCTCCGGCTCGGCGAGCAGGGCGGCCGCCAGGTGCGCGCTGCTCATCGGGCCTGGCGCGGCGAGCTTGCCCGCGGCGGCGAGCGTGCGGGCGGCGCGGGCGGTGAACTGGGAGAACAGCTTGACCGGCTCGGGCATCATGTCGGAGACCTTGCCGGCCGGCGGCACGAACCGCTTCTGCGCGGCCTGCTTAGAGACGCCCATGGCGCCGCCGATCTGGCTCCAGGACAGGCCTGACCTGCGGGCCTGGTCGACGAAATAGCCGATCAGCGCGTCGGCCTGCTCGTCGAGCTGCGTAGAGACGGTGAACGCGTCCGACACGTTCTCCAGCGGGCCGCCATCGGGATGCAGGCCCTTCACGTAAGCGATGAGGTTGTCCAGCGGGACGGGAAAGGTAGCCATGCGTCAACTTTAGGTTGACGAATGCCGGGCCGTCAACCGAAAGTTGACGGTCAATGTGCGGATAGCGCGGATCACCGGCATCACGAGTCCGCGAAACGCGCTAGTTTACCGGTAAGTTTTTCCCATGAGGTAAACTTTTTGCGCCATGTAAAGAAAAGACGTTCTAGCCGTCTTTTCTTTACACGTTGCGAAATATTTACCGGTAAGTCCCTGGGCGCCGCCTCGCGCGCCGCGCTGACACAGGGCTTTTGCCTGATATGACCGTTTTACCGGGTGAGGGACGGCTGCGGGCCGGGTGGCGGGCCGGGTGGCGGGCCGGGTGGGGGCCGGGTGGGGAGGCCGGGTGGCGGGCCGGGTGGCGGGCCGGGTCGGGAGCGCGGATGGCGAGCCGGAGGGGGAGGCGGTGCCTGGCCCGCTCGCCGGGGGCGCCCTGGTTAGCCGAACAGGGCGCGGATGTCGTCGGCGGACAGGGCGGAGCTGAACGCGCCCTCGCTGTCGATCACCGAGGAGAACAGCTCGGCCTTGCGCGCCTTGAGCGCCATCACCTTCTCCTCGATGGTGCCGGACGCGATCAGCCGGTACACCATGACGTTCTTTGTCTGCCCGATGCGGTGCGTCCGGTCCACCGCCTGCGCCTCGGTCGCGGGGTTCCACCACGGGTCGAGCAGGAAGCAGTAGTCCGCCTCGGTGAGGTTGAGCCCGAAGCCGCCCGCCTTGAGCGAGATCAGGAACACCGGGGCCGTTCCCTCTTTGAACGACGAGATCACCGCGCCGCGGTTGACGGTCGAGCCGTCCAGGTAGCAGCACTCCACGCCGCTGGCCTCGAGCCGGGCCCGCGCTATCCGAAGGAAGCGGGTGAACTGGCTGAACACCAGCGCCCTGTGCCCGCCGCCCACCACGTCCTCGACCTGCTCGAGCAGCGAGTCGATCTTCGCGGACGGCACGTCCGCGTGCTCCGGGTCCACCAGCGCGGCGTGCAGCGACAACTGCCGCAGCAGGGTGAGCGACCGCAAGATGGTGAACCTGTTGTGATTGACGTCATCGAGCAGGCCGAGTATCTTCTGCCGCTCGCGCTGCAGGTGAGTCTGGTACAGCTTCCTGTGCCTCGGGTGCAACTCGACCGCGAGCACCTGCTCCTGCTTCTCCGGCAGGTCAGCGGCGACCTGCTCCTTAGTCCTGCGCATGATCAGCGGCCGGATCCTGCGGCGTAGCTGGGACAGCAGCTCGGCGCTCCCCGACTTCTCGATTGGCCGCGCGTAGTAGTCCCTGAACCGGTCCGGGCTCGGGAACAGCCCGGGCGCGGCGATCGAAAGCAGCGACCACAGCTCCATGAGGTTGTTCTCCATCGGCGTGCCGGTGATCGCCACCTTGAACGGCGCGGACACCCGGCGCGCGCACTGGTACGCCTTGGACAGGTAGTTCTTGACGTACTGCGCCTCGTCCAGGATCAGCCCGGCCCACCGCTGCGCGCCGTAGGCCTCGTAATCGAGCCGCAGCAGCGTGTAGGAGGTCACCACCGCGTCCGCCCCCGCGGTGACGTCGGCGAGCGTGCCGCCGCGCCTGCCGAGCGTGTCGGAGACGACCGTCACTGCCAGGTCTGGTGCGAACCGGCGCGCCTCGGTTGACCAGTTGGTGAGCACGGAGGTGGGCGCCACGATGAGGAACGGAGGGCGGTTCTCCCCCTCCCGCCAGGTGTCCTTCGCGTGCTGGAGCAGCGCCAGGGCCTGCAGCGTCTTGCCGAGCCCCATGTCGTCGGCCAGGATTCCGCCGAGCCCGTGCGACCACAGGAACGCCAGCCACTGGAACCCGGCGAGCTGGTAGGGGCGCAGCTGCGCGTTGACCGTCGCGGGCACGGGCACCGCCTCGATGTGGTCGACAGAAAGCAGCCCGCGTACCTGGGCCTGCCACGCGTCGGCCTGGTGGCCCACCACGCCGAGGGCGGCCAGTTCCTCCCAGAGGCCGGCCTGGAACCGGCTGATCCGCAGGCCGTCGTCCGGCTGGTCCTGCAGCGCGCGCGCCTCGCCGATGAGCCGGGCGAGCGCGGCGAGCTCCGGCTTGTCCAGGGAGAAGTACGCGCCGTCAGCGAGCAGCAGGTGCGACTGGCGGTGCGCGAGCGCCACGAAGAGGTCGGTGAACGGCACCTCGCGGCCCTCCACCGTGACCGTGATGCCGAGGTCGAACCAGTCACGGTCACCGTCGCGCTCGCCGGCGGACACGCCGATCTCTAGCGAGTCGCCGGCCTCATGGTAGTCGGGCACCTGGCCGTCCACCTCGACGCGCACGTCGTCGCGGCCCTCGATCAGGGGCAGCACCTCGGTGGAGAACGCCATGGCGTCGAGGCCGCGCAGGGTGACGGCGGGACCCTGCTTGCCCGCGGCGGCCCCCGTTAGCCGGCAGGGCCGGCTGCGGGCCGTCCGGCCCTGGGCGAGGCGACCCGGCGCCGAACGTCATCCCGGTGTAGGCCGGCGGCAGTGAACGGACGGTGGCTTCGCGCGGCACCCCGAGCGAGCCGGCTGGCAGGCCGATCCCGGCGAGGACGCGTGCCTCCGCGTCCGGGTCGCGGAACGGGTCGCGGCCGGTCCCGAGGGCCGCTCGCAACTCGGTGCCGCCGACCTGGTAGGCCCACTCCCAGCGGACGTCGACGCGATGGCCTCCTCCGTAGGCGGCGTGAACCACAAGCGACGGCCCGGAGATCTCCGGCGCGGTGAACGAGCCGTCCGACGAGGTCACGGTGGCCTGACGGCGCAGCCGCGGGTAGTACCTGGACAGGAATGCGGCCTGCCCGGCCTCGGGGACGACGAGCCGCTCGTCTGAGAGCGCGAGCTGCTGCAACTGCGCGGGCACCAGATGGGTCAACCGGGCGAGCCGGAACATGGCGAGCTCGCCCTCGTCGGCCTGGTCTCGCTCGGCGAAGATGACGCCGTGCCCCTCGGTGCCGATGAACCGCAGCGGAACGGGGTCCACGCCGTCGTCGGCCTTGATGACCGGCGCGATCAGCAGCGTGGTTCCCTCGGTCGTCACGTCGAGGCACAGCTCCGCCGTTCCCGGCGGCGGGACGGTGCCCTGCTTGCCCCGGTAGACGAAGGGGAGCCCGGCCACGTGCGCCTGGTCGAGCACGGGCCAGAGCTGGCGGGACTCGCACGCGGACAGGTCCAGGTACTTCTGGTCGCCGTAGCCCGATGAGGGATACCAGTGGTAACCGGAGCGCGCGGCGGCGGAGCTGGCCCGGTACAGGGCATAGAGCTCGTGCAGCAGGCGAATGTGCGCATCGGGGAAATCGCCGCGCAGCACCAGGTAGTCAAGGCGGGACCAGGACAGGGTGCCGGCCACCCAGCCGCCGAGGCGCCCCGGCTGGACCAGCCGCGCCTGCAGCTTGAACCTGCGGATGGCGTCGTCGACGGGCGGCTCGTGCAGCCCGTTGTCCGTCGAGTAGCTGGCGCGGCCGCGCTCCGGCGTGTTCCGCACCAGGGAAAGCTCAACCGCGAGCGGCGCGGTCGCGGCGTCGCCCCTGGAGGTGGCGCGGGCCTGCGGCGCGGCGAGCAGCGAGTCGAGCGACTGCTCCCAGGGCAGCGCGGAGCGGCGCGCCGCGGTCCCGTCCGGTGCGGCCGCGGGCAGCAGCGTCTCATCGGTCGCGGCGAGCACGAGCGCGGCGACGTGCACGCAGTCGGTCCCACTGGCGCAGCTGCAGTAGCCCTGACGGAACCGCAGCGGGAACCCGGGGGAGGCGCGGAACGAGGCCGACACGGTCCTGATCTCTCCGCCGGCATCGCGCACCGTGCCGGTCAGGAGCTGCTGCGACGCTTCCCAGGCCATCTGCACGACGGCGCCGCGCGCGACGGCGCCTGCGCCGTCCGCGCATCCCTCCGGCCCGACGGCCGCGCGGAAGGATGCGAGGTCGACGTCCCTGAGCGCCACTCGTTGCATCCTTACGAGCCTAGTCGCTGATCCTTACCAGGCAGCGCACGAGGGTCAAGGCCGGCTGGCCGCAACCGTCGGTTGCGCCCGGGTTACCGTGGTGGGGTGAGCGTGATGCGGCGGTGAGCGCGGGCAGGGACACGGGGTGAGTCAGGCAGGCGGCTCGTCCTGCTGCGGCATGCCAAGTCGGACTGGCCGGACGGGCCTGACCACGAGCGCCCGCTCGCCAAGCGCGGCAGGCGGGCCGCTCCCGTGATCGGCCGCTGGCTGGGCGCGTCCGGATACGTGCCCGACGCGGTAGTCTGCTCGACCGCGGCCCGGGCCCGGGAGACGTGGGACCTCGCCGCCGCCGGGCTGGCGGCGGCCGCACCGGGCGCGGCGCCCCCCGTCCGCTACGAGCCGCGGGTATACGAGGCTTCTGTACTTGGGCTGCTCATGCTGGTCCGCGAGTTCGACCCCGGGTGGGGCACCGTGCTGATCGTGGGACACAACCCCGGCCTCGCCGAGCTGACCGCGGGCCTGGCGGGCCCGGACGCCGAGCTGCCCGCTGGCTACCCGACCGCTTTCGTCGCGGTCCTCGGATTGCCCGGCCCGTGGGCCGCCGCGGCTCCGGGGGAGGCCCGGCTGCTCGACTTCACCGCCCCGGCCTACCTCCACGGTGACTGGGTGACCGATACCAGGAAACCGTAGACTCGCTCCCGTGGAGCAAGGCGAGTTCGAACTCGGCACCGACGGGCCGTCGGCGATCCTGGTCGGTGTCGATGACTCGGTGACGGGCGCCCGGGCCGCCTGGTACGCCGCCGGGCTCGCCCGCAGGCAGCGGGCCCGGGTGATCGCGGTGTACGTGGCGCCGGTCGCCGGGATGGCCCTGGCCAGCTCGGCCGGGCCCGCCGTGCTGGTGGCGGAGGCCGAGGCGCACGATGCCGTCGCTAAGGAGCTGGCCGAGCGGGCCGACGCGGTGGCCCGCGAGCTCGGCATCGCGGTCACCTTCATCGCCGCCCACGGCGACCCGTACAACGAGATCGTCCGCGTCGCCAAGGAAACCCGGGCCGACGCGATCGTGGTCGGCGCGTCGCTCAAGGCCGGCCACCGGCTGATGGGCTCACTCGCGGTCCGCCTGGTCCGGGCCGGCAAATGGCCGGTCACCGTCGTCCCCTAGTAACCAGGAAATATCCCAGGGCCAGAGCCGCCCGCCCTAACCATAGTCCGGACGCGGGACTTAACATCTGTAACCTTGCGTATTTGTAGATGCACGCCGGGTAAATCTCGCTGTGATCGCAGTCTGCGCCTCGCCTAGGAACGGGAGCAGCCAGGCCGGATGATGAACACACACGGAGTGCGGCCCACGCGCCGCATCGTCACCGTTACCGCCGCGATGGCGGCGCTGATCGCCGCGGCGGTCGGGGTGACGATCTGGCGGTATGAGCAGGCCCTTGGGGCCTCAGCGGTAGCCGTTGACGCCTACCACGATGCGGCGCTGACGGCCCGCCTGGACAGCGGGTTCTGGCACGAGCGCGAGGCGATGAACGAGTACCTTCTCACCCCGCAACCCGAGATTCTCGACGAAGTCAACAGGCTCACACGGAAGTTCTCCAGCACAGCCGCTACGCTCGGTATCGCCGAGGCGGCCAGCGAGTCCAGCCTGCGGTCGGCGGCCGTCGCAGGCAACGGCAGCTTCGCCGCGCTGTTCTCGCAGGTGCGGGCGGCTGCTGGTACCACTCCTGCCCGCCAGGCGGCCGCCGCGTCCAGACTCGCCGACGCCGAGGCCGCGGTGCTCGCGCCACTGGAAAAGCTGAACCTGGTGCAGATTCAGCGGGCCCGCGACGCCATCGCGGCGGTCGGCTCCTCGAAGGGCCAGGCGCTGGCGGTAGGGATCATCGCCGCGGTGCTGGCAGTCGGGGCAGGGGTGGTTTTCGGCCGGTACGCCCTCGGCCTGCTGAACCGGGCCTACCGCCAGGCCGACGACCTGCGCACCGCGCTTACCCGGCTACGGCAGCTCCTCGGCAAGATCCGCTCGGCTTCGGCTAGCCTGAGCAACCTGGCCGGCGAGACCCAGGCCGGTGCGAGCGATGCGGTCCCGGCCGCCAACCAGCAATCCGCAGCCGTCGCCCAGATCTCAGCCACCATCGAAGAACTGGCGACCGCGGCGGGGACCATCGCCGGCAACGCCCGCGCCGTAGGGCAGTCCGCCCAGCGAGTCGCCGACACCATGCGTGAGATGAACGACAAGGCGGCGGCCACCGCGGAGCGGGTCCTCGCGCTGGGCGAGCGGACCCAGAAGATCGGCGACATCGTGGAATTGATCCACGACATCACCGGGCAGACCAGCATGCTCGCCCTCAACGCCGCGATCGAGGCCGCCAGGGCCGGTGAGGCGGGAAAAGGATTCTCCGTGGTCGCAACCGAGGTGCGCACGCTCGCGCAGCGCTCCAGTGAGTCCACCGCCTCCATCGCCGCCATCATTGCCGCTGTCCAGGAGGAGGCGAACGCGGCTGTCATGGCAACCGAGCAGAGCACCCGGCAGGCCCAGGAAGTAGCTGAGCTGATGAAGTCAGCCGTCGCGCAGGTCGAAGAATCCGCCCTTGCCACCCAGCAGCAGAAGTCGGCAGCCGACCAGGTCAGGAGCGCCATCCAGCAAGTCAGGGAAGCCGCCGACCGGCTCGCCGCCGGGCAATCCCAGCAGGCCGCCACGGCTAACGGCTGGAAGAACTCGTCGCCGACCTCGAAACGGCCCTGCACGGCGATGGTGAGGACACGCCAGTGGACCAAGGGATCGGCGAGCCGGTGTTACGTACCAAATGCGGGTAACTGGCACGTCATAGCGATGGCAGTACCGAGCGGACCTCGCCGGCGATCTGCCGGTCCTCGCGGGCGGCATGCCCGCGTGCTCCTCAAGCCACAGCACGAGGCCCGGGTCCACCGAGCCGGCTGATGGGCTCACTCGCGGTCCGCCTGGTCCGGGCGGCCAAATGGCCGGTGACGGTGGTCCCTTAGCGCCTATTTCGTTACGCCCGCTTATGTGGCTTATCGCTATGATTCCGTTCGTCATATAGATCCGCCTTGGCCTGAGTTACCTGGAGGCGGTTTGGACGAGCTCCGGTCCGGCGATCCCCGGCAGGTAGGCAGGTACACCCTGCTCGCGCGCCTGGGTTCAGGCGGGATGGGCCAGGTCTATTACGGCCGCTCGCTTAGCGGCCGGCCCGTGGCGGTCAAGGTGATCCGGGCTGACCTGGCGCAGGACCAGAGCTTCCGTGCCCGGTTCGCCCGGGAGGTCGAGGCGGCCCGCCGGGTGAGCGGCGCGTTCACCGCCCCGGTGATCGACGCCAATCCGAACGCGCCGGTGCCGTGGCTGGTCACCGACTACGTGGCCGGCCCTTCGCTTGGCGACGCAATCGCCAGGCACGGGGCGCTGCCGGTCCCCGCCCTGCTGATCCTGGCGGCACGGCTCGCCGAGGGCCTGAGCGCGGTGCACGCGGCGGGGGTCATCCACCGCGACCTCAAGCCCGCCAACGTGCTGCTTGCGGAGGACGGACCCCGGCTGATCGACTTTGGCATTTCCCAGGCCGCTGACTTCGCCCAGATAACTTCGCCGACCTCGGTCCTTGGCACCCCCGGGTTCATAGCGCCCGAGCTGATACAGGGCGGGCCGGTCGGGCCGGGCAGCGACATCTTCACCATGGGGGCCGTGCTCGCGTACGCGGCCACCGGTGAGTACCCGTTCGGGACCGGCCCGGCCGACGCGCGCACGCTGCGCGTGCTGTACCTCGCCCCGGACCTCGACAAGGTTCCCGCCGGGCTGAGGCCGCTGCTCGAACGGTGCCTGGCCAAGGAGCCGGCCGAGCGTCCGACGGCTGGTGAGTTCCTTGCCAGCCTGGTCGCGGCCTGCCCGGATGCCGCCGACAACCGGGACGACTGGCTGCCGGCCGGCATCCTCGCCGAGATCCGGCAGCGGCCGCTGCCGCAGGAGACGGCGAACTCCGGCCCTCAGGTCGCGGCGTCGCCGCCGGCGGCGTCTGCCCCGGCAGGCAGGTCCCTGCGGAAGCGGCGGCAGTGGCGGCCACGCATCCTGACGAACCGCCGCACCTGGGCCAGTGGCGCCGTGGCGGCCGTGGCCGTCCTCGGTACGGTCATCGGGCTCCTGGTCGCGCAGCCCGGTCATCCAGCCGCGCTGGCACGTGAAGCACACTCACTTCCGGCGCCGACCGGCCTCTTCGCCGTGCAAACGACAGCGACTGCGGTGACGCTGGGATGGAACTCGTACGGTTTCGGCAGGGGTCCGGATCGGATCGAGATCCTTGAAAATGGCAGGGAAATCGCCACCGTCCCAGGTAACGAAACGAATTATGAAGTATCCGGGCTTCGCGAGAATGCCGCCTATCAATTCAGTACCGTCGCGATCGCCAGCGGTCACTATTCCGCGCCATCGGCCCCGTATAACGCTATCGACGGCCACATCGCCCCGCAGGTGGCGCTGCGCATCGCCGATGCCGCCTTCGACTGGACCGGTAGTGTCCGGTACAAAGAGACCTACAGCTCAGATAAGTACTGGATAGAACATGTAGGCGATGTCTGGGAGGACTCCTGGTCTGTCTCCACCGCGTGCGACGGGCAAGCCTGCGACGCGACACTCGACGGATCCATCGACGGGATCTCCTTCTACGCTACCTTGCATCGCTTCGGGGCGACGTATACCGGCAGCGCCCCAATTAATAATTTCTACTCCTGCGGCGGCGCTACCAACTATGAGAAAAGCACCCTGAATATCCGCCTTACGGTCACGAACGCAACTCACGCTTTCGGGCAGTGGGAGGTAACCTCATTTCAGGGAACACTGACCTGGAATGTTCCCTACGATCCCGACCCTGGATGCGACGCCTCCTTGTACCAGATGACAGTGCGTGCCATGTAAGTGGGCCGGGAGCAGTGAGCGTACCTCCGCGGCGATCTGCTTGTCCTCGCGGGCGGCGATGACGAACATGCGGACCGCGGCGCGCGGAGCGGTGATCTCCCAGTCGTCGCCCCGGTGCGCCTTGTCCAGGTTGTTGCGCGACTCGTCGACGGCGACGCCGAGGAAGGCGAGGCCGCCGGCCGCGCGGGAGCGGACCTCCGGTGAGTTCTCGCCGACGCCGCCGGTGAAGACGAGGACGTCGAGGCCGCCCATGGCGGCGGCCATCGCGGCGACGGACGCGCGGAGCCGGTGCAGGTAGACGTCGCGGCCGAGCACCGCCCGCGGGTCGCCCGCGGCGGCGCGGGACAGCACCTCGCGCATGTCACCCGTGCCGGCCAGGCCGGTCAGCCCCGAGCGGTTCTCCAGGGTGGCGGCGAGCTCGCGCGGCGGCATGCCCGCGTGCTCCTCGAGCCACAGCACGAGGCCCGGGTCCACCGAGCCCGACCTGGTCGCCATCACCAGGCCGTCGAGCGGGGTGAACCCCATGGTGGTGTCCACCGACCGGCCGCCGTGCACCGCCGCGAGCGACGCGCCCGCGCCCAGGTGGCAGGTGACGACGCGCAGCCGGTCCGGCGCGCCGGGCGACGGGGCCCCGGCGAGCTCATGCACCAGCCTGCCAGGCGCGGGGTGCCCGGCGAGTTCAGCGGCCCGGCGGGAGGCGTAGGCGTGCGACAGGCCGTGGAAGCCGTACCGGCGCAGGGTCCAGCGGGCCCGCCACTCCGCGGGCAGGGCGAACGTCGCCGCGGCCTCCGGGACCGTCGCGTGGAACGCGGTGTCGAAGCAGGCCACCGCGGGCGTGTCCGGCAGCACGCCGGTGACGGCGTCCAGCGCGGCCAGCGACTTGGGCTGGTGCAGCGGCGCCAGGTCGGTCAGCGACTCGAGCCGCCGCCGCACCTGCGGGGTGACCAGCACCGGGCTGGCGTACAGCGTCCCGCCGTGTACCACCCGGTGCCCGACCGCGTCGACCGGGCCGAAGGACTCGATCGCCTGCTTGATCGCCACGCCGTCCGCGCCGCCGCCGAGCGCGCCGCCGACGGCGGGCAGGTCGGCGGCGCCGGTTACCTCGTCGCTACCCGCGCCGGGGCCGCCGAGCACGCGGAGCTTGAGACTGCTCGATCCCGCGTTGACGACGAGAACCCGGTGCGCGGGGTGGTGACGGGGGAAGCCGCGTCCGTTCGGGATGATCGGCTGCTGGTTGCTCGGTCAGCTGGTCCACTTCCAGTCCCTGATCTCCGGCGCGTCCTCGCCGAACTCCCTGGTGTACGCCCGGCAGGCGATCCGCTTGTCCGCCATGAGCTGGCGGACCCGGCCCGCCGTGCTCGCCAGCCCGTCGGTCCGGTCGATCACGTCCATCACCAGGTGGAAGCGGTCCAGGTCGTTGAGCATCACCATGTCGAACGGCGTGGTGGTGGTGCCCTCCTCCTTGTAGCCGCGGACGTGGAAGTTGGCGTGACCGTGCCGCCGGTAGGTCAGCCGGTGGATCAGCCACGGGTAGCCGTGGTAGGCGAAGATCACCGGCGCGGTGGTGGTGAACAGCGCGTCGAACTCGGCGTCCGACATGCCGTGCGGGTGCTCGGACTCCGGCTGCAGCCGCATCAGGTCCACGACGTTCACCACCCGCACCTTGAGCTGGGGGAGGTGCTCGCGCAGCAGCGACACCGCCGCCAGGGTCTCCAGCGTGGCCGTGTCGCCGCAGCAGGCCATGACCACGTCCGGCGGGGTGGTCGGGTCGGTGTCCGACGAGGCCCATTCCCAGATGCCGGCGCCGCGGGTGCAGTGGATGATCGCCTCGTCCATGGACAGCCACTGCGCTTGCGGCTGCTTGCCCGCCACGATCACGTTCACGTAGTGCTTGGACCGCAGGCAGTGGTCGGCCACCGACAGCAGCGTGTTGGCGTCCGGCGGCAGGTAGACCCGGATGATCTCGGCTTTCTTGTTGACCACGTGGTCGATGAACCCCGGGTCCTGGTGGGAGAACCCGTTGTGGTCCTGCCGCCATACCAGGGACGAGAGCAGGTAGTTCAGCGACGCCACGGGCCGCCGCCACGGGATGTGGCGGGTGGTCTTGAGCCATTTGGCGTGCTGGTTGAACATCGAGTCGATGATGTGGATGAACGCCTCGTAGCAGTTGAACAGGCCGTGCCGCCCGGTCAGCAGGTACCCCTCGAGCCAGCCCTGGCACAGGTGCTCGGACAGCACCTCCATCACCCGGCCGTCCGGCGCCAGCTGGTTGTCACCGGGCACGATGATCCCGTCGAACGCCCGCCCGGTCACCTCGAAGACCGGGTCGAGCCGGTTGGAGGCGGTCTCGTCCGGGCCGAACAGCCGGAACGTCGAGCCGTTGCGCACGATGATGTCCCGCAGCCAGCCGCCGAGCACCCGGGTGCTCTCCGCGTCCACCGCGCCGGGCGCCGGCACGTCGACCGCGTAGTCCTGGAAGCGCGGCAGGTCCAGGTCGCGCAGCAGCAGCCCGCCGTTGGCGTGCGGGTTGTCGCTCATCCGCCGGTAGTCCGCCGGGGCGAGCCTGGCGATCTCCGGCAGCAGCGCGCCGGAGGCGTCGAACAGCTCCTCCGGCCGGTAGGACCGCATCCACTCCTCGAGCTGCCGCAGGTGCTCGGCGTTGCCGCGCGCCTCGGCGATGGGCACCTGGTGGGCGCGCCAGGTACCCTCGA
This sequence comes from uncultured Actinomycetota bacterium, assembly GCA_963811335.1. Classification (GTDB taxonomy): domain Bacteria; phylum Actinomycetota; class Actinomycetes; order Streptosporangiales; family Streptosporangiaceae; genus Trebonia. The sequence continues at coordinate 88,671 of CAWERB010000001.1, read as the reverse complement.
CCGGCTTGCCGTCCACGTACTTCGGCCCGGTCCAGCCCTTGGGCGTGCGCAGCACCAGCGCGGGCCAGCGCGGCCGCTCGGTGTTACCGTCGGCGCGCGCCCGCCGCTGTATTTCCTGGATCTCGGGGACGATCGCGTCGAGCGCGGCGGCGAGCTGCTCGTGGACGAGCTTGGGGTCGTCGCCCTCGACGGTGTAGACGTGGTACCCGTACCCGGTGAGCAGCGACTCGAGCTCCTCATGCGGTATCCGGGCCGGGATCGTCGGGTTGGCGATCTTGTACCCGTTGAGGTGCAGGATCGGCAGCACCGCGCCGTCGGTCACCGGGTTGAGGAACTTGTTGGAGTGCCAGGAGCCCGCCAGCGGCCCGGTCTCCGACTCGCCGTCGCCGATCACGCAGGCCACGATCAGGTCCGGGTTGTCGAACGCCGCGCCGTAGGCGTGCGCGAGCGAGTAGCCGAGTTCGCCGCCCTCGTGGATGGAACCGGGCGTCTCCGGCGCCACGTGCGAGGGGATGCCGCCGGGGAAGGAGAACTGGCGGAAGAGCCGCCGCATGCCTTCCTCGTCCTGGCTGATCGACGGGTACCGCTCGGTGTAGGTGCCCTCCAGATAGGTGTTCGCGACGAGCCCTGGCCCGCCGTGCCCCGGACCCGCGATGTAGATCACGTCGAGATCCCAGTTCCTGATCACCCGGTTGAGGTGCGCGTAGAGCAGGTTAAGCCCGGGCGTGGTGCCCCAGTGCCCGAGCAGCCGCGGCTTCACGTGCTCGGGAAGCAGCGGTTCCCGCAGCAGCGGGTTGTCGAGCAGGTAAATCTGCCCGACCGACAGGTAGTTGGCGGCGCGCCACCAGGCATCGATCAGGTCGACCTCGGCCGCCGTCAGCGGTCCGGTTTCCGTCGCGGTCATGCGTTCCTCTCATCTCCCTGAACGAGGGCCGGCATCTCGCGTGCCCGGCCAGGCCTCGCTCCCGGCTGGCGGGCGCCTTTCCATCCTTACCCGCGTCGCTCACGTTAGGTAACGCACGGTCGGGTGAACAGTGTCCGGCGCGATGACAACGCAGGACCAATGCCCCTGTCGAAGGAATGATAATCCGGTTTACCTGAGCCGGCGGAGGAAGGGGTCCTGTGAAATCAGCGGCGCGACCCGGATCCGCGCGTCAACCGCGACCGCGCCGTCCGGCCGGGCGATGACGGGGTTGAGGTCGAGTTCGGCGATCTCGGGTAGATCGTCGCTGAGCCGGGACACGCGGAGCAGCACGTCGCGCAGCGCCGCCAGGTCGACGGCGGGGGCACCCCGGTGGCCGTGCAGCAGCGGCGCCGAGCGGACGGAGTTGATCAGCGTCTCCGCGTCCGCCTCGGTGAGCGGAGCGAGCCTCGCGGCATGATCAGCCAGCACCTCGGTGGCGACCCCGCCGAGCCCGAACACCACGAGCGGCCCGAACGTCTGGTCGTCCCGCACGCCGATGATCACCTCGGTGCCGCCGGTGATCATCGGCTCGACCTCGACGCTGTCGAGGCCGTCGCCGAAGCGGTCGGCGAGTTGGCGGTAGCCCGACCGCACGCCCGCCTCGGTACGCAGGTCAAGCAGGACCCCGCCGGCGTCGGTCTTGTGCGTCAGGCCGGGCACCACGGCCTTGAGCGCCACCGGATAGCCGGCCTGTGTGGCCGCGGTCACCGCGTCGTCCTCCGTGCGCGTGATCCTGGTGAACACCCGAGGTATGTGATAGCGCGAGAGCAGGTCGATGACGTCGTACTCCGGCAGCCAGCCGCCCGCGGGCTGCTTATCGAGGAAGGTGCGTACGATCTCCCTGGCCGCCTCGGTGTCCACGTCGGGGAACGCGGGCACTGTGCGCCGCGGCGCGGCGCGCCACTCGGCGTACTTGACGGCGCGGGACAACGCCCTGGCCGCCGTCTCCGGATAGGCGTACGAGGGTGCCTTCCCGCGCTTGGCGTCAACCAGTCGGACCGCCTCGGGCTGGTTGAGCACCACGACGGCGAGCGGGACCCCGATGTCGGCCTCGGCGACGGCCTGCAGCAGGTCCCCGGTCGCCCCGGTCGGCAAGACGAGCGCGATCACCGAGTTCACCTCGTCGTCGGCGCCGAGCATCTCGATCACCTGGCGAAACTCCTCGGTGGATACGGTCGCGGTGGTATCCACCGGCCCGTCGAGGGCACCGCCGGCCGGGACGAGGGCGCTGAGCCGCTGCCTGGTCTGCCCGTGCGGGTGGTGGACGGCGAGGCCGAGATCGGTGCAGGCGTCCGCGGCGAGCACGCCGGCGCCGCCGACGTTGGACACGATCGCCACCGTCCGGCCCGCGGGCGGCGGCTGGGTGGCGAGCAGTGCCGTCGCTCCCATCAGCTCGCCGAAGCTCGGCGTCGCGATGATCCCCGCCTGCTCGAACAGCGCCTCCCTGGTGACCAGCGGGGTGGCGATCGCCGCGGTATGCGATGCGGCGGCGCGCTGGCCGGCCTCGCTGCGCCCCGCGTGCACGGTCAGCACCGGCATCTTCAGTCCGACCCGGCGCGCCGTCCGGCCGAACTTGCGCGGGTTGCCGAACGACTCGATGTAGAGCACTGCGAGCTCGGTCTGCCCGTCCTGTTCCCACCACATGAGCATGTCGTTGCTTGAGATGTCGAGCTTGTTACCGACCGAGGCGAACGAGGAGATGCCGATCCCGAGCCTGGTGAGGTGGTCCACCATCGCGAAGCCGATGCCGCCGGACTGCATGACGAGGCCGACGCTCCCTGGTGCGGGATTGGTCGCCGCGAAGGTCGCGTCGAGCCCGATGGACGGGACCGCGATGCCGAAGCAGTTGGGGCCGATCAGCCGCATCCCGTGCCTGCGGCAGACGGCGAGCAGGTCGGCGCCCACCGGCGCGTCGATGGCGGCGGTGAGCACCACGAGGCCGCGCACACCGCGCTGGCCGCACGCCTCCGCGACGTCGACGACCGCCAGCGGGGGAACCGCGAGCACGGCGAGGTCAGGTGCCTCAGGCAGGCTCGCGACGTCGGGAAAGCAAGGGACGCCGCCGACCTCGCTCGCCTTCGGGTTGACCGCGTAAAGCGTCCCGGCGAATCCTCCGGCGATGATGTTGTCAAGGACCGACCGGCCGACCGTTCCCGTCCGCCTGCTCGCCCCGACCACCGCGACGGAGGCGGGCGCGAACACCGGCCGGAGGCTGGCCACATTGGCGGAACCCTCGCGGACGGCCACCGTGTCCAGGTAGTCGTCGAGTTGCCTGCTGGTGTCGTCGGGCGGCAGCGGGATCGTGATGGAGACGACACCCTCCTCCCGCTTGCTCACCACGGGCAGGCCCGCGTCGGAGAACACCCGGAGCATGCCGGTGTTCTCCTGCAGCGTCTCAGCGGTCAGCGCCTCAAGCTGCCTGGCCCGGGCCAGCGAGACGAGATGCTCAAGCAGCAGGGTCGCGATTCCCCGGTGGTGCATCGTGTCTGAGACCGCGAAGGCAACCTCGGCCGTCTTGCCGTCGCGCCGGTCCACCTCGTAGCTGGCGACCCCGACCACCTGGCCGTCGTAGAGCGCGAGCAAGGCGGCGTGATCGGGCCCTGGCGCCCGGGTGACCCGCCGGGCCTCCTGCTCGGCCGCCATCCTGCTAATGCTGAAGAAGCGCAGGTAGGCGTTGTCGGGCGACATCGCCTCGTGCATGGCTTTGACGTCATCGAAGTCCGCCGCGACGGACGGCCGGATCTCCACCGTCCGGCCGTCGGCGAGCAGCGCGTAAACGCTGGGGGAGCTGCCCGGATCGCTCATCTGCTGGTCCTCTCCGTACAAGCGGGTCAGGCGGCCGTCTTGTGCCGGACGTCGACCTGAACGTGGCCGGCTTCGCTGTGCTCATCTTCTGCTGCCCGGTCCAGCGCGGCCGGCACCGGGGTAGGCGTGTCTGCCTGCCGCGTCTCCTTGGCGCTGCTCTGCCGGTCGGCGAGGAACACCAGGATCAGCCACGCGGCGAGGCCGCCCACCACAACGAGGACCAAGACCGCCATCATCGGCGCGGAGATCACGTCACCGGGGTATGCGGATGCGATGTTCATGTGCCCGGGCCCCTAGAAGTCCTGGTTCAGTTCGGCGCGCGGTACAGTCCGTCGCTCCGGCGGGTACGTGAGCATGTCGCGTACCGAGACGACGCCCTCGACGTGGCGGATCTCCTCGATCATGTCGCGCCCGACGGATCCGTTCTCCGGGTTGCCCTCGACGGTCACGATGCCGCTGTCAACGGTGACCATGAAGCGCGCGGGATCGGTGAGCACGGTGCCGATAATGACGTTCTCGATGATGTCGTGGCGGATTTCCGCGTCGGGCCGGGAGAACACGCTGAGCACGTCGGAGCGGGAGACGATCCCGACCAGGTGGCCGCGGTCGTCCACCACGGGGAGCCGCTTCACCTTGCGCGAGTACATCAGCCGCGCCGCGTGGGAGACCGTCTCGTCCGGGCCGATGGTCACCGGCGGCTTGGTCATCAGGTCCGCGGCGGTGACCGCGGCCGCCTTGGCCCGCTCACGGCCGTGCAAGATGCCGCCCGCGACGCTGTGGGTGCTGTACTCAAGTGCCTCCTTGGTCAGCAGGTCGGCCTCGGATACCACGCCGACGACCTTGTTGTCGTCATCGAGCACGGGAAACGCGCTAACCCGGAACTCGCGCAGCCGGGTGGCCATGTCCTTGTACGTCGCCTTCAACCGGACCGCGACCACGTGGGTCGTCATGACGTCCTTGACGGTGGTGTTCACCGCAATCGCCCCTTCCCTTGGCTATCGCTGGTGAATCAAGTCCACTCTGTCGCTGGCCCGGGTCCCACGACCGAACGCCCCGACAATCCGGGACCAAAGCCCTCAACCGCGTGAAAATGTCCCTCGCGGAACGTGGAAGGGCGGGAGGGGCTCGTCTCCGCTTCTCGCGGATTCCGATTGCGCGGTGCGCGGTCCCGGCCGTTGTCGCCGGCCCGTTCCTCCGCGTCTCTTCGGGTCCCTCCCGCCAATTCCCAGCTAACCCTCACGTCAGCGCCGCCACAAGGGGCCGAAGGTCCTCAGTTGCTTCCACCGGGTTCCTAGGCCTGGCGCGGTTCCCAGTGGAAGAAGCGAATGGCGACGAGCATGCCGCCGATCGCCCCAGGCGGCGACGACAAGCACGTCCGTCCAGCTGAACGGCGTGCCGAGGAAGGCGGACTGCATGCCGAGCGCGAAGTGGCGGACCGGGAAGACGCGGGCGATCCACAGGATCCAGGACGGGGTGTCGTTGCTGAACGCGATGAAGATCCCGGACAGGAACTCCACCGGCAGGGCGACCGCGTTGACGATCGGGGCGGCGGCGTCGGCGTTGGGTACGGCGCCGGAGAGCGCGAGGCCGAGCGCGCAGAACGCCGCCGAGCCGACGAGCAACATGACGATGAATTGCAGCAAGGGCACGCCGGTCGGCAAGGTGGCCTGGTAGGCGAAGTGGCCGAAGACCGCGGTGATAGCGACGAGTACCAACGCGATGAACACCGCGTGCACCACCCGCGCGCCGAGATAGGCGGCGGAGGGCAACGGGGTGCCGTGGACCCGCTTGAGCACGCCCTCCTCGCGCTGGAAGGCAATGCCGATGGCGATGTTGTTGAAGCACGCGCTGATCGCGGCGAAGGCGCCCATGGACGCGACATAGTAGGTGGACGTGTTGACGGTCTTGCTGCCGACGTGGATCGTGAAATGACCAAGCAGGGCCGTGAAGATCACCAGGAACATCAGCGGGAACACGAAGGTGAAGAACGCCGAGGCGGGGTTCCGCCAGAACGCCTTGTTGACGTAGCGGATCTGAACGCCGGTCAGCCGCAGCGTGTTCACGCTTTCACCTCCTGCTCGTCCCCGGTCAGCGTCAGGTACACGTCCTCAAGCGACGGCCTGGTGACCTCCAGCCCGTCCAGGTCGACCCCGCTCTCCAGCGCCCAGCCGGTGAGGCGGTGCAGGTCACGGACCGGGTTGGCGGACGTGACCGTCGTGAAGCCCGACGGGTCGGCCACGCCGGCCAGTTCACCCGGCGGATTGGTGCCGTCGGGCACCCGGTACCTGATGTGCGCCCGGGCGTGGTCCCGGTTGCCAAGCGTGTCGGGCGTGCCCTCGGCGACGATCCGCCCCGCGGCGATGACCGCGACCCGGTCGGCCAGGTACTGCGCCTCGTCCATGTAGTGCGTGGTCAGCAGGACCGTCTTGCCCAGTGACGCCAGGTTCTTGACCACTTCCCATGCCTCCCGCCGGGCCGACGGGTCGAACCCCGTCGTCGGCTCGTCGAGGAAGAGCAGGTCGGGGTCGCCGGCTAGGGCGACGGCCACGTCCAGTCGCCGCAACTGGCCGCCGGACAGCGTGGTCACCCGGCTGTCCCGCTTCTCGGTCAGGCCCACCAGGTCAACGACCTCAGCCGGCGACCGCGGGTTCGGGTAGTAGCTCGCGTACATCGTGACGGTCTCGGTGACCGTCAGGTACCGGTCCACCCCGGTCTTCTGCAAGACGATGCCGACCCGGGGCAGCATCTTGGCCCGTTCCCGGCCGGGGTCGAAGCCGAAGACGGTGACCTCGCCGCCGTCGCGCGACCGGTACCCCTCCAGGATCTCGACCGTGGTGGTCTTGCCCGCGCCGTTGGGCCCGAGCAGGGCGAAGATCTCGCCCGGGTGAATGTCCAGGTCGATGCCGCGCACCGCCTGCACGCCGCCGTACGACTTGACCAGTCCTCGCACCCGCACCGCGGGTGAACTGTCCGACATGAGATAACCCCACCGCATTTGGGGGTCATTGCGCAATGGGAATAGCTGAACCGGATCAGTTCGTTAACCGTCGATGGCACGTTCCCGCAGTTCACCCGCTCGCCCCGGCCGATGCCGCGCGCGGCGAGCGCGGCCGCCAGCGCGTCGCTGTCCGCGTCAACGGCGGCGCCGGTCACCGGCGTGTCGAAGTAGTAGAGGAACGTACGGCCGCCCGCTGCGGCGGCCCCGGCTCCGGCCCGCCACATGGCGAGCGCGTCGCCAAAGGCAGGCGTGATGTCGGCGGGCTTGCCCGGCTGGTACAGCTCGAGCCACGGCCGATCCTGGTAACCGCTCACCCCGCTATTCCAGCACATGGCAGTGGCGGGCCACCTTTGCGCGATGGCCCGCCACGGACTGCTTTTTTAGCCGCTGTTACTCGCTGCCGAAGTGCTCGATCTCGTGGAGCTCGGTCTCGGACAGCTCGCGGGGGACCTCGCCCCTGGCCACCTTGGCCGACTGGACCTGGTGGCGGATCTTGTCCACCACCTCGGGGTTGGCGAGCGTGGTGATGTCGCCGGTGTCGGTGAAGTTCGAGGTCGCGGCGATCACGCGGCGCATGATCTTGCCAGACCGCGTTTTCGGCATGTCGGGGACGATCCAGATGTTCCTCGGCCGGGCGATCTTGCCGATGTCGGTCTCGATCGCGGCCTTGACCTTCGCCTCGATCTCCGGGCTGGCGTCGTAGCCGGGCTTGAGCGCGATGTACATCTCCACGACCCGGCCGCGGATGTCGTCGACGACCGGGACCGCGGCGGCCTCGGCGACCTCGTTGACGGTGAGCGCGGCGGACTCGAGCTCCTTGGTGCCGAGCCGGTGGCCGGCGACGTTGATCACGTCGTCGACGCGGCCGAGGATCCGGAAGTAGCCGTCGGCCGCCTGGACCGCGCCATCGCCGGCGAAGTAGGGCCAGTCGCGCCAGTCGGTGGAGTCCGGGTCCTTGTTGTACTTGGCGTAGTACGTCGAGACGAACCGCTCCGGCTGGCCCCAGATCGTCTGGAAGACGCCCGGCCACGGGTTGCGGATGACGATGTTGCCCGCCTTGCCGCTGCCCGCGGGCACCACTTCGCCGTCCTCGTCGAGGATGGTCGGCAGGATGCCGAGGGCCGCCGGGCCGCAGGAGCCGGGCTTCATCGGGTCGATGCCGGGCAGCGTGGAGCCGAGGAACCCGCCGGTCTCCGTCTGCCACCAGGTGTCGACGATCACCGCCTCGCGCTTGCCGATGCTGTCGTAGTACCAGCGCCAGACCTCGGGCTCGATCGGCTCGCCGACCGTGGTCATGTGCTTGAAGCGGAAGTCGTACTTGGCGGGCTCGTCCGGGCCGACCTTGCGGAGCATCCGGATGGCGGTGGGGGAGGTGTGGAAGATGTTCACGCCGAGCTGCTTGGCGATCCGCCACGGGCGGGCGGCGTCCGGGTAGTTCGGCGTGCCCTCGTAGAGCACGCTGGTGGTGCCCAGGGCGAGCGGGCCGTAGACGATGTACGAGTGGCCGGTGATCCAGCCGATGTCCGCCATGCACCAGTAGGTGTCGTCCGGGTGGATGTCCTGGTAGTACTTTGACGTGCCGGCCACGTAGGCAAGGTAGCCGCCGATGGAGTGCTGGCAGCCCTTCGGGCGGCCGGTGGTGCCGGACGTGTACATGAGGAACAGCGGGTCCGTCGCCTGCAGCGGCACCGGCTCGACGATCTCGCCCTTGTGCGCGGCGAGGAGGTCGTCGACGAAGACGTCCCGCCCCTCGACCATCGGGGTGGCGGCGGAGTACTTGCCCGGGTAACGGCGGAAGACGAGAACCGTGTCGACGTGCTGGCCTTCCTTGGCGGCGGCCTCGACGGCCTCGTCCGCCTTGACCTTGTGGTCGAGCAGGTCGCCGCTGCGGTAGTAGCCGTCCATCGTGACGAGCACGGTGGAGCCGGAGTCGGCGATCCGGTGCCCGGCCGCCGTGCCGGAGAAGCCGGCGAACACCTGCGAGTGGATGATGCCGAGCCGCGCCGCGGCCAGCATCGCGACCGGCAGCTCGGGGACCATCGGCATGTGGAAGGTGATGCGGTCGCCTGCCTTGAGACCCAGGTCCTTCAGCACGGCGGCGAACTCGTTGACCCGGACGTAAAGCTCCCGGTAGGTGATCGCCTGGTGCGCCTCGGTCTCCGGCTCGGGCACCCAGATGAGGGCGGCCTTGTTCGGGTGAGTCTCCAGGTGCCGGTCGACGCAGTTGTACGAGGCGTTCAGCTCGCCGCCAACGAACCACTTCCAGAACGGGGCCTTAGAGGTATCGAGCACCGTGTCCCACGGCTTGAACCAGGTGAGCAGGTCGGCGTAGGCGGTAAAGCTGTCGGGGAACTTGTCCTCGGTGAACTGCTCGCGGATCGCCGGATCGGACGCGTTGGCCTGGGCCGTGAAACTGGCGGGGGGCGGGTAGGTGCCCTCTTCGCGCCAGTGCACCGCGATCTGCGCCCCAGAAGATTCAGCTGTCTCGTCGTCAGTCACGTCATCCAGCTCATCGGCCATGGAAGTTCCTCCGCGTCTCTGCGTCGGCGCGCCTCGTGTGGCGCTATTTACTGATCGCTCTTGCTGCGCTGTTCGCGCTGCCGCCCCGCATGATCACCGGAGGCGTAAGCCAAATTTAACGCCTAACGGTGGCATCTCACCATGGCGCGGCACCGGTGCCGCGGTCAGCGGTCGGCGGGCTGCGGCCAGCGGGCGCGAACCGGGGCGTCCGAACGGGAGCGGCTCAGCCGAGTCCCGCCGCCCGTGCCTGGCGAGGCAGCGCGATGACGGAAAGCGCGGGGTTGCGAACCTCGGGAAACGCTTCGTCCATCCCGGTGATGTGCATGATGCGCAGCAGCGCGGGCCGGGCCGCGGTCAGCTTGAGCTCACGCCCGTAACGCCGCGCGTGCCCGGCGACACGGGCGAGCACGCCGAGGCCGGCCGCGTCGCAGAAGGTGAGCTCGGACAGGTTCATCAGCACCGGGCCGTCCTGGTTGTCCACCACGTCGCGCAGGTACGTGTAGGCCTGGTCCGCGGTGGCGATGTCGAGTTCGCCGCGCACCCGCACGTTCGCCTGGCCGTCCGGCGTCACCTGGCATGCGAGCTCAAGCTGCAGAGCCTGCGCGAGGTCGATCACAGTCCCCATGTCCCCGTCGTTCCCCCTGTCAGGCGCTGCCCGGTCCCCTGCGACACGGTTCGCGCGAATCATCAAGCTTTGCCCCTCCTGGAATAGTAGTGAACGAAACGTTCCTTCCGCACCGGCTTATACTCCGAGTTTTCGTGTCACCTCACCAGAAGCGGCTAGGTGCCCAGGAAGCCAGTGAAGCCCGTGAACCTGATGGCTGCGCTACCCAGTCACTGAGTAAAACGTCAGAACCGGCCGGATGGTTCTCACGGGAGCTCTTGTAGTTTTCTCCTTACTCAACGCTGCCAGGAAGCAATCAGTTACCGTCAGTCACGCAACGTGAGAAGCGTCACGATGGGCGGCCGGCATCGACCCGTGGCCCGGCGATGACAAGGACGTCTACACCCGTGGCCCGGCGATGACAGGACGTCTACATCAGCATCAGGCCGGCGCACGTTACCGGCAGGCGGATCAAGCGGGACTGACCGTCGCTTTCCCCGTCAAGCGGGTTTCCCTGGGCCATAGGGTGGGAGCCGCACCAACTGGTGCATGAGGCAGCATCAGGGGACTAGAGGTGGTCGGGGATGCCCAGCAGGGGCGGCGTCGCGATTGACCTGGGAACTGTCAACACGCTCATCTGGGTCGACGGCCGCGGCCTGGTGCTCGAGGAGCCTTCCGCGATCGCGGTGGACGACGCGACAGGCGCGGTGACCGCCATCGGCGCCGCGGCCGACGTGCTCGCCGACAAGGAGCCCAAGGGCATCAGGGTCATCCACCCGCTGCGCGACGGCGTGATCGCCGACCTGGACGCCACCGCGGAGATGCTGCACGGCTTTCTGCACGTCTCCGGCGCGCTGAGGGGCCCGTTCAAGCGGCGCGCGCTGGTGTGCGTGCCGGGCGGTGCGACCTGGGTGGAACGGCGCTCAGTGGTCGCCGCGTTCGGCGCCAGGCGGCCGCGGTGCGTTGTCGAACTCATCGACGAGCCGGTCGCGGCGGCCGCCGGGGCCGGCTTCGACCTGAGTGCGGGCGCCGGCGGCTTCGTGGTGGACGTGGGCGGCGGGACGGCCGAGGTCGCCGCGGTGGCGGGCTGGCGCGTGGTGCGCGCCGAGACCCTGCGCATGGCCGGGAACGCGATGGACGACGCGATCATGAGCGCGGTGCGATCCGGCCACGGCCTGATCATCGGCCGGGAGGCCGCCAGGCAGCTCAAGTCCGAGCTCGGACTCACCGGCGGCCAGGACGGCTGGACGGACACGATCGGGCTGGATGCCGCGCGCCGGACGCCGCGCACTGAGAAGGTGAAAGGCGACCTGGTGGCGGCGGCCATCGAGCCGGTGGTGTCCGCCATCGGCACCGCGGTGCACAACGTGCTCTCCGACATCCCCGCGGGCCTGGCCGCGGACGTGGTCCGCGGCCAGGTCAGGGTCTCCGGCGGCGGCTCCCTGCTGCCCGGCCTCGCCGACCGGCTCGGCGAGGTCACCGGGCTCGGCGTGGTGGTGGCCGAGGACCCGCTGCGCTGCGTGGTCCGCGGCGCCGCGGCGATGCTCGCCGCGGCGCGTGCCTGAGTGTTCGCTATCAGCTTGCTGTGGGTGTGCAAACGCCGGAAGATGCCGCATTTCCGGCGCGTTGAGTAAGGCATAAGCCTGCCGGGCAGGGTTAACCTGCGGGACAGGCATAGTGGCAGTGGACAGCGCAGGAGACCTCGCCGTTGGGGAGGCGCCCGCCTGGCGGAAAGGCAAGGTCCGCATGAGCAAGCAAGCCACACCTCCGCCTCCGGGAGATAAGCCGGGACCTGGCGCCCCGCCGCAGCCCACGCCGCCGGCCTGGCGGCACTGGGTATGGCTGGGCGCGATCGTGATCGCGCTCGTCCTGTGGTACCTCCTTCCGGCGGTGCACCAGGCGGCGCAGACCACGCTGACCTACACGCAGTTCACGGCCGACGTGGCGGCGCACAAGGTCGCCACCATCACTATCTCGCCCACGGCAGGCGGCACGAGCGCCGGCACCCTGACGGACAAGACGAACTACAGCGTGGTCTTCCCCGCGCAGGTGGGGCAGCAGGCGATCGACCAGATGATCGCGGCAGGCGTCAAGGTCACCGGCGGCACCTCGTCGCCCGGGTTCGGCGCCGAGCTGCTGAACTGGGTCATCATCCTGGCGCCGTTCGCGCTGTTCTTCTGGTTCTGGCGGCGGCTGTCCCGCGGCGCGGCGGGCCAGATGCAGGGCATCCTCGGCGTCGGCCGGTCCCGGGCCAAGGTGTTCGACGAGGAGCGGCCCTCCACCACCTTCGCCGACGTCGCCGGGTACGACGGCGCGAAGTCAGAGATCAGCGAGGTCGTCGACTTCCTGCGCAGCCCCGAGCGATACTCGCGGGCCGGCGCCGTGGTGCCGCGCGGCGTGCTCATGATCGGCCCGCCGGGAACCGGCAAGACGCTGCTCGCGCGGGCCGTGGCGGGCGAGGCGCACGTGCCCTTCTTCTCGGTGACCGGCTCGAGCTTCGTGGAGATGTTCGTCGGCGTTGGCGCCGCCCGGGTGCGCGACCTGTTCGCCGAGGCGCGCAAGCGGTCGCCCGCGATCATCTTCATCGACGAGGTCGACGCGATCGGCCAGCGCCGCGCGGGCTCGGGCGCCGTCGTCTCCAACGACGAGCGGGAGCAGACGCTCAACCAGCTGCTCGCGGAGATGGACGGCTTCGATCCCACCATGGGCATCGTCGTGCTCGCCGCGACCAACCGGCCCGAGGTCCTTGACCCCGCGCTGCTGCGCCCCGGCCGGTTCGACCGGCAGGTGACGATCCCGCTGCCCAACGTCAACGAGCGGGAGGCCATCCTGCGGGTGCACACCAAGGGCAAGAAGCTGGCGCCCAATGTGGACCTCAGCGTGGTCGCGCGGGGCACGCCGGGCTTCTCCGGCGCCGACCTCGCCAACCTGGCGAACGAGGCGGCCATCTTCGCGGTGCGCGGCAACCGGGACGTGGTGACGGGCGGCGACTTCGACGCGGCCCGGGACCGGATCATCCTCGGCCGCAGGGAGGGCTCGAACGTGCTGCTCCCCGAGGAGAAGTACGCCGTGGCCGTGCACGAGTCGGGTCACGCGCTGGTAGCGGCCCTGTCCGAGCACGCTGACCCGGTGGCGAAGGTGACCATCCTGCCCGCCGGGCAGACCCTCGGCGTCACCGAGCAGCTCCCGCTCGTGGAGCGGCACATGTACGGCGAGGACTACCTGTACGACTCGCTCGCCGTCCGCCTGGGCGGACGGGCCGCGGAGCTCACCGTGCTCGGCCAGGGCTCGACGGGCGCGGGTAATGACCTGGCCGGCGCGACCGACCTGGCGGTCAAGATGATCCGCGAGTTCGGCATGTCCCCGGTTCTCGGGCCGGTGGGGTACCCGGAGGGCGGCTCTGTCTTCCTCGGCGGCGGCGGCCCCGGCATGTCGAGCAGGCCGTACGCGGAGGCGACACAGGCGGCGATCGACGGTGAGGTCAGCAAGCTGCTGCGGCAGGCCGAGGAACGCGCAGTCAACCTCCTGCGCACCCACCGGACCGAGCTTGACTCGCTGGTTGCCCTGCTGCTCGAGAAGGAGACGGTGGACGGTTCCGACGTCTACCGGATGGCGGGCCGGCCGGACCGGTCGGTCAGCCTGTCGACGCCGCCGGTCGTGCTCGCCCCGCACCCCGCGGCCAGCGCCAATGTCACCAGTGCCGACGTCACCAGGTCTGACGGTTCCACACCTGCGCTGTAGCGGCCCAGTCGGCGTCCCAGGCGGCCATCCGGCGGCGGCTTAGCAGCTGCCGGATGGCCAGCGTGCCTGCCATGTAGCAGACGATAACCCCGCCGACCGCGGTGACCCGCGCCGCGTCGGCCTGGTCGGCGACCTGGGTGACCGTCAGCGGCGGGCTTATCAGGTAGCCGGCGTCATCGGTCCAGACGTTGACCAGCGTGCCCTGCGGGCTTCCCGGCCGGGCGGGCACGTCGCCCGCCCGGCGGCCGGCCGCGGACATCCAGCTGGCCAGCGTCGGCACCTGACTGCTCAGCGTGTACTCGCCGATGGCGGCGGCCGGCTGGGCGAGTACCGCCGTCACCTCGTGCCTCGCTATCAGCTGCGCTTGCCGTGTGTGCGCGGCGTCCGCGTACCAGGCGCGGCAGGCCGCCTGGGCGGCGAACGGCGCCCCGGCGGCCGCCGCCACGAAAAGGCCCGCGAGCAGGCAGGCTTCCAGGCGGTCCGTCCGACGGCGCAGCGGATTACGGTCGGGCCACGCGCCCCGCACCGCCCGGCACGGCCACAGCTCCTGATGACCCGGCACCCGGCCGGGCCCGCTTTCCTGATGCGCGCCGCGCCAGAAGCGTCGTCCCATCACAGCCACCCTTACCTGTCGACCGCCTGCTCCCAGGTTTCTGACTCCCCACTGTTACCATGCCGTCTCACTGAGTGACAAGAATAGGGTCTATGTACCCCGCGAGGGATAGGACTATTAGCGGTGATTGCCGCCCATTATTCTGAAGCGCATGGAGAACGCGGGAGATGGGGGTCTGCTGCCGCAGCTCCGGCTTGACGACCTGCTCGCCGAGCTGCAAACCAGGCTCGAGGCGGTCCTCGCCACAAGGGACAGGATGCACGGGCTGCTCGAGGCGGTCATCGCCATCGGCTCCGGCCTTGACCTGGAGGCAATGCTCCGCCGGATCGTCGAGGCGGCGGTGGACCTGGTGGACGCCAGGTACGGCGCGCTCGGCGTCATCGGCGAGGACAAGCGGCTCACCGAGTTCATCCCCGTGGGGCTCGGCGCGGAGCAGATCGGCAAGATCCACCACTGGCCCGAGGGGCACGGCCTGCTCGGCCTGCTGGTCAGGGAGCCGCACCCGCTGCGGCTCGCCGACATCGCCGCCCACGGGGAATCGTCCGGGTTTCCCGAGGGGCACCCGGCGATGAAGACCTTCCTCGGCGTGCCGGTCCGGGTCAGGGACCAGGTGTTCGGAAACCTGTACCTGACGGAAAAGCGCGGTGGCGGCGAGTTCACCGAGGACGACGAGGCGGTGCTGACGGCGCTCGGCGCGGCCGCGGGCGTCGCGCTAGAGAACGCAAGGCTGTACGAGGAGGCCACGCGGCAGCAGCGCTGGCTGCGGGCAAGCAGCGAGCTGACGATCGCGCTGCTGTCCGGCGCCTCCCCGGCGGCGGTGCTCGGCGACCTCACCAGGCAGGCGCTCGAGCTGTCCGGTGCGGACCTGGTGACGCTCGCGCTGCCCGATGAGGACGGCCGCAGGCTCACCCTTGAGTACGCCGAGGGAGAAGGGGCCGCCAACGCGCGCGGTCTGGTCGTCCCCGCCGGGAAGTCGCTGTCTGGCCAGGTCCTCGCCACTGGTGAGCCGGTCACGGTGGAGAACTTCGCCGTTGACCCGAGGACCGCGGACGTGACGCGGCTGCCGATGGGGCACCTCGGCGCGGCGGTCCTGTTCCCGCTCGGCACGCCGGGCAACGTGCGCGGCGTGCTCACCGTGGGACTGGCCCAGGGCAGGCCGCCCCTCGCGCAGACCGCCGCGAGCGTAGTGGCCGCCTTCGCAGCCCAGGCCGCCATCGCGCTCGAGCTCGCCGACCGCCGCGCGGACGCCGAGCGGCTCTCGGTGTTCGAGGACCGGGACAGGATCGCAAGAGACCTGCACGACCTGGTGATCCAGCGGCTGTACGCGACCGGCATGTCCCTTGAGGGCGCGATGACCATGATTACTAAGCCGTGAGGTCGCCGACCGGGTGCGCAACTCCGTCGACGCGATGGACGACACGATCAGGGATATCAGGGCGACGATCTTCGCGCTGCAGTCCCGCGGCCGGGCGAGCGCGCCTCGGCTGCGGGCGGAGATCGTCGCGCTCGTCGATGAGATGGCGGGGATGCTCGGTTTCGCGCCCGCGCTCAGGCTGGGCAGCGGACTTGACTCGCGGGCGAGCGGAGAGCTTTCCGAGCACGTCATCGCGGTGCTGCGGGAGGCGCTCTCCAACGCGGCGCGGCACGCGTCGGCGACCAGGGTGGACGTGACGGTGGACACCGACGACGCCGGGGTGCTGACCGTCCTCGTCCGCGACAACGGCCACGGCATCGGTGAGACGAGCCGGCGCAGCGGGCTCGCTAACATGGCGGACCGGGCCGAGCGGCTGGGCGGCAAGCTGCGGGTTTCACCGGCCGACGGCGGCGGGACCGAACTGGAGTGGAAGGTGCCCGTCCCGCCGGAGGCGCCCGCGGCGACTGACGACGAGCCGCGCGCCGAGCCGCGGGGGAAGTACCCGCTGCGCTAATGCGCGGCCGGCGAGCGGTACCCGGCCGTCCCCGCCTGCCTGTCGTGTTCGGCGGGCTCAGCGAACACCCGGGCGGCGTAGGCGGCCGCCTGCGTCCGGCGCTCCATTCCCAGCTTGGCGAACAGGCCGGAGATGTAGTTCTTGACCGTTTTCTCCGCGAGGAACAGCTGCTCGCCGATCTGCCGGTTGGTGAGCCCCTCGCCGATCAGCTCGAGGATCCGCTTCTCCTGCGGGGTGAGCCCGGCCAGCGGGTCCTGCCGGGTCGACTGGCCGCGCAGCCGCGCCATCAGCTGGCTGGCGGCCCGCGGGTCGAGCATCGACTGTCCGGTCGCCACCGTCCGCACGGCGCCCACGAGGTCGGTGCCCCGGATCTGCTTGAGCACGTAGCCTGACGCCCCCGCCATCACGGCGTCCATCAGCGCGTCGTCGTCGGCGAACGAGGTCAGCATCAGGCACGCGACCTCCGGCATCCGGGAACGGATCTCACGGCAGACGGTCACGCCGTCGCCGTCCGGCAGCCGCACGTCGAGCACTGCCACGTCGGGCCGCAGCGCGGGGATCCTGGCGAGCGCCGCCGACGCGGTGCCCGCCTCGCCGATCACCGTAATGCCGCCTTCCGCCTCGAGCATGTCGCGGACGCCCCGCCTGACAATCTCGTGGTCATCGAGCAGGAACACCCTGATGGGCTGCGCTGCGCCGCTGTCGCTCGGCTGGGTTCCCACGGGCTCTCCCGTTGCTCGGCTGTCGTGGCGATCGCTGTCGCCAATCGCCTGCTTAGTAAGACGTTAGGCGCTGGATCGTGGCGCATCCAAGGGACCTATGTCCCCAGAAAGGCAGGCCGCAGGTAATCTCAGCAGCATGGCCCACGGCACCCTGGCGCTCCCCCAGTTCATCCCGAGCCCGCCGATCAACAGCTTTCACGTTGGTCCGCTCGACGTTCATTTCTACGCACTCGGGTACATCATCGGGATCACGCTGGCGATCTTGATCACCCGGCGGCGCTGGCGCGCGCTCGGCGGTGACCCTGACCTGGTCAACGACCTCGCGCTCTGGATCGTGCCGGCCGGCATCATCGGCGGCCGGATCTACTTCGACATCACCACGCCGGGCGACATACCGCATGTCTGGTACGGGGTGTTCGCCGTGTGGACCGGCGGGCTCGGCATCTGGGGCGGTGTCGCGCTCGCCGCCGCCGTCGGCGCGTGGCGGCTGCGCAGGCTCGGTATCACCGTCGGCCCGTTCGCCAACGCCATCGCGCCCGGCGCTGCTCGTCGCCCAGGCCGTGGGCCGGCTCGGCAACTACTTCAACAAGGAGCTCTTCGGCAAGCCGACCACGCTGCCGTGGGGCGCTGGAGATCCCGTACCAGTACCGGGTGTCCGGCGGTATCCCGGCGCAGGACCTGCACTTCGCCACGTTCCAGCCGTCGTTCCTCTACGAGCTGATCTGGGACCTGGCCCTGGCCGCGTTCCTCGTCTGGCTCGGGCACCACGCGAAGATCAAGCCGTGGGGCCTGTTCGCGCTGTACGTGGCCGGCTACTCGGGATACCGGATCTTTGAGGAGTCGATCAGGATCGACTCCTCCGTGTACATCCTCGGGCTGCGGCTGAACATGTTCGTCGCGGTCGCCTTGACGGTCATCGGGCTGGTGTGGTTCGTCATCGCGCAGCGCCGTCCTGAGCGGCCCTACACGGTGCTGCCGCCGGGCGCCGCGCACGAGGTCAGCCCCGATGCGGCCGCCGCCGTCGCGCCCGACGCGGAGCAGGCGGACGTGGCGGAGACGGGCCAGGAGGAGAGCCGGGAGGAGTCGGGCCCGGACGAGGAGGCCGGCCCGCGCCAGCCGGTCGACACGGCCGCCGGGGACGACGCCACGGCGGACCGGGCTTCCTAGCCGCCCGGCTACATCGCCGCGATCGCCGCGACCGTCGCACCCGCCGCCCTGATCAGGTCGGCGGGCGCGATCTCGATCTCCAGGCCGCGGCGGCCCGCGCTGCAGAACATCGTCGCGAGGGCAAGGGCCGAGGCATCGACCACGACAGGCAGCCGCCGCTTCTGGCCGACCGGCGAGATACCGCCCGCCACATAGCCGGTGGCCCGCTCCGCGGCGGCGACCTCGGCCATCACGGCCTTCTTACCGCCCACGGCGGCGGCGAGCGCCTTCAAGTCGAGCTGCCGGTGCACCGGGACCACGCCGACGGCGAGCGCGCCGCCGTCCACCGTCGCGACCAGCGTCTTGAACACCCGCTCCGGCGGCACGCCGAGCGCGTCGCTCGCCTCAAGGCCGTAGGAGCCGGCCCGGGGGTCGTGCCCGTACTCGTGCAAGGTAAACGGGACCTTCGCCCGGTCAAGGGCGAGCGTCGCCGTGGTGCCGCGTCCTGCCACGAAGGGCCACCCTAGTGCCTGGCGGTGCGGTGCGGGCCGGACGGGCCGGACGGGCCGGAAGAAAACCGTTAGGCCGCTGGCGGACATGCTGCGCATAGTTGGCGTATGCGCGTCACGTTTCCGCGGCAGGCGGATCATCAGCGGGGATTCGCCGTCGTCGAGCGGGACGACGGGGTGGTGTACCGGATGGACGGGTTCACCAACGGGCCGGAACTGCCGCATGACATCAGGCACCTGATCGTGGAACGCGAGCTGCGCGTCAGCGACGGGATCTGGGGCAGCATCGCGGCGGGCACCGTCTACACGAGCATGCATCACCTGCGGGGACGCCGCCCGCCGCACTCGGAGGACCGCTCGGACCAGCTCAAGCGGTCGCAGCGGAACCGGATCATGCGAGCCGAATTGCTCGCCAACCTGGTCGAGGCGGTCGCCGCACTCGCTGACCCGACGGAGGAGGAGATCAGGCGGGTCACCATGGCGAAGCTGTCGGTGATACCGCTCAAGGAGCCGGGCGCGGACCCCGCCGTGCTGATCCAGGCGCCGCCGCCCGAGGCCCTGGCCGCCGCGGCCAGGGCGCTGCAGGTGGAGGCGGCGCGCTGGGCCAGGCTCCGGGTGGGGGAGGAACTCGTCTACGAGCTGCGGTTCACTCCCTCCGGCGCGGCCCGTGCGCTGCGCGGTGTGCCGCGGCAGCGGGACAGCGGGGCGGGGCGCCGTCCCTCCCGCCGCCGCTGAGTGCCGGGCGGTAACGTATTCGTCCATGGGTGATGAGCTGCGGCCAGAAGACCGGGACATGATGGCGCTTGCCCTGCGGCAGGCGCGGGAAAGCCTTGACGCGGGCGGTGTCCCGGTCGGCGCGGTGCTCGCGGCGGGCGGTGAGGTTATCGCGGCGGGACACAACGAGCGGGTGCAGCACGGCGACCCGGTGGCGCACGGGGAAATCTCCGCGCTGCGCAACGCAGGCCGCCGTTCCTCCTATGCCGACAGCACCATGTACACGACGCTGTCCCCGTGCCAGATGTGCACGGGCGCGATCTTGCTCTTCCAGATCCCGCGGGTGGTGGTGGGCGAGGCCCGCACGTTCGAAGGCGACCTGGACTTCCTGCGGTCCAAGGGCGTGGAGATCGTGCTGCTCGACGACCAGGACTGCGTTGCGGCGATGAAGGAGTTCCAGGCCCGCTACCCGCAGGTGTGGAGCGAGGACATCGGCGGGCGGTAGGCGGGTTCAGGTCAGCACCGTCCTGATCGTGTCGATACGGAGAGTAAATGCTCGGATCCGTTTAGTGAGATGAATCATCTCTGGACACAATGCGGGACGGCCCGGTTCTGTTGTCCGGGTTGTCGCGGTGCGTACCTGGCTGGGCGCGGCAGCTAAACTCGCAGCTTGTGAGCAGTGAAGTTTCCGCAGAGGTCGGCGAGCGGTTTCCTGACGTGGCGACGCTGACCGCGGCGCTCGACAAGACCGGGTACATGGCAGGGGATCAGCTGGCAGCAGCGCTGTTCCTCGCGGTGCGGATGGGGCAGCCCATCCTGCTTGAAGGCGAGCCGGGCGTCGGCAAGACCCAGGCGGCCAAGTCCCTCGCCGAGGCGCTCGACACCATGCTGGTGCGCTTGCAGTGTTACGAGGGCATCTCCGCCGCCGAGGCGCTGTACGAGTGGAACTACCCCAAGCAGCTGCTCGCCATCAGGCTCGCCGAGGCCACGCACGAGACGCTGCGGGAAACCGACTTGTTCCGCGCCGACTTCCTCCTCTCCCGGCCGCTGCTTACCGCGCTCGACCACCCGGGCCCGCGACCGGCCGTCCTGCTGATCGACGAGGTGGACCGGGCCGACGACGAGTTCGAGGCGTTCCTCTTCGAGATGCTCGCGGAGTCGTCGGTGACGATTCCCGAGCTAGGCACCCGGCACGCCGTGGTGCCGCCCGTGGTGATCCTCACCTCCAACCGGACCCGTGACCTGCACGACGCGCTCAAGCGGCGCTGTCTCTACCACTGGATCGGCTTCCCCGACGCGAGGCGGGTGGCCGAGATCATCAGGCGCCGGGTGCCGGCCGCGAGCACTGCCCTGGCGGGCGAGGTCGCGGTCGCCGTGGGACGGCTGCGCGAGCTCGGGCTGACGAAGGCGCCAGGCATATCCGAGGCGATCACCTGGGCGGGCGCGCTCGCTGTCTTCGGCGCAGACGCGCTCACCGTCGACGCGGCGGAGCGCACGATGAGCGTCGTGGTCAAGTACCCGGAGGACGAGCAGACGGTGCGGGAGGCCGGGCTGGCTTCTGTCGTCAGGCATGACTGACGACTGGCCCTCGAGCACGCCGGGCGCGGTGGACAGGCTCGCCGGCCTCAGCCGGGCGCCGCTTCGGGCACCGGACTACGCGGCCCTCGCCGCGGCCCTCGCGACCGCACTGCACACCGCCGGGCTGCCGGTCGGCCCGGACCGGAGCGAACGGCTCGCCGCGGCGCTCGCCGTGATGCGCGCGACGACGATCGCGGAACTGCACGCGTGCGCGCTCGCCACCATGGTGTCCGGCCCGAGCCAGATCGACGCGTTCGAGCGGATCTTCAACGAGATGTTCGGTGCCGGGCTGCCGGGAACGCGGCAGCCCGAGGTGACCGCGCCGCAGCAGAACATGATCGTTGAGTCGGCCGAGCGCGCGGACGATCCGCAGGACGACGACGGGCGGGCGGCGGACTCGGATGAGCTGCCGCCCGAGCTTGCCGGGCTGGATGAGGCGCTTGCCGCGGCCGGCGCCCGGGAGCAGGAGGCCGGTTCCCCTGACGACGCGGAGGGGGAGGACGGTGTGCCCGCCGTCCGCCGGGTGGCCTCGATGACGGAGCGGCTGCGCAGCCGGGACTTCGCGCAGCTCACCCCCGCGGAGCTGGCGCAGCTCGCCGCCCTCATGCGGGACCTGGTGATCGCGGTACCGCCGCGGCGCACCAGGCGGTACCGGCCCAAGAAGGACGGCGCGCGGCTCGACATGCGCCGCACTATGCGCCAGGCCACAAGGACCGGCGGTGAACCGGTGCGGATCGCCAGGCGCGCGGTCCGGGTCAGGCAGCGCCGGCTGGTCGTGCTTTGCGACATCTCCGGGTCGATGGAGCCGTACGCGCGGGCGATCCTGCAGCTGATGTACGTGGCCTCGCGGTCGTCGGGCGCGACGGGAGGCGGCGGGCCGGGTTTCTCAGGGCCGTCCCGCGACGCCACCCGGCCGCGTACCGAAGTATTCACGTTCGCCACCCGGCTGACCCGCTTGACCCCGTTCCTCGCCGCCGCGTCGCCGGAGACGATGCTCGCCCGCGCGGGGGAGGCCGCACCCGACTGGGCGGGCGGTACCCGGATGGGCGTGGCGCTGCGCGAGTTCAACGACCGCTATGCGGTGCGCGGCCTGGGCCGGGGGGCGGTCGTGCTGATTATCTCCGACGGCTGGGAGACCGGGGACCCGGCGCTGCTCGGCGCGCAGATGGCGCGGCTGCACCGGATCGCGTACCGGATCGTGTGGGCGAACCCGCGCACGCAGAGTGAACGGTACCGCCCCGAGGTGGGCGGCATGGCCGCCGCCTGGCCGTACTGCGACGCGGTGGTCAGCGCGCATAGCTTCGAGGCACTCGGCGACCTGCTCGAGGCGCTGCGTGCCCCCCGGGTCCAGCGGCCGTCTTACGTCCCGGCGGCGCCGGCGGGCGCCGCGGGCGCCCTGGCCGTCCCGCACGGGGAGGAGGCGCCGGGGAAGCGCAGCGCCTCGCCGCCGTTGTCGCTGCCGATCACCCAGCACCTGGGCCGCCGCTGGACGCACTGGCGAGGCTAGGCCCCGGGCCGGCCCGGCCGCCGCGTTGCCCAGGCGGCCGGCCCGCCCGAAGGTACGAGGGAACGGGCCGCCTCCGCCCGCCTGGTCGCGGAACTAGCGCGCCAGGACCGGGAATCTTGCCTACTGTGTTGGAGAAGGCCGATTTGCCGCCTGCTGGAAGGAATGGTTGGTGCAGCAGCTGATCTCCCAGTACGGGTACCTCGCGGTATTCGTGCTGATGCTGGCCGAGTCGGCCTGCATTCCCGTGCCGTCCGAGGTAATCATGATGTTCGGCGGCGCGCTCGCGGCCGGCGCGGTGTCGGGTGCCCACCCGGCGCTGTCCGGCGTGGTGGCCGCGGGCGTGCTCGGCAGCGTGGCCGGCAGTTACGTGGCCTGGGCGGTCGGCCGGTACGCCGGGCAGACGGCGATCAGGCGCTGGGGGCGCCGGGTGGGGGTGCGGGAGCACGAGATCGACCGGGCGACCGCCTGGTTCGAGCGGCACGGCCCAGTCGCGGTGCTTGTCGGCCGGGTCATCCCGGTAATCAGGACCTTCATCTCGCTGCCGGCCGGGTTCGCGGACATGTCCGCGGGCACGTTCGGCGTCTACACGACGCTCGGCGTCATCCCGTGGACCGCCGCCCTCGGCATCGCCGGGTATGCGCTCGGCGCTAACTGGGAGCACGTCGCCAACGATTTCCACGGGCCGACCTACGTGATAGCGGGCATCGGGGCGATCGGACTCGGCGTGCTGGTGCTGCGCCGCCGCCGCAGGAACGCGGCCGCCGCGGCCGCAGGCCCCGTCCCCGCCGCCGGACCCTCCGGCTACCGGCCCGGCCCTCCCTACCGGCCCGGCCCCGGCCTACCAGGACAGCCCCGCCCACCAGGACAGGCGGGATTACCGGCCCGGCCCTGCTTACCAGGACGGCCCGGCCTACGGGCCTAGCCAGTCCGGCCGCCGGTACCGCTAAAGGGCTAAGGGACACGCCCTGGGCGCTTCTTACCGTTCGCTGACGCTTTTGTGGCTTTTCCTGCTCGAGTATCACGTCACGAATTACGGTGTAACGGTGAGCAGCACTGATCTACCGGGCCGGATCGTCGTCGTGGACGACGACCCGACGGTTGCCGACGTCGTGGGACGATACCTGATTCGCGACGGGCATACCGTCGAGTGCGTCCACGACGGCTACGAGGCACTGCGGCGCATCGCCGAGCAGCGGCCTGACCTGGTCGTACTCGACTTGATGTTGCCCGGTATCGGCGGCCTCGAGGTCTGCAGGCGGCTGCGCGAGCAGTGGCCCATCCCGGTAGTCATGCTGACCGCGCTCGGCGACGAGACGGACCGGCTGGCCGGGTTCGAGCTCGGCGCCGACGACTACGTGACCAAGCCGTT
This sequence comes from uncultured Actinomycetota bacterium, assembly GCA_963811335.1. Lineage (GTDB taxonomy): Bacteria > Actinomycetota > Actinomycetes > Streptosporangiales > Streptosporangiaceae > Trebonia. The sequence goes on along the minus strand of CAWERB010000001.1, from coordinate 64,953 downwards.
CAGCCCGCGTGAGCTGGCGATGCGGGTCAAGTCGGTGCTGCGCCGCGCCCGTGGCGCCGGGCTGGCCGGCCTGCCTGGCGAACCGGGGCAGGCGAGCCAGGCCCAAGGGGTGATCGCGGACCGCGACGTGCTCGTCGACTTGGCCGCGCACGAGGTGCGGATCGGCGGGAAGCTCGTGCAGCTGACCTCCCGCGAGTACGAGCTGCTCGTCTTCCTGCTGCGCAACCCGCGGCAGGCGTTCACCAGGGAACAACTGCTCAGCGAGGTATGGGGCTGGACGTTCGGCGATACCTCGACGGTTACCGTGCACGTGAGGCGGCTGCGGGAGAAGCTAGAGGAGGACCCGACGTTGCCACGGCGGATCGTCACGGTATGGGGAGTCGGTTACCGCTACGAGCCGGCGGGCGCGTGATGGCGGCCGGCGCGGAGATGCTGCCGAACGTCGGGACGCAGGATCTCGCGTACATCATGGAGTGGGTGGCCGGCACCGCCATGCTCATCACCGCGAGCGGCGTGGTCGGGCAGCGGCTACTCGCGCGGCGGTCGATCGGGCTCCAGGTCTCGCTGGTCGCGCTGGTCACGGTCATCACCGCGCTCGCCGCGGTGGGCGTGATCTCCTTCCGCATGCTCAGCGTGATCGACCGGAAGGTGATGCTCGAGCTGATGGGCATCGCCGGGCTCGCCGGGCTCGCGGTGGCCCTCGTCATCGGCCGGTCGGTCACCCGCGCCACCCGGCGGCTGCTCGGCGCCGTGCGGGAGGTCGGCGACAGCGGCATCTACACGCCGCCGCAGATCGCGCTGCCGGTCGAGCTCGCGGGGCTCTCCGACGGGCTCTCCGAGGCGCATCGCCGGCTTGGGGCCGCACGGGCCCGCGAGCAGGCCCTGGAAACGAGCCGCCGCGAGCTTGTCGCCTGGGTCAGCCACGACCTGCGGACGCCGCTGGCCGGCCTGCGGGCGATGGCCGAGGCCCTTGAGGACCAAGTGGTCACCGACCCGCGGGAGGTCAGGCGCTACCACTCGCAGATCCGGGTGGAGACGGACCGGCTCGCCGGGATGATCGACGACCTCTTCCAGCTGTCCAAGATCCACGCGGGCACGCTCCGCCTGTTGCCCCGGCTTGTCGGGCTCGAGGACCTGATCGCCGAGGTGGCCGCGAGCACCGAGCCGGTGGCGCGGGCGAAGGGGGTCCGGCTCACCGGCGCGGCCGCTTCCGGCATGGCCGTGCACATCGACCCGGGAGAGTTCGGCCGGGCAATCAGGAACCTGGTAACGAACGCGATCAGGCACACGCCGCCGGACGGGTCTATCCAGCTGCTCGGCGAGATCAGGTCGGGGGTTGCCTGCGTGTGCGTGTCCGACGAGTGCGGCGGCATCCCGCCCGGCGACCTGCCCCGCGTGTTCGACGTTGCGTTCCGCGGGGAAAGCGCGCGGACGCCCGACCCGTCCGGCGGCGCGGGGCTCGGCCTGTCCATCGCCCGCGGCATCGTGGAGGCGCACTCAGGCCAGATCAGCGTCCGCAACGTCGGGCCCGGCTGCCAGTTCACGGTCAGCCTGCCGCTCGCCCGCCCGGCCCCTGCGGCCGTTTCACGGCCTGCGGTGCCCGCCCCGGCCCGGCCGCCTGTCCCGGCGGCGCACGCCGCGGGCCGTCATACTTCCGTAAGGCGCGAAACGGGAGCAAACCGCTACTGAGTCGCTAGCGTCACCACCATGGAGACCCCATTCGGTGTGATGCCGCCACGGCAGGCGGGCGACGCCGCGGGCACCCTGGCCGTTGCGGTGATCGCGCTGGTCAATTCGCCCGCGTCGGTGGATTCCGCGCCGTTGCGTGACACTCTCGGCGCTATGCTCGCCGCGCCGGTGGCGCGCCGGGTGCTGGCGATCGACGGCCCGGCGGCGGACCGGCTGCCTGCGGGGTTCGAGCTCATGGCGCAGCGCGGCGGCGACTTCGGCGACCGGCTGGCCGCGGCGTTCGCCGACGCGCACGCACTGGCGGCACTGCCCTTGCTGCTTGTCAGGGCGGACGCCCTGGACATGACGCCGGACGCGCTGGCGGACGCCGCGAGGTCGCTGCTTTCCGGCGAGGCGGACGCCGCGTTCGGGCCTGCGTCTGACGGCGGCTTCTGGCTCCTCGGCCTGCGCAGGCCCGACCGCTCGCTCGTCGTCGGCATCCCAGGGACAGGCGCAGGCGGCGCCCCCGCCGCCGGAGCGGGCCGCGTGCTGCTTGACCGGCTCGTCTCAGCCGGGCTGCGGGTGGCGCTCGCCCCGCGCCTTGAGATCGGCGGCGTGCTCGCAGGCTCCTAGGCCACCGGCCCGGTGACCGTGACCAGGGTGCCGTAGGTCAGGTACGAGTAAATGAACTTGGCCGGGTGCAACGGGAGTTCCACGCAGCCGAGGCTCTGGTAGTACCCGTAGCCGGGGCGCTCGAAGTAGTGCACCGCGTCGCCGCCGTTGAAGTAGGAGATCCACTGCACCGGGTCCGCGTACTTCGACCCGTCCAGATTGGTCCCCTTCATGATCTGGAAATCGAGGCGCTCGTACACGGGGAAGGTGCCATCGACGGTGCTCGCCCCCGCGACGCCGGTGTTGGCTGGGGTATCGAGGATGAGCTTGCCGTTGTGCCAGACCTTGAGCGACTCATGCGGCGAGTTCTGACTGGCCAGCGCATAGGTGTAGCCGTTCGGGTTGACCTTGTTCGCGGCCGCCGCTTTCAGCAGGCTTGACCAGACCTGAGGGCCGGCCGTGCCGTCCATGGTGAGGCCGTTGTCGTACTGGAACGCCCTGATCGCGCCGATGTCGAGGATGTTGTCCTGGCCGGCCTTCCACTGCTCGGTCAGCTGAGTCGGGTAGCCGGGCTGGAAGGTGAACGTGCCGTCCGGCGGCTGGTACGCGTCGGCTACCTGCTCGTTGAGTCCGGCCGTGGCCGCGGAGGCTCCCGAGCCGTCCGCGGCCGGCGCGCTGGAGGGAATGACGCCGTCCGACGCGCCGTCCGCCGGGGCCCAGATGAGCGGCAGGTAGCCGAGCTGAGCGAGGATCTGCTGCAGCCGCAGGGTTGAGTAACCGCCGGTGGTGAACGTGATGCGAGACGACGTACCGAGCGTGCCCGCCGAGGCGGCGGCGCCGGCCATGCCCGCCGTGCCGCCTGGGACCTTGAGGGTGACCGTGGTGCCCGGCGCGTACCCGTACGACGGGGTGAACGTCGCGGTGGCCCCGGAGACCGCCCAGCTTCCGGCGATCTTCGGGTTGAGCGTCGGCAGCGGCGTGGCCGCGGAGAGCGCGGAAGAGAACGTCAGCGTGATCGGGGCGCCGCCGTTGGCGTGGCGGGTACCCCCGGCGGGGGATACCGACAGCAGCGTGAGCGGCCCGGGAGGAGGCGCCGCCTTGGTGACCGGCTTGGTGACCGGATTGCTGTCACCAGCGCTGACCATCTTCACCTGGCCCGGCGCGTGGGCAGAGGTCGCGGCGAACGCGCTGCCCGCGATGATGACCACGGCGGCGGCGCCGGCGGTCACCGAGATCATCCGGTGCCGCAGCAGCGTAGCGCTGACCCGGCCCATCCCACCAGCACTCTCCAGCAACGACACTGCTCGGTCTCCTCTACGGCTAGTCAGATCCCGGTGACACAAACGGCAAAAATCGATGAACGTCACATCGACGCTGGGTCGCGACGTATGGATGACGGCAGCAACCGCAAGTTTAGAGTTAATGTCTATCAAATCGGGAAACTTCGCATTACGTCTATCGCCAGGTCCGTCGGCGAGTAAGCGAGGTAAGCAGTGCCCGCTGCTGCCCGCAGACCCGGCCGCCGCAGTCAATAGGAGCTGGGCCACGTGCCGCGGCGCCTCCGGGGAGCGGGCGCCGCCGCGGCGTGCCTTATCGTGAGGAATAAGGAAGTCCCCCCGAGAGGCAGGTCAGCGTGAGCCCGGTTTTCGTCGTCGATGCCTGCCGGACGCCCATCGGCAAGGTGAAGGGGGCGCTGGCCGACGTCCGTCCCGATCACCTGGCGGCGGACATACTCAAGGCCCTCGTCGCGCGCAGCCCCGGCCTCGACGTTCTCGCGATCGATGACGTCTACTGGGGCGCGGCCAACCAGGCAGGCGAGGACAACAGGAACGTCGCCCGGATGGCAGTGCTGCTGGCCGGCCTGCCCGTGGAGATCCCCGGAGCCACGGTGAACCGGCTGTGCGGCTCGGGCATGGAGGCGGTCAGTGACGCCGCCCGGGCGATCGCGGCCGGCGACATCGACATCGCCGTCGCGGGCGGCACCGAGTCGATGACCCGGGCGCCGTTCGTCGTGCAGCGCAGCGGCGACAGCTGGGCGCGCAGCCTGGAGACCGCCGATACCCGTCTCGGCTGGCGGCTGGTGAGCCCGCGCATGCAGGAGATGTACCCGCCGATCAGCCTCGGCGAGACGGCGGAGAACGTAGCTGGCCGGTACGGCATCACCCGCGAGCGCCAGGATGAATTCGCCCTCCGCTCGCATCAGCTGGCCGCCGCCGCCCGCGACGCGGGCCGCTTCGACGCCGAGATCGTCCCGGTCACCACGGCCAAGGGCGAACTGGCGAGCGACGAGGGGATCAGGGCGGGCCTCACGCTCGAGGAACTGGCGGGCAAGAAGCCCGCGTTCCGCAAGGACGGCACGGTCACCGGCGGCAACTCCTCGCCGCTTAACGATGGCGCGGCCGCGCTGCTGCTCATGTCGGAAGAGGCGGTTAACCGGGCCGGCCTTACCCCGCTCGCCCGCTACGTCGGCGCGTCCGCGGCGGGCGTCCACCCCGACTACATGGGCATCGGCCCGGTCCCGGCGATGAACAGGGCTCTCGCCAGGGCCGGATGGCGCACCGAGGAACTTGACCTGGTCGAGCTGAACGAGGCGTTCGCGGCTCAGTCGGTCGCCTGTGTCGATGAGCTCAAGCTCGATCCGGGGAAGGTCAACGTGAACGGCGGCGCGATCGCGATCGGTCACCCCCTCGGCTGCTCGGGCGCCCGCATCGTGACCACGCTGCTGCACGAGATGCGCCGGCGCGGTGCCGGCCGGGGGGCCGCGTCCATGTGCATCGGCGTCGGCCAGGGCATCGCCACCCTCTGGGAGGCCTGCTAGCAGCCGGACGCTTTCCTGTCCATGCCCTATCACCGCGCGTGACCGCGCGGATAACTTTTGCTATCTACTCGATAACTGTTAAGTAACGGAGTTACGCTAGCGACTACGCGATGGATGAAGCGGAGGGAGCCAGCGTGACGTTGATCGAGGGGGGCTACGGCAACCGGGCTGGCAACGCTAAGCGCCGCGCCAAGCGCCGCCGCACCGCGCGCGCCGCCGCACCGCTTCTCATTCCGCTGGCCCTGGCGCTAACGCTCGGCGTTATCCTGGCGGTCTCCTCCGGCGCGCCCACCGCGCGCGTTACCCAGCAGACCGCCAGCACCTCGCACCCGTGAGCGCCCGCTGAATTAGACCGTTCGCCGGGCCCTGGCGACCGCGAGGCCGAGGGCAAGCGCGGTGGCGGCGACGATCGCCCACTCGGGCCACGCCCCGGCCCGCTCCGCCAGCGTGGCGGAGGTGAGCAGCGGGACCCGCGCCTCGAGTTCCGCCTGCTGCCAGAGGCCGCTGCGCTCGATTACCTGGCCGTCCGGCGCGATGATCGCGCTGTAGCCGGTGGTGGAAACGTACACGACCGTGCGGTCGAACTCAACCGCGCGGATCCGGGCCATCGCCAGCTGCTGCCCGCTTTCCGCGGTGATCTCGCCTACCCGTTCATAGGTGGCGTCATTGCTCTGCACCGTCAGCAGGCTGGCCCCGGCCGCGACCTCGGAGCGGACCAAGTCGTCGAAGGCGACCTCGTAGCAGATGACGGCGCCCAGCCGGATCTGGCCGACGGGGAGCACAACCGTCTGGTGCCCGGGCACGAAGTCGTTCGGCTGCAACTGCGTCAGCGACGTTATCTTGCTGATCAGGCTGCGGAAGGGGATGTACTCGCCGAACGGGACGAGTTGCCGCTTCACGTACATGGCCGTCGGCCCCTTGCCCGGCTGCCAGAGCAGGGCGGCGTTACGCTGCGGGTTCTGCAGCACCGCCCCGACCAGGATAGGGCGCTGGATGGAGGCGGCCGCGCTCGCGATCTCGTTGTATACCGCCGCGTCCAGCGTCGGGTCGATGTCGGTGGAGTTCTCCGGCCAGACCACGAGGTCCGGCGCGGGCCGCTGGCCGGCGGCGACGGCCCTGGCCAGCTTCTCTGTCGCCGTCGCGTGGTTGACCGTCACCACCCAGTCGCTGTTCAGCTGCGCCGCGACCGAAGCGCGCTCACGCGGCACGTTGCCCTGGATGGCGGCGACGACCGCGGTCCTGGCGCTGGCGGGCACCGCGTCGAGCGGCAGGGCGGCAGGCAGGCAGGCGATACCGGCCGTGGCCGCGAACGCTACGGCCGCTACCGCGACGGGTCGTCGCCGTCCCGCGCGGCCGTCGGTCAGGGCGGTCACCAGGACCCAGCCGAGCGTGGCGCCAGCGAGGCCGACCACGAAGGAGAGCACGGGCGGCCCGCCGATCGCCGCCCAGCCCTGCGTCGGCAGTCCGGCCTGGCTCATCGCCAGCCGGCCCCACGGGAAGCCGCCCCACGGCCAGCGGTCACGGAACGCCTCTGCGGCCACCCACCAGCCGGCCACGGCGGCCGGCCACCAGCGCAGGTTGAGCAGCAGCCGCTGGGCGATGGCGAACACCGCGAAGATGAGCGCCGAGGCGATGGCGAGCGCGACCCAGGCGAACCAGGCGAGGTTGACGACCCAGGCGAGCAGCGGGAAGAAGAATGCGAGGCCAAAGGCCAGCCCGACCGCGAACGCGCCGCGCAGCGAGCGGCGCTGCAGCGCGACCACGAGCAGCGCCGGGCTGACGACCGCGAGCGGCCAGACGCCGGCCGGCGCGAACGCGCCGGCGAGCAGCAGCCCGCCGGCCAGCCCGGCGGGCAGCGCCAGCCGCAGCCGCAGCAGCGGCCGCGACGTCAGGCGCGCCGCGCTAAGCGAGCCTTCGGCCGCGGCGACGCTGGTGCCCGTGCCGCCCGGCTCCGCGTCCCCCTGTTCAGTCATCACCCTACGCAGGGTAGTCGGCGTCCGGGCGCGACGCGAAGCGGGCAACTTTGCTATTTATCGTTAACACGGCAATCCGTTGCGTTATATTCGGTGCTGCTCATTCAGCAGCCGGGGGGCCGCTGAATTGAACCTAGTCAATCCTGAAGATGGCGACGGCCATCAGGGGCAAGGGCAGGACGAAGAGGTTCATTTTGCGTGCTTTCCGCATGTGTACTCGGGGTTGGCCATGCGCGAAACGGGACTGTGTTGTGATTTGCATTCGTCATGAGGACTTTTCTGCTGGAACGCACGATGTGTCAGGACTGCACGGCCGGGCCGAACGCGGTCCGCGCGGGGTAACCGTCTACCTGATACCGGGACTGACCGCCTGCCAGCGCCGGGCGGTGTTCCGGCGCCTGCGGCAGGAAGCGAGCAGGTACGTCGGGCCGGCGCTGCCGTTGCCGCAGCTCGCGGTCGCGCTGGGCCTTGACCGGGTAAGGTCGGCGGCCGGGATCGCCGGGGCGATCGTCCGGCTGCACCCGGCGGTGACGCTGCTGCCTGGCGCCCTCGTCGCCGCGCTGATATCGGTGTTCGTCATCGCCTCGGCCGACGGGCCGGCCCTGACGACCGGGCAGCGACCCGGTCCCGCGGACGCGGTCGCCGTCGCGGCCGGCGTGCAGACCGTGACCGAGGCGGTGGTTCCCGCGCGGCCGGGGGGGATAACGTCCGCCGTCGGCGCCAGCGTGAGCGGCGCGGCTAAGCGGGCCCCGGGAAAGCGCGCCCGGCGGGGAATCAGCGTGGTGTCCCTGGCCCGCAGTTCTGACGCCTGGTACGCCTGCTCTCCGGTCGTGAACGGCCCCGTGCTCACGCCGCTCACTGGTCAGCCTGCCTGCGGGCGCTCGGTATCGCTGCTCGCCCCGTACACGGCCCAGCTGCCGGAACCGCGAGCCTTCGCGACGTAAAGCGCGGCGTCGGCGTCGGCGATCAGGGACGCGGGCGCAAGCGAGCCCGCGGGGCACTCGGCGATGCCGGCGCACGCCGAGATGCAGACCCGCCCGATGCGCAACGGGATCGGGTGGCTTACGTCGCCGAGGATGGCCGCGGCGAGCGCGATCATCCCTTGGATGCCGGCTGTGGCCTCCGCGACGACGATGAACTCGTCGCCGCCCACGCGCCCGGCGAGCGCGCCGTAAGCGCGGGCCGTGGCGCCGATACGGCTGGCCACCGTCACGAGCAGCTCATCGCCCGTCTCGTGGCCGTACCGGTCATTGATGCCCTTGAAGCCGTCGAGGTCCAGGTAGCACAGGCCCGCCCGGGTAGCCGGGCCGGCCGCGAGTGCCGCCGACAGCCGGTCGAAGACCGCGGCCCGATTGGGCAGCCCGGTCAGCGGGTCGTGCGTGGCCTGGTGCCTGAGCTGGTCGCTGATGATCCGCTGCGCGTCGAGTTCGGCGCGCATGACGGACTCCTGCTCGGCGAGCGTCCGGTCCCGCAGTGCGCGCACGTACCCGTTCGCTATCGCCTCGGTCACCGCCGCCACGCGCCGCTCCAGGTCGAATGCGGCGGCCGCTTCCGCGGGCGCGTGCTGCCCGAGCAGTTCGGGTAGACGCAAGATCAGCACCCGCAGCGACCGGCCCAGTACGTCCGCGCTCACGAAGTCCGCCTGCACCAGCGCATGCCCGACGGCGGCCGCCTGGCGTGGCCGGAACGGGCGGCCGAGCAAGATGGCGAGCACCGCGGCGGACTGAGCGCTGAGGAAGGCCCGCGCGCTCGCGGCGTCCATGGGGATGCCGTCCCGGTCGCCTGGCCGCTCATCTTCGCTGACGGCGAGCGCCATGAACCACAAGCGGGCTAGCTGCGCCGCTGGCGCGGCGACGACGGCGGACGGTGACATGATTGCCGTCTCTGCCATGGATGTGCTCCTGTTCGGAACCAACTGGACCAGCGTGCAATCGATCTTCTGCGTCACTATAGGCGATGTGACCAATACAAGTAGTGCTTATTCTAATATTCTGTGATCGCTTGCTCGCGCTATGCATCCGGATAATCTCCTATGCATGGGTAACTATCCGTCCAGGTAATGTTGGTCTCGGTAACTGTGACCTCATGTTCTGCGGGACGGCAGGTAACTCACATGTCCAGTACGGACGGCGGGAACGTGGCGGACGAGTCCGTCGCGCGCGAGGCGGCCGAGGTCGCCGTAGAACTGTCGGAAGACGACGGCCGCGCGGACTCCAGGCGGGCGGCCGGGCGGCTGCGGGCCGTCAGGGATCGCGCCGCGGGTGCGCTGACGAGTGTCGCGGCGACCGCCCGCCGGGGCGCGGATAGCGCGGCGCACCGGAGCGCGGCGACCGCCCGCCGGGGCGCGGGCGGCGCCCGGCGCGGCGCCGGCACGGCCGGGCGCGGCGTGACGGCCGGGCTGAACTGGCTGACCGCGCAGGTGGTGGCGATGGGGCCGCGGCTGCGCATCCGCGACCGGGCCACGTTGCGCGCACAGTTCCCTGGCAAATCGGACGACGAGATCGCGCAGCTGCTTGTCGAGCGGGCCGCGCGGGCCGCGGCGACCGTCGGCGGCACGACAGGAGCCTGGGCCGCGCTGCCCGCGCTGCCCGCGTTCCCCGCGGAGGTCGCGGCGGAGACGCTCGCCGTCGTCGGCATCGAGGTGAAGCTGATCGCCGAGCTGCACGAGGTCTACGGCATGGCGGCCCAGGGCAGCGCGGCGCAGCGGGCACGCGCCTACCTCGGGTCGTGGGCGACCCGCCGCGGCGTTTACCAGGTGGACGAGGGCCTGCTGCTCATCGCGGGATCGCCGCTGGCCAGGCAGCTGGCCAGGCGGCTCGCCTGGCGCGTCCGCCGGTCGACGTTCGCGCTCGCCCCGCTGTTCACCGGCGCGGTCGCCGGGGCGATGATCAACCGCCGGGAAACGCGGCGGCTCGGCCACCAGATCCGTGACGAGCTGCGCCAGCGCCGCACGACGATCACCGCGACGGTCATTCAATAACGCGATAGCAACCGGGTGGGGGTGGCACGGTGACGGACGGGGGGCCCGGCCTGCGGTATTCAACCGGCGCGGGCCGGTGGGTGATCGCGGCCACCGTGCTCGGCTCCGGCATCGCCGCGCTCGACGCCACCGTGGTGGGCATCGCGCTGCCCGCGATCGCCCGGGACTTCCGCGCCTCCGTGGCCAGCATGCAGTGGGTCGTCGACGGCTACACGCTTACGCTGGCCGGCCTGCTGCTGCTCGGCGGCGCGCTCGGTGACGTGCACGGCAGGCGGAAGGTCTTCGTGATCGGCACGGTATGGTTCGCGCTCGCGTCGCTCGCCTGCGGCCTGGCGCCGGACACCGGGTTCCTGATCGCGGCGCGGGCGATGCAGGGGGCGGGCGCCGCGCTGCTGACCCCGGGCAGCCTGTCGATCCTCCAGGCGTCGTTCGCACCGGACGACCGCTCGAAGGCCATCGGCGCCTGGTCGGGGCTCGGCGGGGTCGCCACCGCGATCGGGCCGTTCCTCGGCGGCTGGCTGATCTCTGCCGTGTCCTGGCGGCTGATCTTCTTCATCAACCTGCCGGTCGCCATCGCCGTCATCGTCATCGCGATCAGGCACGTGCCGGAGTCACGCGCCCCCGGTCCCGCCCCGCCGCTCGACGCGGCAGGCGCCGTTACGATCAGCCTGGCGCTCGCCGGCCTCACCTACGGCCTGATCGCGGCCTCGGCGGACGGCTGGACATCGCCGCGCGTGCTGGCCAGCCTGCTCGCGGGCGCCGCCCTGTTCGCGGCGTTCATCGTCATCGAGGCGCGCGGCAGCCATCCCATGCTGCCGCTCGGGGTCTTCCGGTCCCGCCAGTTCAGCGCCGCGAACGCGGTCACCTTTGTCGTGTACGGCGCACTCGGCGGCGCGCTGTTCCTGGTGCCCGTGGTCCTGCAGGAGGTCTGCGGCTACAGCCCGCTGGAGGCTGGGATGGCGATGCTTCCGCTGACCGCCATCATGCTCACCCTGTCGGCGAGATCGGCCGCGCTCGCCTCCCGGATCGGACCGCGGCTACAGATGACCGTCGGGCCGCTGCTCATCGGCGCGGGGATGCTGCTCTTCACCCGGGTCCACGGAAGCGGGGACTACCTCACCCAGGTGCTGCCCGCCGTGCTCGTGCTCGGGCTCGGGCTGGCGACCAACGTGGCACCGCTCACCGCCACGGCGCTGTCCGCGGTGCCGGCGCAGCACTCCGGCATCGCGTCAGCGGTCAACAACGACGTGGCGCGGACCGCGAGCCTCATCGCGGTGGCCGTGCTGCCAGCGCTGGCCGGCATCACCGGCGACGTCTACCTGCACCCGGCCGCGCTGACCCACGGGTTCCACATGGCCATGCTGATCGCCGCGGTGGCGGTGGCCGCCGGCGGCGTCCTGGCCTTCGCGACCATACGCAACCCGCCGCGGCGCCCGGCCGAGGCAGCCGTCGAGGACAAGGAATCGCTCAACTGCGCGCACTGCGCCCTGGACGCGCCACCGCTGCGGTCGGTACCCGCGGACCAGTGAGTGAGGGTCATGGCGTGCTTACTGGCGCTTGTCACCAGGACCACCGGCGGCGGGGCGATAACCTCAGCAGGGGAAGACGGCACGGGCGGCGGAGGTATAGCTCATGACAGCGGATGAGACGCAGGCCACCGAGGCAGTGCGGGCGGCCGCACGGGCGGCGCGCGCCGCGGCGCCCAGCCTGGCCAGTGCCCCTGACGGCGCGATCGACGCCGCACTCGGCGAGATGGCCCGCGCCCTGGAAGACGCCGCGCCCGCGGTGCTCGCCGCCAACGCCGGCGACATGCGCGCGGCGGAGGACGGCGGGCTGCCTGCCGGGGTCCGCGACCGGCTGCGGCTGGACGCCGGCCGGCTGAAGGCCATGGCCGAGCAGCTTGAGATCCTGGCAGGCGTCGCCCCGGAGCCTGCGTCCCGCAAGGTCAGGGACCTGCCCGGCGGCCTGGTCCTTTCCGAGCGCCGCCGCCCGGTCGGGGTGATCGGCGCAAACTTCGAGGCCCGGCCGAACGTCGTCGTTGACATCGCCTCGCAGCTCGTCAAGTCACGCAACGCGGGCGTGCTGCGCACGGGGAGCGCGGCGCTGCGCTCGGCGACCGCGCTCGCGGACGAGGTGATCGCGCCTTCCCTGGCCAAGGCGGGGCTTGACCCCGCCGCGATCCAGCTGGTCAGGGTGCCAGGTCAGGCCGCCGCCTACGCGCTTGTCCGCGAGCCCAGGCTGGTCCCGCTGGTTATCCTGCGCGGCAGCGGCGACTCCACGAGGGCGCTGGCCGCCGAGGGCGCGGCGCACGGGGTCCGCACGCTCGCGCATGCCGACGGCGGCGGGGTGCTCTACATTCACTCGTCCGCGGCCCGGGAGGCGGCTTCGTCGCTGATCGCGAGCAGCCTTGACCGGCTCGGCGTGTGCAACCGGCTTAACCTGCTGCTCATCGACGAGCAGCTGTGGGACGCCTGGCTGCCCGAGGTCACCGGGCAGCTGACCGGGCTCGGCATCAAGGCGTCGCTCCCGCCGCACGACCACCCGCTCGGCTACGAGTGGGCGCTCGACTCCGCACGCGAGGCCACGGTCACCATCGCGCCGGCCAGTGGCCCGGCGCAGGCGGCCGCGATCGCCAACGACCAGACCTCCGGCCTGGCGGCCGGCATCGCCGCAGCGGACGCCGGGGCGGCCGAGGAGTTCCTCGGGGCCTACGCGGGCACCGGCGCCTTCTGGAACGCGACCACCAGGCTGCTCGACGGGTTCAAGCTGCTCGAGGTGCCGGAGACCGGCATCAACCTGGACGCGGTGCCCGGCCCGCGCGGCCCGGTCACCTTCCGTGACCTGTCGCTGCGCCAGTGGGTGGTCAGCGCCAGCCTAGCCTGCGGTGTGCTGACCTTACAGGTTCGGTGTGTTTGGATCTTTGGCTGCGCGAGGGCGGCCTGTGTGCCGATACTCAGCATGTGGTGGGCGACGACTTCGCACGGGTGCTTGCGGACGCCCAGGGCGGCAGCGAAGAGCAGTTCGCGGTCCTGTGGCGAGATGCGAATCCCGCTCTCCTTCGTTACCTGCGCGTGCTCGCCCCGGAGGGTGCCGAGGACATCGCCGCGGAAACCTGGGTCCACGTGGTCCGCGGGCTGGCGCGCTTCACGGGGGACGAGGCGGCCTGGCGGGCGTGGCTTTTCACCACAGCGCGGCGGCGCCTGCTCGACCAGGTAAGGCTGCGCAGGCGGCACCCGGCCGAGCCGCTGGACGAGATCACCCTGGCCGAGGTACCGCGGACGCCCGATACGGCCCAGATCGTGCTCGACAACCTCGCCACCGAGGCCGCGATGGCGCTGGTCGCCCGGCTGCCGCCGCTGCAGGCCGACGTGATCATGCTGCGGGTCGTCGCGGGGCTGGACACCGATGCGGTCGCCGGCATACTCGGGAAGACGCCTGGTAACGTCCGGGTGATGGCGCACCGCGGCCTCAAGAGGCTGGAGACGCTGCTAGGACCCGCGGGCGTTGCCTCGCGGGCTGGTGTAACGCTTTGAGTGAATTTGACGTTTCGGACGATGAAATGCCAGACAGCCTTCTGCCGATCCAGGGCCCCGCGTCGCCGCGCGAGCGAGACCTCGATGCGCTGCTGTCCGGTGAGGCCGGCTACCCCACGGTGGTGCTCGGGCCGGTAGCGGACGTCCTGGCCGCGCTGCGCGCCGCACCAGCGCCTGATGAACTTGACGGCGAGGCGGCGGCGCGGGCAGCGTTCCGCCTCCTCAGGCTGCCTGACACCGGACCGGCCGACGGTGCGGCCGTGCCTGCCCCGCTTCATCAGGGAGCCGCGGCAGGCCATGGCCACCCGGACGGGCAAGCCTCGACGGTCGTGCTCCCGATGACGCCGCGATCTGGTCCACGGCATGCCCGGCCGCGGCCGCGTTTGCCCTGGCCCGGGCGCTGGCAGGCCATGGCGGCCGCCTGCGGCGCCGCCGCGGCGGTGATCGTCTGTGTCGCGGCGATTGCGGGCGCTTTCTCCGGGAGAGCCGGGCAGCAGGCCCGACCCGGGCATCAGCCGACCGTGCAGGCGAGCGGCACGAGCAGCAAGCGCCCGACGTCATCGGTGCTTGGCACGGCGACCGCCCGCCCGACGCCCAGGCCCTCCGGGTCGGGCCAGGCGGCAAGCCCGGAAGCGCTGTGCCGCCAGCTCATGGACTTCTTCACGCACCCGGAGCCGCGCGCGAACCGGTCCGCGGAGAACGGCGTCTTCCAGCAGCTGACCAAGCTGGCCGGCGGGCAGATGCGGATCATCGACTACTGCGCCGGCCAGCTTGGCGCGGGGGGACACGGGTATAACCCAGGCTTCCAGGGCGGGGCAGGAGCTCCTGGTGCCGGCAACCCACAGGGCAGGGACGGGTTCGGGGTCCCGGCACTCCGCGGGCTGGCCGGACGGAATCGGCTTACTCTTCCGGGAGCGTCAGGCCCGTGTCGGCCGGGTCGTTCAAGGCTGCTCAGACAGCGCGGTAACAATGGCCGCGCAGGCCTCCTCGAAGGTCGCGCGCTGCGCGTCGCTCAGCCGGTCGAAGACCAGTCCGCGCACCGTCGCGACGTGCCGGGGCGCCGCGGCTTCGATGGCCTCGGCGCCGGCCGCGGTGAGCTCGACATAGGCGCCGCGCCCGTCCGCCATGCACTCCCGGCGCAGCACGAGGCCACGGCGCTCCATCCTGGTCAGCTGATGGGACAGGCGGCTCTGCTCCCAGTTCAGCGCCTCGCAGACCTGGAACGGCCGCAGCCGTCGCTCTGGCGCCTCGCTGAGCTGCACGAGCACCTCGTACTCGGGCAGCGTGAGCCCGCAGTCCTGCTGCAGCTGCCGGTTAAGCGCGGCCGGGAGCAGCGAGCTCATCTGCAGGTACGTCCGCCACGCCCGTTGCTCGTCACCGCTGAGCCACCCGTCGGTCATGCGGTCAGCATAGCGCCACGATTAATGACGGATCATGTACCTCGCTCACCGCTGCCGCTGGCGGCCGCTTGGCGGCCGGATCGGGGCGACCGCCGTCATGGCGTGGCGGCGCGGGCCCGACCAGGGCGCCGGGACCGCGTCGATAGCCGAGGCGATCCAGTAGGCCGCGCTCTCGTAGTTGACGCGCCAGCCAACGAAGTCCGGCCAGGCGTCCGCCGGAGCGCGGGACCTCGGGAACTCGACCTGGTCCATCCGGGCGATGGCGTCGAGGAACTCCTGGTAGGTCAGGGTGATCCCGCCCTCCGGGTCGGCCTCTTCCGGTATGACCATGCCCATCGCCCGGGCGACCCGGTTCAGGCAGGTGAACCCGCTGCGCAGGAAGAGCCTGGCCGGCACGGTAGGCGCCTGTTCCGGTGCGAGCGCCAGGACGAGCGCGGCCGAGTCGAGCATGGCGAGCAGCGAGATCACCCACGACGAGTACGGCTGCGGCGAGCGGAAGCGGACGAGCGGCAGGTACGTCGTGTGGCTTTCCGCGACGTCGGCCGCCCAGCGCTCCCACTGCTTGTACAACTCGGGCAGCGTGTTGAGCGTGGACACGCCGGAGCCGAGGGCGTAGAACTGGCGGGCGAGCAGTTCCGGTCCGAAGCTCGGCACGCCGGCCCGTGACGCGAGCAGCGCCACGTCGGTCTCCCGGCGGTTGAACGCGGCGTACAGCGTCGGCAGGTAGCCGATCTGGAGCGCGACCACGACCATCCCGGTGGCCGCCGCGAGGAAGAAAATGGCGAGCCAGGCCACGAGCTGCGTCACCAGGATGGCCGCGGCCTGGGTGGCGAGGATCCGGTCGCGCCGCACCCAGTCGGAGACCGGGCGGGTCACCGCCCGGCGATCAGCGTGCCGACCACGCGACTGCCATCCGGTCAGCACGAGCAGGACGCCAGCGGCGACCCACCGCGCGGCAAGCGGTACGACCATGGACGGGAAGCTAACAGTCGGAGTGGCTCGGCTGGTAACCGGACGGCGCCGGACCGATCAGGTAGCCCGTGCCCTGCGGTACCAGGTAGAAGTTGAGCGTCCAGGTGTTGCACGCGCGGTGGTCCACGCTCTGCGCGGGAGACTGGTGGCTGGTGAACGTCACGGTCGCGACCAGGCCGGACCCGTTGCTTGCCAGCGTCGTCAGCGTCATCCCCGAGTCGGTCGTCGTGGCGTAGCCGGACTGGAAGGTCGACTGTGACTGCCTCGCCTGCTCCGCCGGGTTGAGCGTGCTCGCGTATTCCGCGTAGTCGTGGGTGTTGATCCCGTGGAAGAAGTGGCTGAGCAGCGTCTCCACCTGCGGCACCGCGGCGCTTGACGTCACGCCCTGGCCGATCGTCACCAGGCTGAGCGCCGGCGGCGACGTGGAACCGCTGGCCGGCGTGGTCGCCTGCTTCGGTGCGCTGCCAGACGACGAGCCGCCTGTCGGCGTGCCGCCCGCCGGCGTGCCTCCGCCGGGCGAGGTGGCGCTCCCCGTGCTCGGCTGCGACGGCGGCTGGGCGGTGGAGCTCTTGCCCAGCGAGCTGGCGAGCGCGTACGCGCCGCCCCCGGCCGCGAGCACCACGATCACGGCGAGCGCGATGAACAGGCCCCTGCCGCGCCTGGGCGGCCCCGTGACGGGCTGGTAAGGCGGCGTCGGCTGGTGCAAGGCGGACGGGGCGGGGCGGGCGGGGCAGAGGAGCCCTGCGGAGGCGGCGGGAACCCGCCCGGACCCCCGGGCGGGTGGTAAACCGTCTGAGTGGGCTGCCAGGTCCCGTCGGCGTCGTCGGGGACGGCCCCGCGGGCGGCGTCCGGTTGCCGCGGCTGGTACCAGGAGGCGAACGGATCGGGCGCCGCGGCAGGCTGATTGGTACGGGTCTTATCGAAGGCCGGGTCGGCGCGCGTCGCGCCAGCGGGCGTCCCCTGGGCCTCGGGGGCCGCGGAGTCCTCGGTGAACGCCGCACCGCAGCCGCCGCAGTATTGCAAGGCGCCGTCCCGCTCTCGGCCGCACCTGGCGCAGTAGCTACTCATGACTGCCCGTCCGTTCCCGCGGCGACGCGCCTGATCCTTGACCGACCTTACCTGCCGGTGACTGACCTTACCTGCCGCCCCGGCGTGGACTTCGAACTGTTGCCGCAATAGTGATCAGCAGTGAGTGGTACCGCCTCGTAGTGATCACTGGGTGCGCGGCCTTGGCGGAGTCGGGAAGTTCTGTCCGGGCTGGCCTGGTGGCGGTGGAATGTCGTACCTGCCCGTCATGATGATGGCGTGGCGGCAGGTCAGGTGCGTGCGCGGGGCTCCGCGTTCCCGTGCCTGGCCGGGCGCGTGCTGCCGGGGTGAGGCTGCTGGATCGGGAGGGCCTGGTGGCTAGGCTTCGAGGTTCCGGACGGGTGGACGGTGCAGGCGTTCGCGTTCGCGCTGGACTGCACCCGGAGCAGGCGGCGTGCGTGCGGCGCCAGTTCGGCGGCCGGCGGTATGCCCGCAACTGGGCCGTGCGGACCTTGAAGGACGACCTTGCCCGGTACCGGGGAGACCGGCGAGGCATGGTGGCCGGAGATCGAGCGAGAGGAAGCGTTCGCGGACGGCATCAAGGGCGCGGTGGACGCGTACTGGAACTGGCAGCAGTCTCGCGCGGGAACCCGGGCCGGGAAGCGGACCGGGTTCCCGAGGTTCGCAAAGAAGGGCCGCGACCGGGACCGGGTGACGTTCACCACCGGCGCCATCCGGGTCGAGCCCGGCCGCCGGCCATGTGACCCTGCCCAGGATCGGGACCGTCCGCGTGCACGAGAACACCCGGCGGCTGCAGCGGCTCCTGGCGAAAGGGCGGGCACGGATCCTCGCGGTCACGGTGTCACGGAAGGGCACGAGGCTGACGGCGGCGTTCCGGGTCCTGGTCCAGCGCCCCCAGCAGGCGGGGGTGGCTGACCCGGACTCGAGGGCTGGGGTCGACGTGGGAGTGCGGGTGCTCGCCACCGTCGCCAGTAGCGGAGGCCAGGTGATCGAGCGGGTACCGAACCCGCGTCCGCTGGAAGCCGCCCTGAAGGAACTGCGGCACCTGTGCCGCGAGCGGTTTACCGGTCGTGCCGGCGCGACAGCCTGGCCACGACGATGATCCCGGCGGCGGCGAAGAACGCCCAGGTGAGCGGCGCGACGAAGAACAGGCTCGTGAAGGCGTGCCAGGCGACGTTGGCGCAGATGAAGACCAGCAGGAGCAGCAGGAGCGGGCGGATGACCCCGCTGCCGCGCCGCCGGCGTACCTGGTAGGGAGCGGACGGCGCAACTGGTCCCCGCGGACCGCCCGCTCCCGGCCCCGATTCCGTCTCGGGCAGGTCGTCAAACAGCCCGGCCAGGTCGCCGCGGGTCTTGGCGGCCATCGTCCGTCCCACCCGCTCGTCGAACTCGGCCTGGTCAAGCCGGCCGTCGGCGTAGTGGTGGCCGAGGAGTTCGGCGACCGCGCTGCGCTCGGCGTCTGAGACGCGGATGTGCTGGTCGGAGACGCGGATGCGGCGCGTCCACTGCTGGGTGGTAGACGGTGACATCGAAGGGTCTCCTATCGGATGCCGTCGAAAAACGAGCCGGCGATGGACTGGTCGGTGCCCTCTTCCGGGATAAGCAGCAGGCATGCCAGGTAGGCAGGGATGCCGGCGCCCCCGAGGAAGGTGAACACGGCGAAGGCGACGCGGACGATCGTGACGTCGACCGCGAGGTAGTCGGCGATGCCCGCGCATACGCCGGCCAGCATGCGCCCGTGGTAGGCGCGCCTAAGCGGAGGCCGGCCAACCGGGCCGGCGGGGGTCTGGGTGGTGTCCCCGGACTGTGACTGGGTGGTGTCCCCGAAAGTGCTCATGGCATAAGTCTTCGTCAGCGGCGGGCTCCGCGGTATCGGGATCTGCCCTGGCCTGACCCTGACCCCCGGCGGCCCTACCCTGAGACGGGTCGGGCAATATCCGGGGTACGCCCCGATGCCGGGATGGGGTTCGGCGGGTGATCATGGATACGTGCAGGAACCGAGAGAACAGCCGTGGCCGCCGTTCCGCTTCGCGAGCGGGCCGGGCGGGCCGGGGATGAGCGACGACCCGCACTGGCACGGCGCTGGCTGGCCCGGCCCTGGCCCGGGCCCCGGCGGCCAAGGCCCAGGTCCCGGCCCCGGCGGCCAAGGCCCAGGTCCTGGCCCCGGCGGCCAAGGCCCAGGTCCCGGCCCCGGCTGGCAAGGGCAGCCGCCGCAGCACGGCGACGTGCCCGACTGGGTCATCCGCCGCGCCAAGCGCTGGCGTCAGCGCGGTGACGGCGAGCCGCTGCGCCGCCACCCCGAGGACCGGCTGGCGGGCGGCATCGCGTCGGGTCTCGGAGCGTGGCGCGGGTACAGCCCGACCACGGTGCGGATCGCGCTCGCCGTGGCCGCGCTCATCAGCGACGGCTGGGCGGTGCCGTTCTACGTACTCGGCTGGCTGCTGATCCCGGTCAAGGGGGATGAGACCTCGATCGCGCACCGGGCCAGGCACGACTCGCGCGGCGTGGTACTCGCGCTGGCCCTGGCGTCGCTGCTCGCCGCGTTCCTGTTCCTCGCCGGCGCGCTGAACGACACCGCGCTCGCGACCTTCGCCTGGCCGCAAGTGTTCAGCGTCGCCGGCCTGACGCTCATCTGGCGCAACGCGCCAGAGGACGAGCGGGCGGCGATGCACCGCCTGGTGCAGCCGCTTGAGAGCCTCACCGCCAGCGGAGCGGACGCCAGGCGGGCCACCAGGCTCCGCCTCGCCGGGGCGGCGGTGCTGCTCGCCGTGGGGCTCGGCTGGCTGTTCAGCCTGCAGGGCGGCACCCGCCTGCTGGCGCCGCTCGGCGGGTTCCTGCTCGTGGCGGCCGCGGTGGTCCTGCTGCTCGGCCCCTGGTGGCTGCGGATCGCCCGCGACCTGATACTCGAACGGCAGGCGCGTGCGCGGGCCGAGGAACGGGCGGACATCGCGGCTCGGGTACACGACTCGGTGCTGCAGACGCTCGCGCTCATCCAGCGGCGCGCCGATGACCCGCAGGCGGTCGTCCAGCTCGCCCGGGCCCAGGAGCGCGAGCTGCGTTCCTGGCTGTTCGAGGGGCGCGCGCCTGGCGACGCCGACGTCTCCTCGTTCGCTGAGGGGATCCGTCAGATCCAGCGCGAGGTCGAGGCACGGCACGGCGTCCCCGTCGAGGTGGTGACCGTCGGCGACTGCCCGCTCGATGAGCACCTGAGCGCGCTGCTCGCGGCGGCCAGGGAGGCGACCGTCAACGCGGCCAAGTGGTCGGGCGCCGCGGTGATCTCCGTGTTCGCCGAGGTCGAGCCGGATAACGTGAGCATCGCGGTGCGGGACCGCGGCAAGGGCTTCGACCCGGCCGCCGTGCCGGGCGACAGGAAGGGCGTCGCGGAGTCCATCCGCGGCCGGATGAGCAGGCACGGCGGCGCGGCGATCGTGCAGTCGGCGCCTGGGGAGGGCACCAAGGTGACACTGACCATGCCACGGGCGGCCGCCGGGCCGGCGGCCCAGGCAGCGCCGTCCGAGGGACAGCGGCGATGAGCGACGAGGCCGTGCCCCGCCTTGGCGGGGCACCCCGCGTGGTGCTTGTCGACGATCACGGCCTGTTCCGCTCCGGCGTCCGCGCCGAACTCGGCCCGCGGGTGCAGGTGGTCGGCGAGGCGGAGGACGTCGCCCCGGCCATCGAGCTGATCGGGCGCACCCTTCCCGACGTGGTGCTGCTCGACGTGCACCTGCCGGGCGGCGGTGGTCAGGCCGTGATCACCGAGGTCAAGCGCGACCATCCCGACGTCAAGTTCCTGGCGCTCTCCGCGTCGGACGCGCCGGAGGACGTCATCGCGGTGATCAGGGCGGGCGCGCGGGGCTACGTCACCAAGACGATCTCCACCGCCGACCTGGCGGACGCGATCCAGCGGGTCGCGGACGGCGACGCGGTGTTCTCGCACCGGCTAGCCGGGTTCGTCCTCGACGCCTTTGCCTCGGCGCCCGTGCCGGACGCCGTCAAGCCGTCGTTCGACCCGGAGCTTGACCAGCTGACCACGCGGGAACGCGAGGTGCTGCGGCTCATCGCCCAGGGCTACACCTACAAGGAGGTCGCCCGCGAGCTGTTCATCTCGGGCAAGACGGTGGAGAGCCACGTCTCGTCGGTGCTGCGCAAGCTGCAGCTCTCCTCCCGGTACCAGCTCACCCGCTGGGCGGCCGAACGACGGCTTGACTAGGCCATCTACCTGAACTGACGCCTACCCGGCAGCCTGCTCCCTGAGCTACGGTTCCCGCCCCCAGGTGCAGTCCGCTGCGGGCAGCACGGCGAGTCCGCCGGCGATCCGCACGCGGCTTTCCTCGTCCCGCGCGCGGATCGCCTCGCTCAGCGCCGTCGCGTGCGACCTGACGTGCAGGCGCCACGCGCGCGTCGCGGCGACGGACGCCGACACCGGCGGCGGCTCAATGGCGAGGATCTGAGTCACGTATTGCTCGAGCAGCGTGCCGAGCGGGCCGCGGGAGCCGCGGACGTGCAGTGCCAGGATCTTCTGCAGGTCGAAGAGCCGCTCGGTGTCCGCTGAGGCGATTACCCGGCGCGGCAGGTCCCAGGCCGAGCTGGTGAGCCAGCGGGGATTGGCCGAGCCGTCGGCGTTCAGCGCGGGCACGATGTAGGCAGGCCGCGCGCCCGGCGCGCGCTGCCACGCCCGCAGCTCGTCGCGGCGCAGCGAGGCGAACGCCCGGCTGTCCAGCTGCAGCTGGCACTTGGCCCACAGGTACTCCTCGAGGAAC
Organism: uncultured Actinomycetota bacterium; assembly: GCA_963811335.1. Classification (GTDB taxonomy): domain Bacteria; phylum Actinomycetota; class Actinomycetes; order Streptosporangiales; family Streptosporangiaceae; genus Trebonia. The sequence goes on along the minus strand of CAWERB010000001.1, from coordinate 43,190 downwards.
CGCGCGTTCTGCGGCCAGCCGAGCTCGTCGAGGGCGTCGAGGACGACCTCCCTGATGGGCGGTCCTGGCCTGGTTGCGCGCAGGCCAGCGCTCGCGGTGCGGCGCAGTTCGCCGATCAGCTCCTCGCGCCGCTGGTCGAGCCGGCCGAGCATGCGGGCCTGCGCGACGAGTTCCGCGACCGGGACGTCGCCGTCTCGCGCGTCTTCAGCAAGCCTGCGGGCAAGCTTGAGGGTTTCCTCAAGTGCGCGGGCAAGATCATCACGTACGGCAGCCACGCTCACGGCGAGGACTGTACCCGCATCCATGCGGGGTATCCATGGCAGCCATGCGGTTGGCGCATGGATTCCTGGGTACCGAATTACATCACGGGGAATTTGCCAACAGCACAGGGGGACCGCCAAGGAGGTGTCGTCATGCCAGCGACAGCCACAGGGAAGCTTTCCCATCCTGTTCTTGGTCCCGAGGGGCTGACGAGCAGACGGCTGCGCAAGGCGAGCTTCCGGTTCCCCGAACGAGCGCTGCACGTGGTTGACATCGAGAACCTGGCGGGCGCCGCGGTCCCCAGCCTCGCCCTGGTCAGCGAGGTACAGCTGAAGTACCTTGCCTGCCTCAGCTTCGGCGCGGACGACCAGGTGGTGCTCGCCGCGAGTCACCTTGCCCTGCTGAACGCGGGCCTCGGCTGGCCGCATGCGAGGTACCGGGTCAGGTCGGGCAAGGACGGTGCCGACCTCGAGCTCATCGACGTGCTTGAGCACGAGAACGTGGCCACGCGGTTCGGCCACGTGGTGATCGGGTCGGGCGACGGCCGGTTCGGCGGCGCCGCGGCCAGCCTCGCGGCCCACGGCGTGCGGATCACCGTGGTAAGCCGCCGCGGCAGCCTGTCGCCCGGCCTGGCCCGGGTCGCCCGCGACGTGGTCTACCTCGACAGCTCCCTCACCGTCGCCGCGTAGCGGGCAGGCCAGGTCTAACCCTCGTACTCGCGCAGGAGCGTGCGGCCGATGATCATCTTCTGGATTTCCGCGGTGCCCTCGCCGATCAGCAGCATGGGGGCGTCCCGGTAGAGGCGCTCGATCTCGTGCTCGGTCGCGTACCCGTAACCGCCGTGGATGCGCAGGGAGTCTTCCACGACCTCCTTGCAGTACTCGGCGGCCAGGTACTTCGCCATCCCGGCCTCGACGTTGGCCTGTCCGCCCGCGGCCTTACGGCGGGCGGCCATGACCATCATCTGGTGGGCGGTCGTGACCTTGGTCGCCATCTCCGCCAGCTTGAAGGTGATCGCCTGATGCTCACCGATGACCTTGCCGAACGTGCGCCGCTGCCGTGCGTACGCCAGGGCGAGCTCGAAGGCGCGGTGGGCCACGCCGCAGCCGCGCGCCGCGACGTTCACCCGGCCGACCTCGATGCCGTCCATGACCTGGTAGAAGCCCTGGCCGGGGCGCTCGCCGAGTACACGGGCCGCACCGACGCGGTAGCCGTCGAGCAGCAGCTCGGTGGTGTCCACTCCGCGGTAGCCCATCTTGTGGATCTTGCCGGGCACGGTAAGGCCGGGCGCAACCTCGCCGAAGCCCGGGTCCTTCTCGATCAGGAACGCGGTGAGGTTCTGGTGCGGCTTGCCCGCGCCCTCGTCCGTCCTTGCGAGCAGGGCGATCAGGCTGGACGTGGCGCCGTTGGTGAGCCACATCTTCTGCCCGGAGATCAGGTAACCGTCGCCGTCGCGGACCGCCGCGGTCCTGATGGCCGCGACATCCGAGCCCAGGTCGGGCTCTGACATGGAAAGCGCCGAGCGGATCTCCCCGGTCGCCATCCGCGGCAGGAAGTACTCCCGCTGCTCGCTCGTGCCGTGCGTAGCGACCAGGTAGGCGACGATGAAGTGCGTGTTCAGGATCCCGGACAGCGACATCCAGCCCCGGGCGAGTTCCTCGACCACGAGCGCGTAGGTGAGCAGGGACTCGCCGAGGCCGCCGTACTCCTCGCCGATCGTGAGGCCGAAGACCCCGAGCTCCCGCAGCTGCCCGACCAGGTCGTCCGGATAGGCGTCCGCGTGCTCAAGCCTCGAGGCGACCGGGATGACCTCCGCGTCGACGAACTCGCGGACGGTACGCAGGATGTCGCGCTGGACCTCGGTGAGCCCGTCGGTATCGGTGAGACGTCGCATGCTATGCCATTTCGTTCGGCTCAGTGATTTCGTTCAGCTCATTGACCAGTGCCGCCGTGTCCGCGCCGAGGGCGGGGGCAGGTACCGGGGCCTGGGGCGCGCCCCGCTGGGCCAGCGGGGTGCCCGTGGCGAGTACCTGGCCGATGCCTGGCTGGTCGACGAGGCCGACCAGCGGGTTGGCGAGGGTGTCCGGGTCGGCGGCCAGCTCCGCGAAGGTGCGGTAGCGCTGCCACAGCACCGAGGTAGCCCGCAGCGCGCCGGTGACCTCCTCGGTCGAATGGCCGGCGAACCAGGGGGCGATCAGGGCAGCGATCACCTCTCGGTGCGCGTAGCGGCCGCTGTCACTGCTGAAGTCGGCGCCCAGGGCCTGCTCGACGGCGGCGAGTGCCTCGGCTCGCCCGGTGACGCGCGCGAGGTCGGCGTAGTGCCGTGCGGTGAGGGTCACGACAAGGACGGAGTCACCAGAGCCCGTTGTGAAGTCTCTCGCGAAACCACCGTACAAGTGGTTCCCGATCCGGGGGCGGCCAGCGGACAGCCGGCCTTCGGCCAGGAAGCCGAGGTTGCCGGTGACGGCGAGGGCCACGTCGGCGAGGGGGAGGGTGACGGCGCGGCCCGCGCCGGTGCGGCGGCGGTGCCGCTCGGCGGCCAGGATGCCGATGGCCGCGTACAGGCCGCAGGCCACGTCCCAGGCCGGGAGCACGTGGTTCACCGGGCCCGCGGTCGCCTCGTGCCCGGTTGCCAGCGGGAAGCCGGTGGCCGCGTTGACCGTGTAGTCCACGGCAGGCGTGCCGTCGTGCCCGCCCGTGATGCGCAGGTGAATCAGGTCGGGGCGGGCGTCGCGCAGCGCGTCGTAGGAGAGCCACGGGTAGCCGGCGTTGGTGAGCAGGATGCCGCCGTCGGGGCCTGAGCTCGCGATGAGGTCTGCGACCGTGCGCTGTCCCTGGGGGGAGCGGAGGTCCAGGGTGACGGAGCGCTTGCCCTTGTTCAGCCCGGCCCAGTACAGGCTCTTCCCGTCGGGGGAGAGCGGCCATCGCGTCGTGTCAGGGGCGCCGCCGAGCGGGTCAATCCTGATGACCTCCGCGCCGAGCTGCGCGAGGGTCATCCCGCCGAGCGGCGCGGCGACGAACGACGAGACCTCGATGATCCGCAGTCCGGCGAGCGGCGCGTCATCCTGATCTTCGGTGAGCATCCCACCATGATGCCGCTACGGTCGGACGGCACCGTCCGCGCCGGCCGCGTACCACGAGGTGGACTCGGAGACCTTCTCCACGACGGCACCGGTGTGCGGCGCGTCGATGATGTTGCCGCCGCCGACGTAGATCGCGACGTGGCTCTCGCCGTTGTACAGGATGAGGTCACCGGGCTCGAGGTCGGACAGCGGGATGTGCGGCAGGCTCGCCCACTGGTCGTAGGTGGTCCGCGGGATGGACACGCCCGCCGATGCCCAGGCGGCCGAGACCAGCCCCGAGCAGTCGTAGGAACCGGGGCCGGTGGCGCCCCACACATAGGGCTTGCCCAGCTGCGCGTAGGCGAAGGCGACCGCCTTGCCGGCCTGGGTGGACGTCGGCCCGGTGTAGGCGATCGGCGTGGTCTGGACCGCCCCGGAGGTGGCGCTGCCACCGACCGTCTGCGCGGCCACCGTGGCCTGCTGCTCCGCCGTGAGGCTCTTGAGCAGGGACGTCTGGGTGTCGAGCAGCTTGGTCATCGACGCCTTCTGCGTGGCGTACTGCGCCTCGAGTTGCGCGACGCCGTCCGCCGTGCGCTGCCGCTGCTGCTTGATCGTGGACAGCTCGTTGGCCATGGTGAGGAACCGCTGGGCTTCCTCGTTGTGCGTGCCCTCGACCTGGAGGAGCAGCGACGCCTGGCCCAGCACCGCGGACGGGTCGCCCGAGGTGAGCAGCCCGATGATCGACGTCTGGCCAGAGTTCTCGTACTGGGTCACGGCGACCGCGGCGAGCGTGGCGCTGGCCTGGTCGTACTGATGCTGCGCGATGTCTGACTGCTTGGTCACCTGGGCGAGCCGCGTCTTCGCGGCCGCGAGCTGCTGCCCGGCCGCGTCGTACTGCTCGCCGATCTTGTCGACCTTGCCCTGGAGGACGTTGACCTGCTTCTGCACCTGGCTGATCGTCGGCGCGGGCGCGGCTCCGGCACCCTGCGCTCCGGAGTAGACCGCGATACCGCCCGCGGCTGCGAGCACGGTCACCAGGACCGCGGCCCGGTGCACGGGTTTTCGGCTTTCAAGGCGCTTGGCCACGACGCTGTCACACTCCGTTCTTCACTCACTTGCGCCTCCAGTGGAGACCGTGGAACACGCTAGTGAATGTCACGGAGTCGTCTCAACCACTTCGCGAAAACCTCACGAAAGTATTACGGATTAACGCTGGTCTATGTCCTTCTGTGCGGCACCTTCCGAAACCGGTCGTCGCCGTCACGAGTTCCGTATCAGGAAGTCCATCGTCCGGGCGTTGAACTCCGCGACGTTCTCGTAGATCGGCGCGTGCGAGCAGCCCTCGAAGATAACGAGCTCCGAGCCGCTGATCGCCTCGGTGAGCGGGCTGGCGAAGCGGACCGAGGTCGCCGCGTCGTACTGCCCGAAGGTGATCTGAGTCGGCGCCTGGATAAGGTCGAGCACGCCGGTCGCGTCGTGCGCGAGTACGGCATCCGACTGACGGAGGAAGGCGTCCACCGGCGGCATCGGGCGGCTGCGCACGAAGGCGGCGAGCGAGTCGATGTACTCAGGCTTCGCCGCGTACAGCTCCGGGGTGAAGCACCAGGGGAAGATGCCCTGGATCACCATCTCGGTGGTGCTGCCGATCGCCTTCGCCATGGTCTGCCAGCCCTGGACGACGACCCGGAGGTACGGGTCGGTCGCGGTCCAGGCGCTGTGCAGTGACAGGGACCGCACCAGTGACGGGTGCTTCGCCGCCAGCCACATGCCGGTCGCGGCGCCGAGGGAGAGCCCGGAGACATGAGCGCTCGGGATGCCGACCGCGTGCATGAACGCGGCGACGTCGTCGGCGAACAGCTCGGTGCTGTAGGTGCCCTCCGGCTTGCCCGACAGCCCGGCACCCCGCAGGTCCACGGAGTAGCAGGTGAACCGCTTGGCGTAGTCGGCCACCTGGAACGCGTAGCACGCCTGGTCGGCGGCCAGGTAAGGAATGAGGACAAGTGGCTCGCCCTCGCCCTGGACCTCGTAGTAGACCTCGATGTTGTTCGCCTGAACGTGCGGCACCGTCGCCTCCCTGCCCGGCGGCGCCTGTGCCGCCGGCTGTCCTTGGACGAATCTTCCTCCCGGCCGCCGCTCGGCGCTACTGGCTGCGGGCTGCTTAGAGCCGCGACACCGTTCGGACCGTGCCCGTTTCGCGGCTGCGTGGCGGCCGGCTGCCAGATGGCCGGGGCTTCCGCGCGGTCAAGCCCGTGCGTCTGGCGCACCACGTACAGCGGCCTGGCCCGGGTCTCGTCGTATATCCGGCCGACGTACAGGCCGACCACCCCCATCACGGCCAGCTGTATCCCGCTGAGGAAGGTGATGGCCGCGAGCAGCGACGCGTACCCGGGGACGAGGTTCTCGCCGGCCAGCTTGAGCACGATGGCCACCATGCCGTACACCACCGACGCGAAGGCGAGGAACAGGCCGGTGCTGAGGGCGAGCCGCAGCGGGGCGGTCGAGAAGCCCAGGATGCCGTTGGAGGCGAGCATCGCCATCTTGCGCAGGGTGTAGTGAGTGGCGCCGGCCTTGCGCTCCTCCCTGGTGTACGGAACGCCCACTTGGCGGAAGCCGACCCAGGAGAACATGCCCCTGACGTACCGGTTGCTTTCCCGCATCTGGAGGAACGCGTTGAGCGCCTTGCGGTCGACGAGCCGGAAGTCGCCCACGTTCACCGACGTGTCGATGTCGGCGATCCGCTGCAGCAGGCCGTAGAACGCCGAGGCGGTGACCGTCTTGAACAGCTTCTCGCCCTCTCGCTGCTCCCGGAGGCCGTAGACGACTTCGTACCCCTCTCGCCACTTCTCGATCATCTGCAGGATTACGTAGGGCGGGTCCTGCAAGTCGGCGTCCATGATGATCACCGCGTCGCCGGACGAGGCGTCCATCCCGGCGGTGATGGCCATCTGGTGGCCGAAGTTCCTGGAGAACTGGATCAGCTTGAACCGCGGGTCGCTGGCGGCGGCGGCCTGCGCGAGCGGGTACGTGCGGTCACTGCTGCCGTCGTCGACCATGACGACCTCCGCCGGGCCGTCGAGCTGCGCCATGATCTCCTGCAGCCGTTCGACGAGGATCGGCAGGATCCCCTCTTCGTTGTAAAGCGGGATCACGATGGAGTACTTCACCGGGTCCATTGGTTTCTCCGCGTTCCCGCGCAAGCGCGACTAATCAAGAGGTAGGTTGGGTAACGCTCGTTATGCACCGAGTAATCTATTGGCTACTGTGAGGTATGATGTGCAGCATAATGGCAACATCGCGCCGGAGGCAGACCGAACCCCGCGTGTCTTTTCGTAGCACGTGGTAGTAGTAGGCGCCATGGAAGCAGCCGAGTTGAGAACACTTGTTGAGGTTGAAGACCGGCACTGGTGGTACGCGGAGCGCCGCAACCTGCTGGCCAGGGAGCTGCGCCGCCTGCCGGCGCCCGGTCGCGCGCTCGACATCGGTGCCGCCGGCGGCGGCAATACGCGAGTGCTGATCAGCCACGGGTGGCAGCCGGTGGCGCTCGAGTTCGCGCCGACGGCCGCCCAGATCGCGCGCGAACGAGGCATCGACGTGGTCCGTGCGGACGCGAGGGAACTGCCGGTGCGCACCGAGTCGATGGGCTTGGTCACTGCGTTCGACATCCTGGAGCACATTGAAGAGGACTACCTCGCTGCGGCAGAGATAACCCGGGTGCTGCGACCCGGCGGCACCGCGCTGATCGCGGTGCCTGCGGATATGGCGCTCTGGTCGGCGCACGACACGGCCGTCGGCCACGTCCGCCGGTACACCAGGGGAACGCTAGCCGACGTCATCGTCAAGGGCGGCCTGGTAATCGAGGATATGTGGAGCTGGAACGTGCTGCTGCGCCCGGTGGTCAGCCTCCGCAGAAAGTCATCGAGCGGCAGCGACCTCAGCAAGGTCAACCCCCTTGTCAACGCTAGCCTCAAGGCGATCATCACCGCGGAACGGTACCTGCCGGTCAAGTCACTGCCCGGCGTCAGCCTCTTCCTGCGCGCCCGGCGTCCCTGACCATCTGCGGAAGGTAGGATCGAGGCAGTGCGGTGGGCGACGACTGCGATCCGCGACGGGGAACCGGCGGACGCTCCTGATTCCGGGGTGCGGCGACCCGGTCGCCGCATGCCCGGTCCCGTCCTGCAAGGGCTGATAGCACTCGTCATCTACCTGGTCGTCTTCATCCTCGGGTTCGGGCAGGCGCTGATCACCCACCTGAACCAGCCGGCGGTGGGACAGGTCGAGGTAGATCCTAACTTCTACATCTGGGCCTGGCGCTGGTGGACCTATGCCGTGGCCCATGGCATCAACCCGCTGTATACCTACCAGATCGGGGCGCCAGCGGGAACCAGCCTGGCGTGGGCGACCACATCCCCCTCGGTGTCCCTGCTCGTGGCCCCGGTCACGGCGGCGTTCGGCCCGGTGCTGTCGTTCAACCTGACGCTGCTGCTCGCGCCGCCGGCCTCGGCCTGGGCCGCCTTCGTCGCCGCCCGCCGGATGACCGGCAGGTTCTGGGCGGCGCTGCCGGCCGGGGTCGTGTACGGCTTCAACGTCTACACCCTCGACCACGAGGTGTCCGGCCAGCCGAACCTCACGGTGACCCTGCTGCTGCCGCTCATGGTCTACCTGGTGCTGTTGTGGTGGGACGGAACGCTCCGGCGCACGGGCTATGTGATCTGGATGATGCTGGCCATCGCGCTGCAGTTCTACACCTTCGTTGAGTACTTCGCCGATATGTCGCTGATGTGGGTGGCCGCGCTGGCGCTCGGCTTCGGGCTGGCCGGCCGGGAACTGCGGCCGCGCGTTGCCCGGCTCGCCCGGCACACCGGCATCGCCTACCTGGGGGCCGTGGCGCTGGCCGCGCCGTACCTGATCTACGCGCTCGGGAACTACCCCACCACGCTCACCAGGCCGCAGGCATTCTTCTCGCTCGACCTGTCCGGGCTCGTGCTGCCGCGGCATGACCGGCTCCTTGGCATGAACTGGCTGGGCGCCGCGGTGGGCCACGACATGTCCGCCACCACGTACCTGGGCCTACCGCTCTTGGTGATCCTGGTGCTGCTGGCGGTGTTCGGCTGGCGGCGCCGGGTGATCAGGTTCCTCGCCGTCGGGTTCGTCGTCGTCGTCGCGTTCGCCGCCGGCCCCAACCTGATCGTCGACGGCCAGTCGCTGTTCTGGCTGCCGTGGGGCGTGATGTGGAACTGGATGTTCCTGCGCAGCGCCGAGCCCATCAGGTTCATCCTGTTCGGTTACCTGGCGCTGGCGATGGCGCTCGCGCTCTGGCTCGCGACGGTGGACAGGAACAGGCTGGCCCGCGCGGGGCGCTGGGTGCTCGCCCTGGTGGCGCTCGCCGCGATCTTCGCGAACCTGCCCACGTTCGCCGAGGTGGTCGTGCCGCCGCCGCCCAAGAACTGGACGCCGGCGATACCGTCACTGCAGCCGGCGAACGCGCTGCCAGCCTTCTTCAGCCAAGGCCTGTACCGGCGCTACCTGACACCGGGCGAGATCGTGGTCGTCGTGTCGCACCGCGGTAACGCGGCCATGCTCTTCCAGGCCAACACGGGCTTCTACTTCCGCATCGACGGCGGCTTCATCAATTCGTCCCTTTCCCGGGTCGACGCCTTGCCGCCGCCCGTCGCCGCCGTCAGCGTCCTGACCCCCGCCAACAAGCTGGCCTTCGAGGAGTACCTCCAGGCCTCGGGGGTTGGCGCGATCATCGTCGAGCGGGCGTGGTCCGAGGAGTGGATGTACAACTTCGCCGACCTCGGCCTGAAGGGCGTCACCGTCGGCGGCGTGACCATCTACTACACGGGGAACGTCAAGCCGTCCGCCAACCCACCCTAAGGCGCGGTAGCGGTGAGCGGTCAGACTGGACCTTCGGCCAGGTAGCACAGTGACGGCTACGGCGATGTCCGCGGACATCGCCGACTCGCCCCGCGGACATGACAGCGCCCCGGCCGATGACGGCCGGGGCGCTGCGGTCAGCTGCCTGCTTACCGGTGCGGGCTAGCTAGTGAGTAAAGAAGAAGACGTGGCCCCCGCGCGAGCCGGGTATCGGCGTGGTGCTGCCCTGGCCGGTCACCGGCTGGAAGAAGACCGTGTACCCGTGGTGGGCCCAAAGCCCGCCGTAGACGGCCACGTTGAGCCCGAGCTGGCCGTCTACCCAGCCCTCGTGGCCGTTGATCGGGCCGGGACCGATGATGATGAAGTGGTCCCATGAGGGCGCGCCGGACTGGATGAAGTACACGTTCTCGCGCGTCGGGCTGACGGACACGGCGTGGCCGTTGGACAGCCGCGGGACGGGCGCGAAGACCGGCGCGACCGTGGCGTCGAATGGCTAGGTAGGCGGTGGCCCCCATCGCGTCCGTGGCGATGACCGCCACGTGCGGGTAGACACCCGGAACCGCCGCGCCCGCGGACAGCACGCCGCCGCTGAACACGGCTCCAGCCGGGCCGCCCACCAGCGTCTGGGTCACGCCCCGGCGGATCCGTCGGGAACAGGACCATGCCGTTCGAGTTCACCGGGGCGCTCGCCACAACGGTGTCCGGCGTGACGAGGACGGCGTCGCTAGAGGGGAGAACGCCCGTCACCTTCACGGTCGCGATCGCCACGGCCAAACCGTGGGTCGCCTCCACCGTGAACGTGGTGCGGAGAGCACCACCGGTACTGTCGGCGTGAGCGTGCCGCTGGCCGTCAGGCTGCACCCGACCGGCAGGGCGCTGGCGGTGGCGAGCGACCAGGTGATCGGAAAGCCCAGGCTGTCGGTCGCGCCGAACTGGATCGGGTCTGAGCGAGCGATCTGCACCAGGTGGCCGGACCCGACGAGCGAGACGGGGGGCGTGCCGAACGTGGCGGTGATGTCGCTGATGCTGTCGGTATACGCATTGCTCGCAGTTATCGAGTAGCCGATCGGCATCGGAGGCACATGCCCGGCCGCGTGCGCGGACCCGCCGGCGGTCAGGGCAACGCCCGCCGCCATGAGAGGTACCGCCGCAGCAGCAAGGATCTTGCCGCGAATAGTCATAATCTACCTCAGTTTCCCTAACGAGCTCACCGTGAGGGACCCCGCGTTTTCCGGACGCGAATTGCGGTTAAATTACACGGTTGCCCGAATTCTTAGCACTCGTCCATGGCCTATTGCGGGTCCGGTAGCCGAGTGCGGAGTGAAGACGCTGCTGACTATAGCGGAGCTCGATGTACCGCGCTATGTTCTGCGCCTGCCTTTTTTCGCGCCGCTTAAATGACGCGATGTGCCCGGCCAGCGCATTGTCATAATATATCCGGCCTGCCGACGGACTGCCTGATCGCGAGAATCAAGCTCGGCGGCGAACTCCGCAGGCGTGTAATTCGAGCCGCAGCCAGTGTGGAATATTGCCCTTTCCGGCAGCCTGACGCTCCGGGCTGCCATCTCGACGGCGCTGGTGATAAGCGAGGTCTTTTAATTACCGTCTATCGCCTAGCCGATGACCATCCTTGTCGCGCGATCGATGACGGTCGCGAGGTAAACCCGGCCCTCCTGGGTGAATATGTAAGCGATGTCGCCTACCATTTTCTCGCCGGGCCTTTCCGCGGTGAAATCGCGCCCGACGAGGACCGGGACCGGGCCTGCCGCCGCCTGGACGGTCAGGGAACGGCGGCGTCTCACCTGGCCACGGAACCCCGGGCCCATCTCGCGCATCAGCGCGCGGGCCGGCTCGTCGCCGCGCGCTGATGCCCCCACCGCGGCTGCGCGTGGACCCGCCGGCCGCCGTAGGCGCCGTCCGAGGCGTCGAGCGCCTTCTTGGCGTACAGCACAATCTCTTCCCTTCCTTTTCGCTGTTGCCGAGCCCGGGTTGCCCCGCCATTCGCAGAATCCTGATTTCGAGATCCCGAGCCATTCGCACATCCGGAGGCTGGCTGGAGTCGGCGTGGCCTTTCTTGAGGCAGCGGCGTACTCCGCATCGATAAACTCATACTTGTACCTTGGCGATGCTCCGCTGCAAAGTACGCCGCTGCTCTTGTCGGGAAGGCGCACTTCATCTCAAGCTCGCGGAGCCGGGTACACTTGGAAGGGAAGGCGGCTCCCCGCGCTCCCCGCCGTGCTTTCCCGGTAAGCCCTACCCAGTTTCGAACGCGGTCTCGCGCGTGTTGAATTCGCGTGCTACGTCAGCAATTGCCCGTGACGTGTGTCGATAACTAGCTTAACGACCTCTTCACGGAATTCAGGTGCATATTTACGGTACCCTGAGGCATTAAGGCGCGGTAGCGGTTAACGGGGCGGCCCGTTGTTCCCGGGGTACAGGCGAAGATGTCGCCGGCATGCGGCTGGGGCGCTATCTCCGCCTCGGTGAGGTTCTCGCGGGCGGTCGTGATGTAAAGGGTCGAGAGGTCGTCGCCGCCGAAGGCCATCGAGGTGGGCTGGTCGACCGGAAGACGGATGACCGTGTCGAGGCCGCCGGCGGGGGTGTAGCGGCGGACCTCGCCCGTGCCGAAGACGGCGAGCCATAGGCAGCCGTCAGCGTCGAGGGTCAGGCCGTCCGGTATGCCGTTGTCGATGGTGATGAAGCGGCTGCGCTCGCCGAGTTCGCCGGTCGCGGGGTCGCAGGTGAAGACGTCCACGCCGCCGCTGAAGCTGTCGGCGTAGAAGAAGCGCCTGCGGTCGTCGGACCAGTCAAGCCCGTTGGACAGGCCGACCTCGCCGAACAGTTCGGTCACGTGCCCGTCCGGCGAGAGCTTGTACAGGGCGCAGGCCGGACCGCCCTTCCGCCAGGGCATTGTCCCGGCCCAGAAGTCACCCCACGGCGACGGCTTGCCGTCGTTGAACCGGATTACGGAGGGGTCGACCGCGAACCCCTCAATGCGGTTCAGCGGGTAGTCACCGGAGGCACCGGGCTGGCCGGGCCCGAGCGCGAACCCGTCCACCAGGGCGAAGACCAGGCCGCCGGTGGCGGTCAGCCCGATGGCGCCGACCGGGACCGCGTCCGGCCGCGGGACGGCCGGCCCGTCGGCCCCGGCGGCCGCGAACCGGAAGTGCGCGCCGGTAGCCGGATCGAACCCGTGGACGTGCCCGGGGTTGATGTCTACCCAGCGCAGCAGTCGCGGGCCGGGGTCCCAGACCGGACCCTCCGCCAGGTAGCACTGCGACGGTACGGCGATGTCTGCGGACAGCTGACGTGTCATGGGTACTCGCCTCGCTGGGGAGTCATCTGCGGATATATCTCGACTGGGAACCTTACGCCAGGCGCAGCAAAACCCAATAATGAGCGACATGTCGCAGGACAAGGAGCGGCCGCGTGGCACGGCCGCGGTCATCTGGACGCTTGAGCATGCCCAGGATGTCGTATCGATGATCGTCGGGGTGATGCTCGTTGCCCTGGCCGTGGTCGTGCTCGTGCTCGGCGTCGTGGACTTCTTCCGCGACATACACCACGTGTCGGTAGAGATCGCGGTAGTCAACCTGCTCAACCGGGTGCTGCTCGTGCTGATCCTGGTCGAGATCATGCACACCGTGGTGCTGTCGCTGCGCGCCCATCACCTGGTCGCGCAGCCGCTGCTCGCGGTCGGCCTCGTCGCGGTGATCAGGAAGATCCTCTTCGTGCTGAGCAGCGAGGAGCCGGTCAGTTCGACCGCGCTTGCGCTGCTCATCGCGATGATCGCGGTCTTCGTCGCGGCGCTGATCCTGGTCTCCCGCTTCGACCCGGCCGAGGCGGACAGCGGCGGCTGACCCGCTAGCCGCGGGGTACCTGTGGGCCCTGGCCATCCTGAACGGGGGCGGCTGGCTGGTCCGCATCTTGCCGAGCCTGGCCGGCTCCGGGGAACCTGCCTACCTTCGGGGCACCGGGATGACGACGAACATCGTGTTCGTGCAGGACCTGGCCCTGTGGGTGCCGCTGACGGCCGTCGCCGCGGCCTGGCTGTGGCTGCGCCAACCGCGGGGCTACCTGCTCGGCGGGGCAAGCCTGGTGATGGGAGTCATCGAGAGCATCAGCATCGCGGCGGACCAGTGGTACGGGCACGCCGCCGACCCCGCCTCCACCGTCGTCTCGGCCGTCCTGACTCCGGTTTTCGCGGCTCTCGCGGTGCTTTCCCTGGCCGTGGCCTGGCGCGCACCGCCCGGGTGAGGGTGACGTCCGTGCCCGGATGATGCGGCAGGACGGGCTAGCCGTAGTCGCGCAGGCCGGCGGTGCCGAGGTCGATCAGGGAGTCGGTTTCCGGGCCGCGGTTGCCTTGTCGCCATTGGTTCAGCCCGCCGAGCAGTTCCATCGCCGCTGCCGCGCGGCCGAAGGCGGGCAGGGCCGCCTGTTCCTCGGGAGTGAGCGGGGCCGCCCCGGCAGCGGAGTACAGCCGGGCGACGGCCTCCAGGCGCGCGGGGAGGGTGCCCGGGGAGCCGTGCATGAGGCTGGCCGCGATGACCGCGAGCTCCTGCAGCCGCGGCCAGCGGTTGGCCAGCGCGAAGTCCAGGACAGTTAGCTTGCCGCCGGGACCGAGCAGGACGTTGCCCGCCGTCAGGTCGGCATGGATCAGTGTCACCGGCAACGACCAGAAGGAGGCCGCTGCCATCGCCGAGATGGCGTCGTCGACGAGGCGACGCTGGCCCGCGTCGAGCAGGTCGCCGACCTGCCCGGCCAGCGGGACCAGGTTGGCGATGGCCCACGAGTCGAATACCGGCTCCGGGCGCGCTTGGCAGGCGTGGATGCGCGCGGCCTGCTCCACGAGCCGGGCGAGCTCGGCCTGGTCTGGCGGGCGGCCCAGCTCATGAAAGGTCCGGCCGGGAGCGAAGTCCATGACCAGCAGCTGGTGCCCGTCGTAGGTGTGCACGTCGGCGCCCGCGGCGTCGGCGTGCAGCCGCGGGTGGCGTACGCCCGCCTCGCGGACGGCCTCGATGACGCCCGCCGTGCGCCCCGCGATCCCGGCTGGCCGGCTGGCCGCGAAGACCTTGACCACCACCCGCGCCTGCCTGGCCCGCAGGTAAATGTTGCAGTCCTCGTACCCGGTGGCTAGGACCGACCAGTCAACGACGCCGCCGAGCCGGTATTCCGCGGCGACGTGGGCGACAAGTTCTGGCAGGCTGGTGCGGACGCGGCAGGCCGGCCCGGCGGAACTGCCCGGGGAGACGTCTCCGGTCATCGAGTCAGGCTACCCCGATGGCCATGCTCGCCGGAATCTGAACTCGGGCCATCAGGCGCTCCTGAGTCTTGGGACTAGTGAGCACACGGAATCAGGCGCCCGAAACGGCTCAGTAACGTCCCCGCCCGGTCTATCGTTCCTGCTGGTTGCTTGCCGTCCGCGCTGAAACGAGCGACACCACGCCGAGCCAGCGCCCCGCACAGGTCCTGTGATGGGCGCTATCCCGGCAGTCCGCCCGGTGATCGAAGTAGATGCCGTCTTCGCCGTAGCCCCGACGCTTCGCATCAGCCATACACAAATCGCACGGCTTGGCTCCGCAATGGCTCCCAAGCAAAACAGCGGCGACCCGAAAGTCGCCGCTGAGCTGGCCCTACGCGGTGGAGCTAAGGGGATTTGAACCCCTGACCCCCTCGATGCGAACGAGGTGCGCTACCGGACTGCGCTATAGCCCCTTGGACCTGAGCTACAGTACCAAACTTTGCGGTCTGCTCGCGCCACCGGCGGGTGGGACGGAGCCCCGCTAGTCGCCAACGGCGCGGAGCCGGGGCAACTCGTAGGCGCCGTAGTAGTCCTCGTCGGCGGCCTCGGCGGCCTCGGCGGCCGCGTTGGAGGTCGTGTACTTGCCCGCCAGGCCTGGCGCGAAGTCGCGGCCAGGGCCCGGATCCTCGTAGTCGGCGGCGACCGGGGCCGCGGCGAGTCGTGCCCCGAGTGCCGCCGCTGCCGCCGCGACGTCCGCGGCGGGCATGCCCTCGGCGGGCGTCGCGCGCCGTGCCCGCAGCAGTCGCGCCCTGGCGTGCGCGGCCGCCTCGGCCTCATGCCGGGCCCGCTCCGCGTCGGCCCGCGCGGCCTCGCGTAGTAGCAGTACGTAACCGATGAGCATGATCGAGGGCGGGATGACCACCCATACGGCGGCCAGGCCGATGACCGCGAGCGTTACCGCCGCGATCTCAAGGACCGTCAGCGTCAGCAGCAGGCGGCGGCGGGCGGCGAGCATGCGCCGCCGTGCCTCCGCCGTGCTGGCCGGCTCGGCGGCCGGGACGTCTTCCTGCCGCGGCGCGTCGTCCGCGTCGTCACCGGTCTCCTCTGGTACCAGGTCGGCGGGCGCGGCCTGCCCTGCGTCCACGGGCGGCGCGGACACGTGCGCCGCGGCCGCGCCGTGGGCCGAGTCGCGCCTGAGCCACCGGGGGATGAGCACGCACGCCCAGATCGCGATGATGGCCAGGTAAAGGATGGCGCTGCTCATCAGGCTTGTGCCCTCCCCTCGGTCATTCCGGCACCAGGCACACCAGGCATGTAACGCAGCGTAAAGGGCCTGACCGCCGATAACGAGTACCCGACCGGCGTGTCGCGCAGATCCGAGGCAAAGATCCGTTATGCGGGGGCGGCCACGGGAAATCCGGGCAGGCCGCCACGAGTCAGCCCGTGTCGCGGGCCTCAGGCGCCTGACCGTGACGCGGCGAGGGAACTCCGCCACCGGGGGAGCATCCCGGTCGGCACCTCCTCGGCGGTGACGGCGTAGCAGATGTGGTCCCGCCAGCTGCCGTTGATGTGCAGCTGCCTTACCCGGATTCCCTCTTCCCTGAAGCCGAGCTTCTCCACCACACGGCGGGACGCGGCGTTCTCCGGCCGGATGGACGCCTCGAGCCGGTGCATGCCCATCGCACGGAAGCAGTGATCGACGGCCATCGCCAGCGCCGTGGGCACGATCCCCCGACCCGCGTACGCCTCATCGATCCAGTAGCCGATCTGCCCGGACCGCGACGATCCCCATACGATCGACCCGACCGTCAGCTGCCCGGCGAACGCGCCGCCGTAGGTGATCACCCAGGGCAGCGCGACGCCCTGCCTCGCCTCCCGCCGCATGGTGCGCACCATCGACACGTACGGCCCGATCGGCGACCGCACCAGCGGCGTTTCGGGGTTGGACGGCTCCCATGGGCGCAGCCACGAGGCGTTGCGTACCCGGATCTCGCGCCAGGTGCGGGCGTCAGAGACCCGCACTGGCCGAAGTGCGACCGGAGCCTCCAGCAGGTCCGGCTCGGTAAGGGTGGCCGGCCACCCGTGGATGCGTCCCACGGCTTTCAATCATTCCCCTGAATGGTGCTGCACATCTAGCGTAGGCGCAGTTTCCGCCGCGGGTGCGCCCCCCTGCACGATAAGCACGCCCGGCCGCGAAAGGAGCGATCGTACCAGCCGAGCGAGGAGGCCGTCCGGTGCCGAGACGGAATTGCAACGCTATGCCCGCTCCGTTACCTGGTCATTACCCGGGCCATGGACGTGTCCCGCGCCCGGGTCTGACCGCACGTGGTCACCGCCCCGGATCTGGTCGACGGCGTGCACCAGGATCGGGCGCAGCACGCTCATGCCGTCCCTGACGCCGCCAGAAGATCCGGGGAGATTGACGATCAGCGTCCGCGACGCGACGCCCGCCAGGCCGCGGGACAGGATGGCCGACGGGACCCCGGCGGCGGCGCCGGCGGAACGCAGCGCCTCGGCGATGCCCGGGATCTCACGGTCGATGACCCTGCGGGTCATCTCCGGCGTGTGGTCGGTGGGGGTCAGGCCCGTCCCGCCGGTGGTCACCGCCACGTCGTACCCGGCGGTGACCGAGTCGCGCAGCACCTGCTCGACCGCCTCGCCGTCCGGGATCACCATCGGGCCGTCCACGACGTCGCACCCGGCCGAGCGGAGCAGTTCCACGAGCACCGGACCGGAGCGGTCCTCGTACACCCCGGCCGACGCCCGGTTGGACACCGTGATCGCCAGCGCCCGGATCATGACCGCCGCCAGGTGCCCGACTTGCCGCCGTCCTTCGCTTCCAGCCGGACGTCGGTGATCACCGCGCCCTTGTCGACCGCCTTGATCATGTCGATCAGCGTGAGCGCGGCGACGGACACGGAGGTCAGCGCCTCCATCTCGACCCCGGTCCGGTCGGCGGTGCGCACCGAGGCGGTGATCGCCACGCCGTCGTCCTCGACGGTGAGGTCGACGGACACGCCGTGGATGGCGAGCGGGTGGCAGAGCGGGATCAGGTCGGGGGTCCGTTTCGCGCCGGTGATCCCGGCGATCCGCGCGACGGCGAGCGCGTCACCCTTGGGGACGGTCCCGTCGCGCAGCGCCGCGACGGCCTGCGCCGACAGCAGTACCCTCCCGGATGCCGTGGCCGTCCGAACCGTTACGTCCTTGGCGGAAACGTCCACCATCCGTGCGCGCCCCGCCTCGTCGAGGTGAGTAAGCCGCGCCGGTGCAGCATCGCTCATGGCAGCAGCCTAACAAGATCATCCCGAACGGAAGCCGGTGTCTCGGGTCAGGGCAGGACGAGGACGTCGACCGGGTGGCCCGCCGGGAGCTGGGTTTCCGGCTCAGGCACGACGATCAGCGCGTTGGCCCGGCCAAGTGAGGCGACCTGGTGCGACTGCTGCCCGGACAGCGGGGTGACGCTGCTGCCGTTGAGCACGCCGCGCAGGTAGGAACGCCGTCCGGCGGGGGAGCGCGCGGGCCCGGCGAGCATGGCCCGCACGGCGGGCAGCGACAGGTCGCTCGCGCCCTGCAGCGCCGCGATCGCGGGCCTGACGAAGACCTGGAACGACACGTAGGCGCTGACCGGGTTGCCCGGCAGGGTGAAGATGGGGACGCCTCTTTCCGTGCCCGCACCGCCCGCCCCACCCGCGCGCCCTCGCCCCCGCCCGCACCCACGCCGCCCTTGCCGATCACGCCGAAGCCCTGGGGCATGCCTGGCTGCATCGCCACCTTGCGGAAGGTCACGGTGCCAAGCTCGCGCAGCGCCGCCTTGACGACGTTGTGCTCGCCGCCCATGGACACCCCGCCGGTGGTGATCAGCAGGTCGGCCCGGGACAGCTGCTCCTCAAGTGCGGGCAGCACCCCGGCCGGGTCGTCGGGCACCACCGAGTGCCGGTAGGCCACCGCGCCTGCCTCGCGTGCGCACGCCGCGATCATGTAGCTGTTGGAGTCCCAGATCTGGCCGGGCACGAGCGGGGTACCCGGTTCGGCCAGCTCGTTTCCTGTGGACAGCACCACGACCCGGGGCCGGGGGCGGACGGTGACCGCCTTGCGGCCCGCGGAGGCCGCGGCCGCGATCTGCATCGCGCGCATGCGCGTACCCGCGCAGAGCAGCGTCTCCCCCTCGGCCGCGTCGCCGCCCGCGTAGCGGACAGCGTTGCCAGGCTCCGCCGGGCGGTAGACGGCGACCTGGCCGGTCCCGCCGTCGGTCCACTCGACGGGCACCACGGCGTCGGCCCCCGCGGGCAGCTGGGCGCCGGTCATGATCCTGATGACCGTGCCGGGCGCCAGCCGGTAGGCGCCGACGTCGCCGGCCGCGATCTCGCCGGCCACCGGCAGCATCGCGGGCGCCTGCCGCGCGGCGCCCGCCACGTCGGCGGCCCGGACGGCGTACCCGTCCATGCTCGAGTTGTCGAAGGACGGCAGCGCGACCGCCGCCGTCACATCCTCCGCGAGCACGCATCCCTCTGCGGCCGCGAGCTCAAGCCGGGCCGGGGCGAGCGGCGTTATCGCCGACAGGATGGCCGACTGGTACTCCTCCACCGTGCTCGGCTCTACCGTACTCTGCGGGCCGTCGGCATCCGCCGCGCCTGCCGCGGGGCCTGCGGTCATTGCATCTCGTCGAGGAACTTGCGCAGCCACGGGATGAATTCGCTGGCCAGGTCGGGCCGCTCGGCCGCGAACATCACCATGGTCCGCAGGTAGTCAAGCTTGTTGCCCGTGTCGAAGCGGCGCCCGCTGAACAGCACGCCGCGCAGCTCGCCCTTAGCGGCCAGGACCTTGAGCGCGTCGGTGAGCTGGATCTCGCCGCCGCGTCCCGGCTGCGTCACCCGGAGCACGTCGAAGACCTCAGGGTCGAGCACATAGCGCCCGATCACGATCCACCGGCTCGGCGCGGTGCCCGGTGTCGGCTTCTCCACCAGGTCCGTGATCATGACCACGTCGTCTTCCTCGGTCGCCTCGACGGCGGCGCAGCCGTACAGGGAGACCTCGTCCGGGTCGACTTCCATCAGCGCGACGACGCTGCCGCCGCACGTGTTCCTGATGTCGATCATCCGGGTGAGCAGCGGGTCCCGCGGGTCGATGAGGTCGTCGCCGAGCAGCACCGCGAACGGCTCGCGGCCGACGTGCTGCGCCGCGCACAGCACGGCGTGGCCAAGTCCCCTGGGATCGCCCTGGCGGACGTAGTGCATGGTGGCGAGCTCGCTTGACTCCCGGACGAGGCGGAGCTTGTCCCAGTCCTCCTTCGCGGCCAGCGCCTCCTCGAGCTCGTACGCGCGGTCGAAGTGATCTTCGATGGAGCGCTTGCTCCTGCCCGTGATGAGCAAGACATCGTTGAGACCCGCTGTCACGGCCTCTTCCACGACATACTGAATCGCGGGCTTGTCGACGACAGGCAGCATTTCCTTGGGCGTGGCTTTTGTCGCTGGCAGGAAGCGTGTTCCCAGGCCAGCGGCGGGAACCACGGCTTTGGTTACTGCTGGCGTCCTGGCATTGCCGGTATCGACCATGGGTTAAGCGTAGTGACTTCTCAGGAGCAACGTGACATGCCTGCCTCGCACACCCCCCGTGACCAGCCACTCGTCGGTTCTGACGGCGGCCTGGCCCCAGCTAAGGCCATCCTGCGAGGGCGGCTCACCGCGGCCCGCGCGGCCGTGCCGGACGCGGAGCGGGTGGCGGCGGGACGCCTCATCAGGGACCACGTGCTCGAGATGCCGCAAGTGTCAGCGGCGGGGACCATCGCGGCCTATTACTCCATCGGCACCGAGCCGGACACGCACGGCCTCGTCTTCGCCCTGTGGAAGCGCGGCAGCTACGTGGTACTTCCCGTGCTGCTTCCCGACGGCGACCTTGACTGGGCGTCTTACGAGGGGCCTGACTCACTCGCTCCCGGGGCCAGGGGGCTGCTGCAGCCGGTAGAGCCGGTCCGCGGCCCGGGTACCGTGGCGCGCGCGGACATCGTCCTTGTCCCTGCGCTCGCCGTTGACGTCGCGGGGAACCGGCTCGGCCGGGGCGGGGGATCCTATGACCGGGCGCTCGCCCGGGTCGGCGCGCAGGTTCCGACGATAGCGCTGCTCTACGACGGTGAACTGCTCGATCACGTGCCGGCCGAGCCGCACGACCGCGCGGTCCGCGCGGTCGCCCGCCCCTCGCACGGGCTCACCTGGTTGTGACGCGGAATCAGCGGGTCACATGCGCGGTTATCCTTAGCAGTCGCCTACCGCGAGTGCTAACCTATGAAACCGAAATGGTCCCGCTTGGGAGGAATTGTGCCCACTTACCAGTACCTTTGCACCGAATGCGGTGGCCAGCTCGAGGCGGTGCAGAAGTTCACCGACGCTGCGCTTACCGTGCACGCGGACTGCGGCGGCCGGCTGCGCAAGGTGTACTCACCAGTGGGCATCGTCTTCAAGGGGTCTGGCTTCTACCGGACCGACAGCCGCGGCAGCGAGCCGAAGGGGTCCTCGTCCTCGGTGAAGGAGAACGGCTCGAAGGACGGCGGCGTCGAAGGACGGCGGCTCCAAAGACAGCGGGTCGAAGGACGGCGGCTCCAAAGACAGCGGGTCGAAGGAGAGCGGGTCGTCTTCTTCCTCGTCCGATTCTGCTTCGTCGTCCTCGAAGTCGGGTGGCGACTCGTCCTCGTCGACTGCCAGCTCGTCTTCCGGTAGCTCATCGAGCACGAAGGTCGCCTAAGCAGAATGGGCGCGGTCGCGGAAATCGGCGTCATCGGCGGGTCAGGCTTCTATGAGTTCCTGACCGACGCCGAAGAAGTGCGCGTCGAGACCCCGTTCGGTGAGCCGAGTGAGACGGTGCTCGTCGGCGAGGTCGCGGGCCGCGGCGTGGCCTTCCTGCCACGGCATGGCCGGGATCACCGGTACCCCGCGCACAAGATCCCGTATCGCGCCAACCTGTGGGCGCTGCGCGCGCTCGGCGTGCGGCGGATCCTGGCGCCGACCGCGGTGGGCTCGCTCACCGCGTCCTACGGCGCGGGCGCGCTGGTTGTCCCCGACCAGCTGGTGGACAGGACCACGGGACGCGCGCAGAGCTTCTACGACTCCTACGCGGTCCACGTACCGTTCGCCGACCCGTACTGCCCGTCGGGCCGCGCTCACGCGATCGAGGCCGCGCGGAAGGCTGGCTGGGTTCCGGCCGGTTCGGGCACCCTGGTCGTCATCGACGGCCCGCGCTTCTCGACCCGCGCGGAGTCGCAGTGGTACGCGGCGCAGGGCTGGACGCTGATCGGGATGACCGGGCACCCCGAGGCGGTCCTCGCCCGTGAGCTTGCCCTCTGCTACACGCCGCTGGCGCTGGTCACCGACACCGACGCGGGTGTTGACGAGGGCGACGGGGTGACCCAGGCCGAGGTATTCGAGGTCTTCGGTCAGAACGTAGGCAAGCTTCGCGACCTCGTGGCGGGCATCGTCGCGGCGTTTCCCGCCGAGCGCGAGGACGACCTCTGCGCGCATGCGCTCGACGGCATCAGGCTTCCCATTGACTTGCCCTGACCCGCTTTTCACGTTATCCCCAAACTTCTCAAGCCGGGCATTTTACGAACTATCGCCTCGGGGTATGGTCTGTCCCGTGACTGAACTCGATATCCCGGCGGCCGGCACCGCCCGGGTACACGTCCTGCACGAGGGTTACGTCGGGCTGGACGGCGACGACGAGCGCGTGAGCGGGACCGTGACGCTGATCACCGACGGCGACGCGGTGATCGTCGTCGATCCGGGGATGGTCGCCGACCGCGGTGCCCTGCTGGCCGCCCTGGCCGCGCACGGCCCGCGGCCAGCGGACGTGACGGACGTGGTCTTCAGCCACCACCACCCGGATCACACCGTCAATGCCGCCCTGTTCCCGAACGCGCGGATCCACGATCACTGGGCGGTCTACGACGGCGACCACTGGCTGAGCCGGGACGCGCACGGGGCACTGCTCGCGCCGTCGGTGCGGTTGCTGCGCACCCCAGGGCATACCGGGGAGGACATCTCCACCATCGCCTCGACTGCTGAGGGCGTGTACGCGTGCACCCATGCATGGTGGTCAGCGCAAGGTCCAGAGGAGGACCCGCTCGGTACTGACGCGGCGGCACTCAAGGCCAGCAGGGAACTCCTGCTGCAGATCGCCACAGTGATAATCCCAGGCCACGGTGCGCCCTTCGGTATCGGTGCACGTGCGTAACACCCGGCGGCATCTCGACGTTCCGCCTGTTATGGGGTACTGCGCGCGGCGCCTGGGCCATTCGGCGCTCATTGCCCGCCGGGATGACGTTTTGCCGCGATCGCACGGTAACGGCGGTACGGTCGACGGCGGAACGGGTACTGTTGCGTGCCGAGCGGTTAATCCTCCGCTCGGTCCGGGGCCGCAAACCGGGACCGCCGCACCCCGAACCAATGCGACGAGCTTCCCTTGGCTGACTGGCTACTAAATTCCGATCTCGGCCCGCTCGGAGCCCTGCCGACGGCCCCGAGCCTGGCCCGCGGCTTCGTCAGCGTCACGCTCCGCGACTGGGGACTCGACGCGATGGCGGATGTCACGGAACTGCTCGTCAGCGAGCTGAGCACCAACGTGGTGCGGGCTGCGACCAGCCCCGACGGGACCCCGAGGTACGACGCGGACGGCAAGCTCGCGCTGCTATGGATACGCATGCTGTCTGACGGCTCGCGGCTGATGATCGAGGTCTGGGACACGGTGCCCACCGCACTCGGCGCTCCGGTAGCCCGCCACCCGGAGCCTAACGAGGAGTCAGGCCGCGGCCTGGAGATCATCGAGATGCTGGCCGAGGACTGGGGCTGGGAAACCGTCCCCGGCTGGTCAGGCAAGAAAGTCTGGGCCACGCTGAAGGTGGTCTAGCCGCCCGCGGTACGACCCGGTACACAGCGCTCCGGGCGGGTCCGGCCGCAGCCGTACCCGCCCGGAGCGCGCACCGGAGTGTCTGCGCCGGCCGCCGCTAGCGGCGGCCCCGGCCGAAGTAGCTGGCCCGCACCCGGTCAAGCAGGATCGCGATGCCGAGCACGATGCCCTGGACGACCTGCTGGTAGTACGGGGAGACGTGCATTGCGAGCAGGCCGTTGGAGATGAACTCAAGCAGGATCGCGCCCGCCGCGACGCCCAGGATGCGGCCTTCACCGCCGAACAGGGAGACGCCGCCGACGACCGCGGCCGCGATCGCGACCAGTTCCCAGCCCGGTCCGACCGACGGGTCGGCGACGTTCATCCGGCCGATCGTCACCATGCCGACGAGGCCCGCGAGCATCGCGCTCGCGACGTAGGTGCCGACGATCCTGCGGCGGACCGGGATGCCGGCCAGCCGGGCCGCTTCCCGGTTGCCGCCGACCGCGTAGACCTGCCGGCCGACGTACGTGCGCTCAAGCACGAACCAGGCGATCAGCGCGGCGCCGAAGAAGAACAGCGCGGGCACGGGGATCTGGAAGAAGTAGCCGGTGGATATGTCGGCGAAGACGTTGGAGATGCCGTTGATGGGAGTGCCGCTGGTTATCGCCAGCGACAGGCCCTGCGCGGTGGTGAAGGTAACCAGCGTGATCACGAACGGCGGCACGTTGAGCCGGGTCACCATCGAGCCGTGCCAGAAGCCGACGGTACCGCAGATGGCCAGCGTGATCAGCATCGCCACGACCGGAGGCAGGCCCTGGTTGACGTTGAACCAGGCGGCCATGATCCCGGCCAGGCCGGCCAGCGCGCCGACCGACAGGTCGATGCCGCCGGTCAGGATGACCAGCGACTCGCCGATCGCCAGGATGCCGGTCTGTGACAAGTCCCGGCCCATTACCTGGAGGTTGCCGATGCTGGCGTAGGTATGGGCGTTCAGCGCGATGGCGATGAACACGGCGACGCAGGCGACGACGACGCCCGCCTCCGGTGACTCGGCGAGCCGCCGCAGCAGGCGGCCGGCCACGCCGGACGCGGACTGCTGCGCGGCGGGGGGCTGTATCTGCGGTGCGATGCTCGGGGCACTCATTCTCAGGCTCCTCCTCTGGGGGCCGGGGTCGGCACGGCGGCCGCGGCGGCGGCGCTGACCTGCGCCGTCCCGGCCGCGGCGGACATGATGCGTTCCTTGGTGGCGTCCTGGTGCGGCAGCATGGCGGTAATCTCGCCGTGATTCATGACCGCGATCCTGTGACAGATGAGCTGCAGCTCCTCAAGTTCCGACGAGGCGACGAGCACGGCCAGGCCGTCCGCGGCCGCCCGCTCGATCAGCCCGTAGATCTCGGCCTTCGCGCCGACGTCGACGCCCCGGGTGGGCTCGTCGAGCAGCAGCAGCCGCGGCCTGGTCGCGAGGGCGCGGCCGAAGACGGCCCGCTGCTGGTTGCCGCCGGACAGCGAGCCGACGGGCTGGTCCACCGACTGCATCCGGACGTGCACGTGGGCCGCCGCGTCCTGGGCGGCCGCCCGCTGCCGCCTGGGCATGAGCAGGCCGGCCCCGTTGGCCAGCGTGCGGAGGATGGAGACGGTGATGTTGTCCTTGATCGGGGCGAACAGGACGAGCGCCTGCTCCTTGCGGTCTTCCGGGATCAGCACGAGGCCGGCCGCGGTGCCGTCGCCGGGATTGCGCGGTGAGTACGGCGTGCCGTCGACGGTCATGCTGCCGCCGGTGGCGGGCTGGGCGCCGGCCACCGTGTGGATGAGCCTGCTCCGGCCGGAGCCCATGAGCCCGGCGATGCCGACGATCTCGCCCGCCCGCACCTGGAGGTCGACCGGCCCGAGGCCGTCCGCGGTCAGTCCGCTCACCGTGAGCACGACGGGTGCGTCGTCCGCGTGCGGCGCCGGCTCGGTCCGGCCGATCTCGCCGCCGACCATCTCCCTGATCAGCCGCTCCCCGGTGGCCTCCTGGGGGGTCAGGTCGGCGACCAGCTTGCCGTTGCGCAGCACGACGATCCGGTCGCTGACCGCGCGCACCTCATCCAGCCGGTGGCCGATGAACAGCACGGTGCCGTTCCGCTTAGCCACCTGCCGGGCGAGGCCCAGGACCATTTCCGCCTCAACCGGGCCGAGCGCTGAGGTCGGCTCGTCCAGGATCAGCAGCTTCGGTGACCGGCCCCAGGCCTTGGCGATCTCGATCAGCTGCCTGGTCGGGACGGGCAGCGCGCGCACCTCGCGGTTGACGCCGCCGAACGATCGCGGGTCGAGGCCGATATCGTGGAGCATCTCCTCGGCCTCGGCGCGCGTGGCGGCGCGGTCCACGAGGCCTCCGCGCCTGGCCCGCCTCGGCCGGCGGCCGAGCAGCAGGTTCTCGGCGACCGATAGCTGTCCGACGAGGGGGAACTCCTGGGAGACCATGGCGATGCCGAGCCGGCCCGCCGCCTCGGTTGACCCGGGCGCCAGGGGCACCCCGTCGATCTCGATGTCGCCACCGTCGTGGTGCACGGAACCGGCCAGCGCGCCCATCAGCGTGGACTTGCCTGCCCCGTTCTCCCCGACGACGCCGACGACCTCGCCGGCGTAAAGGTCGAGTTCGGGAAGGTCGAGGACGCGGACCGGCCCGTAAGACTTGTGAACGCCCCGCAGCCGCGCGGTGACCGCGCGGCTGGGGGCTTGTGCTTGCTGCGTCACCTCAGCTGATACCGAGGGACGACAGGAGTGAGTTGTAGGAGGAGATGTCCGACTTGGTAACGAGGCCGACACCGGAGGACAGCGTGTAGCCGTCCGAGGACAGGTACGGCTTGATGATCGCCATCGTGGCCGCGCTGCCGAGCACCTTCTCCGCCGCCAGGACGTAGGCGCCGGTGAAGCCTTGCTGGTAGGGCATCTGGACCACGGTGCCGCCGATAATGCCGGAGTTGATGAAGGAGAGGGTTTGCGCGTCGGAGTCGTCGGACACGATGGAGACCGAGCCGACCTTGTGCGCCGACTGGACGGCCTGGGCGAGCGCCGGGCCGTCGTAGGAGTAGACGCCGTACAGGCCGTTGACGTCAGGGTTGTTGGCCAGGATGGTCTCCGCGTCCGACTGCGCGGTGGCCGGCGACAGGTTGTCGTTGACCTTCTGGACGACGGTGATGTTGCTGCCGGCGATCGCCTGCTCGAAGCCGGCGATCCGCTGCGTGGCGTTAGCGGCGGTCAGCGAGCCGACGAGGATCGCCACCTTGCCCGTGCCGTTCAGCAGCTGCTTCATCGCCGTGCCGGCCTGGAAACCCGCCTCGGTGTTCGGCGTGCCCAGGTACAGCCCGGCCGCGGCGGTGCCGGGCAGCGGGGAGTCGATGGGCAGCACGAAGAGGCCCTTGCCCATGTCGGTGGCGATGGTGCCCTTCGCGGATGCCGGGTCGATCGCGGAGATCGAGTAGCCGGTGATGCCCTGCGACCGCAGCGTCTCGAGCTCGGAGGTCTGCTCGGTCAGCTTGCCGTTCGGCGGCGCGAAGTAGGTGCACTTGTTGGACGGGAGGCCCAGGGCCTTGCAGCCGGCCAGGAAGCCGACCTGGCCGGCCTTCCAGTAGTCAGCGGCGACGTTCACGACCATCGCGATGTTGACCGCTGACAGGGGCTTGCCCTTGAGCGCGGCGGCGAGCGCGGCGTCAAGCTTGGCGAGGTTGCCCTGGTTGAACCCGAGCGAGCCGCTCAGCGCGGGCGCCGCGCTGCTCGCCGCCGCGCTAGTCGCCGCGGGGGCGCTGCTCGCGGGGGCCGTCGTGGTGGACGACGAGGTGGAGCTTGAGCAGGCGGCGGCGAGAGAGAGCGCCGCGACCGCGGGGATGGCGGCGAGCGCTCTGCGATTGATCCTCATTGCGATTGCCCTTCTAGCTAGTTTCGGGAGGCGGATCTTCGTTGGTCGCTGCTGTCCTCCCGGACGGACCGCCGACAGGGCCCGAGCCGCCGGTGTCCGAGAAGCTATAGAATCGTTATTGAGACTCTGCCGGGGAGTGTTACTTAAGTGCCTGGCATTGGGGCCGCGGTCATTGAGGGCTACGGTCCCCTGCGCGAGGCGGTAATTTGCTTTGTCTTCCGTTGTCGCGAAACGTATGTCGTTTTTGCGGGCTGTGTCAAGGCCCTGTTTTCGCGGCGCTGTAATTGAGGTCCATGGCTACTCGATAAGCCTTCATCGGCGGTTTGAGCAGGGGAAACTTTGCTATTGAGCGAGACTGGCAGTATGCTTCCAGAGTGCCGACGCGACTATGAAAGAAGACTTGAAGGCCACGGTGAATGGTGTCGGCGCGATCAAAACGGCGCAGGTTAGAATGCTGCTAAAGGCATGCGAAAACCATTGCCGTAAGGCGAATTAACCCAGTCGCCCGGGTGCGTTGAATTCGTGTGCGGTCTGCTATTTGATCGTCGTCGGATATAGCCTCCCTGTCGCTTATATGCCGCGCGCGAGCCGGTAGTAGGCGGCGTTGGCGCGGATCTCGGCTTCGAATGCACGGGTGGTGGTGCCGGCGTCGATGATGAGGAGCTCGGTGCCGGCCATGCGGGCGTAGTCCTCGAATGCCTCGGTGCCGACGGCGGTGGACATGACGGTGTGGTGGGCTGCCCCGGCGGTGAGCCAGGCGGTCGCGGAGGTGGTGAAGTCGGGTTCCGGCTTCCAGACGGCGCGGCCGACCGGGAGGCGGGGCAGTGGGGCGGACGGGGGGACGACCTGGACGGCGTTGGCGACGAGGCGGAAGCGGTCGCGCATGTCGGACAGGGCGGCGACCACGGCGGGTCCCGGGTCGGCGGTGAACACCAGCCGGACGGGGTCGTCGCGGCCGCCGATGGACAGCGGGTGGATTTCCAGGCGGGGGCGTTCGGTGGTGAGGGTGGGGCAGACCTCGAGCATGTGGGCGCCGAGGATCCGCTCGTCGCCCGGGGTGAGGTCGTAGGTGTAGTCCTCCATCAGGGAGGCGCCGCCGGGCAGGCCTTCGCCCATGACCTTGGCCGCGCGGACCAGGATGGCGGTCTTCCAGTCGCCCTCGGCGCCGAACCCGTACCCGTCAGCCATCAGCCGCTGCACGGCCAGCCCGGGCAGCTGCCGTAGCCCGCCGAGGTCCTCGAAGCTGGTGGTGAACGCGGAAAACCCGCCGCCGGAGAGGAACGACCGCAGGCCGAGCTCGACCGACGCGCCGTAGCGCAGCGACTTGTGCCGCTCCCCGCCTTTGCGGAGGTCGGGCACGACGTCGTAGACATCCTCGTACTCGGCGACGAGCGCGTCGATGTCGGCCTCGGACACGGCGTCGACGGCGGCGACCAGGTCATTGACGCCCCAGGTGTTGACCTGGACCCCGAACACGGCCTCGGCCTCGGTCTTGTCTCCCTCGGTCACCGCGACGTAGCGCATGTTGTCGCCGAACCTGGCCAGCTTCAGTGACCGGGTCGCCGCCCACCCGGCCGCCGCCCGCGCCCAGGTGCCCACCGCGGCGGTCACCCGCGGGTCGGACACGTGCCCGGCGACCGTCTTGCGCCGCGCCCCGAGCCTGGTCTGGATGTAGCCGAACTCCCGGTCACCGTGCGCCGCCTGGTTCAGGTTCATGAAGTCCATGTCGATCGACGCCCAGGGCAACTCGACGTTGGCCTGGGTGTGCAGGTGCAGCAGCGGCTTGCCGAGGGCCTCCAGGCCCCCGATCCACATCTTCGCCGGGCTGAACGTGTGCATCCACGCCACCACTCCGATGCACGAGTCATCCGCCGACGCCGCGAGGAACAGCCGCCTGATCGCTTCCGCGCCGGTCAGCACCGGCTGCCAGACGACCCGGACCGGGATCTCTGGCGCCGCGTCGAGCGCTTCCGCGATCACCTGGGACTGGCTGGCCACCTGGCGCAGGGTCTCCTCGCCGTAAAGCTCCTGGCTGCCGGTGACAAACCAGATCTCGCGGGCGGTGGGTTTGCTCATAGCGCGGCGGCTCCGTTCGTGGTCAACGTGGTTCCTGGCGGGCGGTGCGGCCAGCGGTCAGGACTTGCCTGGCTGGCCGTAGACGTTCTGGTAGCGGTCGTAGAGGCGGTCGATGTCGGACTGCGCTATGGGCAGCGGATCGCCGAGCTGGCGGGCGATGTGCACGCTGCGGGCGACGTCCTCGCACATCACGGCCGCCTTGACCGCGGCGCGGGCGTCCTTGCCGATGGTGAACACCCCGTGGTTGCGCATCAGCACGGCGGCCGAGCGGTGGCCGGAGAGCGTCTCGACGATGCCGCGGCCGATGGAGTCGTCGCCGATCAGCGCGAACGGGCCGATCGGTATCTCTCCGCCGAACTCGTCCGCCATCGCGGTGAGCACGCAGGGCACGGGCTCGCCGCGCGCCGCCCAGGCGCACGCGTAGGTGGAGTGCGTGTGCACCACGCCGCCGACGTCCGGCATGTGCCGGTAGACGTAAGCGTGCGCGGCGGTGTCGCTCGACGGGGCGAAGTCCCCGTCGAGCACGTTCCCGTCCAGGTCGCAGACGATCATGGAATCCGGGGTCAGCTCGTCGTACGAGACCCCGCTCGGCTTGATCACCATCAGCTCATGGCCGGGGACGCGGCCGGAGACGTTGCCCGCCGTCCACACGACGAGCCCGTACCTGACGAGCTCCGCGTGCAGCGCGCTGACCTGCTCGCGGGCCGCCTTTATTTCCACGGTGAGCGGGCTCATGTCCCGGTCACCTCGTTCCTGCGGTCACGGAGGCGGTGCAGCACGTCGTTGCCCGCCCATTCTGGCCGGCCGGAGAAGTAGTCATGCAGGGTCCGGTACTCGGCGAACAGCTCGTCGTAGGCGTCGGCCCGGTCCTGGTCGGGCCGGTAGGCCGCCTGCTCGGACCGGCCCATCACGGCCGCCGCGGCGGCGACGTCGGCGTGCAGGCCCGCGGCGACCGCGGCGTGGATCGCCGACCCGACGGCGGGCGCCTGGTCAGAGCTGGCGACGGAGACCGGCCGCCGCAGCACGTCGGCGTAGATCTGCATCAGCAGCCGGTTGCGCTTGAGGCCGCCGGCGACCACGAACTCGGTGACCGGGAGCCCGGCGGCCTCGAACGCCTCGATGATCACCCGGGTGCCGAAGGCGGTGGCCTCGAGCAGGGCCAGGTACACGTCCTCCGGCGTGCTCGCGAGCGTCAGGCCGGCGATCACCCCGGACAGGTGGTGATCGACGAGCACCGAGCGGTTGCCGCCCATCCAGTCGAGCGCGATGAGGCCGTGCGCGCCGACCGGCTGCCCCTCGCACCTGCTCGACAGGTACTCGTGCAGGTTCTGGCCGCGCTCGGCGGCTTCCTCGAGATAGCCCGCGGGGACGCCGAGGCCGGTCCACCAGGCGAAGATGTCGCCGACCGCGCTCTGGCCGGCCTCGTAGCCGAACTTTCCCGCGATGATCCCGCCGTCCACCACGCCGCAGATGCCCGGCACGTCCGCGAGCTCGTCGCCGTTCATCACGTGGCAGGTGGAGGTGCCCATGATCGCGAGCATCTGCCCGGGGCTGATGGCCTGGGCCGCGGGGGCGGTGACGTGGGCGTCGACGTTGCCCGTGGCGACCGCGATGCCCTCAGGCAGCCCGGTGAGCTTCGCGCCCGCCGCGGTCATGGTGCCGGCCAGGCTGCCAAGCTCAGACAGCGGCAGGCCGGCCAGCCGCGTCTGCGCGAAGTCGGCGAATTCGGGGTTGAGCGCGGCGAGATAGCTCTCCGACGGGTACTGCCCGTCCTGGAGGAGTCCCTTGTACCCCGCGGTGCAGGCATTGCGCGTCTCGCGGCCGCAGAGCTGCCAGATGATCCAGTCGGCCGCCTCAACCCACCGCTCGGTCCGCTGGTAGGTGTCCGGGTCCTCTTCGAGCAGCTGCAGTCCCTTGGCGAACTGCCACTCCGAGGAGACCCGCCCGCCGTACCGGCCGATCCACGGCTCGCCGCGCTTGTGGGCGAGGTCGTTGATCCGGTCGGCCTGCGGCTGCGCCGCGTGGTGCTTCCACAGCTTGGGCCAGGCATGTGGCCTTATCCCGCAGCTCGGGGAGCTCGCACAGCGGCGTGCCGTCTCGCAGCACCGGCAGCACGGTGCAGGCCGTGAAGTCGGTGCCGATGCCCACCACCGCGGACGGGTCCGCCCCGGCGTCGCGCAGCGCCTCGCGGACCGCCGTGCCGAGTGCCTCGCGCCAGTCGGCCGGGTCCTGGAGCGCCCAGTCCGGCGGCAGCTGCTTCCCGGAGGCGGGCAGCGTCCGCTCGATCGACCCGTGCGCGTACTCGCCGAGCCCGCTGCCGAGCTCGGCGCCGTCGCTTGCCCGGACCACCACGGCGCGCGCCGAGAGCGTGCCGAAGTCCACGCCTACCACAAGCGAGTCCTTGTCGTCCGGCCCGGCGGATGCCGGCCTCACCTGCCCGGCGAGGCCGGGTGGGAAAGTACTCGTTGCCTGGTCGGAGGTGGTATCCGCTGTCACGTCTCGTCTCCCTTGGCGACCATGGCGGCTCGGCTGTGCCCGCGGCGTAGCTAACGTCCGATGGCTCAGATTGTTAACGTGCTCAATCTGGGGTGTCAATACCTCGATGTCATCTCGTTACCAGCGACGTCGGCGCAGGCCGCCGCGCCACTAATAGCGCCCCGAGCCATGCTGAGCTGTGTGGATGCAAGAAAGTGACGCGATTGAGCGGCTGATGCGTTGACAGGTTAATCTGTTAACGCTCACAATCAATGACGCGAAGCCAGCAAGGCAGCGGGCCGCGGGTCCCGGGCGGGAGCCTGCGGCGATAGAACAGGAATCGTGGTGCTACTTGACATGCTCACTCACGATCCCTAACCTCCTGGCGGAGAAGGGCACCGTGCGAGCCCGGCCGCCAGGCAGCGAAAACTGCAGGTTGAGGCCCGAGCGCGACCCTCCGCGACGGTAGAGTGTTGCTGCATTGAGATGTTCCGGACTCGACAATCAAGTGGGGAATTACGTGGTCAGACCCGTCCGCGAGCCGGCGATGACCGACGTCGCCAAATTGGCCGGCGTCTCTCATCAAACCGTCTCCCGGGTGCTGAACGACCACCCGAACGTCCGCGAGCAGACCCGGCTCCGGGTCCAGGCGGCTATCAACGAGCTCGGCTACCGGCCGAACAAGGCGGCTCGCCTCCTGGTAACCGGAACGTCCCAGGTCATAGGCGTGGTATCGCGGTCGTCGACGCTGTTCGGCCCGGCCGCTACGCTGAGCGCGCTCGCGGAGGAGGCCGTCCGCCGCGGCTTCACGGTCAACGTGGAGAGCGTCCGCACCCTGGACCGGCGGCCGATCGCCGACGCGATCGGCCGTCACCTTGACCAGCGGGTCGCGGGCCTGGTGATCATCGCCCCGGTGGAGTCGGCCAACGACGCGCTCGACGACCTCCCCGAGGACATCCCGCTGGTCACGATCGACGGCGACCCGGAGCGGCCGACCGAGCTGGTGACCGTGGACCAGGAGGCCGGCGCTTACGCGGCGACGCGGCACCTGCTCGACGCCGGGCACTCCACCGTCTGGCACGTCTCGGGTCCCGACGACTGGTTCGACGCCCGCGGCCGCATCGCCGGCTGGCGACGGGCGCTGACCGAGGCGGGCGCGGAGATCCCCCCGCTCATGTCGGCGGACTGGCTGGCCGCGTCCGGGTACAGGAACGGGCAGATCATCGCCCGGATGAACGACGTCACGGCGGTCTTCGCCGCCAACGACCACCTCGCCCTCGGCATCCTGCGCGCGCTGCACGAGCGGGGCCGCAGGGTACCGCAGGACGTCAGCGTGGTCGGCTTCGACGACGTGCCCGAGGCCGCCTACTACATACCGCCGCTCACCACCGTCAGGCCGGACTTCGACGCGGTCGCCGCCGCGAGCATCGACCTGCTGCTCGCGCAGATCAGCTGCGGCCACCGTCTCGGCGACCGCCGCGTCCTCACCCCGACCCTGGTGCCCCGCGAGTCGGTCGCCCCGCCCCGCCAGTAACCACCGCCGGGGGCGGGTGTAACACGCCCCCGTTCTGGATCGGCGGTGGCGGCATGCGTCGGTGCGGGTCAGTCGCCGAGGGCCGCGGCGACGCGGCGGTGCGCCGCCCAGATCTCCTCGGGGAGGCCGGCGAACTGCTCCAGGTACGCCTGGCGGAAGCCGATCTCCTGACGCCACCGCTTGACGTCGATGGTGAGCAGCGTGTCGAGGTCGGCCGGGTCGGTCTCCAGGCCGTCGGTGTTCAGCTCGTCCTTGGTGGGGAGGATGCCCACCGGCGACGCCACGCCGGATACCTCGCCGTCGCGCAGCTGCATCAGCCACAGCAGCGCACGCAGGTTGTCACGGTACCCGGGCCAGAGGAAGTGGCCGTCCTCGGCGTCCCGCTGGAACCAGTTG
Organism: uncultured Actinomycetota bacterium; assembly: GCA_963811335.1. Taxonomy (GTDB): domain Bacteria; phylum Actinomycetota; class Actinomycetes; order Streptosporangiales; family Streptosporangiaceae; genus Trebonia. The sequence continues at coordinate 9,495 of CAWERB010000001.1, read as the reverse complement.
ACGTGGGCGAAGATCGGCTTGTCCGTGCAGGCGCCGATGACGTCGAGCCAGTGGGCGGCGTACAGGCCCTCCGGGTAGGACAGGAACGGGCGCATGGACATCGGGTCGTAGCGCAGCTGCCCGTCGAGCCCGTCGGCGGCGAAGGTCGCCTCGGCGCCCAGCGTCAGGCCGTCATACACGCCCTCGGCAACGTCCCTGATGGCGCGAATCAACGGCTCGCGGTCCCGGGTGCGGCCGCCGAAGATGATGCCGTCGATCGGCACGCCCTGCGGCTCCGCGTAGTCCGACGCGACGTTCGGGACGTTGGCGAGCGTGGTGGTGAAGCGGGAGTTCGGGTGGGCCCAGGGGTCGTTCGCCTCAACCGCCGACCGGCCAGCGATCGGGTTGCCCTTCCAGTCAAGCCAGCCGTCGAGGTCCTCCGGCGGGCTGGCGGTGCGGCCCTCCCACCAGACCTCGTTCGTCTTCTCGTTGTAGGCGACGTTGGTGAAGATCGCCCTGGTGCCCGGCGCGATGGAGTCGATCGCGGTCGGGTTGGTGCTCTCGTTGGTGTCCTTGGCCACGCCGAACACGCCGAACTCGGGGTTCATCCCGTACAGCCGGCCGTCCTCGCCGACCCACATCCAGGCGATGTCGTCACCGTAGAACTCGACGTAGTAGCGGTCGCCGAGGGCGTCGGGGGACAGCGTCATCGCGAGGTTGGTCTTACCTGAGGCAGACGGGAAGCCGCCCGCGATGTGCCACTTCTTGCCGGTCACCTTGTCGGTGATGCCGAGCAGCATGAACTGCTCCGCCAGGAACCGGCGAGACGCCCAGCCGTCGTAGGCGGCCTGGCGCAGGCCGTGCGCGATCTTGCCGAGCAGCGCGTTGCCGCCGTAGGACGAGCCGAAGTGCAAGATGGTCCGCTCGTCGGCCACGGTGACGAAGTACCGCTGGTCGTCGGGGGTACCCTGGCCGAGGTTCTCCAGGTCGCCGGTCACGTGCACGGCGCGCACGAAGCTGTCCGGGTCGGCTAGGTTGTTGATGAACTCGACGCCCACCCGGGCCATCCGGTTCATGTGCAGCACGACGCTGCGGTTGTCGGTGAGCTGAACGCCGGCCGCGTACCGCTCAAGCGGGGACCCGGGTGCGGACATCAGGTACGGGATGACGTACATGGTCTTGCCCTTGGACGCCCCGGTCATCAGCCCGGTGAGCTTCTCTTTCATCTCAGGCGCCGGGTACCAGTTGTTGTAGATGCCCTTGTCCGCTGGGTCGCTCGTGGCGACGATCGTGCGCTCCTCCGAGCGCGCGGTGTCCTTGTAGAAGCTGCGCGAGTAGTAGAGGTCATCGCCTGCCGGCAGGATCTCCCCGGCCGCCAAGGCTTCCTGGATCAGCCGGGCGTCGTCGTCAGCGCTGACGACCTCGATGTTGTCGGCACCGGTGATCCCAGCCCAGTAACGGACGTACTCACGCACGTGGTCGTTCTTCAGGTGGGCGGCTTCCAAGATGGCATCAACATCGGCCACGTACTTGGTCCTCTCGGTTCGTCAAGCTCATCGCTTGTGAAGTTGGCGATTTATTCATCTTGACAGGTGAACGGCCGCTCTTGCAGTACGGGATCAATCACGCTCTTCGCATCACCTGTAACGGAATGTAATTGTGACCGATGTCCCGGTGGAGTCCGCCAAGGTGGCAGCATACGGCGCGTGCTTTGGTCTAGGCCAAACCGCTTGACCTGGGAGAACGTGATTTCTGTGACATTGACGTCGGCGCGGGTAACTGCTTGTGCGGTTCTTCACAAGGGATGGCAAAGTGAGGGTCAAGGGATGCCTCCGTCAGGCCTCGGCGAGGGTCTTGCTCGCCTGGAACAGGCGTTCCTTGAGATAGGGCGCCGTGGTGAGCGCGTAAGTGCTCGTCAGGTGATGGCTGTCTTGGTAGACGAGCACGTTGCCGATGACCGGCGGGCAGCTGACCGGCCCGCAGATGAGCGGGTTCATGTTGATCAGGGGGACGCTGCCGGAGGCCGCCTTGGTCGCGAAGACCGTGGGCAGGTTCGGCTTGAGTGCCCTGGCCGCGGGCACGGAGCACTTCGCGGGCGATGACGGGTTCTTTGACAGGCAGTCGGGGACGTTGAGCCCCATGTCCGGCGATTCCTTGATGGCGACCACGGAGATGTGCTGGCTCTCGAGCTGGTCCCAGTACGCGTCCATGCCGGCGCCGATTTCCTGTTGCGCCGCCGCCCCGCCCTTGGGGTGCCTGACCGTGGCCAGGCCGGGCCAGTCACTGGTGATCACGACGCCCGGCCGGATCCGCGTCAGCAGGTCGCGCATCACCGCGGCACCCCATGAGTGGCAGGACGTGTAAGGGCCGCCAGTGTTAGGGGTGATCATCAGGGCCGAGGTCAGCGGGCAGATGGAGTGCAGTTCGGTGATGAGTTCCCAGTGCCGGTCGGCGGCGATCTTCTCCAGCGGGGTGAACCAGTCGCCGGCCATGGAGTCGCCGACCAGCGCGACGGTCAGCACCGGGTGCGACGTGTCGCCGTAGGCGCAGGCCTTGGGGACCGCCGAGCTCACCGGGACCAGGCAGCCCTGCTTCCAGTACGCGGGGAGGCTGATGGCCGCGGGCTGCGGGACGAACGGCTCCGGCTTGACCTTGGTCACCTTGCTGGCCAGCACTGCCGCGCCGGGGTAGTTCGGCCCGAGGTGACCGTCCCAGGGCTTGGGCTCGGCGGCGATGTAAAGCGACACGAGGACCACGGGCACCACGGCCGCGAGCGCCGTCGACACCGACCGCCAGCCGTGCCCGGACAGCAGGTTCGCGGTCCGCACCTTGTCCTCCACCCAGACCTTGCTCGCCCAGGAGAGCAGGACGGAGACCACGGCGACCAACGGGCCGGAGAACGGGCCGATGGCATGACCCCGCCACGTCGTCCACAGCACGATGACCGGCCAGTGCCACAGGTACAGCGAGTAGGAGATGCCGCCGATGAACACCAAGGGCCTGACCGAGGTCAGCCGGGACGGCCCGAACCGCGCCGCCGCCGAGCCGCCGAGGATCAGCAGCGCGGCGCCGCCCGCGGGCAACAGGGCGAGCACGCCGGGGAAGGCCTGCGCGCCGGCCAGCACGAACGCGGACGCGATCACCAGGCCGAGCCCGGTCCAGCCGAGCAGGCCGGCCCGGCTGAGCCGCTGCCCGAGCCGCTCGGGGAGCAGCGCGATCAGGCCGCCGACCCCAAGCTCCCAGATCCGGGTGGTCGTCACGAAGTAGGCGCCCGACGGGTTGACCCGCGTGTAGTAGGCCGAGTAGCAGAGCGAGCCGGCGACCACCGCGCCCGCCAGCAGGATGAGCACGTGGTGCCCGCGGGCGCGCCGCGCCTGCTCAAGGTCTACCCTGGCGTGCCGTGGCCGCCGCCGCACGGAGAGCGCCACGAGCGCCGCGAAGACGAACAGGAACGGCCAGCCCAGGTAGAACTGCTCCTCGACGGAGAGCGACCAGAAATGCTGCACCGGGCTCGCCGCGCTGTCCGACTTGAGGTAGTCGACCGCGTTCCAGGCGAGCTGCCAGTTCTCGTAGTAGAGCGCGCTCGCCTTGATCTGGACGGCGGTGTCCGCCAGTCGCGTCGCGGGCAGCACCAGGCGGGAGGCCGCCCAGGTCACGGCCAGCACCAGGGCCGCGGCGGGCACCAGCCGCTTGGCCCGCCTGCCCCAGAACTCGAGCAGCCCGATCCGGCCCTCCTTGCGGTACTCGCGCAGCATGTGGCCGGTGATCAGGAATCCGGAGATCACGAAGAAGACGTCCACGCCGGCGAATCCGCCGGTCATCAGCGACGGGTACAGGTGGTAGAAGACGACCATGCCCACGGCCAGCGCGCGCAGCCCCTGAATGTCCGGCCGGAACTCGCGCTGCCTTGGCTGCGCGTTCGCCAGCTGCTGCTCTTGATTTCGCGGCGGCACTATCCCCTCCACGTCCACAAGTCCGCAGGTCCTCCCGGTTAGCCGGCAGTGTGCCGCCAGATTCTATAGAAAATCTAAAGCTGCCGCCGGAAAACGCGGCCCCTTCTCGGCGCGAGGTGGCGAGCCCCACGCGACTGCCCGCCGCCAAGCGCGTGAAACCTTTTGTCACGATTTGATCCAGGCAACCGAACGTTGCCACCGCGCCGTGCCCGGCCATGCCGCGCCACGCACGCCCCATCCCGGGTAAGCTTGGCCTGCCGTAAGCCCCGATAGCTCAGTGGATAGAGCGACCGCCTCCTAAGCGGTAGGTCCCGGGTTCGAGTCCCGGTTGGGGCGCATCGTCCTGGCAAGGTTTCCGGCCCTCTCACCTGCGAGAACGCAGGAAGAGAGGGAAATTAGGAGATGAGAGCGACAGGTTCCCGGCGGCGCGGAAGCGCGGGCAGTGGCCGTTATCGGGCGGCAGGTGCCGGGGAAGAGCGTAAAACTTTCGGGCCGCTGCAGGAGCGGGTCCGGCGTGCGGGGCCGCTGGACGCGGGGCCGTTCGCGGCGGACATCGCGTCGTTCCGGCTGCACCTGGCGGCGGAGAACAAGGCGGCGGCAACGATCCGGACCTATGCCGGCGCCGCGCGCTGGTTCGCAGCCTCCCACCTGCTCGCCGAGGCTGGTAAGACCAGGTGGGAGCAGGTCGAGGCGGCGGACGTGCGGCGCTGGATGGTCTGGCTGCTCGGCCGCTACAGCGGCGCCTATGCCAGCAATCAGTACCGGGCGCTGCAGCAGTTCTTCAAGTGGCTGGCCGCCGAGGAAGGCCTGCCCGACCCGATGGCCGGGCTCCGGCCGCCGCACGTGACCGCCGGCCTGGTCCCGGTCTTCACAGGCGCCGAGCTGGACCGCCTGCAGCGCGCGTGCGCCGGCCGCGGGTTCGCCGAGCGGCGGGACGCGGCGATCATCGCGGTGCTCAAGGCGTGCGGCATCCGCCTGTCGGAGCTGGCCGGCATCCGCTACCAGCCGGGCGACCCGCGGCGCAGCGACATCGACCTGTGGCAGCGGGAGATCATCGTGCGCGGCAAGGGCGGCAAGCCCCGCATCGTGAAGATCAGCCACGACGCCGCCCGGGCGGTGGACCGCTACCTGCGCGCCCGCGCCCGCCACCCGCAGGCCTGCCAGCCCTGGCTGTGGCTCGGCGCCGGGAACCGGGGGCCGCTGACCGCCAGCGGCATCTACCAGGCGGTCGCCCGCCGCGGTCGGCAGTGCGGGGTCCAGGCGTGGCCGCACCGCTTCCGCCACCACTTCAGCCACACCTGGCTGGAGCGCGGCGGGCCGGAAGGCGACCTCATGGAGCTCAACGGCTGGGCCTCCCCGCAGATGCTGGCCCGCTACGGCGCCAGCGCCCGCAGCGCACGCGCCCGGCGCACCTACGACCGCATCATGACCGGCGCCCCGTAACCCGCCCGCAGCCAACGAGCACGGCGCCACCAGTCAGCCCGGCCAGCCAGCACCCTGAAGCGCAAAGAGCCACCGATCGGCGCGGCGACAAGGTGCGTTGCGAGGTCGCTCGCAGTGCACGCCGAACGAACGGGTCGTTCTTCGCGTGGCCCGCGACGGCACATGTGCTCGCGCGGGCTGCTAAGCACCCAGCCGGCGGCGCACTTCCATCAGCGCGAAGCCGAGCAGGTTCAGCCCTGGCCAGTTCTCGGGCGAGCCTGCCTGCTCGTCGCCGACGGCCAGCCCGATGCCCCAGATGAGGTCTCGCGGGGAAGCCTCGACGAGAACCCGGCCGCCGGTGCCAGCCAGGAACTCCCGCAGCTGCTGGTGCTGGCCGAACTTGGCCATGTTCCCGGCGACCACCACGTCGAAGCGGTGCTCCGACCAGCGCCGCTCATCGAACCCGCGCACCTGCCGGCCCAGCGCCTTGGCCGCCCCCGGATGCGGCGCAGCCAAGATCTTCCCGGCAGTCTCGGCGTCACCGCACAGCCGTGCCTTGGCCGCCATCATGTAATGCTCCGCCGTGGGGTAGCTCACCCCGTCCACGGTGAACGCGGCCGGCCACCACTGGCTCAGGCAGCCCTGCCCGACGCCGCCCCGAGGCGGCGGCTGGTGCCCCCAGAACAGCAGGTACCTCGGCTGCCCGCCATCGCGGATGACGCGCAGCAGCTGGTCCACGGTGCGGGCATCCGCCGCGGTAACGGCCATGGCGCAGTGCTACCAGAACCGCGTGCGCCTGCGCACCTCCTTTACGACGGCCCTGCCGGCGCTCCGGGACGCGGGGCGCCCCCCGGCTGGGCCGCCTCCCCAGCGCTACTGGGACCCGTCGCTCGCCGGCGACGAGTCGAGCACGCTCGAGCAAGAGCAGTGCGTCATCAAGGGCGAGCATTTCTTCGTCCGTGGCCGGCTCGTCATCCCGGTGACCGGCGCCGCCCCGGGCACGGAGTTCGACTGGGGAGTATGGGTGTCGCTGAGCCGCGGCAACTTCACCCGCGCCCAGGTTCTCAGTTGGCCGAAGCCCAGCACCACGTTGTTCAGCGAGGGTTCCCGGGGTGCCTTCTGGTTCTCAGCCGGGCACGGGAAGGCGCCGGACCCGGGGCAGGTCCCCGTGGAAACGACCACTGCTCCGGCGGCGAGGTCCTCGGTGACATGGTTGAGGTTGGCGAGGATGATCGCTGCCTGCTGCGCGGGGCGGCGTCCGGCCAGCCGGCGGATGAGGATGTGCTCTTCGTACCGAAGCCTGAGGTCTGGCGGGCTCCGCCGACCGCTAGACTTTCGTGGGCGCGGGCTGTAGCGCAGCTTGGCTAGCGCGTTCTTTGGGTTCGAGTCCCCTCAGCCCGACTTTGGCTTTCCGGCCCTGGGCTCTCGACGGTGGAGGGTGCTTGCCGGCATGGAAGATGACCAGGATGCGACCGGTCTAGCCAGCTGGCTACGCGGAGTGCGGGAGCAGCTCACCGCCGCCACCGGCCTTAGCATGCGATACCTGGCCAGGGACGTTGACGCGTTCTTCTCCGGCCTCGCGGCAGACCTGGACAGCGGTGCTCTGCCGGACCCTGGTTACCTGCGCAACGTAAGGTTCCCGGTCAGCCGGCTGGGCCCTGGTTATCCGCTGCGTGACGTCGAAGAGCTTATCCGCGGACTCGAACGGCGCCTCGGTGAAGCGGCTGACACTGCAGCCCCCGAGGGTTCCGGCACTGATCCGTTGATCGCGCGGATCACGAATGCGCAGTTCCGCACCACGCGCCGCGGACAAGGCTACGACCAGCGCGAGGTGGACGACTTCCTCGAAGACGTGATCCAGGCGTTGCGCCGCGGCGAGGAAGCCAGCCCTCCGACGGGACTCACCACCACCCGGCTGCGACCTGGCTACGACAAGCAGGACGTCGATGCCCTGATGCGTGAGATGTGGCCGGAATGGGGCGCAGGTTAGGGACTCAGGTCGATCTTGAGCGGATTCGTCGCACGTCCGCGTCATCTGGGCCGCAAGCACTCGGAGAGTGTGCCTGAAAGTCTGACGGATTCCGAACGTTCCGGGAGCGGTGCCGTGGGCTGCCGGTTACCGCAGGTACGGTACGAGCAGGTCATGGTCTAGGCGCCTGCAGCCGTGAGAGGAACCGAGCCAGTTGAGTCTGATCCGCGGTACCTACCTGCGATTTCAGGTGCTGGTCCACGAGATCGGCAAGTTCGGCATCGTGGGCATCGTGGGCGCGATCGTCCTGTTCGGGTTGCAGAACGCGCTGTACGGGCGCACAGGGCCGACGGCCTCGGTCGTCATCGCCGCCTGTATCGCGACGTCCGTCACCTTCCTCGGGAACCGCTACTGGGCTTTTGAGCACCGCAAGACCGCGAACGTGGGGCGCGAGACGGTGCTGTTCTTCTTCTTCAACCTGGTCGGCATGCTAATCCAGACCGCTTTCGTCGACGCCAGTCATTACTGGCTGCACGACACCGACCGGCTCTCCTACAACCTCGCCACCGTCATCGGCGTCGTTTTCGCGACCCTGTTCCGGCTGTTCTGTTACCGCAGGTTCGTCTTCAACCTGGTGCCCCCGGCCCCGGTCGAGGAGATGGCCGAACTGGCGACGGTGCTCTAGGAGACGAGTTCCAGCAGGCAGGGCTCTGTGGTTCCGCGAGATGGGGCAGCACGGTAGCGAGCGGGCCAGATCCCAGAGGGCAGGGCCGCTACCGGCGGCCACTGCCGGGGCCGCGAACCGCCGTTAGGGCCGCTTCGAGCCGATGGCGCCCCCTGTTTGGGCACGCGGATCCGGAAGTTATGTGCTGCCCGTAGGATCAGGCCTCGTGCCGCAGTCCGATGGAGTCGTTTTCGTGTACCGCAGCCACTACGAGGGGTTGCTGAGCAAGCGGGTGCGGCGGCTGCCCGACCGTGCCGTGCTGGACTGGTTCCGGCGCGGCTGGGCAGCCGCCGCCGATCCGGCGACCGACCTGCACGCCTGGGTCGCGACCGAACTGGGCGGTGGTGTGTACGGCCTGGCGAGCATCTTCGACGCCGCCCGCGAGCACGAGCTGCCCGCGCCAGCCACCGCGGGCGAGTTGGGCGCGGCGCTGGCCGAGCATCTCTACGTCGAGGGCGAGGTGGTCGTCGGGGACGACCAGGTCCTGGCGCTCACTGACGACGATGAGGTCGGCCTTGCCTACTTCTTCCTGCCCCCGCAGGCGGGCGAGCAGGCGCCCGATCGACTGGCTTACCTGCTGTACGAAGACTTCCCGCTGCCCAGCGAGGCCAGTGCAGGAGCCGGCGCCTTCGCCGCCCCGATCGAGGTGGGCACGCTGGCGCCTGCGGGCGGCGGCGAGGGGATCACGTACGCGGTGCTGCTCACCTTCTACGACGGCGACAGCATCGGCTGGCTGCCACCCGTGGCCATCGCGGGGGTTCGCCTGCCCGGGCTCGCCGAGTACCTGCGCCGGGTCGTGCGGCCGGCGGCCGGTACGCGTGCTATAGCCGCAAGCTGGTCCAGCAGGAGCAGTGGCCCAGGGAACTGCTGGCGTTGCGCGGGCTGGTCGCACCGGGGGAGGCGAGCGTCGAGCCGGCGTTGCACCGGTGCAACCGGTACCTCAACATTGAGGACCGCCTTGGCGCGGCGTTCGCCGGGCCTCACCCGGCCGCCCACGAGGCGGCGATGGCCGGGCTGGCCAGGGTCACCCTGGACGAGGAGCGCGACCCGGAGCAGAGCGTCATCAACGTGGCTGAGCACATCGCCCAGATGTCGATGCACGCCAGCGCCTTCTTCGGCCACCAGCAGTGGTACCTGTTCGACGATGTGTGGGCCGCCGCCCGCCCGGAGCTGGCCGCCTCCCTTATGCGCTACGCCGCCAGCTGGAACCCGTACGCCTGAGCGCGGGACGCGGATCCGGAAGTTATGCATGTGGTCCAAGCCCCGTCCTCCTCGATCACGAGCCGCCCGGAAGCGGCGTTCTCGCGCGCTCCCGCTGCGATGGCCGCTTACGGCGCGTGGCCGGATTCACCTCGTGCTCATGGCATCGCCGCGGAAGCGAAGCGGCGTGTGAGGGCCGCTTGCCTGTCTCTTTACTGCCGGCGGGTCCCGGTCACACGATAGTCAGC